>NZ_JARVSD010000006.1 GCF_030209445.1 Promicromonospora sp. MEB111
GACCGGTACTAACCTGCCGATAACTTCACAACCACACTCACACGAGTCAAAAAGATTTCATTGCGTGTCGCGTCCACTATGCGGTTCCCGAGTCACGGGCACCAACCCCCTAACCCCCACCAAGTGTTTGGTGGGTGTGGTTGGGTCGGGGTTGCCTGGTTCTCGATAAGGTTACGGTGGTCATAGCGTGGGGGAAACGCCCGGTCCCATTCCGAACCCGGAAGCTTAGCCCCACAGCGCCGATGGTACTGCCCTGGTGACGGGGTGGGAGAGTAGGACGCCGCCGGACAACCATTCCCGACAGGGGGTGGGAGCAGTCGCAACAGCGACCGACTCCCACCCCCTCTCGGCATTTCCGGAACACTTCCCAGGGTCGCCGGCGACCCTCCTGCACGCAGACCGCTCGCGTCTTCCACCCTGTGGAATGCTGGTTCCGTCAGGCGACACGTCTGGCGATCCGACGGGGAGGTCGACGTGGCAGAACCTGGTGTGCAGTCCGTGGAGCGGGCGCTCGACCTGCTCGAGATCATGGCGTCGCTCGACGGCGACACCGGCCTGAGCGAGCTCTCGGAGCAGTCCGGGCTGCCCTTGCCGACCATCCACCGGCTGATGATGACCCTCGTCGGCCGCGGTTACGCCCGGCGGCTGCCCTCACGCCGCTATGCGCTCGGCGCGCGGGTGATGGGCCTCGGCGAGGCAGCCGGCCGTCAGCTCGGTGCGGGCGCGCGACGACACCTGGCGCGCGTCGCTCGGGAGCTGGGCGAGACCGCGAACCTGGCCATGCTCGACGGAGAGATGGCCGTGTACGTTGCCCAGGCGGCGTCGTCGCACTCCGTGCGGATGTTCACCGAGGTGGGACGGCGCGTGCACCTGCACAGCACCGGTGTGGGCAAGGCACTGCTGGGCGAGCTGCCCGAGGCCGCGGTGCGCGACATCGCCGTTCGTGCCGGGCTCGCTGCCGCGACCGACCGGACGATCACCGACGTCGAGGCCCTGCTGGCCGCCGTCGGCGAGATCCGTGAACGCGGGTATGCCGTGGACGACGGTGAGCAGGAGGTCGGCGTGCGGTGCTTCGCCGTCGTCGTGCCGGGGGTGCCCGTGCCTACCGCGCTGTCCGTGTCCGGGCCCGCCGCTCGGGTGTCGTTCGAGTTCGGGGAGCGTGCCGTGCCGGTGCTGCACGAGGTGGCGCGGGAGATCACCGCGGAGCTGTCCGGCGGCTGAGGGAGCGCCGTCGCGTTGACCGGGCGTCGTCGGGCACCTAGGGTTTTCACTAGGAAGTATTTGGTTTCCGCATCGTGGAATTAGGCGGGACCCGAGCCGATCGACCAAGGGAACTCGACGTGGACACTCCGGACGGCCTGACGATCACCGGCGACATCGCACCCCGCGCGGAGGAGGTGCTCACCCCGCAGGCGCTCGGGCTGATCGTGGCCCTGCACCGCGAGCTCGACGACCGCAGGCTGGAGCTGCTCCAGGCCCGCCGGCGACGCGTCGAGGACCTCGCGGCCGGCGGCACGCTGGACTTCCTGCCCGAGACGCAGCACATCCGCGAGGACCCGACGTGGCGCGTGGCCCCGCCGGCGCCCGGGATCGAGGACCGCCGCTGCGAGATCACCGGTCCCACCGACCGCAAGATGACCATCAACGCCCTGAACTCCGGCGCGAAGGCGTGGCTCGCGGACCACGAGGACGCGAACACGCCGCAGTGGAGCGCCGTGGTGGGCGGGCAGCTCAACCTGCTCGACGCCGTCAACCGGAACATCGACTTCACGGGCGACAACGGCAAGCACTACGCGCTCAAGCCGGACGCGGAGCTGGCGACGATCATCGTGCGTCCCCGCGGCTGGCACCTGCCCGAGAAGCACCTCCTGGTGGACGGCCGGCCGGCGTCGGGCAGCCTGGTGGACTTCGCGCTCTACCTGGCCACCGCCGGCCTGCGGCAGATCGAGAAGGGTCAGGGCCCGTACTTCTACCTGCCCAAGATGGAGTCGCACCTGGAGGCACGGCTCTGGAACGACGCGTTCGTGCTGGCCCAGGACTTCCTCGGCATCCCGCGGGGCACCATCCGGGCCACCGTGCTCATCGAGACCTATCCCGCGGCATTCGAGATGGAGGAGATCCTCTACGAGCTGCGCGAGCACAGCTCGGGGCTGAACGCCGGTCGCTGGGACTTCATGTTCTCCGTCATCAAGTCGTTCCGGACCCGCGGCACCGACTTCATGCTGCCGGACCGCAACGCCGTCACCATGACCGTCCCGTTCATGCGCGCCTACACGGAGCTGCTGGTCAAGACCTGTCACACCCGTGGCGCGCACGCGATCGGCGGCATGGCCGCGTTCATCCCAAGCCGCGACGAGGAGGTCAACGCGGCGGCGTTCGCCAAGGTGCGCGACGACAAGACCCGCGAGGCGAACGACGGTTTCGACGGGTCGTGGGTGGCTCACCCCGGCATGGTCGAGCTCTGCACGGAGGTGTTCACGTCGGTACTGGGCGACCGGCCGAACCAGATCGACCGCACCCGCGAGGAGGTGCAGGTCACCGCGGCGCAGCTGCTCGACGTCGCGTCCACACCGGGCGACGTCACCGAAGCGGGGCTGCGCAACAACATCTCGGTGGGCATCCAGTACCTCAAGGCGTGGCTCGGCGGGCTCGGCGCCGTCGCCATCTTCAACCTCATGGAGGACGCCGCGACCGCGGAGATCTCCCGCTCGCAGGTGTGGCAGTGGCTGCACAACGACGTGACGCTCGCCGACACCGGCCACCAGGTCACGCGTGAGCTGATCGACCGGATCGTCGAGGAGGAGATCGCCAAGCTGCCGGGTGACGCGGCAGACTACGCGGAGGCGAAGCAGACGTTCCTGGAGGTGGCGGTCGCCGACGACTACGCCGACTTCCTGACCCTCCCGGCCTACGCCCGCATGCCGTGACCTGACGGAGGACCGTGCAACGAGGAGGTTGCCGTGGGATCTGGTGGGTCGGGGTTGCGGGACGTCGTCGGTGAGCTGCTCGGGGCGCTCGGGGCGGAGCGGGTCATCACGGACCGGCAGCGTCGGCGGACCTACGAGTGCGACGGGCTCGCCGCGTACCGCGTGATCCCCGGGGTCGTGGTCCTGGCGCGGGACGCCGCCGACGTCGCGCAAACGGTGCGGGCCTGCGCCCGGCACGGCGTGCCGTTCGTCGCGCGCGGGTCGGGCACGGGGTTGTCGGGCGGGGCGCTGCCGCACTCCGAGGGGATGCTCGTGGTCATGTCGCAGATGCGGGCGGTCCGGGAGATCGACGCCGCGAACCAGCGTGCCGTGGTCGACCCGGGGGTGATCAACCTGCAGCTCACCGCCGCGACCAGCCCGGACGGCCATTACTTCGCGCCCGACCCGTCCAGCCAGTCGGTGTGCTCGATCGGCGGGAACGTCGCCGAGAACTCCGGCGGGGCGCACTGCCTCAAGTACGGCTTCACCACCAACCACGTCACGGGCGTGGACCTGGTGACGCCCGGCGGCGAGCAGGTCGAGATCGGCGGCAAGGCACCGGACGCGCCCGGGTACGACCTGCTCGGCGCGCTCGTGGGCAGCGAGGGCACGCTCGGCGTGGTCACCGCGGCGACGGTGCGCCTGACCCGGCTGCCGCAGGAGGTCCGCACGCTGCTGGCCGCCTTCCGCTCCATGGACGACGCCGGGGCCGCCACCTCCGCGATCATCGCGGCCGGCGTGATCCCCGCCGCGATCGAGATGATGGACGCGCTCGCGATCGAGGCCGCCGAGGCCGCCGTGCGCTGCGACTACCCGCGCGGGGCGGGTGCCGTGCTGGTGGTCGAGCTGGACGGTCCGGCGCCGGACGTCGCGGGGGAGTTCGACGACGTCGTGCGGCTGTGCGAGGCCGCCGGCGCGTTCGAGGTGCGGGTCGCGGCGGACGACGACGAGCGCGCCCTGATCTGGAAGGGCCGCAAGTCCGCGTTCGCAGCGGTCGGCCGGATCAGCCCGGACTACATCGTGCAGGACGGCGTGATCCCGCGGACGGCGCTGCCGCTGGTGCTGCGGCAGATCGCGGAGCTGGGCGAGCGGGCCGGCGTGCGGGTGGCGAACGTCTTCCACGCGGGCGACGGCAACCTGCACCCGCTCGTGCTGTTCGACGGCGCGGTCGAAGGCGCTGTCGAACGTGCGGAGGCGGTGGCCGGCGGCATCCTCGACCTGTGCCTGGAGCACGGCGGGTCCATCACGGGCGAGCACGGCGTGGGCGCCGACAAGGCCAAGCACATGCCGCGCATGTTCACCGCCGACGACCTCGACACGATGCAGGCGGTGCGCTGCGCGTTCGACCCCGACGGCATCTCCAACCCCGGCAAGGTGTTCCCCACGCCGCGGCTGTGCGGGGAGCGCCCCGGGCGGCACCAGGGCGCGCACCCCCTGGCGGAGTCCGGCGTGGCGGAGGTCTTCTGATGGCGGACCTGCAGCGGCTCGGCGACGCGCTGCGGCAGCACGGGGGAGAGGTGCGGGAGGCGAGTCCGGGCGACACCGTCGACGGGGTGCTCGCCCGGGCGGTCGCGCGCCCGGCGTCGGCGGAGGGGGTGGCGGCCGTGCTGCGGGAGGCGACCGCGCAGGGACTGGTCACCGTGGCGCGCGGGGCCGGTACGGCGCTCGACTGGGGCGCGCCGCCCGAACGTGTCGACCTCGTCCTGGACACGACGGGGCTCGACCGGCTCGTGGAGCACGGCGCGGGCGACCTCGTCGTGGTCGCGGAGGCCGGGCTGCCCGTCGCCGCCCTGTCGGAGACCGTCGGGCGGGCCGCCCAGGAGCTCATGGTGGACCTGCCGCCGGGCCGGCTCGCGGGCGGGTCCACCGTGGGCGGCATGCTGTCGATCGGCGCGTCCGGTCCCCGCCGCCTGCAGCGCGGCGCCGTCCGCGACCTCGTGCTGGGCGCCACGGTGGTGCTCGCCGACGGCACCCGCGCCAGCTCGGGCGGCAAGGTGGTCAAGAACGTCGCCGGATACGACCTCGCCAAGCTCCTGACCGGCGCGTACGGCACTCTCGGCGTGGTGGTCCGCGCGGCGTTCCGGCTGCATCCGGCCCGGCCGGCCCGGGCCTTCGCGACCGGCTCCGGCCCTCTGGCCGACGTCGCCGCGCGGGCGCGGGACGTGGTGGCCTCGCAGCTCGCGCCCGCGGCGGTCGAGATCGACCGGCCCGCGGGGAGCGACGTCGCCGAGGTGGCGGTGCTGGTGGAGGGGACGACGGCCGCTGTCAGGCAGCGGGCCGCTGCGGCCGCCGAGCTGCTGGGCGGACGGGTCCAGGCCGGACCGCCGTCGTGGTGGGGCGAGCTGCCGGGGGCCGCCGTCGGGCAGAACGGGCCGACCCTGGCCAAGGCGACCGCCACGCTCACCGGGGTGGCCGACCTGCTGGCTGCGGCGCGGGACGCCGAGCGGCGGTACGACGTCGGGATCGCGCTGCGCGGGACCGCCGCCGGGGCGCTGCACGCCGCGGTGACGGGTCCGCCCGAGGCGACCGCGCTCGCCGTCGGGCACCTGCGGGCCGCCGCGCCCAGCCCGCGGGAGGGGACCGTGACCGTGCTGCGGGCGTCGCGCGACGTGCGTGCGGCGCACGACGCGTGGGGTCCCGTGGGCGGGCTCGACCTGATGCGCGCGATCAAGCGGCAGCTCGATCCCGGGCGGAACCTGGCGCCGGGCCGATTCGTGGGAGGCATCTGATGACGGAGGCGAAGCCGGACCTGCTGGGCTCCTTCGACGGGCCTGGGGTCAACCGGCAAGGGGCCTTTGACGGGCACCACCCGCCCGCCCGGGAGCTCGTGGACGACTGCGTGCACTGCGGGTTCTGCCTGCCCGCGTGCCCCACCTACTCCTTGTGGGGCGAGGAGATGGACTCGCCGCGCGGCCGGATCCAGCTCATGAAGCAGGGGCTGGAGGGGGAGCCGATGTCGCCGGCGCTCGTCCAGCACGTCGACGCGTGCCTCGGCTGCATGGCGTGCGTGACGGCGTGCCCGTCGGGGGTGCGGTACGACAGGCTCGTCGAGGCGACACGGCAGCAGGTCGAGCGGCGCGGTGCCGAGCACCGGACGCGGGGGCAGCGGCTGCTGCGGTCGGCGGTCTTCGCGCTGTTCCCGCGGCCGGGGCGGCTGCGGCGCGTGCTCCCGCTGCTTGCGGCCTATCAGCGTTCGGGGCTGTCGCGCCTGGTGCGGCCGGTGCTGGCCCGGGTCTCGCCGACGCTGGCGACGATGGAGGCGATCGCGCCGCCCGTGGGCCCGCGCATCCCGGTGCCGGCGCGCGTGCCCGCCGTCGGGGAGCGGCGGATGACGGTCGGGCTGCTGCTGGGCTGCGTGCAGCGGGAGTTCTACCCCGGCGTCAACGCCGCGACGGCGCGGGTGCTCGCGGCGGAGGGCTGCGACGTCGTCGTGCCGCCGGACCAGGGGTGCTGCGGTGCGCTGTCCGTGCACGCCGGGCGGGAGGCCGAGGGCCTGGACTACGCGCGGGCGCTGATCGACGCGTTCGCGGACGCCGGCGTGGAGCGGATCGTGGCGAACTCGGCCGGGTGCGGCTCCACGATGAAGGACTACGCGGACCTCCTGGCGGACGACCCGGAGTACGCCGAGCGTGCCGCCGCCTTCGCGGACCGGACCTGGGACGTCTCCGAGGTGCTGGCGGAGCTGGATCCCGTGGCACCGCGGCATCCGCTGCCGCTGACCGTCGCCTACCACGACGCCTGCCACCTGCGGCACGCACAGGGCGTCAAGGCCCAGCCGCGCACGGTGCTCGCGACCGTACCGGGGCTCGTGGGAGATCGCCGAGGGCGACATGTGCTGCGGGTCGGCCGGCATCTACAACCTCACCAACCCGGAGCCGGCGCGCGAGCTGGGGGACCGCAAGGCCGCGCACGTGGCGGCGACCGGCGCCGAGCTGCTGGTCACGTCCAACCCGGGCTGCCTGCTGCAGATCACCGACGCGCTGTCCCGGCAGGGGCGCGCCATGCCGACCGCGCACATGGTGCTGGTGCTGGACGCGTCGCTGCGCGGGGCAGGCCCGGAGGAGCTGCTCGGCCCGTCCCGGGGCTGATGCGCGGCGCCCGTGGACGTGCACGTCACAGTCCCTCGACCACGGGGAGCGGCCGCTCCCGTGGGAGAATGTCCGGGCATCTGTCATCGAAGGGAACACCGTGAACGAAACGCCCCGTGACCAGGGGAACGACCGCGAGGGCGACCGCCGCGGCGAGCGCAAGGGCGCCTACCGCAACGACGGCCACGCGCCGCGTCGCGACGACCGGGGCGGTGAGCGCGGTGGTGACCGGGGCCGCCGGTATGACGGCGGCCGCGGGGGCAGCGGGCCCCGGCGCGACGACGACCGTCCGCGCCGGTCCTCCGACGACCGCGGCGGCGACCGTCCGCGTCGGGACGACCGCGGCGGCGACCGTCCGTACCAGCGGGGCGGCGATGACCGTCCCCGTCGCTCGTACGGAGACCGGGACAACCGGGGCGGCCGCGACGACCGCGGCGCCCGGAACGACCGCCCGTACCGTGGCAACGACGCAGACCGTCCGCGCCGGTACGAGGAGCGCGACAACCGCGGGGGCGACCGTCCCGCGCGCCGCGACGACGGCCCCCGCCGGAGCTTCGACCGGGACGACCGGCCGCGCCGGTCCTTCGACGACCGGGGCGGCGACCGGCCGCGCCGGAGCTTCGACGACCGCGGCGAGAACCGTCCGGCGCGGCAGGACGACGACCGGCCCCGCCGGTCCTTCGGCGACCGCAACGACCGTCCGCAGCGCTCGTTCAACGACCGTGACGACCGCCCGCGTCGGTCGTTCGACGACCGTGGCGGTGACCGTCCGCGTCGTGACGACCGTGGTGGTGACCGTCCGTTCCGGCGTAACGACGACGAGCGTCCGCGCCGGTCGTTCGAGGACCGTGGCGGTGACCGTCCGCGTCGTGACGACCGTGGTGGTGACCGTCCGTTCCGGCGTAACGACGACGAGCGTCCGCGCCGGTCGTTCGACAACCGCGACGAGCGTCCGCGCCGTTCCTTCGAGGACCGTGACGGCGCCCGCGACAGCCGGGGGCGCGACGACCGCCCGCAGCGCTCCTTCGACAACCGGGACGACCGTCCGCGTCGGTCCTTCGACGACCGTGGTGGTGACCGCCCGCGTCGTGACGACCGTGGTGGTGACCGCCCCTTCCGGCGCAACGACGACGACCGTCCGCGCCGTTCGTACGGCGACCGGGACGACCGCGGCGGCCGTGGTGGGCACTCCGGCGGTGCCCGCTCGTTCCAGGGGAACGACGACCGCCCGCGTCGGTCGTTCGACGACCGCGGCGGCGACCGTCCGCGCCGTGACGACCGCGGCGGTGATGACCGTTCCCGCCGTGACGACCGCGGCGGCAACCGCTCGCGCCACGACGAGCGCGGTGGTGACCGTCCGCGCCGCTCGTTCGGCGACCGCGACGACCGGCCCCGCCAGGAGAACCGCGAGGAGCGTGAGGAGCGCGCTCCCCGCGCCCCGGAGCCGGAGATCGCCGAGGACGCCTCGTTCAGCCAGCTCGACCGCGACGTGCGCTCGCGCCTGCGCGGGCTGAGCAAGGACCACGCCGAGTACGTGGGGCTGCACCTGGTGATGGCGGGCCGGCTGCTCGACGTCGACCCGGAGCGCGCCTACGAGCACACCCAGGCCGCGGTGCGCGGTGCTGGGCGGATCGACATCGTGCGCGAGGCCGCGGGCCTCGCCGCCTACCACACCAACCGGTTCGCGGAGGCGCTGCGCGAGCTGCGCACCGTCCGCCGGCTGAACGGCTCCTCGGAGCATCTGCCGATCATGGCGGACGCCGAGCGCGGCCTCGGCCGTCCGGAGCGCGCCCTGGCGCTCGCGGCCTCGGAGGAGGCGGCGACGCTCGACGCGACCGGCCGGATCGAGCTCGCGATCGTGGCGAGCGGCGCCCGCTCCGACCTGGGCGAGCACGACGCCGCCCTGGCCGTGCTGGACAAGGTCTCCGCCGAGGACGCCCAGGGCGACCTCGGGCTGCGCGTGGTGCAGGCTCGCGCCGTGGCGCTCGAGGCCGCGGGCCGGGCCGACGAGGCCGCCGCGCTCCTGGCGACGGTCGACAGCGAGGCCCTCGAGCGGGCGATCGGCGCGCAGACGCCGGACGGGGACATCACCGTCTTCGACGTCGAGGAGGACGCGGCGATCGCCGAGCAGGAGTACGCCGCCGAGCACCCGGAGGAGTTCGCGGACGACGAGGACGACTCGGACGAGGACTCCAACGACGACGAGGACTCGGACTCTGCCGACTCGGCCGATTCCGGCGACTCCCCGGACTCTGCCGACTCCCCGGACTCGGCAGACTCGCCTGAGTCAGCTGACTCGGCCGACTCCGCCGGCTCGCCCGACGAGCCCGAGGACAGCGACGAGCCCGACACCGACGACGACGGAGCCGACGAGCCCGAGGCAGACGCCGTCGACGAGCCGAGTGCCGCCGAGTCCGACGAGGCGGCCGACACCGAGGCGGCCGACACCGAGGCGGCCGACACCGAGGCGGCCGACACCGAGGCGACCGACACCGAGGCGGCCGATGCCGAGGCGACCGACACCGAGGCGGCCGATGCCGAGGGTGAGCCGGCCGCCGAGGGCGACCGGTCCGACGTCGGGCAGGAGAAGGCGTGACGGCGACCGCCGGGCTGCTGGCGAGCGACGTCCCGCTCGCCGAGGCCTATGACCTCGCGCTCGTCGACCTGGACGGCGTGGCGTACAAGGGGCACCTGCCGATCGAGCACGCGTCGGCGAGCCTGGCCGCCGCACGCTCGGGCGGGATGCGGCTGCTGTTCGTGACGAACAACGCGTCGCGCGAGCCGGAGGACGTCGCGGGCCAGCTCACCGGGCTGGACATCCCGACCGATCCGGACGAGGTGATGACCGCCGCGCAGGCGTGCGCGGCGCTGCTCACCACGCGGCTCGACGAGGGCGCGAAGGTGCTCGTCGTGGGCGGCAAGGGCCTGGTCACGGCGGTGCGGTCCGCGGGCTTCACGGTGGTGGAGTCGGCGGACGACGAGCCGGACGCCGTCGCCCAGGGCTATTCCCCCGAGCTGGGCTGGGCGCAGCTCGCGGAGGCCGCGTACGCGGTCGGTCGCGGCGCCTGGCACGTGGCGAGCAACCTCGACCTGTCGCTCCCGACGGCGCGCGGGTTCGCGCCGGGGAACGGCGCCCTGGTGGGGGCCGTGGTGTCGGCGACGGGGGTCACCCCGGACAGCGCGGGCAAGCCGTCGCCCACCATGTACCGGCTCGCGGTCGAGCGGGCCCGGGCGAGCCGGCCGCTGGTGATCGGGGACCGGCTCGACACCGACCTCGCCGGCGCGCGCGGCGGCGGGTACCCCGGACTGCACGTCCTGACGGGCGTCTCGACGGCGCGCGACGCCGTGCTGGCCGTGCCGGGGGAGCGCCCGTCGTTCGTGGGGGCCGACCTGCGGGCCCTGCTGGAGTCGCACCGGGCGCCGGAGCTCGCGGACGGGTGGTTCGTGTCCGGCGGCGCGGCGGCCCAGGTGGCCGACGGCGAGCTGCGGCTCGACGGCGCCGGGATCGACCTGGTCCGCGCCGCGTGCGCCGCGTCCTGGGCCGCGACGGACGCGGGCGAGCCCTTGGACCCGGCGTCGGTCCCGGACTTCTCGCTCTGATCTCTTCGAAGGCGGGGACCGGGCAGGCTGCGCGGTACCGCTTCTCCCCGCAGAGAACCTGACGGAGTTCTCCCAGGTTCTGTCGGAGGCGACAGGTACCGTGTCTTGCAGCATGCCGACGGTTCGCGCGCGGTGGGCCGTCACCAGGGAGCCGGCAAGAGAAGGCACCAGCAGGCACGAGCACGGACGAGCACAGTGGAGCGTTGACGCACGATGGACGAGTTCTACGAGACCCAGGAACCCGCGACCGGCCCGGCCGATCCCGAGGCGGGCGTCCGGCATGCGCTCGACGCGCTCGACGGGCTCGACGACCTGCCCCCGGCCGAGCACGTCGCCCGGTTCGAGGCGGTCCACGACGCCCTGCGCGCGCACCTGAGCGGTGACGCCTGACGGTGGTGACGACGACTGTGAGCACGCGCGTGGACGCGGAGCTGGTTCGTCGCGGGCTGGCCCGTTCGCGGCGGCACGCCGCGGAGCTCGTCGCGTCCGGCCGGGTCACGGTGGCGGGGCGGGCGGTGGTCAAGCCCTCGTCGGCGGTGTCCGACGGCGACGAGGTGTCGGTCGCCCCCGGCGCCGACCCCGAGCACGAGTATGCGTCGCGCGCCGCGCTCAAGCTGGTCGGGGCGCTCGACGCCCTGGCCCACGTGCCGGGCGGACCGGTGGTCGAGGGCGCGTTCTGCGCCGACCTCGGCGCCTCGACCGGGGGCTTCACGGACGTGCTGCTGCGCCGCGGCGCCGCCCATGTGGTGGCGGTCGACGTGGGCCACGACCAGATCGTGCCGGCGCTGCGTGACGACGACCGGGTGACGGTGGTCGAGGGCCTCAACGTCCGCGACCTGACGCCGGGCGACCTGGCCCGGGCCCCGGACCTCGTGGTCGCCGACCTCTCGTTCATCTCCCTGACCGTCGTGCTGCCCGCCGTCGCGGCCGTGCTGCGCCCGTGGGCGCAGGCGCTGCTGATGGTCAAGCCGCAGTTCGAGGTGGGGCGCGAGCGCCTCGGCAGCGGCGGCGTGGTGCGCGACCGCGCGCTGCACGCCGAGGCGGTCACCACCGTGCTGCGCGCCGCCGAGGGCCTGGGCCTGCTGGCGCGTGCGGTGGTGCCGAGCCCGCTGCCCGGTCCGAGCGGCAACCGCGAGTTCTTCGTGTGGCTGACGCCGGCGGGCGCGACCGACTGGACCCCCGGGGACGACCTGGCCCTCGCGGCGGCCGTCGAGACGGCGGTGGGCTGGGACCCGGCCCACGGCGAGCCCGCGGCCCGGCCCGGCCACCCGCCGGAGCCGCCGGCCGTCGTCGTGCACGGGCGGCAGGACGACGCACCCCCGGCCGACCGGCCGGCAGGACGGCAGGAGCATCACACGGACCAGACGCAGACAGACCAGCAGGACACCGTCCAGCAGCAGACCGAGCAGAAGGAGTCCCGACCGTGACCCGGCGCGTCCTCATCGTGACCCATGGTGGTCGTCCCCGGGCGGTCGCCGCGCTCGCCGAGGCGCTGCGCGAGCTGAAGGCGGCGGGCTTCGAGTACACGCTGCACGACGACGCGCTCGCGGAGGAGTTCGGCGACCACATGGCCGCCAAGCGCCTCGCGGAGGGCGTGCACAACGCCGAGGCAGTGATGGTGCTCGGGGGCGACGGCACGATCCTTCGCGCGGCGGAGCTGACCCGCGGCACGGACGTGCCGCTGCTCGGCGTGAACCTCGGGCACGTCGGCTTCCTCGCCGAGTCGGAGCGCGAGGACCTCGGCGCCGCCGTCCGGCGGCTGGTCGCCCGGGACTACGACGTGGAGGAGCGTGCCACGGTCGACGTGACCGTGCATCTGCCGGGCACCGCGGAGCCGGTGGTCGGCTGGGCGCTGAACGAGGCGACCGTCGAGAAGGCGTCGCGCGACCGCATGCTCGAGGTCGCGATCGGGGTGGACGGCCGTCCGCTGCTGTCGTTCGGCTGCGACGGGGTGGTGATGTCCACCGCGACGGGCTCCACGGCCCACGCCTTCTCGGGCGGCGGGCCGGTGATCTGGCCGGACGTCGACGCCGTGCTGATGGTGCCGCTGTCGGCGCACGCGCTGTTCGCGCGGCCGCTCGTGATCGGCCCGAAGTCGCGGTACACGGTCGACGTGCTGCCGCAGTCGACGGTCGAGGGCGTGCTGACCTGTGACGGGCGCCGGGAGATCCGGCTGCCCCGCGGTTCTCGCGTCGTCGTGCGCCAGGGCGGTACGGTGCGGCTCGCACGGTTGTCGAACGCGCCGTTCGCGGACCGCCTCGTGTCGAAGTTCAGCCTGCCCGTCTCGGGCTGGCGGGACCGTGTCGGGTCGGGGCAGGCAGCAGGGCAGGATGTACCTTCTGACCCAGCCGACCCCACAACAGAGAATTAAGGAGTCAGGTGCTCGAGGAGATCGCTATCGAGAACCTGGGCGTCATCCGCTCGGCCCGGGTACCCCTGTCGGACGGCCTGACCGTCATCACGGGCGAGACGGGCGCGGGCAAGACGATGGTGCTCACGGGGCTGAACCTGCTCATGGGCGCCAAGGCGGACCCGCAGTCGGTGCGCCCGGGCGCGTCGTCGGCAGCGGTCGAGGGGCGGGTGCGCGTCTCCGGGCGCGACGCCGTGCTGGGCCGCGTCGACGAGGCGGGCGGCGAGGTGGAGGACGACGGCACCGTCGTGATCCTGCGGACCATCGCCGACGGGCGCTCCCGCGCGCACCTGGGCGGCCGTGCCGTGCCGCAGGGCGTGCTCGCGGAGATCGCCGAGGACCTGTTCACCGTGCACGGCCAGGCCGACCAGCTGCGGCTGCGCACCTCCGCGAAGCAGCGCGACGCGCTGGACACGTTCGTGGGCCCCGCCCACCAGCGCGTGCTGGCCGCCTACCGCACCGCGTGGAGCGAGCGCGGCGGCCTGCTGACCGAGATCGCGGACCTGGAGGCGCGCGGCGCCGAGCGGGCCCGCGAGGTGGAGCTGCTGCGCATCGGCCTGGAGGAGATCGAGCGGGTCGACCCGGTCAGCGGCGAGGACGTCGAGCTGCAGGCGCTGATCGAGCGCCTGTCCAACGCGGAGGGCCTGCGCACGGCGGCCACCGAGGCGCACGAGGCCGTCGCGGGCGAGGACGCCGACGGCGCCCGGGAGAACGCGATCGCGCTGGTCGAGCGGGCGCGGCGCGCCCTGGACGCGGCGGCGCACTCCGACGCCGCGCTCGGCGTGCTCGCCACCCGGTTCGCCGAGGTGGGCTACCTGCTGTCGGACGTCGCGACCGACGTCGCCGCCTACGTGGACGACCTGCAGGCCGACCCGGCCGGGCTGGAGACGGCGCACAACCGGATGGCGGAGCTGAACGCCCTGACCCGGTCCTACGGCGAGACCATCGACGAGGTGCTGCAGTGGGCCAGCGACGCGGGCCTGCGCCTGCTCGACCTGGACGACGGCGGCGACCGCCTCACCTCGATGCGGGCCCGCGTGGCCGAGCTGGACGGCGAGCTGGCCCGGCTGGCGGAGATCCTCACGGCCGAGCGCACCCGCGGCGCGACCGAGCTGGCCGAGGCCGTGACGAGCGAGCTGCACGGCCTCGCGATGGGCGGCGCGCACCTCGTGGTCACGGTGGACCTGCTCGACCAGCCGGGGCCGTTCGGCGCCGACCAGGTCACGTTCCTGCTGGTGCCGCACCCGGGCGCCCCGGAGCGCCCGCTCGGCAAGGGCGCGTCCGGCGGTGAGCTCTCCCGCGTGATGCTCGCCCTGGAGGTCGCCCTGGCGACGTCGGGCGGCGCGGCCGCGGCGCGCACCGCCGACACCCCGCGCAGCACGTTCGTCTTCGACGAGGTCGACGCCGGGGTCGGCGGCCGGGCGGCGGTCGAGGTCGGCCGCCGGCTCGCGCAGCTCGGGCGCAGCACCCAGGTGGTCGTCGTGACCCACCTGGCCCAGGTCGCCGCGTTCGCGGACGCCCACCTCGTGGTCACCAAGAGCTCGGACGGCGAGGCCGGCGCGAGCGACGGGGACGACGGGATGATCACGGTCACGGGCGTGCGCGAGGTCACCGCGGACGCACGCGTCCGCGAGCTGGCGCGCATGCTGTCCGGCCAGGACGACTCGGAGACGGCGCGTACCCACGCGCTGGAGCTCCTGGAGTCCTCGGTCGTGGGACGATAGAGCGGATGAAGCTGATCTCCCGACCCGAGAAGCGCGCCGACAAGGGCGCAGCGAAGAGTGCCGCCGAGCAGGCCCCGGTGCTGCCGCAGGCCGTGGCGCACGGTCCCGCCCGGATCGGAGCGCGCACCAAGGAGCTCACGTCCCGGCTGAACCACGGCGACGTCGCCGTGATCGACCACGTCGACATCGACCGTGTCGCGGCCGACGCCCTGGTGTCGGCCGCGCCCGTCGCCGTCCTGAACGCCGCCCCGTCGACGTCCGGCAGGTACCCCAACACGGGCCCGGACATCCTGGTCGAGGCCGGGATCGTCCTGGTGGACGACCTGGGGCCGTCGGTCATGACGATCGACGAGCACGCCGACGTCGAGATCGTGGGCGGCGAGGTCGTCGTCGACGGCGAGGTCGTGGCCACGGGTACGTACCAGACGCCGCGCACCGTGGCCGCGAACATGGCCGCGGCCCGCGAGGGCCTGTCGGCCGAGATCGAGCGGTTCGCCGAGAACACGATGACGTACCTGCGCCGCGAGCGGGACCTCCTGCTCGACGGCGTCGGCGTGCCGGACATCCGGACCCACATCGACGGCCGGCACGTGCTGATCGTGGTGCGGGGCTACCACTACCGGGAGGACCTGGCGCAGCTGCGGTCCTACATCCGGGAGAACCGCCCCGTCCTGATCGGCGTGGACGGCGGTGCCGACGCGATCATCGACGCGGGCTGGCAGCCCGACATGATCGTGGGCGACATGGACTCCGTCTCCGACCGGGCGCTGGCCTGCGGTGCGGAGATCGTGGTGCACGCCTACCGCGACGGCAAGGCGCCCGGGCTGGAGCGCGTCAAGGCGCTCGGCGTGGAGCCCGTCGTCTTCCCCGCCACGGGGACCAGCGAGGACATCACCATGCTGCTGGCCGACGACAAGGGCGCCGAGCTGATCGTCGCCGTCGGCACGCACGCGACCCTCGTGGAGTTCCTCGACAAGGGGCGCTCGGGCATGGCCTCCACCTTCCTCACCCGGCTCCGGGTCGGCGGCAAGCTGGTCGACGCCAAGGGCGTGTCCCGGCTGTACCGCACGCGGATCTCGAACACCCAGCTCACGCTGCTGTCGGGCGCGGGCGTCGCGGCGGTGCTCGCGGCACTGGCCTCGACGTCGGCCGGCCAGACCTTCTTCGGACTGATGGGGGCACGGTTCGACGACGTCGTGTCCTGGATCGGTAACCTCTTCGGCGGCTGACCTGCGAGGATGCCTCCCGCAAGCACGCCGCCCCGACCTGACACCGGGCCTCCCACCGCCCGGAACATGCTTAAGGACTCCTTCCCACCGTGATCGACTTCCGATACCACCTCGTCTCGCTCATCTCCGTCTTCCTCGCCCTCGCCGTCGGCATCATCCTCGGCGCCGGCCCGCTGCAGGGGGCGATCGGTGAGACGCTGACGGAACAGGTGGACGCGCTGCGTGCCGAGCGCACCGACCTGCGCACCGAGCTGGACGCCACGCAGGGCGCGCTGGACGGCGACGAGCGGTACATCGAGGCGGTGGGCACGCGCCTGGTCTCCGGCTCGCTCGAGGGCGAGCGCGTGGCGGTGGTGCAGCTCGGCGAGGTCTCGCAGGAGGTGCACGACGGCGTGCTGAACCAGCTCGACACCGCGGGCGCCTCGGTCGTGGCCAAGACGGAGCTCACGGAGGCGTGGACCGACCCCGCCGAGGAGTCGACCCGCGAGACCGTCGCCGAGGGGCTGCGCGTCAACCTCGGCTCCGCGGTCCCCGAGACGGACGACCCGAACGCCCTGCTCGGCGCGGCGCTGGCCCTCTCGCTCACCGGCAGCGACGGCGGCGCCGACCGCAGCTCGCAGGCCACCGACCTGGAGGCCCAGCTGGAGCGGTTCGGCTTCGCGGAGCCGGGCGACGAGCAGACGGAGGCCGCGCAGGCGCTCGTGCTGCTCGTGGGCCCCGCCGGGCAGCCGCAGGAGACGGCGGACGGCACCACCGAGGAGGCGGAGCCGACGCCGGACGTGTGGACGGCCGTGACGCTGGCGGCCCAGGAGGTCACCGGCGCGGCGATCCTCGCCGGCCCGACGGACGACCCGGGCGACGCCGTGCAGGCGGTGCGCGACGACGAGGACATCGCCGCGGTGGTCACGACCGTCAGCGGCGTCGACCGGCTCGTGGGCCGCATCAACGTCCCGCTCGCAGTCGCGGCGCGCCTGGACGGCGTCGTCGGGCAGTACGGCCTTGAGGACGACGCGACGGCGGTGCTGCCGCCCGCCGCGGACGACACGGCCGGCGACACCGTCGGCGACACCGCGGGCTGAGCAGGTACGAGCAGAGGCCGAGCCGGCACGGGCAGCGAAAAGACCGATACACGGACCGAGGGGTAGTCATGGGTGCAGGAAGGTTCACCGTCGCGGGCGTCGTGGCCGGGATCGCGACGGCGTTCGCGCGCCGCAAGCTCGACGAGAAGGTCGCCGGGGGCTCCCTCGGCGGGGACGACACGTGGACGCGGACCAACCACCGCGGCGAGCCGATCAGCCTGCTGGAGGGGCCGGCGGTCACGGCCGGTCTCGTGGCCGGCGCGGCGGTCGGGGGCGGCACCGCCCCGGGCGCGACGGCGTTCGCCACGGCCGCCGCGGGCGCGTTCGGCCTCTACGACGACCTCGCCGAGGACACCGCCACCCGCACCAAGGGCCTGCGCGGCCACCTCGGGGCGCTCAAGGAGGGCCGGCTGACCACGGGCGGCCTCAAGGTGCTCGGCATCTCCGGCTCCGCGCTGCTGGCGTCCGCCGTCGGCACGCCCCGCACGGCACGCAGCGCGTTCGGCCACCTGGTCGACATCGGCCTCAACGGCGCGCTCATCGGCGGCACCGCCAACCTGATCAACCTCTTCGACCTGCGCCCCGGCCGGGCCCTGAAGGCCGGCGTCGCGGCGAGCCTGCCGTTCGCCCTCGCCGGTACCGGCGCGGCGGGTGCCGTGCTGGGTGCCGCCGCGGCGGCGGCACCGGGCGACCTGGGGGAGAAGGACATGCTGGGCGACGGCGGCGCCAACGCCCTCGGCGCGCTCGTCGGCAGCCAGGTCGCGTTCAACGCGCCCCGCGCGGTGCGGTGGGCGGCGCTCACCGGCGTCGTCGGCCTCATGCTCGCGTCCGAGAAGGTGAGCTTCTCGAAGGTGATCGCCGACAACGAGTGGCTGAACAAGGCCGACATGCTCGGCCGGCGCCCCTCGGCCGCGGTCGAGGAGTCGGTCGCCGAGCTCGCGCAGACCAAGCCCGTGGCCACCCCGGGCGCGTGAGCCGCACCCGGTCCCTGGCGAGCGCGGCGCTGCTCGTCACCGTCGTCACCCTCGCCAGCCGCCTGGTCGGCTTCGGCCGCTGGCTCGCGCAGGGCGCGTGGCTCGGGTCGGACGGCGTCGGGACGGTCTTCAACTCGGCCAACCAGCTGCCCAACCTGCTGTTCGAGGTCGCGGCCGGCGGCGCGCTCGCGGGCGCCGTCGTGCCGCTGCTCGCCGGGCCCCTGGCCCGGGCGGCGTTCACCGCCGACGGCACCGCGGCCTCGAAGGAGCAGGCCTCCCGGATCGCGTCGGCGCTGCTGGGCTGGACGCTGGTGGTCCTCGTGCCGCTGGCCGGGCTGACCGCGCTCCTCGCGCGCCCGATCATCGGCCTGACCGGGCTGGACGACCCGGCGCAGGTGGACGTCGCCACGGCGTTCCTGCGGGTGTTCGCCGTGCAGGTGCCGCTCTATGGGATCGCCGTCGTGCTGGGCGGCATCCTCCAGGCGCACAAGCGGTTCTTCTGGCCGGCGTTCGCGCCGCTGGTCTCCAGCCTCGTCGTGATCGTGGTCTACGGGGTCTTCTACCTGCTGGCCGACGGCGACCAGCGGGACGTCGCCGCGCTCTCGTCGCAGGCACTGGTCTGGCTGGCGTGGGGCACCACGGTGGGCGTGCTCTTCCTGGCGCTGCCGCTGGTGGTGCCCGTGTGGCGCACCGGCCTGCGGCTGCGGCCCACGCTGCGGTTCCCGTCCGGCGAGGGGCCGCGTGCCGCCCGCCTGGCGTTCGCGGGCGTGGGCGCGCTGGTGGCCCAGCAGCTCTCGGTGTTCCTCACGCTGCGCGCGGCCAACGCCGCCGGCGGCGACGGCACGCTCTCGGTCTACCTGTACGCCCAGCAGGTCTACCTGCTGCCGTACGCGGTGCTCGCGTTCCCGATCGCGACCAGCGCGTTCCCGCACTTCGCGGAGCACGCCTCGGCCGGCCGGACCGGCGAGCTGCGCGCCCTGGTGGCCCGCACGACGCGCACCCTGCTGCTCGTGACGGCCCTGGGCATGGCCGCGCTGATCGCGGCCGCCCCGTTCGTCGAGCAGGTCTTCGACCTCATCGTGCTGGGCGACGCCCCCGGGCTGGCGGCGGGACTGATCACCATGGCGCCCGGGCTGATCGGGTTCGCGCTGATCCTGCACCTGTCGCGCGCGCTGTACGCCGTCGACCACGGGCGGGCCGCGGTGACCGCGACCGCGAGCGGGTGGGGCGTCGCGGCGGTCGGCGCGGCCCTGGTGCCGCTGCTGTTCGCCGGCCGCGAGCCGGCCTGTGCCGCGACGTCGTGCGTCGACCTCGCGCTGCGGACCAACGTGATGGCGGCGCTCGGTGCCGTGGGCACGGCCGGGATGGTCGTGGCCGGGCTGGGGCTGCTCCTGGCGGTCCGGCGGCACCTGGGCCCGCCCGCGCTGGACCGCGTCTGGCGGGCGCTGCTCGTGGTGCTCGTGGCGGCCGCCGTCGGCGCCGTGGCCGGGCTCTGGCTGCCGTGGCGGCTCGGCCTGACCGCGACGTCCTACTTCTCGTTCTCGGACCCGGCGCTGAACGAGGTGCCGTTCGACGGCGGCGAGTTCGCCGCCGAGCTGGGCCTCGGGCTGGCCTTCGGGCTGCTGGCCGCGCTCGTCGCGCTGGCGGTGGCGGTGCTGCTCGACCGGGACCTGCGTGCCGCCGTCGGGCCGCTGTTCAGGAAGCTGGGGAGGAAGTTCTCCCGGAAGGCCTGACTTAGCGAGCGCGAAGGCCGCAGCAGGGGCAGACTCGACCAAAACCGGTCGATGGTCCCGCGCGGCGAGCGCGTGTGCTGGTCGTAACACCACCAGCACGCCGTACCTCGTTTAGGATGGAGTTCCGTGGTCGAACACCGAAGCAGTCTCCAGTCCCGTCAGCGGTCCGGCGCCTCCACGCCGACCAAGCACATCTTCGTCACCGGTGGTGTGGCGTCCTCTCTCGGCAAGGGTCTGACGGCGTCGTCACTCGGCCGCCTGCTCCGTTCCCGTGGCCTCAGCGTCACGATGCAGAAGCTGGATCCCTACCTCAACGTGGATCCCGGCACCATGAACCCGTTCCAGCACGGTGAGGTCTTCGTCACGGAGGACGGCGCCGAGACCGACCTGGACATCGGGCACTACGAGCGCTTCCTCGACGTCGAGCTCCCCGCCTCGTCCAACGTGACCACCGGCCAGGTGTACTCGCGTGTCATCGCCAAGGAGCGCCGCGGCGAGTACCTGGGCGACACCGTTCAGGTCATCCCGCACATCACCGACGAGATCAAGTTCCGGATGCGCGAGCAGGCGTCCGACGACGTCGACGTGATCATCACGGAGATCGGCGGCACCGTCGGCGACATCGAGTCGCAGCCCTTCCTCGAGTCCGCCCGCCAGGTGCGGCACGAGCTCGGCCGCGACAACGTGTTCTTCCTGCACGTCTCGCTGGTGCCGTACATCGGCCCGTCGGGCGAGCTGAAGACCAAGCCGACGCAGCACTCCGTGGCAGCGCTGCGCTCGATCGGCATCCAGCCCGACGCCATCGTGCTGCGCTCCGACCGCGTGGTCCCCGAGAGCATCAAGCGCAAGATCGCGCTCATGTGCGACGTCGACAACGAGGCAGTGATCAACTGCGCCGACGCGCCCTCGATCTACGACATCCCGCGCGTCATCCACTCCGAGGGCCTGGACGCCTACGTGGTGCGCCGCCTGGGCATGCCCTTCCACGACGTGGACTGGGACGGCTGGAGCCGCCTCCTGGAGCGCGTGCACGAGCCCGAGCACAACGTCGAGGTCGCGCTGGTCGGCAAGTACATCGACCTGCCCGACGCCTACCTGTCGGTGACCGAGGCGCTGCGCGCCGGCGGCTTCGCGAACGACGCGAAGGTGGCCATCCGCTGGGTCGCCGCCGACGACTGCCAGACGCCGGAGGGCGCCCAGGCCTCCCTCGAGGGTGTCGACGCCGTGCTGGTGCCCGGCGGGTTCGGCGTGCGCGGCATCGACGGCAAGGTGGGGGCGCTGCGCTGGTCGCGCGAGAACCTGGTGCCGACCCTCGGCATCTGCCTGGGCCTGCAGTCGATGGTCATCGAGTACGCGCGCAACGTGCTGGGCTGGGCCGACGCGTCGTCCACCGAGTTCCACCCGACCAGCAGCCACCCCGTCGTGGCGACCATGGCCGAGCAGAAGTCGATCGTGGAGGGCGAGGGTGACATGGGCGGCACCATGCGCCTGGGCGCCTACGAGGCGCAGCTCACCGCCGGCTCCGTGGTGGCCAAGGCCTACGGCAGCGAGAAGGTGACCGAGCGCCACCGCCACCGCTACGAGGTGAACAACGCGTTCCGCGTCGAGCTGGAGGAGGCCGGCCTGCTGATCTCCGGCACGTCCCCCGACTCGTCGCTCGTGGAGTTCGTGGAGCTGCCCGCCGAGACGCACCCGTACTTCGTGTCCACGCAGGCACACCCCGAGTTCAAGTCGCGCCCCACGCGGGCACACCCGCTGTTCGCGGGCCTGATCGCGGCGGCGCTCGAGAAGCAGTCCTCATGAGACCGGGGATCGTCGGCAGGCGCGGCGGAGGGACAGCATGAGCAGCGACGAGGTCACGGACGTCATCGACCCCCGCCCCGCGCGGCGGCTCGACGTACCGTTCCAGGGTTTTGTGGTCGACATGGTCTCCGACGAGGTCGACCTCGGTGAGGCCGGCGGCATCGTCCGGCGCGAGTACGTCGACCACCCCGGCGCGGTCGTCGTCGTGGCGCTGACCGACGACGGCAACGTGCTGCTGCTGCGCCAGTACCGGCACCCGGTCGGCGCCTTCCTCTGGGAGGCGCCCGCCGGCCTGCTCGACCTGGACGGCGAGGACCCGCACGTCGCGGCGGCCCGCGAGCTGGCCGAGGAGGCGGACATGAACGCCGGCTCATGGGACGTGCTCCTCGACCTGCTGCCCACGCCGGGCGGCAGCAACGAGGCCGTCCGCGTGTACCTGGCACGCGACCTCACGCCCGTGCCCGACGACGAGCGGCACACGCGCGAGGCCGAGGAGGCCGACATGGTCGTGGTCCCGGTGCCCCTGGAGGAGGCCGCGGCGCTGGCGCTCGCGGGCCGGCTGCACAACGCGGCGACGATCGCGGGCGTGCTGGCGGCGGCGATCGGGCGGGCCTCCGACTGGGAGACGTTGCGCCCGGTGGACTCCCCGTGGGAGTACCGCAAGAACTGAGTTCTCGCTGCGGGGCGGGTCCGGCCAGGGTGGTCGGCAGAACGTCAGGTATTCGGCAATTCGAGGTGCCGATCTCCTGACGATCTGCCGACCACCTGCTGCTTGCCGCGTGCTTGCCGCGCGGGTGTCAGTGGGTGCGGCTAGCGTAGTTTCTGGCGGGAGATATGTCTGGTATCTCCCCGGGAAGGGGCGCGGCGATGACGGGCACCGAGGTGCAGACCGAGCAGGTGGGTTCCAGGACCGAGCAGGCGCCGTCCGGCAGCGGGCCGACGCCGGGCGAACCGCGCCGCAGGATGTCCGCCGGGATGGCGGGCGTGCTCGGGTTCGTGCTGGGCGCGGCGCTGACCGCCGGACTCGTCGCGGGCGCCGTCTCCGCGCAGCGCGACGACTTCCGCGACGCGATCTGGCGGACGCTGCTCGACGGGCTCAACCCGTTCACGACGGGCCAGGTCGACCGGTCCGAGACGCCGGTGCTGGTCAGCATGCACGACCTGGCGCGGTTCGTGGCGGCCGAGGCGCAGTACGAGGTGCTGGTCGACCTGGAGAACGACGTGAGGTACGTGCCGAGCTGGCTCGCGGGGGAGCGGATCGTGCTCGCGGTGAACGGCTCGGTCGACGCGTACGTGGACTTCCGGGACCTGGACGAGGACGCGATCGAGATCTCGGACGACGGCACGACGGTCACCGTCACGCTGCCGGAGCCGGAGCTCGCCGAGCCCCGCATCGACCTCGACGCCAGCCGCGCCCTGACGGAGGACCGGGGGCTCGTCGACCGCGTGGGTGATCTCTTCGACGCCGACACGGACGCCCGCCAGGAGGCGCTCGCGGCGGCCCAGGACCGGATCTCGGACGCCGCGGCGGGCTCCGACCTGGACGAACGGGCCCGCGCGAACACGACCGCGACCCTCGAGGCGATGTTGTCCCCGTTGGGGTACGACCAGGTGGTGGTCGAGTTCGGGTAAGTGTCCGGGTAAGTCGCGAAGGTCGCTCACCGGGCGTGTCATAACGGCGTCACCGGGCTGCGCTATTCTCCCCGCGTGACCAGCGAACCCGACATGCTTCCCAACGTTTCGTCCCTTCCGGCGTGGCTCGTTCCGTCCGTCTACCTCAACTGGTCCGAGGACTGGCTGGGCGAGGCGGTCGCCATCGCGAGCCGGAGCCACGAGCACCGCCTGCCCGGCGGCGCGGACGGCCCGCAGCGTGGTGACGTCGTCGTCACCGTCGTGGGTTCCGAGCCGGGCATCGTCGCCGCGGTCGAGCTCATGGGCGCCAGCCAGGGCGAGGACTGGGTCAGCGACGAGGTCTTCGGCCCGGACAAGCCCGTGGTCTGGGACGACCTCTTCAACGGCGCGGCCGCCTACGCGCGCTCGTCCGGCTGGCTGCCGCAGGAGCACGCCCGCCTGGTGCTCGACGGCATCGCCCACCAGTACAAGCACGGCGCGACCGGCACGCTCGACGCCGGCAACTGCGAGACCGACGAGCTGTCGCCCAACCTGCACGTGCTGCGCCTGCTGGGCCACAAGCAGGTCTCGGGCACGGACCTGCGCCGCGAGGAGCGCTGCGCGTCGTGCGAGCGGTTCGTCGACGTCATGCAGCTGCGCCCGCACGACGACGGCGCCCACACCGGTCAGACCGGCGAGCGTCCCCTGGCGGACCTCATCGAGCAGACCTTCCTGGTGTGCGGCCCGTGCCACGCCCTGCTGCACCCGCACGCGGTGCTGTCGCAGCGCGCGCAGATGCGCCCGTCGTGCCCGTCGTGCGGTCAGCGCGGCGCCACCAAGCGCATCGTGTGGGGCCAGACGATCCACGACAACATGAAGCTGGAGCCGGACGTCGTGTACGGCGGCTTCGACACCCCGGTGCCGACGCCGGACTGGTACTGCCCGGAGTGCTACGCGAACTTCTCGTCGGGCGCCGTGGCGCAGCGCGCCCTGGGTGACGTGCCCGACGCCGTCCCGGTGGGGGTCGGCGCGGTCGGTACGCCCGCGAACGGCGAGGACCTCTGGGTCCCCGAGGTCTGAGCCCTCGCACCCGCTCGACGCGTCAGACCTCCAGGTCACCCCGGTGACCTGGAGGTCTGACACGTTTCGGAGCCGCTCCGCCGCCGACCGGCAGCTCCTCGCGGTGGGGAAACTAGTTGGAGGCGGTCCCGGACGGGAGGCCCGCCGCCCGTTTTCTGAATGTCGGGAGGACTCATGAGCCGGAGCGCGATCGTCGTCGGAGCAGGGATCGCGGGACTGACCGCTGCCAACGCGCTGACACGCTGCGGGTGGGACGTGCGGGTGCTGGAGCGCTCGCCCGAGCCGCGCACCACCGGCGCGGGCATCGTGCTGCTCGCCAACGCGCTGCGCGGCCTCGACGCCGCGGGGGTGGGCGACGCCGTCCGCGCCGTCGGGCAGCGGGCGTATCCCGGCACGCTCCGGGACGGCGCGGGACGCGCCCTGGTGCACGTCTCGGCGGAGCAGATCGCCGCCCGGCTCGGCACGGTGGCCATCGCCTTCCACCGGCCCCGGCTCCAGGAGGCGCTGCTCGACGGGCTCGGCGACGTGGAGGTCACCTACGGTGCCGCGGCAGCGGCCGTCGACCCGGGCGACGCCGCGCGGCCGGCCGTGGTCACGCTCGACGACGGCACCACACTGGGCGCCGACCTCGTGGTCGCCGCCGACGGCGTCCGGTCGCGCCTGCGCGCCGCCGTCGCGCCCGACGCCGCGGAACCGGTCTACGTCGGGTCGACGACCTGGCTCGCCGTGCTCGACAACCCCGGGATCACCGAGATGTCCCAGACCTGGGGCCCGGGCGGCGAGGTGGGCCTGATCGCGCTCGGCGACGGGCGGCTGTACTGGTACGCCACGCAGGTGGGCCCGGCGGGGCGGCCCACCGGGGACCCCGCCGCCGACCTGGCCGCCGCGCGCGCCGCGTTCGCCGGCTGGCACGACCCGATCCCGCAGGTGCTGGCGGCGACCACGCCCGAGCAGGTACAGCAGCTCGACCTCTACGGGTTCCCGAAGCCGATCCCGCGCATGGTCCGCGGCCGGGTGGCCCTGGTCGGCGATGCCGCGCACGCCATGCCGCCGAACGTGGGCCAGGGCGGCTGCCAGGGCATCGAGGACGCCGTCGTGCTGGCGGCGTCGGTGTCGGGTGGTGCGGGTGGCGCTGGCGGCGACCCCGTGGTCGACGGGCTGGCGGCCTACGACCGGGTGCGCCGGCCCCGAACCTCCGGGGTGCTCCGCGCGGCGTGGGCAAGCGCGCGGATCGGCGAGCAGCTGGGTAACCCCGCGCTCGTCGGGCTGCGGAACGCGGCACTGCGTGCGCTTCCCGCCCGGGTCATGCTCGACGGCATGTCGCGGTTCGCGAGGTGGACCCCGCCGACGCTGCCCGTGGGGTGACGTCCGGCCGGCGCCCTGCCGACCTGACGCTGCCGGTCCGCGGTGGGAGTACAGGGGCGTCGGCCCAGGTGCACGGCTTAGAGTGGCGCGCATGCAGCACGTCGACCCCGGCCCCCCGACCGGAGCGCTCGGGGAGCACCCGGTGGTGGCGGTTCTCGGGCCGGTGGCCGTGCTGTCCGACGCCGGTCCGGTCGCCCCGCGCGGCACCCGCGCAGCCGCCCTCGTGGTGCTGCTCGCGCTGGCCGCGCCCCGGACGGTCACGGTGTCGGCCCTGGTCGACGCGCTGTGGGCCGACGACCTGCCCGCCAACCCGCGTGCGGCGCTCCAGAGCCTTGTCTCCCGGCTGCGCTCGCTGCGTCCGGACGTCGTGCGGTTCACCTCCGCGGGGTACGCGCTGGGCGGCCCGAGCGACCTCGACCGGGCGCGTGCGGCCGTGACGGAGGCGCGTGAGCTCCTCGGGTCCGCGCGGGTCGCGGGGTCGGACGGCGGCGCGGCACACAGCGCGGTCGGCATTCCCGGCACGTCCCGTGGCGGAGTAGCGGCGGCCGCCGTCGTCGACGCCGCCCTCGCGCTCTGGCGCGGAGAGCCCGGCGACGGGCTGGACGACGCGACACCCGGCCTCGCACAGGAGCTGCGGGACACCGCCGGACGGCTCCGGGACGAGCTGACCACCCTGCGCCGTCGGGCCGCCGCGGCCGCGGGGGACGCCGCGACCGTGACCGTCCTCGGCAGCACGGCCCTGGCCGCCGACCCCCTCGACGAGGACGCGGCGCGCGACCTCATGACGGCGCTCACGGCCACGGGGCGTCCCGACGAGGCATCGCGCGTGTTCGGACGGCTGCGGCACGCCCTGGTCGCGGAGCTCGGCACCGACCCCGCACCCGACCTCGTCGCGCTGCACGCGCGCGTCGCCGCGGCGGCGTCAGGCGTGGACAGCACAGCGGGCACGACGGGCACTTCCGGCACGGCGTCGGTCCAGGGTGTCGACGGTGCCCCGCCGACCGCCGTCGAACCGCCGCCGGCCGCCGGGCGCACGACCGCAGGCCGGTTCGTGCGCGGGCTGCGCGCCGCCGCCACGCCGCTGATCGGGCGCGCGGACGACGTGCGCGCCGTCGTGGGCGAGCTCACCCGGCACCGGCTGGTGACGATCCTCGGCGCGGGCGGGCTCGGCAAGACCCGGCTGGCCCAGGAGGTGGCGCGCACGGTCGCTGAGGACCGGGCCACGACGCCGTCGGACCCGCTGGACGGGCTCTCGATCGCGGTCGCCGAGCTCGCGGGCGTGCGCACCGACGACGACGTGGCGCTCGCGATCGCCGACGGGCTCGGGGTGTCGGCGGTGGGTTCCGCGCGCCTGTCCGACCGGCTGCTCGCCGGCGACCTGCACGACCGCATCGTGGAGCGGGCCCGCACCGCCCGCACCCTCCTCGTGCTGGACAACTGCGAGCACGTGCCCGACGGCGCCGCCCGCTGGGCGGACGTCCTGCTCTCCGCCGCCCCCGGCCTGCGGATCCTGACCACGAGCCGTGCGCCCCTGCAGGTCGCCGCGGAGCAGGTGTACCCGCTGGCGCCGCTCGCCTCGGGCGGTGCGCGAGGCGCGGGGTCCGGGACCGGACGCGGCCCGGCCGCCGAGCTGTTCCGGCAGCGGGCGCTCGCGGCGCGGCCCGGGGCCCAGCTGCCCGACGCCGTCGTCGCCCGGCTCTGCGACCGGCTCGACGGGCTGCCGCTCGCGATCGAGCTGGCCGCGGCACGCGTGCGCACCCTGTCGGTCGAGGAGATCGAACGGCACCTCGACGCCCGGTTCGCCCTGCTGCGCGGCGGCGACCGGACCGTGCCCGACCGGCACCGGACGCTCGAAGCGGTCATCGAGTGGAGCTGGAACCTGCTGGAGCCGTCGCAGCGCGAGCTGTGGCGCCGGGTCTCCGTGCTGCCCGACGGGCTGTCCGCCCACGCGGCCGCGGCCCTGGGGCGGCTCGTGGTGGACCCGGCCGCCGGCGCCTCGGCGGGGACGGCCGCCGGCGCCGCCGTCGAACCCGAGGGAGAGCCCGCGCCCGGCCCGGGCGATGTACCGCCCGAGGGGCTCGTCCCGCTCGACGTGCTCGACGACATCGACGGACTCGTGACCCAGTCCCTGCTCGTCGTCGAGGAGAACCCCGGGCTGCGGGGCCCGGGCGGGGGAGTGCACCGGCCTGCCCCGGTGCGCTACCGGATGCTGGAGACGGTCCGGGAGTTCGGCCTGCTGCGGCTCGCCGAGGCGGGCGAGGACGACGCCGTCCGCGATGCGCTGCTGAGCTGGGGCATGGGTGTGGCGCGCTGGTGCACGTCCCGGCTGCTCGGGCCGGAGCAGGTGGCCGCGGTCGACCTCCTGCGGCGCGAGCACGAGAACCTGCTGTTCACGATCCGTCAGGCGGCGCGCGCGGGCCGGCAGGACGTCGTCGTCCACGGCTTCGTCGCGCTCGGCGGGGCCTGGACCCTGCGCGGTGCGGAGGAGCGCGCGGCCGACCTGGCGCCCGCCGTCCTCGACGCCGTCACGGGCCGGACCGTCCCGGCGGCGGACGCGGACGTGACCGCGCTGGCGCTGGCCTACGCCGCGGCCACCACGGCGTTCTCCGGGATCACGGGCAACCTGCGGGCGCTGGCCCGGCTCCGGCGCGTGCTGCGCGACCACGGCGACGCGGTGGGACCGCGGACCCGCGCGGTGGCGAGCATGCTGCTGGCGCCCGCACCGGGCGCGGTCCTGGAGCTGCGCGGCTCGGACGACCCGCTCATCGCCTTTCTCGCCCACCTCGTCGCCTCGCAGGAGGCGGAGAACGCCGGGCGGCTCGACGAGGCGCTCGACGGCGCCGAGCGCGCCTACCACCTGGCCCAGGGCATCGGCGACGTGGCGAGCCGGGCCGGGGCCGCGATGTTCCTGGCCACCACGGCGTTCGGTGCCGGGGACACGCGGACCGCGAAGCACTGGTCGCGCGTGGCGCGGGAGGGCCTGACGGTCATCGGGGCCGACGGCGCGATGCGGCAGCTCGACTGGGTGGACCTCGGTACCGCGATCACCGACGGTGACCTGGCCGGGGCCGAGCGGATCTGCGCGCGGGTCGAGCGGGCCGGACAGGACGCCGACCAGTCCGAGCGCGGGGGAGACGAGTCGCGGGCCGTGGTCCGGGCGGGCCGGGCCGAGATCGCCTGGGCGCAGGGTGACGTCGCCGGGGCGCTCGACCTGTACGAGCAGGCGGTGAACGTCTTCGCGGACCTGCCGGGCGTCGCCGACGACGCGACGTCCGCCGGCCCGGGATCGCCCGCGGCGCCCGCCGTCGGGCCGCCCCCCGCGGGCCGCGGGGACCCGTCCCCGGCCGCGCCGTGGGCGGTGATCGTGGGGTCCGCCTGGATCGTGCGGCTCGTCGACGCCGGGCACGACGTGCGGGCGCGGCAGGTGGCCGACGTCGTGCGGCGTCGTGCCGTGCGGCTGTACCGGGAGTGGATGCGCCACGTGGCCGACCACCCCGTGCTCGGCACGGTGTGCCTCGCCGTGGGCGCGGTGCTCACGGCGGGTCCGCGGCCCGACGCCGCCGTCGGGCTGGAGCTGCTCGCCCTGGCCGAGGCGCTGGGCTCGCGGCAGGACTTCATGGCGCTGCGGCGCGATCCCGTCCTCGCCGCGGCGGCCGACCGGCACGGTGCCGACGCGGTGGCAGCGGCGCGGGCAAGGATCGCGGCGATCTCCCGCGAGGACCTCGCGGAGCACGCCCTGACGACCCTGGAGAACCTGTCCACGGCGGAGCTGGTCGCCGGCTGAGCCCGGCTGGGCTGGTCGTGCCGGGCGGTTGAACGTAGGGATCGTCGCTCCATGAGCAGTCATGGAGCGACGATCCCTACGTTCGACGCCGCGCAGCAGTCCGCGGCGGGCAGCGGCCGGTCAGGCCTTGCGCAGGTAGCTGCGGACCGCGATCGGGGCGAAGATCACCACGACCACCGCCGCGCTCAGCAGCGTCCAGCCCACGTCGGCCGTGACCAGGCCCTCGTTCGCGAGGGACCGCACGGCGGAGACCAGGTGGGACACCGGGTTGACCTCGACGAACGCCTGCATCCAGCCCGGGAGGGTGTCGACCTCGACGAACGCGTTGGACAGGAACGTCAGGGGGAACAGGACCATGAACGACACGCCCTGCACGAACGTGGCCGAGCGCGCGATCACGCCGATGTAGGCGAAGATCCAGCTCAGCGCCCACGCGCAGACGATCACGAGCAGGCCGGCGAGCACCACGCCGCCGAAGCCGCCGCCGGGGCGCCAGCCCATGACCAGGCCGGTCAGGAACGTGATGGTCGTCGCCACGAGGTACCGGACGGTGTCGGCGAGCAGGGCGCCGGCCAGTGGCGCGATGCGCGCGATCGGCAGGGAGCGGAACCGGTCGAACACGCCTTTGTCCATGTCCTCGCGGAGCTGGACGCCGGTCACGACGGACGCCGTGATCACCGTCTGCGCCAGGATGCCGGGGATGATCAGCGGCAGGTAGGCACCGACGCTGCCGGAGACCGCGCCGCCGAACAGGTACGTGAACATCAGCGTGAAGATGATCGGCTGGAAGGTCACGTCGATGAGCTGCTCGGGGGTGTGCCGCACCTTGAGCAGGCCGCGGTACGCCATGGTGAACGACTGGGAGACGGTGGCGGCCAGGCCGACCCGGGCCGGCTGGATCGTGGCCGTGTGCGGCGCGGGGGCCAGGGTGGCGGTGCTCATGCGGTCACCTTCTCGGTGTCGTTCCGGGTGTTCTCGGGGCTGCCGGCAGCGGGGGCGTCGTCGGACGCCGCGTGGCCGGTGAGGTTCAGGAAGACCTCGTCCAGGGTCGGCTTGTCCAGGCTGACGGAGTCGATCGGCACCCCGGCGTCCCGGAACCGGACCAGCAGGTCCGCGACGGCCTCGGCGTGGGGGACCGGCACGGTGACGCGCAGCCCCTCCGGCGCGACGGCGCCCGCGGCGCCGAAGACCTGCTGCACCAGGCTGAGCGCGGTGCCGAGGTCGTCGGCGTCGGCGAGCCCGACCTGGAGCGACTGGGCGCCGACGGTGGCCTTGAGCTCGTCGGCGGTGCCCTCGGCGACCACCGTGCCGCGGTCGATGACCGCGATCCGGTCGGCGAGCTGGTCGGCCTCGTCGAGGTACTGGGTGGTGAGCAGCACCGTGGAGCCGTCCGCGACCAGGCGGCGGATCGTGTCCCACATCTGGTTGCGGGTGCGCGGGTCCAGGCCCGTGGTGGGCTCGTCCAGGAAGATGAGCGGCGGCCGGGCGATCAGGCTGGCCGCCAGGTCGAGCCGGCGGCGCATGCCGCCGGAGTAGTTGCGCAGCGGCCGCCGGGCGGCGTCGGTCAGCGAGAACTCCTCCAGGAGCTCGGCCGACTTGGCCCTCGCGGCGCGTGCGGACAGCCCGAGCAGCCGCCCGAAGACCACGAGGTTCTCGGTGGCGCTCAGCGTCTCGTCGACCGACGCGTACTGGCCCGTCACCCCGATCAGGGAGCGTACGGCGGCGCCCTCGCGGGCGATGTCGTGGCCGAAGATGCGGGCCTCGCCGCCGTCGGGCCGGAGCAGGGTGGCGAGCATGCGGATGGTCGTGGTCTTGCCCGCGCCGTTGGGCCCGAGCACGCCGTAGACGGTCCCGGTGCGGACGGTGAGGTCGACGCCGTCCACGGCGCGGTTGTCGCCGAAGATCTTGACGAGGCCCTGTGCCTCGATCGCGTTCGTGTTCATGCCCCCAGCGTGCGGGGGGCCGCTCGCACGGGACTGTCAGACCGCTGTCACGGCGCGCTCACCGTGCAGTTCGGCGCGGACGCGACGTCAGCGCACCCGCGTCGTCAGCCACACGCGGGTGGTGCCCGCGATGAGCGCGGCCGCGCCGATCATGTGCAGCCCGACGAGCAGCTCGGGCAGGTCGGTGAAGTACTGCACGTACCCGATCAGGCCCTGCGCCAGCGTGATGACGAGCAGGATGACGGCCGCACGGCGCACCTCGGCCGGGCCGCGACGGACCGCCACGAGGAAGGCGGCCAGGGCAGCCAGGAACACCCACACCGCGGCGGCGTGCCACCTGGTCAGGAGCGCCGGGTCGATGGCGAACCGGTAGCCCACCTCGGAGTCGCCGCTGTGCGGGCCGGCTCCGGTGGTCAGCACGCCGAGCACGACCACGACGGCGGTCAGCCCGGCCAGGGCCCACGCGAGGGTGCGCACGCGCGGCGGGACCACGAGCCGCGGGGCTCCGTCGCCCTCGCCGTGCCGGTGCAGCAGGTACAGGGACACGGCGACCAGCGCGCCGGAGACCGCGAAGTGCAGGGACACCCAGCCCGGGTGCAGGTGGAGCAGCACCACGATGCCGCCGATCAGGGCCTGCATCATCACGCCCACGATCGGCGCCAGGCCGAGCATGCGGTAGGACGCCGTGCGCTTCAGGTCGGTGCACACCAGCACCGCGAGCAGCACCGCGACGACCCCCAGCACGCCCGTCAGCGTGCGGTTGCCGAACTCGATGTAGGGGTGCAGCGTCGTCGCCTCGTGGAACTGCGGCGTGAAGCTGCCGGGCTCGCACTGCGGCCAGGTGGAGCAGCCCAGGCCCGAGTCCGTGAGCCGCACGGCACCGCCGGTCCCGATGATGCCGATCTGGCCGATCAGGTTCGCGATCAGGACCGCGCGGGTCCAGTGGCGAAAGCGGTCCACGCGGCCGGGGAGCGCGTCGAGCCAGGAGACGGGGGCGGCGGGTGCGGTCACGGGTCCCACGCTAGTGCCCGACGACGGCGCCGCCTCCCGTGCTGGTCCCGCACCGGGTGTGATTCTTTGCCGACTAGCTGTCAGGAACGCCACAGGGGCCCCGGCGCGATGCCGGGACCCCCGCGTGACCGTGACGAGGAGGAGCTGGACGGTCAGAGACCGCTGACGTTGAGCAGCAGGTTCGGCGAACCGGTGCCCGGGTCGGTCACGGCGTCCTGCACCGCGGCGCCCGTGAGGGCGTCGCCGACCTCGGCCGGCGTCGCGCCCGGGTTGCCGCCCAGCACGAGCGCAGCGGCGCCCGCGACGTGCGGCGTGGCCATCGAGGTACCGCTGATGGTGTTCGTGGCGGTGTCGCCGGTGTACCAGGCCGACGTGATGTCGGTACCGGGCGCGAAGAGGTCCACGCAGGTGCCGATGTTGGAGTACACGGCGCGGGCGTCCGTGTCCTCGGTGGCGCCCACCGTGAGGGCCTCCGGCGTGGAGCCCGGCGAGCCGTCGCAGGCGTCGGCGGCGTAGTCGTTGCCGGCCGCCAGGGCGAAGGTGACCCCGTCCGCGACGGCCTCGGACACGGCGTCGTTCACGGCCTGCGAGAAGCCGCCGCCGAGCGACATGTTGGCCACGGCCGGCTCGCCGGCCTGGTGGTCGGCCGTCACCCAGTCGATGCCGGCGATGACACCGTCGTACGTCCCGGAACCGCCGCAGTCCAGCACCCGGACCGCGACGAGCGAGACGTCCTTGGCGACGCCGTAGGCAGAGCCGCCCACGGTGCCCGCGACGTGCGTGCCGTGGCCCGCGCAGTCGGTGGCGTCGTCGTCGTTGTCCACGGTGTCGGTGCCGCTGACCGCGCGGCCGCCGAAGTCCTCGTGGGTGGTCAGGATGCCGGTGTCGACGATGTACGCCGTCACGCCCGAGCCCGAGTTCCCGTAGGTGTACGAGTCGTCGAGCGGCAGGCTCTCCTGGTCGATGCGGTCCAGGCCCCAGGAGGGGACCGGCGACTGCGTGTCCGTCGCGGTCATCACCCGGTTCTGCTCCACGTACGCGACGGACGGGTCCGCCTCGAGCCGCTCGGCCTGCGCCGCCGACATCGACGCCGAGAAGCCGCGCACCGCGTTGGTGTAGGAGCGCTGCACCTCGCCGCCGTACTCCTGCACCAGGCCGCTGGCCGCGGCGCGGACCTGACCCTTGCTGACACCGCTGTCCTTGAGGACCACGATGTACGAGTCCTCGATCAGCGCGCCCGCGACGGGCGCGGGTGCCTCGTCCGGCGTCGCCGAGGCCACGGCTGCTGCCGCCGGGGCCGCCGCGAGGGCGATCGCGATACCGGCGCCGACGATCAGCCGACGACGGTTGCTGTGAGTGGAAGTCACGCTGCCTCCCTGGGGAATGTAGGTGAAGTAGACCCTAGATGGGCATATTTCACCCGCATACCCTACGAATTGGTCATACTCCCCGGGTATGGGGTTGGGGATTTACTTACCCAAACCGGGCAGGGAGCATGCGTTGCATGGCCTGCGTTGCAATGCCCGCGTTGCAGGGCGTGGCGGTGGGCTCTGCTGTGCCGTGACTTCGGCAGTTGGCCCGTGGGTTCGGCAGTTGGCATCGAGATCGGCACAGCCCTGTGCCGATCTCGATGCCAACTGCCGACAGCGCGGGCCAACTGCCGAACCCCGTGGGCCAACTGCCGACCGTGAGGGCGGGGCGTCAGGCGGCGCCTGTCGAAGCCACCCGCCCGTCAGCGCCAGCCTTCCGTCAGTGCCAGCGGAAGAGGCGGGCCGCGCCCGCGCCGAGCGCTGCGGTCCAGGCCAGCAGCACCACCACGGAGAACGGGGGCACCGCGCCGTACAGCAGCGCGCCGCGCATCGCCTCGCCCAGCGCGCCGGACGGCAGCAGCACCGCGACGTGCGACAGCGGACCCGCGAGCTGCTGGGCGGGCAGCAGCACGCCGCCGCCCACGGTGAGCAGCACGAGCACGAGGTTGGCCACGGCCAGCACGCCCTCGGCGCGCAGGGTGCCGGCGAGCAGCAGGGCCAGGGCCGTGAACGCGGCGGTCCCCAGCAGCCCCGCGCCGACGACGGCGGGCAGCGCCCCGAGCTCCGGCCGCCACCCGAGCGCCACCGCGACGCCGCAGATGACGACCACCTGCACCACCTCGACGGCGAGCACGCCGAGCACCTTGCCGGCCAGCAGCCCGGACCTGCCCAGCGGCGTGGTGGCCATCAGCCGCAGCACGCCGTTGCGCCGGTCGAAGGCGGTGGCGATCGCCTGGGACGTGAACGCCGTGGACATCACGGCGAGCGCCAGCACGCCCGGCGTCACGAAGTCGACGCGCGAGAACCCGTGCGTGTCCAGGTCGATGAACGACGTGCGCACCAGGGCGAAGAGCACCAGGACGGGCAGCACGATCGTCACGAGGAGCTGCTCGCCGTTGCGCAGGATCGCGCGCGTCTCGAACGAGGCCTGGGCGGCGATCCGGCGCGCGACCGGCGCGGCGGCGGGCTCGACCCGCGCGGTGGGCGCGCTCATCGCAGGTGCCTTCCGGTGAGGTCGAGGAACACGTCCTCGAGGGTGCGGCTGCCGGTGGTGACCGACCGGGCCAGCACGCCCTGTCCGGCGAGCCATCCGGTGACGGCGGCGACGACCGCCGGGTCGACGGCCCCGGTCAGGGTGTAGACCCCGGCCTCGCCCTCGCTCGCGTCCCAGGAGCCCGGCAGCGCGGAGCGCAGGGTCGTCAGGTCCAGTCCCGGCGAGGCCTCGACGCGGATCGAGCTCGGGCCCGCGCCGCTCCCGGACGTCAGCTCGCGGACGCTCCCGGAGGCGATCACACGGCCGTGGTCCACGACGTGCACGTGGTCCGCGAGGTCGGCGGCCTCGTCCATGAGGTGGGTGGTCAGCACGATGGCGACACCGTCGGACCGCAGCTCGCGCACGAGGTCCCAGACGGCACGCCGGCTCTGGGGGTCCATGCCGGCGCTCGGCTCGTCGAGGAACACGACGTCGGGCCGCCCGACCACGGCCGCGGCGAGCGCGACACGCTGCCGCTGCCCGCCCGACAGGCGGCGCACCGTGGTCCGCGCGAAGCCGTGCAGGCCGAGGCGTTCGGCGAGCTCGTCCACGGGGCGGGGTGCGGCGTACATGGCGGCGACGTGCCGCAGCAGCTCGAGGGCGCGCACCCCGGTGGGCAGGCCGCCGTCCTGCAGCATGACGCCGACGCGGGGGCGCAGCGCCCGGGCGTCCGCCACGGGGTCGTGGCCCAGCACGCGGACGGTGCCGCCGTCGGGGGAGCGCAGGCCCTCACAGCACTCGATGGTGGTCGTCTTGCCCGCTCCGTTGGGGCCCAGGACGGCGGTGACGGCGCCCTGGCGGGCGGTCAGGTCCAGGCCGTCGACGACGGCGCGGCCGTCGTAGCGTTTGACGAGTCCGCGCACCTGGACGGCGACCTCGTGGTCGGCACCGGCGGGGCTGGCTGTGGCGGCGTCCGCGGTGGCCACCTGGGCGGGGTCGATCGCGGGCGCGTCGGACAGGGGCACCGCACAATCGTAGGCGGCGGCGCGCGCGGACGACGTCGTCCGGCGTGGCCTGGGCGTGGACCTCGCGTGTGAGATGTGTCGCGATCGCCACCAACTGAGGGTCGCCTTCCTTGCGCATCTCGAATTAGGGAACAAGGATGTTCTCAAAAGCATTGCGTCTACGAAGGCGTGCAAACAGGGCGAAGCATGCCCGTGGACCGACGTGAGGGAGGTGACCAGCATGAGCGCACCGGCACAGGCACCCGCCGGGCACGCGGCGAGCCACCACGCGGCGACCCACGAGACCGACGGCACCACGCGACGGCGCGTGCTCGAGCTCGTCGCCTCCCGCGGACCGGTCACGGCGGGCGCGCTGGCCGCCGTGCTGGAGCTGACGGCCCCGGCCGTGCGCCGGCACCTCACGCTCCTGGAGGAGGACGGCAAGATCACCGTCCACGAGGCCACGCCGTCGGGCACCCCCCGGCGCGGGCGCCCCGCGCGGCGGTACGTCGTCACGAGCGGCGGCCAGTCCGAGCTGGCGGGCGGCTACCAGGAGATCGCCCGGCAGGTGCTGCGGTTCCTCAAGGAGACCGGCGGCAGCGAGGCGGTGGCCGGCTTCGCCAAGGAGCGGTTCGACGCCGTCGCGCGCAGCTACGCACCGCACCTCACGGCGTCCGACGCCGAGGGTCGCGCCGCCCAGCTCGTCCAGCTCCTGTCGGCGGACGGCTACGCCGCCTCCGTGCGGCCGGTGCCGGCGCCGCTGACCGGCCCCGCGGCCGGTGTCGTGGCGCCCGCCGTCCAGCTCTGCCAGGGGCACTGCCCGGTGCAGCACGTCGCCGAGGAGTTCCCCGAGCTGTGCGAGCAGGAGGCCCGCGCGTTCAGCGAGTTGCTGGGCTCGCACGTCCAGCGGCTGGCGACCATCGCCGGCGGCGCACATGCTTGCACGACCAACATCCCCGTGAACGTCTCCGCCCACCAGGGCGCGGGCGTCCCGAGGTCCTTCCCCGCGACGACCCCCACCGAAGGAAAGTGATGAGCGCAGAAACGCAAGCGCCAGAGCAGCGCTCCGACGATGAGATCATCGCCAGCATCGGCTCTTACGAGTACGGCTGGCACGACAGCGACGCCGCGGGCATGTCCGCGCAGCGAGGCCTGAGCGAGGAAGTGGTCCGCAACATCTCGGCGCTCAAGAGCGAGCCCGAGTGGATGCTGAACCAGCGGCTCAAGGCGCTGCGCCTGTTCGGCAAGAAGCCGATGCCGAGCTGGGGCTCCGACCTGTCGGGCATCGACTTCGACAAGATCAAGTACTTCGTGCGCTCCACGGAGAAGCAGGCCACGTCCTGGGAGGAGCTGCCCGAGGACATCAAGGCCACGTACGACCGGCTTGGCATCCCGGAGGCGGAGAAGCAGCGTCTCGTCGCCGGTGTCGCCGCGCAGTACGAGTCGGAGGTCGTCTACCACCAGATCCGCGAGGACCTGGAGGAGCAGGGCGTCATCTTCGTCGACACCGACACCGGCCTGCGCGACTACCCGGAGCTGTTCCAGGAGTACTTCGGCACGGTCATCCCCTCGGGCGACAACAAGTTCGCCGCGCTGAACTCGGCCGTCTGGTCGGGCGGCTCGTTCGTCTACGTGCCGCCGGGCGTGCACGTGGAGATCCCGCTCCAGGCCTACTTCCGGATCAACACCGAGAACATGGGCCAGTTCGAGCGCACGCTGATCATCGCCGACGAGGGCTCGTACGTGCACTACGTCGAGGGCTGCACGGCGCCGATCTACACGTCGGACTCCCTGCACTCGGCCGTCGTCGAGATCGTCGTCAAGAAGAACGCGCGCGTTCGCTACACGACGATCCAGAACTGGTCGAACAACGTGTACAACCTCGTGACCAAGCGGGCCACGGCCGCCGAGGGCGCCACCATGGAGTGGGTCGACGGCAACATCGGCTCGAAGGTCACCATGAAGTATCCGGCGATCTACCTGCTGGGCGAGCACGCCCGCGGCGAGACGCTGTCCATCGCCTTCGCCGGCGAGGGCCAGCACCAGGACGCCGGCGCCAAGATGGTCCACGCGGCGCCGAACACGTCGTCGTCGATCGTCAGCAAGTCCGTGGCGCGCGGCGGCGGCCGCACGTCGTACCGCGGTCTGGTGCAGGTGCTCGAGGGTGCCACGCACTCCGCGTCCAACGTCCTCTGCGACGCGCTGCTGGTGGACCAGATCTCCCGCAGCGACACCTACCCGTACGTGGACGTCCGCGAGGACGACGTGTCCATGGGTCACGAGGCCACAGTCTCGCGGGTGAGCGAGGACCAGCTGTTCTACCTCATGTCCCGGGGTATGGAGGAGACCGAGGCCATGGCCATGATCGTGCGCGGGTTCGTCGAGCCCATCGCGCGCGAGCTGCCCATGGAGTACGCACTCGAGCTCAACCGCCTCATCGAGCTGCAGATGGAAGGGTCCGTCGGCTGACATGACTCTCACGACCGATCACTCGCGCGCTGTTGCCGACGGCGCCCACTCCCACGGCGCCGTCAAGCCCCAGGGCTCGCGAGCAGAGCGCCTCACGTCGTTCTCCCTGGAGGACATCCCCGTGCCGAACGGCCGCGAGGAGGAGTGGCGCTTCTCCCCGGCCGACCGCCTCCAGCCGCTGTTCCAGGCGGACCTGGGCTCCTCGGGCGTCACGGTCCAGGTGACCGCCGCGCCCGAGGTCAAGGTGGAGACCGTCGCCCGCGACGACGCCCGCCTGGGCACCGCCGGCAAGCCCGGCGACCGCACCGCCGTGACCGCGTGGAACGCCTTCGAGCAGGCCACCGTGGTGACGATCCCGGCCGAGGCCGTGGCCTCCGACGTCACCTCCGTGCGCCTGGAGGGCGTGTCGACCGACGCGACCGCCGCCCACGTGCTGGTCCGCGCGGAGCGGCACTCCGAGGCCGTCGTGGTCATCGACCACAACGGCGTCGGCTCGCTCGCCGAGACCGTCGAGATCGTGGTCGAGGACGGCGCGCACCTGACCGTCGTCAGCGTGCAGGACTGGGCCGAGGGTGCCGTGCACGCCTCGTCGCACCGCGCCCGCCTGGGCCGCGACGCGAAGCTCAAGCACGTCGTGGTGACGTTCGGCGGCGACGTCGTGCGCATCACGCCGGACGCCGAGTTCACCGCCGAGGGCGGCGACGTCGAGATGGTGGGCCTCTACTTCGCGGACACCGACCAGCACCAGGAGCACCGCCTCTTCGTGGACCACGCGGTGCCGGAGTGCAAGTCCCGCGTGACCTACAAGGGCGCCCTGCAGGGCTCCGGCGCGCACACCGTGTGGGTGGGTGACGTGCTGATCCGCGCGAACGCCGAGAACACCGACACCTACGAGCTCAACCGCAACCTGGTCCTCACGGACGGCGCGCGCGCGGACTCCGTGCCGAACCTCGAGATCGAGACCGGCGAGATCGCCGGCGCGGGCCACGCCAGCGCCACCGGTCGCTTCGACGACGAGCAGCTCTTCTACCTGCAGGCCCGGGGCATCCCCGAGATCGAGGCCCGTCGTCTCGTCGTGCGCGGCTTCTTCGCCGAGCTCATCCACGAGATCGGCGTCCCGTCGGTCGAGGAGCGCCTGCTGGCCTCCATCGAGGCCGAGCTGGAGAAGTCGATGAGCGTCATCACCGGGGCGCCGGCCGTCGAGGCTCCGACCGCATGACCGCGCAGCTGGCCTGCATGACCGACGACCTGGGACCGGAGGAGGCGATGCTCGTGGAGCTCGACGGCGCCGACGGCGCCCCGGTCGCGGTCGCGGTGGCCCGCGACGCCGACGGCAACTTCCATGCCATCTCGGACATCTGCTCGCACGGCGCCGTCTCGCTGTCCGACGGCGAGGTCGAGGGCTGCCTCGTGGAGTGCTGGCTGCACGGCTCCCAGTTCGACCTGCGGACCGGCATGCCCGTCCAGCTCCCGGCGGTGCGCCCCGTGCCCGTCTACCCGGTGACCGTCGACGGCGAGCGTGTGCTCGTCGACATCGACGTGACCGTCCCCGTCTCCTGAACCACTGACTTCGCAACCCTGGAGTAACAGATATGCCCACCCTCGAGATCCGCGACCTGCATGTCAGCGTCGAGACCAAGGAAGGCCCCAAGCCGATCCTGCGCGGCGTCGACCTGACGATCGCCAGCGGTGAGACCCACGCGATCATGGGCCCCAACGGCTCGGGCAAGTCCACCCTGGCCTCGGCGCTCGCCGGCCACCCCAAGTACACCGTCACCTCGGGCACCGTCACGCTCGACGGCGAGAACCTGCTGGAGATGACCGTCGACCAGCGCGCCCGCGCCGGCCTGTTCCTGGCCATGCAGTACCCGGTCGAGGTCACCGGCGTCTCCGTCGCGAACTTCCTGCGCACCGCCAAGACCGCCATCGACGGCACCGCCCCCGCCCTGCGTACGTGGGGCAAGGAGGTCAAGGGTGCGATGGAGAACCTGCGCATGGACCCGGCCTTCGCCGAGCGCTCCGTGAACGAGGGCTTCTCCGGCGGTGAGAAGAAGCGCCACGAGATCCTGCAGATGGAGCTCTTCAAGCCGCGCTTCGCCATCCTCGACGAGACCGACTCGGGCCTCGACGTCGACGCGCTGCGCATCGTGTCGGAGGGCGTGAACCGGGCCAAGGACAACACCGACATCGGGATCCTGCTCATCACGCACTACACGCGGATCCTGCGCTACATCAAGCCCGACTTCGTGCACGTCTTCGTCGACGGCAAGATCGCCGAGGAGGGCGGTTCCGAGCTGGCCGACCGCCTCGAGGAAGAGGGCTACGACAAGTACGTCGGCGCGAACACGACGGTCTCGGCCTGACCGACCGCTGAGGCACTTCGAGGGGACATGATGACCACCACCGCCACCGTGCGACCGGGCGACCCGGCGCTGCAGGCTGCCGAGAGCGGATCGCTCTCCACCACCGAGCTCGCCGCCGTCCGGGCGGACTTCCCGCTGCTCGAGCGCACGGTGCGGGGTGGCAAGCCCCTCGTGTACCTGGACTCCGCCGCGACGTCCCAGAAACCCCAGGTGGTGCTGGACACCGAGGTGGACTTCTACGAGCAGCGCAACGCCGCGGTCCACCGCGGCGCGCACCAGCTCGCCGAGGAGGCCACCGAGGCGTTCGAGCAGGCGCGCGCGGCGGTCGCCGCGTTCGTGGGCGCCGACGAGGGCGAGATCGTCTGGCAGCCGGGGGCCACCGCGGCGATCAACGTCGTGGCCTACGCCTTCTCCAACGCGACCCTGGGTCGCGGGGGAGAGGCAGCTGCGCGGTTCCGGCTCGCGCCGGGCGACGAGATCGTGGTCACCGAGGCGGAGCACCACGCCAACCTCGTCCCGTGGCAGGAGCTGGCCGCCCGGACGGGCGCCGTCCTGCGCTGGATCCCGGTGGCCGACGACGGCCGGCTCGACCTCTCGGGCCTCGACTCGATCGTCACCGAGCGCACCCGCGTGCTGGCCTTCGGGCACGTGTCGAACGTGACCGGCGCGATCGCGCCCGTCGCCACGCTCGTCGCGGCGGCCCGCCGGGTCGGCGCACTCACCGTGCTCGACGCGTGCCAGTCCGTGCCGAACATGCCCGTGGACCTCCACGAGCTCGGCGTCGACTTCGCCGCGTTCAGCGGGCACAAGATGCTCGGCCCCACCGGCGTCGGCGCCCTGTACGGGCGGCGCGAGCTGCTGGAGGCCATGCCGCCCACCGTCACCGGCGGGTCCATGGTCGAGGTCGTGACCATGGAGGCGACCACCTACGCGCCGCCGCCGCAGCGGTTCGAGGCGGGCACCCAGATGGTGGCCCAGGCCGTCGGCATGGGCTGTGCGGCGGAATACCTCGGGGAGCTCGGCATGGCGGGCGTGGCCCGGCACGAGACCGAGCTGGCCGCCGAGATGCTCAAGATCGCCGACATCCCGGGCGTCCGGGTGATCGGCCCGCTCGACACGGCCGACCGGCTCGCCGTGGTCTCGTTCGTGGTCGACGGCGTGCACGCGCACGACGTCGGGCAGGTGCTCGACGACAAGGGCATCGCCGTGCGGGTGGGGCACCACTGCGCGCAGCCCCTGCACCGCCGGTTCGGCGTGGCCGCCACGGCGCGCGCCTCGGCGTCGGTCTACACCACGGTCGAAGAAGTTGTGGCGTTCCGGGAAGCGTTGGCGGGGGTCCGCGCGTTCTTCGGAGCAGAGTGATTTCTTCGGTGAGATCTAGAAAGGCAGCGTCGTGAGCACGCTCGAGCAGATGTACCAGCAGGTGATCCTGGACCACGCGAAGTACCCGGTGGGCCGTGGGCTCGTCGACCTCGCGTCGGTGGAGGGACACCTCGCGGGGGAGTCGCACCAGGTGAACCCCACGTGCGGTGACGAGGTGACCCTCCGGGTCGACGTCACGCCCGAGGGGTCCGTGGCGGGCGTCTCGTGGGAGGGGCAGGGATGCTCCATCTCGCAGGCGTCCGTGTCGGTCATGACCTCGCTCGTCGAGGGCGCGGACCTCGACGAGGTGGCGCGGCTGGACGGCCTGTTCCACGACCTGATGTCGTCCCGCGGCAAGGGCCTGGGCGACGACGACGCCGAGGACGCCCTCGGCGACGCGACCGCCTTCACCGGCGTCTCGCAGTACCCCGCCCGGATCAAGTGCGCGCTGCTCGGCTGGGCGGCGCTCAAGGACTCGCTGGCGCGCAGCGGCGCGCTGGCCACGAGCTGAGGAGAGACCGATGACTGAGGCGAGCACCGACGTCGGGCAGGATGCCCCGGCCGCTCCGGCCGAGGGCGTAGGCCCCTCGCCCACCACCGTGGTGGACGTCGAGGAGGCCATGCGCGACGTGATCGACCCCGAGCTGGGCATCAACGTCGTGGACCTGGGCCTGATCTACGGCATCCAGGTGGACCAGAACAACCACGCGACCATCGACATGACGCTCACGTCGGCGGCGTGCCCGCTGACCGACGTCATCGAGGACCAGAGCGCCCAGGCGCTCGAAGGCCTCGTGGACGGGTTCCGCGTGAACTGGGTCTGGATGCCGCCGTGGGGTCCGGAGAAGATCACGGACGACGGCAAGGAGCAGCTGCGGATGTTGGGCTTCAACGTCTGAGCCGAAGGCGCTGCACGGTATGACCGGCGATCTTGCCCCGGGTCCTCAGGGCCCGGGGCATTGTCGTGCCCGGGCCCGGTAGTTCCACGGCCCGGAACCCGGGCAGGAATCCTGGGGTGGTGAAAAAGGCCTGATACGTTCTATTTGTCGCTATCGTCTGTGTGGTCTGGGAAATCTCGCCCTGGCCCTTGGCGGAAGAGGACGATGACGGATCCGAATGTGACTGTGGCTGCGCGCGGCCCGGGCTCGGTGCTGGCAGGCTCGGCCTCCGGCGGGTACCGGATGCGCCTGTACGACCCTGAGACCGTCCCGGTGCTGGGCGACGTGCTCTCGGCGCGCGACATCGACGCCGCGTGGTCCGGCCTGCGACAGGAGTGGGGAGACGCCCTTCCGGTCGATCTCGGGTCGAGCGCGCGCGCCTGGCTGGTGGGCGGGTACCAGACCATCGTCATGCTCGCCCGGGACTCCAGCATGGTGACGACGGACACCGGCGCCTGGAACGGAGAGCCCGGATCGTTGCCCACCTCGTTGCGGGCGTCGTTCCGGCCCTGGTTCGGGCAGCGGGTGGAGACGGCGTCGGGGCCGGTCCATGCCCGGCTGCGCGGTCCGTTGGACGAGGTGCTCGAGGCGGTCGACGCGGCCGAGGTCGGCCGCGTCACCCGTGCGGCGTGCGAGCAGGTGCTCGACGAGCTCGGTCGCGGGGACGGAGTCGACCAGGGGATCGACCTGATGCACGACTACGTGGTCCCGGTGACTCGTCTCGCCTTCGGCACGGTCCTGGGGCTGGACCCCGCCACCGGCCGCCAGGTGTTCGAGATCGCCGACGCCCTCGCGGCGGGAGAAGGAGATGCCGCGAGCGTCGACGAGCTGAGCTTCGTGCTCGGCGGGCAGGTCATGGGGCGCGACGCCAACGGCGGCCCGACGCCGTCCGGCCTGCTCGCGCAGCATCCCGCCTACGAGGGCACCGACGAGGCGGTCGCCGGGATGCTGTCCGTGGTGACCGGGGCGAGCCAGGGCCTGCAGGCCTGGCTGGGGCAGGCGCTGCTGCTCGCCCTGAGCGACGAGCAGTTCGCCCGGCGGCTGGCCGGCGGGCGGCTCGGGACCGACGAGGCGCTGGACGAGGTCCTGTGGGACGCGTCGCCGGTGACGATCATGGCGCCCCGGTTCGCCGTGAAGGAAGGTCACCTGTTCGGCGACGGCGCGTACGTCGAGCGCGGGGACGCCGTCCTGCTGGCGGTCGGGGCAGCGGCCTCGGACCCGAGCATCCGTGGCGAGGGCACCTGGGACGGGCTCGGCAACCAGGCCCACCTGGCCTGGGGCGCGGGCGCCCACCGGTGCCCCGCGCCCCGGCAGGCCCGGCTGATCGTCCGCACCGCGGTCGAGACGCTCCTGCGCCAGGTCGAACCCGTGCTCACCACCGGCGCCGAGCAGATCCGCTGGGCGCCCGACCTCCGCTACCGCCGCCCCGCGTCGCTACCGGTCACGCTCCGCCCCACCGGCCTGGCCGGCTGACCTGCCCGCACGTCCACACCGAGCACGTCCACACCGAGCACATCTACATACATCCCCGGAGGACCACCAGTGAGTCGCACTTCCCGCACGACCCGCGTGCTGAACACCGTGCTTGCCCCTGTCATCAAGGGCCACCAGGACCCGGACGCGTCCTGGGCCAGGACGGTCGCGCAGGTCGAGAAGGAGGCCGGGACCGCCGACCCCCGGTTCGCCGCCGAGCTCGCGGTGATCGTGCGGGCGGCGGCCGAGATGCCGCGGCTGTCGCCGCTGGGCTGGTACCTCATCACCGCCGACGTCAAGGCCCGGTACGTCAACCGGCTGCGGATCGACCGCATGCTGGCCGAGCACCCGCAGATCGCTGACGAGGAGATCACCGCACCGGTGATCGTGTGCGGGCTGCCGCGCACCGCCACGACCCTGGCCCACCGGGTCCTGTCCGCCTCGCCCGACCACCGCGCCCCGCTGCTGTGGGAGATGCAGAACACCGGCCTGGACGACCCGCGGTCCGCCCGGAAGCTGATCAAGCAGCTGCAGCAGGGCGCGGCCATGATGGAGAAGTTCGCGCCCGACATCCCGCACATCCACCCGATCAACATCGACAAGCCCGAGGAGTCGATGTTCATCCTGCCGCACGGCAGCCACTGGCCGATCCTGCACGGCCTCATGCCCTCCTACACCGCATGGGCCGCCGGGCGCGACGTGACCGGTGACTACGAGTACCTGAAGCGGGCGCTGCAGGTACTGCAGCACGGGCGACCGGCCAAGCGGTGGGTCCTGAAGTACCCGGCGCACCTGGAGGACATGGACGTCATCCGCAAGGTGTTCCCCGACGCGACGTTCGTGTGGACCCATCGTGACCCGGTCACGGTCATCGGGTCGTTCTGCAGTCTGGTGGAGACCTTCTGGGGGATGTACCAGCACGACACCGACCGCCGGGAGATCGGGAGGTTCGCCCTGGACCACCTGTTCACGCAGGTCGAACGCGGCCTGGAGCTGCGCCGGAGCCTGCCGCCGGCCTCCATCGTGGACGTGCCCTACCACAAGCTGTCCGCCGACCCGTTCACCGAGGTGCCCCGCCTGTACGCCGCGATCGGAGCGACCTGGACCACCCGCGACCAGGAGAACCTGGCCGACGTGGTCGCCAAGCCCAAGGGCACCCCCTCGCACCAGTACGACCTGTCCCACTACCTCGACCCCGCCGAGGTCGAGCAGACGTTCGCGCCGTACAACCGGCTGCTGGACCGCCTCGACATGCGCGACGCGGAGGCGACCGTGGAGCTCTGACCGGCGCTGCTGCCCGGCGTCGCGACCCGGCGCGGCCCCGCCGCCGACAGGCGATCCGCTCGCGACCCGAGGGTCAGGCAGGTTCCGGGCCGCCCGGCGGGGCCGGCGACCGCAGCGCCGTCGAGAACCGGCGCTGGTAGGCGGCGGGGCTCGTGGACAGCTTCCTGGCGAAGACCCGGCGCAGGCTCTCGTAGCTCGGGAACCCGGCGAGGGCCGCGGCCCGGGTCGCGGTGTGCCCCTGGTCGAGCAGGGCCCTGGCCAGGTCGAACCGGATGTCCTCCACGTAGCGGGCCGGAGTCGTGGACAGCTCGTCGTGGAAGAGCCGGGAGAGGTGCCGGGTGCTCACGCTGAGGTGCCCGGCGAGGTCCGCGAGGGAGTACCGCCCGCCGGGGTTGGCGACCACCAGGTCGGTGATGGTGCGCAGCGCAGGGGAGCGGGGCGGCTGGGCCCGGAGCGGCGCCGAGAACTGGGACTGGCCTCCGGCGCGCTGCATGTAGACCACGAGGGAGCGCGCGACGTCGCGTGCGACGTCGGCGCCGTGGTCCTCCTCGACGAGGGCGAGCGCCAGGTCGATCCCGGCCGTCACGCCCGCGGAGGTCCAGGTGGTGCCGTCGCGGACGTAGATGGCGTCGGGGTCGACGCGGCACGTCGGGCACCGGGCGGCGAGCTCGTGGGTGACCTTCCAGTGCGTGGTCGCGCGTTTCCCGTCGAGCAGGCCGGCGGCCGCCAGGACGAAGGCACCGGTGCAGACCGACGCGACCCGGCCGGCCGTCGCGGCCGGGACGCGCGCGGCGTCCGCCAGGTCGCGGGGGACGCGGGCACGCGGATAGATGTCGGCGCCGGGGACCAGGAAGGTGTCGGCGGCCTCGTCGGCGGAGACCGGTCCGTCGACGGGGATCCGCACCCCGATGTTCGAGGTGACGTCCGCGCCGTCGGGGGAGACGAGCGTCAGCCGGTAGTCGGCGCCGAGCCGGTTCGCCTCGGCGAACGCCTGCGCGGGGCCCGCGAGGTCCAGCAGCGTCACACCGTCGTAGACGAGGATCGCGACGTGGTGCGGTGGTGCGACGGGCGTGGGCACCGTCCATTGGTAGCACACGACGGAGCGGCGTCCCTGTCCGGATATCGGGGGTTCCTGGCCGGTCGAGGGCGGCGCCCGGCGGGGTGCGGGGCACAGCATGAGGGAATGCAAGAGCTCACCGAGGGGCCGGAGATTCCCCGGACGGCGGTGGTCGCCGAGGCGACCGAGCGCGTCCGGTCCATGATCAGCCCCGTCATCTACCACCACTCCCGCCGGGTCTACCTGTTCGGCCTCCTGCACGCGCGCCGGCTCGGCCTCCGGCCGAACCGGGAGCTGCTGTACGTGTCGGCGATGTTCCACGACGTCGGCCTGGCCCACCCGTTCTCGGAGGTCGAGCAGCGCTTCGAGGTCGACGGCGCCGACCACGCGCGGCGGTTCCTCGTGGACAGCGGCTTCCCGGTGTCGGCCGCGGAGACCGTCTGGGCCGCCGTCGCGTTGCACACCACCCCGGGGATCCCCGGCCGGATGGCCCCGGAGATCGCGGTGACGCAGCTCGGCGTCCTGACCGACGTGCTGGGGTTCGGCCTCGACGAGCTGGACCCGCACCAGGTCGAGGAGATCGTCGCGGCGCACCCGCGAGGTGACTTCAAGAACGAGTTCCTGCGCGAGACCGTGGAGGGTCTCCGGCACCGGCCCGAGACGGCGAACGGCACGGTGAACGCCGACATCCTGGAGCACTTCATCCCGGGTCTCCGGCTGACGACGACGGTCGAGCGGGTCCTCGGCTCGCCGTGGCAGAGCTGAAGGAGGGCGCGCGCACAGGTGCTGGACGACGTCGCCGCGGCGACGGTCATCGGCCGCCGCTCGGCCCCGCACTCAGCTCGTGCGCCCGGCGCAGCACGTCGAGCTGGGCCGAGCTGTACAGCGCCTGCAGGGCCTGGCCCACGGCGTTCCGCGCGGCCTCGGCCTGGCGCGGCGTCGCAGCCCGGGGCTCCATCGTCACCGACGTGTTCGCGCCGACGAACGGGGCCATCCGCTCGGCGAGCGCCTGCCGCGTGGCCTCGTCCGCGTCCGCGGGCAGGTCGCGGAAGGCCTCGTCGAGCGCCTCGTGGGGGTTGGCCCGCAGGAGCTCGCTCAGCGCGGCCATCGACTCCGTGGTGAACAGCTGCGCGTAGATCGTCAGGAGCGCGCGGTCGTTGTCACGCAGGCGGTGCGCGACGCCGTGGAACGCCGTCGGGACGTCGGGCGTCGCGCCCGGCTGGGCCAGCGTGGCCAGCTCCTGCCGGATGCCCTGGATCCGTTCGACCGTCGCCGCGAGCTCGGCGTCGATCTCCTGGAACACGGAGGGGTGTCCGCCGCCCGCCGTCCCCAGGTCCGCGACCTGCGCCAGCGACAGGCCCAGGCCGGTCAGCCGCTTGATCTGCAGGAGCCGCGTCAGGTGGCGCACCTCGTAGCGCTTGTTGTAGCCGTTGGGCTCGCGCTCTGGCTCCTCCAGCAGGCCGATCTCGTGGTAGTACCGCACGGTCTTCACCGTCGTGCCCGACAGCTCGGCGACCTCGCGCGTGCTCCAGCTCATCGTGCGCGGCGCTCGCCGAACGGCCGTGAGCTGTCGACGTCAGGTACTGGGGTGCGCACGATGAACGATCCTTCTCTCGCAGGCGGATCGAGGTGATCCACCTCCCAGTGGACACTGTGCCGTAGGGGCAGAGGCAAGCGCTCGACGTCGCGCCCAGGGCATCAGCCGCGCAGCGGGGGATTCGAGTCGTCGTAGATCCGGGCCGCGGTCAGCAGACCCGATGCGCCGCGCACGTACACCGCGACACCGGCCTCGGGCGGCAGATCGGTCACGCCCCACCGCACCACGTTGTACTCCAGCGCGCAGGCGCGCCCGTCGTCGGTCACCGTGCAGTGCTCCAGCGGGATGCCGCCGCCGTTGGAGAAGAACGACGTGAACAGCGCGCGCAGCTCCTGGGTGCCACGGTGCACGTACTGCCCGCCGGCAGGCTCGCGCACGCTCGCGTCGGGTTCGAAGGCCGCGACCGTGGCCTCGACGTCGCCGGCCGCCAGCGCCCGCTGGTACTCGCCCACCACGTCGGGCTCCGTCGCCCTCTCGTCGGGCTGCAGCAGCGGCGGCCGGTTGGCGTGCGACCCGGTGATCGGCCAGGTGCTGAAGTAGATCCGCAGCTCGTGCAGGCCGGCGTCCGACCGCTCGGTGACGATCGCGACGGGGAGCCCGACCCGCCGCTGCCCGACGTCGTACCACAGCACCACCTCCTCGACCGTCCGGTGCGGGGTGACGACGAGGTCGACGTCCTCGACGGTGAAGCCCGCTGCGCGCAGCTGCTCGCCCGTGGTCTCGACGAACCACCGGAACGCGTCGCGTCCCCTGATCCTGCCGCGCACCGGGTGGTGCAGCTCGGGCTCGCCGGCGAAGGACGCGATGAGGGCATCCACCTGGCCCGACGCGATGCCGTCGAAGAACGAGATCGCGACCGGGGGCGACTGGCGTCGCTGGGACAGCTCCGCGACGTACTTCGCGGAGAAGTGCTCGGGTAGCCAGGGCATGGGTTCCTCCATCGGTGCTGTCGCCCCATGGTACTACGATTCGAGGTATCTCGAAACGAGGTATGATCGTGGCGTGATCGAACTGATGATCCTCGGCTTCCTCGCGGAGCGGCCGCAGCACGGGTACGAGCTGCGCCGCCGCATGGAGCAGCTGCACGGGTACGCCCGCACCATCAGCGACGGCACCCTCTACCCGGCGATCGCCCGCCTCGCGAAGGCCGGGCTCGTCCGCCGCGCCACGGAGCCCGGCAGCGCCGGGGCGCCGCGCCAGACCCTGACGATCACCGACGCCGGGCGGGCCCGTCTCCTCGACCGGCTGCGCCAGGTCGACGGGCACGACATCACCGACGGCAGCCGGTTCTTCGTCGTGCTGTCCTTCCTGTCCCTGCTGCCCGACCGGGCCGAGCGTGACGCCGTCCTGCGCCGTCGCCTCGACTACCTGGAGCAGCCGGCCAGCTTCTTCTACGACGGCGACCGGCCGCTGCGCGCAGCGGACGTCGCCGACCCGTACCGCCGCGGCATCCTGCTCTCGGCCCGTGCGACCAGCCGCGCCGAGCGCACGTGGATCCGTGAGCTGCTCGACGAGACCACCAGCCAGGACGACACCACCCAGGAGGCCGCACGATGACCGAGACCATGCGCGCCGTCGTGCTGGACGAACCCGGCCCGGTGACCAACCTGCACGTCCGCGACCTCCCGGTGCCCGAGCCCGGGCCGGGCCGGGTGCGGATCCGCGTCGAGGCCTTCGGGCTCAACCGGTCCGAGCTGCACACCCGGTTCGGGTTCGCCGGCGACGCCGTCACCTACCCGCGCGTCCTGGGTATCGAGGCCACGGGCACCGTGGACGCCGACCCCACCGGCACCTTCATCCCGGGTCAGCAGGTCATGACGATGATGGGCGGCATGGGCCGCTCCTACGACGGGGGCTACGCCCAGTACACCTGCGTCCCGGCCGGCCAGGTCATCCCGTTCCGGTCCGAGCTGCCGTGGGCGACCCTCGGCGCGGTCCCCGAGATGCTGCAGACCGCCTACGGGTCCCTGACCGTCGGGCTGGACGCCCGGCCGGGGCAGACCCTGCTGGTGCGCGGCGGGACGTCGTCGGTCGGCATGGCTGCCGCCGTCCTCGGCAAGCGGATGGGGATGACGGTCCTGTCGACCACCCGGAACGCCGGCAAGCGCGAGGCGCTGAAGCGGGTCGGGGTCGACCACGTGCTGATCGACGACGGTGACGTGGCCCGGCAGGTGCGCGAGCTGCTGCCGGATGGCGTCGACGGCGCGATCGAGCTCGTCGGGACCCCCACGCTGCCCGACACCCTGCGCGCCGTCCGGGTCCACGGCACCGTCTGTTTCACGGGCATGCTCTCCGACGAGTGGATCGTCAAGGACTTCTACCCCATCGGGTACCTGCCGTCGGGTGTCCGCCTGACCGGCTACTCGGGCGAGGCCGAGAACCTGCCTGCCGACGTCCTGCAGGGATTCCTCGACGACGCCGCCGCCGGACGCGCCGTGATCCCCGTCGACCGCGTCTTCGGGCTGGACCAGGTCCGCGAGGCGCACACGCTCATGGAGTCCGGCGACGCCCGCGGCAAGCTCGTCGTCCTGCCCTGGGACAGCCGAGGACCCGTCGTCCGGTGAGCCGCGGGCGGTCGGGTCACGGCCGCATCCCGGCGCGTTCGCTCGGCGGGGAGGGCACGTCGCAGGCGTCCGTCGGCAGGTCGTCCGTCGTCGGCTCCGGCGTGGCCGACGGCGTCGGACGTGCCGGCGAGCACTCGCGCGGGTCCGGGCTCGGCTCTTGTGCCGGCGGCTGGGTCGGTCCGGTCTGCTCGGGTGCCGGGGACGCGGGAGGCGTCGACCCGGGAACCGTCTCGCCGGACCCGGACCAGAGCATCGCGGTGCCGACCCCCGCGCCACACAGCAGCGCGACGGTCGCGGCCAGGGCCCAGACGGTCGCCCGACGACGGGGGCGCGCGGGCCGCTGCCCGGGCGTCAGGATCTCCACCCGGGGCTCGGCGTCGTCGTCCACGGGGAGCGGGTCCGCACTCACCCGGCCGTGACCGGACGTCACGGCGTGGACGCGGGCCAGGTCCAGCTCCTCGTCGACCTGGTCCAGCGCCCGGCGGGCACGTGCCAGGGGATCGCCCTGTGCTCTCGTCAGCGCTCTCATGTCAGTCCTCCTGGCCTTCGGTCACGGTGCGGTACGCGGCTCGCAGCCGCCGTCGGGCCCGGTACAGGCGGGTGGCCGCGGTCGTCGCCGAGCAGCCGAGCACGCGAGCCAGCTCCCCGGTGCTGAGCTCGGCGGCCGCCAGCAGCTCGACCACCTCACGGTCGGCCGGACGCAGGAGCGCCAGGGCGCGGTGCAGGAGGTCGAGCTCGTCGACCAGCCGCGCGTCGTCCTGGCCGGGCGGTGCGGGATGTCGCACGGCCCGGTCCGCGAGGGCGGCCCGCCGCCGGTCGGCCCGGACGTGGTTGGCCAGCACCCGCCGGGCGACGGCGAGCAGCCAGGAGCGCGGCTCGTCGGGAATCTCGCCCTTGCGCCAGGCGATGAGGAACACCTCGGCCACGACGTCCTCGGCCTCGGCGGCGCTCAATCGCGTGCGCGCGTAGCGGTGCACGGCGCGTGCGTGCTCGTCGACCAGTGCCTCGGTCTGCTCCGGTGTCAGCGTGCCCCGTTCGAGGTCGCGAGGCTCGGCGTGAGTGGACAGGGTGGTCTCCAGTGGCGGGTGCGATGGCGGGCGCGGATCTGCACAAGGGTCTGTGTCCGGCAACGCCCCCGTCGTCACAGTCTGCCCGTGTGGACCACGCCACATCCCGGAGCCGTGACGGATCGTGCCCCCGCGCACACTGACCGCTGCGTGACCATCAACCCGAACACACCCGTCCCATCGACCACCACCTCGGCCCCGCGCCGTCGTGCCACCTGGAGCTCGGCCGTGCGCGGCGTCACCGCCGCGGGCGGGGCGCTCGCCGTCGCGCTGCTGGCCACGGCCTGCACTCAGGCCAGTGCCGCCGTCCCGGAGGAGCCGTCGCCCGTGCCCTCGGTCGCCGCGCCGGAGCCCGCCGAGGACGTCGCGCAGCAGCCCGCCGAAGACGCGGCCCCGGCGCCCGCCGAGGCCGCACCGGAGCCCTCGGACGAGGGAGAGCCGTCGCCGGTCCCGGCCGCGCCGAGCGAGACCGGACTCACCGACGAGCGTGAGCCGCGGCCCGTCCCGACGGTCCCGGGCGAGCCGGAACAGGGTCTCGTCGTCACCGGCTGAGCCGTACCCCGACGACCTGGCCTCGGACGGGCGGGGGCGGTGGGTGCGGCGTACCGCATGCACCGCCCCCGCCCACACCTGTCCTCACGGTCGGCCGCCCCTGGTCACCCTCCTGGTTTACCGCACGGCCTGGAGCACGCCGCTGATGATGAGCGCGGTCAGCGTGGTCCAGCCGACGATCGCGACGGCCTGCCAGACGAGGATGCGGGCCTTGCCGACGCCGGAGGCGGCGAGCATGGTGGCCGTGAAGTGCGTGGGCAGCAGCAGCGGGCCGAGCAGGCTCACGCCGGGCACGCCGTAGCGCTCGTAGGCGCGCTGGAACTTGGCCCGCCGGGCGGTGCTGCGGTCGTTCTCGCGTACCTCCGACGCCGTCCGCAGGGTGGTGCCGCCGCCGACCGTCACGGCGTCGCGTGCCTGGACCTTCGCGCGGTGGCGGGTCACCACGGCGTTGCGGGCCCCGGTGCCGAGCAGCACGAGCACGGCGACGGTCAGGAAGTTGCCGATCATCGCGGCGACGGCGGCGACCACCGGGGGGATGCCGCCGAGGATGCCGATGGCCACCCCGCCCTCGCCCTCGATGAAGGGGATCGCGCCGGCGAGCGCGACGATCAGCGGCTGGAGAAGCTCGGGCACCCGCCCGATCAGGTTCTGGAGGGTGTCGACGAGGTCCATGGTGTGCTCCTGTCAGTACGGCCGCCGGGGTGTCTCCTCGGCGCTGACTCCAGTCCACCGCGCGGGCGCGCCGCGCAGAAGTGCCGTGCTGTCACCGGCTCCCGGGGCGTTGTGCACGCCCGGTCCATGACATGTGTCATGCCTGCGCGCACCGCCCTCGCTCAGCCGATGCCGATCGAGCCGACCGCGATCCCGACCACGAGCATCACCAGCGCCACCACCACGGCCCGCCACAGGACCTTCTTGTGGTGGTCGCCCAGGTTCACCCCCGCGAGCGAGATCAGCAGCAGGATGGCGGGCACCAGCGGGCTCTGCATGTGCACCACCTGGCCCGTGATCGACGCGCGGGCCATGTCGACCGGGTCGATGCCGAAGGCCGCGGCGCTCTCCGCGAGCACCGGGAGGATGCCGAAGTAGAAGGCGTCGTTCGAGAGGAAGAACGTCATCGGGATGCTCAGCAGCCCCGTGATCACCGCCGAGAACGCGCCGAGCTCGTCGGGGATGCTGCCCGACACCCACGCGGCCATGGCGTCGACCATGCCCGTGCCCTCGAGGACGCCGATGAGCACGCCTGCCGCGATCACCATCGAGACCACGCCGACGATCGAGGGGGCGTGCGCCACGATGCGCTGTGCCTGGTCGGAGACCCGGGGGAAGTTCACGATGACGGCGATGGCGCTCCCGGCCATGAACACGTAGGCCAGCGGCAGCACGTCGGCGACGAGCAGCACCATCACGGCGGCCGTGAGCACGAGGTTGAACCAGAACATCCGCGGGCGCAGGGTGGAGCGCTGCGGGTCGAGCATGCTGTCGGCCATCGCGGTGTCGTCCGGCTTCACGAGCGTCTGGATGGCCGCGGACGAGAGCGGACCGAGCCGGGTGATGGTCCCACCCGTGCCCCGCGGGCCGGTGGTCCTGGTCGCCACGCCGCCGACCGAGCCCGACCCCGGACCCGTGCCCGGACCTGCAGGCGCGGCCGCGTTCACGCCCTCCCCGGGCAGGTCGATCGTGCCGAGCCGGCGCCGCTCCAGCAGCCCGAGGTGCCACGAGAACGCGAAGATCACGGCCAGCCCGGCCAGCAGCGACGGCACCATCGGCACGAACACGTCGCTCGGGGACAGGTCGAGGGCCGCCGCGGCGCGGGCGGTCGGGCCGCCCCAGGGGAGGATGTTCATGGCGCCGTTCGCGAGGCCCGCGACGCAGGTGAGGACCACGGGGCTGAGGCCGAGGCGCAGGTAGATCGGCAGCATGGCGCTCGTCACCACGATGAAGGTGGTGGAGCCGTCGCCGTCGAGCGAGATCACCGCCGCCAGGAGGGCGGTACCCACGACGACCTTCACCGGGTCGTGGCCGACCAGCCGCAGGATGACGCGCACGAGCGGGTCGAACAGGCCCACGTCGATCATCAGGCCGAAGTAGATGATGGCGAACATCAGCAGGGCGGCGGTGGGGGCGAGGCCCCCGATGGCGTCCAGCGCCATGTCGCCGATCCCGAGGCCGGCACCGGCGAACAGCCCGAAGACCGTGGGGACGATGATCAGCGCGAGCACCGGGGTCATGCGCTTGGTCATGATCAGCACCATGAAGGTGGCGACCATTCCGAATCCGAGCAGAACAAGCACGGGAGACTCCTTCGTCTGGCCGGCTGGGGGGCGGCGGGTGCGATAACCCGGTCACCCTAGGAACGGGTCGGCCTCCGACGCGCGCTACTGCGCGTTCTGGCGGAATACCGCACAGAACTCGTTGTGCGCATTCTGCTCACGGCTCGGGCGGCGGCCGTGCGCGTGGCTAGCATGCGAGCATGGCGACGACGCATCCGCTCCAGCAGCCCGCCCGGGCGGCTGCCGTCGCGCCCGTGGCCGCCGGGGGACGCTCGGCCACCCCGTTCACCACCCAGGTCAACCGCTCGATCGTGGCCGCGATGATCGTGGTGTCGCTCATCACGCTCGGGCTGTTCGCGGTCACCGGGTTCAACCGGCTCGTGCAGCAGACCCAGGAGTCCGCGCTGCGCATCGCGCAGACCGTGGCGCAGACCCCCGGCGTCCGGGCGGGGGCCGAGGAGGAGTCGCGGCGGGAGCGGCCGTCGACCGACGCCGAGCTCGTGGCCGGCACCCTCGACGACTACGCCCGCGAGGTCGAGGACCGCACCGGCGCCCTGTTCGTGGTCATCACCGACGACACGGGGCGGCGCCTCGCGCACCCCCGCCCCGACGAGATCGGCGACCCGGTGTCCACCAGCCCCGACGCCGCGCTGCGCGGCGAGGAGACGGTGAGCTGGGAGCGCGGCACGCTCGGCGACTCGGCGCGGGCCAAGGTCCCCGTGTACGGGCTCGACAGCCCCGGGACGGTCGTGGGGGAGGTGAGCGTCGGGCTGCCACCCACCGAGGTGTGGTCGACCGTGCTGGCCGACGCCGTCCCGGTGGTGCTCTCGACGGCGCTCGCGCTCGCGGTCGGCGGGCTGCTCGCCCGGTTCATCACGCGCCGGCTGCGCGAGAAGACGCTCGGGCTCCAGCCCGAGGAGCTGCTCGCGCTGGTGCACGACCAGCAGGCCGTGCTCCAGGGTGTCGACGACGGCGTGGTCGGGCTGTCGGGCGACGACGTCGTCACGGTGTGCAACGACCGCGCCGCCGCCCTGCTCGGCCTCGACGACCCGGTGGGCCACCGGGTCGAGGAGGCGATCGGGCACGCGGGCGTCCTCGCGCGGATCGAGGCCGTCCGCTCGGTCACCCCGCCGGCCCCTCCGCTGGTCGTGGACGGGCGGCTGGTCTACGTCGACGTGCACGAGGTGCGGCGCGTGGGCCGGCTGCTCGGGCGCGTGGTGATCGTGCGCGACGTGACGGCGGTCGAGGACCTGTCCCGGCGCCTCACCGCCGTCGGGACCCTGGCCGGAGCGCTCCGGGAGCAGCGGCACGAGTTCGCCAACCGCATCCACGTGGTGACCGGGCTGGTGCGGGCCGGGGACACGGCCGAGGCCCTCGACTACCTCGACCGCATCGGCGAGCACGGCCCGGTCCGCTTCCCGATCGCCAACGCGGGCCTCGTCCGGGAGCCCTACCTGCAGGCCTTCCTGGGGGCGAAGGCGCTCGAGGCCGAGCGCCAGGGGGTGACGCTGCGCATCGGTCCCGACGCCGACGTCAGCGGGTCGCTGCTGCACCCCGAGGACGTCACCACCGTGCTCGGCAACCTCGTGGACAACGGCATCGCGGCGGCGGTGGCCTCGGAGCGCACTCCCCGCTGGGTCGAGGTGGAGGCGCTCCGGCACGGCGACGAGCTCCACGTGTCGGTCATGGACTCCGGCGACGGCGCGGCGGCCGATCCGCTCACGCCGGGGGAGCGACCGGCGAGCGCTCCCGGTCCGGGGGAGACCGACGCCGCCGGGCCGGCGCACGGTCACGGCATCGGGCTGCGCCTGTCGGCCGAGGTGGCACGGCGGCACGGCGGCGAGCTGCGGCTCGCGATGGGCCGCACCGAGCGGCACGGCGCGGTCTTCGTGGCCCGCCTGGAGCGCCAGTTCGAGGAGGAGGACGGCCGATGAACGCGGCGAAGGAAGCAGGTCCCGCGGTGCGGTTCCGCGTCGTCGTGGTCGACGACGACTTCCACGTCGCGCGGCTGCACACCCGCATCGTGGAGTCGGTCGAGGGCTTCGGGGTGGTCGCGACCGCGGGCACGGCGGCGCAGGCGGCCGCGGTGATCGACGCCGAGGACCCGGACCTCGTGCTGGCCGACATCTACCTTCCCGACGGCTCCGGGCTCGACCTCATCGCCCGGCGGGACGTCGACGCCATCGTGCTCTCGGCCGCCGTCGCCACCGCCGCCGTGCGCAAGGCTCTCCAGCGCGGGGCGTTCGGCTACCTCATCAAACCCTTCGCCGACGACGACCTCACCGAGCTGCTCCGCGCCTACGGCCGCTACCGCAACCTGGTCGACTCGCAGGCCGAGCTCGACCAGGAGGCGGTCGACCGCGCCCGCCGGGTGCTCCACGGCGCGGGCGGCCGCGACGGTGCCGCGCGCCGCTCGCCCACGGAGACCGCGGTGCTGGGGGCGCTCGCCGAGGCCGGATCGGCACTCTCGGCCCCGATGGTCGCCGACCGGGTTGGGGTCTCGCGGGCGACGGCCCAGCGCTACCTCTCGGCGCTCGCTCACCAGGGGCATCTCGTGGTCGAGCTCCGGTACGGCTCGACGGGGCGCCCTGAGCACCGCTACCGCACGGCGGGGCGCGCGTAGCCCGCGCGAGGACACCATCTCCATCCAGGGACTCCGCGGAGCGCCGAGCGGTGATCGACCAGGCCCGGGGGATGCTAATGACGGTCTACCCCGGGGGGCATATTTCCTGGCGTGCGGAGAATGGCAAAAAAAATGCCTGAACATTGCCTCTCGGTGGCGCACAGGCAGGCGTGTCCGGGCAGTCATGTACGTGAAGTCTGCAGTGTTGGGCATTCTCTCGGGCCTTTCCCGAGGGCGATCGAATACCGGCCTGATACCTTTGATATTGACGATTCCCGTTCTGGGCGGGAATTGCCACGATATGGCTCCCGCCCTCCGCAGGCGCTTCGGGGAGAACGTGGTCAAGGTCCGCCGCGAGGCAGCGCGGGACGGGGGCTCGTGCGGTGCTCGGTACGACCTCTGTGCCGAGCACTTCGCGTGTCAGCCGGCACGGGCTGGTGACGCGCAGGTAAACAGTCGTGGCCCGTTCCGGCCAGTGGCCTGAGCCGGTCGCGCAGGCCCTTGCCTCCGGAGGGCTGCGGTCGCTAGACAGCCTCCATGCAGCCGGAAGCACCTGCCAGGTCGCCCCGGACGTCGAGTGACGAGACCGACGCCGGGATGACTGCTCGGCCCGCGACGCCGGCCTCCGTCGAGCTCGTGGCGGATCCCCCCGAGTCCGCCGTCCGCGTGGCCGTGATCGAGCTGTTCGCGGCCAGGATCGCGGGCGCCTCGCCACGCGATCTGGCGCAGCGGTTCGACGCGGACGTAGACCTGACGGTCCGCAGCGGTGACGGCGAGCCGCCCTGGAGCAGCCGGGGATCCGGCCGTGCGCGAGCCGCCGAGCACTTCGCCCGGCTCCGCGAGACGGTCGATCTCGAGCAGTTCGATCTCGTGACCATCCGCGCCTCCGGTCGCCGGGCCGTGGTGACGGGTACGGTCCGGGTTACCGTCCGTGCGACGGGTCTGGGGGCGGCCGGCGCCTTCGTGCTCGACATCGCCGTCGCTCCCCACGGGCTGATCACGCGGTATCACCTGCTGGAGGACGGCTGGGCGGCCCGGGGCGCCGGTTGATCCGGCCCGGTCCGTCTGCTTGGGTCGGGCCATGGGACGGTGGATCGAGGCCGCGGACGGTGTGCTGGTGCGGCGGTACGCCGAGCTGGACCTCTCGGTCGGGCTCGTGGTGGGCGGCGAGTCGTGCCTGGTCGTGGACACGGGCGGGGATGCGGGGCAGGGTGCCGAGCTCGCCGCCGCCGTCCGCGAGGTGACGCCGCTGCCGTGGCAGGTGGTCCTGACCCACTCCCACTTCGACCACAGCTTCGGCACCGAGGCCTTCGCCCCCTGCGCCGTCTGGGCGCACCGCCGCTGCCGCGCCGACCTGGTGGCGACGGGCGAGCAACAGCGTGAGACCTGGGCACGGCGCTACCGCGAACGCGGCGAGCCGGAGGTCGCCGACCGCATCGCCGCCGTGCGCCCGGTCCTGCCCGACCACCTGGTCGACGACGGCGCCGAGCTGGACCTCGGTGGCCGCCGCGTCGAGCTGCGGCACTTCGGGCCCGCGCACTCCGACCACGACCTGGTGGTGCACGTCCCGGACGCGCGCGTGGTGTTCGCGGGCGACCTCGTGGAGCACGGGGCGCCGCCCCAGTTCGGTGACTCCTACCCTCAGGGCTGGCCGGCCGCGCTGGACGGCGTCCTCGCCCTGAGGGCGGCGACCGTCCTGCCCGGCCACGGCGACCCGGTGGGCCGCGACTTCGTCCGGACCCAGCGTGCCGAGCTGGCGCTGGTCGCGGAACTCTGCCGGGAGGTGGCCGCCGGCCGGCTCGGACGGGAGCAGGCCCTGGCCCGCTCGCCGTACCCGGAGGAGTTCATGGCGGCCGCGCTGGCGCGCTGAGGTCGCCTCAGGCGCCGGCCTCGAGGAGCGCCCGGCCCAGCGTGGTGGTGCTGTAGATGACGCGCCGGCCGTGCCGTTGGCGACCTACCAGTCCGTTGGCCCGCAGCACCGCGAGGTGCTGGGCGACGGCGCTGGGCGTCGTGCCCAGTTCCGTGGCGAGGTCCGTCGTGGTGGCAGGTGCGGTCAGGGCGTGGAGCAGGGCAGCCTTGCTCCGGCCGACGAGCCGGACGGTACCGTCGGGCGCGGGTGTCCTGTCGACGACCGTGTCGAGACGGGCTATCCCGTGACAGGGATAGCGCAGGGTCGTCCAGGTGGTGGTGTTGCGCTTCACGATCACTCGGTCCGGTCCGAGTGCCACAGGGAGCAGGACGAGTCCTCCGGGTGCGCTGGCAGCGTCGCGCCGGTCGGTCAGGACGGTCAGGCGGCCGTCGGACCAGTCGAGGTCCCGGTGCAGGTCGGCGAACAACCGAGTTGCGCCGCCAGAGGTGAGCTGCGCGGCGCGGTGGGCGATGTCTGTCTCCAGCACGGCACGGATTCGCGGCCAGTGCGGGAGCACGAGGCGGTCATGAGCCGCGCGGAGCTCTGCGGCCACCAGGGCGAGCCCTGCTGCTGGAGCATCGGCCAGCTCGCGGGCCGCGGGCGGTAGATCGTTCCCGAAGACGCGGTGCAGGCTTGCGACCACCTGCTGTGGTGTGGTCTGCCGCAAGGCGTCCAGGTCGTCGTCGATGCTGGTACGAGTGGTGGCTGGTGCCGGCAGGAGGAACTGAGGCCAGGACGGGCGGTCACTGACCACGAGCGGCCAGGTCGCCGCGAGCCGTAGCGGCCGCCGGGCCAGCTCGTCGCGGGCCCACCGCACCCACCCCCTGACCCGGGGAGCCGGCTCGGACCGGGCCAGCTGCTGCAGCCCGGAGATCGTCTCGGCCAGCGGCGAGACGGCGAACCGGGTACCCGCGAGGTCAGTCGTGCTGATCTCGATGCTCAGAGCCATGTCTCCATGATCATCGAGCCATGATGATCGACTCATGATGTAGCGCAGCGCTCAAACATGGTGCAGTGCCGGGCTTGCTCCCAGGCTGCGGGGCATGGCATCGACAGGGGACAGGCTGCCCGCCCGCTACTGGCGGCTGTGGTGGGCAGGAGCGATCGACAACGTCGGCAACGGCGCGCTGGTGACGGCGCTGCCGCTGCTCGCGGTCACCCTCACCGCCGATCCCCGGCTTGTGTCGATGGTCGCCGCGGCGAGCTTCGTCCCGTGGTTGTTGTTCGCGCTCCCGGCCGGGGCGATCGCGGACCGGTTCAGCCGGATCGCCGTGATGCGGTCAGCCCAGGCCTTCCAGGCGGTCGCGGTCACGGCCCTGGCGGTCCTGGTCGCCGCCGGAGCCATGGACGTCGTGGCGCTGATGGTCGCGGCATTCCTCGTCGGCGTCGGCCAGGTCGGCTACGGGATTGCGAGCCAGTCCGTGGTGCCGGAGATCGTCGAGCACCGGCTGTTGGGCCGGGCCAACGCCCGCCAGTACCTGGCCACGACCGTGGGGCAGAGCTTCATCGGGCCGCCCGTCGGAAGCCTCCTGTTCGGGCTGGCGATCGCCCTGCCGTTCGGGCTCGACGGGGCGGCCCTGGTCGTCTCCGCACTCCTGCTGGCGAGGCTGCGGGGCATGTCGCAGCCGCGCGGAGCCGTCCGGTCGGCAGGACCGGCGGTCATCGAGGGACTGCGCTGGCTCGTCGGCCACCGGTTGTTGCGGACCCTGGCTCTGCTGCTCGGGGTCAACACATTCTGCTTCCAGCTCGGTAACGTCACCCTGGTCCTGCTGGCGACCGGTGAGCTCGGTGTCGGCGTGGCCGGCTACGGCGTGCTCCTTGCTGTCGCCGCGGTCGGGAGTGTGCTCGGCGGCCTGCTGGCCGCCCGGCTCGTCACGGTGTTCGGGCAGATACCCGTGCTGATCGTGGCGCTGGCCGTGAACGCCGTCGTGTTCGTCCTCCTGGGGCTCAGCCCCGACGCGTGGATCCTTGCCGCGCTGCTTGCTCTCAGCGGTCTGGCCACGGCGGTCTGGAGCGTCCTGACGGTCACGCTCCGCCAGGAGCTGGTCCCGCTCGCCCTGCTCGGCCGGGTCAACAGCGTCTACCGGCTGCTCGGCTGGGGACTCATCCCGCTCGGTGCGCTGGCCGGGGGGCTGATTGCCCACGAGATCAGTGTTCGCGCCGGCTATCCGATCGCGGGAACCCTCCGGGCCGTCGCGCTGGTGGTCAGCCTGCCGCTCCTCCTGCGCGCCCACCGACAGGGACCGCGGCCGCAGTCGACCTGACTCGCGACCGGCTTCTCCGCTTTCCGACGAGTGGTAGCTGCGGGCTCGGGACCGCGAAATCTTCTGCGGTCGGAATGCTTCCTCGGGCAACTGCCGAGCCGTTTTCACCCGTAGGCTCGGCGCATGAGTCTGACGCCTCGCGAGCGATTCCAGATGATCCGCAAGATCGTGGAGCGCGTTCAGGACGGCGGGCTCTGGTCGACCACCAGTTTGCTCATCCTGCTTCAGCAGTACGGTTTGGAGTCGATCGATTCCCAGGGCGACTCGTCCAGCCGCGAGGCAGAGTTTGCCCGGATCGTCGGCAGAGCGACTGACGAGACGCTCATCGGGGTCTATGCAACAGTCCTGGACATCGACGAGGAGCAGGCGCTCTCCGGAGCCCTGGTCCCGGATGATCACGGACTGTGGAACGAGGGGCAGGTCCGTGTCTACCTCTCGCACTCCGCGACCGAGCGGGAGTTCGTCGCCGAGGTGTCGAACGAGCTGGCGGTCGTCGGCGTCCACGGCTTCGTCGCGCACGAGACGATGCAGATCGAGCGTCCTTGGCAGGCCCAGATCGAGGTCGCGCTGCGTACCGCCGAGGCGTTCGTCGGACTTGTGCACCCACGGTTCAACGAGAGCGCGTGGTGCCAGCAAGAGCTCGGCTGGGCGAACGGCAGAGGGCTGCCGTTCTTCCTGGTCAGGTTCGGCGCCAATCCGGACGGATTCGCGGCGTCGACCCAATGGCCCAGCGGAGCCAAGCGCTCGGCCGGGCAGGTCGCCCACGACATCCTCGCGTGGTTGGAGCGGACGACGGACTTCACCGACAGGATCGTCGAAGGCTTGATGAAGGCGCTCGAGATGGCTTCCGACTACTACTCGGCGGAGGCTGCGGCGAAGCGCGTCGTGGCACTGGGGAGCCTGACGGAGACCTCGTGGGAAGCCTTGGCGCGGGCGTTCTGGGCCAACGATCAGGTCCACGGGGGAGTGCTTCCCACGCGCGTGCTTCAGCCGTTCTTTCACAAGAACGGAAGGAGCTGGCCACCGCCGAAGCCGCTGCCGAAGCTCACTCCCAGGTCGGTGGACGTCAGGGCGACGGCCCTCTCGTCGGATCCGCTGTTCTAGTTGGTTGGTTTCAAGGGGTCAGCGGTCGTAGGTGGTGAGGTTGTGGCGGATGTCGGCTCCGGTGCTGCGGTGGTCAGGTGGGGTGGGTCCAGGAGAGGTCGGGGTGTCGGGACCGGGTGCGGGCTCGAGCAGGTGACCGGCTGGGTCGATTCGCCGGGCGTGGTTGGTGGGGTGGTGGGCTGGGTCGGTAGGCGATCGTGCCGTGGGTGGGGGTGGTGTGGCAGCCGATCTGGTAGCGGCTGCGTGGGGTGTGGCCGGGTGCGGGGCCGGTCATGCCGACCGCGGGGGTCCATGCCGGGGTCGTGGTGCGGTCACGGGCTGCGGCTGGGCTCGGAGTGTGGTCGGTCTCGCTGGCTGCTGGTCCGTTTTTGGGCGCACTGGGGTTCTGGCCTAGGTCCGTGCCGCTGACTGCTGTCACGCCGCGTAGTGATCCAGCGTCACGAACCTGTGTCGTGCTGCTGGCCCTGACCGGTGTCGGTGGTGGGGGTGCGATCGAGACATAGGTGTGCCCCGTGGGTGTGATGGTCTCGACGGCGTGCCGGCCGTCGAGGTGGGTGGTTTTCTGTGACCAGCCGGGTGCCTGCTTGGCGTGGTTGCATCTGGCGCATAGGCCCTGGCCGTTGTCGAGGCTGGTCGGGCCGCCGTCGGTGTGTGGGGTGACGTGGTCCAGGTGACGGATCGGGGCGTCACACCAGGGGCTCGCGCAGATCCCCTGCTCCCTGGCCCGCAAGAGGCTCGCTAGTCCCTGGGGGTGGAACCGGGACGTTGAGGTGGTCGCTACCAACCGTCCGTGGGGGTTGACGTAGATCGAGCGCAGCCACGCGGTGTCGGTGTCGATCGCATGCGCGGCCAGGTGGCGGGCGACCGGGGCCGGGACGGTGCCGACCCCTGCGGGGGCGCCTTCGAGGACCACGCCGGGCTGGTCACCACCGGCCAACAGCGTCTGGTCGGAGACGAGAAGGTTGATGGTGACCGGCACATCACCCGCGTGCCCGGGGTCGCGGCCGGTGGTGCGTTCGATGAGGGTGTCGGCCATGATCTGCCCCACCCCGCGTTCGTCCCCGCCCGCCTTGGCCGTCTCGGCGTGGGCCTTGAGCTGGGCGTAGGCCTGCACGCCCTGCGCCATGGGCACCAGGGCGGTGAGGTAGACCATCAGATCGGGGCGGGCCGCACCGAGACCCGCCGCTCAGTGACCGCCCTCGCGTTGCGGTTGACGCAGGCGTGCACGTCCAGCCGGGCGGCGAGTTCCTTGATGCGGGCGACCAGGCGGCGGGTGCCCATCCGGGCCAGCTCGGCCAGGTGCTGAGGTCCGCAGATCTCCTCATCGATCAGGGCGCGGTGTTCCAGGGACAGGTGGGAGGTCTCGCGGACCAGGAGCGTGGCGCGCCACGGGGACAGCACCCCGGCCTGCAGGGCGTTGAAGGTGTGGGGCATCTGCGTGACCCAGACCCGGGACGTGCTCACAAACCCGGCCCCTGCGTGCGGGCTCACCTGCAGGGCGGCACCGACCTGGTTCGGGACACCGCGTCCGCGCCGTTCGGCCCGGATGCTCTGCCGGCCCTCCTCGGCACGGGTTGCCTCGTCCAACGCGACCGTGAGCCGTGCCTGGGTCGCGGTGACCGTGTTCTTCACGGCCTCCAGCTCACCGAGCAGGTCGACCCACTCGGCCTGTACCGCACCGGAGACAAGAACACTGGGCCTGGTGTCAGTGGCTCCGGGCAGGATCATTCCTGCCAGCAGTTCCCGCACCGCCCGCACACCCGCCACGTCAACGACCCCGCCGGGCACAGACGCGGGCGCACCGGACGGCACGGTGCCACCGTGCTGCGGCGCGCCGTCGGGCAGCACCGATCGAGCAGGCTGTCCGCCTGCCGCCGTCAGCACCTCACCCGTTCGCGTCATGCCATCAACATATGGCACACCCGTTCGCATCGCTCGCCGAATCAACCCGATCTGCCAACAGCAGAATCGCCTGGTCGTCTGGGGGAAGCCCTTGGAGTTCGGCGGCCGGCGGCCCCGAACGGGCGGGCCGTCTCGTCGATCACGTCAGACGCTCGTCGCGGGGATGGAAACCTCAGGAACACCTGCACCAGCACAGCCCGCACCAGCACCGACCAGCGCCGAGCCGGACAGTACGAGGCCGAGACGGGTGCGCGTATCACCGGTGAGGCGAGCGGTCCCCAACAGCGCTGCGAGCCACACCCCCTGCGCGGTTCGCCCCTCCGCCCCTCCGCGCCACCGCCCCACCGCCCCACCGCCCCACCGCCCCACCGCCGCAGCCTGACCCCTACGACCACAGACCCCGTGGAATCAACGATCTAGCGGAAACCGTCGCCCCGAGGCGCCGGGCCCGACGACTCGCGCAGCACCAGCTCCGTCGGCAGCCTGATCTGCTCGGCGTCCTGGGTCGCGCGCCCGGCGAACTGGTCGATCAGGAGCTCGACGGCCAAGCGGCCGGCGTGCGCGCCCGGGCCGCCGAGGGTGGTCAGCGACGGGTGGACGAACTCGGAGGCGAAGATGTCGTCGAAGCCGACCACGCTGACGTCGTCGGGGACCCGGATGCCGCGCTGCGTCAGCCGGCGGATGATGCCGAACGCCAGCAGGTCGTTGTGGGCCACGATCGCCGTCGCCCCGGTGCGCAGCGCGCCGTCGGCCGCCGCGCCGCCGTTGGCGACGTTGGGGGTGTACGGGCCGACACGGTGCGCCGTCAGGCCGTGCTCCTCCGCCCCGGCGCTCAGGGCCGCCCAGCGCACCGCGCCCATCCAGGACCCCGGCGGCCCGGCGCAGTAGGTAAAGCTCTGGTGCCCCAGCGAGGCGAGGTGCTCCAGGATCTGCTGGCAGCCCGTGCCGACGGCCAGCGTCACGCTGGTCAGCCCCGCCAGCTCGCGGTTGAGCAGCACCACACGGTGCTTCTCCGCCAGGGTGACCAGCGCGTCGTCGGCGAGCCTGCTGGCCGCCAGGACGAAGCCGTCCACGGTGGGTGACAGGTCGCGGACCTGGTTCTCCTCGATGCGCTGCGACTCCTCGGCGTTGACGATCACGAGCGTGACGTCGGCCGCCTTGGCGCGCTGCTCCGCGCCGCGGATGAGCTCGAAGAAGTGTGGGTTGGTGATGTCCGACAGGACCATCGCGATGGTCCGGTGCCGTCCGCCCGGCAGCGCCCGGTTCTGCGGGCTGTGCTCGTAGCCCAGCTCGGCGGCCGCGGCGTGCACCCGTTGCCGGGTCGCCTCGTTGACCCGGCCGGGCTTGTTGAAGGTGCGGGAGACCGTCGACGCGGCCACGCCCGCCGCCTTCGCGACGTCGTAGATCGTGGGCTGCACCTGGGCATCTAGCCATATCGCTGGCAACTTTGGCAACTGCTTGCACAACTTGCCAGGCAGTTTCTAGGGTCGCCGCAGCTACGACGCCGCACACCGACGTGCGGCGACGACCGCGCCGCACACCGACGTGCCGTGCCGGACGGAAGGGGATCGTCCCGATGTACGTGAACCACGCATGAAGCAAGGCATCAACCGTCTCGTCAAGCTGCTCACCGGGGTGGAGCTGGCCATCGCGTGCCTGGCCACCGTGCTGATCTTCGTGCTCATCCTGTTCCAGGCGGCGCAGCGCTACCTGCCCGTGCCGCAGATCGTGTGGGCGGGCGAGCTGTCGCAGTTCGGGCTGATCTGGCTGACGTTCGTCGCGGCCGGCGTGCTGGTCACCCGCAACGGCCACATCGCCGTCCAGCTCATCGACAACTTCGGCGGCCCCGTCGTGGCGCGCGTGGTGCAGACCCTCGCGATGGCCCTGGTCGCCGTCATCTCCGCGGCCTTCACCTGGGCGTGCTGGGAGCTCGTGCACTCCGCGGGCTTCCTCACCTCGCCCGCGCTGGGGCTCCCGATGTCGTGGGTCTACGTGATCGCGCTCGTCGGCCTGGTGAGCGCGACCGTCCGCGCGGCCGTGAGCGCGGTGCAGATCGCCCGGTTCGGCCCCCCGCCGCCCGACCACGACGACCCGGCGCTCGCGCCGGGGCCGCTCGCCGGCGTGGCAGGGCTCGCCGGCCCGGAAGGGCTCACCGGCGCGGCAGGGGAGGCGTCGCGATGACCTCCCTCCTGCTGCTGATCACGATCATGGTGCTGCTGACCCTCCGCGTCCCCGTCGCGTTCGCGTTCCTCGGGCCCGGCCTGGGCTACCTGCTCGTCGAGGGCCAGTCGCTCGGCCTGCCGATGCGCCTGGTCGCCGACGCCACCGGCAACTTCGTGCTGCTGGCCATCCCGCTGTTCATCCTGCTCGGCGTGGTCGCCAACCACGCGGGCATCGCGGACCGGCTGTTCGACTTCGCGCTCGCGCTGTTCGGCCGGGTCCGCGGCGGGCTCGGCTACGTGAGCGTCGGCGTCAGCCTCGGCTTCTCCTGGATGAGCGGCTCGGCGGTGGCGGACGCCGCCGCGCTGAGCAAGGTCGAGATCCCGCCGATGCTGCGCGCCGGCTACTCCCGGCGGTTCGGCCTCGGCGTCGTCGGCGCGTCCGCGCTCATCGCGCCGGTCATGCCGCCGAGCATCCCTGCGGTCATCTTCGCGGGGCTGGCGACCGTCTCGACCGGGGCGCTGTTCGCGGCGTCCGTGGTGCCGGCCCTCCTCATGGTGGTCGGCCTCTGCGTGGTGGTGTTCCTGCTGGTGCGCCGCCAGCCCGGCATCCGGCACGTCGGGTTCTCCTGGGCGCGCGTGGCCGAGACCGGCAAGCGGGTCGTGCTTCCCCTCGGGGCGCCGGTGGTCATCCTCGGCGGCATCCTGGGCGGCCTCTTCACGCCGACCGAGGCCGCGGCCGTCGGCGCCGCCTACATGATGGTGCTCGGCTTCGCCTACCGCAGGCTCACGGTGAGCGACCTGCCCAAGATCTTCGTCGAGACGGTGCTGACCACGGCGGCGATCATGCTGATCGTCTCGTCCGCCGCGCTGCTCGGGTACGTGCTGGCCCTGGAACGGGTACCCCAGGCGCTGGCCCAGCTCGTGCTCGGGATCACCGACGACGGCACCGTGTTCCTGCTGCTGGTGCTGCTCCTGATGCTGGTGCTCGGCACGGTGGGCGACGCGACGCCCATCCTGGTGCTCGTCGTGCCCATCCTCATGCCGATCGCCACCGCCCTTGGCGTCGACCCGCTCGTGCTCGGCGTCGTGATGATCATCTCGCTGATGATCGGGCTGCTCACGCCACCGGTCGGCACGGTCCTGTTCGTCCTCAGCTCGACCCAGAAGGTGCCGGTCGCCGAGGTGTTCTGGGGCACCCTCCCGTTCATGGTGCCGCTGACCCTGTGCTGCGTGCTGATCATCTTCTTCCCCGGCCTCGCCACCTGGCTGCCGGCCCAGCTCGGCCTCTGAACCGAAAGGACTCCCTCATGAACGTTCGTCGCACCACCGCCGCGAGCGCGGCCGTGGCCCTGCCCCTCGCCCTGCTGACCGCCTGCGGCGGCACCGGCAACGGGCCCGACGCCGCCGCCGGAGGCGGCCAGGTCGAGCTGACGCTCGCCCACAGCTACACCGAGGACCAGCCGCAGCACGTCTGCGGCGCCCAGGTCATCAAGGAGGAGGCCGAGGCGGCGGACGTCGGTATCACCGTCGAGATCTACCCCAACAGCCAGCTCGGCGGCGACGCCGACCGGATCGCGTCCGTGCAGGCCAGCGACGTGGACATCGACATCCAGGGCGCCTCGGCGCTCGCCGCCGTCTACGAGCCGGCCGGTGTGGTCGACGCGGCCTACGTGTTCGACGACGCCGCCCACCTGGACCGGTTCTTCGCCGACGGCTCGGCCGACCAGCTCGAGCAGGACTTCAAGGAGGCCTCCGGCGGTGTGTCGATCCTCGGCGCCTGGTCGGCCGGGGCGCGGCAGTTCACCGCGGACCGGGCGATCCGTGAGCCCGCGGACCTCGACGGCCTGCGGATGCGGTTCCCGGGCTCGGCGCAGCACCTGCGCAACGCCCAGGCCCTCGGCGCCCAGGCGACCGAGGTCGCCTACGAGGAGCTCTACCTGGCCCTGCAGCAGGGGGTCGTGGACGGGCAGGAGAACCCGATCACCAACATCCACGCCAGCAACCTCGTCGAGGTGCAGGACTACCTGAGCCTGTCGGACCACGGGCAGAACTCGAACCTCATCGTGGCCGCGCCGTCGTACGACGCCGAGCTGGACGACGACCAGCGTGCCGCCCTGGCCGCGGCCGTCGCGGCCGCCGTCGAGCAGATGCCCGGCTGCGTCGAGGAGGCCGAGCAGGAGATCCTCGACACCTGGGAGCAGGAGGGCGCCGTCGAGATCGTCGACGACGTGGACCAGGAGGCCTTCGCGCAGCAGACCGACACCTGGTTCCGGGAGAACCTCGAGGGCGACTCGCTCGTGGTCTACGAGGCCATCCGGGGCTCCGCACGGTGACGCGGCCGGCCCGCCGGTACCGGGTGGCGCTCCTGGGGAACGGCATCCGGGCGTCGCTGTCGCCCGCGCTGCACATGGAGGAGGCGCGGCACCTCGGCCTCGACTACGAGTACCGCACGGTGGACCTCATCGACCGCACCGCCGTGGACCTCGGCGCCGAGCTCGGCCGGCTGGAGGACGCCGGCTACGCCGCCACCAACGTGACCCACCCGTACAAGCAGACCGTGCTGGACCACGTGACGGACCTCAGCCCGACCGTGCGCCGGCTCGGTTCCGCCAACCTGGTGCTGTTCGGCGCGGGCCGGCGCACCGCGCACAACACCGACTGCCCCGGGTTCCGCGGCGCCCTCGCGACGTTCCTCGCCGCCGGCGGCGCCGCGGGCACCGTGCTACCGACAGGCACCGTTCTCCGGACAGGCACCGTGCTCCAGGTCGGCGCCGGGGGAGCGGGCCTCGCCACGGTCGCGGCGCTGCTCGACCTGGGGTTCCGCACCGTCGTCGTGCACGACGCCGTCCCGGCGGCGGTCGCGACCCTGCTCGACCGGTTCGCCCCGGTGACCTCGCCCCGCCTCCTGCCCAGCGGCGGCACGCTCGACACCTGGCTGCCGCGGGTCGACGGCGTCGTGCACGTCACCCCGGTCGGCATGGCCGAGCACCCCGGGGTCGCCTTCGAGGTCGACCGGCTCGACCCCGCGGCCTGGGTGGCCGAGGTGGTCTACCGGCCCCTGGAGACCGAGCTGCTGCGCCGCGCGCGGGCGCGCGGCCTGGCGACGCTCGACGGCGGCGGGATGGCCGTGGGCCAGGCCGTCGAGAGCCTCCGGCTGATCACCGGCCTCGAACCCGACACCGCGCGCATGCACGCCCACTTCCGTCGGCTCGTCGCCGGACCCGACACCCTCGCCGGACCCGACCCTCTGGAGGCCTGACATGCGCAAGTCCATCGCGACGGTCTGCCTCAGCGGCAGCCTGGAGGACAAGCTCCACGCCTGCGCCGACGCCGGGTTCGACGGCATCGAGATCTTCGAGCCCGACCTGGTGGTCACCGACCGCAGCCCCGAGGAGATCCGGGCGCTCGCGGACCGGCTCGGCCTGAGCCTCGACCTGTACCAGCCGTTCCGCGACTTCGAGGGCGTGCGCCCGGACCAGCTCGAGGACAACCTGCGCCGGGCCCGGGCGCGCTTCGAGACCATGCGGCGGCTCGGCGTCGACACCGTGCTGGTCTGCAGCAACGTGGCCACCGCCACCACCGGCTCCGACGAGGTGGCGGCCGAGCAGCTGCGCCGGCTGGGCGACCTCGCGGCGTCGTACGGCGTCCGGGTGGCCTACGAGGCGCTCGCCTGGGGGCGCTACGTGGACGACTACCGGCGGTCCTGGGAGATCGCGCGGCTCGCCGACCACGAGGCGGTCGGGGTGTGCCTGGACAGCTTCCACATCCTCTCGCGCGGCCACGACCCGGCGGCGATCGAGGAGATCCCGGGGGACAAGATCTTCTTCGCCCAGCTCGCGGACGCCCCGGCGCTCACCCTGGACGTGCTCTCCTGGAGCAGGCACCACCGGCTGTTCCCCGGGGAGGGCGCCTGGGACCTCGGCCGGTTCGTCACCCATCTCGTCCGCGCGGGGTACCGGGGGCCGCTGTCGCTGGAGGTCTTCAACGACGTCTTCCGGCAGACCGACACCGGCCGGACCGCCCAGCACGCCCTGCGCTCCCTCGTCTGGCTCGAGGACCGCGCGGCCCGGCTCCTGGCCGAGGAGGGCGGCGGCGAGGTCGGGGCCGCGCTCGACCGGATCGCCGACGTGGACGAGCCCACCGGCTACGACTACGTGGAGATCAAGGCCGAGGACACCGGCGAGGTCGAGGTGGTGCTCGACCAGCTCGGCCTGTCCTTCCGGGGCCAGCACCGGACCAAGCCCGTGCGGCTGTGGTCGGCCGGCCAGGCGCGGATCGTTCTCAACGAGCAGCACGCCCGCGACCTGGAGCCGCACCTGGCGGGGGTCGGCCTGGGCGTGGCCGACGCGGCGGCGGCGAGCGACCGGGCCCGCGCCCTGGCCGTGCGGGCGGTGCCGCGCCGGACCCAGGCCGGGGAGCTGGACCTGGCCGGGTTCGTCGCGCCCAGCGGGCTGGAGGTGTTCCTCAACGACCGGCGCACCGAGACCCGCTCCGGCGTCGAGCCGGCGTGGGCCGCGGAGTTCGACCACGGCCGTCCCGGTCACACCCGGGAGATCGCCGGCATCGATCACGTCAACGTCTCGCACGGCTGGGACGCGCACGACGAGGCGGTGCTCTTCTACACCAGCGTGCTGGGCCTGCAGAAGCCGACGGCGACGGAGGCGGCGGGTCCCCAGGGGCTGGTCCGCAGCCAGGTCATGCGCACGGGCAGCGGTGGCGTGCGGATCTCGCTCAACGTCGCGCCGCTCGACGTCTCCCACCCCCAGCACATCGCGCTGGCCTGCACCGACATCTTCGCGGTCGCCCGCCGGGCGGAGGACCGCGGGCTGCCGCGCGTGCCCGTGCCGGACAACTACTACGACGACCTGCGGGCCCGGTTCGGGCTCGACGACGCGACGCTCGGCCGCCTGCGCGACCACCAGCTCATGTACGACCGCTCCGCGGCGGGCGAGTTCTGGCACTTCTACACGCCGCGGGTCGGCAGCGTGTGCTTCGAGGTGCTCCAGCGGACCGGCGGGTACGACGTCTACGCGGGGGACAACACCCCGGTGCTGCTCGCGGCCCAGGACCGGCTGGACCGGGCGTCGCGACGAGGGTGATCGCCGGCCCGACCGGTCAGCGCCAGTCCTCGTCGGCCGACAGCACCGACGAGATGTCGTACTCCTGCTCGCGCTGGATGGGCGGGGCGTCGGTGAGCCACTGCTGGACCGCGAACCGGGCGACGACCTCGTCCCGGGTGATCCCGGTCTCGCCGAACCTGCCGTCGACCCACGGGGTCCACGACCACAGGTGGATCCGTTCGTCGCCGAGGTCCTCCATCATGAGGCGGTGGTTGTCGCTGGCCACCAGCATGGCGCCGACCAGGCGGTTGTAGTTCTCGACGGTGACGAGGTCCACCAGGCCGAGGTCGATCTGGTCGGCCGCGGTGGTGCGCAGGATTTCCTTCGCGGAAGGCATGGACACTCCTTGGGCTGGTCGGGGCTCTTGAGGCGTTGACGGGCGGCTCATACGGCGATCCCGCGGGAGACGTAGCCGTCGATGAAGGTGCGTTGCATGGTCAGGAACAGCACGACGACGGGCAGGGCCATGATCAGCCCGGCCGCGCTGACCAGGGACCAGTCGGTGGTGAATCCCTGCTGGAACGAGTAGAGCGACAGCGCGACGGGCTGGAAGTCGCGGTCCTGGATGAAGGTGACGGCGAGCATGAACTCGTTGTAGGCCTGCAGCCCGGACACGAGGGCGGCGGTCAGCACCGCGGGCCGGATCATGGGCAGCACGATGCGGGCGAACACGCCCAGCTCGCCGGCGCCGTCCAGGCGGGCCGCCTCCTCGTACTCCCGGGGCATGCCGATCAGGAACGCCCGCACGAGCAGGGTGGCGAACGGGCTGTACACGGCCCAGTAGATGATGATCAGGCCGACGGGCTGGTTGTAGAGGCCCAGCGTGGACCACCAGCTCACGAGCGGTACCAGGAAGAGCTGGATCGGCAGCGACGAGGACACCAGCAGCCACAGGATCCACCCGCCCCCGCCGGGGAGGTCCAGGCGGGTCATGGCGTAGGCGGCCATGGTGGCGACGACGGCCACGCCTGCCGCGGTGGCCACCGCGATGACCAGGCTGTTCAGGAGCGCGCCCCCCATGTGGGCGCGCTCCCAGGCCACGGCGAAGTTGCTCCAGCTCCAGGACTGCGGAAGACCGAGCGGGTTGCTGTCGATCTCGCGGGCGGACTTGAGCGAGTTCGAGGCGAACACGAGCAGCGGGCCCAGCGCGTAGACACCGAGCAGCCCGAGGACGATCCAGGTGACGGGCTGCCCCCTGCGGGCGGTGCTGACCATCAGATGTCCCATCGCAGTCGTCGGCGCAGCGCGAGATAGCCGAGCACGGTCGCGGCGCTGATGGCCGAGAGCAGCATCGCGACGGCCGAGGCGTACCCGTGGCGCTGGTTCTGGAAGGCCTCGCGGTAGAGCACCGTGCTGAGCACGTCGGTGGAGCCGGCCGGACCGCCCTGCGTCAGCACGTAGACGTAGTCGAAGACGAGGAACGACCAGATCACGGTCATCAGGCCCAGGAAGACGAGGGTCGGCCGGATCATCGGCAGCGTGATGTGCCAGAACTCGCGCACCGGCCCGGCGCCGTCGAGCCGCACGGCCTCGTAGAGGGCCGGGTCCACCGACTGCATCGAGGCCAGGAAGATCACCAGCAGGAAGCCCCACCACTGCCACGTGTTCACGAAGGCCACCGAGCCGAGGGCGAGCGATGGGTTGCCGAGGAAGTTCACGTCGGCCAGGAACGGGATGCCCAGGGTCGCCAGGGCGGCGCCGATCCCGCCGTCCGGGTCCATGATCTGGCGCCAGACGGCGGCGGAGACCACGGTGGCCAGCACGTACGGGATGAAGTACAGGACGCGGAAGAACGTCTGGTGACGGCGCAGCCGGGACAGCAGGAACGCGCCGACCAGCGCCATCGTCATCGGGACCACCAGGAAGAACAGGGTCCACACGACGTTGTGCACCAGCGCGCCGCCGACCGCGCCGGACCGGAGCATCTCGGCGTAGTTCGCCAGACCCACGAACCGGGGCGTGCTCAGCCCGTCCCAGTCGGTGAACGAGTAGTAGACGGAGGCCAGACCCGGCCCCGTGATCACGAGGAGGTTGACCACGAGCAGCGGCGCCACGAACACCCAGGCGAGCAGCCGGCGCTGCCTCCTGGCCCCCAGCGGCCGGCCCCGGGGGGCCGGCCGCGGTCCGCGACGCACCGGGGCCGCCGCCAGCGCGGTCCCGGTGGTCGCCGTCTCGGTGGTCACCCGTCAGTCCCCGGTCTGGGGGGTGAACGGGGTCAGGGTGGCACCGGCCTCGAACTCCTCGTCGAACACGTCCTGCATCCCTGACAGGTACTCGTCCGCGGTGCTGTCACCGGTCACGACCTTGTCGAACTCGGTGATCAGGTAGGAGTCGGTCTTGGGCGGGAAGAACGTCCAGGTCGCGTAGCCCACGTTGGTCGACTCGGGGATCTGGCTGTAGAGCTGGACCGTGCGCTCGTCGACCTCCTCGGGGAACTGGTCGGCGCTCACCGCCAGCGGCGGCGGGTTCTCGCCCGTGCGTGCCGTGTAGGACAGCGCCCGGTCGACGTCGCCGGCCACGTGGTCGATGAACGACGCCGCGGCGTCGGGGTCGGCCGAGTCGGCGCTGACCGACAGCGCGGTGCCGATCGCCAGGGGGAACACGCCGGGCTCGACCGAGTCGCTCAGCGACGGCAGCGGCGCCCAGCCCCACGTCGACGGGTCCTCGAACACCTCGGAGAGCGAGTTGAACGACCACGTGCCGCTCAGGTACATGGCGGTGGTCCCGTTGGCCAGGCCGGTCACGTTCGCGGTGTCGTCGGTGGTGAAGTAGGACTCCGCACCGCCGGCCAGCCAGCCCTTGTCGATCCAGTCCTGGATCAGCTCGATCGCCGCGACGAACTCCGGGTCGGTGAACGAGGCCTCGCCCGTCAGCACGTCGTGGATCTTCTCGGGCCCGACCGCCGCGTTGAGGACGGCCGTCACCAGCCACTCGCTCATGCCCTGGTAGCCGGCGTTGCCGCCGCCGAGCGGCACCATGCCCGCCTCGTCCGCCTCCTGGGCGACCTTCTCGAACTCCGCCAGCGTGGTCGGCGGGGTCCAGCCGTGCTCCTCGAAGACCTCGGTGTTGTAGTACAGGACCATCGACCCGTAGCTGGCCGGGACCGACGAGACCTTGCCGTCGACGGTGCTGAGCTCGTAGGCCCAGGGCAGGAACGTGTCCTCCCAGCCGTACTCCTGCGCGTACTCGTCCAGCGGGATCGTCCGGTCCGCGCGGGCGAAGTCGGAGGCCGACGACGGGCCGTCCGAGTACACGATGTCGGGGGCCTGGCCGGCCGAGACCGCGGTGTCGGTGAGCTGGCCGATCGTGGTCAGCTCCTTGACCTCCATGTCGACCTGCACGTCGCTGTCGGCGTTGAACGAGTCGACGAAGATCTCCTGGAACGCCTCCTCGGTGGTCGGCGCGTAGAACGCGCCCCAGTAGGTGACCTCGCCGCCGCTGCCGCTGCTGCCGCCGCCGCTCACGCAGCCGGCCAGGGCGACCGATACCGCGGCGGCGAAGCCGACAGGGGCCAGTACGTGCTTGGTGATTCTCAAGGTTCTCGTGTCTCTCTCGCGAGGGTGGATGGAGCCAGGCGGATAGAGCAGGTGGAACGAACTGCGGAGGTGCGGTCAGGTCGAGTCGCGAACGACGAGGCGGTTGGACAGGCCCACGGCGCGGGTCACCTCGGTGACCTCGCCGTCGAGCCGCTCCAGCAGCAGGCGCGCGCACGCGCGCCCGATCTCACGGGCGGGGTTCTCGATGGTCGTCAGCGGCGGGTTGACCAGGGACGCCGCGTCGATGTCGTCGTAACCGGTCAGGGCCACGTCCTCGGGCACGCGCAGCCCGCGGGCCCTGGTCACGTCGAGCACGCCGATGGCGATCAGGTCGTTGGCCGCGACGATCGCGTCGGGCCTCTCGTCGCGGTCCAGCAGCGCGGCGGCGCCGTCGCGCCCGCCCTGGCGCGTGTACCGCGTGAACACCACGTCGTCGTCCCGCAGCGGCAGGCCCGCCTCGCGCAGGGCGGCCCGGTACCCCTCCAGGCGCTGCTGGGTGGGGATCACCGACTCCTCGCCGCCGAGGAAGGCGATGCGCCGCCGTCCGCGGGCGATCAGGTGCGCGGTGACCTCGCGGGCGCCGCGGACGTCGTCGCTGTGCACGTAGTCACCGCCGCCCGGTGGCTCCTCACCCAGCGTGACGAACGGGATCCCGGCGTCGTGCAGCTCGGCGAGGCCGGCCGCGGGGATGCCGAACGGCGCGGCGACCATGGCGTCGACGCGGCGCGACAGGAGGCGGTGGATGGCGCTGGCCGACCGGTCCATGCCGCTGGCGTCGGTGACGGTCAGCAGGATGTCGCGGGGTACGAGCACGTCCTGCATGCCGGCGGCCACCAGCGGGTAGAAGGGGTTCTCCAGGGTGGGGACGATCAGGGCGATCGTGCCGGTGCGCCCGCCGCGGAGCTGGGACGCGCCGGGGTGGGCGCGGTACCCGAGGTGGGTGATCGCGGCCTCCACCCGGGCCCGGGTCGCCGCCGAGACGGGCCGGTTGCCGGAGACGACCTGCGAGACCGTCGACATGCTCACGCCCGCGACCTCGGCCACCTCGCGTATTCCGACCATCACCCGCTCCTCGTCGACCCGTCGTTCGCCTCAGCATGCGCAAAAGGTTTTGGAGTAGCATCCTGCAAAGTCACCCTGTGATGCAAGACACAAGCGCAAATAGGTGCGCAAACACCTCGGCGCCACGCATGCTCAGCCTGCTTGCTGCATGCAAAACGTTGCGTTCTGCGGCAACGAAGCCGGAGAAATGACAGCGGAGGACCGGAGGAGCATGAACAACGACCGTGCGCGCGGAGCGCTGCTCGGCCTGGCGATCGGCGACGCCATGGGCGCACCGACCGAGGGCATGACCCTTCCCGATATCCGCGAGAAGTGGGGCCGGGTGCGCGGCTTCGTCGACCCCGACGCCGCCGGGACCGACGACACCGAGTACGCCGTGCTGTGCGCCCGCGGCGTGCTGCGGGCGGGCGCGGACCTGACGTCCGACGTGGTGGCCGACACGTGGCTGGAGGCGCTGCGCGCGCAGCGCACCGGGTTCAACCGTGCGGGCTTCAGCGAGATGATCGCGATCGCCAACCTCCACGCGGGCATGACGCCGCCCGCCAGCGGGCAGCGCAACGCCGAGACGTGGAGCGACGGCGCCGCCATGCGGGTCGCCCCGATCGGCGTCTACGCCGCCGGCGACCCCGCGCTCGCGATCCGGATGGCCCGGGCCGACGCGGAGGTCAGCCACTCGCGCGACGGTGTCTGGTGCGCCCAGGCGATCGCCGCCGGCGTGGCCGTCGCCATGGTCGAGGACGACGTCGACCCCGTGCTGGACGCCATGCTCGCCGCCATGCCCGCCGACTCCTGGTCGGCCCGCACGGCCCGCCGCGCGCTCGACATCGCGGCCGGCGCCGGCTCGCCGGAGGAGGCCGAGGAGGCCCTGTTCGAGACGATCCCGCTGCGGCACTACATGTGGGCCGACGTCGCCCCCGAGGCCGTGGCGCTGACCATCGGCCTGCTGCGGGCCAACGACGGCGCGACGAGCGTCATCGAGTCGGGTGTCAACATCGGCCGCGACTCCGACACCATCGCGGCGATGGCCGGCGCGGTCGCCGGCGCCCTGCACGGGGCGAGCGCGTTCGACCCGGCGCACGTGGCCCAGGTGCGCTCCGTGACGGGCCAGTGCATCGCGGCGACGGCCGGCACCGACCTGGTGGACCTGGCCGACGCCCTGGCCGAGCGTGCGGCCGCGGACCGCGCGACCACCGACGACGTCCGCGGCGACGCGGACCGTGGCAAGGAGACCCGAGCATGACCCACCGTCTCGACCGCGCCGTCGGCGCCGTGCACGGGCTGGCGCTGGGCGACGCCCTCGGGGCGCCGGCCGGCGAGCACCGGACCGTCCGCGACCCGTGGGTGCGGCAGATGCTCCGCAAGGGGGCCCTGGAGCTGGACCAGTCCCGGGTGCTGCGCCCGGTGGTGCCGTTCGTGCTGACCGCCGTGGACTCGCCGGCGCTCGTGGCGACGGACGACGCCGAGACGTTCGCGGTCGCGGCCCGGGTGCTGCTGGAGGCCCCGGGGTGGGACCAGGACGGCCTGTTCGACACCTGGCGCGCCCTGCTCGACACCCCCGGCACCTGGACCGGCGCCGCGCAGCGCTCGGCGCTGCTCAACGCGGCGGCCGGGCTGCGCCCGCCCCACACCGGGGCCGACAACCCGGCCTTCTACGACGACACGGCGCTGCCCGGGGCGCTGGCCGTGGCGATCGCCACCGGCGACCCGGCGTCCGCGGCGGGGCTGGCCCGCACCTACGCGACCATCACCCACGACGGCATCGGGGTCCACGCGGCCGCCGCGTTCGCCCGCCTCGTGGGTCATCTGCTCCAGGGCGCGCCGATCGGGGACGCGCTGGGCGCCGTCGACGAGGACCTCGCCGCCGACGACTGGCTCGCCGACGGCGTGCGCGACGCGCTGCGGATCGCCGGCGACGCACGCTCGCCCTTCGCGGCGATCCCCGCGCTCGTGGCTCGCTTCGCCCCGCGCACCTACAGCCACCCCGGCACGGTCGCGGAGACCCTGCCGCTCGCCGTGGCGATCCTCGTCCTCGCCGAGGGCGATCACGAGGCCGCGCTGCCCCTGGCGCTGTCGGTCACCCGGCACCAGGACAGCCTGCCGGCGCTGGTCGGCGCTCTGTGCGGTGCCACGGGGAGCGCCCCGGAGGCGGCGGACCTGGACGTGCTGCAGGGCGTGACGGTCCCGGCCGTCGCCGGGCGCTCGCTCGCCGCGCTGGCGACGGCGCTCGACGAGAAGGCGGCCTAGCGCGCCCCACCGGGCGCGGGGGCCGGCGATATCATGGCCCCCTGCCCATCGGACCCTCCTGGTACCCGCGCGCGAGCTCCGGGCGCGGGGTCGAGGGCCCGCGGAGGAAGGCTGAGATGACGACGACCGACCAGCAGTTCACCGACCCGGCCCTCGACCTGCGGCTCACCGACGCCCAGTGGGAGAAGCTCATCGCCCACGCCACGCCGCGCGACGTCGCGCGCGGGGACTACGTCTTCCGGTCCGGCGAGCGCGACTACCCGATGGTCCTGGTCGAGTCGGGCGAGATCGAGGTGGTGCGCGACGCCCTGCGCTGGGTCGGCGAGGAGGTCGTCGCCACCATGGGGCCCCGGTCGTTCGCCGGTGAGCTGGGGCTGCTCAACGGCCAGAGCGCGTTCCTCTCGGCCCGGGCGACCGTGCCGGGGCGCGTCTGGTTCCTCGCGCGCCCCGACCTGCGCCGCATCCTGGCCCAGGAGGACGAGCTCGGCGACGCCGTGCTGCACGCCCTGTGGGCCCGGCGGGAGCTGCTCCGGCGCGGCCCGGCCGCGCTGACCCTCAAGTTCGTCGGGCTGGAGGCCTCGGGGGAGTTCCTCGCGCTGCGCCGCTTCGCCGAACGCCTCGACCTGGTCCACACTGCCGTTCCCCTCGACCCGGACAGCGCCCTGACGCACCCGCTGCACGACTACGCCGTCGACGACCTGCCCATCGCCTTCGTCCAGGGTGAGCCGATCGTGCGGGCGACGCCCGGGGTCATCGCCGAGCAGCTGGGGCTGAGCTACGAGGCCACCGACGAGGACGTCGTGGACCTCGTGGTGATCGGCGGCGGCCCCGCCGGTCTCGCGGCGTCGATCTACGCCGCGTCGGAGGGGCTGAGCACGCTGCTGCTCGAGGCGATCGCCCCCGGCGGGCAGGCCGCGTCGACCTCCCGCATCGAGAACTTCCTCGGCTTCCCCTTCGGGGTCAGCGGGGGCGCCCTCATCGGGCAGGCGACACTGCAGGCCATCAAGTTCGGGGTGCGCGTCTGCGCCCCGTGCGAGACCGCCGCGCTCGCCCCGGCCGGTGACGAGCTCGCGGTGACGCTCACCGACGGCCGGGTCATCCGGGCACGCGCCGCGATCGTCGCGTCGGGTGCGGCCTACCGACGACTGCGCCTGGAGCGCTGGGCGGACTTCGAGGGCGCCGGCATCCACTACGCGGCCACCCCGCTGGAGCTCAAGCAGGTCACCGAGTCGCCCGTGGTGGTCGTGGGCGGGGCCAACTCCGCGGGCCAGGCCGCCCTGTACCTCGCGGCGAACGGCTGCCCGGTGCACCTCGTGGTGCGCGGCAGCGACCTGGGCGCCCGGATGTCCTCCTACCTGGTCGACCGGCTCGTCGAGGACCCGCGCATCCAGGTCCACCGCGAGTCGAACATCGTGGGGCTGGACGGCAACGGGCACCTGGAGTCCGTCGCGATCGACACCGCCGGCCAGGTCGAGGCGCGGGGCCTGTTCTGCTTCATCGGCGCCGAGCCCGCGACGTCGTGGCTCCCGGCGCTCGACCGGGACCAGGCCGGTTTCATCCGCACCGGGGCCGACGTCACGCCGGAGGCGCTGGCGCAGTGGCGGCCGCTCGGTCGCGGCCCGCTCCCGTTCGAGACCTCCGTGCCGCGGGTCTTCGCGGTCGGCGACGTACGCCGGGGCTCGATGAAGCGCGTGGCCGCCGCGGTCGGCGAGGGATCCAGCGCGGTCGCCTCGGTGCACCAGGTGCTGGGAGCGCCCGTCGCCTGATCCCGACGGGGCCCTCGCACGCCCGGTCCATGACATGTGTCATGCCCGTAGCCTGGGCGGATGAGCATCCAGCCCGAGTACGCGGCCGCGTCGGCGGGTGCCGCGGCCGCAGACGCCCGCAGTGCGGTGCGGCTCACCCGGAGCGTCTCCGCGACGTGGTGGTACATGGCCATCGCGATCGTGGTCTTCGAGCTGGTCCTCGTCGTCGTCTCGGTGGACACCCTCGTCCGGGGCGGGGTGGGCGCCCTCGAGGTCGCCGTCGTCGGGGCCGGCGGGCTGCTGTGGTGGCTGGCCACGCTGGTGCCGCTGGCCGACTACCGCCGCAGGACGGAGGCGGCGCCGCTGCTGGTCTGGCGCCGTCACGGCCCGGCGCTGCTGATCGGCCTGGCCTACGGGCTCGCGGCCGGCCTCGTCACCGACCTGTGGGTGCTGGGTGCCCTGCCCGTGATCCAGGCGGCGATGCTGCTGAACTGGCCGCCGGGCGTGCGGTTCCGCGTGGTGCTGGCCGCGACCGCCCTGCTCGTGGCCCTGTCCCTGATCGACTCCGCGCTCGTCCTCGAGGAGACCGGTGGCGCGGGCTGGGCCCGGATGGTCTTCCTGTCCGCGACGCTGCCGGCCATCACCGTCTCGTCGCTGTGGTGGTGGGACGTGCTGGTCGCGCTCGACCGCGCCCGCGCCTCGGAGGCGCGCCTCGCGGCGACGCAGGAGCGCCTGCGGGTCGCCACGGACGTGCACGACCTGCAGGGGCACCACCTCCAGGTGATCGCGCTCCAGCTCGAGCTCTCCGAGCGGCTCATGCCGCACGATCCCGAGGCGGGCACGGAGCAGCTGCGCGCCGCGCGCGTCAGCGTGGACGCCGCCCGGCAGGGCACGCGCGACCTCGCCACCCGCTTCCGCTCCGTCCCGCTGCCCGACGAGCTCGCCAACGCCGTGGACCTGCTGCGGGCCGCGGGCACGGACGCCGCGGCGACGGTGGACCCGGACGCGTCGTCGGCCCCGGCCACGGCCCTGGGGCCGGTGATCCGGGAGACGACGACGAACGTGCTGCGCCACGGCGGCGGGCGCCGGGCCCGGCTCAGCCTCACGCGGGCGGACGGGGTGTGGCGCTACGAGATCTCGAACGACGTGGCCGCCGTCGCCGTCGCCGAGGACACGAGCGGCGCGGGGCTGGAGGGGATCGCGCGCCGGGCGGCGGAGGCGGGCGGCCACCTCGACGTGCGGCGCGGGGACGAGACCTTCACGGTGGTCGTCACCGTGCCGCACGACGGCGGCTAGGCTCAGCGCCGCGTGGACGCCATCCACTCCCAGATGCTCGTGCCGTCGTGGCGCGGGTCGTTCCGGGCCACGTAGATCCACGACCAGTGCCCGGGGTAGGTGTTCCCGTCCCACGTGACCGAGTCGTACAGGCTCATGATCGAGCCGTCGATCCGCTCGTGGGCGTAGACGGTGTTCGCCCGGGCGTCCAGCGTGGTGTCGTCGGCCGAGGCCACGAGCCACGTCGGCGTGGTCGTCGCGGCGAGCTCGGCGTCGGAGATGAAGTAGGCGCCCGAGCCGTCCCGGGGGCCGATGCCGCAGCAGATCGGCGACGAGGTGGCGAACACGTCCGCGTACTCGGCGACCATCTTCAGCGACATGTACCCGCCGTTCGAACAGCCGACCACGTGGACCCGGCTCGCATCGATCCGGTACGCCGCGGCGACCTCCTCGATCGCCTCCAGGACGAGCGGCGCGAAGCCGTCGCCATCCTGCATCCAGGCCGACGTCGCCTGCGGGGCGAGCACGTAGGCGCCGCCGAAGAGGTCCTGGGCCTCCGGCGTGGCGAAACCGAGGGCGCCCCGGTTGGCTCGCAGCTGCGTCTCGTTGTCGTAGTAGTGGTACTGGTCGTTGATCAGGCCGCCCTCGCCGCCGCCGTGCAGCCACACGACGAGTGCCGTGCGGTCCCGACCGCGCCGGCGCGACGGGGAGAACAGCCGGTAGTTCAGGCCCGAGGCGGTCGCGTGGTAGCTGAACGCGTCGACCTCGGGGTCGGACAGCCGGTCCTGGCGGAACGAGTCCAGCACGACAGCGCCGCCCCCGCCCCGAGCGCGCAACGGCTCGACCTGCGTGACGGCGTGGTCGAGGTCCAGCACCACGTTGCGGCCGAAGGCGCCCAGGTACTGCAGCGTGCTGCCGCCGTCGACCCCCCACCCGTGCTCCAGCTCCAGGAGGATCTCGCCGCGGCGCGTCCAGCCCGCGGCGGTGACCGCCCGGTCCTGCTCGTAGGCGACCTGCCCGGTGAGCGGGTTGGTGGCGGTGACGTGCACGGTGAACGTCGACCCGGTCAGCGACGACCGCTCCACACGGCTCAGCCTGTGGGAGGACACGACGAGCGAGGTCACCTGCTCACCGCCGTCGAGCACCTCGGCGACGGGCGTCACCACGGCGTCCGTGCGCCCGCGCCCCGTGGAGACCGGGGCGCTCGCGGCCGCGGCGGGTGCGCCCAGCAGGGCCGAGGCGCCGACGGCGGCGCCGGAGACGAGCACGGTGCGGCGGGAGATCGGGGTGCTCATGGCGGAACTCCTTTGTTCGGGGCCAAGGAGCCGGCAGTCGCCGTGGAGCACACCACCGGCCACCCCGGAGGGTAGTTACCGGTGTCGACGCACGTCAACGAGTCGCCGCCGAGGCAGCCCGTGACCGGTGCGGTCAGGACTTGGTGCGGTAGATGTGCATCGCGATCGGGCCCAGCACCGCCGTGAGCGCGGCGGACGCGATCAGCACCCAGAGGATCTCGGAGGTGTCCGCGCTGCCCGCCATGAGGCCGCGCACCGCGGTGACCAGGTGGCTGACGGGGTTGACCTCGACGAACGCGCGCAGGCCGGACGGCATGGTGGCGGGGTCCACGAAGACGTTGGAGGCGAACGTGAGCGGCATGAGCACCAGCATCGAGATGCCCATCACGGCGTTGGGCGAGCGCACCAGCAGCCCGAGGATGATGAAGGTCCAGCTCAGCGCGAACGCGAACACCAGCAGGAGCAGCACCCCGAGCACCACGCCCAGGAACCCGCCGTCGGGCCGGAAGCCGAGCACCAGGCCCAGCGCGATCGTGATGACCGAGGCGATCGTGTAGCGCACGGTGTCGCCCAGCAGGGCGCCGACGACGGGCGACGGCCGCCAGATGGGCAGGGAACGGAACCGGTCGAACACGCCCTTGGAGATGTCGTTGTTGAGGGTGTAGCCGGTGTAGATCGTCACGAACAGGATGGTCTGCACCAGGATGCCGGGCAGCAGGAACTGGACGTACGCCTGCGTGGAGCCGGCCAGCGCCCCGCCGAACAGGTACGTGAACATCAGCGTGAAGATGATGGGGGAGACCAGCACGTCGAAGAGCTGCTCGGGCACGTGCTTGATCTTCAGCAGCGCGCGCCAGCCGAACGTCAGCGTGGTCCCGAGCGCGGACGGCCGGCTGGGGCGTTCGGTGAGGGCGACGGCGTCGCGCAGGGTCGTCGTGGTCATCGCGGCACCTCGGTGGTCTCCCGGGCGCCGGCGTCCCGTTCGGCGGCCGCGTCCTCGTCGGGCAGGGGCTGGCCGGTCAGGGCGAGGAACACCTCGTCGAGGCTCGGCTGGCCGAGCGTGAACTCGGGCACGCTGATCCCGGCCTCGGCCAGCGCCGGCAGCAGCCGGGGTACGGCGTCGGCGCCGTCGTCCGGCACGCGCGCGGCGATCGTGTGCGGGTCGGAGCCGAAGGTGACCTCGGTGCGCAGGACCCGCTCGGTGATCTCGGCGGCCCGGGCACGTTCGGACACCTCGGCCACCCGCAGGTGCACGGCGCCCTCGCCGACCGACCGCTTGAGGTCGCTCGCGGTGCCCTCGGCGACGGTGCGCCCGTGGTCGACGACGGCGATGCGGTCCGCGAGCTGGTCCGCCTCGTCGAGGTACTGGGTGGTGAGCAGCACGGTGGCGCCGTCGTCCACGAGCACCCGCACGATGTCCCACACCTGGTTGCGGCTGCGCGGGTCCAGGCCGGTGGTCGGCTCGTCCAGGAACAGCACGCGCGGGGCGAGCACGAGCGAGGCGGCGAGGTCGATGCGGCGGTGCATGCCGCCGGAGTAGGTCTTGACCTGCCGGGACCCGGCGTCGTCCAGGTCGAACGCCTCCAGCAGGCCCTGGACGCGCCGCCGGGCGGCGGCGGGGGCGAAGCCGTAGAGCCGGGCGAGCATCAGCAGGTTCTCGGTGCCGGTCAGGTCCTCGTCCACGGAGGCGTACTGCCCGGTCAGCCCGACGGCGGAGCGCACGGCGTCGGCGTCCCGCACCACGTCGTGGCCCAGCACGGTCGCGGTGCCGGCGTCGGGCCGCAGCAGGGTGGCGAGCATCCGGACCACGGTGGTCTTGCCCGCGCCGTTGGGGCCCAGCAGGCCGAAGACGCTGCCCTCGGCGATCGAGAGGTCGATCCCGTCGACGGCCTTGGTGACGGACCTGCGGCTGGTGAAGTGCTTGACGAGGCCTCGTGCCTCGACGGCGAGCGAGTCGGTCATACGATCCCCTCCTCGTTGCCACTGTCGCACCGCGCGGCCCGACTCTCAATCCGGTTCGGCGGTCCCCGAACGAGCGCCGGCCGGACGGGCCTCACCCGTCGCGCAGCAGGATGCCCAGCGACGGCGCCCGCCCCTTCTCGATGTGCGCGAACGCGATCGACTCGGCGAGCCGGTCGTTGCCGGACGCGATGACCTCCAGCAGCTCGTCGTGCTCGTGCGACTGCCCGGCGGGGTCCCGCTCCGCGGTGAGGTAGAACAGCCACGTCATGCGGCCCAGCACGCCGCGCATGATCGAGGCGAGCAGCTCGTTGCCGGCCAGCTCCACGACCCGTTCGTGGTAGGTCGTGTGCGCCTCGGCGATCTCCAGGCGGTCGCCGCTCGCCACGGCGGCGTGCGCGAGGTCGAGGGACGCGGTGAGCGAGGCCGTGCTCGCGCCCTCACGCACCGCGGTGGCCGCCTGGCGGGCGGCCAGCGACTCGATCGAGAGGCGCACGTCGAACAGCTCGTTGACGGCGCGCCCCGTCCAGGTCGTGACGCGGGCGCTGCGCCGCGGCGCCGTCGTCAGGAAGCCCTCGTTCTCCAGGTGCGGGATCGCCGCGCGGATGGGGATGCGCGACACGTCGAGCTCGTCGGCGAGGCGGGCCTCCTTGAGCGCCGACCCCTGCGGGTAGTCGCCCAGGATGATGCCGCGGCGCAGGGTCTGGTACATCTGCGCCGACAGCGGCTCGCCGAGTCCGGGCTGCGGTTCGGTCATGGGGGCGGCTCCTCAGGGACTGCGGGGTAAGGACTGCGGGGTGGACGGGCTGCCGTGCCGGCCGGGCGTGCCCGGCTCATGCCCGCGTGCGCACCATCGTCCCAGCCTCCGCGTCCGCCGCCCGACGCAGCACGTGGTCGGCGGCGGCGAGGTCCTGCAGCCCGAGCCCGACGGAGTTGAACACCGTGAGGTCGGCCGCCTCCGTGCGTCCCGGGGCGTGGCCGACCAGCACCTCGCCGAGCTCCACGAGGTCGGCCTCCCGCAGCGCGCCCGCCACGATCGCGTTGCGGACGTTGCCCGAGTCGGCGAGCGCCACGGCCCGCGCGTCGACGACGGTGACGGCGGCGCGGGCGAAGACCTCGGGCGGCACCTCCGAGAACTCGGGCCGGGGCGGCGAGCCGACGGCGTTGACGTGCGTGCCGGGGGAGAGCCAGTCCGCCCGCAGGATCGGGGTCTCGGCCGGGGTGAGAGTGCAGACGACGTCGGCCCCGTCGACGGCGGCGCGCGCGTCGGCGGTCGGGACCGCGGGCAGGCCTGCCGCCTTGAGGGAGTCGGCGAGCTCGCCGCCCCGGACCCCCGAGCGGGACCACACGCGCACCTCGTCGAGGTCGAGCACGTGGGCGAGCGCCAGTGCGTGCTCGCGGGCGAGCGCGCCCGCCCCGAGCAGGGCGACGGTGCGCGCGCCGGGACGGGCCAGCGCGCGGGAGGCGAGCGCGGTCACGGCGGCGGTGCGCAGCCGGGTGACGGCGCGCCCGTCGAGGAGGCCGACGCACTCGCCCGTCTCGGCCGAGTAGACCGAGATGGTGGAGCGCTGCGCGGGCAGTCCCGCGGCCCGGTCGCGGGGTCGGTCGGCGAGCACCTTCACCGCGAACAGCCCGAGCTCCGGGGCGAACGAGGTCATGGGGACGACCGCCGGCCCGTCCGCGGTGCGGTCGCCCGGTGCCCGGAAGGCGTGGGGGGCGGGCTGGGCCGCCAGCCCGGCCGCGAGCCAGCGGTGCGCCTGGTCGAGCGAGGCGAGGAGCCCTGCCGGCTCCACCAGTCCTTCCACTTGCTCCGACGTGAGCACGCGTGTGGTCATGCGACCTCCTGAACTCGTTTCTGTATCCCAGATGGCCGGACCCCCGGTCGATCGTGCTCTGCGCAGACCCGTTTCGCGCGCATCCGCAGTCACTGTTCCACGCGCCGAGGGGCCGGAAACTCTCGCATAATTCCAGGGATTCTCCGGGGTCACAAGCCCCTCGGGCCCACTTCGGAGGTTTCACTCACCCGAAACCGACCGATACGCAGATGAAACAAATCCAGCCCAATCTGTATACAGATCACTTCGAACAACCTCGAAGGGGGTGAGTGCTCCATGGCGAGATTTCTCGTCACCCGAACGCTGCAGGCGCTCGCGACGATCTTCGTGGTCGTCACCGTGGCCTTCCTGCTCGGCCGCCTGAGCGGCAGCCCCGCGGCGCTGCTGCTGACCGAGAACGCGACCCGGGAGCAGATCGACGAGCTCAACACGCGGCTCGGCTTCGACCAGCCGCTGCCGGTGCAGTACGTCGAGTACCTGCGCGGCATCCTCGGTGGCGACTTCGGCGACTCGTACCGGCAGGCCGGCGTCTCGTCGATGGACCTCGTGCTGGAGCGGCTGCCCGCGTCGCTCAGCCTGGGCGCGATCGGCCTCGCCCTAGGGCTCGTGCTGGCGTTCGCCGCGACCATCACCACGCACCTCGCGCGCAGCCGCACGCTGCGCACCACGTTCCTCGGCCTCGGCTCGGCACGGCAGGCCATCCCCGACTTCTTCTTCGGGCTGCTGCTCGTGCTCGTGTTCTCGGTGACGCTGGGCTGGCTGCCCTCGCTCGGCAACCGGGACCCGCTCGCGATCGTCATGCCGGCGCTGACCATCGCCACCGCGCAGTTCGTGGTCTACACCCGGCTGCTCGACAACTCGCTGTCGGAGCAGGGGCGGCTCGACTACGCGCGGACCGCGGTGGCCCGCGGCGAGAACCGGTTCCGCGTGGTGGTGGGCGAGCTGCTGCCCAACGCGTCCCTGCCGGTGCTCACGATCGCCGCCATCAACCTCGGCTCGTTCCTCGGCGGGCTGGTGATCGTCGAGAACGTGTTCGCCTGGCCGGGCATGGGCCAGCTCATGCTCAGCGCCGTCTACTCGCGCGACTTCCCGGTCGTGCAGTCCGGGCTGATCGTGGTCGCCGCCCTGTTCATCCTGTCCAACCTGCTGGTCGACGCCGCGAGCGCGCTCATCGACCCGAGAGTGAGGCGCGCCTGATGACCGACACCGACCTGGTCAGGAAGCCGCCGGCGGCGCGCGTCGTCGCCGCGGCCGCCGGCCTCACCCCGCTGGAGCGGACGGGTGTCGCGCTCGTGACCGCCGTCGTGCTCTTCTGCGTGGTCACCCCGTTCCTGCCGCTCTACGCGCCGTACGCGCAGGACCTGTCGCGCGCGTTCGTGCCGCCGCTGACCGACGCCGCCCACCCGCTCGGCACCGACATGCTCGGCCGCGACCTGGCGAGCCGCCTGGCCCTCGGCGGGCTCGTCTCGCTCGGCATCGTGCTGCTGGTGGTGGTCGTCAACGCGATCATCGGCATGGTCGTCGGCCTGCTCGCCGGCTACCACGGCGGCCGCCTCGACAACGTGCTCATGGGCTGGGCCGACGTGCAGCTCGCGATGCCCGTGATCCTCGTGCTCATCGCGCTGTCGGCGGCCGTGGGCCCGAGCGTGTGGCTCATGGTCGTCACGCTCGCGGCCACCTACTGGGTGGGCTACGCCCGCGTCGCGCGCGGCACGGCCATGACCCTGCGCGACCGCGACTTCGTGCTCGTCCCGCGCATCCAGGGCGCCTCCGCCACCTGGACCATCAGCCGGCACATCGCCCCGGGCGTCGCCGTGCAGATGCTCATCCTCGCCTCCAGCGACATCGGGGCGGTGCTGCTGCTCACGAGCTCGTTCGACTACCTCGGCCTCGGGGTGCAGCCGCCCGTGCCGAGCTGGGGCCTGCTCATCAGCGAGGGCCAGAAGTACATCCGGCAGGCGCCGTACCTCTCGGTGGTGCCCGGCATCGCGATCTTCCTGGTCGTGATCGGCACCAACCTGATCAGCCAGCGATTCACGGCCGAGCGCGACCTGCGCTCGGCACGGCGACGGAAGTGAGGACCACATGACCACGCCAGTGCTGCTGCGCGTCGACGACCTGTCGGTCGGCTACCGCGACGCCGACGGCGCCGAGGTGCGCCTCGTCGACGGCGTCGGCTTCACCGTGCACGAGGGGCGGGTGCTCTGCCTGGTCGGCGAGTCCGGCTCGGGCAAGAGCCTGACGATGGCCGCCGTGCTCGGCCTGCTGCCCGAGGGGCTCGAGGTGCTTTCCGGTACCGTGCGGTTCCGCGGCCAGGACCTGCTCACCCTGCCCGAGCGCGAGCTGCGGGCGCTGCGCGGCAACGAGCTCGCGATGGTCTTCCAGGACCCGATGACGGCGCTCAACCCCGTCAAGCGGGTCGGCGCGCAGATCGCCCGCGCCGTCCGCGCCCACCACCCGCGCACGCCGCGTGCCCAGGTGCTGGCCCGCGTCGAGGAGCTGCTCACCGAGGTGGGCGTGCCCGACCCCGCCGAGCGCGCCCGGAGCTACCCGCACCAGTGGTCCGGCGGCATGCGCCAGCGCGCGGTGATCGCGATGGCCATGGCGAACCGGCCCGCGCTGCTGATCGCCGACGAGCCCACCACGGCGCTCGACGTGACCATCCAGGCGCAGATCATGGACGTGCTCGCCGACGCGCGGGCGACGTCGGGCGCCGCGATGGTGCTCATCACGCACGACCTGGGCCTCGTGGCGCAGGTCGCCGACGAGATCTGCATCATGTACGCCGGCCGGATCGTCGAGCGCGGCACGGTGTGGACCGTCTTCGACGAGGCGCGGCACCCGTACACCGCCGGGCTGCTCGGCAGCCTGCTGTCGGCCGAGCGGGCCGGGTCGCGCGCGTACGCCATCCCCGGGTCGCCGCCCGCGCCGACCCGCCGCCCACCGGGGTGCGCGTTCGCGACCCGCTGCGAGCTCCCGGCGCGGTCCGAGCTGTGCGGCACCACGCGCCCCGAGCTGCGGCCGGCGGCGGACGTCACGCACGAGTCCGCGTGCCACCACGCCGACCGCACGCTCGAGTTCGCCCGGGCGGTGACCGCATGAGCGCCGTGCTCGAGATCGACGACCTGCACGTGCGGTTCACGTCCCGGCGCGGCCTGCGCGGCCGCAGCGTGGTGCACGCCGTCGACGGCGTGAGCCTCACGCTCGGCCGCGGCGAGACGCTCGGGCTCGTGGGCGAGTCGGGCTGCGGCAAGTCCACGCTCGTGCGCACCGTGTTCGGCCTCAACACCCCGGCGTCCGGCTCGGTCTCGATCCTCGGGCAGCGCATGCAGGGGCTCGCGCCGGCGGCGCGCCGCAAGGTGCTCAGCAGCGTCCAGCTCGTCTTCCAGGACCCGTACTCGTCGCTCGACCCGCGCATGCGCGTGCACGACATCGTCGCGGAACCGCTGCGCATCGCGGGGCGGTACGCGCCCGAGCGGGTCGTGGAGCTGCTGGCCGAGGTGGGTCTCGACGCCGACGTGCAGCAGCGCCGTCCGGCGCAGTTCTCCGGCGGCCAGCGCCAGCGCATCGGCATCGCCCGGGCACTCGCGCTGCGCCCCGAGATCCTCGTGCTCGACGAGCCGGTCTCGGCGCTCGACGTCTCGGTGCAGGCACAGGTGGTGAACCTGCTCATGGACCTGCAGGAGCGGCTCGGCCTGTCGTACCTGTTCATCGCCCACGACCTCGCCGTCGTGCGCCACCTCTCCGACCGGGTCGCGGTGATGCGGCAGGGCCGCATCGTCGAGACCGGCGACCGCGACCAGATCTTCGACGCGCCGCGGCACCCGTACACCGCGTCCCTCCTGGCGTCGATCCCGCACCCGGACCCGTACCTGCGCCCGGGCGCGCCGCCCCGCCCCTGACACCCGCTCCCACCCGAGCAGCACCCACTCCCGAGCAGCACCCGAACCGTAAGGAACTGAGCATGCTCCGACACCTCACCCGACCTGCCGCGGCCGGCGTCGCCCTCGTGGCCGCCCTCGCCCTCGGCGGCTGCTCCGCCGCCAGCGGCACCACCGCCGTCTCGCACGACCTCACGGTCGGCGCCGTCACCGAGCCCGAGCGGCAGCCCGACCCGCTCGTGGAGGGCTCGCTGGCCGGCTTCAACTATTACTACAACCTCTACGACCAGCTCACCACGCTCAACGCCGACGGCGAGATCGAGCCGTCCGTGGCGACCGGATGGACCCCGAACGACGACTTCACGGAGTGGACCTTCACGCTGCGGGACGACGTCACCTTCCACAACGGCGAACCCCTCACGGCCTCGGACGTCGCGTTCAGCTACAACCAGGTGCTGGCCACGCCCGACTCCGACATCCGCGGCTACATGGGGATGCTCGAGTCGGCGGAGGCCACGGACGACACGACCGTCGTGTTCACGCTCAGCTCCCCGTTCTCGCCGTGGCCGTCGATCACCACCGCGGTGTCGATCGTGCCCGAGGACGTCTACACCGAGCTCGGCCCGGAGGGCTTCGTCGAGGCGCCGGTGGGCTCCGGGCCGTTCACGTACGTGAGCTGGACGCGCGGCGTCGAGTACGTGCTGGAGGGCAACGACGACTACTGGGGCGGCGCCCCGGAGGTGGACACGCTCACCTTCCAGACCGTCGCCGACGAGGAGGCGCGCCTCAACGGCGTCATCGCGGGCAGCCTGGACGTCGCGCTCATCTCGCCCAACCAGGTCTCCGCGGTCGACGGCTCGGGGGCCGAGATCGCGTCGCGGGAGTCGAACGGCGTGATCTTCCTCGGCACCAACTCCACGAAGGGCGCGCTCGAGGACCCGCTCGTGCGCCGGGCGATCCAGCTCGCGATCGACAAGGAGGAGCTCGTGGCGCAGGCGCTCGGCGGCCGTGCCGTCGCGAACGACCAGCCCGTCGCGCCCAACGTCACCGGCCACGCGGCGGACGCCGAGGCGCCCGGCTTCGACCCCGAGGCCGCCGAGGAGCTGCTCGCGCAGTCCTCGTACGACGGCGAGGCGATCCCCTTCGAGTACGCGACCGACGGCCGCATCCCGCTCAGCTCCGAGGTGGCGCAGGCGATCGCCGGCTACCTCGACGCCGTCGGCATCAAGGTCGAGCTCATCGGGATGGACCAGGCGAGCCTCTCGAACAAGATCTACGGCACCGTGAACATGGAGGGCCTGTTCCTCAACACGTGGGCGCCCACCACGATGGACGCCGACATGCCCGCCACCAACTTCTTCGCCGGCGGTCAGAACGACTACGCCAGGTCGCCGGAGGCCACCGAGCTGGTCGAGCGGCAGCGCACGGTCGACGGCGCCGAGCGGGAGGCCGTGTTCGCCGAGCTCTCCCAGGTCAACTGGGACAACGCCTACCTGATCCCGCTCTACACCCCGATGGCCGACTACGCGGTGAGCCCCGACATCACCTGGGAGCCCCGCGTGGACGGCGAGTACGTGCTCAAGGACGTCACCTTCGCCGAGTAGCCGGACGACGGTGGGTGCCGGGACCGTCCGGCGCCCACCGCCGTCCGCCCCCACCCTCGTCCGCCCCCTGGAGGAACCCCATGCCCCGCACCGTCATCCGTTCCGTCCGCCCGTGGGGCGGCGCCCCCGCCGACGTCGTGCTCGACGACGGCCTCGTGAGCGAGGTCGTCCCGGCGGGCACGGCCGCCGTCGGCGCGGCCGAGATCGCGGGCGACGACGGCATCCTCGTACCCTCGTTCTCCGACGTGCACGTGCACCTCGACTCCACGCGCCTCGGCCTGCCCTTCCGCCCGCTGAGCGCGGGACCCACCCGGTGGGACCGGATCATGAACGACCGCGCGCACTGGCGGACGGCCGAGGCCCCCGTGGCCGACCGGGCCACCGAGACGCTGCGCCGCATGATCGCCCTGGGCGCCACCCGCGTGCGCTCGCACGCCCAGGTCGACGCCGACTCGAAGCTGGAGAAGTTCGAGGGCGTGCTCGCCGCGCGCGAGGCCCACTCCGCGTCGGCGTCGGTCGAGATCGTCGTGTTCCCACAGGTCGGCATCCACCTCGAACCGGGCGTACCCGAGCTCATGGACGAGGCGCTGCGCGCCGGCGGCGACCTCGTGGGCGGCATCGACCCCTGCGAGATCGACCGCGACCCGCGGCGCCACCTCGACACGGTGTTCGAGCTCGCCGAACGCCATCAGAAGGGCGTGGACATCCACCTGCACGAGCCGGGGGAGCTCGGCCTCTTCTCGATGAGCCTGGTCACCGAGCGCGTACGCGCGCTCGGCATGCAGGGCCGTGTGACCGTCTCGCACGCCTTCGCGCTGGGCTCCGGGCTCGCGGGCGTCGAACGGACGGTCGACGAGCTCGCCGAGCTGGACGTCGCCGTCACCACGATCGCCCCCGGCGGGCGCCTCGAGCTGCCGCTGGAACGCATGGTCACCGCGGGCGTGCGCGTGGGCCTCGGCATGGACGGCCAGCGCGACTACTGGTCCCCGTGGGGCAACGCCGACATGCTGGAGCGCGCCTGGCTGCTCGCCCACTCGCAGGGCTGGTCGCGCGACGACCTCATCGAGCTCGGCCTCGCCGTCGCCACCTGGGGCGGGGCGTCCGTCATCGACGGGCGGACGCCGCGGCTCACCGGCGTCGGCCACCACCCCGGGATCACCGTCGGCGACCCGGCGGAGCTGGTGATCCTGCGCGGCGAGACGCCGACGTCGGCGGTCATGGACCGGCTCCCCGGGCGCACGGTGATCCACGCCGGCCGCGTCGTGGCCGCCGACGGCGAGCTCGTATGACCACGCTCCTGGTCGTGAACTGCAACACCACGCGCGCCATGACCGAGGCGATCGCGGCGGTCGCCGCGGGCGCGGCGTCGCCCGGCACCACCGTCGTGGGCCTGACCCCGTCCTGGGGTCCCGCCTCCGCCGAGGGCTACTTCGAGAGCTACGCGACGGCGCTCGCGGTGCTCGACGCCGTGCTCGCCCACAGGGACCCGTACGATGCCGTGATCATGGCCGGCTACGGCGAGCACGGCCGGGAGGGCCTGCGGCAGGCGATCGACGTGCCGGTCGTCGACATCACCGAGGCGTCGGCCTTCCTCGCCTGCCTCGTCGCCCACCGGTTCGGCGTGGTGACGACGGTCGCCACCGCGGTGCCCGGCATCGAGGACTCGCTGCGCACCGCCGGAGTCCTCGGGCGGTGCGCAGGCGTGGCCGCGGCCGACGTCGCCGTGCTCGACATCGGCGACGTCGCCGAGACGGCGCGGGCCCTGGAGTCCGCGGGCGCCCGGCTCGTCGCGGCGGGCGCCGACGCCCTGGTGCTCGGCTGCGCCGGCTTCGCCGGGCTCGACGTCGAGCTGGAACGGCGTCTCGGCGTGCCCGTGCTGGACAGCGTGACCAGCGCGGTGCGGCTCGCGGAGTCGCTCGTCGCGCTCGGCAAGACGACGAGCACGGCGGGTCCGTACCGCCGGCCCGACCCGGCGAAGGCGTGGGTGGGGCGGCGACCCGGAGCCTGACCACCGGGTGAACCCGTCCCGAACACCCCCGCCGGTCGCCCGGCGCGGCTACGGTGGGGCCCTCGACCACGTGACAGGAGGGCATCGTGCGGGCCGTCATCCAGGACCGGTACGGCAGCGCCGACGTGGTGGAGGTCGGTGACCTCCCCGACCCCGTCCCGGCGGACGACGAGGTGCTGGTCCGGGTCCGCGCTGTCTCGCTAAACGGGTCGGACCGCGAGAACCTCGTGGGCCGGCCGGCGTACGCCCGGGTGGGCGGGCTGCGCCGGCCGCGCAACCCGGTGCCCGGGTCGGACGTGGCCGGGACCGTCGTCGCGGTGGGACGGTCGGTGACCGGACATGCCCCGGGGGACGACGTGTTCGGTGAGCTGGCGGGTTACCGGGGCGGGCTCGCGGAGTACGTCGCGACGTCGCCGCGGCTGCTCGCCCGCAAGCCGGCCGCCCTCTCGTTCGTCGAGGCCGCGGCGATCCCGCAGGCGGGGTGCATCGCGCTGCGGGCCACCCGGGGTCTGCACCCGGGTGACCGGCTGCTGGTCAACGGGGCGGGCGGCGCGGGCGGCGCGCTCGTGATCGGCCTGGCCAAGCATCTCGGTGCCCGGGTCACGGCCGTGGACCGGAGCGACAAGGCCGGCCACCTGCTCCGGCTCGGTGCCGACGACACCATCGCGTTCGAGCGCTGCGACTGGGCCGACCAGCGTGACCGGTACGACCGGGTGGTGGACCTGGTGGCCTCCCGCTCGCCGTACCGGGTGCACCGTGCGCTGCGGACCGGCGGCGCCTACCTCATGGTCGGCGGCCGCACGCGCGTGCTGCTGGCGACGTTCGCCGCCGGTCCCGTGCTCAAGGGATCCACCGGCAAGCAGGTGGGCGTGCTGATGGTGCCCCAGTCGCGCGCGGACCTGGAGGAGGTCACCGCCCTGGTGACCGACGGCGCCGTCGTGCCCGTGATCGACGAGGTCTGCCCGCTGGAGGAGGCGCCCGCCGCGTTCGCTCGGCTGGCGGCGGGGGACAACCTGGGCAAGATCGTGGTCGAGGTGCCCTGACCGCCGGTCCTACAGCAGGTCGGCTTCCGAGAGGTCCTCGACTCCGGACGGGACCGTGCCCTCGAACAGCACGCCGATCCCGTACGGGTCAGCCATGGCGAGGTCGGACTCGGCGAACCGCAGCAGCCAGGTCCCGTCCGCCCAGACCACGGCCGCCGGCTCGGCGAACGGCGGCCCCGCGGCGTCCAGCATCCCGAGCTCGGCGCCGCTCAGCCCGAACCCCGGTTCCCGGAGCCGGTGCCGCAGGTAGTCGGCGCCGACGTCGGCGAGCTCGCCGAACCGGGCCAGGACGACCGCGGCCAGGTCCGACGCCCGCTGGTCCGGCGCCGCGGCCGGCTCCATGACGACGCTCACGGGCGGGAGGTCGTCGGCGGGTCCCGCGGTCGCCGTCCAGCAGGCGAGCGTCCCGGGCGACTCGACGCGCGCGAACGTCGTCCCCGAGATCTCCAGCCGGTCGGGCAGGTCAGCCGCCCGGCTCACAGGTGCAGCGTCCCCTCGGCGACGACGATCCCGGAGCCGCTGATCGTCACCAGCGGCCCGTCGACGCCGAGCGTGATGAGGCTGGGACGACCGAGCTTGCGCCCCTGCTCGACGACGATCCGCGCAGGGTCGGGCGCGAGCGCGTCCCGGACCAGGACGGCGGCCAGGGGACCGGCGGCGGTGCCCGTCGCCGGGTCCTCGGCGATCCCCACGGTCGGGTTGAAGAACCGGGTGTAGGCGCTGACACCGGTCGCGGCGTCGGGGGCCGTGGCGACAGGGGCCGCTGGGTCGTCGAGACGCACCGTGTAGAGGTAGCAGCCCTCGGCGCCGGCGTCGGCCAGCAGCGCGCGCAGCCCGGCCGTGTCCGGCTCGGCGGAGTCGACCGCCGCGGCGTTCCGCAGGGGCACGAGCAGGTGCTCCGCGCCGGTGGAGACCACCTCGGCGACCCGGTCGGCGTCGAGGTCCTCGGCAGCCAGGCCCAGGACGGCGGCTAGCGCGGCCCGGTCCTCGACGCGGCCCAGGAACCGCGGGGCGGACTGCTCCATCGAGACCTCGACGGCCGACGGGGGCCGCCCGGACACCCGCACGTTCAGCAGGTCGTCGCCGATCTGCTGCACGAACGTGTCCCGGTCCGGGTCCAGCCGGCCGGACAGCGCCAGCCAGATCCAGGCGCCCATCGCGTTGTGCCCCGCGCCGAAGACCTCGACGCCACCGGGGGTGAACGAGCGCAGCCGGTGGTCCGCGCCGGGGCGGTCGGGCCGCACCAGGAACGTCGTCTCCGACTGGTTGAGCTCCCGCGCGACGGCGCCCATCGTGTGCTCCGGGAGGGCGTCCGCGTCGGGGACGAGGGCGAGGGGGTTGCCGGTCAGCGGCGTGGCCGCGAACACGTCCACCCAGTAGAACGGGACGTCCACGAAGGGGCTCCTTTGTCGGCGACGACGGTCGGTCGCCACATGCTAGGACGTGTGCGGGACCCCGTGACACAGGTCACGGGTCCCGGGTGAGGGACCAATGCCGGGGCCGGCGGGACCTTCGGCTCCTGTCCGCCGGTCCCGGCCGGCGGAGACTGGTACCAGGAGTGCGGCACGGGCTCGGCTCGGCACGGACCCGGCGGAGGTGATGACCGTGCAGGACGCGATGCTCGTGATCATCCTGTGGGTGACCTGCGGGATCGCGACGGTCGTTGCGGGCCTGCTGGCCTACCGGAGCTCGGTGGCGCGGTACGTGGGGCGGGGCGCCGTGGGCGTCCTGTTCCTCCTGGGCGGCGCGGTCGTGCACCTGGTCAACCTCGTCACCGGGGTCGACTACGGCGACTTCGCCGACCCGTCGTTCTTCGGCTGGGTGACCGACACGTGGCACGAGGTCGTGGAACCGAACCAGGTCCTGTTCATCGGCATGCTGGCGGCGTTCGAGGCAGTGGTGGGGGTGCTGGCGATGTGCGGCGGCCGCCTGACCCGGTTCGCCTACCGGTGCGTGATCGTCTTCTACCTCGCCCTGTGGCTCTTCGGGTGGATGGAGCTGGCGTGGGTGCTGCTCATGCTCCCGCCGATGTTCCTGCTGCTGCGTGCCGAACGGTGGGCGGCGGTCGCCGGCGAGACCGCCCGGACCGGCTGAGCGCCGGGGCTCGGCCGGCCCGGGTGCCCTAGCTCGTGCGGGCCACCGCGATGTTGGTGCTCGAGCGCTGCCCGGCCTCGTAGAACATGTACAGCCGGCCGCCCTCCTCGGCGAAGCTCGGGGCGGCGGCCCGCGTGGCGACCGGCTCGGTGTACAGCACGCCCAGGTGGTTCTCCCGGTCGAAGCTGGTGCCGACGTCGGCGACGTGGATGCTGCCGGAACCGCCGTGATAGACCACGTGACCGCCCCCGTTGCGCGACCAGTAGTGGGCGCCGGAGAGCTGGCCGCCCTCGCCCGCGGCCGGCGAGATCAGCGGCTGGGGCTTGAACTGCCAGCCCGAGGTGAGCCGGTTGGACCAGCCGATGAAGATCTTGCGGGTCCCGGCCTGCATGCCCATGAACAGCATGATCTGGGTGTCGGACTTCGTGGGGTGCGGGAACACCCGCGCGTAGGACGTCTCGGTGACGTTCGAGGGCATCATCGCGGTGGTCAGGACCGTGCCCTCGTAGGTGAAGCTCCGCCCGTCGGCCGACGACGCGACTCGGGTGGTGGTGTTCTCCCCGTGGAAGTACAGGTACATCCGGCCGTCCGCGGCGTTCCAGACCGCGTGCGGGCTGGAGACGTGGCTGACGGAGTAGTGGGGCGACCAGGTGCGGGAGATGATCGGGTTGCCCGGGTACTCCCGCCACGGGCCGTTCAGGGAGTCGGCGTAGGCCAGGCAGATCCCGCCGGGCGCGTCGTGCGGCGCGTAGTACATGTACCAGTTGCCCAGGGGGTTCTGGACCGTGCCGGCGACGTTGCGGATCGACGGGAAGATGAGCTCGTTGGTCGGGTTGTAGGCCAGGGCCGACTTGTCCAGGGCGGCGCCGACCCGGTTGAACGTGGGGAAGCCGGGCACGGCGGCGGCCGCGCGGGGTGGCGAGGCGACGCCGAGGGCGGCGGCCGAGCCGAGCACCGCCGAGCCCAGGATCAGGCTGCGCCGGTCCAGCAGCAGCTTGCGGTCCGATTCCATGGTGACTCCGCTCAGGCCCGGCGGTCGCCGCGCTCCGGTGCGCGGCGGCGCGGATGCCGCCCGGGCCGTTCGGGGTCGAATCTCTTGCGTGCGCGGTCCGGGGGTCAAGGTGATGATGCGACCTATCAACCCCGGGCGCGTTCACCTCCTGGCCATGGTCCGGCCACGCGTGCCTCGTAGCGTCGCGTCCGCACCGATTTCCGAACCGGGGAGAACACTGATGTCATCCGCACCCGTACGCCTTCGACGGCTGCTCGCGACCGTCGCCGCCGGCACGACGGCCGCCGCGACGATCGCCGCGCTGGCCACCGCACCCGTGGCCGCCGCGGCCGAGCCCAAGCCCGAGGTGGACGGCGTGAGCGAGCTCAACGTGCTCGCGTTCAACGTGTGGCACGGCGGCACGCAGATCGACGACGGCGCGCGGGAGATCGCCGACATCCTGACGGAGACCGACGCCGACGTGACGTTCCTGCCCGAGCAGGGCGACGCGCCCGCGCAGGTGGCCGCGCTGCTCGGCTATGACCACGTGACCGCGACCGACACCGGCATCGTGTCGCGCTACCCGATCCTGGAGACCAGCACGGTCGACCGCTGGTGGACCAAGGCCGTGCTCGACGTGAACGGCACCGAGGTGGTGGCCTACGGCGGCCACCTGGAGTACCGCTGGTACGCCACGTACCTGCCGCGCGGCTACGGCGGCGCGGTACAGGGCGACTGGCCCGACGGCTGGGACACGTGGGACAAGCTGCCGGGCGGCCCCGTCACCGACGTGGACGCGGTCCTGGAGGCCAACCGGCAGTCCGGCCGCCCGGCCACGGCAGCCGCACTCGTCGCCGACGTCCAGGCCGAGCGTGCCGCGGGCCGCATCGCCGTGGTCGGCGGCGACTTCAACGAGCCGTCGGTGCAGGACTGGACGGAGGAGACCGCGGACCTGCAGGACCACAACGGCCTGGTGATCCCGTGGCAGTCCACGAAGATGCTGCTCGACGGCGGGCTGGTCGACGCGTTCCGCGAGGTCTACCCCGACCCGGTCGCGAACCCCGGCGTCACCTGGCCGTCCGACAACCCGCTCTTCCCGACGTCGGAGCTCACCTGGGCGCCCGAGGCCGACGAGCGCGACCGGATCGACTACGTGTTCGTCACGCCCGACGAGCGGGTCACGATCGACGACGCGGCCGTGGTGGGGCCGCAGTCGACGATCGTGCGGAACGAGCGGGTCGAGGACGACAGCGCCGACGAGATCCGCACGCCGGACGCCGTCTGGCCGTCCGACCACAAGGCCGTGCTGGCCTCGTTCAGCGTGTGCGACGACGCCTGCGCCCCGGCCGTCCCCGCCTGGGACGCGTCGGCGGTCTACACCGCGGGTGACGAGATCTCGTACGAGGGCTCCACGTGGCGGGCGGCGTGGTGGACGCGCGGCCAGGAGCCGGGTGCGCCGTACGGGCCGTGGGAGCAGATCGCCGAGCAGGACGGCGCGGCGCGGTGGACGCCGTCGCGCATCTTCGAGGCCGGGTCCGTGGCCGTGCACGAGGGCCGCACCTACGTGGCGCAGTGGTGGACGCGCAACGAGAAGCCCGGCACGCCGTGGGGACCGTGGCGGGCGCAGGCCTAGCCTCACCCAGGACTCGACCGCTCGACGAGCGCCGCCACCGACACGCGCGACGCGAGCCCCGGCCAGGCGACCACCACCACGGCGACGTCGTCGAACCTGGGCTGGGCGGCCTCGCGGACGCGGGAGTCTTGCAGGGGCGTAACAACTCGGCCGGTGCGCTCGCGGTTACGCTGCCGGGCATGGGAGCACGCGTCGAGGTCATGGTCGTCGAGGACGACGAGACCGTCCTGGCCGTGGTCTCCGACTACCTGGGCGGCCGCGGGTACGCCGTCACGGCGCTGCGCGACGGGCTCGTGGCCCGCGACGCACTGCGCACGGCGCGCCCGGACGTGCTGGTCCTGGACCGGATGCTGCCCGGCGTCAGCGGCGACGAGCTGTGCCGCCAGGTCCGCGCGGCCGCGCCGCGCACGCCGATCATCATGCTCACCGCCCTGGACGCCGTGGAGCAGCGGATCGACGGGCTGGAGCACGGCGCCGACGACTACGTGGTCAAGCCGTTCGCGCTGCGGGAGCTCCAGCTCCGGATCGACGCCCTGGTCCGGCGCAGCCGCGGGCTGCACGTCGCGCCGTCGCCGTTCACACTGGGGCCGTTCCGCGTCGACCCCGCGCACCGGCGCATCTGGGCGGCCGACGCCGAGATGACGCTCACGTCCCGGGAGTACGAGCTGTTCCTGTTCCTGCTGCAGAACCCGGACCGCACCCTGACGCGGGACGACCTCCTGCGCGAGGTGTGGGGCTGGAGCTTCGGCGAGGCGTCCACCGTGACCGTGCACGTGCGGCGGCTGCGCGAGAAGATCGAGCCCGAGCCGCGGTTCCCGCGCTACCTGCTCACCGAGTGGGGGCGCGGCTACCGCTTCACCGTCGGGGCCGCCGCATGATGCTCACCCCGGTCGACCTGCTGCTCATCCTCGCAACCGCCGCGGTGTGCACGGCGGCGATCACGCTGCTCGCGCTCCTGGTCCTGCGCCGCCGCCGGCAGCGCTCGGTCACCGCCCCGTTCGTGGTCCTGGTGGTCGCGGCGATCGCGTCCATCGTCTGCTCGACCCTCGTGATCGCGGCCCTGATGTACCTTTCGCTGCACGACCTGCAGGTGCTCCTGTGGGTGGTCGGGCTGTCCGCGGTGCTGAGCCTCACCACGATCCTGCTCACCGCCCGCGCCGTGAGCCGGTCGTTCACCCACCTGGGGGACGCGGTCGAGCGCGTGGGCCGCGGCGCCGTCGTCAGCCCCGAGGCCTACGCGGCCAGGGAGCTCGCCGACCTCTCCACGCAGCTCGCCGTCGCCTCGGAGCGGCTCGCCGCGGCCCGCGCCGAGATCGAGCAGCTCGATGCGGCACGCCGCCAGTTCTTCGCCTGGATCTCGCACGACCTGCGCACCCCGCTGACCGGGGTCAGCGCCCTTGCCGAGGCACTGGACGACGGCGCCGTCGCGGACCCGGCCGACTACGTCCGGCGCATCCGGGTGCAGGTCGCCACGATGAACCGGCTGGTCGACGACCTGTTCGAGCTGTCGCAGATCCAGAGCGGCGCGCTGCGGCTCCGCCGGGAGGACGTCGCGCTGCTGGACGTGGTGTCCGACGCCGTGGCGGACGTGCACCAGCTCGCCGTCGCGAAGCAGATCGGCATCGAGCACGCGGGCGTCGCCGGCCGGACGGTGCGCGCCGACCCGCACGAGCTGACCCGGGTGGTGGTGAACCTGCTGACCAACAGCATCCGCCACGCCCCGGCCGGGTCCGAGGTCCTGGTCTCCGCGGAACAGCGCGGCGACCGGCTGGTGCTCTCCGTGCTCGACCAGGGCAGCGGCGTCGACGGCGAGGACCTCACGCGCATGTTCGAGATCGGCTGGCGGGCCAGCGCCGCCCGGACACCCGACGCGGGGGTCCCTTCCGGATCGCCCGCCGCTGGGTCGCCCGGCGCGGGGCTCGGGCTGGCCATCGTCCGAGGCATCGTCGAGGCGCACGGCGGGGACGTGCGGGCCGCGCACGTGCCGCAGGGTTTCCGGCTCGACGTCACGCTGCCCGCCTCGGCGACCTGAGCGGCCCCGCGACGGCGTCCGGCGTGGGCGGTTCGGCGCGCCTCGAATCGATCTGATAGAACGTGCGCCATGACCTCTCCGCAGATCGGTGTCGTGCTCCCGCGTGACCTGCCCGCCGCCCAGGTGCTCCCGTACGCGCGCACCGCGGAGCGGCTCGGCTTCGACGAGCTCTGGGTCGTGGAGGACCTGGGCTTCCGTGGCGGGCTGGTGCAGGCCGCCGCCGTGCTGGGCGCGACCGAAGGCATCCGCGTCGGCATCGGGATCCTGCCCGCCGCGGTGCGCAACCCCGCCTTCGCAGCGATGGAGATCGCCACGCTGGAGCAGCTCCACCCCGGCCGCACCGACGTCGGCGTCGGGCACGGCATGCCGGGCTGGATGCGGCAGGCGGGCGCCTGGCCCGCGCGGCCCCTCACCTACCTCGCGGAGTACGTGACCACGCTCCGGACCCTGCTCGGCGGTGGGGAAGCCGGCGACCTGCGGCTCGACCCCTCGGCGGTGCCCGACGCCGTGCCGCCCCTGCTGCTCGGCGTGCGCGGCCCGCGGTCCCTGGCGGCGTCCGGCAGGGTGGCCGACGGCACCGTGCTCGCCGAGCCCGTCGGCCCCGAGTACGCCGCGGCCGCCCTCGACGCGATCGCCCCGCGGGGCGGGCACCGGCTGGTGGCCTACAACATCGGCGCCGTCGACGACGACGCGGCGGCCGCGCTGCGGACCGCCCGGCCCGGCCTCGAGTGGATCGGCGAGCCCGACTGGGCGCCGCACGTCGCGCCGCTCCCGTTCGCCGAGGAGTTCGCGGCGCTGCGCGCCTCGTCCGCCTCCCGCGCGGAGTTCGTCGAGCGCCTGCCCGACGAGTGGGTCGCCCGCCTCGCGCTGGCGGGCACGCCCGCCCAGGTGCGGGAGCGAATCGACGAGCTCGGCCGCGCAGGCGTCACGTCCAGCGTCTTCATCCCCGTCGGGCCCGAGCCGCTGGAGGCGCTCGACGCGCTGGCCCGGGTGCTGTGAGCGCGCACCTGACGCCGTCGGCGCAGCGCCGGCGGGCCGCCCTGTTCGTGTCCTTCTTCATGACCGGCGTGTCCATGGCCACGTGGGTGTCCCGCACGCCCGCCATACGTGACGCGACCGGTGCGAGCACGGCGGAGATGGGGCTGATCATCGCCGGGCTGTCGGCGGGCTCGATGGTGGGTATCGCCGTGGCCGGCACCCTGGTGGCCCGGCGCGGCGCCCGGTTCGTCGTGCTGTGGGGCATGGTCGCGATCGTGCTCGGCGTCGCCGTGGTGGCGCTCGGCACCGCGGCCGGGCAGGGCTGGCTCGTGGCCACGGGCCTGGCGTCGTTCGGGTACGGCATGGGCTCGGGCGAGATCGGGCAGAACGTCGAGGGCGTCGACGTCGAGCGGGCGCTCCGGCGCACCGTGGTGCCCAGCCTGCACGGCAGCTACAGCTTCGGCATCTGCGTGGGCGGGCTCGTGGGCCTGGGCGCGAACCTGGTGCACGTCCCGGTGGCGGCCCACCTGCTGGCGGTCGCCGCGCTGACGGCGGTCGCCTCGGTCGTGCTCGTGGCCAACCTCGCGCCCGCCGTCGGCCGCGAGGACGCCGACGCGGGGCAGCGGCGCCGTCCGCTCGGCGAGACCGTTGGCGCGTTCCTCGCGGTGTGGCGCGAGCGGCGCACCCTGGCCATCGGCGTGATCGTGCTGGGCATGGCCCTGGCCGAGGGGTCGGCGAACGACTGGCTGCCGCTGATCATGGTCGACGGGTTCGACCTGTCGGCCGCGACGGCGTCGCTGATCTACGCGTTCTTCGGCCTGTCCATGGCGATCGGGCGGTTCGGCGGCGGGTACTTCCTGGACCGGTTCGGCCGCACGCCGGTGATGGTGGTCAGCGCGCTGCTCGCGATCGTCGGCATCGGCCTGGTGTCGTTCGCGCCGTCCGCCTGGCCGGCCGCGGTCGGCGTGCTGCTCTGGGGGATCGGCGCCTCACTGGGTTTCCCGGTCGCCCTTTCGGCGGCCGGAGACGACCCGCTGAACGCCGCACGCCGCGTGAGCGCCGTCGCCACGGCGGGCTACACCGCGTTCCTGGTGGGGCCGCCCCTGCTCGGGTTCGTCGGCGAGCACCTGACCCTGAGGCTCGCGATCCTGCTGGTCATGGTGCTGGTCGCGGTCTCGGCCTGCTTTGCCCGCGCGGTCACCCCGCCGGCGGGTGCGGCGCGCCCGTCCTCGCGTCAGGTGGAGTGAGTCCAGGAGAGGTCGGGTCGACGTGATCGGGCGCGGGCTCGACCAGGTGGCCCGTGGGCCGGGCGTGGCTGCGGACGTGGTGGGCTGGGTCGGTAGGCGATCGCGCTGTGGGTGGGCGTGGTGTGGCAGCCGATCTGGTAGCGGCTGCGTGGGGTGTAGCCGGGTGCGGGGCCGGTCATGCCGACGGCGGGGGTCCAAACCGGGGTCGGGGGTGGGGGCGCGACCGAGACATAGGTGTGCCCCGTCGGAGTGACCGTCTCGACGGCGTGCCGCCCGTGGATCTGGGTGGTCTTCTGTGACCAGCCCGGTGCCTGCTTCGCGTGGTTGCACCGGGCGCACAGACCTTGACCGTTGTCGAGGCTGGTCGGGCCGCCCTCGGCGTGCGGGGTCACGTGATCCAGGTGACGCACGGGGGCGTCGCACCAGGTGGTGGCACAGATCCCCTGCTCCCGGGCCCGCAACAGGCTCGCTAGTCCCTGGGGGTGGAACCGGGACGTCGACGTGGTCGCTACCAACCGTCCGTGGGGGTTGACGTAGATCGAGCGCAGCCACGCGGTGTCGGTGTCGATCGCATGTGCCGCCAGGTTCCGGGCGACCGGGGCCGGGACGGTGCCGACCCCTGCGGGGGTGCCTTCAAGGACCACAGCGGGCTCGTCGCCACGGGCGAGAAGGGTCTGGTCGGAGACGAGCAGGTTGATCGTGACCGGCACATCCTCGGCATGGCCGGGCTCGCGTCCGGTGGTGCGCGAGGGTGTCGGCCATGATCTGCCCCACCCCACGCTCGTCCCCCGTGGCCTTGGTGGTCTGGGCGTGAGTCTTGAGCTGGGCGTAGGCCTGGACACCCTGGGCCATCGGGACCAAGGCGGTCAGGTAGACCATCAGGTCCGGTGCCGGGCGGATGGACACCCGTCGTTCGGTCACCGCGCGCGCGTTGCGCTTCACGCACGCGTGCACGTCCAGCCGGGCGGCGAGTTCCTTGATGCGGGCGACCAGGCGGCGGGTGCCCATCCTCGCCAGCTCCGCCAGATGTGCCGGGCCGCAGATCTCCTCGTCGATCAGGGCACGGTGTTCCACCGTCAGGTGGGAGGTCTCCCGCACCAGGAGCGTGGCCCGCCACTGGGACAACACCCCCGAGCGCAGCGCGTTGAACGTGTGGGGCATCTGCGTGACCCACACCCGGGACGTGCTCACGAACCCAGCCCCTGCATGCGGGCTCACCCGCAACGCAGCACCGACCTGGTTCGGCACCCCGCGACCCTGCCGCTCGGCGCGAATGGACTGCCGGGCCTCCTCGGCACGCGTGGCCTCGTCCAGGACGACCGCCAGCCGTGCTTGGGTCGCGGTGATCGCGTTCTTGACCGCCTCCAGCTCACCGAGCAGGTCGACGCATTCGGCCTGCACGGCCCGCGCATCCACGACCGAGTCAACAGCACCAGACCTGGTGTCAGTGGCTCCGGGCAGGATCATGCCTGCCAGTAGTTCCCGCACCGCCCGCACGCCCGCCACGTCAACGACCCCGCCGGGCACGGGCGCACCGGACGCCCTGTCGCCATCGGGCAGCACAGGGCGAACAGGCTGTCCGCCCGCCGCCGTCAGTACCTCACCCGTTCGCGTCATGCCATCAACATATGGCACACCCGTTCGCACCGCTCGTCGAACCAACCCGATCTGCCGACAGCAGAATCGCCTGCTCGTCTGGGGGAAGCCCTTGGAACTCGGCGGCCGGCGGCCCGAACGGACGGTCGTCTCGTCGATCACGCCAGACGCTCGTCGCGGGGACGGAAACCTCAGGGACACCCGTGCGGGCCACAGCACAGGACCGCGCAGCACAGGACCGCGCGGTTCGCCCGACTGCCCACCGCCCCACGACGCCGGGCGATCGGGATCCCGGGGCGGCTGGCATCTCTGGAGTCCTGCTACTTCCGTCCCGGCCCGCCCCGCCTCGTCAGGTCTCACCCGAGCCCTACGGTGGGGCCCATGGCGAGACTTCACGACGTGGTGTTCGACTGCCGCCACCCCGCATCCCTGGCCCGGTTCTGGGCGGTCGTCCTGGACGGCTACGCCGTCGCCCCGTACGACGACGAGGAGCTCGACCGGCTGCGCACCCTCGGCGTCCACGACCCGGAGGACGACCCGTCCGTGCTGGTCGAGGGGCCTGCCGGCGCTCCGCGGCTGTTCTTCAACCGGGTACCCGAGCCCAAGACCGTGAAGAACCGCGTGCACCTCGACGTCCGCGCCCCCGACCGGGACGCCGAGGTGGCGCGCCTGGTCGCGGCGGGCGCGTCCCAGGTCGGCCGGCACGAGAACTGGGTGGTCCTGGCCGATCCCGAGGGCAACGAGTTCTGCGTCCTCCCCGAGTAGCGGCCCCGCCCGCCTAGGCGGCAGTGGGCAGCAGCGCGTCCCGGAACGCCGCGACCGCCGCGCCGCACGCCCAGTCGATGAACGTGTGCCGCCGCACCACCAGGCGGCAGTTGGCCGCCGCGCCGAACGCGTGCGCCGCGAACTCCTCGCGGATCCGGCGCTCGTACAGGTCGTACTCCATGACGCCCTCGCCCGCGATGACCACCACCTCCGGGTCCACCAGGTTGGCGGTGACCGCGAGGGCCGCGCCGATGGCGGTGCCCGCGCGGTCGAACGCGTCGACGGCGGTCCGGTCGCCCGCGTGCGCGAGGGAAACGGCGTCCGCGAGCGTGAGCGTGGGGTCACCGTGGCCGGCGCGCACGGCGTCGCGGATGGCGCCCGAGGAGGCCACCGCCTCCACGCAGCCGCGGCGGCCGCACACGCACACGGCGTCGGGGGAGGCCAGGGGCAGGTGGCCGATCTCGCCGACCACGCCGTGCGCCCCGACCACGACGTCGCTGTTGACGTAGATGCCGCAGCCGATGCCCGCGCCGATCGTGACGATGGCGAAGCTCTCCGCCTCCACGCCGAGCCCGAACCACTGCTCGGACCGGGCGAGCGCGCGCACGTCGTTCTCGACGACGACCGGCAGTCCGACCTCCCGCGCGACCGCCGCACCCAGGGGCACGTTGGCCCACCCCAGCAGCGGGGAGTGGCGCACCACGCCGGAGCCCGTGTCGATGTCGCCCGACGCCGACACGCCGAGGCCGACGAGACGGTCGGCGCTGTCGCCGAGCTTGTCGATCAGCCGCCGCGCGCAGCGGACGATCTCGCGCGTGACCGTCTCGGGGTCGTGCCGCTCGAGCGCGCGCCGGGTGGAGGTGAGCACCTCGTTGCCGATGCTCACCGCGACGGCCACGATCTCGTCGGCGTTGACCTTGACGCCGATGGCCAGCATGGAGCGGGGCACCACGCTCAGCGGGTAGACGGGCCGCCCCGGGGACGAGCTCTCGGCGTGCTCGCCGACGGTCACGAACCCGTCGCGGATCAGCGGGCTGACCGTCTTGGTCACCTTTGCCTGGGACAGGCCGGTCAGCCGGCCGATCTCGATCCGGCTCACCGGGCCGTGCGTGATGATGCGCGTGAAGATCTCCGCCGACGTCGTCGTGCGCAGCTTGGGGCGGCGCGGCGGCGTCGGGGGCGGCGTGGCACTCATGGGAAACCTCGTCCTCGGCCTGGGCGCGGCGCACGAGGCGCCGCGCCCAGGCCGGCCGTCACTACTTGGAAAGAATCTCCTGGGCCTTGTCCGCGGCCTCCTGCCACACGTCGTCGTCACGCTGGTGGCTGTAGTACGCCTCGAACAGCGGCTGCAGCTCCGACTTGAGCTCCGCGCCGTTGCGGTAGGCCAGCGACGGCTCGAGCTCATCGTTCTTCGCGTAGTTGACGAACACGCTCAGGTCGACGCCCTTGTCGAGCTGGTCCGCGGCGAGCGCGTCCATGGCCGACGGGATGGACGGGAAGAACGAGCCCGACGTCAGCGCGGCGCTCTCCTGGCACTCGGCCGTGCCCATGAACGAGATCCAGTCCCAGGCCGCCTGCTTGACCTTGCTGCCCGACCAGAGCATGTTGCCGTTGGAGTTGCTCATCACCACGCGGGTCTCGCCGTCCGGGCCGAGCACGTTGGGCGCGATGCCGACCGACATGTCGGGCAGCTTGGCGAACGTCGTGGCCGACCACGAGCCGCCGGAGATCATCGCGACCGAGCCCGAGCCGAGCTGCTCGGTGTCACCGACGGTGAACTGGCCGAACTCCGGGGCGAGGCCGCGGTCGGACAGGCCGCGCAGGTAGTCCATGGTCTCGGTGAACGCCGGGTCGTCGAAGGCGAAGGACGTCGGCCAGGCCGCCGGCTCGCGCATCGTCCAGTCCGACGAGGCGGCGAACTGGTACCAGGTGGTCTGCCCGAGGTAGTCGGCCGTGCCGAGCGCCCCGATGCCGTAGACCGCGACCTTGTCCTTGTCGAAGCCCTTCTCGTCGCCGCGCCTGCCGTTCTCGTCGACGGTGAGGCGGGCGACGACCTCGTCGAAGGTGCCACCGTCCTCCGGGTTCCAGGTCATGTTCTGGACGTCGTCCTCGGAGAGGCCCGCGTCCTTGAGCATGTCCTTGTTGTAGTAGAACGCCGACCCGGCCCAGTCGAGCGGCAGGGCGTACTGCTTGTCGTCCGTGTACGTGAAGGCGGGGACGCCCACGTTGAACACGCCCAGGTCGTAGTCCGACTCGGCGATGTAGTCGTCGAGCGGCTCGAGCTGGCCCTGCTTCGCGTACGAGTCGAGGAACTCCACGCTGTTCTGGAACGCGTCGGGGGCGTTGCCGGCGACGAAGCCCGCCGTCAGCTTGGTGAAGTAGTCGTCCACCGCGTACTGGGTGATGTTGACCGTGATGTCGGGGTACTTCTCCTGGAACGCGGGCAGGCAGGTCTTGTAGGACTCCGCCTGCTTCTCGTCCCAGGTCCACCAGTTGACGGTGCCCGCGTGGGCGCCCTCCTCGGCCGCTCCGCCGGCGGAGCCGCCCGCGCAGGCGGCCAGCGAGACGGTGACAGCGGCTGCAGCGACGATGCTCAGCATGTGCTTCGGTTTCATGATTCCTCTTCGATCAAGGGACCGGGTGGGTTCGGTTCGGGTTGGTAGGGCCGGCGGTCGTCCCGAGCAGGCGGCCGAGCACGTCGAGCGCGCCCTGCCGGTCGAGGCTGCCGCCGGCGTCATGGCCGTTGGACGGCCAGACGGTGATGTCGTGCTGCGCCGCGTACTCGTTGTGCGCGGCGAACACGGTTTCCGGGGGAGTGATGTCGTCGTCGAGCCCGCAGGAGAACCAGGCGGGCGTGCGCGCGAGGCGCGCGAAGTTGACCACGTCCACGTAGCGGAGCGTGGCCAGGGCGCGCTCGCGGCGCGCCCGGTCCCGGGCCAGCAGGTCGGCGAGCTCCCGGTAGGGCCCGTGCGCGCTCAGGGTGAGCGCACCCGGGAGGTCCGCGAGGAACGGCGCCTGGGCGAGCACGGCCGACACGTCGTCGGCGAGGTACCCGGCGGCCAGCGCGATCCCGGCGCCCTGGCTGTTGCCGAGCACCGCCACGCGGCCGGGGTCGACGCCCGGCAGCAGCCGGACGGCGTCCACGGCGCGGGCCGCGTCGGTGAGCACGCGCCGGTAGTAGTAGCCGGCCGGGTCCGCGAGGCCGCGCGTGATGTACCCGGTGCTGTCGCCCCACGGGCCGTCCGGCGTGGAGCCGTCGCCCTGGCCGCGGGTGTCCATGACCAGGTGGGCGTAGCCCGCCGCGGCCCAGGTCAGGTCGTCGATCGCGTGCCCGCGGCCCGCGCCGTACCCGGTGAAGTGGACCACCGCGGGCAGCAGGCCGTCGCGGTGCCGCGGCAGCCGGAGCCACGCGCGCACCGGCTCGCCGCCGAACCCGGGAAAGGTCACGTCGAGCACGTCGATCGCGCCGAGCAGGGTCTCCACCGGGACGGCGGACGGCGGCGCGTCGTACCGCCGGGCCTCGGCGAGGGTGTCGCGCCAGAACCCGGCGAAGTCGTCCGGCAGCTCCTGCGTCGAGCGGTAGGCGCGCAGGGCGGGCTCGCGGGGGTCCGGGATGGTCATGAGGTCTCCCCGAACAGGCTGTCGGCGGCGACGGGCGAGCCCACGGGCACCGTCCGGGACCGCCCGGCGAAGCTCACGGTCACGTCGCGCGGGCCGGCGCCCACGACGTCGTGCAGACGCAGCGCGACCGGGCGGCCGCCCCGCCAGTCGAGGTCCACCGCGATGCCCCCGCGGGTGCGCACACCGGTGATCCGGCCGTCGGGCCAGGCCGCCGGAAGGGCGGGCAGCAGCCGGACCGGGCTGTCGGGCGTGCCCTCGCCGGTGCCGACCAGCATCTCGGCGATGGCCGCGGCCAGGCCGAAGTTGCCGTCGATCTGGAACGGCGGGTGCGTCGAGAACAGGTTCGGCAGCAGCCCGCCCCACTCCGAGCCGTCCGGCGGCGCGTCGAGGTCGGGGTCCCCGGGGTAGGGGGTGGTCGCCTCGCGCAGCAGGTCGCGCGCGACGTCGCCGTCGCCCAGTCGTGCCCGCATCGCGATCTTCCACGACCAGGACCAGCCCATGGCCCCCGGCCCGCGGGCGTCGAGGGTGCGGCGGGCGGCGTCGGCCAGCTCCGGGGTGCGCTCCACGTCGACGGCATGCAGCGGGTGCAGCCCGATCAGGAGTGACAGGTGGCGGTGGTGCGGTTCGAGCGAGGCCGAGTCGTCGCCCCATTCGTACAGGGTGCCGTCGTCGGCCACGCGCAGCGGCGCGATGCGGGGCAGCGCGGCGCGGATCTCGTCGAGCAGCGTCGCGTCCGCGGCGTCCGCCACGCCCACGGCCTCCGCGGCCGCGAGCGTGCGTTCGAGCGTCGCCCGGATCAGGCTGAGGTCCATCGCGGACGACGTGGAGACGGCGCCGGACGTGCCGTCGGCGCGCAGGAAGAAGTTCTCGGGCGACGTCGACGGCGAGGTGCCGAGCGTGCCGTCCGGGCCGGCCACCAGCCAGTCGAGCGCGAAGGCACTCGCGCCGAGCAGCAGCGGGAGCACCCGCCCCGCGAGCTCGTCGCGGTCGCGTCCGTACTCCCAGCGCTGCCACAGGTGGTCCGCGAGCCACAGGCCGCCCATCGGCCAGAACGCCCACGACGTCGGGCTGTGCCCGGCGCCGACGGGCAGCGCGTACCCCCACGGGTCGGTGTTGTGGTGCGCCACCCAGCCGCGGGCGCCGTAGAGCTCGCCGGCCACCGCACGGCCCTCGCCGGCGACGCGCTCGATCAGGTCGAGCAGCGGCTCGTGCAGCTCGCCCAGGCCGGTGCGCTCGGCGAGCCAGTAGTTCATCTGGGTGTTGATGTTGATCGTGTAGTTGGACGACCACGGCGGCCGCATCGACGCGTTCCAGATGCCCTGCAGGTTGGCCGGCGGCGAGCCGGGCCGCGACGACGAGACGAGCAGGTAGCGGCCGTACGCGTAGATCACGCGCGCCAGGGCGCGGTCGTCCGCGTCGGCCAGGAGGGCGTCGACGTCGACGGGCTCGTCGCCGGCGGGGACGCCCAGCTCCAGGCCCGACCGGCCGAGCAGCTCGCGCGCGGCGGCCTCGTGCCGGGCGCGCAGCGCTCCGGCGCCGGACGCCGCGACGTCCTGCGCGTGCCGGGTGGCGCGCGCGACGAGCTCGTCGCGCGGCGCCTGCGGCTCGTGCCGCCACCAGCGGCGCGCGTTCGTCTCGGTCGTGACCGCGAGCAGGACGCGGCGCGCCCCGGTGATCACGACCTCGTGCGTCCCGGGCACCACGGTCGCCGCGCCGTCGGTGCGCACCGCCACGGCGACGGCGGCGGCCGGGTCGAACCCGGATCCGCCGACGGCCTCCGGCCCGCCCTCGCGCCAGACGTGCGCGACGGCGTCGGGCTCGTGCTTCGGCGCGCCGTCGACCGGCGTCTCCACCAGCAGGGACAGGTGCGCGAGGCCGCCGTCGGACACCCCGGCGTCCGAGCCCGCGACCCGCAGCGGCGACCGCAGCCGCACCACCGCGGAGACGGGAGAGTCGGCGACGAGCTCGACCACGAGCGCGCCGTCGGCCGCGGAGACCCAGGTGGCGCGGCGCACGGGCACGCCGTCCAGCAGGAAGGTCTCGTCGACCACCGCGGACGACAGGTCGAGCACCCGCTCGTACCCGGTCGTGTCGATCCGGCCGAGGTCCAGGTCGAGGTCGCCGAGCGGCAGGAACTCCTGGCTCCACGGGCCCTCGAAGGTGCGCAGCAGGCGTTCTGTCTCGTCGTCGTCGTGCCGGGCGACGGCGTCCCGTACCTGGGCGAGGCGCTCGGGACCCGCGCCGCCGGCGACGACGGCGTCGAGCGCGCGCCGCGGGCCGTCGGGGGTGCCCGACCACAGCGAAGCGTCGTTGAGCCCGATGCGCCCGCGGGCGTCGCCCAGCACCATGCCGCCGATCTCTCCGTTGCCCACGGGCGTCGCCTCGCCCCAGCGCGCGGCGCGCGCGGTCCAGCGCAGGCGGACCGGGCGCGGTGCGGTACTCACTTGAGCCCCGAGAAGCCGATGGAGTCCACGATCCGGCGGCCGAACGCGAGGAACAGCACCAGCATGGGCAGCGCCGCGACCAGCGTGGCGGCCATCAGGCCCGCCCAGTCCGGCGCGGCCTGCGGCGACGACTGCTTGAACACGGCCAGGGCGAGCGTGAGCGGGCGCACGCTGTCGTCGCTGGTGACCAGGAGCGGCCAGAAGTAGTCGTTCCAGGCGCCGATGAAGCCCAGGATGGACAGCGTGGTCACGGGGCCCGACGTCATCGGCAGCGTGATCTGGAACAGCACGCGCAGCCGGCTCGCGCCGTCGATCAGCGCGGCCTCCTCGATCTCACGGCTGAGGCCGAGCATGAACTGGCGCAGGAAGAAGATGTTGAACGCCGAGAACAGCGCTCCCGGCAGGATCAGCCCGCCGAACGTGTTGAGCAGGCCCAGGTCCTTGATCAGCACGAAGTTCGGCAGGAGCGTCAGGATGCCGGGCACCATGAGCGCCGTGAGCAGGATCGAGAACACGAGGTCCCGGCCGGGCCACTCGAGGCGGGCGAACGCGTAGGCGGCGATCAGCGAGAAGAACACGACCAGGCCGGTCGAGAGCGTCGCGAAGATCAGCGAGTTCAGCGCGAAGTGCAGGATGTTGATGCTGGCGCCCGAGCCGCCCTCCGCGAGCGACTCCGCCGACGTCGCGATGCCGAGCACCCGGCGGAACGCGCCGAGCGTGAAGTCGACCGGCAGCAGCGACGACGGGTGGGTGATCAGGGCGTAGTTGTTCGAGAACGACGTGCGCAGGATCCAGTAGAACGGGAAGAGCGTCACGAGCACGACGCCGCCGAGGTAGGTCCAGGCGACGGCGCGCCCCAGGCTGGGGCGACGCCGGGCGGGCGATGGCCGGGTGCCGGCACGGCTGGTCGGACGGGCGGCGGGCCGGACGGTGTCGGCGGCAGGAGGTGCGGATGCGGAAGCGGCTGCGGATGCGGATGCGGACATGCGGGGGTTCCTCACTGGTTCGGGGCGGCGCGGACGGGCGACGGGTCAGTCGGTGTCGGACTCGTCGGCGCGCAGCAGGCGCATCTGCAGGAAGGTGATGGCGATGAGCATCGCGAACAGCGCGAGCGACATCGTGGCGGCGTAGCCGAACTCGAACTGGCCGAACGCCTTGTCGTAGATGTAGAGCTGCAGCACGTTCGACGCGCGGGCCGGGCCGCCCTGGGTGGTCACGGCCACGAGGTCGAAGACCTGGAACGAGCCGATCACCGTCAGCACCAGCACCATCGCCAGCACGGGCCGCAGCAGGGGCAGCGTGAGGCGCCGGAACATCTGCATCTCGTTCGCGCCGTCGATCCGCCCCGCCTCGTAGATGGTCGGCGGGATGGTCTGGAGGCCGGCGAACACGATGATCGCGTTGTACCCCATGCCCTTCCAGACGCTGATCAGCGCGATCGTGGGGATGGCCCACCTGCTGGAGCCCAGGAAGAAGACCGGGTCGAACCCGAGCTGGCGGATGGCGATGTTCACGATGCCGAGCTGCGCGTCGAGCATCCAGGACCACGTGGTCGCGGCGACGACGCCGGAGATGAGGAACGGCAGGATGATGACGCCGCGCAGGGCCGTGGAGGCCGTGAGCCGGTGCAGCACCACGGCCGTCGTGACCGACAGGGTCATGCCGATCACGACCGACAGGAGCACGAAGTAGGCCGTCACGCCGAGCGAGTGCCAGAAGACCTCGTCGGCCACGAGCCGCTTCAGGTTGTCCAGGCCGGTCCACTCCGGTGGGGTGAGCACCCGGAAGTCGGTGAAGCTCAGGTAGATCCCGCGCAGCGTCGGGTAGGCCGCGAAGACGAGGAAGCCGATGACGGCCGGTGCGATGAGGACCCAGGCCAGCCGCGCGTCCCCGCGATGGGCGGGTGAGCCGGCGCGGCGTACCGGCCCGGTCTTGCGTACGCGTCCGGTCGCGGTCCGTCCGCGCGCCGGGGTCGTGGTGGAGATCGCCATCGGCCTCATCCCTCGTCGTCGAAGTGCAGGAGGTGTCGGCACCTCGCTTGCTGCCGAGAGCGTAGGGCGACTAAGTTTCCGCTGTCAAGAAAGTCGATTCGGGGTGGTGAAGATGTCTGCTGGTGATGAATACGCGGTGCTGAGCGCGGCCGGGGTGTCGCTCGTGCTCGACCTCGCGGGCGAGATGCCCCGGGTGCTGCACTGGGGCGAGGACCTCGGCGACGTCGGCCCCGACGGCGTCGCCGCGCTGCGGGAGTCCGGGCTGACGGCGCGGGTCGCCAACTCCCCGGAGGCGCCGCGCGCGCTCACGCTCCTGCCCGTGGAGCGGGACACCTGGTCCGGTCTGCCGGGCCTCGAGGGCCACCGCGCCGGGACGGCGACCACGCCGCGCCCGGAGCTGGTGGGGGCGCGCGTCGAGGTGCCGGCCGACGGCGTCGGCGGCACGGTGCGCCTGGACCTGCGCGAGCCGGTCGCGGACCTCGCGCTGGCGGCCGAGGTGGAGCTGGAGGCAACGGGCGTCCTGCGGGTGCGGTGGACGGTGACCGCGGGCGGTCAGAGTGCGGATGCCTACGACCTCGCGCACGTCGTGGCGCTGCTGCCCCTCCCGGCGCGCGCCACGGAGGTGCTCGACTTCAGCGGGCGCTGGAGCCGGGAGCGGCAGCCGCAGCGGCTGCCGCTGGTGGACGGCACGCACCTGCGCGAGGTGCGCCGGGGCAAGCCGGGGCTCGACTCGCCCTACCTGGTCGCCGTCGGCACGCCGGGCTTCGCCCACCGCACGGGCGAGGTCTGGGCGGCCCACGTGGCCTGGAGCGGCGACCAGCGCTGGATCGTGCAGCGCCTGCCCGAGGGCGCGGGCGCGCACGCGGCCGTGCTCGGCGGCGGCGAGCTGCTGCGCCCCGGCGAGGTGCGGCTGGGCCCGGGGGAGAGCTACGCGGCGCCGGACGTGCTGTTCGCGTGGTCGGACGCCGGGCTGGACGGCCTCGCCGACCGGTTCCACCGCCGTACCCGCGCCCGCCGTCCGCGCCGGGCGCCGCAGCCCCTGGTGCTCAACACGTGGGAGGCCGTCTACTTCGACCACGACCTGGGCCGGCTCGGCGAGCTCGTGGACCGGGCGGCCCGCGTGGGCGTGGAGCGGATCGTGCTCGACGACGGCTGGTTCCGCGGCCGGCGGGACGACACGGCGGGTCTCGGCGACTGGCAGATCGAGGCGGACGTCTGGCCCGACGGGCTCGACCCCTTCGTGGCGCGGGTGCGCGAGGCGGGGATGGAGTTCGGGCTGTGGTTCGAGCCCGAGATGGTCAACCTCGACTCCGACCTGGCGCGCCTGCACCCCGAGTGGCTGCTGGCGCCGTCGGCGGGGGTGGGCTCCAGCTTCCGCAACCAGTACGTGCTCGACGTCGCGCACCCCGACGCGTACGCGTACCTGCTGGAGTCGATCTCGAAGCTGGTGGAGCGCTACGAGATCGCCTACATCAAGTGGGACCACAACCGGGAGCTGCACGAGGCGGTGGTGCGCGGCGGCGCCGCCGGGGACCGGCCGGGCGTGCGGCGGCAGACGCTGGCGCTCTACGCCCTGCTGGACGAGCTGCACGACAGGCACCCGGGGCTGGAGATCGAGAGCTGCGCGTCGGGTGGCGGGCGCATCGACCTCGGCATCCTGGAGCGCACCGAGCGGGTGTGGACCTCGGACTGCAACGACCCCGTGGAGCGCCAGCAGATCCAGCTCTGGAGCGAGCTGCTGCTGCCGCCGGAGCTGCTGGGCTCGCACGTGGGCGCGGAGCGGGCGCACACCACGAACCGCGTCACCGACCTGTCCTTCCGGCTGGTGACGGCGGCGTTCGCCGCGCCCGGGATCGAGTGGGACATCACCGGCTGCACCGAGGACGAGATGGAGCGGCTGACGTCCTGGGCCGCGTTCGTCACGTCGCGGCGGGACCTGCTGCACGGGGGAGTGCGCGTGCACGCGGACCTCGCCGACGAGCAGACGCTGCTGCACGGCACCGTGTCCGAGGACCGTGCGCGGGCACTGTTCGCGTGGGTGCGGCTGGCGAGCTCGGCCGGGCCGCAGACGGCGCGGGTGCCGTTCCCGGGCCTCGACCGCGACCGGGTCTACGTGGTGCGCGTGCCGGACGCGTTCGGCACGGCCGCCGTGCACGGCCAGGAGCCCGCCTGGATCGCGCGGGCCCGCGGCGCGGAGGGCTTCCGGGCGTCCGGCGCGATCCTCGCCGGCGCGGGCCTGACGCTGCCGGTGCTCCAGCCGGCGTCGGGCATGGTGCTGGAGCTCACAGCAGAGTGAACGGGTCAGACGCTCAGGCCCTCGGGGGACCTGAGCGTCTGACACGTCGGGGGTGTCAGCGCGAGAAGCGGAAGCCGTCGCTCCGGATCGGCGCGTCCGAGCCGTTCACCACCACGATGCGGTGGCTGCCGCGCTTGAGGCCGGAGACGGAGTACAGCTCCTGCTGCGTGCGGCGGGCCGCGGAGCTCGTGTCCACGGTCTGCTTGAGCACCCCGTCCACGTAGACGTGCACGGGACCCTGGTCGGGCGCCGTCGGCGCGATCCACGTCACCCCGGTTCCCGTGAACGTGAGGTCGGTCCAGGCCTCGCCACCGGCGGTGTGCACGTCGTCGGCGGCGTCGCCGCGGAACGCGAACGCCAGCGCGGTGTCGCCCGCGGGCAGGGCCGTGAGGAACCCGGCCGACAGCACGACCGCCTGGCCGTCGGCGGTCCAGTCCGTGCCCCGCTCCAGGACGGTGTCGCCGTGCCGGATCGCGGTGAGCTCACCCGGGTCGCGGGCCAGCTCGACGCGGGTCGCCTCGGCCTGCTCGTCGGGCACCACGATCGCGTTCGGCGTCACCAGGTTCTCCTGCTCCACGTCGATCCGGTCCAGGAGCATGAACCGCCCGGACTTCTTCTCCACGCGCAGCGTGTGCTCGCCGTCCGCGAGGTCCGACGTCGTCCACACCGCCTGCTGGCTCTCGCGCGGCGTCCCGGCCGGCAGTGACGCGTCGACCGTCTCGACGAGCTCGCCGTCGAGGTAGACCGCCACCTCGCCCTGCGACTCGTCGCGCTCGGTCACGTACGTCACGCCGGTGCCGCGGAAGGTCAGCTCGAAGGCGTCGCCGTCCTTCTCGGTCCAGTGCACGTCGTCCTCGTGGTCGCCCAGCCCGCGGCCGGTGCTGTGGCTCCAGCTCCCGGAGTAGGAGATCTCGGCGGCGTCGTCGTTGAGCTGCTCGACGCGGGCGTCGGTGTCGCCCGGCGCGGGCGCCTCGTCGCCGTCCGCCACGACCGAGACCGCGAGGTCCTGCGACGTCGCCGCGACCTCCTGGTTGCCGTTGCGCTGCCAGTCGCCGCCGTAGCCCACCTGGAGCACGTCGTCGTTCACCGTCGACGCCGCGCGACCGGCGGGCGTGACCCGCAGCAGCCGCACGCCGTGCGGCGGCACGTCGGTGGCCGTGAAGCCGTCGGTGAACGAGCCGAGGTTCTTGCGTGCCCACACGTCACGCACCTTGTGGCCGCCGTCGGCGAGCCCGAGGTCCGTCCAGTCGGCCGTGATGTCGGCGTCGGTCGAGCCGAGGTTGAAGAGCCCGACCACGTACGAGCCGTCGTCCTGCAGCGAGTACCAGACCTGCCGCTTGCCCGCCGTCGAGACGGGGTGCGCCGGGATCGCGGCCTGGTTGATCGCGATGACCTCCTCGTTGGTCAGCAGGCTCAGGCCGAACGTGTCGAGCTGCGTGAGGTCGTTCCCGGTGTACATCGGGGCCGCGGAGATGGCCCACAGGCTGGTCGCGGTGCGGCGCTCGTCCTGCGTCAGGCCGTCCATGCGGCCGTTGCCGACGTTGAGCGAGTCGAGGTCGCCGAACCCGCCCGGACCGGTGTGCCGCCACCACTGCTCCGCCTTGGGGAACAGGCGCGCGATGTTGGGCCACGTGGTCAGGGCCTCGTTCTCGCAGTAGCACTCGACGTCCCAGTCGACCCGCCAGCCGTCGGCCTTCTCCTTCCAGTAGTCCGCGTAGGCCGGGTCGAGCGCCCAGGACAGCTCGAACCAGATGCCGCGGCCGTGCAGCGCGTCGGACCAGGCCGCGACGTCGCGGCGGGCGTCGAGCGACAGGTCGGAGATGCCGGAGCCGGGGGTCACGCTGTCGAACTTGACGAAGTCGACGCCCCAGTCGTCCAGCAGGGCGCCGATGGAGTCGATGTACTTGGTCGTGCAGGGGTCGTCGAAGTCGAGCGCCCAGCCGATGCCCCAGTAGTCGGCGCGGGTCAGCGGCTGCTTGACGATGTCACCGGTGCTGCAGCCCGGCGCGTTCCAGACCGGCAGGTCGGCCTCGTACACCTCGGGCCCGATGCCCGGGATGAAGTACAGCCCGAACTTCTGGCCGTTGTCGTGCACGTGGTCGATCACGGCCTGGAGGCCGTCCGGGTACAGCGACGTGCTGGGGGTGGGGCGGCCGTACTCGTCGACGCCGTCGTTCCAGCCCGCGTCCACGTTGATGCGGTCGTAGCCGTAGCGCTGCAGCTTGGTGTGCATGGCGTCCGACTGGGCGATGAGCTGGTCGGCGTCGATCCAGCGGCCGTCGCCGCTGTAGACCTGCATGCTGAAGCTGCTCCAGCCCATGTACGGCGCCGTGGCGAGGTCGCCGGGCTCGACGCGGGGCACGGGCGCCGGGGGCGTGGGTGCGGGGTCGGCGGCGGCCTCGGCCGAGGGGGCCGTGGCGACCGCGGGAGCGGCGGAGCCGGCGGCCACGAGGCCGACGAGGGCGAGTCCGCACAGCGCCTGCCGTAGCAGGCGTCGGGGGCTTGTCATGGGTGCTGCTCTCCATCCTTGACGAGGATGCGCGTTGGCGACGTGCGGAACGGCACTGTTCCAGGCGCTGGACGCAGCCCGGCGGGCGATACGTCCTTTTTTGACGCGATCAAATAACCACAGCCCGGACCCTCCGCGCAAGGGCCGGGCGGGACTTGCTTGACAGCGGAAAGAAATTCCTGGAACGCTCGTCCCGCTCTGCCCGATCCGAGAATCCCTGGTGGCCCCCATGCTCACGCGCACCGCCGCGCCCGGTCCCTGGACCCTGCACCTCGACACCGCCGGACCCGACGCGGACCCCGCGGTCCTCGCCGGTCTGCCCGTCCCGGCCACGGTCCCCGGCACCGTCCACACCGACCTGCTGGCCGCCGGGCTCATCGAGGACCCGTACCTCGACCGCAACGAGCTGCTGACGCCGTGGATCGGCCGCTCGCGCTGGCGCTACGAGACGACGCTGCCGGCGGCCTCGCTGCCCGTCGCGCCGGGCGCGGAGCGCACCGACCTCGTGCTCGACGGCCTCGACACGCTCGCCACGGTGTACGTCGACGGCGCGGAGCGCCTGCGCACCCGCAACATGTTCCGCTCCTACCGCGTCGCCCTCGATCCGGCCGACGACGCCGGTGCGGCCGAGGTCGCGGTGGTGTTCGACGCGCCCTGGGGTCCCTTCGACGAGCTCGACGAGGACACGCGGCGCGCGTTCGACTCGCCGTCGGCGCACATCCGCAAGATGGCCTGCAACTTCGGCTGGGACTGGGGTCCCACGCTGGTCACCGCCGGCATCTGGCGCCCCGTGCGCATCGAGTCGTGGTCGGTCGCGCGGCTCGCCGAGACGCGGGTCGAGGTGCGCGCCGAGCGCGCCGGGGCCGGCTGGCGCGGCGTCGTCGAGGTGGGCGTGGAGCTCGAACGGACCGCGACGGCGCACGACGTCGCCCTGGTCGTGCGGGTGGCGGGCGCCGAGCGGAGCGTCGTGGTGCCCGCCGCGGAGACCTCGGCGCGGCTCGTGGTCGAGGTCCCGGTGGCGGACGCCGACCTGTGGTGGCCGCGCGGCGCCGGCGCGCAGCCGCTCCACGACCTGGAGGTCGAGCTGCTCGACCGCGTCACGGGTGAGGCGCTCGACCGCGACGACCGGCGGGTCGGCTTCCGCTCCGTCGAGGTGCGCCGGGACCGGGATGCCGACGGCGAGTCGTTCGCGTTCGTGGTCAACGGGCGCCCGGTCGCCGCGCTCGGCTTCAACTGGATCCCCGACGACTGCTTCCCGCACCGCGTGACGCACGACGACGTCGCCGCCCGGCTCCGCGACGCGGCCGAGGCGAACGCGAACATCCTGCGCGTGTGGGGTGGCGGCCTCTACGAGTCGGACGACTTCTACGCGCAGTGCGACGAGCTCGGGTTCCTGGTCTGGCAGGACTTCGCCTTCGCGTGCGCGCCGTACCCGGAGCACGAGTGGATGCTGGAAGAGGTCGAGGCGGAGGCGCGCGAGAACATCGTCCGCCTGATGTCGCACCCCTCGCTGGTGATCTGGAACGGCAACAACGAGAACTGGCTCGGCTGGGACGACTGGGGCTGGAAGGAGCGCCTCGGCGACCGGCCCTGGGGCGAGCGGTACTACCTGGACGTGCTGCCGCGGGTGGTCGCCGACGTCAGCCCGCACGCCTTCTACTGGCCCGGCAGCCCGTACTCGGGCACCCCGGAGGTGTACTCGAACGACCGCTCCCGCGGCGTGGTGCACCTGTGGGACGGCTGGAACGAGCAGGGCTACCAGGTCTTCCTTCAGGACCGGGTGCGGTTCGTCTCCGAGTTCGGCTGGCAGGGCCCGCCCGCCTGGCGCACGCTGACGGACGCCGTGCACGACGACCCCCTGCTGCCGGACTCGGCCGGCGTGCTGCACCACCAGAAGGCGGTCGACGGCTCCCTCAAGCTGTCGCGCGGCCTGGCGCCGTACTTCGACGAGCCCACAGGGATGGCCGACTGGCACTGGGCGATGCAGCTCAACCAGGCGCGCGCCCTGACCTTCGCGATCGAGCACTTCCGTTCGCTGCGCCCGCTGAACATGGGCTCGATCGTGTGGCAGCTCAACGACTGCTGGCCGGTCGCGTCGTGGGCGGTGGTCGACTCCGCCGGGCGGCGCCGGCCCGCCTGGTTCGCGGTGCGCGCCGCGTTCGCGCCGCGGCTCGCGACGATCCAGCCGCGCGACGGCGGCCTCGCGCTCGTCCTGGTCAACGACGGCGTCGAGGCATGGGCGGGGTCGGCGACGGTTCGCCGCGTCGGCCTGGACGGCCGCGTGCTCGCCGAGCAGCCGGTCACGTTCGAGGTCGGATCGGTGGCGGGCACGACCCTGCCCCTCGACCCGGCACTGGGCACCCCGGGCGACGCCGCCGCCGAGCTCCTGGTGGCCGACGTCGACGGCGCGGCCCGCGCCTGGCGGTACTTCACCGTGGACCGCGACCTCGCCTACCCGCGTCCGCGGCTCGACGTCAAGGCGGTGCCGCTCGACGGCGGCGACGTCGAGGTCACGGTCACCACGGACACGTTCGTGCGGGACCTGACGCTGCACGCCGACCGGCTCGACGCCGGGGCCGCGGTGGGCGACGCGCTCGTCACGCTGCTGCCCGGGGAGTCGGCGACCTTCCGGATCGCGGGAGCCGACCCGGCGCTTGCCGGGACTCTGGCGGACACGGTCCAGGGCGGGGAGGTGCTGCGGCACGCGGGCGACCTGGTCGCCTGACCTCGCACGTTCGGGAGCCGCCGAACTTCTCATCTGTGCAATTGCGCTGGTCAGCAGCGTGATTGACCTTGTGGCCGTCGTCGTCGGGGGCGCAGATTTGCGCTCATTACCCCACGGCGGGGCAAAGCCCCGGCCACGAACCATGGAGTGAACGTGCCCCCAGCTCATCCCCATCCGCGCAGGGCGGTGGCGGCGACCCTGTCGGTCGCCACCGTCCTCACCACGGCCCTGTGGGCCGTGCCGTCGGCGGGGGCCGCACCCGCCGCCGACCCGACGCCGCCCGCCAGCCGGGACGAGGCGGCCGAGAAGGTCACCGACGAGGTGGCGAAGACGCTCGCCGAGGAGGTGCGCGCCGACTTCTGGGTACAGCTCGCCGACCGGCCGGACCTGGAGCCCGCCAAGGACATCGCCGACTGGGGCGCGCGCGGGCAGTACGTGTACGACGCCCTGGTCGAGAACGCCGAGGAGTCGCAGTCCGGCGTCATCGCCCAGCTCGAGGCCGCGGGTGTCGACTACCAGACGTTCTGGATCAGCAACGCGATCCACGTCCAGGACGGCACCGAGGCCCTCGCCGAACGTGTCGCCGCCAGCAGCGACGTCGCCCTCGTGCACGAGGAGATCGCGATGGAGCTGGTGGACCCGCCGACCGAGTCGGCGGACCCGACCGGACGCACGGCGGCCGGCGAGCGGGCCACGCAGGCCGCCGAGGCCGCGGAGGGCTCCGTCACCTGGGGCGTCGACGCCATGAACGCCGACGACGTCTGGGACCTCGGCTTCACCGGTGAGGGCATCACCGTGGCCGGGTTCGACACGGGCGTGGACCTGGAGCATCCCGCGCTGCGGGCCACGTACCGCGGCACGCAGCCCGACGGCTCGGTCGAGAACGACTACAACTGGTTCGACCGTCCCGGCCTGTGCGGCGGCTCGCCGTGCGACCCGATCATCAACCAGGTGGGCGGCCACGGCACCCACACGATGGGCACGATGGTGGGCGACGACGGCGCGGACCACCAGATCGGCGTCGCGCCGGGCGCCCGGTGGATCGCGACCAACTGCGTGGACCGGTGCGCCAACTCGATGGAGCGTGCCGACTACCTGCGCAGCGCGCAGTGGCTCCTGGCGCCCACCCGTGCCGACGGCAGCGACCCCGACCCCGCGATGCGTCCGCACGTGGTGAACAACTCCTGGGGCATCCCGCAGTCGCAGGAGGAGACCCTCCCGTTCGCCGACTGGATGGCCGACGAGACCGAGGCGTGGGAGGCAGCCGGGATCTTCGGCGTCTGGGCCGCGGGCAACGAGGGCGAGCTGGGCTGCCAGTCCGGCCGGCTCCCCGCGCGCTACCCGCACACCTACTCGGTGGGCGCGTACGACGCCGCGGGCGACATCGCGTACTTCTCGTCACGCGGGCCGGGCACCGACGGCAAGATCAACCCGAACATCGCGGCGCCCGGCGTCGACGTGCTCTCGTCGCTCCCCGGCGGCGGCTACGGCGCGGGCTCCGGCACGTCGATGGCGGCCCCGCACGTGGCCGGCGTCGTGGCGCTGCTGTGGAGCGCCGTGCCCAGCCTGGTCGGTGACATCGAGAGCACCAAGACCCTGCTGGACGGCACCGCGCACGACACCGAGGACCTGACCTGCGGTGGCACCGCAGAGGACAACAACGTCTGGGGCGAGGGCAGGATCGACGCCCTCGCGCTCGTGCAGGAGGCCCTCGCGTCCGGCGGCGCCGGCACCCTGGCCGGTACGGTGACCGACACCGACGGCGAGCCCGTCGCGGGCGCCACCGTCGCCGCCGAGGGCCGCCACTCGCCTCGCACCGTCACGGGCCGCGACGGCACCTACTCGATGAGCGTGATCGCGGGCGACTACGAGGTCACCACCAGCGCGTTCGGCTACCTGTCCGCCTCCGGGGAGGCGACGGTCGCCGTCGACGAGACGAGCACGCTCGACGCGACGCTCACCGCCGCGCCGCGGCACGACGTGACCGGCACCGTGGTGGACCCGGACGGCGCGCCCGTCCCGAACGCCGACGTGACCGTGGACGACACCCCGCTGGACCCGGTCCGGACGGGCGCCGACGGGACCTTCACCGTCCCGGCCGTCCCCGAGGGCGACTACACGCTCGACGTGCGCCCGAACGCCTGCCTGTCGCCCGCGACCACGGCGCTCGCGGTGGACGGCGCCGAGTCCCTCACCGTCACGGTCGACCGCGTGGTCGACCTCGGCGGGTACACCTGCGCGGTGTCCGAGGGCGAGTACCGCCGGGGCACCGACCGGGTCGAGATCACGGACGGCGTGTGGGTCGACGTGGCCCTGCCGTTCCCGATCGCCTTCTACAACGGCACGCACGAGACCCTCAACATCGGCCAGCGCGGCGTCATCACGACCAGCGCCTCGGACACGGCGGGGCCGGGCAGCGGCGGGGCGGCGATCTTCCCGTTCTGGATCAGCCGGCCGCTGACGATCGACGAGCAGGGCGGCGTCTACACGGGCACGACCACCGTCGACGGCCAGGACGCGTTCGTGGTCGAGTACCGGAACGTCCAGGCCGAGGCCGTCGACAACGTCACCACGGCCCGGATCAGCTTCTCGGTCACGATCACGCGCTCCGGCACGGTGATCATCGCCTACGGCGACGGCGTGGGGGAGAACGGTCCGCTCAGCGCGGGCTCGACCGCCACCACCGGCATCCAGGGCTGGGCGGGCGTGGACGGCATCCGGTTCTCGCAGGACGCCCCCGTGCTGCGCGACGGGATGGTCGTCACCTACGACCTGCCCGACTTCGGCTACCTGGACGCCACCGTCGTCGACGAGAACGACGGGCTGCCGGTCGAGGGCGCAGACGTCGACTTCGTCCGGGACGGTCGCCTCGTGGAGAGCGTCGTGACGAACGGGACCGGGCTGGTGCACCGCCAGCTCCCGACCGGCGACTACACGATGACGGTCTCCGCGCCGGACTACGGCATGCGGTCCTACGAGTTCTCGCTCGACGAGCTGTACGACGCGGCCGAGGTCGACGCGCGCCTCGCCACCGGCATCGCCGACCTGGCCGCCGACGGCCTGGACACGGTGCTCGGCACCGACCAGCACGGCAAGGGTTCGCTGACGCTGACCAACACCGGCTCGGCCCCGGTCACGTTCGACCTGGCCGAGGTGGGCCGCCACCCCGAGCTGGACGCGACCGGCGCGACCACGAGCACCCTGACGGGCACCGCGAGCAGCATCGACCTGGCCGCCTGGGAGGCCGGCGCCTCGGGGCGGCACACGGCGTCGAACGCGGACGGCGGCGCCGGGAAGGAGGGCGGGACGGGCGACACGGCCGCCGACACGCTCGCCACGGACACGCTCGCCGGCGGCGACGTGATCACCCGGTTCAAGCCCGCCGGGAACGGTGAGGGCGAGCCGTCCGGCCTCGGCTACGACGGCGACGTGTGGGTCCACGACTACGACGCGAGGACCAACACGGCCTTCACCGTCACGGGCAAGAAGGCCGGCAAGACGTTCGCGGCCGACTGGAACGCGGACTACCGAGCCTTCGACATGGCCTTCGACACGCTGACCGGCGACATGTGCCAGATGGAGGACAGCCCGGCCAGCTACATCCACTGCTTCGACACCGAGACCGGCGAGAAGACGCGGGAGATCAAGGGCGACTGGTCCACCCTGCAGCTGACAGGTCTCGCCTACGACGCCGGCCGGGACGTGTTCTACGTGGGCGGCCGGGTCAACGGCATGATCGGCACGGTGGCCGGCACCTCGCACGAGACGCCGGGCGCGCTGCTGTCCTTCTGTGCGCCGCCCCTGCCCCAGGTCATGGGCCTGGCGTACAACGAGGCGTCCGACACCATCTGGTACACCGACCGCTCCAGCGGGCGCAGCCGGCTGCTCCAGGTGGACCCGGCGGACTGCTCGCTGGTCAACGCCTGGTGGTTCCCCGGTGCCCGGCCGTACCAGGGCGGCGGTCTCGCCACCGACGTCAGCGGTGCCCTGTGGGCCACCGACCAGATGTCGGACGAGGTGCTGCTCGTCGACGTCGAGGACGACCAGGTCACCGACCTGCCGTGGCTGTCCCTGTCCACCACCCGCGGCACGCTCGCACCGGGGGAGTCGACCACCGTCGACGTCTCCGTCTCCACCGAGGGCGTCGAGCCCGGGACGCTCGCCGCGAACATCGTGGTGCGGTCCGACGCGGGCCGGCAGTCCAAGGAGTACGTGCCCGTCACCGTGACGGCCACCGGGTACCAGGTGGCCGTGAACGCGGGCGGGCCGGACGTCACCGACGGCGCGGGCTTCGCCTGGTCGGCCGACCGGGCCCACCGCGACGGCGGCTGGGGCTACGAGGGCCGGACCAGGACCGTCTCCACCCGCTCGGCCATCGCCGGCACCTCGGACGACGCGCTGTTCCAGACCCAGCGCACGCCGCAGCGCCGGGACCTGACCTACGTGTTCGACGACGCCCCGGCCGGCACGTACCGGGTCGACCTCGGGTTCGCGGAGATCGAGCGGGCGGCACGCGGCAAGCGCGTGTTCGACGTGCTCGTCGACGGGTCCCTGACGCACTACGCCTACGACCCGGCGGGCACCGCCGGCCAGCGGACGGCGGACGTGCGCACCGCCGTCGTCGAGCACGACGGCGGCCCGCTGACCGTCGAGCTGCGGGGGACCAACGGCCTGCGGTCCCCGAGCGTCGCGTCGCTGCTGGTGACGCTCGACCCGCGCGAGGCGGAGGCACCCGAGGAGCCGGCCGAGCCGGAGCAGCCGGAGGACGTCCCGGTGGCACCCGCCGGCCGCACCTACGAGGAGAAGGTCACCACCGGCCTGTACCGGGAGGGCACGGTGCAGGCTCCGTGGACCGGCACCAGCGGGTGCGGACCGCTCTTCTTCACTTTCGACTTCCCCTTCTACGACACCACGTGGGACGGGGTGTGCGTGTCGCCCGCCGGCATGCTCACCTTCGACCGCGCGCGCAGCAGCTGGGGGAACACCGACCTGCCGTCGTCGGCCCCGGTCGACGCCCTCTACCCGTTCTGGGACGACCTGGAGGTCGACGACGCGGCGGGCATCTACCTCGGCGTGACCGAGGTGGACGGCCTGGACGCGCAGGTCATCGAGTACCGCGACGTGACCTTCCAGAACGCCCCCGGGGAACGGGTCAGCTTCTCGGTCACCCTCGTCGCGGACGGCCGCATCCAGATCGGCTACGGGGACGGCGTCGGCGGCGAGAACCCGCTGACCAAGGGCTCCTCGGCGACGATCGGGGTGGAGAGCCTGACCGGGGCGCACCAGGTCTGGTCCTACGAGCAGCCCAGGCTGACCGCGGGCACGGGCCTGGAGTACACCCTGCCGGCGTCGGGCACGATCGAGGGAGCGGTCACCGACGCGAACGACGGCAAGCCGGTCGCGGGCGCCGTCGTCACGCTCACCGCGCCGGACGGCGGCACCCGGACGATCACCACCACCAGGGAGGGGCTCTGGAAGGCCCAGGCCGTGCTCGGTGAGAGCACGGTCGAGGTCTGGTCGCCGAACTACGTGGCCGCCACCGGCACGGTGACCCTCGGCGAGCGCGGCCAGGCCGGGACGCTGGACACCGAGCTGGCCACGGGCGTGGCCGAGGTCTCGGGCGACGAGCTCGACTGGCTCCTCGGCCCGGACCAGACCGCGACCGCCGAGGTGAAGGTGACCAACACCGGCTCGGCGCCGTTGAAGGTCTCGTTCACGGAGCAGGAGCGCGGGCAGGGCGGGGCCGCGGACCTGCCCTGGCTGGCGCTCGCCGGCCCTGCGCTGGAGGGCCCGACGGTGCTCGCGATCGGCGAGTCGACGACGGTCAGGGCGACGGTGGACACCTCGGGGACGACGCCGGGTGAGCTCACCGGCGACGTCCTGGTGGCGTCCGACGCCGGCCGCGTACCGGAGCGGGTGCTGCCCGTCACCCTGGGGTCGTCGGCCTACTGGCTGGGCGTCGACGTGGGCGGCCGGGGCCTCACGGGGGCCGACGGGACCGTCTGGTCCGCCGACCAGGCCTTCGACGCCAGGCGGCACAGCGCGACGTGGGGGTATGTCGGCGGCAAGGCACGGTCCACGCGGGCCGACATCGCGGGCACGGTGGACGACCAGCTCTTCCGTACCCAGCGGACCGGCCCCACGTTCTCCTACGTGTTCGAGGACGTGCCCGCCGGCACCTACCGCGTCGGCCTCGGCTTCGCCGAGCTCGACCGGGTCCCGGTCGGAGGGCGCGCGTTCGACGTGCTGGTGGACGGCGAGGCGGTGCTCTACGAGCACGACGTGCAGGCCTCGGTGGGCAGGCTCGCCGCCGACACGCACACCGCCACCGTTGCGCACCCCGGCGGCGACCTGACGGTCGAGCTGGTCGGCGAGCTCGGTGACGGTGACCCGGTGCTCAGCTCGCTCACGGTGCGGGAGGATCCGCGCGGCTGATCAACGGCCTGAGGCAGGTCCCGCCCCCGGGCGGGACCTGCCTCAGGTGCTGACTCATCGGGTCGAGGGCGCGCCCGCGCTGAACGACGCGACGAACCGGGCGACGAGCTCGCGCAGCTCGGACCGTTCGTGCACCTGGCGCCCCAGGAGCAGGGCCGCCTCCTCGCGGTGGTGCTCGGGGCAGTACGCCCGGACCTCCGCGGCCTCGAAGAGGTCCCACGACGGCATCATGTTGGACAGCCGGCCGGCGCGCACGAACGCCGTCGCGGGGGCGAGGTCGTCGAAGAACGCCCACCGGTCCGTGAGGTCGACCGCGGCCCCGCGGCAGATGCGGACCTCGGCGGTCTCCAGCGCCCCGGGCAGGGCAGGCTGGTCGACGACGGCCGCGTATTCTCCGCCGCCCCCGCCCGTCCGGGCGTACCAGCCGTCGGCGACGTCCTCGCCGTAGGCGCGGCAGACGGGCGTCAGGAGATCGCCGTCGGGTGCGGTGGTGGTGAGTTGCATATCGCTCCTTCACATAGCATTGCCCGGGTTTCTCCTCGCGGAGTTCCGGGTGGAAGTTCCATGCAAAAACATGGAGTCCTGGTCATTTTTCACCCTGCGTGCGGAGCGATATGGGGGGTGCTTCGCCGGGGTTCGATCGGGGTTGTGCGGCCTATCCGGCGGCCATGGCCGCCGGTCCGAAGCGGGCCCAGTCGACGGATGAATCCAGCATCCTGGTCAGCCCGATTCGATTGACGGGTATTTTCTCGTCCTGGATCAGATCCTCCAGTTCTTTGTCCCAGGTATCGGTCGTCGCCACCACGAGTCGGGTCGTGAACGGGGCCTTGTTCGACGCCGCGAGGAATGCGGCGACATCCGGCCTCGACAAAGGCCGTGCCGGATCGTGGAATGCGCACCGCACGGCCACCAGGTTCTCTGTGTCCTGCTCGCGCGCGACCAGGCTGATCCCGTTGCCAGGGCCCTCGTGGCCGGGCCATTCGTCCCATGACCACACCGTGTCGAACGCGCCGGCCCACTCCGCGTCGGAGCGCAGGAATGCCTTCATCAATTCCTCGAACTTCTCGTCCCGGTCGGTCTCCGACTCCGACCTGAGCAGGTAGTCGTCGAGGAGGTCCTCAAGTGCGGTCATGCGGTCATTCTGTCAAGGGTGCTGCGTAACCGCTCTCCGGGCAGCGGTAGTTCACGAGGCGTTTACCGGGACGCGCGGAGACGGGCGGCGTCGCGCTGTCGCGCGGCGCCGCCCGTCGGGGTGTGCGGGTCAGCGGTCCTGGGCGGGCGCCTCTCCGGCGAGGGTCAGGTAGACGTCGCGGCGGGCCTTGTCGAGCACCGCCGTGACGGTGGCCACCTGATCGGTGGTGCCGGTGCGGGCGACCTGTTCGACGGCGTCGGCCAGCGCGCGCAGCTCGTGCCGCAGCTGGCGTCCGTGACCGTGGCCGACCTGCTCCCAGGGGGTGCCGAGCTCGTCCTTGTGCTGCTCGACGTAGGCGGTGCCCTCGTCGGTCAGCGTGGCGAGCTTGCGGCCGCGGTCCTCGGTGAGGGCCACGAGGCCCTCGTCGGCGAGCAGGGACAGCGCGGGGTAGACCGCGCCGGCGCTGGGGCGCCAGCGGCCGTCGGTCCGCTCCGCCAGCTCGCTGATGATCTGGTAGCCGTGCATCGGCTGCTCCGCCAGGAGCAGCAGGATCGCGGCGCGGATCTCGCCGCGGCCGGCGCGGCGCGGGCCGCGGGGGCCTCGTCGTCCGCCCTCGTGGTGGCCGCCGTGCGGTCCGCGCGGGCCGAAGCCGCCACGCCCGGGGCGCTGGCCCCGGGTGCCGCGCTCGTCGGCGTCGTCGCGGTAGTCGCGGTCGTCCGGCAGGCCGGGCCCGCCGGCCATCGCGAACGCGGGGCCGAAACCCGGGCCGAGGCCGTCGAACCTGGGACGGTCGAACGAGGGCAGGAAGCCGCGGCCGCGGCCGCGCCGTCCGGGGTCCTGGGGGTTGTTGTCGTGGGTACGCATGGTGTGTCTCCTACGTGTCGCGGCGGGGCGAGGCGGTGCGCGATCGCGCACTACGGCGTCTCGTCAGACCCGCCGATCGGGAACGTTGCCGCTCGACCGACGCTCTAAAGATAGATCAAAGATATATCGTTACGCAACCCCCGGCTCTCGACGCCGGCTGACCTGGTGCGGGACCACAACCGGCGGAATGCCCTCGGTTCCGCTCGCGTTGCCCCGGGCATGGACTTCAACCAGCAGATCGTCGACACCTTCCGCGCCAACGGCGGCGAGGTCAACGAGCCCGTGCGGTTCGGCAAGGGGCTCGTGCTCGTGCACGTGCCGAGGAAGGACGGCAGCGTGCGGATCGCCCCGCTCGCCGCGATCCAGGACGACGGCGTCCGGTACGTGGTCGGGAGCGCCGGCGGCTCGCCCAGGAACCCGGCGTGGGTCTACGGGCTGCGGCGCGCCGAGGAGGTCGACGTCGAGGTGCCGGGTGAGCCGGTCGTGACCGTCCGGGCGAAGGTCGAGGAGCTGGCGGGCGAGGAGCGCGACACGATGTGGGCTCGCTTCAAGGGGTTCTCGAGCGGTTTCGCCGACTACGAGAAGACGGCGGAAGGGCGCGTCTTCCCGATCTTCCGGCTGATCGGCTGACCCGCCGCCCTGGGCTGTCCCTTGGACCAGCCAAATCGCGACTAATCCGCTTGGATGGGTGAATATCCCCGATCCGACGTCAAGGAGACCCGCGCGATGACCCAGGCAGCCCAGGTCGGCACCGTCTACCAGAACAGCCAGGAGCTCCTCGACGCCGACCTGCCGCACCTCAGCATCGCCCTGGACGCGAGCGGCTACGCGATCCAACGGGACCGGGACGGCAACTGGTACAGCGTGTCGTCCGTGGGCCCGTCCGACCTCGCGGGTGTCTACACCGTGATCCACCTGCCGGCCGAGCCCCTGCCCGCCACCTACGGGTCGGTCGTCATCACGGACAACGGCACGCCCTTCATGCGCCGCTGGGACGCCGCGACCGACGAGCGCTTCGGCGTCGAGCACTGGATCGGGCCCGACGGCGTCACCGTGACCGACAGCCACCTGCGGCACCTCGGCATCGCCCGGGCCTGGGACGCGAGCATGCCGGGCGGCACGTCGCGGCTCGGCGGCCGGCGTCGTCGTTCCCGCGCGACCCCGGAGACGCCGGGGCGCGACGACTCCCACCCGCGGACGCCGACGGCGTCATGAGCCGGCGGCGGCGTGCGCCGCCGCGCGGGCGATGTTGCGCTGCATGCCGCCGAACACGATGCCGTGGAACGGGCTGATCGCCCACCAGTAGAGCTGCCCGGGCAGCCCGCGCGGCAGGAAGACGGCGCGCTGGCGGAACGTCGGCCGCTCGGCGGTCTCGTCCTCGACGGACAGCTCCAGCCAGGCCAGCCCGGGCAGGCGCATCTCGGCGCGCAGCCGCAGCAGGCGGCCCGGCACGATCTTCTCCACCCGCCACCAGTCGAGCGCGTCGCCGGGAGCGAGGTGGTGCGGGTGCCGGCGTCCGCGCCGCAGCCCGGGCCCGCCGAAGAGCCGGTCCATGGCGCCGCGGGCCACCCAGCCCAGGCGCCAGGAGTACCAGCCGTGGGCGCCACCGATGCCCTCGATCACCGTCCACAGCGCCTCGTTCGTGGTGTCCACCACGCTCGACCGGTCGTCGACCAGCAGGCTCCCGCCGGCCCAGTCCGGGTCGTCGGGCAGCGGGTCGGACGGTGCGCCGGGCACGGAGGCGGACAGCCAGCTCGTGCGCACGTCGAGGTCCCGGATCCGGGCGAGTGCGAGCGCCACCGCCCCGTCGAAGTCGATGAGCCCCTCGGGCGGGTCGGGCACGTACTCCTTGATGTCGTCCTCCTGGGCCACCACCTCGTGCACGAGCGACCCCACCAGGGGTCGTGCGATTCCCGGAGGCACGGGGGTCACCAGGCCCACCCAGAGGCTGGCCAGCCGTGGGGTCAGCACGGGGACGGCCCGGATCACTCGCGGGCGCAGCCCCGCGACGGCGGCGTAGCGCTGCATCATCTCGCTGTAGGTGAGCACGTCGGGGCCGCCGATGTCGAAGCCGCGGCTGACGCCGGCCGGGACGTGCGCCGCGCCGACCAGGTAGCGCAGCACGTCGCGCACCGCGATGGGCTGGATGCGGTTGTTGATCCAGCGCGGCGCCACCATGGCCGGCAGCCGCTCGGTGAGGTAGCGCATCATCTCGAACGACGCGCTGCCGGAGCCGAGGATCACGGCGGCCCGCAGCACGACGGTCGGCGCGCCGCCGTCGAGCAGGATCTGCTCGACCTCGCGGCGGGACTCCAGGTGGGGTGAGAGCCGCTCGCCCTCGGGGTAGAGCCCGCCCAGGTAGACGACGCGCCCGACGCCGGTCTCGCGCGCCACGACGGCGAAGCCACGGGCGGTGGCGCGGTCGCGCTCGGCGAACCCCGGCCCCGCCCCGAGGGCGTGGATCAGGTAGTACGCGACGTCGACGCCGTCGAGCGCCCGCCGCAGGTCTGCGCGGGAGGTGGCGTCGCCCTCGACCACCTCGACGTCGTCGGACCACTCGCGCGAGGCGACGCGCTCCGGATGGCGGGCGAGCACGCGCACGTCGTACCCGGCGGCGAGCAGCTCGGGCACCAGCCGCCCGCCGATGTACCCGGTGGCTCCGGTCACGAGGACACGGGACATGTCACGACACCAACTTTCTCCAGAACAGGAAGCTGAGCAGATTACTAGATAGGCTAGGCATATCGGCCGGGCGGTGGCTTGCTGGGGCAGGTACAGGGGGCCGCCCGGCCCGTCCCGAGGAGGGCCGCACCATGCAGGAGAAGTCCCGCGACCGCGTCGAGCGGATCGTCGTCACCGTCAGCTTCGTGGTCTGCGTCATCGGTTCCATGATCGGCGTGGGGGTGTTCGGCGGCACGCCGGTCTCCTCGGCGGCCGGGGGAGCACTGGACACCGACGCCACCCTGCTCGCGCCGGCGTCGGCGGCGTTCTCGGTGTGGACCGTGGTCTACGTGGGGCTGGCGGGGTACACGGTGCTGCAGTGGTTCGACGGCCCCACGCCGCGGGCGCAGGCGCGGCAGCGGCGCCTGCGCCTGCCGGTGGCGGGGACGATGCTGCTGAACGCGGCGTGGATCCTGGTGGTCCAGGCCGGCTGGCTCTGGATGAGCGTGCTCGTCATCGGGGCGCTGCTCGTGCTGCTGGGCCGCGTGTTCGTGATCCTGCTGCGCACCCGCGCGAGCGGACCGCTGGACCGCGTCCTGGTGGACGGGGTGCTCGGCGTCTACCTCGGCTGGGTCTGCGTGGCCACCGCGGCCAACGTCGCGGCGGCGCTCACGAGCGCCGGGTTCGACGGCGGGGGCCTCGCGCCCGAAGGGTGGGCGGTCGCGGTCCTGGTGGCGGTGGGGGCGGTCGGCGTCGCCCTGGCCGTGCGGGGCGACGGCCGCATCGCCGTGGCCCTGGCCATCGCCTGGGGCCTGTCCTGGATCGCGGTGGCGCGGTGGGACGGTACGCCCGCCTCCGCGCCGACGGCGGCCGCGGCGGTCGCGGTCGCCGCCGTGGTGCTCGCGGTGACCCTGGGCGTGCGCGTGCGTGCCGTGGTGCGCGCCTGATGGTGCGTCAGCCGGTGGGCGGCAGCACGTAGTCGGTGCCGAGCGCCAGCCACGGCGCGGCGAGCGCGACCACGAGCAGGACGAGGAAGACGAGGACCTGGCGGCTGTGGCGTACCCGGCCGGCGGCGACGGCGGCCAGGACGACGAGCACCAGGGCGGCGAGACCCACCAGCCAGCCGCGTTCGACGGTGTCCGCCGCCCAGATGCCCAGGCCGGCGTCGAGCGCCCGGTCGCCGAGGTCGCGGCTGGTGGTGGGGTCGCCGAAGGTGAGGCTGACGAACGCCGCCTGGACCACGGCGACGGCGTGCACGGCGACGAACATCGCGCTCGAGAGCCGGGCCCGGGGGCCGTGCCGCCACCGGTGTGCGAGCACCAGGGCGGCGAGCACGAGCGCCGGGGCGACGAAGAGCACGTACGCGGCCGCATAGAGCCCGACATAGGCCGTGCTGCCGTCCACGGCGAGCGGGGTGCCGTTCCCGCCCGGGGTGCCGAGCCAGGAGGCACGGTCGAGCGCTCGCCACGAGGCCGGGCCGAGCCCGAACAGGACGGCCAGCAGCAGCAGGGCCGCACCGGCGGCCAGCCAGCCGCCGGTGCGGCCGGTGAGACGGTCGTAGCCCAGGACCGACGCGAGCAGGTCGTCCTGGGTGCGCTCCGGTGCGGGTTCCATGCGCAGGACTCTACTGGCGCGCGGCCATGGACCGGCCCGGCTCAGCCCACCCGCGTGAGCCGGAAGGTCTGCGCCGCGGAGCCGGTGCACGGCTGCTGCGTGAACCGGGTCCCGTCGGCGCCGGTGGCGGAGCCGAGCGTGAGGCAGGCGCCGCTGTGCCGGGCGGTGAAGGTGACGCCGCCGCCCGTCGTCGTCGGCCGCCACTGCTGGTTGGTGCCGCCGACGTACGACCAGAGGTGCACGGCCGTGCCGCTCGCGACCGCCCCCGGACCGCCGGCCACGTCCCAGACCTTGCCGGCGTGCTGGTTGGCCACCTGATACCAGCCGTCCGACGTGGGCGTGAAGCGCCAGCGCTGGTTCGCCTGTGCGGCGGCGCCGCAGGTCCACTGCTGCAGGCCGGTGCCGTCGGCGGTGCCCCAGTCGGCGGCGTCCAGGCACTTGCCGCCCGCCGACGAGCTGACCTGGTACCAGGAGGCCGGGTCCGGGTCGGCCGGGGTGGTGGTCGACTGCGGGTCCCAGGTGTAGGTGGCCACGGCCCGGCCGGGCAGGGTGTGGGTCAGGGAGCGGCCCTCGTCGGTGATCGAGAACGTGCGGCTGCCGGAGGAGGCGTTCACGACGTACGCCACGCGGGTGCCGTCCGGGTTCTGGAAGACGACGTTCTGCAGGCCGCCGGACTGCTCGCTGGTGGAGCCGATGCGGCGCGCCCCGGCGTCGATGAACCTGGTCAGGTGGCCCAGCACGTAGAACTCGGCGTTGCGCGTCACGGTGCCGCCGGCGATCTGGACGACGCCGTTGCAGCGGGTGCCGCAGTGCCCCTGGTGCGGGCCGCCGTTCTGGTCGAGCGCGAGGTTCCAGCTGATCGTCGTCTCCCCGCCGTTGCGCATGTTGCGCACCACGAGGTTCTCCGCGTGCCAGACCAGGGTGTCTCCGAAGGTGTTCGCCGCGTCGTCGCTGTCCGTGCCGGAGCACTCGGTGAAGTACACGCGCTTGCCCGCCGCGACCACCTGGGCCTGTGCCTCGGGGGAGCCGCCGTAGCAGTGGAAGGCCGCGCCGACCACGCGGGAGATGCCCTGGGTGCCCGAGAAGACCTCCAGCGGGTAGTCGGGCCGGTCCCAGTTGTGGTCGTAGGCGAAGATCTGCGTGCCCAGCCCGGCGCTGGTCAGCCGGGCGTCGAGCACCCGGAGGAACTGCGCCTGCTCGGCCGCCGACATGCTCATCGACGGGTAGCTCGTGGCGAAGAGCGGCTCGTTCGCCACCGTGAGGTCGCTCAGCGTCACGCCCTGCTGGGCGTACGCCTGGATCGTGCGGACCAGGTAGTCGGCGTACTCGTCGTAGTTCTCGACGCGCAGGCTGCCGCCGTTCAGCGAGCCGCCGGACTTCATCCAGGCCGGCGGGGACCACGGGCTGCCCATGAACCGGATGTTCGGGTTGATCGCCAGGGCCTGCCGCAGCACGGGCAGGATCTGCTGCTGGTCGCGGGCGATGCCGAACTGACCGGGCGTGTCCTCGTAGGTGTAGAAGCCACCGGAGTTGAAGTCCGTGCTGCCGAGCGGCTGGCGCAGGTAGTTGAGCCCGATGCCGTCGCCGGCGCGGGAGAACAGCGACCGCAGCAGCGTGTCGCGGGTGCCGGCGGGCAGGCCGCTGATCAGCGACGCCGACGCTTCGGTGACGGACGCCCCGGCGCCGGTGAAGCGCTGGGACACCTGGCCCGGGCTCACCCGGATGTCGGTGGCCTGCGGGCCGGTGTCGAACGCGATGGTGCCGCCGTCGGTCAGCCTGCGGCTGCCGTCGGCGGTGGTGACCCAGACGTGTGCGCTGGTCGGGGCGGCGGCGGCCGAGCTCACGGCCGGGCCGATGCCGACGGCGCCGACGGCCAGGGCGCTCAGCGTGGCGAGCGCCGTCCGGACGGGCCCGGTGCGGGTGGTGCGCGTCATTGCGACTCCCTCGGTGGGTGGACAGTGAGCGCCACCCTATCCCTACCTACCAAGCACTCGGTAGGTAGGGGTTCCTCGTACCCGTAGACTCGCTCGGATGACACGAGAAGCCGGGAGCACCAGGACGCGGCGTCCGCCCGCGGAGCGCCGGGCGGAGATCCTGCGCATCGCCATGGAGACGTTCGCGGAGCGCGGGTACCAGAGCGCGTCGCTCGCGGAGATCTCGGCGCGGGTCGGGCTGACCCAGGCCGGCGTGCTGCACTACTTCTCGTCCAAGGCCGGGCTGCTCACCGGCGTGCTCGACCTGCGCGACTCGACCGACATCGAGGAGCTCGGCAACGAGCGCCCCCGCGGCCTGGCGTTCCTGCGCCACCTCGTGGAGACCACGCGGCGCAACACCACGCGCGAGGGGATCGTGCGGCTCTACACCGTGCTCGCCGCGGAGAGCGTGACGGCCGAGCACCCGGCGCAGGAGTACTTCCGCGACCGGTACCAGGGGCTGCTCGCCCTCGTGGTCGAGGCGCTGGAGGAGGCCCGGTCCCTGGGTGAGATCGCGGACGACGTGGACACCGCGACGACCGCCCGGGTGATCGTGGCGACCATGGACGGCCTGCAGCTCCAGTGGCTGCTGGAGCCCGGCTCGGTCGACATGGCGCAGGCCACGGAGCTGGCGATCGTCCGGCTGATCGGTCGCGACCTGCCGCCCGCGCCGAGCCGCTAGGCGCTCGGCCCGGCGTTGCCGTCCGGCTCCGCGCCGTCGGGCTCCGCGCCGTAGGACGTCGCCAGGTCCGCCACGTCGTGGGCGTAGGACACCGAGCGGTTGTAGGCCCCCAGCGCCGCGGTCCAGCCGTCGTCGGTGGTCACGTCGCCGCCGCTCTCGCACAGGTAGTGCGCCGCGGTCAGCACCGCGTCGTCGATCTGGTGCGGGTCGGCCCGGCCGTCCAGGTTCCCGTCCTGCGCGTGGTCGCCCCAGGTGGTCGGGATGAACTGCATCGGGCCGACGGCGCGGTCCCACCGCACGTCGCCGTCGAGCTCGCCCTCGTCGGTGTCGAGGATCTCCATGACCCCCTCGCTGCCGTCCAGTGCGATGCCGATGATCGGCGGGCTCACCAGTCCGTCGGCATCGGTGCTCGCCCCGAGGTAGCTGCCGTGGATCGACTCCACCGCGCCGATGCCGGCGAGCGTGTTCCAGCCGAGGCCGCACTCCGGGAGGGTCTCGGCCAGCCGGAGCGACGCCCCGGCGTAGGCGGCCAGCGCCCGCCGCGGGATCCCCGTGCGCTCCGCGGTGTCGCGCAGCCATTCCGGGTCGGCCAGGTCGGCGACCGGGACGGTGCTCCCGTCCCCGCCGGAGGCCCCGGACCCACCGTTCTCGCCGGACACGGGCACCCGCTGCGCCGGCGCGGGCGGGTAGTCCCGCTCCAGCACCTCGGGCCACGTCCTCCCGCCCGGGGAGCAGGCGGCCAACAGCAACGCAGCCGCGCAGACGACGGCCCCAGCTCGTGCTCTCACGGTGCTGACGCTACGGCCGGGCCGCGCCGATCCGGAAGCCCATGACAAGACCTCCCGCAAACGTGCGCTTTTCCGGCTGCCGCCCGGCCCGCCCCGGTCACCCCACCGGGCGGGTGTGCACGACCAGGACGGGGCACGGCGCGGCCCGCAGCACGGCGTCGGGCACGCTGCGCAGCATGCGGCCCAGCACCGAGGGGTGCCGGCGCCCGCCCACGACGACGAGGTCGTCCGGGGCCAGGTCCTCGAGCAGCGCGCCCGCCGGGTCGCCGCGCCGGATCGCCGTCGTGGACGTGACCTGCGGGTACTTCTCCGACCACCGGGCCACCTGGTCGGCCACCTCGGCCCGGGCCGCCTCGTGCCACGTCGCTGCGACGGGGTCCGCCTGGTAGAGCGCCGAGCTGATCGGGTCCGTGCCCGTCACGTGCACCACCTCCAGCGGGCAGCGGCGTGCGGCGGCCTCGGTGAACGCCGCGCCCAGCACGTCGGGCTCGTCGTCCCGGGCGATGCCCACGCGGATCCGGCGCGGGTCGCCGGTCGTCGCGCCCGCCGGCACCACGACCACCGCCCCCGGGGACGCCGCCGCCAGCGCCGACGACGTGGAGCCGAGCAGCACCCGGTCGAACGAGTCCAGCCCGCGGCGGCCCACCACCACGAGGTCGCAGGTCCGCGACCGCTGGCTCAGCACGTGCGCCGCGGTGCCGGGCAGGACCAGCACCTCGACGTCGCGGCCGCCCGGCCGGCGCCCGCCGAGCCGGGCGCGTGCCGCTCCCGCGGCCCGCTGGGCCTCGTCGCGGCCGTCCCGGATCGGGTCGCCCAACCCGGGTACGGGCGCGGCCGGCGTGGCATGGGTCGCCACCACCGTCAGACGCGCCTCGTGCACGTCAGCGGCGTGGGCCGCCCAGTCGAGCGCGGACAGGCTCTCCTGGGACCCGTCGACGCCGACGACGATGCCCCGGTACCAGGTGATGGTCATGATCGTGCTCCTTACCCCTCGCACTTCCTGTGCTCACCACCAGCACACCAGCCGCCGGCTGCGCCCGGCAGAGCCGGGAGACCCCGCCGTCCCGGGACGAAGGTCCCGCGTGCCGCTCCCCGCGCCCGCGCGCTAGCGTGGCCCCGGGAGGTGCCGATGGACCCGGTGAGTGCTCCACGCGACCGCACCGACGTGCTGCTCGAGGCGGTCGTCGGCGTCGGCCGCGGCCTGGACCTCGAGTCGTTGCTGCACCGCATCGTCGAGGCCGCCGTCTCGCTCGTCGACGCCCGCTACGGCGCCCTCGGGCTGCTCGGCGCCGACAACCGGATCGCCAGGTTCCTCACGGTCGGCCTGACCGACGACGAGGTGGCGGCGATCGGCCCGTACCCCACGGGCCGCGGCGTGCTCGGCGAGATGATCCGCCACCCCGTGCCGCTGCGGCTGGGGGACCTGTCCGCGCACGTCGCGTCGGTCGGGTTCCCCGCCCACCATCCGCCCATGCGCACCTTCGTCGGCATGCCGCTGAGGGTGCACGGCTCCCCGTTCGGCAACCTCTACCTCACGGACAAGCGCGGCGGGGGCGAGTTCACCGCCGAGGACGAGCGGGTGCTCGAGGCGCTCGCGGCCGCGGCGAGCGTGGCGGTGGAGAACGCCCGGCTGTACGACGTGGCGCGGCTGCGCGAGCGCTGGGCGCGGGCCAACGACCGGATCTCGCGCCACGTCCTGGCCGGGTCCTCGCCGCACGACGTGCTGACCCTGATCGCCAGCGAGGCGCGGGAGGTGGCCGACGCGGACGTGACGACGACCGCGGTGCCCGACCCCACGACCGGCCGCCTGGTGCTGCAGTCGGCCTCCGGGCTCGACACGGAGGCGAAGGTGGGGTCGGTGCTCGCCGCCGATGGCACGTTCGCCACCCTCACGTTGCGCACGGGCGTGCTGATGGTGACGGACGACGCGACGGCGGACGAGCGCGCCAGCCTGGCGCTGGACCTCCCCGGCGAGCTCGGCCCGCTCGCCGTCTGGCCGCTCGGCCAGCCGGGCAGCGCCCGGGGCGTCCTGGCCGCGGGCCGGCTCCGTGGCCGGCTGCCGTTCTCGTCGGTGGTGGTCGAGGCCCTGGGCGCGTTCGCCGCGCAGGCGGCCGTCGCGCTGGAGCTGGCGGAGGGGCGCGCCGACGCCGAACGGGTCTCCCTGCTGCGCGACCGGGAGCGCATCGCGCGCGACCTGCACGACCTGGCCATCCAGCGGCTGTACGCGACGGGCCTGTCGCTCGAGCGCGTGGCCCGGAGCGCGACCCCGGAGGTCGCCGAGCAGCTCACCAAGGCGGTCGACGAGGTGGACGAGACCATCTCGCTGGTGCGGACGACGATCTACCGGCTGCAGTCGGGGGAGCAGCCCGGCGGCGCGCACGCCCGCCGGGTGGGCCTGCGCGCCCGCGTGATCGCGGAGGTCGACGCGACGACGGCCGCGCTCGGGTTCACGGCCCGGCTGCGGTTCGAGGGAGCGGTCGACACCCTGGTCCCGCCCGACGTCGCCGAGCACGTCGTCGCCGTCCTGCGCGAGGCCCTGTCGAACGTCGGCCGGCACGCGCACGCGTCGCGCGCGGAGGTGTGCCTCGGCGTGGGGCACGACGTGGTGCTCACGGTGAGCGACGACGGCGTGGGCATCCCGCCGGACGCGACGCGCAGCGGCCTGCTCAACCTCGCCCGGCGCGCGGCCGAGTCGGGCGGCGTGCTCGTGGTCACACCGGTGAACCCGTCGGCCGTGCAGACCGGTACCCGCCTGGAGTGGCGGGTACCGCTGCCCCGGGACGAGACGCCGGAGCCCTGACCCCGCCGCCCCTGGCCGGGCCGCACGAGGCCGTCACGGGTGGTGGCGCTTGTCCTGCTCCAACCGGTCGGCGAGCACGGCGGCCTGGGCCCGCCGTTCGAGGCCCAGCTTGGCGAAGATGCTGGAGACGTAGTTCTTGACGGTCTTCTCGGCGAGGAACAGCTCGCTGCCGATCTGCCGGTTGGTCAGGCCGTGCCCGATGAGCGCGAGGATGCGCCGCTCCTGGTCGGTGAGCTGGGCGAGCGGGTCGGGCGCGTGGTGGGCGTCGGCCCGGAGCCGCTCCATGACGCGCGCCGTGGCGCGCGGGTCGAGCATCGACCCGCCCGAGGCGACGGTCAGCACGGCCTTGACCAGGTCGGTGCCCCGCACCTGCTTGAGCACGTAGCCGGCGGCCCCCGCGAGGATCGCGTCGTAGAGGGCCTCGTCGTCGGCGAACGAGGTGAGCATGAGGCAGGCCAGGTCCGGCATCTGCGAGCGCAGCTCCCGGCAGACCGTGACGCCGTCGCCGTCGGGCAGCCGCACGTCCAGGACCACGACGTCGGGCTCGGTGGCGGGCACCCGGGCCAGTGCCTCCCGCGCGGTCCCGGCCTCGCCCACCACGCGCACGCCCGGCTCGGACTCCAGCAGGTCGGCCACGCCGCGACGCACCACCTCGTGGTCGTCGACGAGGAACACCCGTACGTCCATGTGCCCCACCGTAGCCGCGGTGCCCGTCCCGGTCACGGCCGGGACGGGCACCGCGGGGTGCGTCGTCATCGCAGCGCGGGGAAGCGCTCGACCATGCGCCGGCGCGACCACCACCGGCCGAGGCCGATGGTGTCACCGGCCAGGAAGGCGGCCAGGCCGATGAGCAGGACCGCGTCGACGAGGTGGTAGTCCACGAAGGGGTTGTTCTCCAGCGGCAGCGATGCCATCCACATCAGCAGCATGAGCACGGCGCCGGCGCCGGCCGCGATCCGCATGCCGATGCCCAGGGCGAGCGCCAGGCCGATGCCGAGCAGGCCGAGCATGAACAGCCAGTCGACGACCGGGTTGCCGGCCATGGGGTTGAAGAACCCGGCGAAGGTGCCCTCGACGCCGCCGAGGAATCCGTCGGTGGGGGAGCCGCCCCTGATCCAGGCGTTCTCGGCGGGGGTCGAGCGGCCCCAGCCGAAGAGCTTGTCGCCGAACGCCCACAGGAACTCGACGGCGAGCAGCAGCCGGACGCCGGCGAAGGCGTACCGGGCGACGGCCTCGCTCGTGACGTGCGTGGTCGCTGCGGCGGCGGCTTCTCCCCGTGCGCCCGACCCGTGCGCCCACTCGGCGGAGCTGTGGCTGACGGAGCTCATGATGTCCTCCCGGTGGATGCGCCGGACCTCTTCCGGCGCCTGTCTCCACCATCCCGCCGGCCGGCCGTCCGCCGGCAGGGTCGCCGGGCCCACGCGGAGGGGACCTTGGTCCCGTTCGTTGAGGTCAGGGCGCTATCGGGTGCGGTTCGCGGCCAGGATCTCCTCCTGGTACGGCGCGACGACGGACCCCGACACGCGGCAGTCCAGGAGCAGGAAGCGCCGGTCGGTGACCGGCTCGGCGGCCCAGGCCGCCACCCGGTCCAGGTCGGCCAGCGAGCGCACGACCACGCCCTCGGCGCCCACGGCCCCGGCGAGAGCCGCGAAGTCCGTCTCGGGGATGAGCATCGGCTCCTCGGTGATGCCCTGCCGCCCGTACACGTGCACCTCGGCGCCGTAGGCGGCGTCGTTCCAGACGACGGCGATGCCGCGGCCGCGCGCGGTGCGCACGGCGGTCTCCAGGTCGGCCAGCGCCATCAGCCCGCCGCCGTCGCCGGTGGTGAGCACCACGGCGGCGTCGGGCCGGGCCGCGGCCGCGCCGGCGACGCTGGGGAAGCCCAGCCCGATGGACTGGTAGGCGGTGCCCACCATGACCATGCGGTCGGGGGAGGCGACGGGCCAGTACATGTTGGCCCAGCCGATGAAGTGCCCGCCGTCGGAGACGACCACGCGGTCGGCGGGCAGCAGGCCGGCGAGGCGGTGCGCGACGGTGCGGGGGTCGAGGCGCCCGTCGGGCGCGATCCCGTCCGCGGGGCCGGTCTCGTAGGTGCGGGCGGCGGCGACGTCGACCGTCTCGCGCCAGCCGGAGGGTTTGGCGCCCAGGGCGTGCAGCTCGTCCATCAGGGCGCGGGCCACGAGGGCCGCGTCGCCGCGGACGAACCCGCCGACGTGCCGGTGCGTGGCGGCGGGTGCGATGTCCACCTGGACCACGCGCGTGCCGGGTGCGAACAGCTCGCCGAACCGCATCGTGAACTGGTTGAGGGAGGCGCCCAGCACGACGGCGACGTCGGCCTCGCGGACCAGGTCCATCGCCCCCTGCGCGCCGAAGCCGCCCGCGACGCCGAGGTCGTACCGGCCGTCGGGGAAGACGCCGCGGCCCAGGGCCGTGGTGGTGGTCAGTGCCCCGGTGGTCTCGGCGAGCTCGCCGAGCACGGCGCCGGCCCCGGCGAGCCAGGCGCCGCGGCCCGCGAGCAGCAGGGGCCGCTCGGCGTCGGCCAGGTGCCGGGCCAGGTCGGTGATGGCGGCGGCGTCGAACGGGCCGGCCGGGGCCAGCGGCCGGGGGAGCACGGGTTCGGGTGCGTCCGGGATCGGCCCGGCGTCCAGGGCGGCGACGTCGTAGGGGATCGCCAGCACCACCGGCACCCGGTAGGTCAGGGAGTGCTCGATGGCGATCACGCTGGTGGCGGCGGCGTCCGCGCGGCCCACCGTATAGGTGCGCGCGCCGACGGCGGCCGCCAGGGCGATCTGGTCGACGTCCCAGGGGCGCGGCCCCGACGTCGGCTCGTCGCCCGTCAGGAGCACCAGCGGCACCCGGGCCTGGGCGGCCTCGGCGAGGGCCGTCAGGGCGTTGGTGAAGCCCGCGCCGTAGGTGGCGGTGGCGGCGGCGATGCGGCCCGACGCGCGGAAGTGGGCGTCGGCGGCGACCACACCGCCGGCCTCGTGCCGGACGGCGGTGAACCGCGCGGTCGTGGAGCGTTCGAGCGCGTCGAGGAACCAGGCGTTGCCGTTGCCCATGACGCCGAAGACATGGTCGACGTGGCGTGCGACGGTACGGGCGACGTGTGCGGACACGGTGGGCACGGAGCCTCCAGGGAAACAGTGACGGATGAGTGGTGCGGTCCGTATGTGTCCCGGGCGGGCCCGGCCAAGGGCCCGTCGCGCGCCCCTTTTTCGAGCGCAGGCGGTGTTGTCGGTGCTGTCCGCCTTGACGATGTGGAGTATATCCACGCGGCGGGGCCTTCCTGCCGTCCGGACGGGGATGGTCCCTGTCCGGACGGCAGGATCACTGCTGTGGGGTCACCGCCCCGAGAGCGGCGGCGTGATCTGGATGAGGGCCGAGGTGTTGTTCTGGAGGGCCTTCTTGAGGTGGATCACGGTGCCGTAGCCGACACCGTCGTCCTCCGGGTCCCCGGTGCCCGTGATGGCGCCGATGCCGAAGTCCTGCCCGAACAGCTCCGGCAGGAGCCGTCCGCGCTCGTCGACCATCCGCACCGTGTAGGGCGAGTTGTCGACGGACGGCACCACTGTCGACGCGTCGTTGTCCCGGTAGTACAGGCTGCCGTTGTCGTTCAGCTCGAGGCCGGGGTACCAGCCGTGGTCGTCGGTGAACGTGCGCACCGGCGCCTGGGCCCGGAAGTCCGTGCAGAACTCCTCGGTGGTGTCCGTACCCGTGATGCACTCGGTGAACGGGTACGTCGGCTTGAGGCCGAACGCCACGTTCGACGACTGCGCGCGGGACGGGATGTTCTTCAGCACCGACGTGTCCGGCGTGGCCGAGTCGTCGCGGCGCAGCGGGTCGAAGTGGCTGTCCACCAGCAGCAGGCCGCCCTTCGGCCCGGTGCTCGGGAGCGCCGACAGGTTGCTCAGCACCAGGTTGGCGTTGCCGTACGTGGTGTCCCGGTACCAGACGAGCATGCCGGGCGCGTTGTACGCGATCTTCTCGACCTTCCACGCGTCGGTCTGCGGCGCCGCGTAGGTGGAGTCGTACCCGTACTTCAGGCCCTTGTCGAAGCCGTCCAGGTTGCGCCACTCCACCAGGTAGTACTGCGCCTGGACCGACGAGCCGGACGTGGTGTGCCAGCCGGCACCGGTGGTGTCGACGAACGTCGTCGCCTCGGCGGTCCAGCCCGGGTCCGTCGTCTCCACGTCGTCGCTCCACACGACCGTGTCACCGCTCGTGAGCTCGAAGTCGTCGGAGAACCATCCGCGCTCCTGGAAGGCGGCGTCCGTGGCGTAGCGCAGACGGACGTCCACCGTGGTCCCGGCGAACTGCGACAGGTCCACGTTGAGGTGGGCCCAGCCGTCGGTGGAGCCGGTCAGGCCGTACTTCTTGTCGCCGAAGTCGGCCATGCGGCCGTTCGGGTCCGCGTACCCGTCCGGTGTGGTGACCTCGACGCCCGCGTCGTCGACGATCTTCTGCTCCGCCCAGGTGGCGCCGCCGTCGGTCGAGACCTCGACGAAGCCGTAGTCCCAGTCCTCCTCGATCACGTAGTCGGCCCAGAAGGAGAACGTGGCGTCGGCCGGGACCTCGACGGTGCGCGAGAGGCGTGCGTCGGCCCAGTCCTGGTCGGCACCGGAGTACCACATGTTCTCGCCGCTGTGCGGCGTGCCCAGCGTGATCTGCTTGTCCGGCAGGTTGACCTTGACGCCGTCCTCGGTGCCCTTCAGCGGGCGGGACGCCTGGCCCACCTTGATCGTGGTCCGGTCGTCTCCCGGGTTGACCTCGACCGGGTCCACCCAGCCCAGCACCCACTTGTCCCAGATGCCCATGTGCGTGGGCATCGACTGGAAGATGGGGCCCGAGTGCGAGCCGGAGCTCATCAGGTCCCAGAAGTCGACGTCGGAGTCGCCGCCGCTGCCCGTGTCGTACAGGTCGGGCAGACCCAGGTCGTGGCCGTACTCGTGGGCGAACACGCCGACGCCGGAGTCCTCCGGCTGCACGATGTAGTTGGAGAGCTTCAGGTCGGTGCCCGGGATGTCGGCGCCGCCCGCGACGGCCGACGAGTGGGCCCAGATGGCGTAGGTGCCCTGTTCGCCACCGCCGCCCGACTTGTCCTCACCCGCGTGGACGAGCACCACGTGGTCGATCACGCCGTCCGGCTCGTAGACGTTGCCGTCGTCGTCGCGGTCGGCCTGGTCCTCGATGTCGTAGTCGGCCCACGGGAAGTCGGGCTGCAGCTCGGCGAGCGCCGCCACGGCGTCGATGGGCAGCTGGCCCGCCCCGAGCGGGTTGTCGGGGTGGCCGTTCATGGACTGGTAGGCGCCGGCCTCCCACTCGCCCTCGTCGTTCAGGAAGCAGCGCTGCGCGCCGTAGTACCCCTCGGAGTGCGGCACCTTGACCCACGGCGTGGCCTCGCCCGAGACGGTGTAGGCGCCGCGCGACATCTCCTCGTACATGTTCTTCATGGTGTAGCCGGAGATGTCGATGCCACGCCTGCCGTCCGGCCCTCTGAGGTCCGGGCGGACACGCTGGGTGATGCCCCTGTCGGTGAAGAGCATCTTGTTGAAGTGCTCGGACGAGAAGTCCGCGACCCACATCGAGTTGTTGTCCGGCTGCGACGCGTCGGCCGGGTTCGGGATGTTGTTGTGCAGCGGGCCGTTCTGGACGTTGCCCGGCATGCACTCCGAGGAGCCCCAGTAGGTGGGCACCATCTGGTCGGTGAAGTCGTCGTTCGCGTTCTCGTCGAACTCGACCAGGATCGTCAGGAGCTTGGCCTCCTGGGTCTGCGGAGCACGCTTGTACCGCGAGTGCTTGATGTCCCGGGGGCTCGAGCCGGTGACGACCGCCTCGTTCTCGAGCTCCGCCAGCTTCCCTGCCGCCGCCGGGTTGCCGCCGGCGAACTTCTCGTCGATCTCGTCGGAGGCGGCCTGGACGGAGGCGTCCACTCCGACCCCGTTCTTCCCCCTGGCCCGGTGGACGACGGTGCTGCCGTCGGCCGTGAGCTCGACGTCGTCGTCGATCTCGGGCTGTGCGGCGACGTCCGCGTAGTTGATGTAGTGCTCGGAGCTTCCGATGGAGGGCGCATCGCTGGCGGCCGATGCCGTCGACGTGCCTCCGGTCGCGGCGAGCCCGGCGACGGTGAGCGCGAGCACGGGTATCGCGGCCACCGTACGCCGCAGCGCACGGGGTGTAGGTGTTCTCATGCTTTCTCCCAGGTCAGGCCGTCGACAGGGGTGTGCGACGGCAGAGGCAGAAGGCCACGGGAAAGTGGCGGCGCCCGCATGCCTACCGGAAATCGACCTATAAAGAAAGCAAATCCTGATGTTTTCGTCCATTGGTGGACGAATTCACCCGCAGGATTTATCAGGCGTTCTTCGGGGTCGTCGGGGTGTGCTGCGGCAGCAGCGCCCCGGCGAGGAACGCGCTGAGCTCGTCGCGCGCGCTCAGCGGCAGCACGGCGGCCACGTACTGGTCCGGCCGGACCACGACGACGGCGCCGCCGCGGTCGATCCCGCGCAGCTCGAAGATGTCGTGGCTCGGGTCGGTCGCGTAGACCTTCTCGTGGTCGACCAGCCCGAACGGGCCGACCCGGGGCCGGAACACCTCGGGCACGTCGGCGAACTCCACGCCGAAGTGGTCCTGCTGGTAGACGACCTTGACGTCGAGCACGGCGTCCGGGTCGCCGTCGGGCGGGGTGTGCCGCAGCAGGGGCGAGCCGGGCGCGGTGCCGAGCCAGTGCGCCCAGTCGCGCAGCGCCGAGGGTTCGGCGGGCGCGGCGGCGTCGGCGAACGCGTAGACGCGCCACCGCCCGTCGGCGCGGGCGTGGTGGCCCAGGTGGGCGGGGTTGCCCTCGGCCACGCGCTCGACGGGGGCCGACTTGAACCGCTTGCCGACCGGGAAGCCGGTCGCGAGCCCCTGGTGCTCGGCGTCGCCCACGATCATGGAGGGCTGGTACTGCGTCATGAACCCGCAGGGAAACTCGGCGGTCTTGACGTAGAAGTCCTCGAGGTAGGTCGGGTCGGGCAGGTCCTCGGGCCGTGTCGCCATGAGACGTGACCACTCCCGGTCGAAGTCGATGAGCTCCTGGGCAACGACCTGCCGCTCGGCCGAGTACGTGGCCAGCAGCGCCTCGGGGGCCAGGCCGGTGAGCACGTGCGCCAGCTTCCAGGCGATGTTCCACCCGTCCTGCATGGACACGTTCATGCCCTGCCCGGCCTTGGCGCTGTGCGTGTGGCAGGCGTCGCCGGTCAGGAACACCCGCGGCGTGCGCGTGCCGGTCAGGCCGGCGGGCACGTCGTCGAACCCGTCGGTGACGCGGTGGCCCACCTCGTAGACGCTGTGCCAGGGCACGTCCTTCACGTCCAGCGAGTAGGGGTGGAGGATGCGGTTCGCCCGCGCGATGATCTCGTCCAGCGTGGTGGCGCGGACGCGGGCGCCCTCGCCGGGCGGTACCTCGCCGAGGTCGACGTACCAGCGGGCCAGGAACCCGCCCTCGCGGGGGATGAGCAGGATGGACCCGCCGTCGTGGGACTGGATGGCGCACTTGGTGCGCACGTCGGGGAAGTCGGTCACGGCCAGCACGTCCATCACGCCCCAGGCGTGGTTGGCCTTGTCGCCCACCGGCTTGCGGCCGATGGCCTGCCGCACGGCGCTGTGCGCGCCGTCGGCCCCGACGACGTAGCGGGCGCGGACGGTGCGCTCGGTGCCCTCGCGCGGCCCGGACGTGTGGCGGAGCGTCACGGCGACGGGCTCGGCGGGTGTCTCGGGGACGGTGAGCCCGGTGACCTCCAGGCCGTAGTCGGGGGTCACGCGCGCGGGCGCCCGGGCCGCCACCTCGGCGAAGTGGTCGAGCACCCGCGCCTGGTTGACGATCAGGTGCGGGAACTCGCTGATCCCGTCGGGGTCGTCGGGCGGCACGGCGGCGCGCGCGATGTTGCGCGGGCCGGCGGGGTCCGGCTTCCAGAACGCCATCTCGGTGATGCGGTAGGCCTCGGCGGTGATCCGCTCGGCGAACCCGAACGCCTGGAACGTCTCGACGCTGCGCGCCTGGATGCCGTCGGCCTGGCCCATCTCCAGGCGCCCGGCCCGCCGCTCCACGACGTGCGTGCGGATGCCGGGGAACTGCGCGAGCTGCGCCGCCGCGATCATGCCCGCGGGCCCGCTGCCGACGATCAGCACGTCGACCTCGTCCGGCAGCTCGGCGGGCCGGTCGATCCCGTACCCGGCGGCCGGCAGCACGTGCGGGTCTCCGGTCACGTAGCCGTGGTGGTGGAACTGCATCGTTCGTCCGTTCTGCCCGTGGTCGGCGACGTTGCCGGGCCCATCCAGACCATATACGATCTGTGATACGAAGCACCAGAGAGCAAGGGAGCTCATGGGTACCGAAGCGCAGGCGCCGCTCGACCGCCGGCCGGGCAAGATCGTCGCCGTCCACCTCGCGTACGCCTCCCGTGCCGACCAGCGCGGACGACGGCCCGCCGCCCCCTCGTACTTCCTCAAGCCCGCGAGCTCGCTCGCCACGACGGGCGGCGTGGTCGAGCGGCCCGCGGGCACCGAGCTGCTTGCCTTCGAGGGCGAGGTGGCGCTGGTGATCGGCGAGCCCGCCCGGCACGTGGCCGTCGAGAACGCCTGGGCGCACGTCGCCGCCGTCACCGCGGCGAACGACCTCGGCGTCTACGACCTGCGCTGGGCCGACAAGGGCTCCAACGTGCGCTCCAAGGGGCGCGACGGGTACACGCCGCTCGGCCCCGCGCTGATCGACGCGCGCGCGGTGGACCCGGCCGGGCTGCGCCTGCGCACCTGGGTCAACGGCGACCTGGTGCAGGAGGACACGACCGGCCCGGACGCGCTGCTGTTCCCGTTCGCCCGGATCGTGGCCGACCTGTCCCAGCACCTCACGCTGGAGAGGGGCGACGTGATCCTCACCGGCACGCCCGCCGGGTCCAGCGTCGTGGTGCCCGGCGACGTGGTCGAGGTGGAGGTCGACGCCCCGACGGCGCCCGGCGCGCCGACGTCCGGCCGCCTGGTCACCACGGTGGTGCAGGGCGAGGTGCCGTTCACCGACGTCGGCGCGGGCCCCCGGGTGGACGACGCCCAGCGGGCCGACGCGTGGGGCAGCCGGGAGGCGGCAGGGCTGGCCCCCGAGCCCGAACCGTTCGTGCTGACCGACGAGCTGCTCGACCTGCTGCGCCGCGCACCGGTCGCCGGGCTCTCCGCCCAGCTCCGCAGGCGTGGCCTCGACAACGTGATCATCGAGGGCGTGCGGCCCACCGTGCCGGGCGCCACGGTCGTGGGCCGCGCCCGCACCCTGCGCTTCGTCCCCAACCGGGAGGACCTCTTCGCGTCCCACGGCGGCGGGTACAACGCGCAGAAGCGCACGTTCGACGCCGTGGGCCCCGGCGAGGTGATCGTCATCGAGGCGCGCGGCGAGACCGGGTCGGCCACGCTCGGCGACGTCCTCGCGCTGCGCGCCAAGGTGCGCGGGGCCGCGGGCGTGGTCACCGACGGCGGCGTGCGCGACCACGACGCCGTCGCCGCCACGGGGCTGCCCGTCTTCAGCCGCGGGCCGCACCCCGCGGTGCTCGGCCGCCGGCACGTGCCCTGGGACACCGACGTCGCCGTGGCCTGCGGCGGCGCCACCGTGCTGCCCGGCGACGTCGTGGTGGGCGACGCGGACGGCGTCGTCGTCATCCCGCCGCACCTGGTCGCCGAGGTCGCCGCGGCGACCGTCGCCCAGGAGGAGCAGGACGCCTGGGTGGCGCAGCAGGTCGCCGCGGGGCACCCGATCGACGGGCTGTTCCCGCCGGACGCGACCTGGCGGGCGCGCTACGAGGCCTGGCGGGCGACGCGATGACGGCCGAGAGCGGCACCGCGTCGGCCGTCGAGACCGCGTTCGCCGGCGAGATCAGCAAGTCCCAGGCGGCCTACACCTACCTGCGCGACCGGATCGCCCGCCGCGACCTCGGCCCGGGCTACCGGCTGGTGCTGCGCAGCATCGCCGACGAGCTCGACATGAGCGTGGTCCCCGTGCGCGAGGCCATCCGGCGGCTGGAGGCCGAAGGGCTGGTGACCTTCGAGCGCAACGTCGGGGCGCGCGTCGCGATGATCGACGAGCGGGGATACGTCGAGGCCATGCAGGCGCTCGGCGTGGTCGAGGGCGCCGCGACCGGCCTCTCGGCCCCCGCCATCTCGGCCGCGGACCTCGACCGGGCCGCCGAGGTGAACGACCGGCTGCGCTCGCTGCTGGACCACTTCGACCCGCACGCGTTCACAGCCCTGAACCGGCAGTTCCACTCGGTGCTGTTCGAGTCGTGCCCCAACACGCTGCTGCTGGACATGGTGCACCGCGGCTGGGCCCAGCTCTCGGGGCTGCGCGACTCCACGTTCGCGTTCGTGCCGGGGCGGGCGCACGACTCCGTGGCCGAGCACGCCCACATCCTCGACCTGATCGGCCGCAGGGCCGACCCGCTCGAGATCGAGATCGCCGCGCGCGACCACCGCTGGGCCACCATGCAGGCCTTCCTCGACTCGACCCGAACCCCGGAGACACCGTGACCGACCAGCCCACCCGCCACGTGCCCGCCGACCTGCCGGGCCGCATCCAGCACTACATCGGCGGCGCGCTCGTCGACTCGCTCGACGGCCGCACGTTCGACGTGCTCGACCCGGTGACCAACGAGGTCTACGTGCGGGCGGCGGCGGGCCAGGCCGCCGACGTCGACCGCGCCGTCGCCGCGGCGCGCACGGCGTTCACCGACGGGCCGTGGCCCCGGATGCTGCCGCGCGAGCGCTCCCGCGTGCTGCACCGGATCGCCGACCTCGTCGAGTCCCGCGACGCGCGGCTGGCGGAGCTGGAGAGCTTCGACTCCGGCCTGCCGATCACCCAGGCGCTGGGCCAGGCCCGGCGGGCCGCGGAGAACTTCCGGTTCTTCGCCGACCTGGTCGTGGCCCAGGCGGACGACGCGTTCAAGGTGCCCGGCCGGCAGCTCAACTACGTCAACCGCAAGCCGATCGGCGTCGCGGGCCTCATCACGCCGTGGAACACGCCGTTCATGCTGGAGTCCTGGAAGCTCGGGCCCGCGCTCGCGACCGGCAACACGGTGGTGCTCAAGCCGGCCGAGTTCACGCCGCTGTCGGCGTCGCTGTGGGCGGGCATCTTCGAGGAGGCCGGGCTGCCCGAAGGGGTGTTCAACCTCGTCAACGGCCTCGGCGAGGAGGCGGGCGACGCGCTGGTCCGGCACCCCGACGTGCCGCTCATCTCGTTCACGGGGGAGAGCCGCACCGGCGAGCTGATCTTCGCCAACGCCGCGTCGCACCTCAAGGGGCTGTCGATGGAGCTGGGCGGCAAGTCGCCCGCCGTCGTGTTCGCCGACGCCGACCTGGACGCCGCGATCGACGCGACGATCTTCGGCGTCTTCTCGCTCAACGGCGAGCGCTGCACCGCGGGCAGCCGCATCCTGGTCGAGCGCGCGGTCTACGACGAGTTCGTCGAACGGTACGCCGACCAGGCCAAGCGTGTGGTGGTGGGCGACCCGCAGGACCCGGCCACCGAGGTGGGCGCGCTGGTGCACCCCGAGCACTTTGCCAAAGTGATGGGCTACGTGGAGATCGGCAAGGGCGAGGGCCGCCTCGTGGCGGGCGGCGGGCGCCCGGCGGGCCTGGAGAGCGGCAACTACGTGGCGCCGACCGTCTTCGCGGACGTGCCGCCGTCGGCCCGGATCTTCCAGGAGGAGATCTTCGGCCCGGTCGTGGCGATCACGCCGTTCGACACCGACGAGGAGGCGCTCGCGCTGGCCAACGGCGTGCGGTACGGGCTGGCCGCCTACGTGTGGACCAACGACCTGCGGCGCGCGCACACCTTCAGCCAGGCGATCGAGGCGGGCATGGTCTGGCTCAACTCGAACAACGTGCGCGACCTGCGCACGCCGTTCGGCGGGGTCAAGGCCTCCGGCCTCGGGCACGAGGGCGGCTACCGCTCGATCGACTTCTACACCCACCAGCAGGCCGTGCACGTCACGCTCGGCGCGGCGCACCACCCCACGTTCGGCAAGGGAGCCTGACGCCATGCCTGGACCGACCCCGACCGAACCGATTCCGACCCCTGTCGCGCCGCCGCCGGACATCCTGCGGTGTGCCTACATGGAGCTCGTGGTCACCGACCTGGCCGCCTCCCGGAACTTCTACGTCGACGTGCTCGGCCTGGTGGTCACCGAGGAGGACGAGCAGGCCGTGTACCTGCGCAGCATCGAGGAGTTCATCCACCACAACCTCGTGCTGCGCCAGGGTCCGGTGGCCGCCGTCGCCGCCTTCTCCTACCGGGTGCGCAGCCCGCAGGAGCTGGACCGGGCCGTCGCGTTCTACACCGAGCTCGGCTGCGAGGTCCGCCGCGCGCCGGAGGGCTTCACCCGCGGCATCGGCGACGCGGTGCGCGTGGTGGACCCGCTCGGCTTCCCGTACGAGTTCTTCTACGACGTGGAGCACGTCGAACGGCTCGCGTGGCGGTACGACCTGCACACCCCGGGTGCGCTGGTGCGCCTGGACCACTTCAACCAGGTCACCCCGGACGTGCCGCGCGCGGTGAGGTTCATGGAGGACCTGGGCTTCCGCGTCACCGAGGACATCCAGGACGCCGAGGGCACCACCTACGCCGCGTGGCTGCGCCGCAAGCCCACCGTGCACGACACCGCGATGACCGGCGGCGACGGCCCCCGGATGCACCACGTCGCCTTCGCCACCCACGAGAAGCACAACATCATCGCGATCTGCGACAAGCTCGGCGCGCTGCGCCTGAGCGACCGCATCGAGCGCGGGCCGGGCCGGCACGGCGTGTCCAACGCCTTCTACCTGTACCTGCGCGACCCGGACGGGCACCGCGTGGAGATCTACACGCAGGACTACTGGACGGGCGACCCCGACAACCCCGTGGTCACCTGGGACGTGCACGACAACCAGCGCCGCGACTGGTGGGGCAACCCCGTGGTGCCCTCCTGGTACACCGAGGCGTCGCCCGTGCTCGACCTGGACGGCGTCCCGCAACCGGTCGTCGCCCGCACCGACACCTCCGAGATGGCCGTGACGATCGGCGCGGACGGGTTCTCCTACACGCGCCCGGAGGACGCCTCCCGCGCGCAGGACGACGCCGACGTGCTGCCCTCCTGGAAGCAGGGCGAGTACAAGCTGGGGCACCAGCTGTGACGGGGGAGCGCGTGCTCGACGACGCGACCGTCACCGCGATCGCCGACGAGCTGGCCCGCGCGGAGGCCGAACGCACCACCGTGCCGCTCCTGACGGCGCGCCACCCCGGCATGACGATCGAGGACTCCTACGCCGTGCAGAACACCTGGCGCCGGCGCGGCATCGAGGCCGGACGGCGCCCGGTGGGCCGCAAGATCGGGCTCACCTCGAAGGTCATGCAGGCGGCCACCGGCATCACCGAGCCGGACTACGGCGCGATCTTCGCCGACATGGTGTTCGAGAACGGGTCGGTCATCGAGCATGCCCGGTTCTCGAACGTGCGGGTCGAGGTGGAGCTCGCCTTCGTGCTGGGCGAGCGCGTGGCCGGGCCGGACGCCACGGTGTTCGACGTGCTGCGGGCCACCGAGTACGTGGTGCCCGCGCTGGAGATCCTGTCCTCGCGCATCGAGCTGACCGGCCGCACCATCGTCGACACCATCAGCGACAACGCCGCGATGGGCGGCATGGTCTACGGCGGCAACCCGGTGCGCGTCGGGGAGACCGACCTGCGCTGGGTCGCCGCGCTGCTGTACCGCAACGAGGTCATCGAGGAGTCGGGCGTCGCCGCAGCGGTGCTGAACCACCCTGCTGCCGGCGTGGCCTGGCTCGCCAACAAGCTCGCCCGGCACGGCGCGGCGCTGGAGCCCGGCGAGATCATCCTGGCCGGCTCCTTCACACGACCGATGTGGGTGGAGCCGGGGGACACCGTGCTGGCCGACTACCGAGAGCTGGGGACCGTCTCGTGCCGATTCGTCTGACCCTCCCGCCCACGTTCCGGGACCGTATCGAGGCCGCCGGCCGGCCGCTGGCCGGCATGTGGGTGTGCTCCGGCAGCCCCGTGGTCGCCGAGATCTGCGCGGGCGGCGGACTGGACTGGCTGCTGATCGACGGCGAGCACTCGCCGATCGGCCTGGAGACCACCACGGCCCTGCTCCAGGCGGTCGCGCCGTACCCGGTCACCCCGGTGGTGCGGGCGCCGTCGGGCGATCCCGTGGTGCTCAAGCAGCTCCTCGACCTGGGCGCGCAGAACGTGCTGGTGCCCATGGTCGACACCGCCGAGCAGGCCCACGACGTGGTGCGGGCCGTGCGCTACCCGCCCCGCGGCGTGCGCGGCGTCGGCAGCGCGCTGTCCCGCGGCGCGCGCTGGAACCGCGTCGAGGACTACCTCGCCGACGCCGACCGGCACGTCTCGCTGTTCGTGCAGGTCGAGTCGGTCGAGGGCGTCGAGAACGCGGCGCGGATCGCCGGCGTCGACGGGGTGGACGGCGTGTTCGTGGGCCCCTCCGACCTGGCCGCGTCCCTGGGCGTGCTCGGGCAGCAGACCCACCCGGCCGTCATCGCCGCCGTGCACCGCACCTTCGACGCCGTGCGCAGCGCGGGCAAGCCCGTGGGCGTCAACGCCTTCGACCCCGCCGTCGCCCAGGCCTACCTGGACGACGGCGCGTCGTTCGTGCTCGTCGGGGCCGACGTCGCCCTGCTCGCCCGGGGTGCGGAGGCGCTCGCGGACCGGTGGACCGGACCCCGTCCGGCGCAGGACGCCGGGTAGCGTTCGGTCCATGCGTCTGGGCGTCCTCGACATCGGTTCCAACACGGGTCACCTGCTGGTGGTCGACGCCCACGGCGGCGCCGCGCCGCTGCCCGCGTCGTCGTACAAGGAGCCGCTGCGGCTCGCGGAGCACCTGGACGACGCCGGCGCCGTCGGCCCGGCGGGCGTGGACGCCCTCGTGGAGTTCACGGCGCAGGCCGTGCGTGTCGCGGAGGACCGCGGCTGCGCGGAGACGCTGGCGTTCGCGACGTCCGCGGTGCGCGAGTCGGTGAACGCCGAGGAGGTGCTCCGGACCGTGCAGGAGCGCACCGGGGTGCTCCTGGAGGTGCTCAGCGGCGCGGACGAGGCCCGGCTCACGTTCCTCGCGGTGCGCCGGTGGTTCGGCTGGTCGGCCGGCCGGCTCGCCGTGTTCGACATCGGCGGCGGCTCCCTGGAGATCGCCGGCGGCGCCGACGAGGCGCCCGACGCCGCCTGGTCGCTCCCGCTGGGCGCCGCGCGCCTGGCCCGCACGCACTTCGGCGCGGCACCCGACGCCGGGGCGCTGCGCGCCCTGCGCCGAGACCTGCGCGCGGACATCGCGCGCAACGCCGGTGACCTGCTGCGCTCCGGCCGCCCCGACCGCGCGGCCGCGACCTCGAAGACGTTCCGGTCGCTCGCCCGGATTTGCGGCGCCGCGCCCGCGGGGGACGGGCCGCTCGTGCCGAGGACGTTGCGGCTCGACGACCTGCGCGAACGGATGGGCGAGCTGGTCCGGACGGCGCCCGCCGACCTGGCCGGGCTGCCCGGCGTCTCGCCGAGCCGGGCCCACCAGATCGCGCCCGGCGCGTTGGTGGCGGAGGCCTGCATGGACGTGTTCGACCTGCCGGAGCTGGAGATCTGCCCGTGGGCGCTGCGCGAGGGCGTGATCCTGGAGCGCCTGGACCTCATGCCCCACCTCGCGGCCGGCTGATACCGCACCGCATGGCCGACCGAGGACGTCCCGGGCGGATACTGGCGGCATGCCCGTTGTCACGAGCCCCGTCGAGCGCCTGCGCGCCCGGGTGGGCGACGCCCTGTTCACGCGGGTCGCCGGGCCCCGGGGGTACGAGGCGCGCGACCGCATCCACCTCACGCCCGGCCCGCGCTGGTTCGCGCCCGGCAGCCCGATCCGCCGGGTGCACGCCGACTCGGCGACGTTCGCGGGCGGCCTGCGGGCGCTGCTGCTGCAGTCGCTGCACCCGCTGGCGATGGCGGGGGTGGCCGGCCACTCCGGCTACCGCGGCGACCCCTGGGGGCGGCTGGCCCGCACCTCCACGTTCCTGGCGACCACCACGTTCGCGACCGCGGACCACGCCCAGGAGATGGTCGACCGCGTGCGCGCGGTGCACGACCGGGTGCGGGGCCGGGCGCCCGACGGCCGGCCCTACCGCGCGAGCGACCCCCACCTGCTCACCTGGGTGCACGTGGCCGAGGCCGACTCGTTCCTGGCCGCCCACCAGCGCTACGGCGAGCGGCCGCTCAGCCCGGCCGAGGCGGACGAGTACGTGGCGCAGTCCGGCCGGGTGGCCCGCGCGCTCGGCGCCGTGGTGGTCCCGGAGACGGTCGCCGAGCTGGCCGAGTGCCTGCGGTCCTACCGCGACGAGCTCGTCGCCACGCCCGAGGCCCTCGACACCGCCCACTTCCTGCTGCGCGAGCCGCCGCTGCCCCGGGCCGCCCGCGGCCCCTACCGCCTGCTCGCCGCCGGGTCGGTGGCGCTGCTGCCCGCCTGGGCGCGCGCCGAGCTGGGCGTCGAGACCTGGTTCAGCCGGAACCTCGGCGGACCCGCCGGGGCGGTCGCGGTCCGGGGCGTGCGGTGGGGACTGGGCTCCGCCGGAGGCCGGGAGCGCTGGGCCTCAGTAGCCTGAGGACATGGCGAGCGACCCCGACGTCCCCGACGCCTTCGACGTGTACACGGTCGTGGTCCTGCGGCGTCCGCCCGACGCCCCCGACATCACGGACGACGCCCTCACCGAGCTCCAGGCGCGCCACCTCGCCTACCGGGCCGACCTGCGGCGCCGGGGCGTGCTCGTGGTGAACGGGCCGTTCGACCTCCGCAGCGACCCGTCGTACCGCGGGATGTCGATCTTCGCGTGCTCCCCGGACGAGGCCGCCCGGCTGTCCGACGGCGACCCGTCCGTCGCGGCGGGCCGGCTCGTCCACGACGTGCTGGAGTGGTGGGTCGCCGCCGGCTCGCTCGCGTTCCCGCTCGCGGCCGGCCCGGTGGGGGACCGCCGCAGCATGCCGGACGACTGAGCGCCCGGGCACGGTCGTACCGTGCCCGGGCGCCGTCGTCAGCGAGGGGCGCTCACTCCACGCCGAGCGCCGCGACCGGCGACGTGCGGACGGCCGCCCGCGCCGGGACCACGGAGGCGAGGAGGCCGGCGACGAGGGCCACGGCCAGGACCAGCGCGATGTCCGTCCACGGCACGGCGTACCGCACGTCACCCATCAGCGACAGGGCGGTGGCCGCGCCGGCCCAGCCGAACACCAGCCCGAGCACGATGCCGAGCACCGCGCCGACGCCGGCGATCAGCATGCCCTCGACCGCGAGCATGGCACGCAGCTGGTCCTTGCCGAGCCCGATCGCCCGCAGGGTCGCGGACTCCCGGGTGCGTTCGATGACCGAGAGGGACAGCGTGTTCGTGACGCCGATCAGGGCGATCACCACGGCCACGGCGAGCAGGCCCACCACGATGCCGAGGATCACGTCCACGACCTGCCGGAACTGCGCGGCCTGGGCCGCCGGGCCCATCACGAACGCCGCGCCGTCGACCTCCGCCACGGCGTCCTGCACGTCCGTGAGCACCGCCGCGGGGTCGGAGCCGTCGATGTGGGCCCAGACGTCGCTCCACGCGTCCTCACCGACGACCCGGTCCAGGTCCGCGGCCGTGATCATGCTGCTGAGCGGGTCGGCCGTGGTGATGACGACCGTCAGGTCGACGGCGCCGCCGGGACCCTCGACGGTGGTGCGGTCGCCCTCGGCGAGGTCCAGCGAGTCCGCGGCGTCCTGCGTCAGCAGGATCGAGCCCTCGGTCAGCCGCTCCGCCTCCTCGGCCACGTTCACGACGGCCGCCAGGTCGTGCGGGTCGGCGCCTGCGACCGACATGTCCTCCGCCCCGGCGAGCGTGACGGTCGTGTTCGTCACCAGCACGGTGTCGGTGACGCCGTCGGTGCCCGCGACGGCCCCGTGCACGTCCTCGACGTACCTCGGGTCGGACGGCGACGCGCTCACGTCGTACGGGAACGTCTCGTCGAGCAGGCTGTCCGCGGACATCCGTGCGCTCGCCGCCCCCGTGGACATCATGGTGACCAGCGTGACGCCGATGAGCAGCGCGGTGGAGGTGGCCGCCGTCCGCCGCGGGTTGCGCAGCGTGTTGGCGACGGCCAGGCGGGCCGCCGGGCCGGTGCGGGCCACGAGGCCGCCCAGGCCCGCCGCGACGCGCGGCAGCCACAGCACGGCGCTCAGCACGACGCCGAAGAACGCGAGCGAACCGCCGCCCACGGCGGCGATCAGGCCGAACTGCGGGCCACCGTTCATGCCGAGGGCCACGCCGATCGCGAGGCCCGCGAAGCCGCCGATGACGCACAGGATCGAGATCACCAGGCGGGCCCGGCCGGTGCGGGCGCGCAGCGTGGGCGCGTCCGAGGGGCGCAGCGCGGCCAGCGGCGCGACGCGCGTGGCCGAGCGGGCCGGGGCGAGCGCGGCCAGGACCGTCACGCCCACGCCGACGGCCAGCGGCAGCACGACCGCCTGCCAGGTCAGGGCGATGGTCGTGGGCAGCGGTACGCCGAGGTCGAACGACGGCGCGACGAGCAGCGCGATCTGCGCCAGCGCCGCGCCCGCCACGATGCCCGCCGCCGACGCGACGACGCCGAGGATCGCGGCCTCCAGCAGCACGCTGCGGTAGAGCTGGCCGGCGTCCGCGCCGATGCAGCGCAGCAGCGCCAGGGTGCGGGTGCGCTGGGCCACGAGCACCTGGAACGTGTTGGTGATGACCATGGCCGCGATCAGCAGCGCGATGGCGGCGAACGTCAGCACGAACACCAGGAAGACGAGGTCCTGGCCCCCGGTCTGCTCCGCCGTCCGCTCGGTCGCCACCTGCTCGACCGTCTGGACGGTCGCGTCGCCCGCGCCGTCGGAGAGGGCACCCTGGAGCGACTCGCGCAGCCCTGCCGGGACCTCGTCGCTCTCCAGCGGGGTGTCGAGCGCGACGAGCAGCTCGGTGACCGGGTCCGAGTAGGGCTCGGCCGCGTTCCAGGCGTCGAGGGTCGCGGCCGGGACCGCGGCGGCGCCGCCGTAGGAGGTGTAGGCGCCGTAGGGGTCCTCGGCGATGCCCGTCACGGTCAGCGTCTCGGTGACGTCCTTCGGGTCGCCGAGCTCCGCGGCCGGGTCGTCGGCCTGGCTCTCGGCCCAGCCGTCGGGGTAGACGGTCCGGTTCAGCGTCACGGTGTCGCCGACGGCGACCTCCATCCGCTCGGCGACCGTCGTGGACAGGGCCACCTCGCCGTCTGCCGTCGGCCAGGCGCCGTCGGTCAGCTCCAGCGGGGACAGGCGCGGGTCGGCGGGCACCGGGGCGAAGGCCTGGAAGCCGCCCTTGCCGCCGTTGCGCAGGTCGCCGAACCAGGTCGTGACCGGCTGGACGGCCGCGACGCCGTCGAGCGCGGCGACGGCCTGGACGTCACGGTCGGCGATCCCGTCGGTCTCGGTGCTCGGGCTGGTCACCACGACGTCGGCCCGCGCGTACCCGGCCGCGACCATGTCGTGGGTGGTGCCGTTGATGACGCCGCCGGCCAGGAGGGTCACGGTGACGAAGGCGGTGCTGATCAGGATGGCCACACCGGCGGCGGTGAGCCGTCCGGTGCTGCGGCGCATCTGCCCCAGGGTGAGGCGTGCGGTGGGGAAGGAGTTCGACATCACGCACCCGTCCGGGTGGGACCGGTGGTGACGGCGGGTTCGAGGGTGCGCAGGGCGTCCAGCCCGGCCATGGCGG
>NZ_JARVSD010000009.1 GCF_030209445.1 Promicromonospora sp. MEB111
GGCGGTCCTGACGGACCCCCGGGGCCGCTGACCGACCACTGAGCAGCCGCTCAGCAGGCGGGCGGCGACCGTGACGCCTGAAGTCACGGTCGTCGCCCGCCTGCTGAGCGGCTGCTCAGCGCCTCCTCTCGGCAGCGGTCGGTGACAGCGCTGACATCTCTTCGGCGGAGTCCCTTGACTCGGGCCCGCCAGGGGTGAATCGTGTGCGTCAGTTGGCCCGGCGGCGTTGCCGGGTTCGCACGACGCAAGGGAGCTTCATGCGCACGGCACGATTCCTCATCGCACCCGTCACTGCAGCGGCACTCGCCCTCTCGCTCGGTGCCTGCGGCTCCGGCGGAGGCGGCTCGGACTCCTCCACGATCAAGGTGGCCTACCAGAAGTTCGGCAACTTCACGCAGGCCGACGAGCTGTTCAAGGACGTCAAGGCCGACTACGAGAAGGCCAACCCCGGCATCACCGTCGAGCTGGTGCCCATCGAGGCGCAGCAGAACGACTACTTCACCAAGCTCGCCCTGATGAACCGGTCGCCCAGCACCGCGCCGGACGTCATGTACGAGGACACGTACATGATCAAGTCCGACGTCGAGGCCGGGTACCTGGCGCCGCTGGACGACTACCTGGCCGAGTGGGACGAGTGGGACCAGTTCGTCGACAGCGCCAAGGAGGCGGGCGCGGGCGACGACGGCAAGACCTACGGCGTCTCCATGGGCACCGACACGCGCGGTCTCTGGTTCAACAAGGACGTGCTCGCCAAGGCGGGCCTGCCCGAGGACTGGGCGCCGAAGTCGTGGGACGAGCTGCTGGAGGCGGCCCGGGCCATCAAGGAGTCCGACCCCGACGTGGTCCCGTTCAACATGTACTCCGGCAAGCCCCAGGGCGAGGCCGCGGTGATGCAGGGCTTCGAGATGCTGCTGTACGGCACCGGCGACACCCTCTACGAGGACGGCAAGTGGGTGCTCGGCTCCCAGGGCTTCGTCGACAGCCTCGACTTCATCACCACCGTGTTCACCGAGGGGCTCGCGCCGACGCCGCAGCAGGCGCTCGACACCAACATCGGCAACACCGTGCAGGCCGAGTGGCTGCCCGAGGGCAAGGTCGGCATCGCGCTCGACGGCTCGTGGGTGGCGGGCAACTGGCTCGAGTCCGGCGTCGCGCCGTGGCCCGAGTGGTCCGAGAAGATGGGCACCGCCCCGATGCCCACCCAGGACGGCGCCGACCCGGGCGCCGTGAGCATGTCGGGCGGCTGGACCCTCGCGATGGGCTCCGGCTCCAAGAACCCGGACGCCGCGTTCGAGTTCATCTCGATGGCGCTGAACCGCGAAAACTCCCTCTGGTTCGATGTCGCGAACAGCCAGATCGCGGTGCGGACGGACGTCGCCGAGGACCCGGAGTACACCGCGACGAACCCGACCACCGAGTTCTTCACCGGCCTCGTCGACGTGACCAACTTCCGGCCCGCGACGTCGGACTACCCGAAGGTCTCCAACGAGATCATGGTCGCGATGGAGGCCGTGATGACCGGCCAGCAGACACCGGAGGAGGCGGCGGCTGCCTACGACGAAGCGGTGACGGGCATCGTCGGCGAAGAGAACACGGTCCAGGGCTGACCTGATGGCCGTCTCGTCCCGCGGCGTGGCGCGGGTGGTTCCGCTCGCGCCCGCCGTCGTCCTGCTCGCGCTCTTCATGCTCGGCCCCGTGATCTGGTCGTTCTACGGCTCGTTCACGAACACCGCGCTCACCGGGCCCACCGCCCTGAACCCGGAGTGGATCGGGTTCGACAACTACGTGGCGCTGATCGGCGACCCCGACTTCCCCAAGTCGCTGTGGCTCACCGTCGTGTTCGTGTTCCTCTCCGCCGTGGTGGGGCAGAACGTCATGGGCATCGCCCTGGCCGGCCTGCTCCGCTCGGCGGTCAAGCCGGTGCGCTCGATCGCCTCGACGGTCGTCGTCGCCGCGTGGGTGCTGCCCGAGATCGTCGCGGCGTTCGCCGCGTACGCGTTCTTCCACTCCGAGGGCACGCTCAACACGCTGCTCGGCGGCATCGGGATCACGGGGCCGGACTGGCTCTACTCCACCCCGATGCTCGCGGTGATCCTCGCCAACATCTGGCGCGGCACGGCCTTCTCGATGATGGTCTACTCGGCCGCGCTCGCGGAGGTACCGCCCGAGCTCACCGAGGCCGCCCAGCTCGACGGCGCCAACGGGCTGCAGCGGCTCGCCTGGGTGACTCTCCCGGTCATCAGGCGGAGCATCTCGACCAACCTGATGCTCACCACGCTGCAGACCCTGTCCGTGTTCACGCTCATCTACGTGATGACGGGCGGCGGACCCGGCACCGACAGCTCGACCCTGCCGATCCTGGCCTACCAGGAGGCGTTCAAGTTCGCGCAGGTCGGCTACGGCACGGCCATCGCGACCGTGATGATCATCGTGGGCGGGATCTTCTCCGTGATCTACATTCGCGCGCTCCGACCGGAGGTGGACTGATGACGGACACGATGACGAGGCCCGCCGCGCCGGCCCGGAGCGGCCTCGGCACGCTGGCCGCGCCCCGCGGCACGGCGACCAAGGTGGCCGCCAACGTGGTGCTGCTGGTGATCGCCCTGTGCTTCGTGCTCCCGATGGCGTGGGTGGTGGTCGCGTCGTTCGACGCGCAGGCCACGCTCTCCTTCGGGCTGCCCGACGCCGTGACCACCGCGAACTTCGCGGCGATCATGACGCCGGAGCTCACCTGGCTGCCGCTGTGGAACGCGTTCGTGCTGTCCGCGGGGTCGGGGGCCATCACGGTGGTGGTCGCGGTGCTCGCGGCCTACCCCTTGTCGCGGTACCGCATGCGATTCGGCAAGTACTTCCTGTACTCGGTGCTGTTCGGCACCTGCCTGCCGATCACGGCGATCATGGTCCCCGTGTACGCGCTGTTCGTGCAGCTCAACCTGCTCGACTCGCTGCCGGGAACCATCTTCTTCATGGCGGCGACGTCGCTGCCCATGGCGATCTGGATGACCAAGAACTTCATGGACTCGGTGCCGATCTCGCTGGAGGAGGCGGCGTGGACCGAGGGGGCGTCCGCGATGCAGGCGCTGCGCCGCGTGGTGCTGCCGCTCATGCGGCCGGGCATCGCGGTGGTGTTCATCTTCGTGTTCGTGCAGGCGTGGGGGAACTTCTTCGTCCCGTTCGTGCTGCTGCTCTCCCCGGAGAAGCAGCCGGCGGCCGTGAGCATCTTCGCGTTCTTCGGCCAGTACGGGTCGGTCGCCTACGGACAGCTCGCCGCGTACTCGCTGCTGTACGCCGCGCCGGTGCTCGGCCTGTACGTGCTGGTCACCCGCATCTCGGGCTCGGCCTTCGCCCTGGCGGGCGCGGTCAAGGGCTGACGGGACGGCCGCCGCCCGGTCAGCGGAAGACGACCGTGCGGCGGCCGTCCAGCAGCACCCGGCGCTCCGCGTGCCAGCGGACGGCGCGGGCCAGGGTGCGGCGCTCGACGTCCTCGCCGATGCCCACCAGGTCCTCGACCGTGCGGGAGTGGTCCACACGCTCGACGTCCTGCTCGATGATCGGGCCCTCGTCGAGGTCGCCGGTCACGTAGTGCGACGTGGCGCCGATGATCTTGACGCCGCGGTCGTGCGCCTGCCGGTACGGCCCCGCGCCCTTGAACGACGGCAGGAACGAGTGGTGGATGTTGATGACCTGCCCGCTGAGGTCGCGGCACAGCTCGTCGGACAGGATCTGCATGTACCGGGCCAGCACCACGAGCTCGGCGTCGGTCTCCTTGACCAGGCCGCGCAGCGTGGCCTCCGCCTCGGCCTTGGTGTCCTTGGTGACGGGCACGTGGTGGAACGGCTTGCCGTAGAACGCGGCGATGTCCTCCAGGTCGCGGTGGTTGCCCACCACGCCGACCACGTCGATCGGCATGCGCTGCGACCGCTCCCGGTACAGCAGGTCCACGAGGCAGTGCGCGGCCTTGGAGACCATGACGAGCGTGCGGATCCGTCGGCCCACGACGTCGAGCGTCCACGTCATCTGGAACCGGCCCGCCACCTGCGTCATCGCGGCGGTGAGCTCGTCGCGCGACGCCGTCGACTCGACCTGTACGCGCATGAAGAAGAGGCCCGACGCCGGGTCGCCGAACTGCTGCGACTCCGTGATGTTGCCGCCGTGCTCCGCGAGCATCCCGGCCACCGCGTGCACGATTCCCGGCTGGTCCGGGCAGGACAGGGTCAGGATCCAGTGGGTGGCAGCGGTCGCGTCGTTCACGCGGTCAGGCTAACCCGGCGCGGCGACCGGCGGGATGTCGTCCCGTGAGAGCTCGCGGCGCATCACCCAGCGCCGTCGGCCGCCGCTCACGCCGCCGGTCTCGGCCGCCCGCTCGAAGCCCGCCGCCTCGAACATGCGCACCGTGCCGACGTACCCGCTGATCACGTCGACCCGCTCCGCGCCGGCGTCGACCGGGTACCCCTCGACCACCTCGGCGCCATGGGCCCGGGCGTGCTCGACGGCCCCGGCCAGGAGGTGGTGCATCAGCCCCCGTCTCCGGAACCCCGCGCGGACCACGAAGCACACCGCCACCCAGGCGTCGCGGTCGTCGACGAACGGGATGGTGCGCGTGTTCATGAGCCGCCGGTACGTGGAGCGGGGCGCGACCGAGCACCAGCCCGCGACGACGTCGTCCACGTACACCAGGACGCCGGGGCCGGGCTCGGTGGCGCACTGGTCCCGCATGTAACCGGGGCGGTCCTCCTGCGCGACGCGGCTGTCCCGGTAGGCCATGCACCAGCAGCCCTTGCCGCCCGGCTTCTTGACGCCGACCACCTCGTAGAAGTCGTCGTACCGCCCGAGGGCGGGCCGCACCTCGATGTGCTCCATGCCCCCGAACCTACGCCGGGCCACCGACACGCCCGACCGGACCGTGGTCGCCGTCGACCCGGGCGTGTCACCTCTGCCACCATGGACCCATGAGCAACTCCACCACGACGATCGCCCTGGTCGAGGACGACCATGCGGGCGAGCTCCTCACGCTGCGCCGTGCCGCGTTCGTCACCGAGGCCCAGCTGTACGACGACCCGAACATCCCCCCGCTGACCCAGACGCTCGCCGAGCTGCGCGAGGACCTGGCGCGGGACGACGTGGTGACGATCGGCGCGTGGGAGGGCCACCGGATGATCGGCTCGGTGCGCGTCGAGATCGAGGGCGAGAAGGCGACCCTCGGCCGCCTCGCCGTGGCCCCGGACAAGCAGGCCCGCGGCATCGGCACCGAGATGCTGTTCGCCGTGCTCCCTTACCTGCCGGAGCAGACCACGGAGATCTGGGTCTTCACCGGCAAGGACTCCAAGCAGAACCTCGCGCTGTACACCAAGCACGGGTACGAGGAGCAGTACGACAAGGCCGCGGGCGACCTGACGTACACCTACCTGCGCCGTGTGCTCGGCGCCGCGGGCGCGCAGCCCGTGCCGCAGGAGAAGTAGGTCAGAAGCCCCACGCGTGGAAGGACTCGATCTCCATCCACGCGTCGAACCGCGGGTTCTCGCGGTTCGGGTAGGGCTTGCCGCCGTAGTGGACGGAGAGCCGGTCGATGCCGGCCAGGCCCTCGTCGGGCGTGATCGTCACGCGGCCCTGGAGGCTCACGTGCCGGTACCAGTTCTCGGAGTCCAGCACCGTGAGGGACACGCGCGGGTCCGCCCGCAGGTGGTCCAGGCGCTTGCGCGTGCCGTCGAGGTTCAGCAGCACCCGGCCGTCCTCGTACAGGTACCAGGTGGCCACCGACACGGGCGCGCCGTCGGGCCGGACGGTCGCCATGACCGCGTGGTTCGGGCGTTCGAGGACCTTCGCGATGTGCTCCGGGACCGGGGGCTTGGCCACTTCGTGCTCCTTCGACGTCGGGTGTTCGCCGCAGCCAATCAGGTATCGCGGCCCAGGCCAAGCGCGTCCAGGGACCGGAGCAGCACGTCGCGGCGTCCGTGGCCGTGGTCGGCGCCGTCCAGCGACCGGCCCACGGCGCGGAGCCCGGCCGCCGTGACCGGTTCCGGCGGGAACGGGGCCGGGACCTGCCGCAGGGTGCGGAGCGCGGAGCGCTCGGTCTCCGCGGCGCCGTCGAGCACGTCGAACCGGTCCAGCGCCACCTCCGCCGCGAAGTGCGTCGCGACGACGCCGAGTCCGGCGAACCCCGCCACGTGCTGCACGCGTCCGCCTGCGGCCTGACCGAGGAACGGGCCGCAACCGGTGGTGACGCCGGCCGCGCCGGCCCACCGGTGCGTGAGGCGGACGCCCTCGAGCTGGGGGAACGTCGTCAGCAGGTGCTCGGCGAGACGCCGGGAGGCCTCCGGCCGGTTCTCGTACGCGCGGCGCACGCGGCCGCCGTAGTGGTAGACGGCGTCGTGCCCGCCGAACACGATCCGGTCGTCGGCCGTGAGCCGGTAGCGGTGGGCCCGGTGGGCCAGGTCCCGCAGCCCCTGCCGGCCGCGCCAGCCGATGGCGCCCAGCAGCTCGGCGGACAGCGGCTCCGTCGCTATCGCGTAGTCGTACACCGGCACGGTGTGCCGGCGGTAGCGCCGCGGCAGGGCCGGGAACGCGCCCGTCCCGAGCACCACGCGGTCCGCCCGCACGGCGGCCTCGCCCGCGGGCGAGGTGGTGCGCAGGACGACGTCGCCGTGCGCGCCCCGGCCCGGCGGCACCAGCCGGGTCACCCGCGTGTGCTCGAAGATCTCGACGCCGAGCGCGCTCGCCGCCCGCGCCAGCTCGGCGGCCAGCCGCGCGGGGTGCGTGAGCGCGACGGCGTCGGGGCGGACCAGGCCGGCCTCGTAGGTGGGGCTGGCGATCTCGGCGCGCACCTTGGCCCGGTCGAGCAGGGTGTGCGGTGCGCCGGCCCGGGCGGCGGCGCCCGCTGCGTCCTGCAGCCAGTCGATCTGGTGGGGCTCCACGGCCAGGTCGACCACGCCGGTGCGCTCCCACGGGCAGTCCAGGCCCAGCTCGGCCACGGCGGAGCCGACGGCCGCCAGGTGCTCCTGGCCGAGCCGGGTCAGCGCGGCGCGCTCGTCGGCGTCGGGCCGTCCGCCGTGCGTGAGGCGTGCCCCGCAGAACCCGGGGCCGCGGCCCGACGCGGCCCAGCCGACGGACCTGCCCTCGATCAGCACCACGCGCGCGCCGGGATGGCGCTGCCTGGCCCGCAGCGCCGCCCACAGCCCGGCGTACCCGGCGCCGACCACGGCGACGTCGGCCCGCACCCGGGCCGACAGGGCGGGGTAGGCCGCGGGCTCACCCAGGTCGTCCTGCCAGAACACCGCTTGACGTGTGCTGGCCAGGGCATGGTCGACGACAGACCTGGCCGGAACGTTACGCTCGAAGACGGTCTGCCGCCGGTGCCCCATGTCGCAAATCTAGCCAATGCCCGATGAATGCTGGTTTCGGCTGGGTGAGCACTGGATGACGCCGCCGGTCAGAGCTCAGCCGGCGAGGCAGACCGTCTCGAAGCTGCGGGCTGCGTCGTACCCGAGCTCGAGCTTGTCCTGGGTGCCCTCGGGGCACTCCATCCCGCTGACGATGAGCGCCGTGACCTTGCGCGCGCCGTCCGACGAGCAGGCGAGCTCGCCGCCGTTGCCGTCCACGCAGTCGCCGCTCACGAGCTGTCCGCCGCCCTTGCCCGGGTCCCCGGGGTGGTCGTCGGCCAGGTTGCGCGCGCACACCGCCTGCGTCTCGCCGCCGGCCTGGCCGTCCTTCTGGAAGACGACGTCGGTGCCGGCCGGGCAGTGCAGCTGCGCCAGCGACACCGCGTCCTGGATCTCGAGGATCGAGACCGTGGCGTCGGGGTCGTCGCACAGCAGGGGGCGGTAGGTGTCGGCCCCGTCCGTGGCCGAGGGCGACGGGTCGGGTCCGGCACAGGCGTCGACCGCCCACGCGGCGGCGGTGTCGTCCGTGCCGTCGGGCCCGAAGAAGTGCACGCCCACGGCGACGATCACGCCGGCGGCGACGAGGAAGGCGACGACGGACCAGATCCAGTCCCGCCTGCCTCCGCCCTTGCGCCGGCCTTTCTTGCCGTCGGCCTCGCCGCCCCCGCCGGACGGCAGGTCCGGGCCGGGCGGCTGGGTCCGGCCGGACGGCAGCGGGGTCGCGCCGGTCCGGGCCGGGAACTGACCGGTCCGCGGCTGGAACTGGCTGGAGCGCTGGACGGGCTGGAACTGGCTGGAGCGCTGGACCGGCTCGAACTGGCCGGAGCGGCGGCGCGGGTCTGGCTGGTGCTCCGGAACGCCTGCGTCCGGTGACACGGGGGAGGGCATGGCCGCACAGTAGCGACGTCGGGGTGAATCGCAAAAGGGTCTCAGGTACTTTCGCTGCAATCCCGCGGTTCCTGGCCGGTGGCCGGACGCCTGGCGGGTGCACGGTGGGCGCGTGGTGGCCGCGCGGGACGGGCTCCGGCCGCCGCTGCTACGATCTTCGGGTCGCGACTGGCGTCAGGTGGATCACCACCGGGGAGCGACGAGTCATGCCGACGACGGGTCGTTCGCCTGGGCCCTGGGTCACCTTGTGAGAGGTGCACGCCCGGTCCAGTCGTGTCGCGGCGCGTGTGCCCTCCACCGCCGTCCGACCATTCCCCGTCCCGCATGAATCGAGGAGCCATGAGCGCATCGACCCCCGACCCGCTCGCCACCCCGCTCGCCGAGCTCGACCCCGAGATCGCCGCCGTCCTGACCGGTGAGCTGGCCCGCCAGCGCGACACGCTCGAGATGATCGCGTCCGAGAACTTCGTGCCGCGCGCCGTCCTGGAGGCCCAGGGCTCGGTCCTGACCAACAAGTACGCCGAGGGCTACCCGGGGCGCCGCTACTACGGCGGCTGCGAGCAGGTGGACATCGCCGAGAACCTGGCGATCGCCCGCGCCAAGGACCTGTTCGGCGCCGAGCACGCCAACGTCCAGCCGCACTCCGGTGCCCAGGCCAACGCCGCGGTGCTGCACGCCCTGATCAACGCGGGCGACAAGATCCTCGGCCTCGAGCTGGCCCACGGCGGCCACCTCACGCACGGCATGCGGATCAACTTCAGCGGCAAGCTGTACGACGTCGGCGCCTACGGCGTGGACCCGCAGTCCTACCGCATCGAGATGGACGAGGTGCGCAAGAAGGCGCTGGAGCACCGCCCCGACGTCATCATCGCCGGCTGGTCCGCGTACCCGCGTCACCTCGACTTCGCCGCGTTCCGCGAGGTCGCGGACGAGGTCGGCGCCAAGCTCTGGGTCGACATGGCGCACTTCGCCGGTCTCGTCGCGGCGGGTCTGCACCCGTCCCCGGTGCCGTACGCCGACGTCGTCTCCTCGACCGTGCACAAGACGATCGGCGGGCCGCGCTCCGGCTTCATCCTCTCCAAGGAGGAGTACGCCAAGAAGATCGACTCCGCGGTGTTCCCGGGCCAGCAGGGCGGCCCGCTCATGCACGTGATCGCCGCCAAGGCCGTCTCGTTCAAGGTCGCCGCGACCGAGTCCTTCAAGGACCGCCAGGAGCGCACGCTGCGGGGTGCGTCGATCATCGCCGAGCGCCTCTCGCAGCCCGACGTCGCCGCGGCCGGAGCGTCCGTGCTCACTGGCGGCACCGACGTGCACCTGGTGCTCGTGGACCTGCGCAACTCCCAGCTCGACGGGCAGCAGGCCGAGGACCTCCTGCACGACGCCGGGATCACCGTGAACCGCAACGCCGTCCCGTTCGACCCGCGCCCCCCGCGCGTCACCTCGGGCCTGCGGATCGGCACGCCGGCGCTCGCCACCCGCGGGTTCGGCGACGCCGAGTTCACCGAGGTCGCCGACATCATCGCGACGGCCCTGAAGGACGGCGCCGCGACCGACGTCGACGCCCTCTCGGCGCGGGTCGAGAAGCTCACCGCCGCGTTCCCGCTCTACCCGGGGCTCTGAGCCGATGACCGCACAGATCCTGGACGGGAAGGCCACGGCCGCCGCCATCAAGGCGGAGCTCAAGGACCGCGTCACGGCACTGCGCGAGCGCGGCGTCGTGCCGGGGCTCGGCACGCTGCTGGTCGGCGAGGACCCCGGCTCGCAGTGGTACGTGGCGGGCAAGCACCGCGACTGCGCCGAGGTCGGCATCGCGTCGATCCGGGAGGACCTCCCGGCCACGGCCACGCAGGAGGAGATCGAGGCCGCGGTACGCCGGCTGAACGAGGACCCGGCCTGCACCGGGTACATCGTCCAGCTCCCGCTGCCCCAGGGCATCGACACCAACCGCGTGCTGGAGCTCGTCGACCCCGACAAGGACGCCGACGGCCTGCACCCCACGAACCTGGGGCGCCTGGTGCTGCGGGTCAACGAGGAGATCACGTCCTCGCTGCCCTGCACGCCGCGCGGCATCATCGAGCTGGTGGAGCGGCACGGCATCAAGCTCGCCGGCAAGGAGATCGTGGTGCTGGGCCGCGGCGTCACCGTGGGCCGCCCGATCGGCCTGCTGCTCACGCGCCGCGCCGTCAACGCGACGGTCACCCTGACGCACACCGGCACGCAGGACCTCGCCGCCCTGGTCCGGCGGGCCGACGTCGTCGTGGCCGCCGCGGGCGTCAAGGGCATCGTGTCCGGTGACATGGTCAAGCCGGGCGCCGTGCTCATCGACGTCGGCGTCTCTCGCGAGATCAACCCGGAGACGGGCAAGTCGCGGGTCGTCGGCGACGTCTCGCCCGAGGCCGCCGAGATCGCGGGCTGGGTGTCGCCCAACCCGGGCGGCGTCGGTCCCATGACGCGGGCGATGCTGCTGGCGAACGTGGTGGAGTCGGCGGAGCGCTCGCTGGCCTGAGCTCGGGTTGACCACAGCGGTTGCTGCCAGGCGGGCTCGCTCACTGGCAGCAACCGCTGTTCTCGGCGACCCGGGCTGCCCGCGGCGATGAGTTGCGGGTTGCCGCGGCGTCTGAAGAGTTGATGCTGGGGCCGAGGACGGCCCCGACCGACTCAGGAGGACATCATGGTGAGTGTGCGGACCCATCTCTGGTTCGGGAACAACAGGGCGGGCGAGGCGGCCGCGTTCTACGCCGAGCACATCCCGGGCTCGTCGGTCGAGCGGGTGGTCAAGGCGCCGGAGAACGCTCCGGGTGCCGAGGCGGGCACGGACTTCGTCGTGGAGTTCACGGTGGCGGGCCAGCCCGTGATCGGGCTGAACGCCGGACCGCACTTCACGCTCGACGAGGCGTTCTCGTTCTACCTGTCCGTCGAGGGGCAGGACGAGGTCGACCACTACTGGGACGTGCTGACCGCCGACGGCGGCGAACCCGGTGCCTGCGGCTGGTGCAAGGACAAGTTCGGGGTGTCGTGGCAGGTGATCCCCAAGGAGCTCGAACGGCTCAGCGGCTCGTACGCGACGCCGGCCGAGATCGCCACGATGAACGCGATGCTGACGATGGGCAAGATCGACGTCGCCGCGCTGCAGGCCGCGCACGACGCCGCGTAGGAGGCTCAGCGCGGCCGGCGTCGCACGACCAGGGCCTGCTGCTCGGGGAACCTCCAGTCGTAACGCACGGCGAGCAGCCGCACCAGGGTGGTGAGAACCACGGCGGCGACGGCGGCCCAGAGCACGGGGACCCCGAGCGCCACGAGCGCCACGAGCAGTGCGGCGCCGCCCGCTGCCGCGACCGCGTAGAGCGACCCGACGTGCAGCAGGGCGACCGGGAGGTTGAGGGTCACGTCGCGAAGCACGGAGCCGCCGACGGCCGCCGCCGCGCCGACGAACACCGCCGGGACGGCCGGCACCCCGAGGGCGAGGGCCTTCGAGGTGCCGATCGCGCCGAACAGGCCGATGACGACGGCGTCCAGCGGGATGATGACGGGGTCGAGGCGGGCGAACAGCCGCCGCAGCGACAGCCCGACCAGGGCCGCGACAGCCGCGACGAGCACGTACCAGGGCCCGTAGATCACCACGGGCGGCTCGCCGAGCAGGATGTCGCGCAGCAGGCTGCCGCCGAGCGCCACGCCGATGCCGACGAGCACCGTGCCCAGCACGTCGATGCGGCGGTCGGTGAACGCGCCGGCGAAGAGCGCGCCCTGGAGCGCGCCCAGTGCCACCGCCGCGAGCTCGGCCCAGAGCGGGATGCCGAAGGGGATGATCGTGTCCATGCGGGTGCTCGTTCTCCGTGCTCGCCGCGCACCGCATGGTGCGCGGCGGAACGGGTTCAGCGGGCGGTGGTCCGCGCGGCCTCGAGGATCACGTCCGTCACGGACTCCGGCCGGGAGACCGTCACGGCGTGCGAGGCGTCGACCTCGACGAGCGTGGCGCCCGCGCGCTCGGCCATGAAGCGCGAGAGCTCCGCGGGGACGGCGAGGTCCTTCGTCGCCGAGAGCACCCACGACGGGATCGACTTCCAGGCGGCGGTGCCGGCCGGCGCCTCGAAGGCGGCGAGCCCGAGCGGACGCTGCGTGGCGGCCATGTGCTCCGCCGTGGTCGCGTCGACGTCACCCGCGAACAGCTCGTGGAACTGCGCGGGGTCGATGTAGAGCTCCGTGGCCGTCGTGCCCTCGGGCGTGGTGTACGGGAACGGCTGCGCCGCGCCGCCGAGCCTGGCCCCGGGGAACTTCTCGACGAGGTCGACCAGGCTCTCACCGGGCTCCGCGAGGAAGCTCGCGACGTAGACCAGGGCGGTCACGTTCGGGTTGCCCTCGGCCGCGTGGCTCATCACGTGCCCGCCGTAGGAGTGGCCGGCGATGACGACGGGTCCGTCGATCGTCGCGAGCACGTCACGCAGGTACTGCGCGTCCTGCTCCAGCTCGCGGAGCGGGTTGGCGACCGCGATCACGCGGTGGCCGGCCTGGCGAAGTGCCGTGATCGAGCCGTTCCAGCTCGACGAGTCGGCGTAGGCGCCGTGGACCAGGACGATGGTCTGCTTCGTGGCGGTGGTGTTCATGATGCCCTCTCTCTGCGATCGGTCCTGCTTCGTCGAAGACCTGGTGTCTTCGTTCCCCCCGCGTAACGCATCTGACATCCAATATATTGCATGCCGGATGGTCGAGCAAGAGTTCGCCGATGAGCAGACGCCGGCGGGGCGCGTGATCCGCCTCTGTCAGAGGTGGCCGTTAGGCTCTCCCGGTGCCCCTGATCGTCGCCACCGCCAATGTCAACGGGATCCGTGCCGCCGTCCGCCGCGGCATCGAGTCCTGGATCGCCACCCGCACGCCGGACGTCCTGCTGCTGCAGGAGGTGCGGGCGCCCGACAAGCTGGTCCGTGAGGTGCTCGACGGCTGGCACGTCGCACACGCGGAGAGCGAGGTCAAGGGGCGCGCCGGGGTGCTCGTCGCGTCCCGGCTGCCGCTCGGCGACGTCCGCACGGGGCTCGCGACCCACGGGCCCGACGGTGCCGCGGAGACCGGCGCCGACACCGGCCGCTGGGTCGAGGCCGACGTGCGCCTGCCCGACGGCGGCACGCTCACGGCCGTCTCCGCCTACCTGCACTCCGGGTCCACCAACCCGGGCCAGGAGCACACGATGGTGGCCAAGTACGCCTACCTGGAGAAGGTGACGGCGCGGCTCGCCGAGCTCTCCGCGGCGCAGGTCCCGGCAGTCGTGGCGGGCGACCTCAACATCGCCCACCAGAACGTGGACATCAAGAACTGGAAGGGCAACCAGAAGAGCGCCGGGTTCCTCCCCGAGGAGCGGGCGTACGTGACCCGCTGGCTCGACGAGCACCGGTGGACGGACCTGGGCCGCTCCCACGCGGGTGACGGCCCCGGCCCGTACACGTGGTGGTCGTGGCGCGGCGCGGCGTTCGACAACGACTCCGGCTGGCGCATCGACTACCAGCTCGCCAACCCGGCCCTCGCGGGCGCCTGCCGCAAGGTCGAGGTCGACCGGGCGCCCACCTACGCCGAGCGCTGGAGCGACCACGCCCCGGTCGTGGCGACCTACGAGCTCTAGTAGCGGATCGCGTCGATCACCTTGACCCGCACCGCGTAGATCGCCGGGATCAGGCCGGCCAGCGCCCCGATCCCGACGGCGCACGCCATGCCCACCAGGGCGGCGTCGAACGGGAAGCCCGGCAGGTCGTCGAGCGGCCGGCCGAAGATGCGGTCGATCGGGATGTTCTTGATCACGGCCACCGCGATCACCACGCCGACCACACCCGCCACGGTGGTGGCGACCACCGACTCCATGAGCACGCCGAAGAACACCCGCCCGCTGGTGGCCCCGAAGGACCGCCGGATGCCGATCTCCCGGATGCGGTAGCGCACGGTGACCAGCGCGATGTTGAGCAGCCCGAGCCCGCCCAGGAGCAGCGCGAACCCGCCGACCCCGAGCACCAGGTACTGCAGCACGCGGTCGATCACCAGCGCGTCCGCCATCGGCTTCTGCACGTCGAACGGGACGCCCGCCGCCGCCAGGTCGCGGGGCAGCACCTCGGCGAACCGGTCGGCGAGCTCCGGCGGGACCCAGAACCGGTAGCTGTCGGCCATCACCCGGTCGGGGAACCAGCGCACCGCCTGGTCGAACAGCATCAGGGCGCGCGGTCCCTCGTCGTTCCACTGCACGGGCACCACGCCGATCACGGTGGCGGCCACGGGCGACTCGCCCTCGAGCACCACCTTCGGGTGCGTGGTCACGGGGGCGCCGTCGGCGTAGGCGTCCAGGAAGGCCTGGTTCACCACGAGCACGGGGGCCAGCCGCTCGGCGTCGGACTCGGTGAACCAGCGGCCCGCCTCGAGGTCCTGACGGGTGATGATCCCGCTGTCGACGTCGACGGCCGACCACTCGACGTAGGTCCCGCTCTCCCCGCCGCGCACCGCGAGGTCGGTGGTCGCGCGCACGGAGTGGTACGAGATCTTGTGCCGCTCGGCCACGGCGTCGACGATCGCGTCCACCTCGGCCGGCGTCGTCCCGGCCTCGGCCGGACCCATCGACCAGGCCTCCAGCGTCGTGTCGCGGCCCGACATGCGCTCGTTCTGCTCCTGCATGGCCTGGCCGAACATCGTCACGGCGGCCGTGATGCCGGTGATCGCGGTGACGGCGCAGGCGACGCCGACCAGCGCGAGCAGCACGCGGACCCGGTGGATCCGCAGCTCGTCCCAGGCCTCGACGATCGCGCCCACGACGCCGGTCATGCGGGAATCCCAGCAGACTCGGACTCGGACATCGGCGTTGACTCGGCCACGGCCGCAGGAGCGTCGAGGTGGATGGGCACCAGCACGCCGTCGGCCAGCCGGAACTGGCGGTCGGCGCGTGCCGCGATCGCCAGGTCGTGCGTGATGGTCACCAGGGCAGCCCCGGTCTCGCTCGCGGCGTCGTCCAGGAGGGTCATGATCGCCTGCCCGGTCTCGACGTCGAGCGCGCCCGTTGGCTCGTCGGCGAGGATGACGCGCGGCCCGCGCACGAGCGCGCGGGCGATGGCGACCCGCTGCTGCTCGCCGCCCGAGAGCTTCTCGGGCCGGGTGTCGAGGCGTGCGCCCAGCCCGACGCGTTCGAGGGACCGCGTGGCGAGCCTGGTGCGGTTCCAGAACTGCTTGCCGCGCGCGTACAGCAGGGGCGCGGCGACGTTCTCGAGCGCCGTCCGGCCCTGCAGCAGGTTGAACTGCTGGAACACGAAGCCGAAGTCGTCGCCCCGGCGGCGGGCCAGGGCCCGGCTCCGCAGCCGGCCGACGGGCTCGCCCTCCAGGAGGTACTCGCCGGAGGTGGGTGAGTCGAGCAGGCCCAGGATGTTCAGCAGCGTGGACTTGCCGGTGCCGGAGCGGCCGACGATCGCCACGTGCTCACCGGGGCCGACCGTCAGGTCCACCCCGCGGAGGATCTCCAGCGTGCTCCCGTCCGGGAGCTCCACGTGCCGGGTGACGCCCTGCAGGTCGACGAGCGGGGTTGCGGTCATCCGAAGCACTCCTCCTCGAACGCCTGCGTGGTCTCCATGTCGCCCTCCATCGCCGCCTGGTCGTAGGCGGCCATGTCCTCGCAGTCGACACCGCCCTCCGTGCCGTCGTCGACGGGCGTGAACTCCAGGATCTGCTCGCCGGCCTTCAGGCCCTTGGTGACCTCGACCTGCAGCCCGTCGGTCAGCCCCAGGGTCACGTCGCGGGGCTCGGGCTCCGCGCCCTCCTCCTTGACGGTCCACACCCGGCCGGTCTGGGAGGTGCCGAGCACCGCGCTGACCGGCACCACGACGACGTCCTTGGCGTTGCCGTTGGTGATCTCGATCTCGGCGCCCAGGCCGGAGAACGCCGTGACCTTGGGCGGGATGGAGCAGTGGACGGCGCCGGTGGCCGCCTCGGGCGCGCCCGCCGCCTCCTCGCCGCCCGCCGCGGCCGCGCCGCCGGGCGCCTCGCCGATCGTCAGCCCGGTGCACGTGAACGGCGCCGGCCCACCCTTGAGCGTCACCTGCGCGGAGCCCTTGGCGCCGACCAGCCGGTACTGCTGGTCGGCGGTCAGCGTGCCGGAGACCGAGAGGGTCCCGGGCGAGATCGTGCCGATGACCTCGCCCACGGCCACCGCCTGGTCCTTGAGCGCCGTGACGTCCACGGTGCCGGACACGGGCGCGAGGGCCGAGGTCCAGGTGACCTTGGGCTCCTGCTCGGTGACGGTCTCCTCGCCGGTCTCGTCGTCGACCTCGACCACGGGCTCGACGGGCTCCTCGCTCTTGATCCACAGGACGCGGGTGCCCTTGTCGACCTTGGCGTCGTCGACCTGGATCTCGGCGATGACGCCGTTGGCGGTGGCCTTGATCTCTACCGGCGGGTCGGTGACCACGGACGCCGGCACCGTGACCGCGTTGGTGACGGAGCCCTTCTCGACGGGGATCACCGCCTCGGTGATCTCGCCCGTGGGCTGCAGCGCGTCCGGCGGGTCGAGCTCGGCGCCCTTGAGCGCCAGGACCACGAGCGCGACGGCGATCACGGCCCAGATGATGATCCGGGCGGTGGGGAAGACGTACTGGCGGACAGCACCCATGGGGGCTCCTCGCGGCGGGGACGGTGAGAGGGCAGCCCGCTGGACACTAGTGCAGGTACCGGCCGGAAGGGGATGAAAGTACGGGGTGAAGCCAAGCCTTTGCGGACGAGGGCCCCGCACCTGACGGTGCGGGGCCCTGGCGGTGCGGCCGTGCTCAGCCGGCGGGGGCCGACGGCGGTGCCAGCAGGAACGCGGGGGCCGTCAGGCCGGCGTCGGCGAACGCGTCCGCGACCGCCTGGGCGACCGTGTCGACGTCGGACAGGCGGACCAGCGCGATGGCGCTGCCGCCGAACCCGCCGCCCGTCATGCGCGCGCCGAGCGCGCCGGCGGCCATGGCGGAGTCGACGACGAGGTCGAGCTCGCGGCAGGAGACCTCGTAGTCGTCCCGCAGCGAGACGTGCGAGGCGACCATGAACGGGCCGACGTCGGTCGCGCGGCCCTCGCGCACCAGGTCGGCGAACCGCGCGGTGCGGTCGATCTCCGAGACGACGTGGCGCACGCGGCGGCGCAGCACGCCGTCGGGGTCGTGGGGCTCGAGCTCGGCCAGCGCGCGGTCGATGCCCATGCCACCGAGCGTCGGCGCGATCTCGCGCAGCGACTCCAGGCCCAGCAGCTCCGCGGCCTGCTCGCACGAGGCGCGGCGGGCGCCGTACTCGCCGGAGACGTGCGAGTGCTCGGCCTTGGTGTCGACGACCAGGAGCGTGAGCCCGGCGGTGTCGAGGTCGAACGGTACGGGCACGCCCGACTCCAGCGGCTTCAGGCCCGGCCGGAAGTCGAGCAGCAGGGCGTAGCCCTCGCGGCAGCGCAGCGACGCCGACTGGTCGAGCCCGCCCGTGGGAGCGCCTGCGATCTCGTTCTCGGCGCGGCGGGTGGCGTCGACCAGCTCGGCGCGCCCGGCGTCGGACGCCGTGAGGCCGAGGCCCGCCACGGCGTCGAGGGCCACCGCGACGGCGGCCTCCAGGGCCGCCGAGGAGCTCAGGCCGGCGCCGAACGGCACGCACGAGTCGACGGCGGCGTCGAAGCCGCCGACCTTGTGCCCGGCCTCCGCCAGGGCCCAGGCGACGCCGGCGACGTAGGCGCCCCAGCCCTGCACCGCGCCGGGCGCGACGTCGGACAGGCGAGCCTCCCAGACGCCCTCGGCCTGCGCCGACACCAGCCGGACCAGGTCGTCCTCGCGCGGCCGCAGCGCGATGTAGGTGCGGTGCGGCAGCGCCGTCGGCAGGCAGAGACCGGCGTTGTAGTCGGTGTGCTCGCCGATGAGGTTGACCCGCCCGGGGGCGGACCAGACGCCCTCGGGGGAGCCGTCGAACGAACGGGTGAAGAGCTCGTCGACCCGGTGCGCGCCGTCCTCGGCGGTCCAGGCCTCGAGCCAGTTGATGGTGGTCACGTACCTGATTATTGCCCGTTGAGCGCGCCGGGCCGACCGCCGGTCAGGCAGCGAGACCGGCGCGCTCGCCATCGGGACGCCGTGTCAGGCGCCCTGGCGCAGCACCCGGACCGCCCCGGCGGGCACGTCCGCGTCGCCCGCGACCTCCTGCCCGGTGAGCAGATCGGTGGCGGGCGCCTCCAGGGGCAGCTTCACGTCGCCGTCGGTGTGGTTGATCGCCACGGTGAAGGTGGCGGCGTCGCCGTGGCGGCGCACCACCTCCAGCCCGTCCACGGTGCCCGACTGCGCCAGGCCCGCGCCCGCGTAGACGTCGGTCATGACCGTGGCCAGCGTGTCGACGTCGAGGGCGGTGGACACGTACCAGCCCGTGCCCGCGCCGTGCCGGTGCCGGGTGATCGCCGCGCCGCCCGGCTTGGGGCCGTCGACGTAGGTGCCCACCGGCTCGGCGCCGTCGAGGACCAGGTCGTCGGCCCAGACCGTGCCGTTGAGGTCGGTGGTGCCGGTGCTCGCGGCCCCGGCTCCCGCCGCCCCCCGGTACGCGACCGTGAGCGAGTCGTCCGCGCGCAGCGGCAGGAACTCCTCCACCCACACGCCGAGCGCGTCGCGCAGCGGGGCCATGAAGCCGCCCGGGTGCACGGCGTCGTGCTCGTCGACGATGCCGCTGAAGTAGCTCACCAGCAGCGAGCCGCCACCCTCCACGTAGGCGGTGAGGTTCGCGGCGTCCTCTGCCCTGAGCAGGTACGACGCCGGGGCGACGACCAGCTTGTACCCCGACAGGTCCTGCCCCGGACGGACCAGGTCGACCGTGTGGCCGTCCCGCCAGAGCCGGTCGTAGTAGGCGTCCACGCGCTCGCGGTGACGCGCGCCCTCGCTGGGCCGGAACTCCAGGTCCTGCGCCCAGAACGACTCGTAGTCCCAGACCAGGGCCACGTCGGCCCGCACCGTCGAGCCGCGCAGCTCGGTCAGCCTGCCGAGGTTCGCCCCGAGCTCGGTCACCTCCCGCCACACCCGCGAGCCTGTGCCGGCGTGCGGCAGCATCGCGGAGTGGAACTTCTCCGCGCCGGATCGGGAGGCGCGCCACTGGAAGAACATGATCGCGTCCGCGCCGCGGCCCAGGTGCGCGAACGAGTTGCGGGCCAGCTCCCCGGGCCGCTTGGCGACGTTGCGCGGCTGCCAGTTCACGGCCGACGTCGAGTGCTCCAGCAGGAGCCACGGCTTGCCGCCCGCGACCGACCGCGTGAGGTCGGCCGCCAGCGAGAGCCCCACGTAGCCGCGCGGGTCGGCCGCCCGGAGGTAGTGGTCGTTGGAGACGAGGTCGACCTCCTTGCCCCACGCGAACAGGTCGGTGGCCGGGCAGCTCGCGGCCATGAAGTTGGTGGTCACCGGGGCGGAGGAGTGCTCGCGGACGGCGTCACGCTCCGCGATGAAGCAGGCGCGCAGGGCGGCGTCGGAGAACCGCGCGAAGTCGAGCTGCTGCGCGGGGTTCACCGCCTCGGGGGCGGCCGCCGGTACCTGGACGTGCTCCCAGTCGGCGTAGTGCTGGCCCCAGAAGGCGGTGCCCCAGGCGGCGTTGAGCGCGTCGAGCGAGCCGTACCGCTCGCGCAGCCACACGCGGAACGCGCGCTGGGCGTGGACCGAGTAGTCCAGGGCCACGGGCGCGCCGTACTCGTTGTGCACGTGCCAGCCGGCCAGGGCCGGGTGGGTGCCGTACCGCTCGGCCAGGGCCGTGGTGATGCGCAGCGCGGCCTCCCGGTAGGCAGGGGCGGTCGGCGCCATGAGCCCGCGGCCGCCCGGGCCCATCGGCGTGCCGTCCCGGTCGACCACCCGGGCGTCCGGGTGGGCCGCGTACAGCCAGGCGGGCGGGGCCGCCGTCGGCGTGGCGAGCAGGATCCGTACGCCGCCGTCGTGCAGCAGCCCGATGATGCGGTCCAGCCAGCCGAAGTCGAACTCGCCCGGGCGCGGCTCCAGCAGCGCCCAGCTGAAGATGCCGAGGCTGACCAGGTTCACCCCCGCCTCGTTCATGAGCCGCACGTCCTCGGCCCAGACCTCCTCGGGCCACTGCTCGGGGTTGTAGTCGCCGCCGTAGCCGATCCGCTCGACGTCGGTCAGCCAGCCGTCGAAGCGCGGTCCGGGGGCGAAGCTGGAGGTCTCAGGCATGAGGATCCTTTCAGGGGTGTATCTGGTGGAACTCGGTCAACGGCCGGGCAGCACGTGAACCGTCGCCGTGACCGGACCGTACTCCGTCGTCCCGGCGACGGTGAACGTGCCCGGGGCGGCGGTCGCGTCGCCGGGCACGGCCTGCCAGACGACGGCGGTGCGCGCCGCCCGGCGGTCGCCCGGCGACAGCACGTCCACGGTGCGGGGCAGCCGCACGTCGTCGTCCACCCGGGTGACCACGCGGACGTCGTCCTGCAGCACGTGCGTGACGTCGCTCTCGCGGAAGACGTCGAGCGACGCGTTGGCCTCGGGGAACCAGCCCGAGCCGGTCTCGACCCAGGTGAACATGGGCTGCCAGTTCGCGGGCTCCCACACCAGCACGCCCTGGACCCGGTTGCCGGGCACGTCGTTGGCGACCTGGAAGACGCGCTGGATCGCGTCGGCCTGGCCCTGGACGGTCACGGGGAACGGCGAGTTGGGCAGCGGCGTCGGGTCGCCGGGCGGCCAGCTCTCCGCCGGGTAGGCCGTCTCGGCGACGTCGAGCGCGTACCGCGGGAAAGCGTCGGCGATGGTGTGCAGGTTGTGCTCCAGCTCCTCGGGGCTGCCGTGCCACTCCGGGTAGTAGGACAGGGCCAGCACGTCCGGGGCGGCGTCGGTGGCCTCGAGCCGGGTCAGGAGCTGGGTCCAGAACTCCATGGTCTTGTCGAGCCGGCCGGTGTCGACGATCGCGTGGATCTCGACCTCGGACTCCGGGGACGACTCACGCACCGCCTCGATGCCGGACGCCATCAGCGTGGCGAACCGGTCCCACTGCTCGGTGTAGAGCCGCTGCTCGGCGGGGTCGTCGCTGCGCCAGTAGTCCCACAGCAGGCCGCCGCCGGGCTGGGACTGGTAGACGTCGGCCTCGTCGGTGAAGTACTGCGGGGCGGTGGTGCCGATGATCCGCGCCTCGCTGCCGTACAGGAACCCGTTGATCACCTCGTTGCCCACCGCGACCTTGGCCGGGGTGGTGCCCTGCTCCTTGAGGCGGGTCAGGTAGTCCGCGGTGAAGTCGTGGACCTGAGCGGTCAGCTCGTCGAACGGCAGCTCGGCCCAGGCCCGCGGCTTGGGCTGCTTGCTCGGGTCGGCCCAGCTGTCGGCGTAGTGGAAGTCGATGCCGAGGCTCATGTCGCGGTCGACGATCTCGCGGGCGACCGTGAGCGACCGCTCCGGCCCCTGGTAGGCCGGGTCCGTCTCGACGCCGGTGGTCTCGTCGCGCGGGTCGTTCCAGATGCGCAGGCGCAGGTGCTCCATGCCACGGTCCTGGACGACGTCGAGCAGGTGCGGGCCGGGGTCCGGCTCGCCCGCCAGGGCCGCCTCCGCGTCGAGGTAGTACGGCTGGTCGCGTTCCTGGTCGGCGTAGGACAGGTCGGCGCCGAGCCTCAGGTCGTCGCGCAGATAGTTGTAGGCGTGGATCTCGGCGACGCCGGGTGCTCGGCCGGCGTCCGTGAACCGGACGCGCACGTAGCGGGTGCCGTCGCGGTCGACCAGGGCGGTGGCCCCGGCCGCTCCGCTGCGGCCGTCGCGGTGGTCGGCGACGGTGGTCCATCGCCTGTGGTCGGCCGAGGTCTCGACGACGTAGCGGGCGGGTGTCGCCTCCGCGAGCACGACCTCGATCTTGTGCAGACCGTCGTAGGCGCCGCCCAGGTCGAGGGTGAGGGCCTGGTCCTTCTTGCCCTTCCGGGTGCTGGCCGACGGCGTCCACGCGGTGCTCTCGTCCCCGTCGACCGCGCGGCCTGCCGCCGCATCGTTGCTGGTGGCGTGGGTCGTGACCCAGTCCTTGCCGGCCAGGTCGGTCTCGACGGGCTCGATCACGGCCTCGCCGTAGCCCGCCGCCGACGGTCCGACGGCGAGGCCCGCCGTCGTCAGCGCGACGGCGAGGGCGGCGCTGCCCGCGAGGGCGCGCCGCCGGTGTGTGCTCTGCGTCATGAGGACTTCCTTGTCCAGGTCGGGAACGGTCCCGGTCGGATCGTTCGTCCGGAGTACCCGGAGACAACGGTAGGTCCTCGGCGCGCGGGTGGGAATACGCTTGCCTGGGCGATCCGCTCAGGGCCGGACGGCGGCCAGCACCTCCTGCTCCTCGGCACGGGTCAGACCCGTGACCTTGGCGTCCGGCGTGGCCTGGAGCCAGACGAGGGTGTCCCGCGCGGTCTGGTCGATCGGCCGGATCGTCAGGCCTGCAGCCAGCGAGGACGTGACGTCGTGCGTCATGAACCCGCCGTCGACCAGGTCGCCCGCCCAGAACGGGATGGACCGCGGCCCCGACCACTGCGCCACCTCGTGCTCGGCGAGGACCTCCGGGGCGACGGCGACCAGCTCCGGGTCAGCCCCCGTGCCCTCGGCCACCTGCGCGAGCAGCTCGGCGCGGGGCAGCGGCGGGCAGACGGCGTCGAAGTCGCCGGTGGTGCCCTGTTCCGCGGCCGTGACGATCCACTCGGCGAGGTCGCGGACGTCGACGAGCTGGACCGGGTCGTCCACGGGCTCGGGGACCAGTACCGGCAGGCCGTCCTGGGCGGCCTGGGCGAACCGGGCCGGCCAGTAGGTGAACCGGCCGCTCGGGTCGCCCGGCCCGACGATCAGGCCTGGCCGGATCACGAGGGCCGCCGCCGTGCCCGTGCGGACGATGTTCTCGCAGGCCACCTTCATGGCGCCGTACAGCTCGGGGCCGGCGCTCGGGTCCTCGTCGGTCTCGACCGGGTCGAGCAGGGGCAGCGTGGCCGGCGTGCCGCCGACCGTGGCGGTGTCGGCGTAGACGTTGACGGTCGAGACGAAGGTCCAGTGGGCGTCCGGGAAGGCCGCCACGGCGCCGCGCACGTGCGACGGGATCCGGGAGACGTCGACGACGGCGTCGAACTCCGTGTCCGTCAGCTCGGCGGGTACCGCCTCGGCGCGGTCCCAGCGCACCAGCGTGGCGCCTTCCGGCACCGTGCCGCTCACGCCGCGGGCCGCGCACACGACGTCGTGGCCGTGGGCCAGGGCGGCCTCCGCCACCGCACGGGACAGGAAGACAGTTCCGCCGAGCACCAGGATTCGCATGGTGCCCACCGAACCGCATCGGGGGCGGCGGGGCACGCGGATCTGCTGCTGGCGAATCTTCGACGGGTGTACGACCGACCGCGCTCCCTGGCGCATCCCCTTCGAAGCCTAAGTTTCTTCGCTTTGAGCCGCCCCAAAGCGAAGAAAACTTGGGCCTCGAAGGAGGAGCCGGCCGAGGCGAGCGGCCCGCCCGGTGTTCACCCGGGGGCGGGCCCGCCGAGGTGTTCGTGCGGAGGCTCACCTACCGGAGCCGGCCCCGCGTCACGCCGGGTTGATCCCCAGCTGCATCCCCGCGAGCCCCCGCTTGCGGGTGGCCAGCGCGGAGGCGACCTCGCGGAGCACCTTCGCCCCGGGCGAGTCCGGCGCCGTCAGGACCACGGGGGTGCCGCTGTCCCCGCCCTCGCGGACGGCGACGTCGAGCGGCACCTGCCCGAGCAGCGGCACCTCCTTGCCGATCACCTGGGTGAGCCGCGCCGAGACCTGCTCGCCGCCGCCCTCGCCGAAGATCGGCAGGCGGGTGCCGTCGGGCTGCTCCAGCCACGACATGTTCTCGACCACGCCCACCACGCCCTGCGACGTCTGGGTCGCCACCGACCCGGCGCGCTCGGCCACCTCCGCGGCCGCGGCCTGCGGCGTGGTGACCACGAGGATCTCGGACGACGGCAGCAGCTGCGCCACGGAGATGGCGATGTCGCCCGTGCCGGGGGGCAGGTCGAGCAGCAGCACGTCGAGGTCGCCCCAGAACACGTCCGCGAGGAACTGTTCCAGCGCGCGGTGCAGCATCGGTCCGCGCCAGACCACCGGCTGGCCCTGCGGCACGAACATGCCGATCGAGACCACCTTGACCCCGTGGGCGATGGGCGGCAGCAGCATGTTGTCCACCCGGGTCGGCTGCCGGTCCACGCCGAGCATCCGGGGGATCGAGAAGCCGTAGATGTCGGCGTCGATCACGCCGACCGACAGGCCGTCGGCGGCCAGGGCCACCGCGAGGTTCGCCGTGACGGACGACTTGCCGACGCCGCCCTTGCCCGACGCCACCGCGAACACCTTGGTCATCGAGCCCGGCTGCGAGAACGGGATGACGGGGTCGCCCACACCGCCGCGCAGCATCGAGCGCAGCGAGGACCGCTGCTCGGGCGTCATCACGCCCAGCTCGACGTCGACACCGGACACGCCCTCGACCGCCGTCGCGGCCGCCGTCACGTCCTTGACCAGCGTCGACTTCATCGGACAGCCCGCGACGGTGAGGTCCACGCCGACGGCGACGTGCCCGCCCGCGGAGACGTCGACCGACCGGACCATGCCCAGGTCGGTGATGGGGCGCCGGATCTCGGGGTCGAGCACGCCGGTCAGTGCGTCGCGGACACGAGCCTCGAGCGCGGGGGAGTCGACTGCGGTCATGAATCGATCTTAGGCGGGGCCCGGACGCTCCCGTATCGGCGGATGTCGGCGGGGTCCTTGCACTGCCCGTCAGTTGGTGGCGGTACGCTGCCTCACCACCAGGGGTGAGGAGGCCCGATGACTGAGCCACGCGTGCCGGCGCGAGTTCGGCGTGTCGCCTCCGAGGACCAGGCACGCGAGCTCGCCGCCGAGCTTCAGCGCCAGGGTCGCCGCTGGCCCGTGGTGGTCATCTCGACCCCGGCCGGGCACTCCGTGCCCTTCGTGGACCCGCAGCGGGTGCTCGACGACGTCGCCGGGCTCGCCGAGGTCGTCGTCATCCCCACGGGCGACGTGTCGTGGGAGTTCTCGTCGGGCATGCCGCCCGACACGCAGGTCTACGGCGGTGCGTCCCGCGTCTACGGCACCGAGCTGGAGTGGGTGCACCAGCCCCGCCGCTCGCCGCTGCACTTCGCGTACTCGCCGGACGAGGACGCCCACGTGCGCGAACGCCTGGTCGGCGACGTCATGCGGTTCGCGGTGCGTGCCGGGATCGTCGGCGCGGCGCGGTCCGCCCCGGACGCGACGACGATCGAGGGCCGGGTGCTGGGCGTGCTCGGTACGCGAGCCCTGGTCAGCACGGACGACGGCGGCCAGGTCACCGTCGCGGAGGAGCTCGTCCTGGCCGACGTGCCGCTCGCCCGCGTCCTCGCGCCCGGCATGCGTGTCACCGGTGTGCTCGACCCGGTCCGCCGGCTCCTCGACGTGCGCGGCATGCTGCCCGACGGCGACGCGTTGCGCCGGGCGGTGCACCTCGCCTACCGCGTGGGCCAGGTGGTGCTGGGCCGGGTGGAGAGCGTCGAGGACGAGGCGGTGCGCATCGCGCTGGCGCCCGGCGTCCACGTGCGCGTGCGCCGCGCCGACATCACGGGCAACGACCTGGACCTCCTGAGCGACCTCTTCACGGTGGGCGAGGTGATCCTGGCCCGCCGGGTGCCGGCGCCCCTGGACGGCCTGGCGCTGCGGCTGGACGACGTCGACGAGTCCGAGGACCGGCCCGTCCCCGCCATCGCGCTGCTCGACGGCGGGCCGCCGTGGCTCGAACCCCCGGAGCCGGAGCCCGAGCTGCCCCGGCTCGACGGCCCGCTGGTGGTGGGTTCGCTGGCCGAGCCCCACGAGCCCGTCGACCTCGGCGGGACCAGACCGGCCAGGTCCACCGGCCCGCCCACCCCTGCCGACCTGTTCGGCCTGCGCCCCGCCGACGTCGGACCGGTGCCGACGCCGGCCGGCGGCCAGCGCAAGCCGACCCCGGGCGACGTGGCCGCCTGGCACGCCGGCGGGCACGACGCCCTGCCCTCGCCCACGGCGGCCGAGGCGTCGCCGGAGCCGGCCGGCAAGGCCGCCCGTGACCTCAGCCTGTCCCTCGACGCGGCGCGATCCCGGGTGGGCGCGCTGGAGAAGGAGCTGCTGGACGACAAGGTCCGGCGGCGCCAGGTCGAGCTGGAGGTCGACCGCCTGCTGGGGCGTGTCGGCGAGCTCACCGAACGGCTCGACCGCAGCGAACGCCGGGCGGAGCAGCAGGCCACGGCCCTGCGCAAGGCCCGGCAGGAGGCCGCGCGCCTCCGCCGCCGGCTCGGCGACGCCGGCGTGGAGGTACCCGAGGAGCGGTACTTCGCCGACGACGAGGAGCAGCTCCGGTTCGAGGTGCTCACCGAGTGGGCCCGCGCGATCCCCGCGGCGGAGAAGGCCGGGCGCCCCCTGGCCGACTACACGCTCGGCCCGCGGTTCCTCGCCTCCCTGACCGAGGTCGAGGGCGTGAGCCGCGACCGCGTGGTCTGGACGCTCGTCATGGTGCTGACCGGGCTCGCGCTCGACATGAACGGCCTGCAGGTGCACCGCCTCCGCACGGGCGCCGGTGGCGACGACCCGTTCCGGCACCGGGACGACGGCGCCGTGTGTTGGCGGGTGTCGCTGCAGGTCAACACGCCGTCGGCCCGCAGGCTGCACTACTGGAAGCTGCCGGGCGGCGCCTACGAGCTGTCGCGCGTGGTGCTCCACGACGACGTGGAGCCCTGACCGCGGTCCTTCTCGTCCAGCTCCTCAAGCAGGTTGCGGATCTCCGACCGCACGAAGTCGCGCGTCGCGACCTCCGAGAGGGCGAGACGCAGCGCCGCCATCTCGCGGGCCAGGTACTCCGTGTCGGCGAGGTTGCGCTCGCCGCGCTGCCGGTCCTGCTCCGCCGTGACGCGGTCGCGGTCGTCCTGCCGGTTCTGCGCGAGCAGGATCAAGGGCGCGGCGTAGCTGGCCTGCAGCGACAGCATCAGGGTCAGCGCCGTGAACCCGTTGGCCGCGCTGTCGAAGCGCAGGTGCTCCGGGGCCCAGATGTTCCACGCGAGCCAGAGCAGGCAGAACACCGTGAGGTAGATGAGGAACCGCGGCGTGCCCAGGAACCGGGCGATGGCCTCCGTGGCCTTGCCGACGGCGTCGTCGTCCAGCCGGAAGCGGGGGACCAGGCTGCGCCGCTGCGCGAGGGGGGTGTCGAGACGGTCAGGCACGGTCGCCCCTCCGTCGTGCGGGGCGTGCCGCCGGGGCCGACTGCGCGGCGATCGCCTCCATGCGCTCGTCGTCGCTGCCGCGCCAGTTGTCCGGGAGGATGTGGTCCAGCACGTCGTCGACCGTGACCACGCCCAGCAGCCGCCGCTGGGCGTCGAGCACCGGGAGCGCGAGCAGGTCGTACGCCGCGAGCAGGCGCGTCACCTGGCCCACCGACGCGTCGTGGGTCAGCCACTCCGTCTCCGTGTCCAGCACCGAGGCGACCGCCGCGTGCGGAGGCTCCCGCAGCAGCCGCTGGAAGTGCGCGACGCCGAGGAACCGCCCCGTCGGCGTCTCCAGCGGCGGCCGCACCACGAACACCAGGGAGGCGAGCGCGGGCGGCAGCTCGGAGCGCCGGATCTGGGCCAGGGCGGTGGCGATGGTGTCGTCCGCGCCCAGGATCACGGGCTCCGTGGTCATCAGACCGCCCGCCGTGTCCTCGGCGTACTCCAGCAGGCGGCGGACGTCGGCCGCCTCGTCCGGCTCCATCAGGTTCAGGAGCTGGGCGGCCTGCTCGCCGGGCAGCTCGTTCAGCAGGTCGGCGGCGTCGTCCGGCTCCATGACCTCCAGCACGTCGGCCGCGCGGTCGCGGTCCAGGCCCGACAGGATCGACACCTGCGCGTCCTCCGGGAGCTCCTCCAGCACGTCGGCGAGGCGCTCGTCGTCCAGCGCGACGGCGATCTCCAGCCGGCGCGCCGCCCCCAGGTCGCGGATCACGTCCGCGAGGTCGGCCGCACGCATGTCCTCGTACGCCTCCAGCAGCCGGGCGGCACCCTGCTCGGCCGACCGGCTGGTGAGGTCCTGCACGGCGTCCACCGGCACGGTCAGGGTCGAGCCCCGCCGGAACGGGGCCGCCCCGCGCGTCGACCGCCGCCGGACGAAGAGCTGGTCCACCAGCCAGTCACCGGTGCGCTGCTGCGCGATCGAGACGTCCTCGATCGTCACCTCGCCCGAACCGTCCTTGAGCTGGACCCGGCGGTCCAGCAGCTCGCCCAGCACCACCGACTCCATGGCCCGCTGCTCGAACCGCCGCATGTTCACCAGGCCCGTGCTGATCACCTGGCCCGCGTCGATGCTCGTCACCCGCGTCAGCGGGAGGAAGACCCGCCGCCGGCCCGGGACCTCGACCACCAGACCCACCGCCCGCGGCGCGCCCTTCGCCCGGACCAGCACGACGACATCACGGACCCGGCCCACCTGGTCGCCGATGGGATCGAAGACGGCGGTGCCTGCCAGACGTGCGACGAAAACCCTGGTGCTGGCGCTCACGCTGGTCAGCCTACGACCCGTGTCGGGGCGTCGCTCCTCGCCACTATCGTCCGGGTAGGGGAGACTATGGGGTATGAGCATGTCTCGCCCGGGTGCCGTCCCGAAGGTCCCGACCCTGCCGGCCGGTGACGAGGTTGCCGCGTACTCCACCTACCTGGAGGCGCAGAAAGCGGTCGACTACCTCTCCGACAACAAGTTCCCCGTCGAGAACGTCACCATCGTGGGCACCGACCTGCGCATGGTCGAGCGTGTCACGGGGCGGCTCACCTACGGCCGGGTGGCGCTCGCGGGCGCCCTCTCCGGCGCGTGGTTCGGTTTCTTCGTGGGCCTGCTGCTCACGCTCTTCGCGGGATCCTCAGGGTTCCAGGTGATGTTCGCCGGTATCGCGCTCGGTGCGGGCTTCGGCCTGCTGTTCTCGATCCTGTCGTACTCGTTCACGGGCGGACGGCGCGACTTCACGTCGTCGTCGCAGATCGTGGCCGCCGCCTACGCGATCCTCTGCGGCCACGAGCACGCGAGCGACGCGCGGGCGCTGCTCGTGCAGTCGCCGGGCGGCCTGGGCAAGGCCCGCGGTGCCGCCTCGGTCGGGGTCCCGGCCCCGGCGGCGCCCGCGCCCGCGGCTCCGGCCCCCGGTGTCGCGCCGACGGCGCCCACCGCGCCGGCGACGCCCCGGACCCCGGACCCGCGCTGGGTCACGCCCTCGGGCGAGCCCCGGTACGGCGCGATGCGGCCTGGTGCCGCCGGTGCCGCGCCGGCCGACGCGCCGGTCCCGCCTTCGGACGACCCCTCCGACCCGCCGGCCGAGGCCGGCGAGCCGGACGACGCCCCGACGTCGCGCACGACGCCCCAGCAGGGCAACCCGTACGCGCCGCCGACCGACGACCAGAAGTAGGTCAGCGCAGCGAGGCCATCCAGGCCTCGACGTCCTCCGGCCGGCGGGGCAGCGCCGCCGAGAGGTTCTCGTTGCCGTCCTCGGTGACCAGCACGTCGTCCTCGATGCGCACGCCGATGCCGCGGAACTCCTCGGGGACGGCGAGGTCGTCGGCCTTGAAGTAGAGGCCCGGCTCGATGGTGAACACCATGCCCGGCTCCAGGGTGCCGTCGAGGTAGAGCTCGCGGCGCGCCTGCGCGCAGTCGTGCACGTCGAGGCCGAGGTGGTGCGACGTGCCGTGCACCATCCAGCGGCGGTGCTGCTGGCCGTCCTCGTCCAGCGCCTCGGCGGCGGTCACGCCGTCGGGCAGGAAGCCCCACTCCTCGAGGCGGGCCGCGATGACCTCCATCGCCGCCGCGTGGATGTCGCGGAACTTGGTGCCCGGCGTGGCGACGGCGAACGCGGCGTCGGCCGCGTCCAGCACCGCCTGGTAGATCTTGCGCTGCACGTCGGTGTACTCGCCGTCCACGGGCAGGGAGCGCGTGACGTCGGCGGTGTAGAGGGAGTCGACCTCGACGCCGCCGTCGAGCAGCAGCACGTCGCCCGACCGGACCTCGCCGTCGTTCCGGATCCAGTGCAGGGTCGTGGCGTGCTCGCCCGAGGCCGCGATGGTCTCGTAGCCCACGGCGTTGCCCTCGAGGCGCGCGTGCCCGTCGAAGGTGGTCTCGACGACGCGCTCGCCGCGGCGGTGCTCCTTGGCGGCGGGCAGCGCGCGGACGACGGCCTCGAAGCCCTCGATGGTGCGGGCCACGGCCTCGCGCATCTGCTGGATCTCGTACTCGTCCTTGATCAGCCGGAGCTCGGACGTGGCCTCGACGAGCACGTCGTCGGACAGGAGCTGCTCGTCCTCGGTCTCGCCGGCCTCCAGCCGGAGCTCCTCGACGAGCGCCTCGATCGCGTCGTCCGCGCCGGTCACCACGAGCAGGCGGACGCCGCCGTCGCCCACGTCCTTGGCCAGGGCGTCGCCCAGCTCGTCGATGTGGCGGGCCTCGATGCCGGTCAGGGTCTCGATGTCGGCCAGCGACGGGCGGGCGCCCACCCAGAACTCGCCGTACCGCGCGTCGGCGTAGAACTCCTCGTTGTCGCGCGGGGCGAGGGGGCGCACGTAGAGCACGGCGTGGTGGTTGGAACCGGCGTCGCCGGCGCCGTCCTCCACGGGGTGCAGCACCAGCACGGCGTCGGGCTCGCGGTCGGTGCCCAGGCCCGTGAGGTGCGCGAACGCCGAGTGCGGCCGGAACCGGTAGTCGGTGTCGTTCGACCGGGGCTTGAGCGAGCCCGCCGGGATCACGAGACGCGCGCCGGGCAGACGCTCGGAGAGCGCGGAGCGGCGGGCGACGGTGAACGGCGCGGCGTCCGACGGCGTCAGGCCGAGCTCGGCGCGCGGGGCCCACTGCGACATCACGAAGTTCTTGAACGCGGTCGAGGCAGGGCGGTGCGAGCGGTTGGAGCCGCGGTCCGCGGTCCCCTGCTCGTCAGGCTGAGAAGTGGTCGTGGGCTCGCTCATGCGCCCAGTGTTTCACGCACGCCGACCGAAGTCGGCAAGCGCCCGGGTGAGCACCCGGTTGAACGCGGAGGGGGCCTCCGTGTTCACGTCGTGCCCCGCGCCGGGGACGACGACGAGCGCACCGTCGCGGGCGGCGGCGAGGTGTCGCTGCTCCCCGATGCGCATCGCGTCGCGCGCACCGTTGACGAACCAGACCGGCACCTGCGCGGCGCGCACGTTCGCGATCGAGGAGCGTCCGGCGAGGTGCGTCAGCGCGTCCGTGACGACATCCCAGGTGGGCCGGTACATCTCGGCGGTCTGCAGCGGCGCGATCTCGATCTGCGCCAGGTCTGCGCCACCCGGGGCGCTCCGCAGCGGGCGGAACGGCAGCGTGGGCACCGAGAGACGTGCGCGGTGCACGGTCGGGTGCACGACACGGCCGGTCAGGCGGCGGGAGAGGTAGGCGGCGTTCGCCACGGTCCTCGCGACGTCCCGGTAGAGCCGCACGGGCTTGCCCTTCGGGTCGGACGTGCAGCCCGCGGCCAGCACGCCCACCAGGCGGTCGGTGGCCTCCGGCCGGGCGGCCCAGGCGAGCGACGTGTAGCCGCCCAGCGACAGGCCGACCAGGGCCACGGGCCCGGACGGTAGGGAGGCGACGGCGTCGTCCACGGCCTCGAAGGCGCCGTCCATGGTGAACCGGTCGTGGCGGCGCGACCCGTGCGCCGGCAGGTCGACCGCGACGGCCTCGTGGCCGGCCGCGCGCAGGTGCTCGACCTGGTTCTCCCAGATCGCACCGGAGCTGCGCATGCCGTGCACGAAGACCACGCTCGTAGGGGTGGTGTGCTCAGGCTCGTGGTTGCTGCTCATCGCCTTCGATGATGCGGGATCGGCTTGGGCGCGCGGCGTACGACGGCGGAACACGGCGTGAACGTGCTGTGTGGGCTTGCTGTCGCGCCGCCCGCGGCGTGCTGCACCTCACCACGTCCCGGTGCGTCCCCGGGGCCCAAGGATCTCTACCCTTGTGGGGTGATCGACCTCCACACGCACTCCACCGCGTCCGACGGCACCGACTCGCCAGCGCGCCTGGTGGAGGTCGCCGCCCGCGCGGGCATCGGCACGCTGGCCATCACGGACCACGACACGACGTCGGGCTGGGCCGAGGCGGCCGAGGCTGCCGGCCGGTTCCAGGTGAGCCTGGTCCGCGGCGCCGAGATCTCCGCGATCGCCCGGACACCGGGCTGGGGCACCGGCGTCCACCTGCTGGCCTACCTGCACGACCCGACGCACCCCGACCTGCTGGGCGAGACCGAGCGCACCCGCGCGGACCGCGAGTCGCGGGCCCGGCGCATGGTGGACCTGCTGGCCGAGGACTTCCCGATCACCTGGGACGACCTGCTCGCCCAGACGAAGCCCGGCACCACGCTGGGCCGCCCGCACCTCGCGGACGCGCTGGTGGCGGCGGGCGTCGTCCGCGACCGGGACGAGGCGTTCGCCACCATCCTGCGCCCTGGCACCCGCTACTACGTGGGCCACTACGCGCCCGACGCCGTCGCCGCAGTCCGGGCCGTCCGCGCGGCGGGCGGCGTGCCGGTGCTCGCGCACCCCGGGGCGGACGCCCGCGGCCGGATCGTGCCGGACTCGACGATCGAGGAGCTCGCCGCGGCGGGGCTGGCGGGGCTCGAGGTGGACCACCGCGACCACACGCCCGACACGCGCCGGCGCCTGCGCGACCTCGCCGAGTCGCTGGGCCTGCTGGTCACGGGGTCGAGCGACTTCCACGGGGCGGGCAAGCAGAACCGGATCGGCGAGAACACCACGGCGCCCGCCGTGCTCGAGGCCATCGCGGACCAGGGGGCGCTGGAGGTGCTCGGGTGAGCTGGTTCGACGTCGCGCTGTTCACCGAGGTGTTCGTGACGCTGTTCGTGATCATGGACCCGCCCGGGACGGTGCCGGTGTTCCTCGCGCTCACCTCGCGGATGACGGCGCAGGACCGCAAGCGGGCGGCGCGTACCGCGATCTTCGTGGCGTTCGGCGTGATCGTGGTGTTCGCGCTGTTCGGCCAGCTCCTGCTGGAGCACATGGGCATCTCGCTCGCGGCGCTGCAGGCGTCGGGCGGCCTGCTCCTGCTGCTCGTGGCGCTGGAGCTGCTCATGGGCAAGATGGACGCGGGCGAGACCGACTCCGGCGGGTCCACCAAGAACGTGGCCCTGGTGCCGCTGGCGACGCCGCTGCTGGCCGGGCCGGGCACGATCGTCGCCACCATGGTGTTCGTGCAGCAGGGCGTGAGCGCCGGCGAGTCACCGGTGGGGCACTACGCCTCGATCGGGGTCGGCATCGTCGCGGTGTGCATCTGCACCTGGGCCGCGATGCGGTTCGCCGGGCTGGTGCACCGCGTGCTCAAGGACTCCGGCGTCACCCTGGTCACCCGGATCGCGGGCGTGCTGCTCGCGGCGATCGCCACGCAGATGATCGCGAACGGCGTGATCGAGTTCGTGCGCACGGTCTGACCTCGTCCGGCCGGGGTGCGGCTCAGACGTCGATCGTCTCCAGGGTGACCCGCACCGGCTTCTCCGGGACGAGCTTCTCGGCCTGCCGCACCTTCTTCTTCATCGGCAGCACGTAGCCGCCGTTGCTGTCGCTCGGGAAGACCGACGTGGTCCAGGTGGTCGCCCCGACGGTGACCCGTACCCGGATCGAGCCGAACCCGCGCGGCGGCAGCGGGAGGTCGGCCAGCTCGTCGGAGTGCTCCGGGGGCACGGTCACGAACCACCAGGAGTCGGTACGCACCTGCCACTGCCACAAGGGGGCGGCGAACTCGATCTGCACGTTGCTGAGCCTGTCAGAAACCCGGGAAACTGTCAGACCCACAGGTCACCGGGGTGCCCTGTGGGTCTGACACGTTCAACGGCTCCAGATCAGGAGTCGGCCTGGGTTCCTTCGGCCGGGCGTCCGCCGCGCGTGCGGCGACGGCTGCGGCTCCGGCGACGGCGCTGACCGTCGTCCTCGCCGCCCGACGCCGGGCGGTCGGCGGGGGCGCCCTCGGAGCCGGCTGCCGGGCCGGCGTCGGTGCGGGAGGCCGAGCGGGAACCGCCGTGCGAGCCGCCGCCCTGACGGCCGCCCGAACGGCTGCCGCCGGGGCGACCGCCGCCCGAGCGCGAGCCGCTGTTGCGCTTGCCCGTCTCGCCCAGGTCCTCGAGCTCCTCGGCGTCCAGGCCGGCGAGGTGCTGCGCGGACCGCGGCAGGCGGCCCTTGGTGCCCTCGGGGATGTTCAGGTCCGCGTACAGGTGCGGCGACGTCGAGTAGGTCTCGACCGGCTCCGGGAAGCCGACCTCGAGTGCCTTGTCGATGAGCGACCAGCGCGGCACGTCGTCCCAGTCGACGAACGTGACGGCGGTACCCGTGTTGCCGGCGCGGCCGGTGCGGCCCACGCGGTGCAGGTAGGTGCGCTCGTCCTCGGGGCACTGGTAGTTGACCACGTGGGTCACGTCCTCGACGTCGATGCCGCGGGCGGCGACGTCGGTCGCGACGAGCACGTCGATCTTGCCGTTGCGGAACGCGCGCAGCGCCTGCTCGCGGGCGCCCTGGCCCAGGTCGCCGTGGATCGCGCCGGCGGCGAAGCCACGGGACTGCAGCTCCTCCGCGACCTTGGCGGCAGTGCGCTTGGTGCGCGCGAACACGATGCTGCGGCCGCGGCCCTCGGACTGGAGCAGACGCGCCAGCACCTCGACCTTGTCCAGGGCGTGGGCCCGGTACACGACCTGCTTGATGTTCTTGACGGTCGCGCCCTCGTCGTCCGGCTCGGCGGCGCGGATGTGCGTGGGCTGCTTCATGTAGCGGCGGGCCATCGAGACGACGGCGCCCGGCATGGTCGCGCTGAACAGCATGGTGTGCCGCTGCGCGGGGGTGCGGGCGAGGATCTTCTCGACGTCGGGCAGGAACCCGAGGTCGAGCATCTCGTCGGCCTCGTCGAGGACCACGGTCGCGGCGCGCAGCAGCGTGAGGTGCCCCTGGTTGAGGAGGTCGATCATGCGACCGGGGGTGCCCACCACGACGTCGACGCCGGACTTCAGCGCGTCGATCTGCGGCTCGTACGCGCGGCCGCCGTAGACCTGCACGATGCGGACGCTGCGCTTGGCGGACGCGGTGGCCAGGTCGTTCGCGACCTGGACCGCGAGCTCGCGGGTCGGGACCACGACGACGGCCTGCGGCTTGCCGGGGGCGACGAGCTCGTCGTAGCCGGGCTCGCCCGGGGCCACCACGCGGTGCAGCAGCGGGACGCCGAAACCGAGCGTCTTGCCGGTACCGGTCTTGGCCTGGCCGATGATGTCGTGCCCGCTCATCGCGACGGGCAGCGTCATGGCCTGGATGGGGAACGGGTGGGTGATGCCCGAGTCCAGCAGCGCGGCGACGATCTCGGGGCGGACGCCGAAGTCCGCGAACGTCACGTTCTGCGCCTGGATGGCGGACGGGGAGGAGTAGTCGGGCCCCGAGGCCACGGTGGGCTCGGGGTCGGTCACGGTGGCCGCGCTCGCGGCCGGGGTGTCGGTGGTAGTCACTGGCGCCTTCATCTTCTCGCGGCGCGGTGGGCCCTCATGGCCCGGCGATCGCGCCTTCGTGCGGCAGCCGATCGTGAAAATCATCGCGCGCCGGGCGGGGAGGCCCAGGCTGCGCGTCCTGTCGGCGGCCTCGCGGAGGAGGTCGGAGCACAGGCTCGGGGGTCGGAACGTGACGACCGGGCAACCGATGTACGTCGTTCATGGTACGCGCAGGATGTTTCCGTGTGGTTAGCGAAACGCCTCCCGCACCCCGTTAGTAACGAACGCCACGTGGCGGAGAGCCCTCGCGGGCCCCGTCCGCCACGTGGCGTCGGATACCGCAGGGATCAGACGGCGCCGAAGCCGACCTTGCGCTGCTCCTCGGAGCCGATCTCGACGTAGCCGATGGCGCTGCCAGGGATGATCACCTGGCGGCCGCGGGAGTCGGTGAGCTCGAGGGGGCCGCCGGCCAGGGCCTTCTTGACGGCCGTCGCGACGGCGTCCGCGCTCTCGTCGGTCTCGACCACGACCTCGCGCGGCAGGTGCTGCACACCGATGGTGACGTCCACGTTTACTCCAGTTCGGTCGGGGATTGCGCCGTGTGCCCGGTGGTCCGGGGACCCGGCCTGACGATCCTAGTCACGCACCGGGGCGGTCGGCCCGCGGTTTCGCCGTGAGCCGATACGTGTCCACATCCTGTGGACGACATCGTGGGCCCGCGGGCCGGTGCGTGGCACCATGGTCGGCGTGAAGAGCCCGCGGCCTGACCCTCGGCGCGCCATGCTCGCGCTCGGTCTCTGCCTGGCGCTCGGCCTCGGCGCGGGCGTCGCCGTGACGATGAGCACCGAGCCCGAGGCCTCCGCGGCCGCCGTGGCCGGAGTGGTCGAGGACAACCTCGGCGTCGAGGCGGGCGACGCGATCCGGGACGCGTACGAGGCGGCCAGGTCGGGCGACCGCACGGCGCCGCCGGTCCCGGCCGTCCCCCTGGACGCCGGCGCGGCCGTCGAGGCCGAGGGCGCGCCGGAGCTGGATGCCGCCGACGCGACCGGCCTTCCGTCACCCGCGGCGTCCGGCCTGCCCTCGGCGGACGCGCCGTCCGCCGGCAAGTCGGCCCCGCCGGCGCCCGCCACCGTCCCCGAGCCGACGCCGGAGCCCGGTTCCGGTCTGCTCGGTACGCGGGTGAGCGTGAAGCCGGAGCTGTCCGGCAAGCTCGTGGTGGCGAGCGGGTCGCGCGCGGCGCCGGCGGAGGGCAAGGTCTGGCGGGTCCAGATCGCGGTCGAGAAGGGCCTGCCGGTGGATCCGGAGGCGTTCGCCGAGGCCGTGCTGGCGACGCTGAACGACCCGCGCGGCTGGAACGGCGCGGACGGGTCGACCTTCGCCTGGACCGACTCGGACCGCTACGACGTGCGCGTCGTGCTCGCGAGCCCCGGCACGACCGACCGGCTCTGCCTCCCGCTGGACACGATCGGCGAGCTCTCGTGCGGCATCGAGGAGACCGCCGTGCTCAACTTCAAGCGCTGGGCCACGGGGTCCGAGGCGTGGAAGAACGTCGGGAACTACCGGCACTACCTGGTGAACCACGAGGTGGGGCACGTGATCGGGTACCACCACGACCTGTGCCGGGGCAAGGGCGAGCACGCCACCGTGATGGTGCAGCAGACCAGAACGACGAGCGGCTGCATCCCGCAGCCGTGGCCCGCCCCGGACGCGGGCTGAGACCGGGATCACTGCGCCCCCACCGGGGGTGAACCGGACATTCGCGACGCCTCCGCGCGGGGCGTCGGGGAGTGTCAGTGGCTCGTGGTTCGATCGTCCGCGTGACACCGACCCTCACCCTCGCACCTCGGCTGGCGCCGCCCGGGACCCGTCCCGCCGGCGCCACCTCCGTGCGGCTCGACGACAGCCAGGCGGCCGCCGTCGAGTCCGCGCTGAGCCGGCCCGCGACGCTGGTCCTGGGGGCCCCGGGGTCGGGCCGGACGACGGTGGCCTGCGAGGTGGCGGTCCGGGCGCTGATGTCCGGGGTGCAGCCGGAGCGGGTCCTGGTCCTGGCGTCGTCGCGTCGTGCGGCGGCGCGGCTGCGGGACGAGGTGGCGGCCCAGGCCGGGCGCACGGTCGGCGCCCCGATGGTGCGCACGGCGTCGTCGGCCGCGTTCGCGGTGCTGCACACGCGCGCCGCGGCGCTCGGGCAGCCCACGCCGACCCTGGTGTCCGGCCCCGAGCAGGACCTCGTGCTGGCTGAGCTGCTCGCCGGGCACGTCGCGGGCGAGGGGCGGCCCCTGCGGCTGCCGGTCGGGCTGCCGGAGGAGTCGCTGGGCCTGCGCGGCCTGCGCCAGGAGCTGCGGGACCTGCTGATGCGGGCCGCCGAGCGTGGCCTCGGACCGGTCGAGCTCGACGAGATGGGCCGGGCCCACGACCGCCCCGAGTGGATCATGGCCGCGCAGCTCTACGAGGAGTACCTCGACACGATGGCGCTGCGGCTCGCCACGCCCGACGCCGGGCCGCGGTACGACCCCGCCGTCGTGATCGACGAGGCCGCGGAGTCCCTGCGCTCCTGGGAGGACGAGGTGCCGGGCGCGCCGCGGCCGACCTGGGACCTGGTCGTGGTGGACGACTACCAGGAGGCGACGGCCGCGACGGTCCGCCTCCTGCGCGTGCTGCACGACGACGGCGCGCGGCTGGTCCTGCTGTCCGACCCGGACTCCGCCGTCCAGACGTTCCGCGGCGCCGCGCCGGGGCTCACCGGCCGCGCCGCCGCGCCCGCCGGCCCCGGACGTGCCTTCGGCGCGTTCGACGCCGAGACGGTGGTGCTCGGGACGGTCTGGCGTCAGCGGCCGGAGCTGCGTGCCGTGACCCGCGCGGTGACGAACCGGATCCCGGTGTCGGCGAGCGCGCTGCACCGCCGCGCGACGGCGCGTGCGGACGAGGAGCCCGCCGCCGAGGACGCGCCGCCGGCCGTCCAGGTGGCGGTGCTCGCGGGCGCCGCTCAGGAGGCGGCGTGGATCGCGCGCGAGCTGCGTGCGGAGCACCTGCTGCGGGGCACGCCCTGGGAGCGCATGGCGGTGATCGCGCGCAGCGGCACGCGGCTGGGGGCGCTGCGCCGCGAGCTGGTCTCCGCGTCGGTGCCCGTGGCGCTGCTCGGGTCGGACCTGCCGCTGCGCGACGAGCCCGCCGTGGCGCCGCTCCTGGCCGCCGTGAAGACGTGCGCGGGCGCGCCGCGCGGGAGCCTGGAGGCACTGATCGCCGAGGAGCTCGACGGCGACGAGCCCGTGCTGGACCCGGAGACGGCGGCGCTGCTGCTCATCTCGCCGATCGGCGGGCTCGACGCGGTGGCTCTCCGGCGCCTGCGGCGCGCCCTGCGGGCGGAGGAGCTCTCCGCGGGTGGCGGCCGCACCTCGGACGCGCTGCTCGTCGAGGTGCTCGCGGACCCGGCACGCGCGGCCCTGCTGCCCACGCAGGTCCGGCGCGGACCGCTCGCGGTGGCCCGGGTGCTTGCCGCGGGCCGGGAGGCGGCGGGGGAGCCGGGCGCCACGGCGCAGACCGTGCTCTGGGCGGCCTGGGCCGCGACCGGTCTGGCCGAACGGTGGAGTGCCGCGGCCCTGGCCGGCGGCCCCGCGGGCCTGCGGGCCGACCGGGACCTCGACGCCGTGCTCGCGCTGTTCCGTGCGGCCGAGACGTTCGTCGACCGGATGCCGGGTGCGCCGGTCGGCGCCTTCGTCGACTACCTGGCGTCGCAGGACCTGCCGGCCGACTCCCTGGCGGCCTCCGCGCAGGGCACGGGCGCCGTGGAGGCGCTCACGCCGCCCGGCGCGGCGGGGCGGGAGTGGGATGTGGTCGTCGTCGCCGGCGTGCAGGACGGCGTGTGGCCCGACCTGCGGCTGCGCGACTCCCTGCTCGGCTCCCAGGCGCTCGTCGAGCTCATCGCGGGCCGGTCCGAGGACGGCCGGGTGGTGGGCGCCGAGGCCCGCCGCCAGGTGCTCACCGACGAGCTGCGCGCCTTCGCCGTGGCGGTCTCGCGCCCCCGGCGGCGGCTGCTCGTGACCGCGGTGGAGGACACCGAGGAGTCCCCGAGCGTGTTCTGCGACCTCGTGTCCCCCCGGGACGACGGCGGCGACGGGCCGGACCCGCGGCGGGTCCCGGTCGGCCCGCCGCTCGACCTGCGCGGGGTCGTGGCCGCGGCGCGCTCGGAGCTCGTGCGGACGGCGGCCGGACCTGAGCCGGCACCCGGTGCGCAGCCCGCGGCGGCGCTGCTCGCCGACCTCGCTGCGGCCGGCGTGGCCGAGGCGGACCCGAGCACCTGGTACGGCGTGGCCGGCGTCTCGAGCGAGGTGCCGCTGTGGGGCGCCCGGGACACGGTGACTGTGTCGCCCTCCAAGGTCGAGACGGTGACCACCTGCGCCCTGCGGTGGGCGTTCGAGTCGGCGGGCGGCACCAAGCCGGACGCCACGCACCAGACCCTCGGCACGCTGCTCCACTCGATCGCGCAGAGCCACCCGAAGGGTTCGCTCACCGACCTGAGGACGGAGCTGGACCGCCGCTGGCCCGAACTGGCGCTGCCCGACGGCTGGCCGTCGCTGCAGCTGCGCAAGCGTGCCGAGCGCATGGTGGAACGGCTGGCGGAGTACCTGGGGGACTCGGGGGAGCCGCTGCTCGTCGAGGCCGACTTCGACCTGCGGGTCGGGCGCGCCCGGCTGCGCGGCCAGGTGGACCGTGTCGAGGACGCCGGCGACGGCGGCGTGACCGTGGCCGACCTCAAGACCGGCAAGACCGCGGCCAGCAAGGACAAGGCGGTGGAGAACCCGCAGCTCGGCGCCTACCAGCTCGCCGTCGAGGAGGGTGCGCTCGACCTGCCCGAGGGCACGGTCAGCAAGGGCGCGAGCCTCGTCTACGTCGGCACCGAGACGGTCTCGGCGAGCGTGCGGAACCAGCCGGCGCTCGCCCCCGACGCCGAGGGCAACAGCTGGGCGCGCGACACCGTCGAGGGCGCCGCCGACACCATGGCCGCCGCCCGGTTCGCGGCCCGGAACAACGACCTGTGCGAGATGTGCGCGGTGCGGCGGTCCTGCCCGCTGCAGCCCGAGGGACGGAAGGTGGTCGAGTGACCGGGCACGAGCCGGAGATCCGCCTGTCCGCCCGGGCCATCGCACGGCTGCTGGGGCGGCACGAGCCCACCGACGAGCAGGTCCGCGTCATCGAGTCCCCGCTGGAGCCCGCCCTCGTCGTCGCGGGCGCGGGCTCCGGCAAGACGGAGACCATGGCCGCGCGCGTGGTGTGGCTGATCGCCAACAAGCTGGTCCACCCCGAGCAGGTGCTCGGCCTCACCTTCACGCGCAAGGCCGCGGGCGAGCTCACCCAGCGCGTCCAGACCCGGCTCGCCCAGCTCAACCGGGCGCTCGGCGAGGAGTCGGGCGAGGCGTTGGCTGGCCTGGACCTCGACCGCCCCACCGTCGCGACCTACAACGCCTACGCCGCCTCCCTCGTGGCCGACCACGGCCTCCGCCTCGGCGTCGAGCCGAGCGCCCGCCTCCTCGGTCAGGCCGAGCAGTGGCAGCTCGCGTCGCAGGTGGTGGAGTCCTGGGACGAGGACCTCGCCACCGACCGGGCCGTCAGCACCGTGACGGCGGCCGTCGTGGCGCTGTCCGACGCGCTGGGCGAGCACCTCGTGGACCCCGCGGACGCCCGCGCCCGGCTCACCGACATGGCCGAGCACCTCGAGTCCGTGCCGCTGGGCCCGCGGCAGAAGAGGCGCACCAAGGACGTGGACAAGCTCATCGGCTCGATCGCCGAGCGGGCCCGGTTCGTGGACCTCGTGGTCGAGTACCGCCGTCGCAAGCGCATCGCCGAGGCGCTCGACTTCGGCGACCAGGTGTCGTTCGCCGCGCAGCTCGCCCGCGAGGTGCCCATGGTGGGCGCCGCCGAACGGGCCCGGTTCGAGGTGGTGCTGCTCGACGAGTACCAGGACACCTCCTACGCCCAGGTCGAGCTGCTCTCCGGCCTGTTCGGCGGCGGGCACCCGGTCACCGCAGTCGGCGACCCGCACCAGTCCATCTACGGGTGGCGCGGCGCCTCCGCCGCGGGCCTCGCGCGCTTCCCCGACCGCTTCCAGCGCGACGACGGCGTCCCCGCCGCCGTGCACTACCTCTCCACGTCCTGGCGCAACGACGCCGCCGTCCTCACCGCCGCGAACATCGTGTCCGGGCCGCTGCGCTCGCGGACCGGCGCGGCCGCGACCGTCGAGGTACCGCCGCTGGACCTGCGGCCCGACGCCGGCGAGGGCGTGGTGACGGCGCACGTCGCGGCCACTCTGGAGGAGGAGGCCGAGGCCGTCGCCGAGTGGGTGGCCGAGCGGTGGCGTTCCGGCGCCCACCCGGACGGGCGGGCCACGGCCGCCGTGCTCTGCCGCGCGCGGGCCCAGTTCCCCGCGATCGAGGTGGCGCTGCGCCGCCGCGGCCTCCCGGTCGAGGTGGTCGGCCTAGGCGGCCTGCTGTCCACGCCCGAGGTGGTCGACGTCGTGGCGCTGCTGCAGGCCGCGCACGACCCGTCGCGCGGCGACTCCCTGCTGCGCCTGCTCACCGGCCCGCGCCTCAACCTCGGCGCGGCCGACCTGCACGCGCTCGGCTCCTGGGCGGCCGACCTGGCCCGGCTGGACGACCCGCGCCGGGCCGCGGCCGCCACGGCCGAGCCCGTGCCGGACGACGACCTGCGCGTGGTCGAGGGCGACATCTCCGACCACCGCTCGATCGTGGACGCGCTCGACGACCTCCCGCCGGCGGGCGAGCCGGCGCGCGACGGCCGCGTGCTGTCGGAGGACGCGCACCGCCGGCTGGCGGCGCTCGCCCGGCTGCTGCGCGACCTGCGCGGCCTCACCTACCTCTCGCTCCCCGAGCTGGTCGTCCAGGCCGAGCGCGCGCTCGGCCTCGACGTCGAGGCGGCCACCGCCCTCGCGTTGGCCGGCGCCGGGGTGGGCGGCGCGGTGAGCGACCGCGGGCGCGAGCACCTCGACGCGTTCCGGGACGTCGCGGCGTCGTTCGCGCAGTCCTCGGACACGGCGACGCTCGGCGCCTTCCTCGCCTGGCTCGGCGTCGCGGGCGAGCGGGAGCGTGGGCTCGACATGCCGGTGCACGAGCCCGACCCGGACGCCGTCCAGGTCATCACCGCGCACGCCGCGAAGGGCCTGGAGTGGGACGCCGTGGCCGTGGCCGGCCTGGCCGACGGCGCGTTCCCCACCTGGGACCGCGGCTCCAGGTCGGGCGAGTCGTCGTCCGGCTGGCTGTCCGACCTCGGCGAGCTGCCCTACCACCTGCGCGGGGACGCGGACGACCTGCCCCGCTTCGACTGGGAGCACGCCTCCGACACCAAGGATCTCGTCGCGCTGCGGGACGAGTTCAAAGCCGAGTGCGGCGAGCACCGCCTCGCCGAGGAGCGCCGGCTGGCCTACGTCGCGTTCACGCGGGCCCGGCGCGAGCTCTTCCTCACCGCCTCCTGGTGGGGCACGGCGAGCCGCCCGCGCGGCGTCTCCCCGTTCCTCGCCGAGCTGGCCGACGCCGAGCTCGTCAAGGCGGACCTGTGGGCCCCGATGCCGGAGCCCGACGCCGAGAACCCGCGCAACGCGGAGGAGATCACGGCCGTGTGGCCGGCCCCGGACGGGGGTTCGGACGAACGACGGCCCGACCAGCAGCCCACCGCCCGCGACGTCCTGCGCGCCACGGCCGCACTCGTGGACGAGGCGGCCGACGAGCGCCTGGTCGCGCTCGCCGCCATGCGCCTCCCGGCGGACGCGCTGACCGCGCCGCAGGGCGTCCTCGCCGACGCGGCCGGCCACGACCTGGTCGACCTGGCCCGGATGCTCCTGGCCGAGCGGAACCGGCACGCGGACCGCGAGGTCGCGTTCCCGGCGCACGTCTCGGCCTCGGGGCTGGTGCGGCTCGCCGCGGACCGCGACGCGTTCGCGCTCCAGCTCCGCCGGCCCGTGCCGGTGCAGCCCACCGTGCACGCCCGGCGCGGCACCCGGTTCCACGAGTGGGTGGAGCAGTTCTTCACGTCCGCCACGCTGCTCGACGTCGACGACCTGCCCAGCGCCGAGGACGACGACCTCCCGGAGGACACCGACCTCGACAAGCTGCGCGACACCTTCCTGGGCTCGGAGTGGTCGGCGCGGATGCCCGTCGCGGTCGAGGTCGACGTCGAGACGCCGGTCGCCGGCGTCATGCTGCGCTGCCGCATGGACGCCGTCTTCAAGGACCCGGCGACGGGTCCGGACGCCGTCGTGGTGGTCGACTGGAAGACGGGCCGCGAGCCGCTCGACGCGACGGCGCGCGCCGCGCGCGAGGTGCAGCTCGCCGTGTACCGGCTGGCGTGGTCCCGCTGGACGGGGCTGCCGCTGGACCAGGTGAGCGCGGCCTTCTACTACGTGGGTTCGGACACCACGGTGCGCCCGGACCGGCTCCTCGACGAGGCCGAGCTCGAGGCGCTGATCCGGGGCGCCTGACCACCGGCGACGGCGGAGTCAGTCCTCGATCGGCCCACCGAACCACTCCTCGATCAGGGAACGCGCGATCGAGGTGTGCCCGGGCAGGCCCAGGTGCCCGTCCGCGACCGCGGTGGCGACCTCGTCGCGGGTGAACCAGTCGGCCTCGGCGATCTCGTCCTCCTGCCGTACCAGCCCCGTGGTGGTCGCGCGCGCACGGAAGCCCAGCATGAGCGAGGCCGGGAACGGCCACGACTGGCTGCCGCGGTACTCGATCGACGCCGGATCGACGGCGACGCCGACCTCCTCCGCCGTCTCGCGCGCCACCGCCTGCTCCAGGCCCTCCCCGGGTTCCACGAAGCCGGCCAGCACCGAACGGCGGCCCAGGTCCCACTGCGGGCCGCGGGCCAACAGCAGGCGGTCGTCCGCGTCGGTGATCGCCATGATCACCGCGGGGTCGGTGCGCGGGAAGTGGTTGGACTCGTCCGCCGGGCAGTGCCGCACCCAGCCGCCCTGCCGCACCTCGGTCCGCGTGCCGCACAGCGGGCAGTGCGTGTAGACCGCGTGCCACTGGGCGAGGGCGACCGCCTCGACCACCAGCCCCACCTCCAGGTCGGACGCGTCGAGCGAGCGGATGCCCGTCCACCCGGCGTCGAGGTCGGGTTCCGGCACGGGCTCGGCCCCGGCCCGGCGGTCCGGGTCGTCCAGCAGCGCGGCGAGGTGGGCGACGCCGTCGGCCTCCCCGAGAAAGAGGTGCGTCCGGACGGCCAGGTGCGCGACGTCGTCGGGCGCGAAGAAGGCGAGTCGCTGCTCCACCGTGGCGACGCGGGTGCCGCGCACCACCAGCACCCGCGTGGCCGGTTCCTTGAGCAGGTCGTCGAGGAGACCGGGCTCGGCGCGCCGGTGCGCGGCGCGGTCGTGGGCGGCGCGGGCGAAGGGGAGGTCGAGAGAACGCACGGGACGACGTTAGTCGCCCGCGGGAGCGCGTGATGCCAGACGTCTCGGGCGGAGACGCCGGACACGCCACGGTCCTGCCCCGTCGAGCGCCGGGCGCTGCTCTAGGGTGAGCACGTGTCCCGCACGCCCCTCGCTCTCGCCGCCCTCTCGACCGCCGCAGTGCCGGGTCTCGACGCCCGGTCGGTGCGCGTCGGAGACCTCGCCGGCGACTACGACGTCGCCGTCGTGACCGGCGCGGACGACCAGGAGTGGGTGGTGCGCGCGCCCCGCACGACGGTGGCCGGGGCCGCGCTGGAGGCCGAGATCGAGCTGCTCGACGCGCTCCGGCTCTACATCGACACGGGCGTGCTCCCGTTCGTGGTCCCGCAGGTCGCGGGGTACGCCCTCCTGCCGGAGGGCGGCCGCGCCGTCGTGCACCGCAGGATCATCGGCGACAACCTCGACGTCGAGGTCCTGGAGCAGGGCCCCGGGCTGGCCGCCGACCTGGGCCGGGCCATAGCGGCCATCCACGAGCTGCCGACGTCGGTCGTCGAGACGTGCGGGCTGCCCAGCTACACCGCGTCCGAGTACCGCGAGCGTCGGCTCACCGAGGTGGACGAGGCCGCGAAGACCGGCCGTGTCCCGCCCACCCTGCTGCGCCGCTGGGAGACCGCCCTGGAGGACGTGTCGCTGTGGCGGTTCAAGCCCGTCGTCACGCACGGCGACCTGGCCCCCGACCAGCTCCTCGTGGACCGGCAGCGGGTCGTCGCGGTCTCGGGCTGGGCGGAGGCCCGGGTCGCGGACCCCGCGGACGACCTCGCGTGGCTCATCGCCGCGGCGCCGATGGAGGCCGTGGACTCGATCATGGAGGCCTACCAGCTGCGCCGCACCGAGCTGAGCGACTCGCGCCTCGCCGAGCGCGCGATGCTCGTGGGCGAGCTGGCGCTCGCACGCTGGCTCCTGCACGGCGTGCGGCACCGGCTGCCCGAGGTGGTCGAGGACGCGACGTCGATGCTGGAGGACCTGGACGAGGCGACCCTCGACGAGGCCTGACCGGCCTCAGGCCGCGAGGGCCTGCTTCACCTGGGCGAGGCTCGGGTTGGTCGCGGCGGAGCCGTCCGGGTAGACCACCGTGGGCACGGTCTGGTTGCCGCCGTTGACCTGCTCCACGAACGCGGCGGCCTCGGGCTGCTCCTCGATGTCGATGACGGTGTAGCCGATGCCCTCGGAGTCGAGCTGCGTGCGCAGCCGCCGGCAGTACCCGCACCAGGTGGTCGAGTACATGAGGACGGTCCCGTCCTCGGGAATCGGCGTGGTCGTCTCGGACATCTGTTCTCCTTGTCGGTGGTTGCTGCGAGAATCGCAGACGATGCTCACCCAGACCAACTCCGCCGACGGTTCGAATCATCCTGGACCGATGAGCCCCGACGCGATCCTGACCGCGCTCGATCCCGAGCAGCGCGAGGTCGCTCTCGCGCTCAACGGGCCCGTGGTCGTGCTGGCGGGGGCGGGTACGGGCAAGACCCGCGCCATCACGCACCGCATCGCGTACGGCGTCCGCATCGGCGCGTACAAGCCGACCAGCGTGCTGGCGGTGACGTTCACGGCGCGTGCCGCGGGGGAGATGCGCACCCGTCTGCGGGGCCTGGGCGTCCAGGGGGTGCAGGCCCGGACGTTCCACTCCGCGGCGCTGCGGCAGCTCGGCTACTTCTGGCCGCGGGTGGTCGGCGGCGCCCCGCCGCGGCTGCAGGAGTTCAAGGCCCCGATCGTCGCCGAGGCCGCGCGGCGCGTCGGCCTCAGCGTGGACCGCGTGGCGGTCCGCGACCTGAGCAGCGAGGTGGAGTGGGCCAAGGTCTCGCTGGTCGCCGCGGACGACTACGAGAAGGCGGCGTACCGGACCGGCCGCGAGGCGCCGTCGGGCTACGACGCGCAGGCCGTGGCCCGCCTCATCACGGCGTACGAGGACGTGAAGACCGAGCGCGAGGTCATCGACTTCGAGGACGTCCTGCTCATGCTCGCGGACATGCTCAACAGCCACAAGATCGTGGCGGACGAGGTGCGCTCGCAGTACAAGCACTTCGTGGTCGACGAGTACCAGGACGTCTCGCCCCTGCAGCAGTTCCTGCTGGACCAGTGGCTGGGCGGGCGCAGGGAGCTGTGCGTCGTGGGCGACCCGTCGCAGACCATCTACTCCTTCACCGGCGCCACCCCGCGGCACCTCCTCGACTTCCGGCGCACCTTCCCGGAGGCGCAGGAGGTGCGCCTCGTGCGCGACTACCGCTCAACTCCCCAGGTGGTGAACCTCGCCAACGAGGTGCTCAAGCGGGCGGGCCGGGCGGGCGGCGCGCACCAGGCGCTCGAGCTGATCGCGCAGCGCGAGCCGGGCCCGGCGGTCGCGTTCACGGCGTACGACGACGACGAGGCCGAGGCGAAGGGCATCGCCACCCGGGCCGCGCGCCTGATCGGGTCGGGCGTGAAGCCCAGCGAGATCGCCGTGCTGTACCGCACCAACGCGCAGTCCGAGGCGTTCGAGGCCGCGTTCGCCGACGCCGGGGTGGGCTACCTCGTGCGCGGCGGCCAGCGGTTCTTCCAGCGCAAGGAGGTGCGGGACGCGCTGGTGCTGCTCCGGGGCGCGGCCCGGTCGGCCGACCCGGCGGCGTCCATGCCGGACCAGGTGCGCGACATCCTCGCCGCCGCCGGCTGGGCCGACCAGCCGCCGTCGGCCCGCGGCGCGGCCCGGGAGCGCTGGGACGCGATGCAGGCGCTCGTCTCGCTGGCCGACGACCTGGCGGCGGCCGCGACGCCGGAGAGCCCCGCGACCGTCTCCGGGCTCGTGGCGGAGCTCGACGAGCGGGCCTCCGCGCAGCACGCGCCGACGGTCGAGGGCGTCACGCTCGCCTCGCTGCACGCGGCGAAGGGCCTGGAGTGGGACGCGGTGTTCCTCGCGGGGATGAGCGAGGGCCTCATGCCCATCTCGCTGGCGGAGACCGACGACGCGGTGCACGAGGAGCGCCGGCTGCTGTACGTGGGGATCACCCGGGCCCGCGAGCACCTGGACGTGTCGTTCGCCCGCTCGCGCAACCCGGGCGGGCGGGCCACACGCAAGCGCACGCGGTTCCTCGACGGGCTCTGGCCGGACGAGCCGCGCGCGCCGCGCGCGGCTCGCGCCCGGACAGGGCCGAAGGGCCAGGCCCGCACGCAGCTCACCGGCGAGCACGACGCCGCGCTCTTCGACGCGCTGCGCGAGTGGCGGCGGGAGGTGGCCCGGGAGACCGACAAGCCCGCCTACACGGTGCTCACGGACGCGACCCTGGCGGCCATCGCGGAGATCCGACCTTCGGGCACGACCGAACTTGCTCGCGTGAACGGGATCGGTCCTGCGAAGATCGACAGGTACGGCCCCACGATCCTCGCGATCGTGGCGAACGCACCGGCTTCTTGAGCCGTTTCGGACCCCTCCCGGGGTGGTCCGAAAAACTTCTCAAGAAAGTTTGGAAAAAGAGTTGGCTCGCCAAGGCGGCCCGGCATAGTGTTCACATGTCCCTGACAGCAGTGGGCGAGGCCGAGAGGCTTGGCCCGGATTCGAGTGAGGAGGTGGGTGCATTGGAGATGAACATGATTCCGCAGACGGATCTGCAGGTGTGCAAGCACGTGCTCGGCTACGAGCCCGTCCCGGCCACTGGCGCAGCTCTGCCTTTCCGCGCGCGCACTCACCGCGGAGGCGTCAAGCCGTCCGCTCTCGCACCCGACTCCGCATCTCCAGGAGACTCACCGGTCTGACGACCGAAGAGTTCCAGGCCGCGGAGTCCACCTAGGACCCGCGGCCTTAATTCTTGCCCGGAGACCCGGCCCCACCTCGGCCGGCCCGGCAAGGATCTAGCCCCTGGGTCCTGCACCACCAACGTTCATCGACGACGTTCCTTCAGGACACAGGAGACAACCGTGCGCCTCACTGCGCTCCTCGACACTCTTCCCCAGGGCGGCTCGGGCCCCTGGGACCCGCCTCAACACCCCGCCACGAGCGGGACCGGTTCGGACTCGGCGGAGTTCAACCGGCTCATGGACACACTGCTGCCGTGCCGTACCAACGACCCGGAGCTGTGGTTCGCCGAGCACAGCACCCAGGTGGAGCAGGCCAAGGCCCTCTGCCGGACGTGCCCCCTCATCGAGGGCTGCCTCGCGGGCGCCCTCGACCGTAACGAGCCGTGGGGCGTCTGGGGCGGCGAGGTCTTCGTGGACGGCGCCGTCGTAGCCCGCAAGCGCGGCCGTGGCCGGCCCCGCAAGTCGGAGAACGTCGCCGCCGCATGACCCGCGGGTCAGGCCGCCCGGACCGGCAGGACCACGCACCCGCACCGCGGGTGCGGCTCCGCCGGCCGGGCGCGGGGGATCCCCGCCGGGAGCGAGATCTCCAGGCACGCACCGACGGCCGCCGGCCGGTGCCCGTCCAGCTGGGCGAGCACCTGGCCCGCGGCCGTCGCCGCTGCCACGGCGGCGAGCGTCGCCTCGTGCGTCGGCTCCGGCGTCTTGCGGAGCTGGGCCGCCAGCGCCGGCCACTCCCGGTCGGCGTCCGCGTGGGCGAGGTCGACGCAGCTCACGCAGGCTGACCGGCCAGGCCGCACCAGCGGGCCCACCACGACGTCGGCCTCACGCACCACGACCGGCAGGTGCGGTACCCCGAGGCCCAGCAGCCGCTGGTACCGCGCCGGGTGCGCCGCGTGCGGCTCGGTGACCACGACGACGTCGAGCGCCGCAGGGTCCAGCCCCGTGCCGCCCCTGGCGTCGACGTCCACCCGGACCCCGACGCGCGGGGAACGGTCCGCGAGCAGGGCCTGGACGGCCAGGTCGCGCGCCTCGCCCACGTCGGCCGCCCGTAGGCCGCCCAGCCCGACGTCGGTGGTCTGCACCGGCAGCGGGTCGCACAGCACGAGGCCGCCCACCCCCGCCGTCGCGAGGTGCAGCGCGACCGCCGTACCCAGCCGCCCGAGCCCGACGACGCCGACGACCCGCCCGGCGCGCTCCGCGAGCGTGGCGAGCCCGGCGCCGTCGGGCCGCAGCATGCCGAGCGCGGTCGCGTCCGCCGCCCCGTCGGCCGGGGCGGTCACCACGCCGACCGCTCCCGGGACGGGGACGAGCACGCCCGCCCGGACCAGGGCGCCCATGATCTCGTCCCGCCGCTCGGCGGGCACGCCGCACCGCGCGGCCGACTGCTCGACCGTCACGTGCCGCCGCTCCGCGATCTCCTCCAGCCACGATTCCTCGGCCGGCGTGAGCCCGGACAGCACGAACGACCAGCGCGGGTCCGAGCCGCACTGCACCTGACCGCCGCCGCGGGTGAGCACGGGCGTGCCGGGCCGGAGCCGCAGGGCGGGGGTGCGCTTCATGCCCACCACGATGCCTGACGGCGGCGCGCCGGGGCCGTTGTCCACAGGCCCGGAGGCATATCCAAAGCATCGAGCGGTCCGGAAGTTCCCGGCTGCGCCCAGAGCCAAATGGACGGCGCAACCCTTGCGGACCCGGTTACGGTGAACACTATGAGCGACCAGCACCAGCCCGGCGATACTCCCCAGTCGTGGGAGGAGATGCTGCGCTCCATGCTCGGCGACGGCGCAGACGAGGTCATGGCGGAGATGCGCGAACGCGGCATCGACCCGACGGCGCTCGGTGGCGCACCGGACCCGGTGATGATGCAGTACGCCCTGGCCCAGGTGCAGAAGATGCTCTCGGCCGAGGGCACCGGACCGGTCAACGCCGACGTCGCGCACGACGTCGCGCGGCAGGTCGCGGTCAGCGAGGGCGACCCGTCCCTGACCGGCAAGCAGGCCAAGGACGCGACGGACGCGCTCGGCGTGGCCGAGCTCTGGCTCGACGCCGTGACCGACCTCCCGCCGGCGGGCGGCACGCGACGCGCGTGGAACCGGTCCGAGTGGGTCGAGGCCACGCTCCCGGTGTGGAACGAGCTCGCCGCGCCCGTGGCGTCCTCCGTCTCGGAGGCGCTCGCCACGGTGCTGCGCGACCAGCTCCCGGAGGGCGTGGACGACGGCGAGGCCGTGCCCGGCATGCCCGCCGGCGTGCTGCACGGCCTGGGCGGCTCGATCGACCCGGCCCAGATGATGCGCCGGCTCGGCTCCGCCGTGTTCGGCATGCAGGTGGGCCAGGCCGCGGGCACGCTCTCGCGCGAGGTGTTCGGCGCCACCGACGTCGGCCTGCCGCTGCTCGACAGCCCCGACACCGTGCTGCTCCCCACCAACGTGGCCGAGTTCGCGGACGGCCTGGATGCCCCGCTGGAGGAGGTGCGGCAGTTCCTCGCGGTGCGCGAGGCGGCCCACGCGCGCCTGTTCACCCACGTCCCGTGGCTCCGCTCGCACCTGCTGTCGATCGTGGAGCGGTACGCGCGCGGCATCACCATCGACCTCGACGCGCTTGAGGCCCAGGTGCGCGACATCGACCTCGCCGACTCCGACGCGCTGCGCAGCGCGCTGTCGGGCGGGGTCTTCGGCCTGCAGAACACGGACGAGCAGAAGGCCGTGCTCCTGAACCTGGAGACGACGCTCGCGCTGGTCGAGGGCTGGGTGGACGAGGTCAGCGCCATGGCCGCGCTGCCGCACCTGCCGCACGCCATCCCGCTGCGGGAGATGATCCGCCGCCGGCGTGCCGCCGGCGGGCCCGCCGAGCAGACGTTCTCGACGCTGGTCGGCCTGGAGCTGCGGCCGCGCCGGTCGCGCGACGCCGCGACCCTGTTCTCGATCGTGGCCCGCGCCCAGGGGCCCGCCGGGCGGGACGCGGTGTGGGACCACCCGGACCTGCTGCCCGGCACCGAGGACCTGGACGACCCGTCGGGCTACCTGGTGCGCCGCGAGGCGGCGGAGAACGAGCATGCCGACGTCGACGCGGCGCTCAAGGAGATCTTCGGCGACGAGGGGCAGAACCAGGACGACGCCGACAAGTAACCCGGCGGAGGAGCTCAGTCCTCCTCGTCGTCCGGGGTGGCCTGGCCGTTGTCGTCCTGTGTGAACGAGGCGCCCTCCAGGAAGCCGCGTGCGCGGTCCGTCCGGGGGTAGACCTCGAGGATCTTCCAGAACTCGGGGCCGTGGCCGGCGTGCAGCAGGTGCGCCAGCTCGTGCAGCAGCACGTAGTCGAGCACCCAGGACGGCATCCCCTGCAGCCGGGTGGAGATTCGGATGGAGCCGTCCAGCAGCGTGCACGATCCCCAGCGCCTGCCCTGGTTGGCCGACCACCGGACGCTGGAGGGCCGGGCCCTGCCGCCGAGGTACTTGGCGGAGAGCTCGCCGGCGCGGTCCATGAGCTCCTGGTCGGAGGGGCGACGCCGCCGCTCCTTGTCCTCGAGCCGGGCCACCATCTTCGCCACCCACTCTCGTTCCTGAGCCCGAGAGAAGCGCGCAGGAATGGCGACGATGGTCCGTCCACCGTCGCGGTATGCGCTCACCGTGGCGGTGCGACGGCGGCTCCGGCGCACCTCCACGGACGTCAGGGCGTCGTGGGCCACGGGACGACCGTACCGGTTATCGGCGTCAAGGTGGGGTATAACACACCGTTCAAGTGGAAAAACTTTGCCTACGGGGTTGTGCTCGGGTGCGATTCACGGAACCCCCAGGCAAGTGAGGAATGATGGGCCGGTGACCGACATGCGCGACCTCCAGCACGCTCCGCAGCCCGAGCCGTCACCGTTCGACGACTTGGCGGTGACCCCTGCGCCGATCACGCGCCGCACGGTCACCCTCGGGGTGTCCTTGCTGCTCACGGCCGTCCTGGCCGCGCTGGCGCTGGTCGTGCCCACGCCCTACGCGATGCGCTCGCCGGGGCCCACCGAGGACACCCTGGAGCGGAACCTCATCCAGATCGAGGGCGCCCGCACGTACGAGTCCACGGGGCAGCTGCGCCTGACCACGGTGTCCGTCCTGGGCGGGCCGGGCTACCCGATGATGGCCGGCCAGGTGATCCAGGGCTGGCTGGACCCGCGGCGTTCGGTGCTGCCGGTGGAGGCGATCTTCCCGGAGGCCACCACCAAGGAGGAGCAGCAGGAGGTCAGCCAGGCGGAGATGGTCTCGTCGCAGGAGTCGGCCACGGCCGCGGCGCTCACGGAGCTCGGTTACGACGTGCCCGCCGTGCTGGACGTCGCCGGCACGGAGCCCGGCTCCGGGGCCGAGGGCAAGCTGAAGGAGGGCGACGTCATCACGGAGTTCCAGGGTGAACCCGTGGGCACCTACGCCGACCTCATCGACGGGCTCGCCGGCACGACCCCGGGGGAGGACGTGACGCTCGGCGTGCAACGGGGCGAGCGGACCATGGACGTGACCATCACGACCGCCGACAACGGCCAGCGGGCCGTGCTCGGTGTCTTCATCGACCCGCACTACGACTTCCCCGTGGACGTCTCCATCGAGATCGAGGACATCGGCGGGCCGAGCGCGGGCACCATGTTCGCCCTCGGCATCATCGACAAGCTCACCCCCGAGGACGAGGCGAACGGCGAGATCATCGCGGGTACCGGGACCATGAGCCCGGAGGGCACGGTGGGTCCGATCGGCGGCATCGAGCAGAAGCTGTACGGCGCCGTACGCGACGACGCCGAGTGGTTCCTCGCGCCCGCCGACAACTGTGACCAGGTGGTGGGCAACGTGCCCGACGGGCTGCGCGTGGTGAGGGTGGCGACGCTGGCCGAGGCGCGCGACGCCGTGGAGCAGATCGGGCGCGGCGAGGGAGCCGACCTGCCGACGTGCTCCTGACGCTCGCGGGCGGGATCCCGGGTGTTGACCGCATGTTGCACATCTGGAGGATGTGGGAACCTTGTGGTGGGAACCTTGACCAGAGCCTGGCCGTTCCAACTGCGTACGGCCCAACCATTCATGACGTGAGGTAACGCAGAAGTGTCCTTCGCCGCAGCACCTCGTCGCCCATCCGGCGGCGCACCCCGAGCCCGACGACGCAGTCCCCTGGGGGTGGCGGTCGTCGCGGTCGCCGTCGTCGTCGCGGCCCTGCTTCTCCTAGCGCAGTTCTGGACCGAGGTCATGTGGTTCGGGCAGCTCGGGTTCTCCCGGGTGATCTGGACCGAGTGGGGCATGCGCGGCGCGCTGTTCGCCGTCGGCTTCCTGGTCATGGCCGGGGCCGTGTTCTGGTCGTTCACCGCGGCCTACCGCTCGCGCCCCGTGTACGCGCCGAGCACCCCCGAGCAGGCCACGCTCGACCAGTACCGCGAGGCGGTCGAGCCGCTGCGCCGGGTCGTGATGATCGCGGCCCCGGTGCTGATCGGCTTCTTCGCGGGCGTCGCGGCGTCGGCGCAGTGGCGCACCGTCCTCCTGGCGTTCAACAGCGAGCCCTTCGGTGAGACGGACCCGCAGTTCGGCATGGACCTCGGGTTCTTCGTCTTCCTGCTCCCCGCGCTGCGGTTCGGTGTCGGGTTCCTCATCTCGGTGGTGGTTATCGCCGGTATCGCCGGAGTGATCACGCACTACCTGTACGGCGGGCTCCGGGTCGGCCCGGCCGCGGCCGGCGGCCCCCGCACCACCCCCGCCGCGCGCATCCACCTGGCCGTGATCGGCGCGGTGCTCCTGCTGCTGATCGGCGCCAACTACTGGCTCGACCGGTACTCGATCCTGACCAACGCGGGCGACCGGTTCGACGGCGCCTCGTACTCCGACGTGCACGCCGTGATCCCCGCCAAGGGCATCCTCACGGTGGTCGCGATCTTCGTGGCCGCGCTGTTCATCGTCACCGCGTTCCGCGGCGACTGGCGTCTGCCCGCGATCGGCGTCGGCCTCATGGTCGTCTCCGCCATCGCGATCGGCGGCATCTACCCCGCCGTCGTCCAGCGCTTCCAGGTGAACCCGAACGCGCAGGAGCTCGAGAGCGAGTACATCCAGCGCAACATCGACGCGACCCTGTCGGCCTTCGGCATCGACGACGTCGAGAAGGAACCGTACGACGCCACGACCGAGGCGGAGGAGGGCGCCCTGCGCTCCGACGCGGACACCGCCGCGTCGATCCGGCTCCTGGACCCGCAGATCGTCTCGCCGTCGTTCCGCCAGCTGCAGCAGAACAAGCAGTACTACAACTTCAACGACTCCCTGTCGGTCGACAAGTACGAGATCGACGGCGAGTCCCGCGACACCGTGATCGCCGTGCGGGAGCTGAACCTCGACGGCCTGGGCCAGGACCAGCGCAACTGGGTCAACGACCACACCGTGTACACGCACGGCTACGGCGTCGTCGCCGCGTACGGCAACCAGCCGGGCCCGGACGGGCGTCCGGCCTTCTTCGAGGGCGGCATCCCGTCCCAGGGCGCGATCAGCGACCTCGAGGGCGAGTACGAGCCGCGCATCTACTTCAGCCCGAGCACCACGACGTACTCGATCGTGGGCGCGCCCGAGGGCACCAAGGCGTGGGAGCTCGACTACCAGGCCGACGACGCGGACGACGGCGGCCAGGTCAACACGACGTTCACCGGCGACGCCGGCCCCGACGTCGGCTCGTTCGGCAGCAAGCTGCTGTACGCGCTGAAGTTCGGCGAGGAGCAGCTGCTGTTCTCCGACCGCGTCACCAGCGAGTCGCAGATCCTCTACGACCGGGACCCGCAGCAGCGCGTCAGCAAGGTCGCGCCGTGGCTGACGCTCGACAACCGGGTCTACCCGGCGGTCGTGGACGGCCGCGTCAAGTGGATCGTCGACGCCTACACCACGAGCGACGCCGTGCCGTACTCGACGTCGACCCCGCTCGACGAGGCGGTGGCGGACACGCTCACCACCCAGCAGGCCGGCGGCACCGTCGCGCTGCCGGAGGAGGTCAACTACATCCGGAACTCGGTGAAGGCCACGGTCGACGCCTACGACGGTTCGGTCGACCTGTACGCGTGGGACGCCGACGACCCGATCCTGAAGGCGTGGAGCAACGTCTTCCCGGGCGCGGTCAAGCCGATGGACGAGATCTCCGGCGACCTGATGAGCCACCTGCGGTACCCGGAGGACCTGTTCAAGGTGCAGCGCACCCTGCTCAGCCAGTACCACGTGACGGACTCCGCGGAGTTCTTCTCGGGCCAGGACTTCTGGAACAACCCGACGGACCCGACGTCGGAGGCGACCACCGCCCCGCTGCAGCCGCCGTACTACCTGACGCTGCAGATGCCCGGCCAGGACGAGTCCACGTTCTCGCTGACGTCGACCTTCATCCCTGGTGGTAACACCGACCGTGAGGTGCTCACCGGGTTCCTCGCGGTGGATGCCGACGCCGGCAGTGAGGCGGGTGCCAAGTCCGAGGACTACGGGAAGCTACGCCTGCTGGAGCTGCCACGGGACACCACCGTGCCCGGCCCCGGCCAGGTGCAGAACAACTTCGACTCGAACCCGACCATCTCCGAGCAGCTGAACATCCTGCAGATCGGCGCGTCCACGGTGCGCCGGGGCAACCAGCTCACCCTGCCGGTCGGCGGCGGTCTGCTGTACGTGCAGCCGGTCTACATCCAGTCGACCGGTGGCACGCAGTTCCCGCTGCTGCGCAAGGTGCTCGTCGCGTTCGGTGACGACATCGGGTTCGCAGACACGCTCGACGAGGCGCTGGACCAGGTGTTCGGCGGTGACTCGGGTGCCCAGGCCGGCGACGCCGGCGCGGCGGCCGAGGACGAGGCGCCCACCGCACCGCCCACGGGCGAGGGCGAGACGGGCACGGAACCCAGCCAGGAGCCCAGCCAGGAGCCGAGCGGCGAGTCCACGCCGGACAGCACCGAGGCGCCGTCGTCCGAGCTGGACGCCGCGCTGCAGGACGCCCGCCAGGCCATGGAGGACGCCAACGCCGCCCAGCGCGACGGCGACTGGGCCGCCTACGGCGAGGCGCAGGAGCGGCTGCAGCAGGCGCTGGAGGACGCGATCGCGGCGGAGGAGGCCCAGCAGGGCTGACGCTCCGACGCACCCTGTCAGACCTGCAGGTCACTTCGGTGACCTGCAGGTCTGACTCTTTCAGGCGAGGCGGCGGGCCACCACCACCGAGTTGATGACGTCGTCGGTGGGGTGCACCACCTCCAGCACCTCGAACCCCGGCATGGCACCCAGGTCGACGGGCGGGTACAGCAGGGTGCGTGCCCCGCGCGCACTGCGGGCGAGCAGCAGGGCGCCGGGCCGCATCGTGTCGGCCATCCGGCGCAGGATCGCGGCCTTGGCCGACGGCGTCTCGCCCACCAGCGCCGCGAGCACCACGACGTCGTGCTCGCCGAGGCCCACGTCGGCGGCGTCGGCCTGCTCGAACCGGACCGCCGTCGAGCCGAGGCGCGCGGCGACCCGGCGCGCCAGCGCCACCGCGGTGGCGTCCCGGTCCAGGCCGACGACGGGGGCGTCGAGCGCGTCGGCGTAGCCGAGGGCGCTCAGGGGGAGCGGTCCGCTCCCGGCGACGGCGACCGACGCCGGCGTGCCGCCGCCCGCGTGGGCGATCAGCCGGGCCTCCAGGGCCGTGAGCCGGCGGTAGTTGTCGAGGTAGGGGAACGCGGCGAGCGCGGCCCGGGCGTCGGGCGCGCCGGCGATGTGCTCCGCCCACGCGTGCTCGAGCTCCGTCTCGCCGCGTGCCGAGAGGTCGCGGATGGCGTCCTTGCGGCGGTGGACCTCGGGATGCGCCAGGACGTCCCGGGCCTGCCGGTCGGGCGTCGCGAGGACCGCCTGGACCAGGTCGCCGAAGAGGGCGTTGGTGCCGGGGTCCGGGCGCAGGTGGGGCAGTGCGGCAAGCTGGTCGGTGAGGTGGACGATCCGGTCGGCGGACAGGGTGGTATCGCTCAGCTCCGTCGTCATGGGGACGATGGTTCCACGGCCGGATCGGTTCGACCGGCTGTGACCTGCGTCTCGACCGGGCGGCCCGGTTTGCACTTCGTCGCTCGGGGTGCGTAAAGTAGGGATCACCGACGCGGGGTGGAGCAGCTCGGTAGCTCGCTGGGCTCATAACCCAGAGGTCGCAGGTTCAAATCCTGCCCCCGCTACGAAATCAGGCCCGGAGATCTGCGGATCTCCGGGCCTGAGAGGTTTGTAGAACTTGAGCACCGCAACAGAAACGCAACTTTCCGTAAGTAGCGTGCGGGCGTCGTGGCCGCCCCGTAGTAGTTCGGGCAGGACGACTCTTCTCGAACCCGCCCCAATCCACGCCGGCCGCGACTACTCCGGCCTGACGGCCGTGGATGCTGCCCGTGTGGCGGCAGCGATCCCTCTGCTGAGCGCGCTCCGTCGACGCTGGTCTCGTATGCCTCGGCGTGGCGCCTCTTCGTCCGATGGTGCGCGGTCCGTGGGTTGGAGCCATTGCCTGCCGATCCGGCGACGGTGTGTGCCTACCTGGCCGAGCGGGCAGAGCGTGGTCTGGCTAACGCCACGATCACGGCGTGCTGTGCTGCGATCCGGTATGAGCACCAGCGGGCCGGCGCCCCCGACCCGATCGCAGATCCGACTGTCGCGCGGGTGCGGCGGGGCCTGCGGCGCATCCTCGGCGTCGCGCCCCGTCGGCAGGCGCGTGCGTTGCTGACCGAGGACATCCGGTCCATGGTCGATCAGATCGACGGGCACACCGTGGCGGGTGCTCGGGACCGCGCCTTGCTCCTGCTCGGCTTCGCATCGGCTCTGCGCAGGTCTGAACTGGCGGAGCTGGCGCTCGACGACGTCGTGTTCGTGCGAGACGGAGTACTGCTGAACATCCGGAGGTCCAAGGGCGACCCGGATGCGGAGGGGCAGGTGGTCGCGGTCGCCACAGGTGCGCACGCCGGGACCGACCCGGTGGCAGCGCTGCGTTACTGGATCGCAGTGCGCGGGACCCGGCCGGGGAACGTGTTCACCAGGGTTCGCTCGAACGGTCGCGCGACTGTCGAACGGATCAGTGGCCACACCGTCAGGTGCATCATTCGCACTCGGGCCGCAGCTGCGGGGATCGAGAGCGAACGTGTCTCGGGGCACTCGTTACGTGCGGGGCACGCCACGGCCGCCGCGCTCGCTGGCGTCCCATTGGACAGGATCGCTGCTCAGACGCGTCACAAGGAGATCTCTACGCTCGTCCGGCACTACATCCGTCCGTTGGACGCGATGGCAAACACGTCGAGCCGGTCGTTGGGACTGTGAGTTTCTGAAGGGCGGATCAAGATGCGCCTGAGCTAGGTCACCTCCCCTCCAGGCAGTGTCTGTCGCGCTACTGCCTGGAGGGCTTGTGGTGAAACCGCCGCACGACGTGGGCCGACTCCTACCGCGCTGTGAATGCGATCGAGCGGCCGAGAGCGCTGACCGGCAAGAGGCCAACGTCGAGCATTAGATATAGAACCCCCCGGAGACTTCGATCGACTGGGCGTTGACCCAGCGGTTGTCGTCGGAGAGCAGGCTCGCGATGACGCCACCGATCTCGTCGGGTTCGCCGACCCGGCCCAGTGCTGTGGCGCCCGCCAGCTGCGCTTCGAACTCGTCGTTCAGGCCGCCGCCGAGCTCGGTGCGGATGGCGCCAGGGGCGATCGAGTTCGCCCGGATTCGGCGGTCGCCGAACTCCTTGGCCATGTAGCGGGTCAGGACCTCGAGGCCGCCCTTGAAGCTCGCGTACGGTGCGACACCGATGGTCGCCACGCGGCTTGTTGCGCTGACAAGGTTCACGATTTGACCGCCGTCGGCGATCAGAGGCAGCAGGGTCTGGGTGAGGAAGAACGGGCCCTTGAGGTGCACACGGAACAGGCCGTCGAACTGCTCCTCGGTAACCGTGGCGATGGGGTTGTAAAGGCCGTAACCGGCATTGTTGACCAGGTAGTCGAAGTCGGTCCGGCCCCAGGTCTCCTGCAAGGTGCCACTGACCGCTGTGGCGAAGGCCGGGAATGTGGTGGTGTCGGTCACGTCGAGCTCCACCGCTACCGCCGTGCCGCCGTCGGCGTTGATCTTGCCGACGACTTCCGCGGCCGCGTCCGGATTGCTGTTGTAGGTGATGATGACGCCGAGGCCGCGTCGGGCGCAGGCCAGTGCTGTGGCGGCGCCGATACCGCGGCTGCCGCCGGTGATGATCACGATGTTCATGACCCTGAGTCTTCGGCCGCGGCGGCGACCGGAGAAGGGCGAGACTGCCTAGGAGCGGTACACCCTGGATGCGAGAACCACGCACCCGTACCGCCCCCGCACCGTGCCTAGCCGACCCTGACGAAGATCGGGGTGTACCACACCACCCTCTGGCCGATCACAACGGCCGTCCGGGTCAAGCTGGCGCGACGCCCGGACCGCCGCCGAGCCGGGCTGTCAGTTCTGGACGGGAGCTGATGCCGACCTTGGTGTACACGGCCTTGACGTGGTCACGGACCGTGTGGATCGAGAGGTGGAGCCCCGTGGCGATCTCCTTGATGGAGCGACCTTCGACAAGCATCGACGTGAGCTGGGTCTCGCGTTCGGTCAGGCCGTAGAGCGCGATCAGCAGCGGCCACATCGAGGCGCCGGTCGCGGGCTCGAGCCCGAGGACGACGGCGCCGTCGACCGTGCCGCGCAGCACCTCGGCGCGTACCGTCACCAGCTCGCCGCTCGCGGCTCGGATGCGGGAGCGTGCCGGCCGCAGGGTGCGGCCCCCGGCCGACCCCGAGGCCGACTGGCGGTCCTGGGCGCGCGCCTGGAGTGTGATCCAGCGCAGTGACGCGGGAAGTTCTTCGTCCGACGTGCGGACGCCGAGCTGTTCGAGCCAGCGCCCGCCGTCGGGCGTGAAGCCGAGCACTCGGTCGTCGCGGTCGGTGAGGACGGTGCCCGACCGTTCATCGACGGTCGCGGCGGACCACTCGCCGCTGTTGCGCACCACGGTCCGCAGCAGGTCGGTGCGCAGGGCCAGGCCGACGTCTCGCGAGATGGCTGAGACGACGGCGACCTCATCCCGTGTGAAGTCAGGTAGGTCCGCACCGCGATACAAGCACGCGGCGCCCCACGTCCTCCCGCCGTTGCGGGCGAGCACCCGCATCTGATCGCCAGCGCCGGCCGCGCGGTAGTGACCGTCGAACTGCGCGGAGCGGGCTCGCTCGCCCGGCATGGCCAGCCCCAGTGTCGAGACGCTGCGGCTCTGCCGATCGAGCTCGTCGAGGCGGTTGACGTCGTTGGCGGCTACCTCGTACTGCAGAGCTGGGTACTCGAAAGGCCGTAGCTCCATCGGGAGCAAGGTTTCCGGGTCGGACGTCCACCAGTCGCCGCCGTCGAACTGGACCACCTTCCGCAGGCGATGTTCCACCTCGTCCAGGAGCTCCCGTGCCGCGGGTGGGCGGGCCGCGAGATCTGCGACGGTCTCGCGTAGTGCAACGACACGATGGTCATTCAGGGAGATCTGGGAGGTGACCACCTTGTCACAGTACGAGGCCCGCGTGAGGTGCGACATCCCCCAGGTGCGGGGGTGTTCATCACCCCCAAGGTGGGGGATGGGCTCACGGCACTGGCCCGCCCAGTCTGGAGCCATGTCAACCACTTCCGCATCCGCCGGTCCGACGGCCCGCCGACCCCGTGGCGTGTCCCCGGGCCGGGGGCCGCGGGGCGCCGAGCTCCCGATACGGCCGGGCCTCTTGCTCGCCGTCCTCGCGATCACCCAACTCACCATCCAGCTCGACACGACCATCGTCACGGTCGCGCTGCCGTCGGCGCAGGCGGACCTCGGCATCTCCGACGCCGACCGGCACTGGGTCGTGACTGCCTACGCCATCACGTTCGGCGGCCTGCTGCTCCTCGGGGGCCGGGTCGGTGACTATCTGGGGCGCAAGCGCGCGTTGGTGTGGTCGCTGGTCGGGTTCGGTATCGCGTCCCTCCTGGGTGGCCTCGCGGGCAGTGCGGGCCTGCTGTATGCCGCGCGCGCACTGCAGGGCGCCTTCGGCGCCGTCCTCGCACCGGTGGTCCTCTCGCTGATCACCACGAACTTCACCGAGCCGGCCCAGCGAGCCAAGGCGTTCGCAGTATGGGGCGGGGTAGGGGGCCTGGGCGCATCGCTCGGACTGATCCTGGGCGGCGTCCTGACCGAGTACACCTCCTGGCGCTGGACCCTGCTGGTCAACGCCCCGCTGGCGATCGCTATCGCCGCCGCAGCGCTACTCGTCGTCCGGGAGTCGAAGGTCGCCGTCCGCGGCCGGCTCGACCTGCCCGGAACGGTGACGTCGACCCTCGGCGTCGCGGCGATCGTCTACGGCGCCACCCTCGCAGAGGCGTACGGCTGGGCCTCGATCCAAGCCTTGGCGCCGATTGTGGGAGGGCTACTCCTGCTGGCGGCCTTCTTCGGCATCGAGTACCGGACCAAGGACCCGCTGCTCCCGCTGTCCGTGCTTACCGACCGCGTCCGCGGCAGCGCGTTCGGAGCGACCGCGCTCCTGGCCGGCGCCATCTTCGCCAGCAACGTGCTGATCATCTACTACCTGCAGCAGGTGCGCGGCTACAACGCGCTCGAGTCCGGGCTGGCATTCTTACCCACGACCCTCGCCGTTCTCATCTTCGCCACGGTAGGTGGGCGACTCATGCTCAGGTTCGGGCCGCGCGTCGTGATCGCGACCGGCGCGGCGTCTGGTGTCGCAGGGTTCCTGATGCTCGCTTCGGCGAGCAGCGCCACCGGGCTCGCCGTCCTGTTGCCCGCGATGGCGCTGGTCGGCGCCGCAGTCGGCTTGTCCTGGCCCGCACTGAGCGCCACAGCCCTGACCGGCGTGCCGGACGAGCACTCCGGGGCAGCGGGCGGAACGGTGAACGCTGCCCAGCAGGTCAGCGGTGCGGTGGTCATCGCCGTGCTGAACACCGTCGCCGCCAGCGTGACGGTCGGCAGCGGCTCGCTCATGGACGGACTGTCCGTGGCCCTCCTGGTGTGCGCCGGTCTCATGGTCGCCACCGTGCTCGTCTCCCTCAACATCACCGTCCCCCGTGAAAGGACCCAGTCATGACCCTCTCCGACCTCACCACCGAAGAACCGCTGAGCGCCGGCTACGACACCGCGACCCGCGACGATCCAGCCTTTCAGGACACGTTCCGGCACAGCTTCACCACGATCGACGACCTGCAGATGCACTACGTCGTGGGCGGTGACGGGCCTACCCCGATCGTGCTGCTGCACGGCTTCACCGAGACCTGGTACGGCTGGCTGCCGATCATGGCCGACCTCCTGCCGGGTCACACCGTGATCGCGATCGACCTCCCCGGCCTCGGTGACAGCACCGGTTCCCTCCCGTCGCACGACAAGGTCACCCTCGCCGGCTACGTCCACCGGCTCCTGGACCTGCTGGGCTTCAGCCGAGGCGTCCAGCTCGTGTCGCACGATGCGGGTGGCGGCATCGCGTTCGCTCTGGTCACGCAGTGGAGCGACCAGTTCTCGGGCTGGCTGATGATGGACTTCCCGATTGTCGGCGGATCGCTGCGCTACGACCAGGTGCGCACGCTGTCCTACCACTTCGCGTTCTACGAGCAGGAGCCCCTGTTCGAGGACCTCGTCGCCGGGCGTGAGCGCCTGTACCTGGACTACTTCTACCGGGTCCTGACGCCGGGAGGGGCCCTGCCGATGACCCCCCAGGTCCTCGACGAGTACGTTCGTGCCTATTCCCGGCCGGTCGCGCTGCACAACGGGTCCCGGTACTACCAGGCGTGGCCGCAGGACGAGGTCGACAACCGACTGGCGATGACACAGCCGCTGACACTGCCCGTGCACGTCCTGGCTCAGGCATCCCTGCTCGACACGTTCCTGACGGCCGTCCGCGACGGCGCGCCCCAGGCCACCGGTGCGGCGCTGGACACCGGTCACTGGATGCTGCACGAAGCACCCGGGGCAGTCCTGACCGCGATCAGGGAATTCTTCGGCTACTGACCGTGATCCTGGCCGACTCGCCCGGCGATGGTGCGCGACGGTGCCAGCTCTCGCAACCGGCACCGTCGTCGCGCTCCGTACGCGTCAGCCGTGGAGCCTGCGGCCTGGCTCCGTGTGATCCCTCTTCGCTCCTATGGTGGCAATCGTGATCAGCACCTCTTCGCGGCTGCTACAGCTGTTGTCCCTCCTGTGGTCGCGGACGAGCTGGACGGCCGGCGAGCTCGCGCAGCGCATGGACGTCACGGAGCGGACGGTGCGCCGTGACGTCGCTCGTCTGCGCGACCTCGGCTACGACGTCGAGTCGGATCCGGGCCACTGGGGTGGCTACCGGTTCCGGGAGAGTCTCAGCCATCTGCCCCTCGTGCTCGACGACGAAGAGGCGCTGGCTGTCAGTGTGGCACTGCGTGAGGCCGCGCAGACCAGGGTGCTCGGTGACGACCAGGCGGTGCTGTCGGCGCTGTTGAAGCTGCGCCAGCTCCTCCCGGCACGGGTGGCCTCGAGGCTCGGCGCGATGGACGACGTCTTCGAGCACACCACGAGAGTCTGCGGGCAGCCGCTCTCACCCGGGATGCTCGCCGGGTTGGCGCAGGTCTGCCGGCGCAGCGAGCGGATCACACTGTCCTACCGGAGCATGCAGGGGATCGACACGGTGCGTGACGTCGACCCGTATCGCCTGGTCTTCACCGGGAACTGCTGGTGCCTCGTGGCGCTAGACGTGGCCAAGGGAGCCTGGCGGACCTTCCGCGCCGACCGGGCGATCGACGTCCACCCCACCGGCCGGGTGGTGCGCCTGCAGGACCCGCCCGACGCCGCACAGCTCGTTGCCGAGACGCTCGTCAGCGACTACCCGCTCTACGCCGTCGTGCGCCTGTCGCTGTCGCTCGAGGACGCGATGCGCGCGGTGCCGCCCACCGCCGGTACTTATGAGCCCGATGGGCCGCACGCCACGATCGTGCGGATCGGCGGCGCGGACGTGGAGTCCCTCGGGGAGTACCTGATGCGCGTGGGTGTCCCGCTGACGGTCCTGTCCCCGGACTCGGTACGCGAGGCGGTACGACGACGAGCCATGGCGCTGGTCGAAACCAACGGCTCGGCCGGGGCGACGAGCTCGTCGCCCCGGCCGTAGCGCGTGCGCCGTCAGCACTGCTGTCAGAGGTCGACGATGGTGGTGTCCGCGATGCCGGTGGCCAGCTCCGGGCCGTAGGCCGAGGCAGGGCTCTGGAACCCGGCGGAGAACTGCCCGTCGAGCACGCGGCGCGCGATCTCGACCGAGCTCAGCTGGGTGAACGTGTAACCGGTGGGAGTGTCGATCAGCGACCGTGCCACCTGACCGTCACGGCCGGTCACCTCAGCGATGGCCAGGTAGCGGCCCTGGCTGCGTTCCTGCGCGGTGGGCCCAGCGTCAGCGGGGTCGACGTCGGGGAAGCCGGCATCCGTGCCGAGGAACACCTCGATGTTCCCGATGCCGGTCGACCGCAGACCGGTGATCAGATCGCCCATCGGGACCGGTACGCAGTCCTCCGGGCCGTTGCCGAAGTCGAACGACCGCGTGGCGACCTCGTCGAGCCGGGTCAGCTCGCCGGACCGACGTACCAGGGTGCCCAGGTCCCCGATACCGGCAGAGCTGGCCAGTGAGCCGCGGGAGAAGCCGCCGGTCACGCGCAGTGCGATCGTGAGCTTCTCCGCATCGGGCACACGGCGGGCGGTGTGCAGGGCGAGGCTGTCGCTCGGGACCACGTCCCACCCGGTGCCGGACATGATCATGACACCGGCACGTAACGCCTCGGAGCCCTTGGACTCCGCCAGTGCGAAGATGTCGAACTCCGCTGTCGTGTCGAGATAGTGCACGCCGGCCTCGATGGCCGCGTCCATCAGCTGCCGGGCCGTGTGCCGGAACGGTCCGGCGACGTTGAGCACGCAGTCGACGTCCTGCAGCGCCTTGCGCACCGCGTCAGCGTCATCGACGTCGAACACCCGGGACTCGACACCTAGGGTCCCCGCCAGCTCGCGGACCTTTCCAGTGTCGCGTCCTGCCACTGTCACATCCAGGCCGGTCTGTACCGCCCGCTCGGCGACCAAGCGACCGGTGTACCCGGTCGCGCCGTAGATCAGCAGTCGTCCGCTCATGCTGTTGGTTCCTCTCTTCAGGCCGGGTCTTTCCCGGTCCATCTGCACGCTAGGGACCGACCCGGACAGGTTCCGTCCGCAAAGCGCTGCCGGTCGTGTGATCCGACGGACACCGGTGCGCGCCGAGCAGGCTCCGCGAAGTCCGGATCCGTCCCGTGCGCCAGTAGCCTGGTCCGAGGAACCGAAGAGGTGAGACGAGCAATGAGCACCAAGCCTCGTGAGCTTCGCGCGGATGCGCGCGAGAACCGCCTCCGCATCCTGGCGGTCGCGACCGACGTCATCGAACAGCAGGGCACGATGGCGTCGTTGAACGAGATTGCCAAGCGTGCCGGAGTGGGTCCCGGCACGCTCTACCGTCACTTTCCTTCACGCGAGGCCCTGCTCGCGGAAGTGCTGGCGACATGGGTGACACGAGTGGAGGAAGCCGCCCAGTCGGCTCCTGTGCGCACTCGCGACGATCTCGTGGACTGGCTCGGACGCCTTGCCGGAATCGCGAGCGGCTACCGCGGACTGGCCGCGAGCATGGCCGCGAGCATGGAGGACGAGTCCTCCCCGCTGCGTCATGCGCATCGCGCGAGCCTTGTGGCCAATACGCTCGTGTTCGAGCGGGCCCGCGAGGCCGGACTGATCGGCCACGCCGTGGATTCCGGAACGGTGGCGCGGCTGGTCACCGGCGTGGCGATGGTCGCGGAGCAGGCGAAGCTGCCGCCCGAACAGGTGCGCGACATGCTCTGGGTGATCCTGGACGGGCTGACCGCACGCCCTGGCTGAACCACGAAGGACGCACGGGTGAGCACCTGGTGGTGCCGGCCCGTGCGTCCTTCCAGCGGTCAGCGCTGCTGCGCGATCACGGCGATCTCCGTGGCCAGGTCGTACTCCAGGGGCCCGCGCTCCTGCATGCCCTTCTCGAGCAGCCGCCCGACCGTGGCGCCGACCTCAGGGTTGGAGACGGCCGCCCAGTAGGCGTCGGAGTGCAGCGGGTACTCCGCGTCCGGCAGGCGCGTGTACTTGTTGATGAACTCCTTGACCTCCACGATCGCCTGGTGGTCCCACCCGGACACGCGCCGGGCGAAGCGGGCCACGAACTCGTCCAGTTCGGCGTCCGGGAGCGCACGGTTGACGTAGCCGTACTTCTCCGCGAGGGCGCCGTCGAAGTCCTCGGCACCGAGCAGGATCTCCATCGTGCGCCCACGGCCGACCAGGGAAGGCAGCCGTCCGCTGGCACCGCCGCCGGTGACCGCGTTCAGGGCGATCTCGACCTGGGCGAGCTTGGCCTTCTCCAGGCTGGCGAAGCGCATGTCCATGGCCAGCACCAGCTCGCTGCCTGCGCCGCGGGTGATGCCCCGGATGGCGGCGATGGTCACGGCGTCGAGCTTGCTTATGCGGACGGTGATGTCGACCCAGGCGGAGTAGTCGGTGGCCTTGGGCAGGGCCTCGGCGAGGTCGTTGTCCACGGTGACGTCGTAGTGGGCGATGTAGAAGTCGGGGTCAGCGCTGTCGAACACCACCACGTTGACCGTCTTGTTGCTCTCCAGCTCGGTGAGCAGCGCCTTGAGGTCCCCCATCATCTCCAGCCCGATGACGTTGATCGGCGGGTTGTTGAAGGTCACACGCCAGAACGTGGGCGACTCGACCGTCAGGGTGAGGTGCTTGGGGTTGAACTCTTCGAGGAACGTCATGCTGCAGCCTTTCCAAGTATTCGGAGAGGGTCTCCGATTACTTGGTGTGCAGCATCGACGAGCTTGCTGATATTCCCGCCCGGGATTGCTCCTTGGCGTGCCCCGCCCCGCGTCCTCACGGCTGCGTGGTTCGGGTGGCCTCGAGAGTGCCGAGGAGGGCGAGGGCGTCCGCGCTGGGGCTTCCTGCCGGTGCGGTCGCGACGGTGAGCTGCTGTCCGGGTGCTTCGCGGACGTCGAGCGTCTGGTAGGTCAGGGTGATCCGGCCGACGTCGGGGTGGTTGATGACCTTCTCGGTCAGGCTCAGGCCTGCCACGGTTTGGTCGGCCCAGAACGTGGCGAACTCTGGTGAGGTGGCGAGCAGGCGGGAGACAGCCGGGCGGACGGCGGGGTGCGGGTCGGCGTAGCCCGCTGCCAGGCGCAGTGCGCTGACCGCGGCGCGTGCGACATGGTCCCAGTGGGCGAAGTAGTCTCGCGCGGCGGGGTCGACGAACAGGAAGTCGAACGCCCCGAGGGTCAGCTGCGACGGGCCCAGGAGCGCCTTGGCCGTGGTGTTGGCGGCGAGGATCTGGAAACCGGGGTCGACGACGTAGGCGGCGGCGTGCGGGAAGGCGTCCATGAGCTGGAGCAGCTCGGGGCTGACCGGTCCTGGCTCGGGTTGGCCGGCGGGTGCGAGCTTCGCGAGGCGGAAGGTGTGCTCGCGGGCGTCCGGGCTGAGCCGCAGGGCGGTGCACAGGGCGTCCACGACCTGCGCCGACGGGGTGCGTTCGCGCCCCTGCTCGAGCCGGGCGTAGTAGTCGGCGCTGACGCCGGCCAGCACGGCGACCTCCTCGCGCCGCAGCCCGTTGACCCGCCGTGCGCCGACGTCGGGCAGGCCGACGTCGGCGGGCGTGAGGCGGGAGCGCTGGGCGCGGAGGAACTCGCCGAGGGGGCCGGGTGGTGTCGCCATGCCTCTCACGCTAACCGCGTTCGGCGGGCTCGGACAGGGTGCGGTCCTCCCTGTCTCGCGACCCGGAGTGCCGCCGCACGCACAGGTTCACAGCGGTGCTCGCTCATGTGACCGGGTCGCGCAGGATCGTGCGCAACGTGTCCTGCGGCGTGCTGCGCGTGAAGGCGTCCAGGTGGACCTCGTGGTGCGGCCCGCTGCGGTGGAGACCGCGCTGCCGCGCGAAGTCGCCGAGCCGTCCAAGCGTGGCGAACTCCTCGGCGAACGGGCCGTGGTGCATGACCTGGACGACGTCCTGCTCGGCAATGGTGAAGACGGTGACCTCGTCGGACGCCGTGTCCGCGGTGCTGGATGCGCGGGCGCGAGCGGCATCGACGTCCTGCTGGGTGGTGCCGACCGGGACCTGGGACAGGACCCGGTAGAGCAGGGACGGAACCGGGTTGACGCTGTAGAAGTCGGCGATCTCGACGGGCCTGGACCCCTCGGGGTACCAGTACTGGATCTCCTCGACCGGTGCGGAGTCCGCGCCAGTCAGTTCGGCGGCGATTTCGGTGACCAGGGCCTTCTTGCGGTAGAACTCGTCGGTTCCCGGCGCTCCGTCGCCCAGGACGGCGACATAGGTCACCGCGGGGTTGCGAACGTGCTCGGGGTCGTCGGAGGCCTGCAAGTGCTCGGTGGGCTGTGTCTCTAACATGGCTGCTCCTTCGCGGATCGTGCGCAGCGGGGTCAGGCGGGGCGGTGCAACGGGTCAGCCCTGCTCGGACCTGGCGGGGTCCGTGTGGGCGATGGTGGACTCCAGGCCGGTGCGGATGCGGTCCATGGTCTGGGTGTAGGCCTCGTCGATGTCGATGCCGAGCTTGTCGGCCAGGACGAACGTCCACCACATCGATTCAGCGAGCTTGTGCTCCAGCTCCGCGCGCGGGTCACCCTCGATGTTCCAGGTGCCGTCGTTCGCGAGCAGGAGACGTCCGATGTAGCCGACGTCGTTGGAGAAGCCGAGCATCAGCTCGTGCAACGACCACGTCTTGCCGTTGAACCGCTCCTCCAGGACCTCGTAGAGCGAGCGGACGGCGAGGGCCTGCTCGCGGGCGGCGCCCAGCGGCGCACTCGAATCAGTCACGGTTGTTCTCCTCCGAAGGTGGTGCGGGAAAGGTCGCCATGGCTCGGTCTGCCAGGGCGAGGAGTGCCTCGCGCGTCGTCCCGTCGGCGGCGCGGACGGCGAAACCGCTGCTGAGCGTGATGAGGAAGGCGGCGAGCTCGCCGGGATCCTCGTCGGGGGGCAGATCGCCCTCGTCGATGGCGCGCCGGAAGCGGTCGGCGAACCGCTCCTGGATCGCCGCACGGTTCCGGGCGAGGACGGAATACTCGTTTGAACCCTCGGGGGTGGCAACTGCCTGGACCGACAGGCAGCCGGCCGGTCGCCCGGGCATGGTCACGGCGTGGGCGTTACCGATCAGGAACGCCCGCGCGCACTCCAGCGCGGTGGGTTTCTGGAGGGCCTCGGTGACGTACCCCATGTTGCGCTCGACGTACCGCCGCAACGCTGCCTGGAACAGCTGCGCCTTGTCGCCGAACGCCCCGTAGACGCTGGGCTTGTTGACTCCCATTGCCGCGGCAAGTTCCGTCAGGCCGGCGTTCGTGAAACCGCGGCGCCAGAACACCTCGACGGCGGCATCCAGTGCCTCGTCCGTGTCGAAGGCACGAGGTCGACCGGGTCTTGCCATCGTCACCTCCTGATCGAGGGGCTTTTCTTAACGGGCGGTACAAAAAGATCGTGCCACACGACTGGGCTTCTGTCATCGGGTCGTCGGCTCAGAAAGGTGGGTGCAGTCCTCCCTGTATCGCTCACCCTTCCTCGCAGGTATCCGCTGTTGGAGGGTGGGTGTGCGCGGCGGCCGACCGGTGCCCCGTGACGACCGTGAATGTGGATGGCGATGCCTCTTGACCACGATCGGACCCTGGGCCGCTGCGGGGTGCGGGTGAGCCCGCTCGCGCTGGGTGCCTGGGTGCCCTGAACTTCGACGACGGACCGACCACGATCAACGGCCTGACCTCCACAGCCTTCCAGCGATGACCACGACAACGAAGGAGCACGACATGCCTGGCACTGAGCACGACACCACGATCGCCGAGTGGATCGCCGCGACCAACACGCACGACTCTGCCGCGTACCTGGCGTTCTTCACCGATGACGCCGTCCTGGACGACCCCTCGGTCGGGGAGATCTTCGAGGGACATGCGGGGATCAACGAGTACTTCCAGTCCTACTTCATCGGCTATGGCACCCAGACACGACTGCTCAGCACCGAGCCACGCGACGGGTATCTCCATGTCGCGGTCGAGTTCACCGGCACCTTCCCCGAGAGGCGCGTCGGCGGGATCTTCGACGTCACCCTGACCGCGGAGAACAAGATCGCGCATGTGCGGGCCGACCTGCGCCGGTAGGGGTGGCGCTCCATCGACCCTTATCCCGCTCGGACACGGCGCGCGAACGACGAGGAGGGGCACACGGTCACACTGGGTGCCCCTCCTCGTCGTTTCAGATCTGGCTCGTGCGATCAGGCGACCGTCGCGTCGATCGTGACCGGGATGTTGCCACGGGTGGCGTTCGAGTACGGGCAGACCTTGTGGGCAGCCTCGACGAACTGGTCGGCGGTGGCCTGGTCCACTCCGGCGAGCTCGACGTGCAGCGCGGCGCTCAGGCCGTACGCGCCGTCCTCCTCCGGGCGGATGCCGACCTCGGCGACCACCGCGGAGTCCTCGGCGTCGATCTGATGTCATCCGACAGTCGACCAGCACCGGCCCAGGCACGACAGGCCCAACCTGACCCTGACAGAGTCAGGCTGAGCGCTCCCTGCGCGGCCGCCTCAGGCTACAAAGGACACATGGCCGCCAACGACCTGCGTGAGTTCCTGACCTCCCGGCGAGGCGCACTCGACCCGCACGACGTCGGCCTGCCGCCATCGGCGGCCCAGCGCCGGGTGCCCGGTCTGCGCCGCGAAGAGGTCGCGGCTCTGGCCGGGGTGAGCACCGCCTACTACACCAAGCTCGAACAGGGCCGCGCCGGCGACGTCTCGAACCAGGTGCTCGACGCCGTCGCGCGGGCCCTCCACCTCGACGACCTGGAGCGCCTCCATCTGCACCACCTGGTCCGCTCCGCCCAGCCGTCCAGTGTCCGGCCCGCACCACTGGAGCCAGAACGACGGGCCCGTGCGGCACTCGCAGCCACCGTCCACGCCCTGCACGCGGTCCCAGCGATGGTGCTCGGGCCACGTGCCGAGGTGCTGGCCGCCAACCGCCTGGCCGCGCTCCTGCTGGACGACTTCGCGGCGCTGCCGCGACGTGAGTGCAACATCGTGCGCTGGACCTTCCTCAACCCTCGGGCGCGCCAGGTCTACGCGGACTGGGCCGACGTCGCCGCACAAGTCGCCGCGTCCTGGCGGGCCCTGGCCGGCGCACGACCCGATGACGCGGTGCTCAGGCACATGATTGGCGAGCTCGCCGCGGCCTCGCCGCAGTTCCGCGAGGCATGGGCTGCACACCGTTTGTACGAGCACACCCACGGGAGCAAGACGTTCCGTAACGACCTGGTGGGGGCGATCACCCTGCACTACGAGTCCATGGCGCTCGAGGACGACGGGCAGACGATGGTGATCTACACGGCGGAGAGAGGGTCCCGGAGCGACGAAGCCCTGCAGCTGCTCGCGAGCTGGGGGAGCGAGGACGAGATCGCCGGGGCCCGGCCGGCGCCAGAGCGTGGCGTAACTACTGGAGATCAGCGAACAGAGCGTTGATCGAGGTCTCGAGGCTGTCGTGCGGTGCGAGCCGGCGCAGCGCCTCTGCGCTCTGTGACCCGGCGGTCGCGGACAGGACCACCATCTCCAGATCGGGTGCGCCACGGACGTTGAATCGCTGGTGGGCGAGTCGCAGCAGCCCCACCGCTGGGTGCTCGATGACGCGTGACGTGGCGGGCGCACCCGTGATGTTCTGGTCGTTCCACATCACCCGGAACGGCTCGCTCGCCTCCAGAAGCTGTTCGACCAGGGCGACCAGGTCAGGGTGCGGCGGTGAGTAGCTCATGGCGAGCCGGAGGCTGCACACCTCGGCGCGCGCCGCGTTCTCCCAGTCGACGTAGAACCGGCGGGCGCCCTCGTCGAGAAAGAGCGCGCCGACGATGGTTCCTTGACTGCTCAGCGGAGCGAGAAGGGCCGCGGCGGTCGCGTTCGTGGCTACCACCCGAGAGGCAGCGTTCGTGACGAACGCGGCGGCTCCGGGGAAAGCATCCAACGTCTGTTGCAGCTCGCCGCTCACCTCGCTGTCCGCGCACAGCGTGGACGGCGAGAGCTGCGCCAGCCGGAACAGGAAGTCTCGACCGTCAGGCCCGAGACGCAACGCCGCACTCAGCGCCTCAGCGACCTGCGCCGACGGTGTCCGTTCCCGCCCTTGTTCCAGTCGCGAGTAGTAGTCAGCGCTCACGCCGGCAAGCACCGCTACCTCCTCACGCCGGAGCCCATGCACGCGACGGCTTCCGGTAGTTCGCAGCCCGACGTCCTCGGGACTCAGCCGCTCACGCTGCGCGCGCAGGAAGTCCCCCATGCGGTTGCTAGAACTGTGGCCCATCACAACAGACTAGAAGCCGGCGTCCATGAGTGATACCGAGCAGGGTGGGTGCGCTGCACCCTGCCCCGGGGAGTTCCCGGCCCTTCTTTCCATGCGCGCCCGGACTGCACGCTGGTGATGCGACACCACACCGGTGCGCTAAGAACCCCCGCGATACGGGCCCGACATGGAGCCACTCATGCTCACCACCAACAGAGCTGTCGCTCTGCAGTTCTTCGAACATCTCTACGCCGGGCGGCTCGACGCCGCACTTGCCCTCATGGCGCCCCAGGCGCAGTACAGGGTCATGGGGCGTCCCGATGACTTCCCCCTGGCGGGCGTCTACAGCAAGGACCAGGTCACCGACCTCCTCGGCCTCATCGGCCCGACGGTCCCCGACGGCGCGAACCCGACGATCACCACGACGATCGCGGACGGCGATGCCGTCGCGGTGATCGGCCACGTCGAAGCCGTCGCTGCCTCTGGCCGTGACTACGCCAACAACTTCGTGTTCGTCGTCACGCTGCGCGAGGACCTCATCACGCAGGTGGACGAATACATCGACACGCAGCACGCCAACGACGTGCTGTTCTCGAACTGATTCCCCCGCTCATCGCACACGATCCACCCACCACGACACGTAGAGGAAAACGGTAATGACCCAGAACATCAAGCAGATCGACGCACGCGACGAAGCCGAGATCCGGTCGGTCATCCAGCGGTACTCCGAGGCGCTGGACGGTCGCAACTTCGAGCGGCTCGCAGACGCGTACACCGACACCGCGACGCTCGAGAACACCTTCGAGAGCTACATCCCGGGCGGGGACGCGTTCACCGGCGTCCTGGCGCGCGGCGCGAACGAGATCGCCAAGGCCGTCGGGAACCTCATGGGCCCGCTCGACGCCACCCAGCACTTCCTGGGCGCGATCCTGCTGGACCCCACCGGCGACGGTGTGCGGACGCAGACGCAGGTCATCGCACACCACCACCGCGGTGGCGGTTTCTACCACACCGGTGGCACGTACATCGACGACTTCGTCCGGACCGAGAACGGGTGGCGAACCAACCGCCGCCTGCTGCACACCTCGTGGACCATGGGTGAGCCCAGCGTGGTCACCGGCGACTGAACGAGCCGAACCAGCTTCCCGCCTGTTGCCGGTCTGAGCAGGCCGGCAACAGGTGTGATGCAAACAGGAGCGCCCGCGCTGAGGACCCTCGCAGGCACGCATCCATCACGGACCGTCCGCCGACCGCTGATCGCCTGCCGTGGGAATAATCCCCAAGACGCTGGCATTGGGCCTTCTATTCGGAGAGGGTCTCCGAATACTGTCCAGGAGGACCACGATGTCAAGCCAGACCCGGCGTACCGCGATCGTCACCGGAGGTTCCCGAGGTATCGGAGCCGCCATCGTCCGGCGTCTCGCCGCGGAGGGAACTGAGGTCGTCTTCACCTATGCTGCAGACCAGGGCGCTGCGGATACCTTGATTGAGAGCATCGACAGCGGCGCCGGGTCGGTCTCGGCAGTGAAGGCGAACAGTGCCGATCGCGAAGAGGTCATCGAAGCCGTCGCCACCGCCGTCCAACGCCTCGGTCACCTCGACGTCGTCGTGAGCAATGCCGGCGGCGGTGTCCTGCTGCCCCTGCGGGAGATCAGCTACGACGACATCGACAAGATGATCGACACGACGGTGAACGGGACCGTCAACCTGGTGAAGGAATCCCTGCCGCACCTGCGTGCGGGCGGACGCGTCATCACGATCGGCAGCGCGAACGCCCACTACACACCGTTCGACTCAATGGCGATCCACGCCCTGGACCGTTCGGCGCTGATCGGGTTCGTCCGTGGCATGTCGCGCGAGCTCGGACCGCAGGACATCACCATCAACAACATCCAGCCGGGCCCGGTCGACACGGACGCCAACCCCGCGGACGGGCCGTCCTCGGACCTTCAGCGGTCCATGATCCCGATCGGTCGCTACGGCACCGTCACCGAGGTCGCCTCACTGGTCGCTTACCTCGCCGGCCCGGAGTCCTCGCTCATCAACGGGGCGTCGATCGACATCGACGGCGGTTTCAGTGCATGAGCGCCGACGGAATCTCGGCGGCGCCCGCCCTGTCATCGCGGGCCACCGCTGTTGCGACAGCCGCGGTGCTCACACTTCAGCTCATGCTCACGGTCGATGCGCAGGTCATGACCGTCTCGCTGCCCGCCATCCAGCATGAGCTCGGCTTCAGCCCCTCGGCGCTGTCCTGGATTCCTAACGCTTACGCGATCGCCTTCGGAGGCTTGATCCTTCTCGGAGGCCGGATCGGCGACACCTTCGGGCGAGCGCGCGTCTTCCTGTTCGGCACCGGCCTATTCGTCGTGGCCTCGCTCGTGGGTGGGATGTCGAGCACTCCCGAGATACTGATCGGCGCACGAGTCGCGCAGGGTGTCGCATCGGCCACCGCTGCTCCGGCAGTGCTGGCGCTCGTCTCCACAATGGCCAAGGACGAGAACGCCCGCAGGAAGGTGCTCGCGTCCTTCACGGTGGTGTCGGCAGTGGGTGCTTCCGCCGGCCTGGTCCTGGGCGGTGTCCTGACGGACCTGCTGTCCTGGCGCTGGGGTCTCCTCATCAATGTTCCCATCGGGATCGCCGTGATCCTCGTCGTCAGAAGGCTCGTCCGAGACGGAGCGCCCCACGCGACAGGCAAGTTCGACGTGCCGGGTGCAGCTCTGGCGACCCTCGGCTCCGTCGCGTTGGTCTGGGGCTTCGTCAACGCCGGCGACAACGGCTGGACCTCGGCCGGCACCCCGTCATTCTTCGGCGCTGCCATCGTCTTCATCACCGTGCTCGTGCTCGTGGAGCGACGTGCGGCGAACCCGCTCATCGCGATCCATCTACTCAAGCAACCCGCTCGGGTCGGGGCGCTCGCCAACATGGGGCTGACCCTCGGAGCACAGGCGTCGATGCTGTTCTTCATCGCGCAGTATCTCCAGCGCGTTCTCGACTTCAGCCCGTTGCTCGCGGGCGTCGGCTTCCTGCCTCTCACCGCCACGATCTTCATTTTCACCAGATGGGTACCGGGCTGGGCCGGCCATCTCGGATCGCGGCCACTGCTCCTGGTCGGCGGCGCACTGCTCGTCGCCAGCTTCCTGGGCTGGTCCGCGCTCGACACCTCGAGCACCTACTGGCACGTCGTCATCCCGTTGATCATCCACGCGCTCGGCTGCGCACTCATCTTCACCGCGGGCACGCTGCTCGCTATGGACGGCGTACCGGACAGCGACGCGGGCTCCGCCTCGGGAATGCTCCAGATGATCCAGCAAATAGGTGGCGCGCTGGGCATCGCCATCGTCGTCTCTGTCTACGCGACGGGCTCGGTCACCGGTCAGTTCGTGCCGGGACTCCAGGCCGCCTTCTTCACCGGCGGCGGTCTGGCCGCACTGGCGGCGATCATCGCGTCCGCCACGGTCGCCAGCCGGCGCAGAAGCCTCCGACCTGAAGCCACAGAAGACACCCATGCCCCCATGCCCACAGATCCCAGTCAACTCACTCGGAGAACATCATGAGAATTGCCATCCTCGGCACCGGTCCCGTCGGCATCGCACTCGGCAACGCTTTCATCGCAGCAGGCCATGACGTGGTCTACGGCTCACGCTCGGCAGGGAAGGAAGGATTGCCCGCACCCGTCACAACGGCAGCAGACGCGGCCGGCTCCGCAGACCTGATCCTCACGGCACTGCCTGGCACAGCGGCCATCCCGACACTAGAGACTGTCGGGGACGACGTGCTCGCCGGCAAGATCGTGCTCGACATCTCGAACGCCCTCACTCCCGAGTCCACGCTCGCCTACCCCAACGACAGCGTCGGGCGCCTCATGCAGGAACGCTTCCCCGACGCCAAGGTGGTGAAGTCGCTGAGCACGATGTACCACGGAGTAATGACCGACCCGACCGCGCTCGGCGCCACAACGGTCTACGTCTCCGGCGACAACGAGGACGCGAAAACGGTCGTGAAGTCGCTCCTGACCGATCTGGGTTGGCCTGAGGCCAGCCAGCTCGACCTCGGCGGCATCGAGACTGCTGTCGGGCCGGAGCACTACACCCCGTTGTTCTTCATGACGCTGCAGGTCGTTGGCACGCCCGTGTTCAACATCAACGTGGTGCACTGAGCCGTGGCGATCAGTTCGGGGCTCTGACCGCCGTAGAACTGTCTGACTTGGCCGAACGGTCCACCCTGGAAGCGAAGCCCGTGGCGATTCGAGCCCCGCAACTAATACGCAACAGACTCAGTCCAAACGGGTCCAGTCACGCCCAGGCCCCTCCCATAGGGTTGCGTTAGCATCGTCCCTGTCAGTTGGGTCATCTCCCGAAAAACCAAGGTAGATCCCGCCGACCCAGACCATTCCGTAGTGGGACAACTCGGGCACAACGAGTTCCAGAGGTCGCAGGTTCAAATCCTGCCCCCGCTACAAAAGTCAGGCCCGGAGATCTGCGGATCTCCGGGCCTGAGTGGTTTGTAGAACTTGAGCACCGCATGGAGTCCTTCTTCGCCCTGCTGTAGAAGAACGTCCTGGACCGGCGCCGCTGGACCACCCGCGAACAGCTGCGGATCGCGATCATCACCTGGATCGAACGGACCTACCACCGCAGGCGCCGCCAGACCCGCCTCGGACGATTGACCCCGATCGAGTACGAAGCCACCATGACCACTCAGGTCGCACTCGCCGCCTGAGAAACCCTGTCACCTATCCGTGCAGCAGTCCCTCCTGCCGTGGAGGTGAGTTTCAGGAGCGGTTGGCCGGGTTCGGGATTCCGCCTTGGTGGGGTCGATCGTGGTTCCGTCCCGGTCGGCCAGGGAGCGGCGGAATCCCTCGATGCGCGGGTCCTGGGTGCGTGGGGGGTCAGATCATCGGGTCATGGTTGGGCTCATCCCGGCCGCGACCCGCGGCTCCGAAAATCGAGTGACGCACGTCACGATTGACCCTGACCTGAGGTCAAGGTGGACGGTTCTCGCATCGGCAGGGCGCCGAAGGGAATCGAGCGCTTCCAAGGAGCGAACCACCATGACCACCACTGTTTCCAACCAGACCGCCGACCGTCTCCAGCTGGCGATCGAGAAGATCGTCGACCCCGGCATCATCGGGCTGTCGGTCCGCGTCAACAACGAGCAGGGTGAGTGGGTCGGCACCGCCGGGGCGGGCGGGAACGTGAAGCCGCCTGCCGACGGGCACATCCGGATCGGCAGCAACACCAAGACCTTCACCGCGACCCTCGTGCTTCAACTCGTGGCCGAGGACAGGATCGGCCTGGACGACCCGGTCTCGGACCACCTGCCCGAGTTCGGGATCGACCAGCGGATCACGGTGCGGATGCTGCTCCAGCAGACCAGCGGCCTGTTCAACTTCACCGGCGAGGTCTACGAGGACGGCTCGATCGTGTTCGGCATCCCCATCCCTTACGGCCCCAACGGCAAGGAGTGGCTGGACAACCGGTTCAAGACCTACCGGCCACAGGAACTGGTCGAACTCGCGCTGTCCAAGCCTGCGCGGTTCGAGCCCGGAGCGGGCTGGAGCTATTCCAACACCAACTACGTCCTGGCTCGCCTGCTTGTCGAGAAGGTCACCGGTCGTACCGTTACCGAGGAGATGCAGCGGTTGATCCTGACCCCGCTCGGCATGTCGCACACCGTGGTCCCGGATGACGCGGAGATCGCTGAGCCGCACGCCCACGCCTACTACCGGTACGACGAGGACGGCGAGCCGCGCACGGTCGACATCACCCGCCAGAATCCCTCCTGGGTCTCTGCCGGCGGCGACATGATCTCGACCACCGAGGACCTTCACACGTTCATCGCCGCGCTCACCGGCGGCAAGCTCCTCCCGGACGAACTGCGCGAGGAGATGTTCACCCCACGTGCGACGGGCATCCCGAACATGGACTACGGGCTGGGGGTGTTCGTGCTGACCACCGACGACGGTGCCACCGTGATCTCCCACAACGGCGCCGCGGTGGGCCACGCGGCGCTCATGTACGCCACCCCCGACGGGTCCAAGACCCTGACCGCCGCGCTGAACTGCGTGGACGACGCGAACCTCACCGTCGCCGCGGCGTTCCAGGGCGCCCAGCAGCGCCTCCTCAACGAGGTATTCGGCAGCAGGCCCGCGTAGACCAAGAGAACCGTCGCCGCGCCGAGCTCGCCGAGCCCGGCGCGGCCGGTCCCCGCACCCCGCAGTGGCACACGCGATCAGCGCCCCCGGACACTTGGCAGGATGAGCAGATGCACAACGGAGTCACGATCGGCCAGGCAGCCGCGTTCGTTGGCATCACGATCAAGACGGTCCGGCATTATCACAAGCTCGGCCTGGTCACCGAACCCCAACGCGACGGCTCCGGATACCGGCGGTACGGATCGGACGACCTGCTCAGGCTGGTGCAAGTCCGGACCCTGGCCGCCGCCGGGGTACCGCTGGCCGAGATCGGACCCCTGCTCGACGCCGACTCCGCGCTGTTCGCCTCCGCGCTCGTCCAGGTCGAACGACGGCTCGACGAACACATCGCGGAACTGACCGCGCGGCGCGCCATGCTGCACCGCCTCGCCGACGGCGACCGGGCACTGCTGCCCGACCGCGCCGTGGCCCTGCTGGACCGGATGCTCGGCCTTGGATACTCCGAGGACGAGGTTGCGGCCACCAGGGAGGGCTGGGTGCTGGCACGGGCTCTGGTCCCCGAAGGCTTCGACGACTACCTCGCCCAGTTCGAGCACGCCCTGCAAGACACCAGGCTCATCGCCCTGACCAGGCGCATCGCCGAAGCCGCGACCTGGGAAGCGGACGACCCCCGCATCGACCGTCTCGCCGCCGATGCGGCCGACCACTACCTGGCCGACCCCGCACTGCTCAAGACCGTCACCAGCATGCAGGCACGGACCGACACCGCGCCCCGGTACGCGATGATCGCCCGCCACGGAGACAAGCCGACACCGGCCATGGCGCGACTGTCCGCACTCTTCGAGTCCAGACTCCGCGCCGCCGGCATCCGCATCCCGAGGTCCGACCCCCGTTGACGGCGAAGCGAATCGGCCACTTCCACGTCGATGCTCGCAAACGCAGAGGAGACAAACCAAGTGCCGGGCCGTAGCGTGCGCAGCCTGCACGACCAAGGCCCGGCCGAGACCCTGTTGAGGGTCGGCCGGGCCCCGATGGTCGCGGTTATGTTCTGGTACGTCGCGCAAGCCCGACGATCAGGCTGATCACAAGAACGGCCACGCCGATCCAGATCAGGAACTGACCGATCTCGGTCGCGACTCCCAGGATCACGAGCACGACTCCGATGATGATGAGGATGAGCCAGGACGGCATACCTAACCTCCTTGTCGTGGCGACGCGGTGCGCGCCGACCCACAACTCGACATTCGCCCCGTTCGTGCCCACTCGCACCTTCAGGACAATTCTCAGCACTGCTCTCACCAGGAGGGCGGGCTCGACGAGCGAGTGACCGGCGTCCGGGTCACGGTGGAAGAACCCGAGAGAGCCGATGCTCCTGGCCGGCAGCATGAAGTCCGTCGACGTCCCGGTGCGTACGGCGTACAACCAGTGGACGCAGTCCGAGCGGTTCAAGGAGTTCATCGAGGAGCGCGGGGGCGAGACCGGCTCCTGGCGCGGAAGCGTCCACCGAGCGGGTCCGAGACTCGGTTCCTCCTACCGGGGGAACCTCGAGAGAGAGGAAGACGACGATGGGCGCCGAGGACAAGGCCAAGATTGCGGCCGAGAAGGTGGCAGGAAAGGCGAAGGAGGGTGCCGGCAAGGTCACCGGTGACGACGACCTGGTCGCCGAGGGCAAGGCCGAACAGGCCAAGGCGGAGCTCAAGGACGCCGCCGAGCACGCGAAGGACGCGTTCAAGAAGTAGTGCCTTCCACGGACCTACCCCGCCTGGTCGTCGCCTGAGTCGCCGGCCAGAAGGGGAGACAGTCCGAGCACGTCGGCGAAGGAGTACGGCGGCCACGGCCCGAGGAACCGGATCCGTGCCGCCGGCTCCTCGTCCTGGACGGCCGCCAGGACGAGGCCGACCTCGTCCACCGAGTCGGCGGGCACCAGCAGCGAGACGGAGAGGACCAGGGCGGTTCCTGGCTCGGGACGTGCTCGCAGGTTCTCGTCGAGGTCTTCGCTGGCTCCCTCCAGACGCTGGAGGTAGTCGGCGTACCGGTCGCGCGCGGTTGCCGCGGTGATGTCCCGCTCCAGGTGATCGAGGCGCTTGTGCAGCAACCGCTGGACTCCCGGTGAACGTCCCTCCAGCTCGCTCCGCGCCGCGACGACCTCCGGGTGGTTCTCGGCGACCAGGTGATTGTCCAGTCCGATCTCGACGCGCAGCTCGACCCGCCCCTGCAGGGCCGCAAGACGGGCGCGCAGCGGGTCCGCGTGAGATGTGAGCCAGTCCAGGAGTCGTTGTCGCGCGGTGACCTGCACGGTCGGCGCGACGATCACGTTGAAGCTGGCGGGGAGCACTGTGCCGACGCTCCGCCAGACTTGTTCGACGACAGTGCTGTGCTCGACGACCCAGCGTTCGACGTCGGCGTCCGCACCCTGGAACGGCCCGCCGTCGTGTTCGTGCACGACGGCGGTCATGCCCTCGACACCGGTGACCGCACGCAGCGGGGCCCCGGCGATCCCGGTGCCCAGATCATCTGGCTCGGCGATCGCGATCCCGTAGAGGTAGAGCCGGTCGGCGGTCATGGGGGCTCACGCCCGGGCTCTCGGACCCATCGTGTCGGGTTGGCAAGCTGGTCGACGAGGTCACCCACGAGGTCGTCCAGTCCACGTCTCAGGTCCGCGACCGACGCCGCGAGCCCGTGATCGTCCTTGATCTGCTCGATCGCGCTGTCGAGGTCCAGCAGTGCCTGGCCAAGTCGCTCCTGCTCGGCCTCGGTCAGCTCGCCGCCCTCGAGACGCCGGATCGCCTGGCTCTCCAAGGCTTCCTCGATGACCTCCACCAGGGTGACCACGAGGGTGAGCAGCCCGTTCTTGAGGCTCGTCTCATCGACCTGCATCGTCGCCTCCCGGAGTGGTGGGACCGGGCCGGCCGGCATCGACCCGCCACCCGGAGATCTGCGCTCGCAGCGCGTCGTGGAGCCGCCGCGGGTCAGCCGCGGACAGCCGCGCGTGGTCGTCACGGACGGCCACGTGCACCCGCGTGCGGTCCGGTCCGCCGACGCTCTTCTCGGTGCGCAGACCAACCGCGGACACGTCCTCCAGCCGGGCCTGCCAGAGCACCTCGGGCGGGTCGGAACGCCAGACCAGGAGCCGCCGGGAGGTCAGGATGACGGTCCCCGGCCGCCAGCTCCGGTACGGCTCCTCCTGCAGGTGTCCGCCGGCCATGCGCACGACGACCTCCTCGTCGTCCGCGAGCATGGCGTCGGGCGCGAGCGCGTGGCGCGCCGACAGGCGGGTCTGCTCGTCCCAGTCCTGCATCAGACCGTGCTCGAGCATCGTCTCGATCCCGGCCACGGCGGCCCGCAGGCTGACGCCGATGAGTGGGACGTCCGCCACGGTGATGACGAGGTCGAGATCGAGGTAGACCCCCTTGTCGAGCATGACGTCCAGGAGGTCCGGCAGGGTCGCGCGCAGATCGTGCGTTGGTTGCATCCCGACCGAGCGGAGGGCGACCGCCCGAGGGTCGGCAGTCATGACGACGCCTCGGAGTCCCGCCGTGGGGCCCGTGCCGGTTTGCGGGCCGGGCGGTCCTGCTCCTCGATGACGCCGTCGCCGTCATCTTCCGTGCTGCTCAGCTCGGCGTGGTCGTGCGTGCGCTCGGCGAGGGCGCTGCGCCAGCCGCACCACGGGCAGACGTCCTCGAGCAGCTGTGAGCGTGGGGACGACTTGCCGCACTTCGGGCACGTCTCCTTCTGCTCGATCGCGCGCCGCCAGGCGAGCGTCTCGGTGTTGGTCCCGGCCGGGAACTCCAGCCCGTAGCGCGCGGCGGTCTCGAAGGAGGCAAGCGCCGCTCGGATCCGGATCCCCAGCAGCTCCACGCCGGCAACCGAGACCATGATGTCGGCATTGACGACGAGACCTTTGTCGAGCAGGGTCTCGATCACGTTGACGAGCGCCCCCTCGTCGCGTCGCGGCTCCATCGAGCGGCCATGGCCGCCGCCGACCACACTCATGCCCGGTCACCTCCTTCGCCCCGACGCCTCGGCCCGAAAGGCGGTCCATTGTCGAGCAGTGTCACCCGTCGTCGGTGCTGCCGCGGACGTAACGCGCCTGGCGCCGGTAGCCGACCAGCTCGCCGTCCTCGTCGAGCTGTACCTCGTACTCCGCCATGACGTCCGCCGTGCTCGGGACGTGCGGGTCCTCGACGGCTTCGATGACGACGGTGAACGCGTCGTTCTCCGAGTGGATCCCCACGACACTCTCGAGCTTGCGGCCGGTGAGCCCGGCGAGCTGCTCGACGGCCTTGCGGGCCGCACGGGTGGCCGTGAGGCGCGACGGTCGCTCGGCCTCGTCGGCCCGCGTGTCGGCGTCATCCATCGCGCTCCTCCCTGCTGCGTCGGTTCGCCTCGATGAGGCGTGCTGTCAGCTCCTCTTCCAGCGCATCGGCACCGTCGTCGTCGAGCTCGCCGTTCTCGCGCGCCATGGCGACCTCCTCGAGCTGCCGCCGCAGAGTCTCGACGTCGTAGTAGCGACGCTCGGCCTCGTCGAGCACCTGCTGCGCGACCCAGGCCGTGCCTCGAACCGGGGCCAGTGGGAGCGACAGCAGACCGCTGAAGATGCCCATGGGTCATTCCTCGCCGACGAAATCGTACGGAGCCTGCGGTCCGACGAGACGAAAGGTGATGCGGCCGTGGGAACGCGCGGCGAGTCCTTCGAGCGCGGCATCGAACTTCGCCAGCCCGGTACGCCGGACGAGCGCGGCGATCTCCACCACGTCGTCGACCAGTCCGGTCTCGTGCTCACGGACATCCACCGCGAACGGTGTGAGCTCGTCGAGAATGTGAGCGGCGTCGTGTGCCCGCTTGCGGGCGAACCCCCGGACCACGAGCTCGCCCAGGCGGATGCGGGTGTCGTACGTCGCGTCGGTGGGGAGGTCCTGGAGCAGGGCGCGCAGCTCTGCGACCTCGGCGTCCTCCGCGACAAGCTCGGCGAGCACGGCGTCCTGGACATAGCGCGCCCGGACCGTGAGCTGGGCGAGGCCATCCAGACGGCGCAGGTCCTCGGCGAGTGCTCCCCGACGATCGACGGGGAACGCCTCAGCCATGGCCTCCTCGTCGAGTACGGCCGTGCCGAACCTCATCGGCAGGACGGGACGCGCGGCGGCCACGCCGTCGAGGACCGCGGTGTAGGCGCGTATCTCGGCGGGCACCCCGACCACCTCCGCGTCGGGGACCTCGGAGGTGAGCGCGGCGATCTCGCCGAGGCCGACCAGGTGCACATCGCCTTCGCCGAGCCCCGCCTGCTCGGCGGGCACGTCGGTGTCGGGAAGGACCAGCCCGTAGACGTACAGCATGGCTCCTCCGTCCGCCACAAGGGATGTCTGCTAGGTGTTGCGCGTCCCTGACACGCGCCGGCGGGGCCGACGGTGCTCTCGGTTGCGCGCGGGGACCTCTACCTCGTCTTCCTCGTCCTGAGACTCGTCCTGGTCGAAGTCCTGGTCCTGCTCTTCGTCAGCGTCCTCGTCCTCGTCCTTGCCGAAGATGGCATCCTTGGCGCCCGACAGCACGCCCTTGGTCTTGCTCTTCGCCCCGCTCTCCGAGACGTCCTCCATGAGCTCGGGCAGGTCCCGTCCGCCGGACTGCGCGAGATCGAGACGGTTGGTCGCCTCGGCGAACCGCAGGTAGGTGTCGACGCTGGCGATGACGATGCGGGCGTCGATGGTGATCAGCTCGATGCCGACGACCGACACCCGGATGAAGGCGTCGATCACCATGCCCTTGTCGAGGATGATGGTGATGACGTCAGCCAACGACGAGGACGGCGGGCGCTCGACGTACCCCGTGCTCCGGGGCCGGGTGCTCACCGTGGTCATCGCGATCGCCGCCTGGTCCCGGACTCTTTGTCCTCGTCCACGTCCTCGCCCTCTTCTGCTTCTTCTTCGCCCTCTTCTTCTTCGGCCTCTTCCTCGCCCTCTTCTTCCTCCTGCTCGTCGCGGTCGGCCCGCTCGTCCTCGACGACCTCCTCGTGGCTCCGAACGATCTCCTCGTCGTGGATCTCCGCGCGATACCCCTCGTCTTCCTCGGGATGCAGGACGGACTCGGTCATGACGTGGTGCACGAAGAACTTGAGCTCCAGACGTACCCGCCGGTTCACGGCCCGCCAGATGTTCGCGGTCTTCTCCACGAACCCGTCCGGGTAGTACGCGACGACGATGACGAGACGCGTGAGCTCTTCGCCGAGCGGGTGGAACGTCACGACCCCGCTCAGGTGCCCCTTCTCCCCGGTGGAGCTCCAGGCGACGCGCCGATCCGGCACCTGGTCCGTGATCACGGTCTCCCACTGGCGATGGGACCAGAGCACCTTGCCCCTGAGCTGCACCTCACCCGAGTCCTCGTCGAGCTCCGTGTGCTCGACCTTCTTCATGAACTCGGGCCACTTCTCGTACGAGGTCCACGCGTTGAAGACGACCTCGACCGGGGCTCCGACGTCGATGGACTCGACGATGTTGTTGAAGTCGAACGTGCCGCCGTCTCCGTCTCCGCCGCCGTTCCCGCCACCGAAGACTCCGGTGACCTTCTCCTTGACACCGGCGACGGCGGCGGACAGCCCCGCCTTGGCCGGCGACGCGCCCTGCGCGAGCTCTTCGGCGCCCTTTGCGGCGGCGGCCGCCTTGGCCCCGCCGGCATCTGCGCCGGACCCGTTCGCGTACTGGGTGAGGCGGTCGGTCAACCCACCGACCTTGTCCGTCAGGTTGTCGACTGCATGGTTGGCAAGTGACTTGACGTAGTTTCCAGCCGATTCCCGGAGTGCAGCCAATGGTTGCGGACCGGCGTCAGCCTTGGTGTCGGACGACGTGTTGTCCATGGGAGTTGCTCCTTCCCGGCGCCGCAGCCGCACGGTGCCGAGTTCGTCGAACTACCGGGAGCTCGGCTTTCTCGTCGAGGTCCCGCTTGTCGATTTCCTGGTTGATGCGGTTCCTGACGACTTCTTGCCGCGCCCACCGGACGTGGCCTTGCGCGATCCGCCCTCGCCGGATGTGCGCGACGAGCGGGAGGTCTCCTTCGGTTCCGACCGCCGCTGCCGGGGAGCTGACCTTGCCGCTGCCGGCTCGTCGTCCGGCTCGTCCGGCTCGTTTGGCTCGTCCGAGGGCTCTTCCTCTTCGGTCTCCTCAGGTGGAACTTCGTCCCCGGCTTCGTCAGCCGGCTCGGGGGACTCGTCCGGCTGGTCGGTGGGTTCGTCCTCCTCGGGCCCCCGCGCGGAAGGTGGTGCACCCGTGCGCTTCTCGAGGTTGGAGACGAGCCCGTCGACCCGTTTGGCGGCTGCCGCGACCACGGCGGTCTTCCCCGCGTCGACCAGTCGGCCGGACAGCTCGTCGGTGAGCTTCTTGACGGCTGGTGAGGCGAGGACAGAGCTGCCTGTCTTGAGGAGGTCGGGGTTGGCGCGCAGTTCTCTGACTGCGAGAGCGCCGGCTGCGGCCAGCGCCAGCTTCATGCGCTTGGTTCGTCCCAGCAGGTACCCGGTGAGCAGGACCGCTGCGATCTTGAGCTTGTCGTCCATGCTGAATCCCTATAGACCCGGGAGGTGCGAGCAGCGCGTCGTCGCGTTGCGGGGGGTCCGAATTTTCAGGCTAACACCGCCGGATTTGACTCGCGCACCGGGCGGCAGGGTGACGTTTCGACCGGCACCTGGTCCGTGATCGGAGCCCTGGCACGTGTCCGGTGCACCGGTCTGACGTGCGCTTTCGTCCGTCGAGCGGTTGATCACGGCGCTGGTGCGAGCGTCGCCCGGCAGCCGTACCGTCGTAGGGTGGTGCGCGCGCCATCCGGACCGGGAACCGACGAGCGACAGGCAAGCAAACCGTCAGGGACACGGTTGCAGCGCGAGACCGAAGCCGAGCGAAGGTGGTGACGGCCGGTTGGACCGGACAGAGCTGCTGGGCTTGTTCGCGCGGTCCCTCGCCAAGGTCGATACCGACCACCCGTTGGCGATGAGGCTCTGCGAGGCCTGCGTCGACATCCTCCGGGCGGAAGGCGCGGCTCTCACCCTGTCGGCTGCGCCAGGAGAACGGCTGGCCGTCAGCACACCTGGGATGTTCGACCAGCTCGAATCGCTCCAGGAGGTCCTGGGCGTGGGCCCTCTGCACCAGGCGCTCGCCGAGGAGCGGCTGATCGTCATGCACGTCGACCCGGTGGCAGACGAGTACCCGGTCTTCTCTCAGCTGGCCGGATCGATCGTGGACGAGGCGACGCTCTACGCGACCCCGATGCGCGCGGCCGGCCGGGTCGTCGGCGTGCTCAGCCTCTATGTGACCGCTGAACCACAGACGCGTAGCGCGGAGGACCTGGGACTGGTGGCCGATGCCGTCGGGGCGGCACTGCTGGGGGCTGCTGAATCGCTCGACTGGTCGGAGCGGACCCAGATCCATCGGGCCATCGGGATGGTTGTCGTCCAGCTGCGCATCTCCCCCGAGGATGCGTTCGCGGTGATCCGGGCACGCGCCTTCACGCGATCGACCAGCCTGCTGTCCGTAGCGCAGGACGTGCTCGGCCAACGTCTCCAGTTCTCCCTCGATGACTCGGACTAGGCCTCGTCGCCGTCCACCCGGCACGACTGTCCGATCCGTGCGAGGCGATCTACACTCGTTGCCGCGGAGTCATGAAGCGGCTCCAGGTCCGATCGGATCTGGAGGTTCACATGTCGCTCGACACGCGTGTTCCCCTCGCCCCCGTCGAGAACTCCCGGTGCCAGGCACCGCCAGGACGACTGACGGTCTCGGCGGCCGAGCTGACGGCTGCCCTCGGACTCGGTACCAGCCTCCTGGTCGGTCGGTACCGCGTCGACCTGGCGTCCGGGGACTGGTGGTGGTCGGACGAGATCTACACCATGCACGGCTGGAAGCCGCATGAGGTCGAGCCCGGTCCGGACGTGCTGCTCGCCCGCAAGCATCCTGACGACCGGGCACGGGTTCTCCGCGCGGCCAGCGAGGCTCTGCGAACGGGAATTCCGTTCGCATGCGCACACCGCATCGTGGACAAGAACGGGCGCGCTCATTCGCTCGTCGTCACCGGGCAGGGTCGCCGGACCGGCTCTGGTGGTTCCCCCGAGGTCGCCGGCTACGTGGTGGACGTGACGCCGTTCCAGACGGAGGCTCTGAACCGCCGGTCGAAGGAGATCGTGAACCAGGCCTTTGTCAGCCAGGCCGTGATCGAGCAGGCCAAGGGCGTGATCATGGCTGTGTGCGGTGCGGACGAGGCTGCTGCGGAGCACACATTGCGCGAAACCGCGGGCGCCGTGGGGATCACGCTGCGCGCGGCCGCCGACCAGGTGATGGCCGCGATGCGAGCCGAGGAGGCAGCCGGAGTCACGCCGGAGGGGCTGACGCGCGCGCTCGACGCCGTCAGTCCTGTCGGCCGACCGCGAAGCCGCGAGCCGTTGCTGACCCGACGCAAGCACACGGGCCGGCCCACATGATGCCGACCACCCCGACCGACGACCGACGCGTCCCGGTGGTGCGAGCAGCGCCAGGCCGTGCACGCGCCCTGTCTCCTGCCCTCCGGCAGTCTGACGTGTGCTCGACGCGACCTCGGGAGCAGCAGGGGTAGTGGACTCGGCGGAGCGGGCATAGCGTGAAGACAGCACCAACGGCTCGACCTTGCACTGGAGGCTGCTTCGTGAGTTCTGCGCAGACGCCTGACGGCCCGGCGCTCGATGATGAGATCGAGCGAGCGCTCGACGGGGGCGGCCGACCGCCGGTGGGCCGGTACCGGCTTGATCTCGCGACGGGCGAGTGGGCATGGTCGGACGAGATCTACGAGATGCATGGGTTTCGGCCGGGCGAGATCGTGCCCACGACCTCGCTGATCCTCGCCCACAAGCACCCGGACGACCGGGGGCGTGTGGACGGCGTCCTGCGGCGCGCGGCGGAGACGGGACAGACGTTCAGCTCGGTGCACCGCATCCTTGACGCCCAGGGCAATACTCGAACGCTTGCGGTCACGGGGCAGGGGAGACGCGACCCCGGCACAGGACAGGTCACCGAGCTTTTCGGATACTTCCTCGACGTCACCGAGTCGCACCGCGAGGCGGCGTCACGCGAGGCGACGGCCTCCATCCGGGCGTCGGCCGAACGACGTGCCGTGATCGAGCAGGCCAAAGGTGTCCTCATGATGGTCTACGGCGTCGAGAGCGACGAGGCGTTCGAACTGCTCCGACGGGCCTCCAACGAGGCGAACATCGCGGTTCGCGACATCGCGTACTCGCTGGTGCATCTCCTCGCGGCGCCGGACGTCACGCTGGTCCCGACCACTGAGGCGATCGACGAGTTCCTGGCGGCCCCCATTCCGCCGGGTGACGTCCGGGAGATCCTGTCCGAGGACAGTGCCTAGAGCTTTCGCAGGCGCTCGACCAGGTGCCCGCGGGTTGCGAGTGGCAGCCTCGGTCCTACGTTGGTGAGTGGTCAGGAAGCGGCCGCACTGGTGGGCACGGGCCGTCTCGGTCGGTGCTCTGCGCTCGGTCCGTCCGAGCGAGGACGACGACAGGAGTCCGACCATGGGCGCGACGAACGTTCCGCACGGGACAGCGGCTGGATCGGAGAAGTCCTGGCCGGCCGGAGGCACCCAGGCAGACGCCGAGGCGGGGAGCACCGGCGTCCGGGAGAGAATCGGCGACGCTGCCTCGCAGGTGGGAGAGGCCGGCCGGGAGACGGCACACGAAGCGAAGGAACGGGCTCGCGACGTGGTTCACGAGGCGACGGATCGCACCCGCGGACTCGTCGACCGCACACGGACCGAGCTCAGGTCACAGGCGGCTTCCCAGCAGCGGCACCTGGCGACCGGACTCCGCGCCCTGGGGGACGAGCTGGGCCAGATGGCCGACGGGGCCCAGGACCCCGGCTTCGCGACCGACCTGGTCCAGCACGCAGCGGATGCGACCGGCCGCGCCGCGCAGTGGTTCGAGGGCCGGGAACCCGTCGACGTCCTGCACCAGGTGGAGGACTTCGCCAGGCGCCGGCCCGGGCTGTTCGTCGCGCTCGCGGCCGGAGCGGGCCTGCTGGTGGGCCGGTTCGTGCGCGGTGCGAAGGACGCCTCGGATCGTGGCACGGGGGAGGAACGGCCTGATCCGGCCGCGCACGACCGAACGGAAGGTGGGGGGACGCCGCCCGCCGTCCTCGCGCCGTCGGTGCCGGACCCGGCAGCACCGCAGACCACGGGAGGTGAGACCTTTGTCGAGCGCCCCTGATCCCATGGCGCCGCCCGGCGCGGCGCCGCGGTTGCCGACAGGCCAGGACGAGTCGCAGGCGGCCGCGTCGGCCGGCCACGGCTCGCCACCGAGCCTGGGTCATCTCGTCGGCGAGATCAGCCGCGACCTCTCGACGCTCGTCCGCCAGGAGATCGAGCTCGCCAAGGCGGAAGCGGCGCAGTCGGCACGGCGTGCAGGGAAAGGCGCCGGCCTGTTCGGCGGCGCCGGCGTGGCGGGCCACATGGTCCTGCTGTTCGTGTCGCTCGCCCTGTGGTGGGCGCTCGGCACCCTGATGGGCGGAGGCTGGTCCGCTCTGGTCGTCGCGGCCGTGTGGGCCGTGGTCGCGGCGGTTCTCGCCGCGCGTGGGCGATCCGAGCTGCGTGCCATCGACGGCCTGTCGCAGACGGCCGAATCCGTCAAGAAGATCCCAGACGCCCTACGAGGGCACGAGGAGAAGAACTCATGAGCGCCGGCGACCCCGAGGAGATCCGAGCAGACATCGAACGCACCCGCTCCGAGCTGAGTCGTGACGTCGACGAACTCGGTGACAAGGTGCACCCGGGCCACGCGGCACGGCGCCAGGCCGACCGCATGCGCTCCGGCATGGTGCACGTCCGGGACCGGGTCATGGGCACGTCACACGACACCGCGGACACCGCGCCAGGAGCGGCACATGACATGGCCGACCGTGGACGGGAGGCGGCCGCATCGGCCGCCGACTCCGCTCGACGTACAGCATCGTCCCTCGGCGATACCGTCGGATCGGCTCCGCGTTTCGTCCGGGAGCAGACGAAGGGCAACCCTCTCGCGGTCGGTCTGGTCGCCTTCGGTGCGGGCCTGATCGTCGCGTCGCTCCTGCCGTCCAGCCGCGGCGAACGACGCGCCGCCACGGCGGTCCAGGAGAAGACGGCTCCGCTGGTGGACGACGTGAGGTCGGCTGCGTCCGACATCGCGCAGGATCTGGAGGGGCCGGCGAGGGAGGGTGCTGAAGCCGTGAGGGACGCGGCGAAGGAGGCGGCACGGTCGGTCGCCGAGCATGGCCGTGAGGCCGCCGCGGAGGTGCGCTCACGAACGACCGATTGACTCCGGGCGAGCGCAACAGGCCTAGGGCGAGTCGATCATCATCGGTGAGGTCGCCATCGAACGAGCCAAGAGCGTCGTGGCCGTGGTGCGAGGGATCGACGAGCGCACGGCCGAGAAGATGCTGCTCGACGTCGCCAACGAGGCCGGAGTACCGCTTCGCACGGCCTCCGATCAGTTCCTTACCAGCCTCCAGTCCCGCATCGGCAGGGAAGACCTGACATCGGACACGCTGGACAGGGCGTTGGAGGCCGTCGCGCCCGCACAGCTGCCGCATCACGACCGTCTGCGACACGTCCAGCGGTCGAGCACCGGTCGGGCCGCGTGACCTGGGTCCCGGCGACGACGGGCGCCAGACGGCATCGGCCTACGGGTCTGGGACGATGGTCCGCATGACAGCACCCGCACCCCGCCCCGAGCGCGCCTCGCGCCTCGTCCTCGCGGTTCTCGTCGTGCTCGGCCTCGCGCTGCTGGGCGCCGCGGCCTGGGTGGGGAGCCGCCCGGCGGCCTTCGGCTGGTTCGCCTACGCGCCGTTGTCCGACACGACCTACGTGCCGGGCGGCACCTCGTCCCCCGGCACCGTGGCCCTGCTCTCGTCCGCCGGCACGCTCCTGCTCGGCGGCGCGGCCGGCTTCGCCGTCGGACGACGGAGCCGGCCCGCCCCGGACGCGCGGCCGGAGTGACGGCCGGCGCCCGCGCGACGCCCTGAGGCTCAGGCGACGGTGTACCGGCTGGTGATCGCCACGCGGTTGAAGGCGTTCATCACCGTGACGATCCAGGAGACCGCCGCGACCTGGTCGTCGGTGAGGACCGCCGCGGCGCCGGCGTAGTCGGCGTCGCCGACGTGCCCGTCGGCGACCAGGGTGATGGCCTCGGCCAGGCCGAGCGCCGCCCGGTCGGTGTCGGAGAAGTAGCCCGTCTCCCGCCAGGCGGGCAGCACGGCGATCCGGTCGGGGTTCTCACCCTTCCTCAGGGCGTCGCGCGTGTGCAGCCGCAGGCAGAACGCGCAGCCGTTGATCTGGGAGGTGCGGATCCTCAGCAGCTCGACCAGGAGCGGGTCGAGCCCCGCCGACACGGCGTTGTTCTCGGCCTCCCCGGACAGGGCGGTCAGCGCCTTGTACGCGTTCGGCTGCTGCTTGCCGATGTCGACGCGCTGCGTGGTGGTCATGGTTCTCCTCTGAGTCGTCGTGCGGCCCGGGTCGGTGCGCGCCGGAGCGGCACCGGGGCCGCCAGGGAGACGACGTGGCCCGCCCGGACGTGACGGTCAGAGACGTCACACTCGGACCCGGGTGAGCTTGTCCGGGTTGAGGACCCGGCGGTAGGCAGTGATCCGCCCGTCCGCGATCTGCAGCGTGTCCACGGAGTACACCTGGCCCTCGCGACGGAACACCAGCGAGAGCTCGCCCCCGACCTCCACCAGGTCGATGTGGTCGGGCCGCCGCTGGTGGCCGACCCGCACCATGAGCTCGGCCACCCGCTGACCACCGAGAACGGCCTTGCGCGCCGCGAAGACCTTGCCGCCGCCGTCGGTGACGTAGACGACGTCGGGGTCCAGCAGGCGCACGAGTCCTTCCAGGTCCCCGGTCTCGTAGGCGCCGCGGAAGGCATCGAGCACCCGCTCCCGCTCCGCCCGCGACACCCGCGACGTGCGTGGCATCGCGTCCTTCTCGGCGGCCACGCGCCGGCGGGCCCGCGAGGCGAGCTGCCGGGCGCCCGGCACCGTGACGTCGAGGATCTCGGCGATCCGTGCGAACTCGAGGTCGAAGACGTCGTGCAGCACGAAGGCGACCCGCTCCGGCGGGCTGAGCTTCTCCATGACCAGGAGCATCGCCGCGGTGACCGACTCGTCGACGAGCACGGGTTCGGCCGCGTCCGGACCGGTCAGCAGGGGTTCGGGGAGCCACGGCCCCACGTAGGACTCTCTGCGGTGGCGGGCGCTGTTGAGGATGTCGTAGGCCCGGCGGGCCGCGACGGTGATCAGCCAGGCCCGGAGGTTGCGCACCTCGTCCAGGTTCGCGCCGACCGCGCGCAGCCAGACGTCCTGGGTGACGTCCTCGGCGTCGGCCACGCTCCCGAGCAGCCGGTACGCCGCGCCGAACACCGCGGGCCGGTGCGTGGACCACTCGGCACGGAGCCGGTCCTGCCCGGGCAGATCGTCGGTCGCCACGCGGCTGCTCCTCTCGGTCGGGAGCAGCATAGATCGGCCGCCACGCCGGATCAGAAGGAGCGCCGGGCCCGGAGGTCCGGGCCCGGCGCACGAGGGAGGGTCAGCCGATGCCAGCGCCCTCGGCGTCCGGGGTGAGCACCCGGGCCGCGAGCTGGGCCTGGACGCTCAGCTCGGCGGCCTTGAACGCGTGCTCCTGGGTCATCGCGTTCTCGGTGCGCTCGAGGCAGTCGAGGATGAGCCGGCCGAAGTACGGGTAGCCCACGTTCCCCTTGGCGACGAGGTGGTGCTCGCCGTCGCCGTTGGCCAGGAACACATGCCCGGGGCCCTCGTCGGTGCCCACGTTCACGTACTTGCGCAGCTCGATGTAGCCCTCGGTGCCGAGGATGAACGTGCGCCCGTCGCCCCAGGTGCTCAGGCCGTCGGGAGTGAACCAGTCGACCCGGCAGTAGCCCGCCGCGCCGTTGTCCATGACGATGTTGGCCTCGCCGAAGTCGTCCAGCTCCGGGTGATCCGGGTGGTTGTAGTTCGCGATGGCGGCGTGCGTCACCTGCGCGTCCTTGGCGCCCGCGTAGTGCAGCATCTGCTCGAAGTTGTGGCTGCCGATGTCGCACAGGATGCCGCCGTACTTGTCCTTCTCGAAGAACCAGTCGGGGCGGCCGGTGCCGAGGCGGTGCGGGCCGAGGCCCATGACCTGCAGCACGCGGCCGATCGAGCCGCGCTCGACGAGCTGGTCGGCCAGGACCGCCGCCTCGACGTGGATGCGCTCGGAGTAGTAGACGGCGTACTTGCGGCCGGTCCGCGCGGTGGCCTCCCGGGCCGCCGCGAGCTGGTCGAGAGTGGTCAGCGGGGCCTTGTCCGTGAAGTAGTCCTTGCCCGCCTCGATGGCGCGCAGTCCCAGGGCGCAGCGCTCGGAGGTGACGGCGGCGCCGGCGACCAGCCGCACCTCGTCGTCGTCGAACACCTCGTCCTCGCTGCGCGCCACGCGCACGTCCGGGAACTTGGCGCGGAACGCCTCCACCTTGGCCGGGTCCGGGTCGTACACCCACTTCACGGTGCCGCCCGCGGCCTGGAGGCCCTCGGCCATGCCGTAGATGTGGCCGTGGTCCAGCCGGACCGCGGCGAAGGGGAAGTCGCCCGCGCTCACCACGGGGTCGGGTACCGGCTCGGGTGCGTAGCTAGCACCGCTGCTCGCGTTCATCAGATCGCCTCCTGGCTGCTGCCGACGGTGATCGCGCCGGGCAGGTCGCCCACCGACGCGGTCTTCTCGAAGAAGTGGGGCGCACGTGCCACCAGTGTGCCCGTGCGGTAGTACGGGTCGTCGGGCCGCAGCGGCAGGTCCACCGTGCGCCGCTCGATCCCGGCCTGGTAGATCGCGGTCACCAGCTCCACGGCGCGGCGCCCGTCGGCGCCGGTGACGGCGGGCTCGCGGCGCTCCCGTACGGCGGCGAGCGTGTCGCCGATCTGCCCGTTGTGACCCTCGTGCGCCAGCGGCTCCCGGGCCGCGGCCAGCGCCTCGATCTCCGCGACGCGCTCGGCGTTGCCGCCGCCGGGGGCGGGGAAGCCGTTGGGGGAGGCGGCCGAGGCCACCACCTTCCACGGCTGCGAGACGCGGGCCTCCCGGCCCTGCACGACGATCGCCTGCTCCTCGCCGTGGTGCACCACGGAGCTCGTCACCTCGGCCAGCGCCCGGTCGTACTGGAGCACGGCGACGGACAGGTCCTCGACCTCCGCGTTCTCGTGCGCGGCATTGGTCAGCACGGCCGTGACGGCGCGGGGCGCGCCGAGCATCCACTGGGTCAGGTCGAGGTGGTGGATCGCGTGGTTCAGGGTGCAGCCGCCGCCCTCGGACTCCCACGTGCCGCGCCACCACAGGTCGTAGTAGGCCGTGCCGCGCCACCATGCCGAGTTCACCTGGACGTGCGAGACCGGTCCGGCCAGGCCGGAGTCCAGCACCTCCTTGAGCGTGGCCATGTCGTTCCGGAAGCGGTTCTGCGCCACGACGGACAGCACGCGGCCGTGCTCGGCGGCGGCCGCGATCATCGCGTCGCACTCCTCCAGCGAGGGCGCCATCGGCTTCTCGACCAGCACGTCCACCCCGGCCCGCAGCGCGGTGACCGTCAGCTCCGCGTGGGTCGACGGCGGCGTCGTGATGCTCACCAGGTCGAGGTCCGGCTCGGCGGCCAGCAGCTCCTCGATGCTCCCGTAGGCCCGCGCACCGGGCACCTGGAGCCGCGCGCGCTGCTCGGCGGCCTTGCCCGGGACGATGTCGCAGACGGCGACGACCTCGCACTCCTGCGCGAAGCGGCGGTATCCCTCGGCGTGCGCACCTGCGATACCGCCGGTCCCGACGATGCCGATCTTGAGCATGCTTCCTCCGGTTGGACGACGGCGTCACGACGCCGACCAGCGGAACGGTGCGACGTCGCAGATCGCATCATACGTATGATGCAACGGTTCAACATCGTCATGTCCGGTGCTCGGGATGTCAAGGGCCGGTCTGCCGTCAGGGGACGACGGCGGGCGTGAGCGCCCCCGTCGACTCCCGCCACACGACGCGCTGGAGCGGCGCCGTGTGCGCGGGGGGCTCCTCGTGCCGCACCGCCGCGACGAGCCGGCGCATCGCGCGCCGTCCGGCCTCGACGAAGTCCACGGGGATCGTGGTGAGCGAGGGCGTCGTGAACGCGCTGAAGTCGGCGTCGTCCCAGCCGGTGACGACCAGGTCGCCCGGGACGGACCAGCCGCGCTCCGCCGCCCCGCGCAGCACGCCGAGCGCCACGTAGTCGTTGGCCGCGATCACGGCGAGCGGCGGGGCGTCGTCGGGCAGGGCGAGCATGGCCTCCCGGCCCGACTCGGGGGACCAGGCGCTGCCGACGACGCCGAGCGACTCGACGCCGAGGCGTTCGACCTCCGCGAGGTAGACGTCGCGCCGGGAGCGGGCCGAGGCGAAGTGCTCGGGTCCGGCCACGTGCAGGAACCGGCGGTGGCCGGCCGCGACCAGCGCCGAGATCACGGTGCCGAGCAGGCCCGCGTCGGCGAGCTCGCCGGTGGTGCGCAGCTGCTCGTCCAGGGCCGTCTCGGCCACGACCGGTGCGGAGTCCTCGTCGAGGGTGAGCGCGTCCGGGACCACGGGCAGGAACGTCAGCACCCCCTCGACCTGGCCGCTCCGGGCCAGGTCGACGACGCGCTCGGTGCGGGCCTCGGCGGTCCCGTCGACGCTGTGGGTGTCCACGGCGTAGCCCGCCTCGGCGGCGACCTCCGCCGCGCCGGTGAGCATGCGCAGCCGGTTGTCCACCGTCACGCCGGTGACCACGGCGAGCCGGCCCGAGCGCTGGGTGCGCATCGACCGCGCCGCGAGGTTGGGGCGGTAGCCCATGGACGCCGCGACCGCCAGCACGTGCTCGCGGGTCCGGGGCGCGATGGTGCCCTTGCCGGACAGGGCGTAGCTGACCGTCGACTGCGAGACCCCCGCGGCGCGCGCGACGTCGTGGCTGGTGGGCTGGCGGGCTGACATCGACACAGTGTCCCCTCTCGCCGCGACCGGCCGCATCAGCTCGCCGGCGCCGCCGGTGCCGGGCCCGCGGGCACCGGCTCCTCGAACACCAGCAGCGTGTGGGTGTTCACGATGCCGTTCATGCCCTGGATCTGGTCCAGGATCAGGTGCCGCAGGTCGGCGTTGTCGCGGGCGCGGACGAGCAGGACGAGGTCGAACTCCCCGCCGACCAGCCCGATGTGCTCGACGCCGCGCAGGGTGCGCAGCTCCTCACGGACCGAGCGCCACTGCGCCTGGTCCAGGTTGACCGTCACGTAGGCCGACGTGCCCAGCCCGGCCAGCACCGGGTCGATCTCCGCGCGGTAGCCGCGGATCACCCCGGTGGACTCCAGGCGCTGCACGCGCACGTAGGCGTTGGCCCGCGAGATGTGCAGCTTCTCGGCGAGCGTCCGCATGGACATCCGCCCGTCCCGGCGCAGCTCGTCGATGATGCGCCGGTCGACGTCGTCGAGGCCCGCTGCCACTTGTCTCGCCACCACGCCCTCAGGCCCTTCTGTGCTGGACATTTGGATCGTGTGACCCGGTCATGACTGGACGGGTTCTCGGATCCTCGCCGTTGATGGAATCCGAATGGAACTTTGACCAGTATATCTACATGGTGATCAACGAAGATCTCATGCTGCCGTCCCGCGAGCCGGTCATGCTCCTCGACCCGGACGGCCGGCCCACGGTCGACGACACGGCCGCGCTGCCCGCGGCCGACGACCTGCTCCGCGGGCTCGCGGGCATGGTCACCGCCCGCCGCTTCAACGAGCAGGCCTCGGTGCTCGTGCGGCAGGGGCGGCTGGCCGTCTACCCGTCGTCGTACGGGCAGGAGGCCTGCCAGGTCGCGGCCGCGCAGGTGCTTGACGACGAGGACTGGCTCTTCCCGACCTACCGTGACACCGCGGCCGCCGTGACGCGCGGCGTGGACCCGGTCGAGGTGCTCGGCCTGCTCAAGGGCGACTGGCACTCGGGGTACGACCCGTACGAGCGCCGCGTCGCGCCTCTCGCGACGCCGCTCGCCACGCAGCTCCCGCACGCCGTGGGGGTGGCGCACGCGGCGCGGCTGCGCGGGGAGTCCACCGTGGTGCTGGCGATGTGCGGCGACGGCGCCACGAGCGAGGGCGACTTCCACGAGGCGCTGAACTTCGCCGCCGTCTTTCGGGTACCGGTCGTCTTCTTCGTGCAGAACAACCAGTACGCGATCTCGGTGCCGCTGTCCCGGCAGACGGTCGCGCCGTCGCTGGCGCACAAGGGCGTGGGCTACGGCGTGCCCGGCGAGCAGGTGGACGGCAACGACCTCGCGGCCCTGCTGCACGTCCTGTCCGCGGCGGTCGGGCGGGCGCGGGCCGGGGAGGGACCGCAGCTCGTCGAGGGCCGCACCTACCGCATGCAGGCCCACACCAACGCCGACGACGCGACCCGCTACCGCGGTGACGACGAGGTCGCGGCCTGGGCGGCCAAGGACCCGCTGTTGCGGCTGGACGCCTACCTGCGCGGGGCGGGCCTGCTCGACGACGCGCGCGCCGCGGCCCACGCCGACGCCGCCGAGCGGCTCGCGCGGCACACCCGGGACGGCATCGCCGTGGATGTCGTGCCGGACCCCGAGGACCTGTTCCGCTTCGTCTACTCCACGCCGACGCCGCAGCTCGTGGAGCAGCTCGCCCTGGTCCGGGACGAGCTGAGCCGTGACGAGCCGAGCCGAGAGGAGACGCCCCGATGACCACCACCAGCCCCGCGGTGGAGCGCGAGACGCTCAGCACCGCCCAGGCGATCAACCGGGCGCTGCGCGACGCGCTGGCCGAGGATCCCACGGTGCTCGTGCTCGGCGAGGACGTCGGCCCCCTCGGCGGCGTCTTCCGGGTGACCGACGGGCTCACCGCCGAGTTCGGCGAGGACCGCTGCTTCGACACCCCGCTCGCCGAGGCCGGCATCGCCGGCTTCGCCGTCGGCCTGGCGATGAACGGCATGCGGCCGGTGATCGAGATGCAGTTCGACGCCTTCGCGTACCCCGCCTTCGAGCAGGTGGTCAGCCACATCGCGAAGATGCGGAACCGGACCCGCGGCCGCGTCGAGCTGCCCCTGGTCATCCGGGTCCCGTACGCCGGCGGCGTGGGCGGCGTCGAGCACCACAGCGACTCGTCGGAGGCCTACTACGCGCACACGCCCGGGCTGCACGTCGTCGCGCCGTCGAACCCCTCGGACGCCTACTGGCTCCTGCGCGAGGCGATCGCCTCGCCCGACCCCGTGGTCTTCCTCGAACCGAAGAAGCTCTACTGGGCCAAGGGCGAGGTGGCCCTGGCGGACGGCGGCGGGCCGGGCATCGGCACGGCCGTCGTGCGCCGTCCGGGCACCGACGCCACCCTCATCGCCTACGGCCCGTCCGTGCCGGTCGCGCTGGAGGCAGCCGAGGCGGCCGCGCGCGACGGCCGCAGCCTCCAGGTCGTCGACCTGCGCTCGATCGTCCCGTTCGACGACGCCGGGGTCTGCGCGGCCGTGGAGTCGACCGGGCGTGCCGTCGTGATCGCCGAGGCGGCCGGGTTCGCCAGCGTCGCCTCCGAGATCGCGGCCCGGGTGGGCGAGCGCTGCTTCCACTCGCTGGCAGCGCCCGTCCGGCGCGTCACGGGCTTCGACATCCCCTACCCGCCGCCCAAGCTGGAGCACCTCCAGCTCCCGTCCGTCGACCGGATCCTCGACGCCGTCGACGACCTGCAGTGGGAGGACGCATGACCAGCACCACGACCGAGCAGACCTTCCTCCTGCCCGACCTCGGCGAGGGCCTGACCGAGGCCGAGGTGGTGCAGTGGCTGGTCGCCGAGGGTGACGTCGTGACCATGGACCAGCCGGTGGTGGAGGTCGAGACCGCCAAGTCCGTGGTCGAGGTGCCGTGCCCGTACGCCGGCCGGGTGGGCGTGCTGCACGCGGCCGAGGGGGAGTGCGTCGAGGTGGGCAGGCCGCTGATCACGATCTCGGCCGACCTGGAGCCGGAGCCTGACCCCGACCCGGAGCCTGACCCCCAGCCCGACCCCCAGGCAGAGGCCTACCGCACCGAGGAGCAGGCCGGGTCGGGGAACGTGCTGGTCGGGTACGGGACGTCCGCGCATCCCGGCGCGGGGCGGCGGCGTCGGCCCCGCGGGACGCGGCCCGCTGCGCTCGCCGTGCCTGCCGTGGTCGCGGCACCGGCCGACGACGGCGTCGCGAACCCCGAGCCCCCGCACGACAGCAGCCCGGTCCGCGTGATCTCCCCGATCGTCCGGCGGCTGGCCCGCGAGGCGGGCCTGGACCTCGCCGCGATCCCGCCGACGGGCGCGGGCGGGACCGTCACCCGGTCGGACGTGCGCGCCGCGGTCGAGCGGGCACGGGCCGCCTCGGCACCGAGCCCGGCTGCCGCCGTCGCCCCGGCCGCCCCCGGCGAGCACCGGATCCCGCTCAGCGGCTTCCGGCGGGCGGCGTCCCGGGTGCTCTCGCGCAGCCGCGCGGAGATCCCGGAGGCGACCGTCTGGGTCGACGTCGACGCCACCGCGCTCTGGGAGCTGCGCGAGGCCACCCGCACGCCCGACGACCCCGGGCCCGGGCTGCTGGCCCACATCGCGCGGTTCGTCGTCGCCGGCCTGGAGGCCTATCCGGTGCTCAACGCGCGGCTCGACACCGAGCGCGACGAGATCGTCGTGTCCGACGCCGTCAACCTCGGCATCGCCGTCCAGGGCGAGACCGGGCTCGTCGCCCCGGCCGTGCTCGGCGCGGACTCGATGACCACGCGCGAGCTCGACACGGCCCTGCGCGACCTCACCGCCCGGGCCCGGGTCGGGAGGTCCACGCCCGGGGAGCTCAGCGGCGGCACGTTCACGCTGAACAACTACGGCAGCCTCGGGGTGGACGGCAGCGCCGCGATCATCAACCACCCGCAGGTCGCGATCCTGGGCTTCGGCCGGATCATCGACCGGCCCTGGGTGGTCGACGGCCAGATCGTGCCGCGCAAGATCACCCAGATGTCCTTCGTCTTCGACCACCGGGTCTGCGACGGCGGCACGGCGGCGGCCTTCATGCGCACGGTCGCGGACGCGATCGAGAACCCGCTCCCGGCGATCGTCCGCCTGTGACCCCGTGCCACCAGGAACGTCCAGGTCACCGGCCCGTGAACGTGGGGCGCCGCTTCTCCTGGAAGGCGGCGAAGCCCTCCCGGTAGTCGTCGGTCAGGCTGAGGTCGCCCTGCGCCTCGCTCTCGTGGGCCACGGCGGCCCAGAACGCGATCCGTTCGTCACGGAGCTCGGTGACCAGGCGCTTGGAGGCGAGGAAGGCGCTCGTCGCCCCGCGCGCGACCTGCTCGACCCGGTCGCGCGTGAACCCGAGCAGCTCCGGGCCGGGCACGGCCCGGGAGAAGAGGCCGGCGGCGACCGCCTCGGCCCCGCTCATCAGCTCGCCCGTATAGACCAGGTCGAGCGCGCGGTGCGCGCCCAGGCGCTCGACGAAGAGCGCGTGCCCGCCCGAGTCGAGCGTCGCCCCGAGGTTCGCGAACGGCGAGCCCACCTTGGCGTCGTCGGCCACGTAGACGACGTCGGTGGCGATCAGCAGGCCCAGCCCCACACCCAGGCAGGCGCCGTGCGCCGCGGCGAACGTCGGCGCCGGGAACGCGGCCATGCGCCACAGCAGCGGGGTCACCCGGTTGCGGAGGTAGCCCAGCGCGTCGTCCGTCGCCGGGTCGACCCCCGAGATGTCCCGGCCGGCGCAGAACGCCCGGCCCTCGCCCCGCAGGAGCAGCGCCCGCACGCCGGCGGCCTCCGCCTGCCGGTAGGCGTCGTCCAGCTCGGCGAGCCCGGCCTCGTCCAGGGCGTTCAGCCGGCCGGGCGCGTCGAGCACCACCTCGGCGATCTCGTCCTCGATCGTGAGCGTGATCATGAGTCGTAGTCCACGAAGATCTCCTCGCTGGTGGGGATCGCTTGGCAGGTCAGGACGTAGCCACGCGCCAGCTCCTCGGGCTCCAGCGCGTAGTTCTCCACCATCTCCACCGTGCCCGAGACCAGTTTTGCCCGGCATGTGCCGCACACGCCACCCGCGCAGGCGAACGGCACGTCGCCGCGCACCCGCAGGGCGGCGTTCAGCACGCTCTCGCGCGCCCCGGCCGGACTGGTCACGGTCGACGTCGCGGCGTCGAGCCGGAAGGAGATCGAGTGCGACTCGCCGTCCGGGGCGCCCGACGCCGGCGGGGCCCCGGACGGCGCCGTCGGACGCTCCGGCCGGCCCGTGGTGAACAGCTCGTGCCGCACCCGCTCCGGCGGCACACCCAGCTCCTCCAGCACGGCCCGGCAGGTCTGCACCATCTCGAACGGCCCGCACAGGAACCACTCGTCCACGTCGTCCGGCCCGATCAGAGCCGTCACGATGCGGCGCAGCCGGTCGGCGTCGAGGCGGCCCGAGAGCAGCTCGGCGCCCCGGCGCTCGCGGGTGAGCACGTGGTGCAGGGCCAGCCGGGCGGGGTAGCGGTCCTTGAGGTCGCCCAGCTCGTCCACGAACATCGTGTCCGTCGTGGTCCGGTTGGAGTAGACCAGGTCGAAGGTGCTGTCCGCCGCCGAGCCGAGCGTGTGCTCCACGAGCGACATCATCGGCGTGATGCCGCTGCCCGCCGCGACCCCGACCACGCGCCCGCCCTGGCCGGGCGGGCGGTGCGACACGAACAGGCCTTCGGGGCTCATCACGTCGAGCGTCATCCCCGGGGCGAGGTGGTCGATCGCCCAGGGCGAGAACAGCCCGCCCATGTCGCGCTTGATGCCCACCTTGAGCGAGCCGGGGACGGGCGCCTGGCAGATCGAGTAGGTGCGGCGCACCTCCTCGCCGTCGACCCGCGCGCGCAGCGCGACGTACTGGCCCGGCGCGTAGGAGTAGGCGTCGGCGAGGTCGTCCGGGACGTCGAACGTCACCTCGACGGCGTCCGCGGTCAGCGTGCGCACCGCCGCGACGGTGAGCGGGTGGAACCGGGCGCGACGCCGCGTGCCGGGCGGGGCGGGGACACCGGTGTCGGCGACCGGCATCAGTGCTCCTTGAAGTGGTCGAAGGGCTCCCGGCAGCGCTGGCAGACGTACAGCGCCTTGCACGACGTCGAGCCGAACCGTGCGAGCTCGCGCGTGTGCAGCGAGCCGCACCGGGGGCACCGGACGCCCAGGCCCAGCGCGACGACGCCGCCGGCCCGGCGGCCCGGCGGGGCGATGCCGTGCTCCATGAGCTTGCGGCGGCCGGCGTCGCTCATCCAGTCGGTCGTCCACGCGGGGGAGAGCACCACGTCCACGCGGGCCCCCGGGAAGCCGCGCTCGCGAAGCACGGCGACGATGTCGTCGCGGATCGCGTCGACGGCGGGGCAGCCCGAGTAGGTGGGCGTGATGTCCACGACGGGCGACCCGTCCACGATCCGCACGCCGCGCAGCACGCCCAGGTCCTCGATGGTCAGGACCGGCACCTCGGGGTCGGTGACGGTCGCCGCGGCATCCCACACGGCGCGCTCCGGCCCTGCCTCCGGGCGGGGGCGGGCGACGCGCTCGACGGGACTGTCGACGGCGCTCATCACCACACCGCCCCCGGGTGCCGCCGGGCCAGCACCTGCATCTCCGCGAGCAGCGGGCCCAGCGCCTCGGAGTGCACCCCGAGGCGGCCGCCGCCGCGGACGGCCGCGATCCCCGGTACGGGAAGCTCGGCCTGGTCGAGCACCGGCAGCAGCAGCGCGTCGAACGGCTCGCGCAGCCCGGCGGGCGCCACGGCGGCAGCCGGGACGGCGTCGGCGGCGGGATCCGCGGCGAACAGCTCGTCCACGAACGGCCAGATCGCCTCCAGCCCCGCGATCATCCGCCGCCGCGACTCCTCGGTGCCCAGCGCCAGGCGCACGGTCCAGAGCGTGGCGTGGTCCAGGTGGTATTCCACCTCCTTGACCGCCTTGGCGGCGATGGCCGCCAGCGTGGGGTCGGCGCTGTCGGCCAGGCGCCGGTAGAGCACGGTGAAGTAGGCCGACACGACGAGCTGCCGGGCGATCGTGCACGCGAAGTCCCCGTTGGGCCGCTCGAAGATCTGCCGGCACCGGAAGTCCGCCTCGTCCCGGAAGTACGCGAGGTCGTCCTCGGTCTGGTCCCAGGCGGAACCCGCGTAGGTCAGGAGGCCGCGCGCGTGCCCCAGGGTGTCGAGCGCGATGTTCCCGAGCGCGACGTCCTCCTCCAGCTCGGGCGCGGCGGCGATCCACGAGCCCAGCCGCTGCGCGAGGACCAGGGCGTCGTCGCCCAGGCCGAGCGCGTACCGCGCGACGTCGTCGGTGGCCCGGGCGGGGCTGTCCTGCGGGGCGACCCGGGCGGCGATCGCCTCGGGTGTGAGCACCGCGGACGGGGACTGGTGCTGGTTCTGCATGGGCTCTCCATCGAGCGTCGGGCCGTCCGGCCGGGGGCCGGCGGTACGGGTCAGAGGTGCGGCACGGCCTGCGACGCCGTGTAGTACGTCGCGTGCCGGAAGTCCTTGCCGCGCGGGGACTCGAACCACGCGTCCTTCGCGTCGGGGTCCGACGCCGTGATCGCGGCGGCGGGCACCACCCAGATCGAGACTCCCTCGCTGCGGCGGGTGTAGAGGTCGCGGGCGTTGCGCACCGCCAGCTCGGCGTCCGGCGCGTGCAGCGAGCCGGCGTGCACGTGCGAGAGGCCGCGCGCCGAGCGCACGAACACCTCCCACAGGGGCCAGGTCTCCCGGCGTGGTTCCTCGGTCATGACGCCATCCGTTCGCTCGTCGCGGTGCGCTCGGCGTACGCCCGGGCGGCCTCGCGCACCCATTCGCCCTCGGCGTGCGCGGCGCGGCGCTTGGCCAGGCGCAGCGCGTTCGCCTGCCCGTTCCCGTGCAGGACGGCGTGAAACTCGGCCCAGTCGAGCTCGCCGAAGTCGTGGTGGCCCCGCTCCTCGTTCCAGCGCAGGTCGGGGTCGGGCAGCGTGATCCCGAGGATCTCGGCCTGCGGCACGATCATGTCGACGAACCGCTGGCGCAGCTCGTCGTTCGAGAAGCGCTTGATCTTCCAGGCCATGCTCTGCCGCGAGTTGGGCGACTCTGCGTCGGGCGGGCCGAACATCATCAGGGCCGGCGCGTACCAGCGGTTCACGGACTCCTGCGCCATGGCCTGCTGCTCGTCGGTGCCGTTCATCAGCGCCAGCAGGATCTCGAAGCCCTGCCGCTGGTGGAACGACTCCTCCTTGCAGATGCGCACCATCGCGCGCCCGTACGGGCCGTAGGACGCGCGGCACAGCGGCACCTGGTTCGCGATGGCGGCGCCGTCCACCAGCCAGCCGATCGAGCCCATGTCGGCCCACGACGGCGCGAGGTAGTTGAAGATCGACGAGTACTTGGCCTTGCCCGAGTGCAGGGCGTCGAGCATCTCGTCGCGGGTGGTCCCCAGCGTCTCGGCCGCCGAGTAGAGGTAGAGCCCGTGCCCGGCCTCGTCCTGCACCTTTGCCATCAGGATCGCCTTGCGCTTGAGGCTCGGCGCGCGCGTGATCCAGTTGCCCTCGGGCTGCATGCCGATGATCTCGGAGTGCGCGTGCTGCGACATCTGCCGCACCAGCGCCTTCCGGTACGCCGGCGGCATCCAGTCGGTGGGCTCGATCCGCTGGTCGGCGGCGATGAGCGAGTCGAACGCCGCGAGCCGCGCGGCTTCCTGGGAAGCGGTCGTGGGCGGTTCTTCTGCGGGCATGACGTCTCCTGTGCTGGAGCCCTACTTACCGATCGTTCAGTCAGGCTAACACCGGGGTGGGGGCGGCGGCAACGGCCTCCCGGTCGGTTAGGTTGGCTCGCATGAGTGATCCCGACGCCGCTCCCGCACCCGCTCGACGGGGCGGGAACGGCCGCGCCGGGCGTGTGGCGTACGACCTGGACGCGGTGCTGGCCGTCGCCGTCCAGGCGTTCAACGAGCGCGGGTACGACGCGACGTCGATGGGCGAGCTGGCCGAACGCCTCGGGACCAGCAAGTCCGCGATCTACTACCACGTCAGCGGCAAGCAGGAGCTGCTCCGGCTGGCGCTGGAGCGCGCGCTCGGCAACCTCGAGGCCCTCCTCCAGGAGCCGGACGGCCAGCCGGGTGGGGCGCCGGACGCCGCCGCGCCGAGCGCGCTGGAGCGGCTCGAACGCGTCATCCGGGGTGCCGTCCGGGTGCTCGTGCAGGAGCTGCCGTTCGTCACGCTGCTGCTGCGCCTGCGCGGGAACACCGACGTCGAGCGCGAGGCGCTGGCGCGTCGCCGCGAGTTCGACCACGCCGTGGCGCGCCTGGTCGAGGAGGCGGTCGCGGACGGCGCCCTCCGGTCGGACGTCGACGCGCGCACCGCCACCCGCCTGCTCTTCGGCATGGTCAACTCGCTGGTGGAGTGGTACCGCCCCGGCGGTGGGCTCACGGCCGACCAGCTCGCCGACGCCGTCGTCGCCATGGCGTTCGAGGGGCTGCGCGCCCAGCCCGGCGCCCGCCGCTGACGAATCGCCGCTCTTGAACCCGGCCGTCCCGCGTGCCATGCTGCACAGAACGAACGGTCAGTAAGTAGCGCGACGACGCTACGCCGGTGCGACCCCCAGGTGATGAGGCCATGGCAGCAGCGTTGCGGCGCGTCGATGACCGCGCGGACCGCCTCCACGTCCGGCTCGACCGGCCCGAGGTACGCAACGCCATCGACAAGGCGATGGTCGGCGAGCTGCACGAGGTCTGCGCCGAGCTGGAGGCCCGGCCGCGCATCCTGGTCCTGTCCGGCTCCGAGCGCGTGTTCGCCTCCGGCGCCGACATCGCCGAGCTGCGCGAGCGTGGCCGCGACGACGCGCTCGCCGGGATCAACTCGCGGCTGTTCGAGCGGATCGCCCGGCTGCCGATGCCGGTGATCGCCGCCGTCGACGGCTGGGCCCTCGGGGGCGGCGCCGAGCTGGCTTACGCGGCCGACTTCCGGCTGGCCGGCGAGAACGCCCGGTTCGGCAACCCCGAGGTGGGGCTCGGCATCATCGCCGCGGCGGGCGCGTCCTGGCGGCTCAAGGAGCTCGTCGGCGAGACGCTCGCGCTGGAGGTCCTGCTCGCCGGCCGCGTGCTCGACGCCCCCGAGGCGCTGGCGGCGGGGCTGGTCAGCGCGGTCCACGCGTCGTCCGACCTGGTGGGCGCGGCCGACGCGCTCGCGGACCGGATCGCGGAGCAGGACCCGACGGCGGTCCGCTACACCAAGCAGGTCTTCCGGGCGCCGCGCGCGGCGCACCCGGACATCGACGACCTGGCGCAGTCCGTGCTGTTCGAGTCGCCCGCCAAGCGCGAGCGGATGACCGCGTTCCTGGAACGGAAGAAGCGATGACGCTGCCCCGGAACGTCGGTGTGGTCGGCGGCGGCCGGATGGGCGTCGGGATCGCCCACGCCTTCCTGCTGGCGGGGGCCCACGTCGTCGTCGTCGAGCGCGACGGGGAGTCGGCGGCCCGGGCGCAGGCAGGGCTGGAGCGCGCGGTGACCGCCAGCGTGGAGCGCGGGACCACCCCGCGCACCGTCGCCGAGCTGACGGAGCGGGCGCGCGTGACCACCGACGTCGCGGACGTCGGGCCGGCCGGCCTGGTCGTCGAGGCGGTGCCCGAGGACCTCGCGGCCAAGGTCGAGGTCCTGGCGCGCGTCGAGCGGGTGCTGTCGCCGACCGCCTGGCTGGCCAGCAACACGTCGTCGCTGTCGATCGACACCCTCGCGGGGCACCTGGAGCGCCCCGAGCGCTTCGTGGGGCTGCACTTCTTCAACCCCGTGCCCGCGTCGGCGCTCGTGGAGATCGTGCGTGGCCGGGCGACCGTGCCGGTGCTCGTCGAGGAGGCCGGCGCCTGGGTCGCAGCGCTCGGCAAGGCCTCGATCGTCGTGTCCGACACGCCCGGCTTCGCGAGCTCCCGCCTGGGCGTCGTGATCGCGCTCGAGGCGATCCGCATGGTCGAGGAGGGCGTCGCCTCGCCCGCCGACATCGACACCGCGATGGTGCGCGGCTACCGGTTCCCCGTCGGGCCGCTGCGCCTGACCGACCTGGTCGGCCTGGACGTGCGGCTCGGCATCGCCGAGCACCTGGAGCGCGAGCTGGGGGAGCGGTTCGCCGTGCCGCGGCTGCTGCGGGCGATGGTCGAAGCGGGCCGGCTGGGGCGCAAGAGCGGCGAAGGGTTCTTCACATGGGACGAGTGACCTGCAGAGACGTCGGTACAGCCGAAAGGAAGACGCCATGACCGCGACGGAGACCCCGGTGCGCACCCTCGACAGCTACGTCCTGGGGGCGTGGCAGCGCCCGCCCTCGGACGCCGAGGCCCAGGTCGTGCGGGACGCCTCGACCGGTGAGCCGGTCGCGGCGGTCTCCGGCAGCCCGGTCGACCTGCGGGCCGTCGTCGACTACGGCCGGACCGTGGGCCAGGACGCGCTCGGCGCGCTCACTTTCCACCAGCGCGCGCTGCTGCTCAAGCGGCTCGCGCAGCACCTCACCGGCGTCAAGGACGACCTCTACGAGGTGAGCCTGCGCACCGGCGGCACCCGGCGGGACGCCCTGGTCGACATCGACGGCGGCATCGGCGTGCTGTTCACCTACGGGTCGAAGGGGCGCCGGGAGCTGCCCAACGCGCAGCTCCTGGTCGACGGGCCGCCGGAGAGCCTGTCCCGCGACGGGTCGTTCGGCGGCCAGCACGTGCGCGTGCGGCGGCAGGGCGTGGCCTTCCAGGTCAACGCGTTCAACTTTCCCGTCTGGGGCATGCTGGAGAAGTTCGCGCCCGCCTTCCTCGCGGGCGTCCCGACCGTCGTCAAGCCGGCCTCGGCCACGGCGTACCTCGCCGAGGCCGCGGTGCGGGCGATCGTCGACTCCGGGCTCCTGCCCGACGGCGCGCTGCAGCTCGTCAGCGGCCCGGCCCGCGGGTTCCTCGACGTGCTCGACGTGCGCGACGCCGTGAGCTTCACCGGGTCTGCGTCCACGGCGCGGGTGCTCGCGGTCGACGACGCCGTGATCCGCCGGGGCGTGGTGCTCACCGCGGAGACCGACTCCCTGAACGCGGCGGTGCTCGGCCCGGACGTGGAGCCCGGGAGCCCGGAGTTCGAGGCGTTCGTCGGCTCGGTGGTCACGGAGATGACCGTGAAGGCCGGGCAGAAGTGCACGGCGATCCGCCGGGTGATCGTCCCGGCCGACCGCGAGGATGCCGTGATCGAGGCCGTGCGCGAGCGGATCGCGCAGCGCGTCGTGGTCGGCGACCCGCGGGCCGACGGCGTCACGATGGGCGCCCTGGCGAGCGCGGGGCAGAAGGAGGAGGTGCTGCGCCGCGTCCGGGAGCTCGTCGCGGGCGGCGGGCTGATCGTGGTCGGCGACCTCGCGGAGCCCGAGGTGGTGCACGCCGACGGCAGCCGCGGACCCGCGCCGGACGGCGCGTTCGTCGCGCCCCTGCTCCTGCGGTTCGCCGACCCCGCGGCGCCCGCCGTGCACGACATCGAGGCCTTCGGGCCGGTCGCCTCGGTGATCGGCTACCGCGACCTCGACGACGCCGTCCGGCTGGCCAACCTCGGCGGCGGCTCGCTGGTGGCCACCGTCGCGTCCGCCGACCCCGACGTGGTGCGGCACCTCGTCACGGGGATCGCGCCGATGCACGGGCGGGTGCTGGTGCTCGACCGGGACGACGCGCGGTCGTCGACCGGCCACGGCTCCCCGGTGCCGCACCTGGTCCACGGCGGGCCGGGCCGCGCGGGCGGCGGTGAGGAGCTCGGCGGCGTCCGCGCCGTGGAGCACTACATGCAGCGCACCGCGATCCAGGGCACCCCCGCGGCGCTGACCGGCCTGACCGGCAGGTGGCGGGCGGGGGCGCCGTCGCGCACCGACGCGGGCCACCCCTTCCGCAGGTCGCTGGCCGACCTCCGGATCGGTGACGCCGTCGAGTCCGCGCCGCGCGAGGTGACCCTCGACGACATCACGCACTTCGCCGACTTCACCGGCGACACCTTCTACGCGCACACGGACGAGGAGGCCGCCGCCGCCAACCCGTTCTTCCCCGGGCGCGTGGCGCACGGGTACCTGCTCGTGTCGTTCGCGGCGGGGCTGTTCGTCGACCCCGCGCCGGGGCCGGTGCTCGCGAACTACGGCCTGGAGAACCTGCGCTTCCTGACGCCGGTGTCGCCCGGGGACACGATCCGGGTGCGGCTGACGGCCGCCCAGATCACGCCGCGCGAGGACGAGGACTACGGCGAGGTGCGCTGGGATGCCGTGCTCACCAACCAGCGCGACGAGCAGGTGGCCACGTACGACGTGCTGACCCTGGTCGCCAAGGAGGACCGCGCCGGGGCCGGCGACCGCTGACGGTCACGTTCCGTCCCTCCCGTCCGTCACCCCTGTGAGGAACCACCCGACGGAAGGGACGGACGGCGATGACCATGCGACAGGACGACGAGGCGGAGATCCGGCGGCGGCTGGACGGGATCGTCGAGGGGCTGCGGGCCAAGGACCTCGACGCGCTGCGGCAGCTCTACGCGGCCGACGTCGTGTCCTTCGACGTCGAGCCACCGCTGCAGCACGTGGGCGCGGACGCCAAGCTGGCGAGCTGGGCACGCGTCCTCGCGGTCTTCGAGGAGGTCGACTACGAGCTCCGCGACCTGGCGCTCGCCGTCGACGAGACCGTCGCGTTCGGGCACGCCTTCGGGCGGCTCAGCGGCACCCTGAAGGACGGGTCCGCGACGAGCGGCATGTGGGTGCGGGCCACGTTCTGCCTCCGCAAGGTCGGCGGCACCTGGCTGATCGCGCACGACCAGGTCTCGGTGCCGCTCGACCTGCGCAGCGGCCGGGGGCTGACCGACCTGGAGCCCTGACCTCAGGCCATCTCGGGTACGTGGAGGTGCGCGAACGCGATCTCCATCTCGTCGATGCCGTCGACGGTGGCGCCGAGCTCGCTGACCACGCGCTCGCGGATGCGGGCCGTGGCCTCGCGGGCGGCCATGACGGCCCCCATGCTGTCGAAGGCGGTCGTGCCGACGGCCCGGCCCGCCTCGCGGTCCACCATGAGGCTGGCGCTGCAGAACCCGTCCATCTCCTGGAGCTGCGGCAGGATGACCATGCGGTAGAGGTCGATACAGCGGTCGACCATGTCCTGGCCGCCGCTCAGCCAGGTGAGGCGCGCACACGCGCCGTCGGGCGTCGCGTGGTCCCGGTGGACCACCGCGGCCTCCCACTCGTGGACGTCGCCGCCCCCCGTGCTCCCCAGCGCCTGCACGGCGCGCTCGCGCAGCGGGCGCACGCCGTCGGCGCTCATCATCATCGCGTCGTGCGACTGCCACGCCGTCGTGGCGACACAACGCCCGGACTCACGGTCGACCAGCATCGACATCCCGACGCAGCCGTCCATGGCGGTCACGGCCGGGAAGACCTCCTCGCGGACGATCCGCAGCCCGCCGTCGATCCCGGCGGGATCACCTCGGACCTCGGTGGTGCGTACGTACATGACGGACTCCCTGTGCTCGGGGCAGCGTCCGGACGGCGCTGCCGTCCCTCCTCACACTCCGCCGCCGCGTGGCCCAGGTCAAGGTCCCCGCGTCCACTTTCAGCCCGGTACGGGCTCAGCGCCGGAGCTCGACGGCGCTCAGGCCGGCGAGGCTCAGGATCACGCGGTCACCGGTGTCCACGACCGTCGCGAGCACCTGGTCGCACCCGGCGCACCGGGCCACGAGGCCGGGGGCGTCGGTGTAGACCATGGCCTCGGCGATCGCGGCCATGTGCCCGCAGCCGCCGCAGCGGCCGCGCGCGGCCGTCATGTCGGTCGTGAAGACCTCGGAGAGCGCGCCCGCGAGCACGTTGCCGTCCAGGTGGTGTGTCATCAAAGACCTCCGAAGCGCTCGGTGTGGATGTCCGCCGCGGCGTGGCCGAGCTCCTGCAGCCAGCGGGCCACCGTCTCGACGAAGCCCGTCGAGCCGCAGACGTAGACGTGCGGGCGGTGCGCGGCCGGGACCGTCCGGGCGGCGAGGGCCTCCCGCGTGAGCCGCCCGACGGCGTCGGGCCAGCCGGCCGGCGCCTCGCGCGTGTAGACGAGGTCCAGCGCGAAGGCCGGGCCGGCCAGCCCCGCGAGCTCGTCCGCGAAGTACACGTCGTCCGGGGTGCGCACGGAGTACAGCAGCCGGAACGGCGCGGGGTCGGCGGCAGCGCCGTGCGCCGCGGCCATCGCGTACAGCGGCACCACGCCGGAGCCGCCCGCGACGAGCTGGACCGGGCGGTCGCCCGTGCCGGGCCGCCAGACGAAGAACGCGCCCAGCGGGCCGTGCAGCTCGAGCTGGTCGCCGGGCCGGAGGTCGCGGACCAGGAAGGGCGAGACCTCGCCGTCCGGCAGCTCGTCGACCGCGAGCACCACCTGTCCCGCCGGCGTCGCCGAGGCGATCGAGTACGACCGGCTCGCCTGATAGCCGTCCGGGGCGGTGAGGCGCACGTCGAGGTGCGCGCCCGCCTCGCTGCCGGGCCACGTGGGGACGTCCAGGACGAGGCGCGCGGCCGTGGGCGTCTCGCGGCGCGTCTCGACGACGGTCGCGACGTGCCACGCGGGACGCGGCCGGGACCGGCCCAGGGTGACGGACGGCGCGCTCACCAGTAGCGCTCCTCCTTCCACGGGTCCCCGTAGAGGTGGTAGCCGTACTGCTCCCAGAAGCCCGGGTCGTTGTCCGGCATCATCGTCAGGCCCCGCACCCACTTGGCGCTCTTCCAGAAATAGAGGTGCGGCACGAGCAGCCGGGCGGGTCCGCCGTGCTCCGGGTCGAGCGGTGCGCCGTCGGCCTCCGTGGCGATCCAGGCCTTGCCGTCCAGCAGGTCCTCCAGCGGCACGTTCGTCGTGTAGCCGCCGTAGGAGTGCGCCATGACGTACTCGTGCTCGGACTCCACGTCCTCGAAGATCTTGTCGAGGCTCACCCCGCGCCAGCCCATGTCGAGCCGGGACCAGTGGGTGACGCAGTGGATGTCCACGGTGACGTCCTCGACCCCGAGGGCGAGGAGCTCGTCCCAGCTCCACCGGTGGTCGGTGCCGGTCTCGTCCTGGACGGTGAGCTCCCAGTCGGCGGTGTCGACGTGCGGGGTGGGCCCGGCGCTGAGCACGGGCCAGTCCTGGACCAGCGTCTGCCCCGGCGGGAGGCGCGTGTCGGGCTCACGGCGACGACCGGAGAAACCACGGGTGACGAAGGACATGCTGAGTCTCCTCCCGGCGACCGTGCCGGGCCGGCCGGGCACGGTTCGATGGTGGCACCAGCGTAGGGCCGGGGCCGTCCGGCGGCGCGCGAACCGGGCCGTGTCAGCGGGTGAGTTCGGGCAGTAGGGTCGCGGCATGACGACCGAGTCGCCGAGCCAGAACGAGCTGCAGCTCTTCGAGAACCTCCGGGGACGGCTGGAGGCCATCGCCTACCGGCTGCTCGGGTCGGCGGCGGAGGCCGAGGACGCCGCGCAGGAGACGTTCCTGCGGTGGGAGGCGGCCGACCGCTCGCAGATCCGGGTGCCGGAGGCCTGGCTGACTCGGGTGCTGACCAACCTCTGTCTCACCCAGCTCAGGTCGGCGCGGGCCCGCCGGGAGGTCTACGTGGGCGAGTGGCTGCCGGAGCCGCTGCTCGGCGGCGACCCGATGCTCGGCCCCGCGGACACGGCGGAGCAGCGCGACTCCGTGTCCACGGCGATGCTCGTGCTGATGGAGCGGCTCACGCCCAACGAGCGGGCCGTCTACGTGCTGCGCGAGGCGTTCGCGTTCTCGCACGCGGAGATCGCCGAGATGCTCGACCTCACCGAGGTGGGCAGCCAGCAGGTGCTCCACCGGGCCAAGCAGCACCTGGCGGGGGAGCGGACCCGCGCGGCGGTCGACCTCGCGGTCGCGCGGCCCGTCGTGGAGGAGTTCCTGGCGGCCGCGACGAGCGGGCAGCTCGAACCGCTGGTCAAGCTGCTGACGGCCGACGTGGTGGGGGTGGGCGACGGCGGCGGCAAGGTCGCGGCGCGCGCGACGGCCGTGCTCGGTGCCACGGCCGTGGCCAAGTTCCTGCGCGGCCTGTTCCGGCCGGCCGAGGCCAAGCGCGCGATGCTGGGCGGCAGCCCCGACGTCTACGCGTGGACGGCCAACGGCCTCCCGGCGCTGGTCGTCGTGGTCGGCGACCGGCTGGTGGGCGTGATGACGCTGGAGGCGACCGCCGACGGGATCACCGCCGTGCTCAGCCAGGTCAACCCGGACAAGCTCGGCCGGGCCGGCCGCCAGTGGGCGGCCACGGAGCACGGGGAGCCGCTGATCCGGGGCTGGTGAGCCGGGACCGGCCCCTGTGACCGGCGTCACAGGGGCGGGGTGTCAGGGATCGCTGTGCCGTCCGGTTCAGGAGGCACACAACCGTCCCACCGACACGAGCTGAGGGATCCCATGAAGCACCGCATCGTCATTCTCGGGGCCGGGTACGCCGGAGCCTCCGCCGCCGGCCGGCTGGCCCGCCGGCTGCACCCCGACGACGTCGAGCTCACGCTGGTCAACGCCGAGCCGGACTTCGTCGAGCGGGTGCGCCTGCACCAGGTGGCCACGGGCCAGGACCTGCGCCCCCGGCCGCTGCGCGACCTGCTCGCCGGCACGGGCGTGCGCCTGCGGGTGGCCCGTGTGACCGCCGTCGACGTCGACCGCCGGACCGTCTCCGTGACCGGGGCGGACGGTGGGGACGTGCTCGCCTACGACACGCTCGTGTACGCCCTGGGCAGCGTGCTCGCCGACCACGGCGTGCCGGGGGTCGCCGAGCACGCCCACGAGCTGGCGAGCCGGCCGGGCGCGCTCCGCCTGCGCGAGCGGCTGACGGGTCTCGCGCCCGGGGGCCGCGTGGTCGTGGTCGGAGGCGGCCTGACCGGCATCGAGGCCGTCACCGAGATCGCGGAGGCCCGCACCGACCTGGACGTCGCGATCGCGGTCCGCGACGGCCTGGGGGACTGGCTCTCGGCGGCCGGGCAGCGCCACCTGCGCGCGGTCCTCGACCGGCTGGGCGTCACGGTCCACGAGCACACCGACGTCACGAGCGTGGACTCCGCCGCCGTGGTGACCCGCGACGCGACGATCCCGGCGGACGTCGCCGTGTGGACCACCGGGTTCGGCGTGCACCCGATCGCCGCCGCGACGGGCCTGCGGGTCGGCGCGGACGGGCGGATCGTGGTCGACGAGACCATGCGCTCCGTCTCCCACCCCGACGTCTACGCCGCGGGCGACGCCGCGCTGGCGCACGGCCCCGTCGACAACGTGCTGCGCATGTCGTGCGCCTCCGGCATCCCGATGGCCTGGCAGGCCGCCGACTCGATCGCGGCACGCCTGACCGGGGGCAGGCTCCCGCACACGCCGCTCGGGTACGTGCACCAGTGCATCAGCCTGGGCCGGCGCGACGCCGTCATCCAGCTCGTCACGCCCGACGACCGGGCCAAGGACGCCGCCCCCGGCGGCCGTCTCGCCGCCCGGTACAAGGAGATGATCTGCGCCGGAGCCGCCTGGACGGTCGCCCACCCGATCCCCTACCCGGTCCGCCGGCGCCGCGTCACGACGACCTCCGGTGCGGGCAGCGAGCGGGTGAATTACGGCGATATGCCCGCCGTGAAGGGCTAAGGTCTCCGAAAAAACGAGCGAGCGGGCCCCGTCCGCCCGCCGCCGAGGCAAGGGTGACTTGGCGCGAGCACCTGTGCCAAGGAGGCAAGCCATGATCTCGGACGACGTGCGCCGGTCGCTGGACGTCGCGACGCCCCCCACGGTCCGCGTGCTCGACCACCTCGTGGCGCGCGACGCCGTGCCGGAGGCCGGGATCGCCGAGGCGGTGGGCCTCGGCGCCGCGGAGGTCCGGGCCGCGCTGACCACGCTCGAGGCGGACGGGCTCGTCGTGGGGGTGCCGGCGGGACCGGGCCGGTCCCGGGCCCGGCGCTGGTCCGCGCTGCCGCCCCGCGCGGTGCTCACCACGCTGCTCGCCCGGCGCCGCCTGGAGATCGCCGTCTGGGAGCTGCACGCCGACCACCTCGAGAAGGCCTACCAGGAGGCCACGGGCCAGGCCGGCGACACGGCGCTCGTCGACGTCGTGGTCGGGACGGAACAGGTCGGCGCGCTGTACTGGCACCTCATGGAGACCGCCACGCACGAGGTGCTGCACCTCGCCCGGCCGCCCTATCTCCAGCCCACCCCCGAGCTGCTCGACGAGGTGGACCGGCCCGCGATGAGCCCGACGGTCGAGCTGCGCAGCGTGTACGAGAGTGCCACGTTCACCGACCCGGTCTCGCTCGAGACCGCGCTCGGCGGGCAGGCGACCGGTGCCGGCCTGCGCCTGTCGCCGCAGGTGCCGCTCAAGCTCGTCGTCGTGGACCAGAAGATCGCCATGCTGCCCGCCGCCGGCGACGACGCCGGCAGCGCCTCGCTCGTGGTGCACGCCCCCGCGCTGGTGGGGGCGCTGACCGACCTCTTCGAGCGGGTGTGGGACGCGGCGATGCCACAGTCCATGTGGGGTTCGGGCGCCGGGTCGGCCGGCGCACCGCCCGACGGCGAGGCCGGCGTCGCCGGGGCGAACCCGGCCGCCGCCTGGTCGCCGCTGCCCCGGGTGCGGCTGGAGCAGCGCACGCGGTCCATCCTCGACCTCATGGCCGGCGGGCTGACCGACGAGGCCATCGCCCGCACGCTCGACATCAGCCGGCGCACGGTCCAGGCCGAGGTCACGGCGCTCGCGGAGAAGCTGGGCGCGCGCACCCGGTTCCAGATCGGGCTGTTCGCCGCCGAGCAGGGCCTGCTCGCCCGGACGCACGCGTAGCGGCCTTGACCCAAGCCTAGGACCGCGCGGCGGTACCCACGCTGCTCATCTGCGCAGGTGCGCAATCTTCTCCTTGTCCGGTATGTCATCGGTCAGCACAGTTGTCTCGTCCGACGGGCGCGAGGGTGCGGCCGGTACCAGATCAGTCCGGCCCGAGAGGGTCGTAGGAGAAGCCCATGCGTATCCAGAGACCCAACCGTGCGGTCGCCGTGCTGGCGGCGGCCGCCCTGCTCGGGGCCGCGGTCCCCGCCGCCCACGCGGCACCGGCACCGGCCGCGGTACCGGCCCAGGCGACGGCCGAGCTGCCCGGCACCGCCGCGACCACCCCGGTGCCCGAGACGGAGACGCCCGGACTGGTGGAGGGGCTCGACGAGCCCGTCGACGCCGCCCTCGCCCCGGCCGCCGCCGCGCGGACCCACCTCGAGGGCCACCGGTCGCGCTACGGGATCGCCGACCCCGACGCCACGCTGGTCACCGCCGACGTGCAGCGCGAGGGCGCCCGCGAGACCGTCCGCCTGGACCAGCGGTACAAGAAGCTGCCCGTGCTGGGCGGCCAGTACGTGGTCCGCATGGAGAAGCAGGGCGGCGAGCGGACCGTCACCGGTACCTCGGGCTCCTACTTCACCGAGCTCGACGTCGACACGACGGCGCAGACCCTGCCCGCGGCCACGGCCGTCGAGCGGGCCGTCGAGGGGATCGGCAGGAGCCTGTCCGGCGGCGCGGCCGTCGTGGCGGGCGGGGTGCGGCCCGGCACGGCGCCGTCGGCGGCGACGCCGGACCTCACCGGTAGCGACCAGGGCCTTGCGGTGGTCCCGTCGGGGACCGGCATCCTGGCCCGGCACGTGCTGGTGCGCGGTACCGCGCCGGTCACGGGCGAGCCCGTGCTCACCGACGTGTACGTCGACGCCGCCTCGGGCACCGTGCTGCTCAGCTCCAGCCGCCTGCGCACGCTGGCCGCGCCGCAGCAGGTCGAGGCCCTGCGGGCCGACCAGGAGGCGACGGCGGCCGCGGGCGGGACCGACGGGACGGAGCCGCCGCCGTCCGGCAACGGCGTGACGCCGGTGACCGGCACGGGGACCAAGGCCGACGGCACCACCGTCGACGTCGGGCTGCAGCGGGTGGACGCCACGGGCACCTACCTGACGACGGACGTGACCCACACGCTGGCCGACGGCCGGACCGTGCCCATCACCACCTGGGACGCGACGCACAACGACTACTACGACACCGCCGGCATGTGGCCCGAGGGCATCGCGCCGTTCGCCTCGCCGTCGAGCACGCTGGGCACCGACCTGACGGACCTCGGCGCGGTCGACGCGCACTGGGCAGCGGCCCAGGTGTTCGAGTACTACAAGGTGGAGCACGGGCGCGACAGCCTGGACGACGCCGGCATGGCGCTCGACTCGTTCGTGGGCATCACCTACGGGGGCAACCCGTTCGTGAACGCGTTCTGGGACGGCACCAAGATGGTCTACGGGACCGGCGACTCGGAGTACAAGTCGCTCGCCGCCGACCTCGACGTCGTCGGCCACGAGATGACGCACGGCGTGGTGGAGCACACCGCGGGCTTCCTCTACAGCGGCCAGCAGGGCGCGCTGAACGAGGCGATCGCCGACTACTTCGGCAACGCGATCGACGTCGACGTGTCGGGGATCCCGATGAGCGACCCGGAGGCGAGCCTCCTGGGCGGCGACCTGTGCCGCACCACGGCCCCGGTCGACTGCGCCCTGCGGGACCTCGACGACGGCATGACGACGGCGGACTTCAACCACCTCATCGACACCGACGCGCGCTTCGACTACGGCGGCGTGCACCTGAACTCGACCATCGTCTCCGGTGCGCTGTGGGACGTCCGCGAGGCGCTGGGCGGTGAGCTGGCCGACAAGATCGTCTACCGGGCGCTGACCGAGTACCTCACGCCGCTGTCCGACTTCGTGGACGGCCGGGAGGCCGTGGTCGCGGCCGCGCGGTCGTACGGCCTGAAGGGCAAGCAGCTCAAGGTCGTCGAGCGGGCGTTCGACTCGCGCGGCGTCACCGAGGCCTGGGAGAAGAACCTGCCGGGCAAGGGCACGTCGCTGCTCCTCGACCGGCTGGACACCGGGCTGTACACCGACATGCAGCCCTCGACCGGCGGCGACTGGTGGGCCGTGGCCCGGTCCAGCGCCGACGGCACGGAGCCGACGTCGATCTGGGTGGGCCGTACCGACGGCCGGGGCGAGCCCCGGCGGGTCTCCGCGGCCGACGGGCGGATCAACAGCTTCGCCCAGACCGACGGCAAGCGGGTGGTGTGGCTGTCCATGGCGGCCGACTACACGGACTTCCGGATCATGTCCGCACCGCTGACCGGCGGGCGGGCGACCACGCTGTACACCACGGCGGGCCGCGTGACCGGGCTCGGCATGGACGGCGACGTCGTGTCCTGGTCGGAGTGGGACGCCGAGACCTGGATCGACGAGGTACACTACCTCAAGGGCCGGTCGAGCACCGTCCGCACCGTGGAGCACGACTGGGTGGGCCCGGCGACCGCGCCGACCGTCCGGGCGGGCCGGATCGCCTACGTGCGCTACGAGGTGTTCCAGCACGACGACGGGAGCTGGGACTGGGCGCTCGGCGTCGAGGTGTTCGACACCCGCACCGGCCGGACCACCCTGGCCGGCCTGGACAACGGCGCCGAGACCGTCAGCTACCCCGCGCTCAGCACCAAGGGCGCCTACTGGGTGACGGACCGCGACCCCGGCTACACGGAGGCGGGCGCGTGGAACAACTCGGTGCGGGCGTACTCGTTCGCCACGCGGAAGGGCGGGATCCTGTTCGACGAGACCTCGTCCACGGCCAAGCGCGCGTGGGTGCTGACGGCGTCCGACACGACGCTGACGGTGACCGAGGACGCCCCGAAGGAGGCGTGGCAGTCGGCCACGCTGCCGTCGGACGCGCTCATGCCGCGCCTGAAGCAGTACACGCTGGACGGCGTCTACGTGGGCGACGCCTCGTGCAGCCCGGGCGCGCAGATGTTCGCCGAGGCGGGCGAGGGCCGCACCGTGGTCTTCAAGTCCACGGCGACGTCGGTGACCGGCCTCGCGGTCGCGTCCGGCGCGAAGCGCTGCTGACCTGACGGGTGCTGACCGGCCCGGCGTCCGCCGGGCCGGTCGGCGTCTGCACGGGGTCGGTCACCGTCTACGCTGGGCGCCATGGACGACAGGCCAGTCATCCTGCTGGCGGGCGGCGACCACGCCGACGTCGTCGAGCAGGAGTTCCGCGCCCGGTATGACCGCGACTACCGGATCGAGCTGACCGACGGCCTGGCCGCGTGCCTGGACCGGGCGCGGGCGCTCGTCGGCGAGGGCGAGCAGATCGCGATGGTCGCCGCCGAGCACCACCTGGCCGACGGCACGGCGATCGAGCTGCTGCACCAGCTCCCCTCCGTCGTCGCCACCGCGCGGCGTGTGTCGCTGGTCCCGTTCGAGTACTTCAACGACAGCCTGGACGAGCTGCGGGACGCGATGACGCGCCGCGACCTCGACACGTACGTCATCCTCCCGCGCGGGCCGCGCGACGAGGAGTTCCACACCGCGCTGATCGAGCTGCTCTCCGAGTGGGGCTGGTCGGTCGGCCGGCCCGTCGTGACCGTGACGGACCTGGTCGCCGAGCCCGGGGACCGGAACGCGGCGGCCGTCCGGGACCTCCTGGAGCGCCTCGGCTTCCCCTACCGCTCGCTCACGCCGGACGACGAGGAGGCCGAGGCGATCCTCGAGGCCGCCGGCCCGGGGGCCGAGCTGCCCGTGGTCAGCACGTTCCGGGGCCAGGCGCTGTCCGCGGCGACGCCGGCCGCCGTGACCGAGGCGATCTACGGCGGCTTCGACTCGATCCCCGACGGTGTGATCGCCGACGTCGCGATCGTCGGCGCCGGACCCGCGGGCCTGGCCACGGCCGTCTACGCGGCGTCCGAAGGGCTGGCCACGGTCGTGCTGGAACGGGACGCGATCGGCGGCCAGGCCGGGTCGAGCTCGATGATCCGCAACTACCTCGGGTTCCCGCGCGGCATCTCGGGCATGCGGCTCGCGCAGCGGTCCCGCATCCAGGCCAGCCGGTTCGGCGCGCGGTTCTTCACGGGGCGCCCCGCGGCCCGGATCGAGCCGGGGCCGCCGAACGAGCCCGAGCACCAGCACGTGCACGTCCGCGGCGCGCAGCTCTGCGCCCGGACCGTGGTGCTCGCGACCGGGGTGAGCTACCGCCGCCTGGGCGTGCCCGGGGTCGAGGACCTCGTGGGCGCGGGCGTGTACTACGGGGCGGCCACGTCGATGGCACGCGAGATGCAGGACCGCGACGTCTTCGTGGTCGGCGGCGGCAACTCCGCCGGCCAGGCCGCCGTGCACCTGGCCAAGTTCGCGGGCGGGGTGACCATCCTGGTCCGCCGCGCGAGCCTCGCCGAGACCATGTCGGACTACCTGGTGCGGGAGATCGAGGCGACGCCGACCATCCAGGTGCGCACCCGGACCGTCGTCGCCGACGGCGGCGGGGACGCCTGGCTGCAGTGGCTGCGCCTCGAGGACCTGGAGACCGGCGAGTCGACCAAGACCTCCGCCGACGGGCTGTTCTGCCTGCTCGGTGCCGAGCCGGACTGCGCGTGGCTGCCCGAGGGCGTGGCGCTCGACGAGCGCGGCTTCGTGCTGACCGGCCGGGACGTGCCCCGCGAGGCCTGGGTCGACGGCCAGCCGCCGGCGAGCCTGGAGACGACCGTGCCGGGTGTCTTCGCGGTGGGCGACGTGCGCGCCGGTTCCATGAAGCGGGTCGCGTCGGCGAGCGGCGAGGGCGCGTCGGTGCTGCCGCTGGTCCACGCCCACCTGGCGCGCCTGCGGGCCCGGGAGTTCGGCGCCTGATCCGTCGGAATTCCGATGCGGGCGCATCTTTCCACGCGCGCTGAGACGGGTTGTCTCATAACGTGTCGATCGTGAAGCGCACTGCAGGGGGCTTGGGCGTGCTCGCGACGGCGGTTCTCGTCGCGATCGGCGCTGTCATTCCGACGATGTCGGCGTCGGCGGAGACCACCGCCGGATGGGCCGAGTGGGACCCGCTGACCGGCTCGGCCGGCGACTGGTCGACGAGCGTGCGGCTCCCGGCCGGCGGATTTCCCGAGGCCACGGTCACCTCCGACTCGCGCGGTGGCGTCGGCGTGATCTCCGGGGCGTCCTCCTGGCTGAGCGCGGCCACGCCGCCGGGCGCGGTCTTCGGGTCGAGCCGGGACCAGCAGTACCTCAACCTGCGCCCGCAGGCCGACCGGCCCACGTCGCCGTCGACCACCACCTACACGTTCGAGCGCCCGACCCCGGCGGGCGGCTGGGCGTTCGTGCTCGGCGACATCGACGCGGACCGCGCGGTCGTCACCGCGCTCGGCGCCGACGGGCGGCAGCTCGCGGGCACGGAGCTCGGCTTCCAGGGCGGCTTCAACTACTGCACGGTCGCCGGCTCACCGTCGTGCACGGGGGACCCGGCGGACGTACCCGCGTGGGACCTGGCCACCGGCGAGCTGATCGGCAATGCGGACGCGACCGACACCTCGGGCGCCGCGGGCTGGTTCCGGCCCACGACGCCGATCAAGACCCTGACCGTCCAGTTCTTCCAGCGCAGCGGCTTCCCGGTGTACCAGACGTGGTTCGCCTCCCTGGCGCGCGACATCTCCGGGACGGTCAACCTCGTCGACGACGCCGGGGCCCCGCAGGGTGTGCTGCCGGGCGCGACCCTCACCCTCTTCGGGCCGGACGGCGCCGAGCTGGCTACGACGACGTCGGACGACAGCGGCCAGTACGCCTTTCCCGGGTACACGGCCGCGTCCGGCTACAGCGTGGAGCTGACCACCCTGCCGGAGGCGGACGACGAGCACCCGTTCGGGCTCGTGCCGTACGGCGAGCGGCTGGTCACGGACGTGGACCTCACCGACGCCGACGCCACGGGCGTCGACCTCGCGGCGCGCGACGTCGTACCCGTGGCCGTGAGCGGCACGGTGCTGACCGACGACGGCACGCCCGTGCCCGGCGCGACGGTCACCCTCACGCCGGTCGGCGGCGGGGCGCCGCTCACGGCCGTGACGAGCTCGTCCGGCGAGTACGTCATCGACCACGTCGGCTGGGACGCCGAGAACGACCAGCCGCAGCAGTACACGTTCGCGCTGAGCGACCTGCCCGAGGGGTTCACGGTCGCGACCACGCCGGGCGACATCACGGTGGAGGTGGGCCAGGAGGAGGCCAGCACCGGCAACGACTTCGTGCTGCGGGCGCCGGCGTCGGTCTCCGGCGCGGTGACCGCGGGCGGCGAACCCGTCGCGGGGGTCGTCGTCACGCGGGAGGGCCCGGACGGCACGGTCAGCACGACGACGGGCGCCGACGGCACCTACGTCTTCGAGGGCGTGCCGGCGGGCGACCACACCGTGAGCGTCACCGTGCCCGACGGCTACCGGGCCGACGGTCCGGACACGCGGGACGTCTCGGTCGGCGCGGACGACGTGACCGGCGTCGACTTCGGCCTGTCTCACCCCGGGGCGATCGGCGGCACCGTGACCGACGACGCCGGGGAGCCCGTGGCCGGGGCGACCGTCACGGTGACGGGCCCGGACGGCCCGGTCACGCTGGTCACGGACGACGTGGGCGGGTACTTCGTGGGCGACCTGCCGCCGGGCGACTACACGATCACCCTCACCGTGCCGGACGGCTACACCGCCGACGTCACCGAGCGGTCCGTCACCGTGACCAGCGCCGGCGAGGACCTGCTCCAGGAGGACTTCGCGCTGGTCGACGAGTCCGTCGAGCCGCAGGAGCTGCCCGTCGGCGGCACGGTCACCCACACCGAGGGCGCGCCCGTGCCGGACACCACGGTGACCGTGACCGACGCCGGCGGCGCGCGGGCCGGCACCGCGACCACGGACGCCGACGGCACCTGGACGACGGAGCTGCCGCCGGGGACGTACACCGCCGTCGTGCACCCCGGCCAGGGGTACGTGGTGGACGGCGAGGGCAGCGTCACCTTCGAGGTGGTGGATACCGAGGTCACCGGGCTCGACTTCGTGCTCACGAACGCCACGCAGGCGCCGAGCCCGGGGCCGGGCACCGACCCGTCGGCCGGGCCGGAACCGGACCCGGCCGAGCCGGGCGACCTGGCCGCGACCGGCGCGACCGTCGGCTCGGTGGCGCTGGCCGCCGGGGTGCTGGTGGCCGTGGGCGTCGCGATGGTCCGGGGGTCACGCCGCCGGAGCTGAGGCTTGCGGGGGCGGCAGCCCTCCCTTTACTGTGCACATGTCATACATGTTCTCTGCATGGCACACGACGAGGGAGTCTCTCGATGACGAGAAGGATCCATCCGGGCATGCGGCTGCGCACGGTCGCCGCCGGCCTGGTGCTCACGACGGTCGCGGCGCTCGGCGCCGGCGCCCCGGCGTCGGCGCTGCCGCCGCCGTCCGCCCACGAGCGGCTGGTCGTGTACGTCGCCCCCACGGGCGACGACGCGAACCCGGGCACCAAGCGGGCCCCGTTCCGCACGATCGCCGCCGCGCGCGACGCGTTGGCGGGCCGCACCTCGGAGCGGGCGCGCGGCACCGTCTACGTCCGGTGCGGCGAGTACGTGCTGGACGACACGGTCGCGCTGAGCGGCGCCGCGAACTCGTGGGTCACCTACACCGCGTACCGCGGCGAGGAGGTGACCATCACGGGCACGCACGAGCTGCCCGCCGACGGGTGGCAACGGCTCGCCGACCTCGGCGCGGACGAGCTGGCGCAGCCGCGGTACGCGGCGAACGCGCGCCTCGACAGCGATGCGCTGCGGGACGGCGTCTGGGTCTACGACCTGGGCGCGCAGGGGATCGACCCGGGCACGCTCTACAAGAACGGCTTCAACTGGGTGCAGCAGCCGTTCGCGCCCGAGCTGGTGGTCGACGGATCCACGCAGACGCTCGCGGAGTACCCGAACGGGAACGCCTGCGAGACCAAGGACACCGCGTGCCACCTGTGGGGCACCGGGAGCAAGTGGGGTGCCGCCGGGCCGCAGGACCTGATGAACGTCGACCTGCTCGGCCGGTTCGGCGCCCAGGGCGCCTGGGAGCGCAGCGGGACCACGCCGCGCGGGCAGTTCGAGGACAAGAAGCAGACCCTGGCCGACCCCGACGAGCGCGGCTCGTGGACGCCCGAGCAGATGCGGACCATGACGCCGTCGATCTTCACGGTGGGTGGACGGGCGGCCGGGGGCGACCGCTACCAGCGCTGGGCGCCGCAGGCCGAGCCCGTGGTGGACGACCTCGGCGGCCGCGGCCTCGGCGAGTACGCCGACGTGCCGGTGCAGCTCGACCCGCGGTGGATCGAGGACGTCGACAGCTCGCGGTACGAGACCGAGGCGTGGCTGTCGGGCTACCTCGGCAACAACTACGCCAACGACATGGTCCGCCTGCTCTCGTGGAACGAGGACCGGCTCTACGCCAAGTACCCCTCGATGTACATCCCGCAGGACGAGTGGACCAAGGTCAAGGTGGTCAACGTGCTGTCCGAGATGGACGTGGCCGGGGAGTACTACGTCGACCGGTACGACGGCCACGACGTGCTCTACTACCGGCCTGCGGACGGGACGGTCGAGGGCAAGGACATCTCCCTGATGTCCTTCGACAAGAACTTCTTCCACCTGGACGGCACCACCGGCGTCACGCTGCGCGGGCTCGGCATGACCGGGTCGCTCGTCAGCGGGGTGCAGCTCCTTGACGCCGTCGACACGCTGATCGACGACGTCGAGATCTCGAACGTGAGCATGGACGCCGTCCGGATCGGCCGGCCCGCCGACACCATCACCGCGATGCCCGACTACCAGACCTTCCAGGGCGGCCACGGCAACGTGGTGCGGAACTCGTACCTGCACGACCTGGGCGGGGGCGGCGTGCTGCTCGGCGGCGGCGACCGCAGCACCCTGGAACGGGGCGACAACGTGGCGCGGTACAACGAGATCGCGCGGTTCTCCAAGCTCGCCACGTACACGCCGGCCGGGTACCTGTACGGCGTCGGCAACACGTTCGAGCACAACTATGTGCACGACGCCCCGCACATGGCGGTCCAGATCATGGGCAACGACATGAAGGTGAACCACAACCACTTCTACGACCTGGTGAAGAACGCCGGCGACCAGGGCGTGGTCTACACGGGGCGCGACTACACGTTCCTCGGCAACGAGGTGGCGCACAACCACTTCGAGAAGATCGGCGGCTCGAACGACGCGTTCTACATGGACGACGGCGCGTCCGGCATGCGGTTCCACCACAACGTGGTGCAGGGCGCGCACTCCGGGGTGTTCTTCCAGTCGGGGCACAGCAACACGGCCAACGACAACGTCTACATCGACGTCGACCGCACCGGCCACGACATGCTCTACCACCAGAAGGGGGAGAAGTCCCTGCCGGTGTCCAACGCCTGGGTGGTGCACAGCCGGTTCAACACGTTCCTCGACGTGCGTCCCGGCGAGAAGTACAGCGCGACGCCGCAGACGGTCGCGACCTGGCACGAGCACTACACGAGCGGGGAGCACACCTACTCGGACGGCACCCCGATCGTCTACCCGGAGATCGCCGACTGGTACGTGCCGCGGGTCACCGCGACCGGGCTGGCCTGCACGGCGGCCGACTACGCGACCGACGCCACCAACGGGTGCGACCGCGCCACGGTGTGGAACAGCGCGAACTCGCTCTACGCGCCGTCGCGCATCGAGCTCGACCACTCGGTCGTGATCGGCGGCGGGGAGTACGCGGCGGGCTCGGCCACGTTCTCGGCCCCGGCCGAGACGTACGGTCTGTCACGCTGGAGCGACAAGGTGGGCACGAACGTGGTCCGCCCGACGTCGCTCGAGGACGCGGGCCTGGACGAGGAGACCCTCCGCTTCTCGACCACGGGAGCGGTGGCCAAGGCCTTCGGCCAGACCTGGGTAGCCGAGTGGAACCGCCTCCACCCCACCCCGTGACCCGCTGAGTGCTGGATATTCGCCCTTTTTCGTGTGCCAGGAGGGCGAATATCCAGCACTCAACGAGCGGGTGGGGTCAGTCCGTCGGGCGGCGGCGGGCCCAGCTGCCCGTGATGTGGTCGTGCATCGCGGCCGACGCCGCCTCCGCGTCGCCCGCCAGCAGCGCGTCCAGGATGTGTGTGTGCTGCCGGTGCGTCAGCTCGATGTCCTCGCGCGTCGGGTGCCCGCTGTACTGGGGCGTGTGCAGGGCCTTGCCCTGGATGTTCGACACGATCGCCCGGCCGAACGCGTCCTGCGAGGCGCGGTGGATCAGCTCGTGGAACTCGACGTCGGCCGCCGCGTAGGCGGTCGGGTCGTCCATCAGGCCCGCGAGCTCCTCGGCCTTGGCCGTCAGCGCGGCGCGCTGCGCGGCGTCCAGCCGGCCGGCCGCCCGCGCGGCCATGGCGCACTCCAGGGTGGCGCGCACCTCGACGAGGTTGTCGAGGTAGACCAGCCGGTCCTCGCGCTGGAAGAGCGCGTCGAGCACCATCGGGTCCAGCAGGCTCCACTGCTCCTGGTCGAGCACCACCGTGCCCCAGCCCTGGCGGGTGGCGACGAGGCCCTTCTCGGCCAGGGTGGTGGTCGCCTCGCGGATCACCGTGCGGCTGACCTCGTACTGCTCGCACAGCACGCCGGCCGGCGGCAGCGCCGAGCCAGGGGCGTAGTCGCCGACGACGATCGCCGTGACGAGGCTCTTGACGACAGCCGCGGCGAGCGGGGGCCGGTGCCGTTGGGGGCGGGGTACGGCTGCGCCGGCCGCGGGTGTCGAGTTCACCAGAGAGAGCGTAGTCGAGTGTTGTACTATCGTCACTCGTATCATAAGTTATGAATGACATGCTGGCGCAGGGTCGCGAGCGTGCTGTCTCGACGACGATGTGGAGCACGATGCGAATCACCGGGTACCGGAGCCTGACCACGATCCATCGCTGGGGTCGACCCGTGGGCGACGTCAACGGCGTGGTGGCCAGCGGCGTGACCGAGGTGCCGATCGTGCTGGTCGAGACCGACGGTGGCCTGACCGGCGTCGGCCTCGGTGCCCACGCCGACATCGAGCGGGTGTTTCCCGCCCTGGAGGGGCAGGACCCGCGGGCCGTCACCGCGCTGTACGACCGGATGCTCGCGTTCGTGTTCAAGTCGGGGCACCACGGCGGCACCTTCGGCACCATCGGCGCGCTCGACATGGCCCTGTGGGACCTCAAGGCGAAGATGGCGGGCGAGCCGCTGTGGCAGACCCTCGGCGCCACCGACCGGTTCGTGCCCGGCTACGCCTCGGGCCTGGAGTACGCGCTCGACGACGACGAGCTGGTCGGCCTCTACGAGCGATGGGCCGAACGCGGCTACACCGGCGCGAAGGTCAAGGGCGGCCTGGACATCAACCGCGACGTGAAGCGCCTGGCGGCCGTCCGCGACGTGCTGCGCGTCAACAGCGACCAGCCCGCGATCATGTACGACGTGAACGAGTCCTGGGGCCGGCACCAGGCGGTCCGGCTCGCCCGCCGCGTCGAGGAGCAGGTCGACCTCACCTGGATCGAGGAGCCCGTGCGCCGCTGGGACGTCGCGGGGCACCGCGCCGTCGTGTCCGGTGTGCAGGCCGCGGTCGCGACCGGGGAGAACCTCACCGGCCTGGAGCAGTACCGCCAGCTCCTCGACGCCGACGCCGTGGGCGTGGTGCAGGCCGGGAGCGTCTGGGGCATCACCCACTTCCTCCGGGTCTCGGTGCTGGCCCTCGGCCGGGACCTCCCCGTGAGCCCGGTGGCGTACGACGCCAACCCGGTGGCGCACGCGGCGGCGGCCGTGCCCAACCACCTCGTCACCGAGGTGCAGGACCTGGAGGCCCCGGTGGGGCTGAACGTGGACCAGGAGTTCACCGACGGCGGGATACTTCTCGGCAGGTCGCCCGGTCTGGGCATCGAGGTGGACGAGGCGCTCATCGCCGCGCAGCGTGAGTCGGGGGCGTGGTCGGCCCCCGCCGGGCCCCACGTCCGCCCCGCCGACGCCGGCCTGCGGCTCGCCCCGCGCCGGCCGTGACCCGGCCCAGCCCACCCACCAGCCCACCCAGCACAGAGAGATGACCACCATGTCCCAGCGCCCCCGCGCCGTCCTGGCGTTCGGGCCCCCGTCCCTCGTGGGCCAGGTCTTCACGCCCGACGCCCTCGACCGGATCGCGGCGGTGCTCGACGTCGACGTCGCCCACGTGGTCACCGGGACCGGCACCGACATGGCCCGCCGGGCGCTCGCCGACGCCGAGGTGCTGCTCGCGGGCTGGGGCGCACCCCGCATCACGGTCGACGACACCCCGCGGCTGCGCGCCGTGCTCTACGCCGGGGGAGTGGCGAGCACCTGCCTGGCCGACCCCGCGGCCCACGCCGCGCGCGGGGTGGTCGCCGCCAACGCGCGCGCCGTCAACGCCCTGCCCGTCGCCGAGTACACGCTTGCCACCGTCCTGCTGGCCAACAAGCGCACGCGAGCCGCGGAGCGGGAGTACCGCGCCACGCGGCGTCTGCCCGACCGGGAGCGCGAGCCCGCGCACCTCGGCAACTACCGCCGGACCGTCGGCATCGTGGGCGCGTCGCAGGTGGGGCGCCGCGTCATCGAGCTGCTGCGGCCGTTCGACCTCGACGTCGTCGTCTGGAGCCCCGAGCTGGACCCGGAGAGCACGGCCGCGCTCGGAGCGCGGTACGGCACCCTGGAGGAGGTCGCCGCGCAGAGCGACGTGCTGTCGCTCCACCAGCCGGCGATCCCGGAGACGATCGGCCAGATCGACGCCCGGATCCTGGCGCTGCTGCCCGACGGCGCGACGCTGGTCAACACCGCGCGGGGTGCCGTGGTCGACGAGGCGGCGCTGGTCGCGGAGCTGCGCACCGGCCGCATCGACGCCGTGCTCGACGTGACCGAGCAGGAGCCGCCGCCCGCCGACAGCGAGCTGTGGGACCTGCCGAACGTGGTGCTCACCCCGCACGTCGCCGGGTCGGCGGGCGGCGAGCTCCACCGCATCGGCGACCTGGTGGTGGCCGAGGCCGAGCGGTACGCCGCCGGCCTGCCGTTCGCCCACCCCGACGACCTGGGAGCACCGCATGCGTGAGCACACCCTGCGCACCGGCACCCGTCTGACCGAGCTCGGCCTCGGCGCCGCGCAGCTCGGCAACCTCTACCGTGAGACCACCGACCAGGAGGCGCGCGACGCCGTCGACGCCGCCTGGGACGCCGGGATCCGGTACTTCGACACCGCGCCGCACTACGGGCTCGGGCTGTCCGAGCGGCGGCTGGGCGCGGCGCTCGCGGGCCGCCCGCGCGCCGAGTACGTCGTCTCCACCAAGGTGGGGCGGGCCCTGGTGCCGACGCCGGAGCGCGCGCACCTGACCGACGACGGCGGGTTCGCCGTCCCGGCCGCCCACCGGCGCGAGTGGGACTTCTCGCGCGACGGCGTGCTGCGGTCCCTGGAGGGCAGTCTCGGTCGGCTCGGGCTGGACCGCGTCGACGTCGTCTACCTGCACGATCCCGACGCGTACTGGGAGCAGGCGTCCACGAGCGGCGTCCAGGCCCTCGTGGAGCTGCGCGACCAGGGCGTCGTCTCCGCGATCGGCGCCGGGATGAACCAGTCGGCGATGCTCGCCCGGTTCGTCCGCGAGACCGACGTCGACGTCGTCATGTGCGCGGGGCGGTTCACGCTCGTGGACGCCGTCGCCGTCGAGGACCTGCTGCCCGCCGCCGTCGAGCGCGGGGTGTCGGTGGTCGCGGCCGCCGTCTACAACTCGGGGCTGCTCGCGAGCCCGCGCCCGCGGCCCGGTGCCCGGTTCGACTACGCGGAGGCGCCCGGCGACCTGGTCGCCCGGGTGCACCGCATCGCCGACGTCGCCGAGCCGTACGGCGTGACCGTCCCCGACCTGGCGGCCCGGTTCGCGCTGCGGCACCCCGCCGTGGCGTCGGTGGTCATGGGCATGCGGACCGCGGCGCACGTCACGACGTCGGCCGAGCGGATCGCGCGCGACGTGCCCGAAGCACTCTGGGCCGAGCTGGACCGGCTCGGCCTGGTACCGGCCGACCGCCTCGCGCCGCACGAACCATCCACAGGACGGAGCACGTCATGACCACCCACCACGCCACCGGGCCCGCGACGTCGCCGAAGGTGACCGCGCTCGCCCGCTGGATGCGCACCTGGGTGGGTGCGGAAGGCCAGATCCGGGGCTTCCACAACCACAGCGTGTGGGGCACCAACCCCGCCACGTTCATCGACTTCACCAGCGGGCACCAGGCGTTCTCCGCCCCCGCCACGGCGGCGTTCGCCGAGGCGCTCGCCCGGCACCCCGACGACCGCGGGCTGGACCTGTGGCGCCGGATGATGCTGTTCCAGGCGCGCACCGTCCAGGACGACGGCCAGTTCAAGCACATCGGCTTCCAGGTGGGGGAGTCGGCCACGGCCGGCCTCATCCACAACATGGCGGGCTGCATCGGCCTGCTGGAGGGGCTGCGGCACGCCGGGCACCTGCTGGACCCCGCGGAGGTCGCGGAGGTGCTGGCCGCGGTCGCGGCGAACCTGGAGGCGTGCCGTGTGTACGGCGGCGGTCGGCCGACGCCCGAGGGCACCGTCAACCAGGAGTACGCGCGGGTCTGGGCGAAGCTCCGGTACACGGAGCTGTCCGGCGACGACCGGTACGCGGACGAGCTGGAGGACGACCTCGACACCCTCGTGCGGCTGAGCACGGCCCCGGGCGTGCCCGACGAGGCGAGCGCCGGGGCCTACCGGCAGCCGACCGAGCGGGCCGGTGGGGGCATCCTGGAGCCGGCCGAGTACTACGGGCTGATGATGGTGCCGCTCGTGCTCGGCGCGCGCCGGTTCGGGCGCCGCGACCTGCTCGACGAGGCGGTCCGCCTGGCCCTGCACGTCGCGCGCTCGGCCTGGGTGGACGAGCGGGGCTGCACCCGCTTCCACCGCTACTGGTACGTGAACGGCGAGACCGTGCTGCGCACCACGTCGCCCATGCTCGTCGCGGGCATGGGGCTGAGCCTCTACGGCATCGACGAGATCCTGGCCGAGGTGAGCAACCCCGAGCTCGGCCGGTTCGTCGACGCGTGCCTCGCCACCTACGCGCGGTACCAGACGCCCGCGGGGTACTTCGCGTCGGCCACGGGCTGGCACAACGAGGCGGACGTCGCCCCGAGCACCGCGTGGCACGCGCACGACCTCATGTTCCTGGTGCGGCACGTGAGCACGCTCGACTCGTTCTGGGCCGAGGTGTTCACGGACCCCGACCGGCAGTCCGTGCTGCTCTCCGACCGCGCGTACTGGGTCGAGGACGGCGTGCACTGGGCCGTCCTGAGCCCCGAGACGGCCGGCGACCTCAGCCTCTACGGCCGCAAGGACCGCGACACCTTCGGGCGCTCGTACTTCGCCTGGACCGACAAGGAGCCGCTGCCGCGGGAGCTGGAGTTCCCCGGGGCGCCGCACTTCTTCGTGGCCGACGACGGCATCTACCGCCTCGACGACTCGACCCGGGAGACCGACGTGTCGGTGCTCGGCGAGCTGCCGTACCGGGGGCACCTGCGCGACGCGTAGCGCACCCTTGCATCGCACTTTGCACATGTAGTATGTATGACAACTAGCCGTGCCCGCGACCGGGCCCGGCTCGGACCCCAAGGTAGGGAGACAAAGATGTCAACTACGTTCCTGCGCCGAGCGCGCGGAGCCGTGGTGCTCGGCATGGCCCCGGTCCTCGCGCTCGCGGCCTGCGGCTCGGAGGGCGGCAGCGGCGACGCGGCCGACGACGGCTCCGTGCGCATGCTCGTGAACATCACGGACAACCTGACCCAGGCCAAGTGGGAGGAGCTGGTCAAGCCCTTCGAGGACGAGACCGGGATCGACGTCAAGATCGAGGGACCCAGCGGCCAGTCGGTCGCCGAGTCGTTCCCCGCGCTCCTCGCGGCGGGCACCGCCCCCGACGTCATCGAGTCGATCGTGCCGGGGCCCGACACCGCCCCGGAGGTGCTCGACCTGACGGAGTACGAGTGGGCCTCCGGCACCCCGATGGCCGACCTGTACTCGACGGACGGCACGATCAACGTCGTCGGCGTCGGCATGCAGGCGCAGTCGCTGATGTACTACAACGCGGACCTCTTCAAGGAGGCGGGCATCACCGAGCCGCCGACCACCTGGGACGAGCTGGACGACGCGCTCGCCGCCCTCGACGAGCAGGGCGTGGCCACCCCCATCGCCTTCGCCTCGGACTGGGCCACCGGCGTGCAGGTCCAGGAGATCTGGCACCCCCAGCAGAACGTCACCACGCCGGGCTGGCAGCAGAGCGTCGCGGACGGTTCCTCCACCCTGGGCGACCAGTTCCAGCCGGTGTTCGAGCACGTCGCCGACTGGATCGACGCGGGCTACACGACGGCCGACGACGTGGCGACCGACAGCGGCACGCAGGAGGCCAACTTCATCGCGGGCGACGTGGGCGTCTACCCGATGGGCTCCTGGTTCAGCACCACGCTCGCGGCGTCCCCGCCGGAGTTCGAGGTGGGCGTGTTCGCCCCGCCGGTCGACGACGCCGCAGACGCCCCCGGACCCATGGGCGCCACCCTGGCCTTCCCGTACATGGTGTGGAAGGGCACGGCGAACCCGGACGGCGCCACGGCGCTGGTCGAGTACCTGACCACGGACGAGGCCGCCATCGCCGCCCAGGCGGACATGGACAGCTTCAGCCGCGAGGGCCTGGAGCCCAGCAGCAACGAGTACGCGGGGATGGTGCAGGAGCTGTCCGACGCCGCGCCGTCGTACGTGGTGCCCGGCAACCAGACCGTCGGCGACTACGCGCTGCCGGTCGCGGGGTTCAACCCGAAGTTCACCGAGCTCGTCCAGGGCCTGTGGCAGGGTCGCGCGCCGGCCGACGTCGCCGGCGACCTGACCGCCTGGTACGAGGCGGAGAAGCTCGGCTGACATGGCGCGCACCACGACCACCCGGCGGGGCGTCCTCTCCGGTCTCGCGAACGGGCTGATGACCCTCCCGGCCGCCGCCGTCTACACCGGGCTGACGGTGGTGCCGGTCGGGTACGCCGTCTACTACTCGTTCACGCAGTACAACGGGATCCCGAGCCAGGCGCCCACGTGGGTGGGCTGGGAGAACTACGCGCGGATCATCGCCGACCCGATCGGCGACCTGCGCCCGGCGGCCTGGGTGACGCTCGTGATCGCCGTGGTCGGCGCGTTCCTGGTGAACGGCGCCGCCCTCGGCCTCGCGCTGCTGCTGCGCCGCACCACGGCGCTCAACACGTTCGCGCGCGCCGTCATGTTCTACCCGCACGTGCTGTCGGCCCTGATCGTCGGGTTCCTGTGGCAGGCGATCCTGGGGCCGCAGGGCGCGGTGAACAACCTGCTGGAGAACGCGGGTCGGTCCACCTGGCCCTTCCTGTCCGACCCGGACTGGGCGCTGGTCACCCTCATCGGCGTGATCGTGTGGGCGCAGTTCGGCGTGCAGCTCGTCCTGTACCTGGCGGGCCTGCAGGCGGTCTCGCCGGAGCTCCAGGAGGCCGCGCGGCTCGACGGCGCGGGCGGTCCCCAGGTGTTCCGGCACGTGACCTGGCCGGCGCTGGCGCCGACCGTGACGGTCACGATCGTCACGTCGATCCTGTCGCTGCTCAAGGTCTACGACGTGGTGCTGGGCCTGACCAACGGCGGGCCGGGGGACGCCACGCAGACCTGGGCGTACGAGATCCTCGCGGTCTCGTTCGCCAACAACAAGGTGGGCCTCGCGTGCGCGCAGGCGGTCCTGCTCGTCGTCGTGGCCGGGGTCCTGTCATTCACGATCATCGCGCTCCGCAGGCGGGCCGAAGAAGGAGCGGAGGCCGTCGGATGACGCGCACCAGCCCGATCCGCACGGCGGTCCGCGTCGCCGTCGTGGCCGTGCTCTCGGCCGCCATGCTCGTGCCGATGTACATCATGGTCGTCAACGCGTTCAAGCCGCAGCAGGAGATCCTGCTGTCGCCGCTCGGGTTCGACCTGGCCACCCTGACCACCGACCACATCGCGGCCGCGTGGCAGAACACGAGCTTTCCGGTGGTCGAGGGCTACGCCGTCACGCTGTTCCTGGTGCTGGCGTGCAACGTGGTGGCCATCGGGGCGTCGGTCCCGGCCGCGTACACCATCGCCCGCACGCCCACGCCGCTGTTCCGGTTCCTGCTGTTCTTCTTCGTCGCGGGCATGTTCGTGCCGGCGCAGATCATCCTGGTTCCGGCGATCTTCGTGCTCAAGGCGCTCGGGCTCATGGGCACGCTGCCGGGCCTGGTGCTGTTCATGTCGTCGACGATGATCCCGTTCACGCTCTTCATCTTCAGCGGGTACATCCGGATGCTGCCGAGGTCGCTGGACGAGGCCGCGGCGATCGACGGCGCGGGGCGCCAGCGCATCCTCTGGACCATCGTGTTCCCGCTCATGCGGCCGATCGTCGCCACCGCGTTCATCCTCAACGCGCTGAGCGCCTGGAACGACTTCGTGAGCCCGCAGCTCATCCTCGGCCCCGGCTCGCAGTTCCGGACGATCACCACCGGCGTGTACGCCGCGGTGTCCACCTACACGACCAACTACGAGATCGTCTTCCCCACCCTGCTGCTCGCCGTGGTGCCGATCCTGCTGATCTTCGTGCTCATGCAGCGGCACATCATGGGCGGCCTCTCGGCGGGGGCCGTCAAGGGCTGAGCCCGCCTTGCCCGCATCCCACCCGTCTTCAAGGAGACCCCCGATGACCGTCGACTTCACCGACTCCAAGCAGGTCGCCCAGGCGATCCAGTACACCAACGTCAACCCGGACCTGACCCGGGCGGGCCTCATCGCGCACGTCGAGACCTGCGTCGAGTACGGGTTCGACGCCGCGATGATCGCGCCCTACTGGGTGTCGCTCGCCAAGGACGTGCTGGCCGGCACGGGCGTGCGCGTGGCCTCGACCCTCAACTTCCCGATGGCCAACGACACCCTGTCGATGCGGCTGGCCGCGCTGCGGGCGCTGGTGGCCGAGGGCGTGGACGAGTTCGACTTCCCGCCGCACCCCGGGCTCCTGCTCGGCGGCGACGAGGACCTGTACGCCCAGGACATCACCGAGATCGTGCAGGTGGCCCATGCCGAGGGCGTCAAGGTCAAGGCGATGCTGGAGTTCGGGTTCCTGGAGACGGACGAGCTCAAGGTGAAGGCCACCCGGATCGCCTACGAGGCGGGCGTCGACTGGGTCAAGCAGTCCTCGGGCTGGGGCAAGGGCGGCCTCGCGGCCACGGAGCACGACGTGCGCCTGCTCGCCGAGAACATCGAGGCGCCGTGCCGGGTCAAGGTGTCCGGCAAGGTCAACTCGCTGGAGAAGATGCGGTCCCTGTTCGAGGCCGGCGCGGAGCTGGTCGGCACCAGCTCGGGTCCGGCGATCGTCGACGGCCTGGTGGGGGACCCGGATGCCTACTGAGACGGTCGCCGGGCGGGCCGCCGTCGCCGTCGTCGGCAGCTACGCCAAGGCCCTGGTCATGACGGCGGACCGGATCCCGGCCCCCGGCGAGACGCTCATCGGCCGGGACTTCCGCGGGACGTTCGGCGGCAAGGGCTCCGACATGGCCGTCCAGGCGGCCCGGCTCGGGGCGGGGGTGTCGTACCTCGGCGTGATCGGGGACGACGTCTACGGCGCGGAGTTCCGCGACCTCCTGGAGCTGGAGGGCGTCGACCCGGCCGGGCTGCGGGTTGCGGCGGGCGAGTCGACGGGCGTCGGGTTCATCGTCAAGGACACGGCGGGCGCCAACGTCATCGTGGTCGACCCCGGGGCGAACGGCAGCTTCTCGCCGGCCGACGTCGACGCGACAGCCGGTACGCTGCGCGCCGCCGACGTCGCGCTGGCCCAGCTCGAGATCCCGCTGGCCACCGCCCTGCACGCGCTCACCGTGGCGCGCGCGGCGGGGGTCACCACGATCCTCAACCCCGCGCCCGCCGTCGACCTGCGCGGGACCGACCTGACCTGCGTGGACGTGCTCACCCCGAACGAGCACGAGGCCAAGGCGGCCCTCGGCCTCGGGCCCGACGACGCCACGCCGCCCGCGGAGCTGGGCCGGCGCCTGCTGGCCCTCGGCCCGCGTGCCGTGGTGATCACGCTCGGCGAGGCCGGCGCGCTGGTCGTCACGGCCGACGGCACGGCCGAGGTGGCGCCGGTGCGCGTCGCCGTCGTCGACTCGAACGGGGCGGGCGACAGCTTCAACGCGGCCCTGGCGGTGGCCCTCGGCGAGGGCCGGGACCTGCCCGCCGCCGCGGGGTTCGCTGGCGCCGTCGCCGCACTGTGCTGCGAGCACTGGGAGACCGTCCCGTCCTACCAGGACCGGGCCACGGTCGAGGCGTTCCTGACCACGAGCACGACGACGAGCACGACCACGAGCACGACGACGAGCACGGAGGCGCGACGATGAGAGCCGGACGGATCCTGCACCCCGGGCTGGCCGGGAGCCTGGCCACGCTGGGGCACACCGACGTGGTGCTGGTCACCGACGCGGGCTTCCCCATCCCGGACGGCGCGAACCGGGTGGACCTCGCCCTGACGCGCGGGCAGCCCGACGTGCAGTCGGTGCTGCGGGCGCTCCTGGACTCGACCTACTTCGAGGAGGCGCACTTCGCCACCGAGCTCAAGACCCACCACCCGCGCCTGTACGGCGAGGTGCAGGACATCTTCACCGGCTCCGGGGCGACGTTCCACGGGACCACGCACGAGGCGCTCATCGCCGAGTGGGCGCCGCGCGCCAAGGTCGTGGTGCGGTCCGGCTCGTTCGAGCCCTGGGCCAACTTCGCCCTGGTGGCCTCGACGGCGCCGTTCGAGTGGTTCGACGACGACGAGGTGACGATCCTGCCCGCGTACGTGGAGCGGCGTCGGCTGATCAGCGAGTCCGTCCGCCCGGACCTCGCCTGAACCGGGCTGGGCCGTTCAGGTTCCCGCAGAAAGGATCAGGGCAGGAAGGATGACGCCATGACGCACAAGGCCGTGCCCCGGAAGATCGACGCCCACCACCACCTCTGGGTCCGCTCGCGGACGCCGCAGCCCTGGATCGACCCCGGCACGATGGGCGCCATCGACGCCGACTTCACGCCGGACGACCTGGACCGGGCGCTGGCGGGCCAGGGCGTGACGGGGACGGTCGTGGTGCAGTCCGTGCCGGTCGAGACCGAGACGACGGACCTCCTGGACCTCGCGGCGCGCACCCCGGTGGTCCGGGGCGTGGTCGGCTGGGTGGACCTCGCCGACCCCGGCGTCGCGGACGCCGTCGCGCGGCTGCGGTCGGGTCCCGGGGGAGCGCACCTGGTCGGCGTCCGGTCGATGGTCCAGGCGGAGCAGGACCCCGGGTACCTCGACCGCGCGGACCTGCGGCGGGGCCTGCGGACCGTGGCCGGGGAGGGCTTGGCCGTCGACCTGGTGACCCGGCACGAGCAGCTCCCCGCCGTCGCCAGCCTGGTGCGTGAGGTGCCCGAGGTGTCGTTCGTGCTGGACCACCTGGGCAAACCGCCGCTCGCCGGCGACGACCCCACCACCGCGGGCGACCTCGCGGACTGGGCCGCGGCGATCGACGCCATCGCCGCAGCGCCGAACGTGACGGCCAAGCTGTCCGGCCTGGTCACCGAGGCGTCGTGGGACCACTGGTCGACCGAGGGCCTGCGGCCCGCCGTCGCCCGTGCGGTCGAGGCCTTCGGGCCCGGGAGGCTGATGTTCGGCTCCGACTGGCCCGTCAGCCTCCTGGCCACCCGCTACGACCGGTGGGTCGACACGCTGACGGACCTCCTGGCCGGGCTGTCGCCCACCGAGCAGGACGCGATCTGGCACGGCACGGCGCGGCGCGCGTACGGCCTGCCCGCACCAACCATCGAAGAGGAGCAAGGATGAAGCTCGCCCGGATCGGAACCCCCGGCCAGGAGCGTCCCGTGGTGCACGACGGCGAGGTCTGGCGCGACCTGAGCCCGCTGACGGCCGACATCGACGGGGCGTTCCTCGCGGCCGACGGCGTCGCGCGCACCCGCGCGGCGCTCGCGGCGGGGACGCTGGAGCCGGTGGACGTCGAGGGCGTGCGGTTCGGCGCCCCGGTCGCGCGGCCGTCGGCGGTCGTCTGCGTGGGCATGAACTACGCCGCGCACGCCGCGGAGTCGGGCTCCGCCCCGCCGGAACGCCCGGTGATCTTCCTCAAGACGCCGAACACCGTGGCCGGGCCGGACGACGTCGTCACCATTCCCCGGGGCAGCCGCAAGACGGACTGGGAGGTGGAGCTCGCGGTGGTGATCGGCCGCCGCGCCAGCTACCTCGACTCGCCCGAGGAGGCTCGCGACGTGATCGCCGGCTACACCGTGGCCAACGACCTGTCCGAGCGGGCGTGGCAGATCGAGGAGTCCGGCGGCCAGTGGTCCAAGGGCAAGAACGCCCCGGGATTCACGCCGCTGGGCCCCTGGCTGGTCACGCCCGACGAGGCCGACGCGACGGACGGCGCGGACGGCGCCTTCGGGGCCGGGCTGCGCCTGCGGTCCTGGGTCAACGGCGAGCCGCGCCAGGACTCGACCACGTCGGACCTGATCTTCGGCGTGGACGTGCTGGTGCACACCCTCAGCCAGTACCTCGCGCTCGAACCGGGCGACGTGCTCCTGACGGGCACACCCGAGGGCGTGGCGCTGTCGGGCCGGTTCCCGTACCTCGCCCCGGGCGACGTCGTGGAGGTCGAGATCGACGGGCTGGGCCGCCAGCGGCAGGAGTACGTGGCGTGGGCGCGCTCCACGGAGGACGCCCGTTCCACGGGGAACGCCGGGGTGGCGGAGAACGCCGAGGTGCGCGCATGACCGCCTTCGACGGCCTCGTCGCCGTCGTCACGGGCGGGTCCTCCGGGATCGGCGCCGCGATCGTGCGCCGGCTGCGTGCGGGCGGCGCACGGGTGGCGGTCTTCGACGTGGACCCGGACGCGGCCGACGCCGACCTCGCCCTGCCGGTCGACGTGACCGACGCCGCCGCGGTCGAGGCCGCCGTGGCCGCCGTCGAGGCGCAGCTCGGCCGGCTCGACGTGCTCGTGAACAACGCGGGCATCGGCGCGCAGGGCACCGTGGCCGACAACCCGGACGAGGAGTGGCTGCGGGTGCTCGACCTGAACGTCGTCGGCATCGCCCGCACCACGCGGGCCGCGCTGCCGCTGCTGCGGCGATCGCCCGCCGCCGCGATCGTCAACACGTGCTCCATCGCGGCGACCGCGGGCCTGCCCCAGCGCGCGCTGTACAGCGCCAGCAAGGGTGCGGTCCTGGCGCTGACGCAGGCCATGGCCGCGGACCACGTGCGCGAGGGCATCCGCGTCAACGCCGTGAACCCCGGGACGGTCGACACCCCCTGGGTGGGGCGGCTCCTGGCGAACGCGGCCGACCCGGCGGGCGAGCGCGCCGCCCTGGAGGCCCGGCAGCCGCACGGCCGGCTGGTCTCCGCGGACGAGGTCGCCGAGGCGGTCGCCTACCTGGCGAGCCCCCTGGCGGCGTCGACCACGGGAACGACCATCGCGGTGGACGGCGGCATGCACGCGCTCCGCGTCCGCCCGGCGTCCTGATCTCGACGGCCGGGCGGGCGGTCCCGCCCGGCCCGGCCGCGGGTTAGCGTGCGGAGGTGAACACCATTACCTCCGACGTCGTCGTGGTCGGGCTCGGCGGGTTCGGCAGCGCCGCGCTGTGGCGCCTCGCGGAGCGCGGCGTCTCCGTGGCCGGCATCGACCGCTTCGACGTGGGCCACAACCTCGGCTCCTCGCACGGCGTGACCCGGCTGTTCCGGGTCGCCTGCATGGAGCACCCCGGGCTCGCCGCGGTGGCGCGCCGGTCGCTCGAGCTGTGGACCGAGCTGGGGGAGCGGTACGGCGAGTCCTACGTGGAGCAGACCGGCTGCCTGAACGTGGGCGGCCCGGCCTCGCGGGTGGTCCAGGGCACGACGGCGGCGGCCGCCGCGGCCGGCGTCGAGCTGGACCACCTGTCGCACGACGAGCTGGTGCGCCGGTACCCGCAGTACGCCGGGTACGACGAGGAGACCGTCGGGGTGTTCGACCCCGAGGGCGGCCTGTGCTTTCCCGAGCGCAACGTCCGGGCGCAGGTCCGGGCGGCCGTCGAGGCGGGCGCCCAGGTGTACCCCGGCACGCGCGTGACGGCGGTGGAGCTCGTGGACGGCGGCGTGCGCGTGACCACGCCGACCGCCGTGTTCGAGGCCGGGCAGGCCGTGGTGGCCGCCGGGGCCTGGAACGCGAAGCTCCTGCCCGGCCTGCCGCTGCGGCCGCGCCGCACGCCGCTGTTCTGGTTCGCGCCCCGGACGGACGCCGACCAGGCGTTCGACCTGTCGGCCTTCCCCTCGTTCATCTACGAGCTCGCCGACGGGCGCGGCCTCTGGGGGCACGGCAGCGGCGACGGCTTCCACATCAAGATCGGGCTGAGCGACCACGGCCACGACGACACCGACCCCGACGAGCTGGACCGCTACATCCACCCGCGCACCGACGTCGACCGCCTGGCCGAGACCGTGGCGGCCGCGTTCCCGCAGGTGGACCCGGTCCCGGTCAAGGCGATCCCCTGCATGATCACGAACTCGCCGGACGAGCAGTTCCTCGTGGGCCGGCCCGGCGGCGACCCGCGCCTGGTGATGGCGGGCGGCGACAGCGGGCACGGGTTCAAGCACGTCGCGGGCGTGGGCGAGCTGCTGGCGCAGATCGCGGTCGGGGAGCCCACCTACGGCGACGTGAGCTTCATGAACCCGGACCGGTTCGCGTGAAGAATGGCACCGAGCACCCCCTGACATGCGGAAAGATGCGCGCATGAGGTTCGAGTATTTCGCAGCCCCGGACGACGAGACGGCTGCCCTGACGATCGACGGCGGCGAGATCGACGGAGCCGTGGCATCCCACGTGGTCGATCCCGCTTCCGTGCTGGGCCAGCTGGAGCGGCTGCTCGGTGGTCCCACCGGCGACGACGGCCTGCGCAGCGCGCAGCTCGTCGCCGAGAGCCCGGACGGCGCCCGGCTGCTGATCCGGCTGTCCAACCATCTGGTCACGCTGTTCGGCATGGTGCGACCCACCACGCTGGACGACGTCGTCAAGCACTGGTCGCTCTCGCGGCGGTTCCGCCGCGCCGAGCCCGAGGACCTGCACGCCTTCGCCGCCGGCCTGCACGAGCTGTGCAAGGGCACCGGCAAGCGGGTCTACTGCCGCGCGACGGCCGACGAGAGCGAGCTGGCCGCCGCCCTGGCCCCGGCCGCGGCGGTCCCGGCGGGCGGGGAGGGCGCGGACCCGGCCGAGCCCAAGCCCCTGCCTCGGCGGCGCTGATACGGGGTTTTACCTACTGACAGGTTAGTAAGTGGATCGGTAGGGTGAGGTGCCGCCGCGACGATGCGGCGCCAGACCCTGCCGGAGGCTGCCATGTCCCCTGTTCGGAAGGTGGTCGGCGCACTGAGCGCCGTCCTGCTCGCTGGCCTGCTGGGGGTGGTCGCGTCCCCCGGCGCGGTCGCCGCCTCCACCGGCACCATCGTCGGTTCGGGCAGCGGCCGGTGCCTCGACGTGACCGACGGGTCCACGGCGAACGGCAACCGGCCCCAGGTCTGGGACTGCACGGCGAACAACGCCAACCAGTCCTGGACCTTCGCCGACGACGGCTCCGTCCGCGGGCGCGGCAAGTGCCTCGACGTCGCGGACGGTTCGACGGCGAACGGCGCCGTCGTCCACCTGTGGGACTGCTACGCCTCCCTGGCGAGCCAGAAGTGGACCCTGACCGGGGCCGGCGACCTGGTGAACCAGGCCGCGAACAAGTGCCTGGACGTCACGGGCGGCGCCACGGCCAACGGGACCAAGGTGCAGCTCTGGACCTGCACCGGCGCCGCCAACCAGAAGTGGACGCACAACGGAGGCTCGGTGCCGCAGCCCAACCCCGACCCGGTCCTGCCGGACCCGGCCAACCCGGACCTCGGCCCGAACGTGGCGGTCTTCGACACCTCCATGTCCGACTCCGCGGTCCAGGCCAAGCTCAACAGCGTCTTCGACGCCCAGGAGACCAACCAGTTCGGACCCCAGCGCCAGGCGCTCCTGTTCTACCCGGGCTCCTACGACGTCGACGCGAACGTCGGCTTCTTCACGCAGGTGGCGGGCCTCGGCCTGGTGCCCGACGACGTGAACATCAACGGCCACGTGCACGTCGAGGCCGACTGGTGGCCGGACGGCTCGCAGAACGCCACGCAGAACTTCTGGCGCTCCGCCGAGGGCCTGTCCGTGACGCCCGCCGACGGCAACGACCGCTGGTCGGTGTCCCAGGCGGCGCCCTACCGGCGCATGCACCTGCGCGGCGGGCTCGCCCTGTCCGACGGCGGCTGGTCGTCCGGCGGCTTCATCGCCGACTCGAAGATCGACGGTCAGATCAACTCCGGCACCCAGCAGCAGTTCCTCACCCGGAACTCCGCCATGGGCAGCTGGACCGGGTCGAACTGGAACCAGGTGTTCGTGGGCAGCACGGGGACGCCGTCGAACAGCTTCCCCAACCCGCCCTACACGACCATCGCGACCACCCCGAAGGTCGCCGAGAAGCCGTACCTCTACGTCGACGACAACGGCTCCTACCGGGTCTTCGTCCCGGCCGTGCGGTCCGGCTCCACCGGGACGACCTGGGCCAACGGCGACCCCGCCGGCCGGTCCCTGCCGATCGGCGACTTCCATGTGGTGCGGCCGGGCGACACCGCCGCCAGCATGAACACGGCGCTCGCCGCCGGCAAGCACCTGCTGGTCACGCCGGGCACCTACCAGATCAACCAGACGCTCCAGGTCAACCGTGCGGACACGGTGGTGCTGGGGCTGGGCCTCGCCACGTTCGTCCCGCAGGGCGGCATCGACGCCATGCGCGTGGCCGACGTCGACGGCGTGCGCCTGGCCGGGATCATGTTCGACGCCGGGACCGGCGGCTCGAACGTGCTGCTGCAGGTGGGCCCGGCCGGCTCGTCGGCCGACCACGCGGCCAACCCGACGGTGCTGTCCGACGTGTTCATCCGGGTGGGCGGCTCGGTCGCCGGCAAGGCCGTGGTGAGCATGGAGGTCAACAGTGACGACGTGATCGGCGACCACGCCTGGATCTGGCGGGCCGACCACGGCAACAACGGGACGGTGGGCTGGAACATCAACACCGGCCGCAACGGCCTGATCGTCAACGGCGACGACGTGACCATGTACGGCCTGTTCGTCGAGCACTACCAGCAGTACCAGACCATCTGGAACGGCGAGCGCGGGCGCACATACTTCTACCAGAACGAGATGCCGTACGACCCGCCGAACCAGGCCGCGTACATGAACGGCTCCACGGAGGGCTGGGCGGCGTACAAGGTCGGCGACGCCGTGACCGACCACCAGGCCTGGGGGCTGGGCAGCTACGCGTTCTTCAACGTCAACCCGGCGGTGGCGAACGCGCGGGCCTTCGAGGTGCCTGTCCGGTCGGGCGTGCGCTTCCACAACATGGTCACCGTGTCGCTGGGCGGCGTGGGCACGATCCGGCGCGTCATCAACAACACGGGGGAGACGGTGAACTCGTCGCGTCAGGTGACGTACCTGACGACGGGGCCGTGACCGGGGGCTGCTGACCCTCCCCTTCGAGGCCCGGGTTTCTTCGCTTTGAGCCTGCTCAAAGCGAAGAAACCCGGGCCTCGAACGTGTCTGGGGCGGGCGTGTCGGCGGAGTGGCCGCGGGCGTAGCAAGGATTGGACTTGCTAGTCCAATTTATGGGGCTCACAGTGGACCGCACAGTCCAGTCGAGGAGAGAAGCCCCATGTCCAGCAGCACCAGCACCAGCACCAGCACCGAGCGTGAGGCGCGCAACGACGCCCTCGTGCGCGAGTTCGTCGACGCCTTCGCGAAGAAGGACGCCGCCCTGCTCGGGTCCTACTTCGCCGACGACATCATCTTCGAGAACTACGGCGACCCCGAGGTCCGCGGCCGGGCCGACCTCGTCGCGATGTGGGCGGGCGTGTTCCGCACCTTCGCCGGCGTCCGGTTCGAGACCCTCCACCAGGCCGTCGACGGCGACGTCGTGATCGCCGAGCAGGTGCACGGCCTCGGCCTCGCCGGCAAGCCCCTCGCCCCGATCAGGAACCTCGCGGTCTACGAGATCCGCGACGGGAAGATCGCCGCCTGGCGTGACTGCACCAACCCGCTGGAGGCCAAGCGCCTCCTGGGTCTCTGAGCCGGCGCGCGGAAGGAAAGAGCCATGAGAGACCTGGAGACCCTGAACGCGATCGAGGACATCCGCCGCCTCGAGGCGCGCTACGCCCGCTACGCCGACGAGAAGCGCTGGCAGGACCTGGCCGGGCTGTTCGCCGAGGACGGCTGGTTCCGCTCCCTCGACGTCGACGGCAAGGAGATCGTCAGCATGACGGGTCCCGCCGACATCGCGGAGCAGCTCGGCTCGCGCAACTCCGGCGACGTGCAGCCGCTGCACCAGCTGCTCACCCACGAGATCGACGTGGAGACCCCGGACACCGCCTCGGCGGTCTGGGCGATGGCCGATCTCATCTTCCGGGGTGACAGCGCGATCCCCGAGCCCGCACCCGGGGACACCCTGCCGCCGTTCCGCACCATGCGCGGCTGGGGTCACTACCACGTCACCTACCGCAGGGTCGCCGGCGAGTGGCGCATCGCGACCCGCACCCAGACCCGCACCCGGCTGGAGTTCGCATGACGAGCGCGCCGGTACCCGACCCCCGAAGGAGCACCACCATGTCCGCCACCGAGAACACCGACCTGGAACGCCACCGGTTCACCGTCGCGATCCCCCAGGAGGCGATCGACGACCTCAAGGACCGCCTGCGCAACACGCGCTGGCCCGCCGACATCGACGAGTCCGACGCCTACTACGGCACCAGCCAGGCCTACATGAAGGAGCTCGTGGCCTACTGGCTGGACGAGTTCGACTGGCGGGCGGCCGAGCGTGCGCTGAACGAGGCGAACCAGTACCGGGTCACGGTCGACGGCACGCCGATCCACTTCGTGAAGGAGGCGGGCAAGGGGCCGGCGCCGATCCCGCTGATCATGAGCCACGGCTGGCCGTGGAGCTACCGCGAGTGGTCCAAGGTGATCGGGCCGCTGACCGATCCCGCCGCGCACGGCGGCGATCCGGCCGACGCGTTCGACGTCATCGTGCCGTCGCTGGCGGGCTTCGGTTTCTCGACGCCGACCGGCCGCCCGGACATGAACTTCTGGAAGATGGCCGAGCTCTGGCACGCGCTCATGACCGACCACCTCGGCTACGAGCGGTACGCCGCCGCCGGAGCGGACTACGGTGCCCTGGTCACGAGCCAGCTCGGCCACAAGCACGCGAAGGACCTGTACGGCATCTGGCTGGGCCACGCCATCCACCTCGACCTCTTCCAGGGCGAGCGGCCGTGGGACCTGACCGGCGGCGCGATGGTGCCGCCCGGCGCGTCCGACGAGGTCCGGGACGGCGTGCTCGCCTTCCAGGACCGGTACGCGTCGCACGTGGCCGTGCACATCCTCGACAACCAGAACCTCGCCTACGGGCTCGCCGACTCGCCGGTGGGGATGCTCGCCTGGATCCTGCGCCGGTGGACCAAGTGGAGCGAGTCGCACGGCGACGTCGAGAGCGTCTTCCCGCGGGAGCACCTGATCACCAACGCCACGATCTGGTGGGTCACCCGCTCCATCACCAGCTCGATCCGTTCGTACGTCAACGCGAACCGCTACCCGTGGACGCCGGCGCACGACCGCACCCCGATCATCGAGGCGCCCACCGGGCTCACGTTCCTCGGCAACGAGAACCCGCCCGGCGTGAGCACCGAGCAGCGGGTCCAGTTCTTCCTCGACGACCCAGCCCAGAAGCCCTGGTACAACCCGACCTACCTCAAGGCGCACGAGCACGGCGGGCACTTCACGCCGTGGGAGAACCCCGAGGCGGTCGTCGAGGACATCCGCGCGACCTTCCGTCCGCTCCGCTGAGCACTGGACCGTGGCGTCCAGTCCCGCGCCGTCGTGGCTAGCCTGAGGAGATGAGCATGCGGATGACGGCGCGGGGCGCCGCGACCAGGCTGCGGCTGGTGTCGGGCGCCGCCCTGCTGATGCGCGAGCAGGGCGCGGCGGAGACCAACCTGGACCAGGTGCTGCGGGCGACAGCCACGAGCAAGAGCCAGCTCTTCCACTACTTCCCGGACGGCCGGGCGGGCCTGCTCGTGGCGGTGTCGGCCTACGAGGCGGAGCAGGTCATGGAGGCACAGCGCCCGTACGTCGACGACCTGTCGACGCCGGAGAGCTGGCGGGCCTGGCGCCGGGCCGTGCTGCGGCACTACGCCGAGCTCGGCGAACGGTGTCCCCTCGGGGTGCTCACCTCCGAGCTCGGCAGCTCGTCGCCCGAGGCCCGCCAGGTCGTCAGCGACCTCTACGACCGGTGGGAGGGCGCGCTGATCGCCGGCGTCCAGGCGCTGATCGTCCACGGGACGGCCCGGTCCGACCTGCCCGTGCGCGACACGGCCCGCAGCATCCTCACCGCCGTCCAGGGCGGTGTGGTGATGCTGCGGGCCACGGGGCGCCTGTCCTACCTGGAGACCACGCTCGACACGACGCTGGAGCCGCTGCTCGGCACGCCGTGACGGCACGCGGTCAGCGCTGGGCCGCCGGGCGCACGATGATCTCGTTCACGTCGACGTCGGCGGGCTGGTCCAGGGCGAACGAGATCGCGCGGGCGATCGCGTCCGCCGGGATCAGGTTGCGGCGGAACGACTTCATGTAGGTCTGCGCGTCCGGGTCGGAGATGTGCTCGGCGAGCTCGCTCTCGACCGTCCCCGGCGTGATGGTGGAGACCCGGATGCTCGGGTCGGACTCCATGCGCAGCCCCTCGGTGATGGCCCAGGCCGCGAACTTCGTGGCCGAGTACACCGCCGACGTCGGGTACACCTCGTGCGCGCCGATCGAGGCGACCGTCACGACGTGCCCGCCGCCCTGCCGGCGGAAGTGGGGCAGCACCGCGGCGATGCCGTGCAGCAGGCCGCGGACGTTGACGTCGATCATCTGGTCCCACTCGTGGACCAGGAGGGCATCGAGCCGGGACAGCGGCATGATCCCGGCGTTGTTCACGATGACGTCGATCCGGCCGTGGTCCCGGACCACGGCGTCGACCGCGGTTCGGACGGCGTCGGCGTCGGTCACGTCGAGGCTCAGGGTGGCGGCCCGGCCGCCGTCGGCCCGGATCCTCTCCGCGACGGCGTCGAGGCGTTCCGTGCGCCGGGCGGCGAGGACGACGTCGTGGCCCTCGGCCGCGAGGCGGACGGCCGTGGCCTCGCCGATGCCGCTGCTGGCGCCGGTGACGAGGACGACCTTGGGTGCTGTGTTCTCTGTTGTCATGGCTCCAGGCTCGTTCGCCGTCCAGCGGCCCGGAAGGACGCCGTCCTCCTGGGTGCAGCGCACCCTGGATGGACGACGGCGGCAGTCGTACCGTCGGGGCATGACCTCCTCCCCGCTCGGCGACTACCTGCGCGGCCGGCGCGACCGGCTGACCCCGGAGGCGCTGGGGCTGCCCGTCTACGGCCGCCGCCGCGTCGTCGGCCTGCGCCGCGAGGAGGTGGCCATGCTCACCGGCGTGAGCGTGGACTACTACGTTCGGCTGGAGCAGGGCCGCGAGGTGAGCCCGTCGCCGCAGGTGCTCGACTCGCTCGGGGAGGTGCTGCGCCTGGACGACGACGGCCGGCAGCACCTGTACCGTCTCGCCGGGCTCAGCCCTCGGCCGACGCCGCCCGCGCCGGTCGAGGAGGTGGACCCCGCGCTGCTGGAGCTGATGCTCTCCTGGACCGCGAGCCCGGCGCTCGTGTTCGGGCGGGCCTTCGACGTGCTGACCGCGAACCCGCTGGGCGAGGCGCTCTTCGGCGGCTTCCCGTTCTCGCGGAACCTGACGCGCACCGTGTTCCTCGACCCCGGCGCGCGCACCCTCTACCCGGACTGGCACCTGGTCGCGGAGAACGCGGTGGCGGGCCTCCGGCTCGCGGACGGGCTCATGCCCGGCGATCCCCGGATCCGGGCCGTGGTGGACGAGCTGCGCGTGAAGAGCCCGGACTTCGTGGAACTGTGGGAGCGGAACGACGCGCGGGGCAAGCGACTGGACTCCAAGCGGTTCCGGCACCCCGAGGTGGGGCCGTTGGAGCTGCGGGTGCACGTGTTCGAGGTGCGGGGCGCGCCGGGGCAGGAGCTGGTGGTGTACCACGCGCCCGCGGGGTCGCCGTCGGCGGAGGGACTGGCGTTGCTGGGGACGCTGGCGGCGACGCGGCGGATCGGCTGACGCCGTCGGCGTCTTCTATCCTTGACCCGTGGCAGACCGGATCCCTACGGGAGTACCCACCCGACCAGGGCCGAGGCCCAGGGTCGTCATCCCGTATCCCCGCCTCTCGCCGGGACTGCGCAGCTACTTCGCGACCGAGGGCGGGGGCGCGACGCTGCTGCTCGCGGCGTCGGCCGTCGCGCTGGTGTGGGCGAACGTGGCGGGCGGCTCGTACGAGGCCGTGTGGGACACGCCGATCAACCTCACGGTCGGCACGTGGGAGCTGCACCTCTCGCTGCACCACTGGGTCAACGACTTCCTCATGGCCGTGTTCTTCCTCGTGGTCGGCGTCGAGGTCAACCGCGAGCTGACGGTGGGCGAGCTGCGCAGCTTCCGCGCCGCGTCGGTGCCGCTGTTCGGGGCCATCGGCGGGCTGGCCGTGCCGATCGGCATCTACCTGCTCATCAACCCGTCCGGGCCGGACGCCGCCGGCTGGGGTCTGCCGATGTCCACGGACACGGCGTTCGTCATCGGCGTGCTGGCGCTGGTGGGGCCACGCTGCCCGGACCAGCTCCGCATCTTCCTGCTCACCCTGGCGATCTTCGACGACATCGGCGCGATCGCCCTGCTCGGCATCTTCTACTCCGACGCGCTCATGATGGGCGCGCTCGTGCTCGCGGCGGTCCTGGCCGTCGTCCTGTTCGCGATGCGCTGGATCGGCATCTGGCAGATCGCGCCGTACCTGATCGTGGGCGCCGTCCTGTGGGTGGTCGTCCTGGAGTCGGGGCTGCACCCCACGCTCGCGGGTGTGGTCGTGGGCCTCGCCGTGCCCACGGCGCGGCACGGCAACGACGACGAGGCGCGCCTCCACTTCGGCTTCTACGGTCGCGCGCTCATGGAGGAGCTGGACCCCGCCCGGTCACGGCTCGCCGTCCGCGCCGCGCAGTCCGCCGTGCCGACCAGCGACCGCCTGCTCGACGCGCTGCACCCGCTGAGCTCGTACGTCGTGGTACCGGTGTTCGGCCTGGCCAACGCCGGCGTCATGCTCTCCGGCGAGTCCATCGACGCGGCGATGTCCAGTCCCGTCACGCTCGGCGTGCTGGTCGGACTGGTGCTCGGCAAGGGGATAGGTGTGTTCCTCGGCGCGATGATCGCGCTCGTGACGGGGCTGGGCACGCTCCCGGGCCGGGTGCGGTACGGGCATCTCGCCGGGGGCGCGTTCCTGTGCGGTATCGGCTTCACCATCGCGCTGTTCGTCAGCGAGCTCGCCTTCGACGACGAGGCCCTGATCAACGAGGCCAAGGTGGGCATCCTCGTGGGGTCGATCCTGTCGGGCGTGATCGGCGCCGTGATCCTGCGGTACTTCGGCGACCGGCTGCCGCTCTGCTCGCCCCACGAGGCCTCCGGCCCGCCGCCGCTGCCCGAGGGGGCGTGGCGCCCGCCGGCGTGAGCCGTCAGGGCACCGTCGGCCTCGGGTGGTGCCCCGGCCCTTGTGCCGGGGTGGCGTCGCCGCCGCCGGCCGGTGCTCTCTCCGCCGCGGCCGCCTCTTCGCGGGCCAGGAAGGTGCCGAGCTCGCCGATGGTGCTCATCAGCGGCGCAGGGAACACGACCGTGGTGTTCCTGTCGACGCCGAGCTCGACCAACGTCTGCAGGTTGCGCAGCTGCAAGGCCAGCGGATGCACCATCATGATGTCGGAGGCGTCGCCCAGCCTCGAAGCGGCGAGCTGCTCGCCCTCGGCGTTGATGATCTTCGCGCGCTTCTCCCGCTCGGCCTCGGCCTGACGCGCCATGGCGCGTTTCATGGTCTCGGGCAGCTGGATGTCCCTGAGCTCGACCAACGTGATCTGGAGGCCCCACTCGGTGGTCGTGCGATCAAGGATCAGACGGATGGCGTCGTTGATCCGGTCGGTCTCCGCCAGGATCTCGTCCAGCGCGTGCTGCCCGACGACGTTCCGCAGTGTGGTCTGGGCGATCTGGTTGATGGCCGCGGTGACGTTCTCGATCTCGATCACGGACCTCACGGCGTCGACCACCCGGAAGTAGGCGACGGCGGCCACGTCGACGCTGACGTTGTCCTTGGTGATGATGCCCTGGGACTGGATCGGCATCGTGACGATCCGCAAGGAGATCCGGTGCAGCACGTCGACCACCGGGATGATGACTCGAAGGCCCGGCTCGCGGGTGCCCTTGAGCCGGCCGAACCGGAAGAGCACACCCTTCTCGTACTGCTTGACGATCTTGACGGCCATCGCGAGGCCGATCAGGACGAGAGCAAGGATCAGGATCAGGATCCAGGCCGAGGTGCTCATCGGAACGCTCCGCGGGGTCCGCGCAAGGAGCTGTCAGCTGGCGGGCCGGCGATCGACGTCTTCATGACGCCTACCTCTCAAGAAGGTTCAGGACCAGTCCCAGGCCGAGGCGTCCCGGACTCGTCCACGTCTCACGATACTCCGGCGACGACGCGGTGCGGCCGGCGGTGGTGGCTCCGGCCAGGTGCGCCACGGGCACCTCGTGGGGCTGATGATCGGTAGGTTCGTCCGCGGGTCAGCCGGCGAGGAAGGCGGTCAGCGCGTCCAGGTGGTCCTGGACCGGGCCTGCCGTCAGGACGCCGCTGCCCGCCGCGATCTCCCCGGCGGCCGGGGCCAGGGCCACGCGGGCGCGCTCGGCCATCCGGCGGTCGCCCACCGCGACGGCGGCGCGTCCGGCCAGGACCCAGAGGACCTCGGCCAGGAGGCCCGGCGGCGGGTCCGGGATCCGGCGCACGGCCTGGGCGGCCGCCGCGATCGCCGCCGCGTCGCCGTGGGCACCGCGGGCCAGCAGCAGGTGCGGGCGGGCCCAGGGCTCGTAGGGGCCCCAGTCGGTGTCGTCCAGGGTCGGTAAGGCCCCGGCCTCCCTGGGGGACGCCGGGCCGCCGTCCGCCGGGAGCTCGTGCCAGACCCGCAGCGCGAGGATCGCCAGCGGCAGCAGGCCCTCGGTGAGCCCCGGCATTCCCGCGCCGTCGAGCGTCGCGGCGGCCGCACGGTATCCGCGCTCGGCGCCGGCACGGGCCGCCGGATCCTTCCCGTCCGGCGCGCCCGAGGCCGCCGCCCGCAGCGCCCCGAACCACGCGGTGAACACGCCCACCAGCGGGCGCTCGTGCCGCAACCCCAGCGCACCGGCGTCGTCCGCGTGCCGCTGCGCGTCGGACCACCGTCCGAGGGCGGACAGGGCCTGCACCCGCACCAGGTGCCCCAGGATCTCGAACGTCGCCAGCCCGTGCCGGGCGGCGAGCGACACCAGCTCGGCGCCGGTCGCGTCGCGCTCCAGGGCCAGGCCCGTGTGCTCGAACCGGGTCAGGTACCGCCCGGCCAGTGCGAACGCGAGGACCGCCGGGTCGCCGGACCGTCGGGCGAGCGCCTCGGCCTGGTGCGCCGCCTGCGGGCCGCGGGGCCCGGCCAGGCCCCGTGACTCGACGGCCACCGTCGCCAGGAGCTTGGCCCGGACGGCGTCGGGCGTGTCGTCGGGCAGCGCGGCGAGCGTCCGCTCGGCGGCGGCGACCACCTGGGCGGCCAGGCCGGCGTCGTCGGACCGGGTCCAGGCACCCGGCACGTCGAACGCGCCGATCACGCGCGCCGTGAGGTCCGGGTCGCCGAGCTGCTCCGCGGCGCCGACGGCGGCCACGCGCTGCGTGCGGGCGGCGGTCAGGCCATCGCCGCCGGTCATCGCGAGCGTGCGCAGCAGCGTCGTCGTCGACTCCAGCCGGGCGCGGGCCCCGGCGGCCACCACGCGCTCGTACGCGGACGTCGTGTCCCGCCAGACGTCGTCGGCGCCCGGCGTGCCACCTGCGCCCGGGTCGTGCCGCAGCACCTGCGCCTCCAGCTCCGCGAGCCGCGGCCCCGGGTCCACGCCGAGCTCGCCGGCCAGCATGGCGCGGGCCCGGCGGAGCACCTCCAGCGCGTCGGCCTGCCGGCCCGACCGGTACAGCGCCAGCGCGAGCAGCCGCCAGCCCTCCTCGCGCCAGGGGTGCTCGATCACGTGCGCGTCCAGGTCGGGCACGACGTCGGCGGCCTCGCCGAGGTTGGTGCGCGCCTCGGCGACGCGCTCGACCGCGACCAGCCGGAGCTCGGCGAGGCGGCCCCGCTCGGCCACGGCCCAGGGCTGCTCCAGGCCCGCGTACGCCGCGCCGCGCCAGGTGCCCAGCGCCCGGTCCAGCGCGGCGCGGGCCGCGGCGGGCGCCTGGTCCCGCGCGCCCGAGACCGCCGCCTCGAACGCCCAGGCGTCCACGTCGACCTGGCGCAGCGCGTACCCCGGGCCGTCGGTGACGAGCACCCGCGCCGGGGTACGGGCCGCGCGCCCGGGCTCGATCGCCCGGCGCAGGGCCGCGACGAAGGTGCGCAGCGCCACGAGCGCGCCCTGCGGCGGCTCGTCCCAGAGGTCCTCGACCAGCCGGCCGGCGGTTACCACCCGGCCCCGGGCTGCCACCAGGCGCGCGAGCACCGCCCGCTGACGCGGGCCGCCGAGCGCCGCCTCGGCGTCGTCGGCCCAGGCCGTGACCGGGCCGAGCACGCCCACCCGGACCGGCGCCTGCGCCGCGGCGGGCCCACCTGATCGGTCACTCATCGGCTGCTCATCCACGTGGCGGAGATTGGGGCCATGACAACGACAATCCCTGAGTTCGAGTACCAGCGCGTCGCCGTGGGCGACGTCCACCTCAACGTAGCGGTCGGCGGCGCCGGCAGCCCGGTGGTGCTGCTGCACGGGTTTCCGCAGACGCACCTCATGTGGCGGCACGTCGCGGCGGACCTCGCGCGCGAGCACACCGTGATCGTCCCCGACCTGCGTGGTTACGGGGCCAGCGACAAGCCGGCCGAGCACGACCGCGACACCTACTCCAAGCGGACCATGGCGCAGGACGTGGTGGGGCTGGCCCGGGCGCTCGGGCACGAGACCTTCGCGCTCGCGGGCCACGACCGCGGCGCCCTGGTCGCCATCCGCGCCGGCCTGGACCACCCGGACCGCGTGACGCACCTGGCGATCCTGGACGTGCTGCCCACCCTCGACATGTGGGGCGTGCTGCACGGCGCCGACGCGGCCGTCGCCTTCCACCTCTACCTGATGGCGCAGCCCCCGGGCCTGCCCGAGCGCATGATCGAGGCCTCCGCCGACGAGTTCTTCGGGTTCTTCCTCGACGCCTGGGGCACGAGCGCCGAGGCGATCCCGGCCGACGTCCGGGCCGAGTACCTGCGGGCCTCGCGCGAGGCCGTCCCGTCGATCGTGGCGGACTACCGGGCGTCGGCGGGCATCGACGTCGAGCACGACCGGGCCGACCAGGCGGCCGGCCGCCGCCTGACCATGCCGGTCACGGTGGTGCAGCAGGACTGGGGCAGCGCGCTCGGCTACGACGCGGCGGGGCTGTGGTCCGCCTGGGCCGCCGACCTCGACCACCGCACCCTGGACGCCGGACACTTCATGGCCGAGCAGTCGCCGGCCGAGGTGGTCGCCCTCCTGCGTGGACTCCTGAAGCGGTAGGGCCTACCGGCCCCACCGCGAGGTGCGCTTGCGCGACAGCCCCATCGTGTCGCGCAGGTCGGTCACGGTGACGTCGCCCAGGTAGGGCTCGTCGTTGATGAACAGCGTGGGCGTGCCGTGCACGCCGGCGTCGATCCCGTCCTGGTAGTCCGTGCGGACGGCGTCGGAGAACTTCTGGGCGGGATCGCCCACCAGGGTGCTGGTGTCCAGCCCGAGCTGGTCGCCGTACCGGACGATCGACGCGTCGTCCAGGCTGTCCTGGTTCTTGAAGAGCAGGCCGGCCATCGGCCAGAACGCGCCCTGGTGGCCGGCGGCCTCGGCCGCCAGGGCCGCCGTCAGCGCGTACGGGTGCGGCTCGAACAGCGGGAAGTGGCGCCAGACCAGGCGCACCTGGCCGTCCGAGTTCTTGATGAGCTCGTGCAGCACGGGCTTGGCCGCGCCGCAGTACGGGCACTCGAAGTCGCCGAACTCCACGATCGTGAACGGCGCCTCCGGGTTGCCGTAGGCCCAGCGGAACGCGAAGTCGGCGTCGTGGGGGGCGGTCTGCGCGGCGTGGGGCGTGGCCTCCCGCGCGCTGCCGTCGGACTCGTCGATCGTCATGGTGTCATCCTTTCACCGGCGGGGGCCGGTCGCGGCGTCGAGCAGGGTCTCGGCGGCCGCCCGCGCGTGGTGCGCGGCCTCCGGGGTCCCCGCGATGGCGGCGGTGGTCTGCGCGCCCTCGGCCAGGATGGCGAGCTGCGGGGCCAGGGCGGCCGGCGCCCCGGCGTCGGCCACGAGGCGGGCGACGTACTCGCCGAAGGTGCGCTTCTGCTCGCGGACGGCGTCCGCGACGGCGGTCGACGACGCGCCCAGCTCGCCGTGGGTGTTGATGAACGCGCAGCCGCGGAAGTCCGGCTCGCGGAACCACGCGTCGAGGAAGTCGAAGATCGCCAGGATGCGCTCGCGGGCCGTCGTCGCCGGCTCGGACGCCGTGGCGAGCCCGCTGTCCCAGACCTGCGTGCGGTGGCGCAGCACGGCGACGATCAGCTCGTCCTTCGAGGCGAAGAGCGAGTAGATCCGCTTGAGGGACACGCCCGCCGCCGTCCGCACCGCGTCCATGCCCACGGCCTGGACGCCGCGCGCGTAGAACAGCTCGTCCGCGGCCCGGACGACGTCCTCGCGTGCCGTCTTCTCGTCGATCATGCGATCTCACCCCGTCTTGTGTCCCGCACGAGTTGCGCGGAGAACGTTCGTTCTCTACTGTAACGGATGTGGGCGGAGAACGAACGTTCTCCGCTGGGTCGAGAAGGAGACGGATCATGGGTTTCATCACGGTCGGCACCGAGAACAGCACAACCACGGAGCTGTACTACGAGGACCACGGCTCGGGTCAGCCCGTCGTGCTCATCCACGGGTACCCGCTGGACGGCAACAGCTGGGAGCGTCAGTCGCGTGAGCTGATCGCCGCCGGCTACCGCGTCATCACCTACGACCGCCGAGGCTTCGGAAAGTCGACCAAGGTCGGCACCGGGTACGACTACGACACGTTCGCCGCCGACCTGGACGCCGTGCTGACCACCCTCGACCTGCGCGACGTCATCCTGGTCGGCTTCTCGATGGGTACCGGCGAGCTGGCCCGCTACGTCAAGAACCACGGCCACGAGCGCGTCGCCAAGCTCGCGTTCCTCGCCTCGCTCGAGCCGTTCCTCGTGGCGGCCGACGACAACCCGGACGGCGTGCCGCAGTCCGTCTTCGACGGCATCGCGGAGGCGGCTCGCTCGGACCGCTTCGCCTGGTTCACCAACTTCTACAAGGACTTCTACAACCTGGACGAGAACCTCGGCTCGCGGATCAGCCAGGAGGTCGTCACGGCCAGCTGGAACACTGCCACGGGCAGCGCCCCGGTCGCGGCGTACGCGGTGGTCCCGACCTGGATCGAGGACTTCCGGGCCGACGTCGCCGCCGTCCGCGCCGCAGGCAAGCCGTCCCTGATCCTGCACGGGACCAAGGACAACATCCTGCCGATCGACGCCACCGGCCGCCGGTTCCACGACGCGTTCCCGGAGGCGGAGTACGTCGAGATCGAGGGCGCGCCGCACGGCCTGCTCTGGACGCACGCGGCCGAGGTCAACGAGGTGCTCCTCCGCTTCGTGCAGGCCTGATCCCTTGCCACAGGCCCCCGGCGTCCCGCCGGGGGCCTGTGGTCTCAGCGGGGGAGCGGGCCCGTGTAGTCGGCGCGGGAGCGCTCGACGTCGGCCATGTGCGCGTCGCCCCACTCGCCCAGTGCGGCGAAGACGGCCTGCAGGCTGCTGCCCAGCTCCGTGATCTCGTACTCCACCCGCGGTGGCACCTCCGCGTAGATCCTGCGCTGCACCAGGCCGTCCCGTTCGAGCTGGCGCAGGCGCTGGGTCAGCACCTTCGGCGTCACTCCGATGCGCCGCTCCAGCTCGACGAAGCGCTGGGTCCCGTGCGCCTGCAGCACCCACAGGATGGGCGTGGTCCACCGGCTGAACACCAGGTCGACGACCGGCGAGATGGGGCACGCGGTGGCCGGGTCGTCGTCGGGCTGCGGGCACCAGGTGCTGGTACCGGACCTTGTGGCGGGCGTCGCGTTCGGCATGGCAGGCTCCAATACTTTCCTGAGGGAACCTACTGTACTGACGCTCGTAACGTCGGTGGCACGGCGGCCTCGAAGGCCGTCCGGCCCTGGTTCAGGGCCGCGTCCTACCGACAAGGAGCACTCATGATCGTCGTTACCGGAGCCACCGGGAACATCGGCCGTCCGCTGGTCGCCGAGCTCGTCCGCCGGGGCCATGACGTCACCGCCGTCTCCCGCGCGGGTTCCGCCCCGTTCGACAGCCCGTTGGTTCGCGGGGTGAGCGCCGACCTGGCCGAACCGGAGGGCCTGCGCGCCGCCGTCGACGGCGCGGACGCCCTGTTCCTGCTGGTGCCGGGCTCGGGCGGGCACCTGGACACCGAGCGGATCATCGGCATCGCCGCCGAGGCCGGCGTGCGGCGGCTCGTCCTGCTGTCCTCGCTGGGTGCCGTCACCCGTGCCGGGTCGGCCTCGCACGGTCCGCTCGCCGAGCTGGAGAAGCGGGTGCAGGGTTCGGGCCTGGAGTGGACGCTGCTGCGGCCCGCCGACTTCGCCAGCAACGCGCTCGCCTGGGTCCCGACGGTCCGGTCGGAGCGCGCCGTCCACGCGCCGTTCGGCGACGTCGCGCTGCCCGCCGTCAACCCGCTGGACATCGCCGAGGTCGCGGCCGCCGCCCTGGCCGATGACGGGCATGCGGGCCGCGCCTATGTGCTGACGGGTCCCGCGGCCGTCTCGCCGCGCGAGCGGACCGAGGTGCTCGCGCGGGCGCTCGGTGTGCCGATCGCCTTCGTCGAGCAGACCCGGGACGAGGCGCGTGCCGACATGCTCGCGTACATGCCGGAGCCGGTCGTCGACGGCACGCTCGGGATCCTGGGTGAGCCGACGCCGCAGGAGCAGCGGGTCAGCCTCGACATCGAGAAGGTGCTCGGGCGGCCGGCGCGCACGTTCGGGGACTGGGCGCGCCGGAACGTGGCGGCCTTCGGGGGCTGATCTGAGGTTCACGGGCACAGGCACGGGGGCGAGCACGGGGCGCGTCGGCCGGGCTGTTCACCCTTCCTGCAGGTGGTCCGTTTGTCGGATGAGCCCGTTGGTGCCGGTGCCGGTCCTCCTGGCGGAGCGGCCTCCCGGTCGGATTGGCCGAGCACGGGTCCTCCTGGCCGGATCCTGATCCGGAGCTGGTCAGAACGTCGGTTCCGCTGGGAGTGAGGGTGTGCGTGGGCCGTGCGGTTGGCTGCTCCTGGGAGTCGATGGGGACGCGGAATTCGCGGCCGAGCCCGTGGTCGGGTGCTGCCCGAGGAGATGCCGGATGTCGTCTGCGAGGCTGGTGATGCCGGTGCCGGTGCCGGTGCCGGCGTGGTCGGTGCTGGTGG
>NZ_JARVSD010000019.1 GCF_030209445.1 Promicromonospora sp. MEB111
TGACGGGGTGGGAGAGTAGGACGCCGCCGGACAACCATTCCCGACAGGGGGTGGGGTTCCGAGATAGTCGACCAGCTGGTCGACTATCTCGGAACCCCACCCCCTTTCGGCATTCCCGGGGAAGATTTCACACGCGACGGGCGGGGATCCGGGCGAGCTGACGCCGTCCGGCGACTAGACTGGCGGCCATGTCCACCATCTCCCGCGACGAGGTCGCGCGCGTGGCTGCGCTGGCACGGATCGATCTGCGACAGGACGAGGTCGACCGCCTCGCCGGTGAGCTCGACGTGATCGTCGAGTCCGTCGCTCGCATCAGCGAGGTCGCCACCGCAGACGTGCCCGCTACGAGCCACCCGCTCCCGCTGACGAACGTGTTCCGAGACGACGTACCCGAGGCCCCGCTGCCGGTCGAGGACGTCCTGGCCGGAGCCCCGCAGCAGGAGAACGGCCGGTTCGCCGTCCCGCAGATCCTTGGCGAAGAGTGAGATGGGTACCAGCGACATGACGAACGACATCACCCGGCTGAGCGCGTCCGACCTCGCGTCCGCGCTCGGTAGCAAGGACCTCACCAGCGTCGAGGCCACGCAGGCCCACCTGGACCGCATCGCGGCCGTCGACGGCGACCTGCACGCGTTCCTGCACGTCTCCTCCGCGGAGGCGCTGGCCACGGCCGCCGAGGTCGACGCGAAGCGCGCCGCCGGCGAGGAGCTGCACCCGCTCGCCGGCGTGCCCATCGCGGTCAAGGACGTCGTGGTGACCAAGGGCCTGCCCACCACCGCGGGGTCGAAGATCCTCGAGGGCTGGGTCCCGCCGTACGACGCGACCCTCGTGGAGCGCATCAAGGCCGCGGGCCTGCCGATCCTCGGCAAGACCAACATGGACGAGTTCGCCATGGGCTCCTCGACGGAGCACTCGGCGTTCGGCAACACCAGGAACCCCTGGGACCTCGACCGGATCCCCGGCGGGTCCGGCGGTGGCTCCGCCGCGGCAGTGGCGGGCTTCGAGGCCCCCCTGGCGATCGGCACCGACACCGGCGGTTCCATCCGCCAGCCCGGCGCCGTCACCGGCACCGTCGGGGTCAAGCCCACCTACGGCGGCGTCTCCCGCTACGGCCTCATCGCCATGGCGTCGTCGCTCGACCAGGCCGGCCCCGTGACCCGTACCGTGCTCGACGCCGCGCTGCTGCACGAGCTGATCGGCGGGTACGACCACCACGACTCGACGTCGATCAACGAGCCGGTCCCCGGCGTCGTCGCCGCCGCAGAGCTGGGCGCCAAGGGCGACCTGAAGGGTCTGCGTGTCGGTGTCGTCAAGGAGCTCTCCGGCGAGGGCTACCAGGCGGGCGTGTCCGCGCGGTTCGAGGAGTCGCTCGACCAGCTGCGCGCGCTCGGCGCCGAGATCGTCGAGGTCTCGTGCCCCAGCTTCACCTACGCGCTCGACGCGTACTACCTGATCATGCCCGCCGAGGCGTCCAGCAACCTGGCCAAGTTCGACGGCATGCGCTTCGGCCTGCGCGTCGAGCCGGCCGAGGGCCCGGTCACCGCGGAGCGCGTCATGGGCGCCACGCGCGGCGCCGGTTTCGGCGACGAGGTCAAGCGCCGCGTCATCCTCGGCACGTATGCCCTGTCCGCGGGCTACTACGACGCCTACTACGGCAGCGCGCAGAAGGTCCGCACGCTGATCCAGCGCGACTTCGCGGCCGCGTTCGAGCAGGCCGACGTGCTGGTCTCGCCCACGGCGCCGACCACGGCGTTCAAGTTCGGCGAGAAGCTCGACGACCCGCTGGCGATGTACCTCAACGACGTCGCGACCATCCCGGCGAACCTCGCCGGCGTGCCCGGCATGTCGCTGCCGAACGGCCTGGCAGAGCCCGCCGGAGGGGGCGCCGGCCTGCCATCAGGTTTCCAGATCCTGGCCCCCGCCAAGGCGGACGACCGGCTGTACCGCGTGGGCGCCGCCCTCGAGGCGGCCCTCGAGAACGCCTGGGGCGGCCCCCTCCTGAACAAGGCACCCGAACTCAAGACCACGGAGCTCGCCCGATGACCGCACCGTCGACCGCCACGGCCACCAGCCTGGTCGCCTACGAGGACGCCGTCCGCCGCTACGACCCGGTGCTGGGCATCGAGGTGCACGTGGAGCTCGGCACGCTCACCAAGATGTTCTGCGCGGCCGAGGTCGAGTACGGCGGCGAGCCCAACACCCAGGTGACCCCGGTCAGCCTCGGGCTGCCGGGCGCTCTGCCCGTGGTCAACGGCAAGGCCGTCGAGTACGCGATCCGCATCGGCCTCGCGCTCAACTGCAGCATCGCCGAGAGCTGCCGGTTCGCGCGCAAGAACTACTTCTACCCGGACGTCCCCAAGAACTTCCAGACGTCGCAGTACGACGAGCCGATCGCCTACGACGGCTGGATCGACGTCGAGCTGGAGGACGGCGCGGTGTTCCGCGTCGAGATCGAGCGCGCGCACATGGAGGAGGACGCCGGCAAGAACACCCACGTGGGTGGCTCGACCGGCCGCATCCAGGGCGCCGAGTACTCGCTGGTGGACTACAACCGCGCCGGCATCCCGCTCGTGGAGATCGTCACGCGGCCCATCGAGGGCGTCGGCGACCGGGCCCCCGAGGTGGCCCGGGCCTACGTGCAGACGCTGCGCGACATCTTCCGCTCGCTGGGGGTCTCCGAGGCCCGCATGGAGCGGGGCAACGTCCGCGCGGACGTGAACCTGTCGCTGCGGCCGACGCCCGAGTCGCCCCTGGGCACGCGCACCGAGACCAAGAACGTGAACTCGTTCCGCTCGGTCGAGCGCGCCGTGCGCTACGAGGTGTCCCGCCAGGCGGGCGTGCTCGACGCCGGCCTGCCGGTGATCCAGGAGACGCGGCACTTCCACGAGGAGGACGGCACCACGTCGTCGGGCCGCGTGAAGTCGGACGCCGAGGACTACCGGTACTTCCCCGAGCCCGACCTGGTGCCCGTGGCCCCGAGCCGCGAGTGGGTCGAGGAGATCCGGGCGACGCTCCCGGAGCTGCCGGTCGCGCGCCGGCGCCGGCTCCAGGGCGAGTGGGGGTACGCCGACGCCGAGATGCGCGACGTGGTCAACGCCGGCGCCATCGACCTCATCGAGGCGACGGTCGCCGCCGGCACGAGCGCCGCGGGCGCCCGCAAGTGGTGGATGGGCGAGCTGGCCCGCCGTGCCAAGCAGGACGAGCTCTCGCTCGCGGACCTGTCCGTCACGCCGGCGCAGATCGCGCAGCTCCAGCAGCTCGTGGAGTCCGGCCGCATCAACGACAAGATCGCCCGCCAGGTGCTCGACGGCGTGCTCGCCGGCGAGGGTGACCCGGAGGCGGTCGTCGCGGCCCGCGGCCTCGAGGTCGTGTCCGACGACGGCGCGCTGCTCACCGCGATCGACGAGGCGCTGGCGGCTCAGCCCGACATCGTCGAGAAGGTCCGTGGTGGCAACCAGGGTCCGGTCGGCGCGATCATCGGCGCCGTCATGAAGGCGACCAAGGGCCAGGCCGACGCCAAGCGGGTGCGGGAGCTGGTGCTGGATCGGATCGGGCAGTGACGTCGCGAGCCGCGGTGACGTCCCGGGGTGCGAGGCCGGGCCGGTGACCCGCGGACCCCACCTGCACGGCGACATGGTGCGGTTGCGGCCGATCGAGGCACGCGACTCGGAGCGTCTGTGGGAGGCGGTCCAGGACCCGGAGGGCACCCGCCTGACCGGTACCACCGCCGTCTTCACGCGCGACCAGATCGACGAGTGGGCGCGTACCGTCAGCGACCGGCCCGGCCGGTACGACTGGGCGATCTGCCCGGCCGCGATGCGGGACGGCAAGCCGATCAGCGACGACATGATCGGCGAGATCGTGCTGAACGACCTCGACGAGACCGTCGGCTCGGCGAACCTGCGGCTCCAGCTCCTGCCGAACTACCGGGGGCGCGGGTACGGCCGCGAAGCCATCCAGGAGGTGCTGCACTTTGCGTTCGACGGCGTCGAGGACGCACCGGGCCCGCGACTGCACCGGGTGAGCCTGGACGTGCTCAGCATCAACCCGCGCGCCCAGACCCTCTACGAGTCGCTCGGCTTCCGCGAGGAGGGCCGCCTGCGGGACATCTACCGTGACGGCGACACGTGGGCGGACGCCATCGTGATGAGCATCCTCGAGGACGAGTACCGGGCGCTGCACGACTGAGTCGCCCGGGACCGGATTCCCGGACGGCGCCCCGGCGGCCCCTGACCGCTCGACGGTCAGGGGCCGCCGGTGATGTAGGCGGTGAGCTGGTCCCGCTCGGCCTGCACCTCGGCGATCCGGTGCTTGACCACGTCGCCGATGCTCACGATCCCCGTGAGCCGGGCGTCCACGAGCACCGGCACGTGCCGCACCCGGTGCTCCGTCATCACGGGCATGAGCTCGTCGAGCGTGGCGTCGGGGCCGCAGGTGTGCACGGCGACCGTCATGATCGCCTCGACGGTGCCGTCCAGGATGTCGTCCCCGTCCGAGTGCAGCCTGCGCACGACGTCGCGCTCGCTGACGATGCCGTCGACGGTGACGCCGTCGTCGGACACCACGACCGCGCCGATACGGTGCTCGGCGAGGAGGGCGAGCAGGTCGCGCACGCTCCGGTCCTTGGAGATGGTGACCACGGAGCCACCCTTGCGGCGCAGTGCCTCTGTCACTCGCATCGGGATACCTCCATCGAGTGCACGGCGGAGACCGCCTCCTTGCGGCCTCCTGCTACGACGGTACGGCACCGGGCGAATTTTCCCCAGGGGTGAGAGTCCCGCGTCCCGGCCCTCTGGGACGGGGTGCACGACCGTGAGGGGGTCACCCTGTGGACGCCGCCTGTCGGTCCCGGCGGACCGGAGGTAGCGTGACGAGGCCGTTCGCCCGCATCGCGCACGGCCACCCAGCATCGAAGGAGCTGAACAGTCATGAGTCGTCCCCTGCGCTCCCGGACGTCCACCCACGGCCGCAACATGGCCGGAGCCCGCGCGCTCTGGCGCGCCACCGGCATGGGTTCCGAGGACTTCGGGAAGCCGATCATCGCGATCGCGAACTCGTACACGCAGTTCGTACCGGGGCACGTACACCTCAAGGACATGGGCGACCTCGTGGCCTCGGCCATCCGCGAGGCCGGCGGCGTCGCGAAGGAGTTCAACACCATCGCCGTCGACGACGGCATCGCGATGGGCCACGCCGGCATGCTCTACTCCCTGCCGAGCCGCGACCTGATCGCGGACTCCGTGGAGTACATGGTCCAGGCACACACCGCCGACGCCCTCGTCTGCATCTCCAACTGCGACAAGATCACGCCGGGCATGCTCAACGCCGCGCTGCGGCTGAACATCCCGGTGATCTTCGTGTCGGGCGGCCCCATGGAGGCCGGCAAGGCGGTGGTGGCGAACGGCGTCGCGAAGACGCCGCTGAACCTCATCAACGCGATCAACTACTCGGCGGACGAGAACGTGGACGACGCCGCGCTCGGCCTGGTCGAGGAGAACGCGTGCCCCACGTGCGGCTCGTGCTCCGGCATGTTCACCGCGAACTCGATGAACTGCCTCACCGAGGCGCTGGGGCTGTCCCTGCCCGGCAACGGCTCGACGCTGGCGACGCACGCCGCTCGCAAGGAGCTGTTCCTGGAGGCCGGCCGCACCATCGTGGACCTGGCCCGCCGGTACTACGAGGACGAGGACGACTCCGCGGCGCCCCGCGGGATCGCCACCAAGGCGGCGTTCGCGAACGCGATGGCGCTCGACGTGGCCATGGGCGGCTCCACCAACACGGTGCTGCACGTCCTCGCCGCCGCCCAGGAGGCCGAGGTCGACTTCACGCTCGCCGACATCGAGGACATCAGCCGCCGGGTGCCGTGCCTGTCCAAGGTGGCGCCCAACCACCCGGACTACCACATGGAGGACGTCCACCGGGCGGGCGGCATCCCCGCGCTGCTGGGCGAGCTCGACCGCGGCGGCCTGCTGGACCACGACGTCACCTCGGTGCACACGCCCACGCTGCGCGCCTGGCTCGACGACTGGGACGTCCGCGGCGGCAAGGCCACCGACCGGGCGCTCGGCCTGTTCCACGCGGCGCCGGGCGGCGTGCGCACCACCAAGGCGTTCTCCACGAACAACCAGTGGGAGACGCTCGACACCGACGGCGCGGGCGGCTGCATCCGCGACATCGAGCACGCGTACACCGTCGAGGGCGGGCTGGCCGTGCTGCGCGGCAACCTCGCCGAGGACGGCGCCGTGTTCAAGACGGCGGGCGTCGACCCCGACGTCTTCCACTTCGTGGGCAAGGCGCTCGTCTGCGAGTCGCAGGACGAGGCCGTCGAGAAGATCCTGACCAAGCAGGTCGAGCCGGGCCACGTCGTCGTCGTGCGCTACGAGGGGCCGTCCGGCGGGCCGGGCATGCAGGAGATGCTCTACCCGACCTCGTACATCAAGGGCCGCGGGCTGGGCAAGGTGGTCGCCCTCATCACGGACGGCCGGTTCTCCGGCGGGTCCAGCGGCATCTCCGTGGGGCACGTCTCGCCGGAGGCCGCGGCGGGCGGCACCATCGGCCTGGTCGAGGACGGCGACGAGATCGAGATCGACGTCGACACCCGGATGATCCGCATCAACGTGCCGGACGAGGTGCTCGCCGAGCGGCGCGCCAAGATGGAGTCGTCCGAGCGGCCGTGGCAGCCCGTCGCCCGCGACCGGTACGTGTCCCCGGCGCTGCAGGCCTACGCGGCCCTGGCGACGTCGGCCGACCGCGGGGCCGTGCGCGACGTCGCGCGCCTGCGGCGCGGCTGACGCCGTCGCCTGACGGCGGACCCGCGCCGGGTCCGCCGTCGGGCGACGCACTGACGAGCGGCGACGCCGAGGGCCTGTCGGGTGTCGGAGTCTCGTGCCATGGTGGTGGGACCCGGACGACTGGACGTACGAGGGAAGGCACTACCCATGAGCGACGCGATCACCGCTGCCGAGTTCACCGCGGCAGAAGGCACGGACGACTGGCGGGTGCTCCACGACGCGGCGCTCGCGCGCTTCACCACCGGTTCGTTCGCCACCGGGCTGGTGCTGGTCGCCCGCATCGGTGAGCTCGCCGAGTCCGCCAACCACCATCCCGACGTCGACCTGCGCTACGGGAGCGTGACGGTGCGGACCTGGTCGCACGACATCGGCGGGCTGTCCGAGCGGGACCTCGCGCTGGCGCGGGCGATCTCGGCCGCGGCCCGCAACGTCGGCGTCGCGGCGGACGTGTCCGGGCTGCGCGAGGTGGCGATCGCGATCGACGCCGTGGTCGGGCCCGCCGCCCAGGCCTTCTGGCAGGCGGTGCTGGGTCACGAGGCGCAGCCGTACCGCGGTGGGAACACCGCGGCCGGTCGGCTGCTCGACCGGGACGGACGCCAGCCGATGTTCTGGTTCCAGCAGACCGACGAGCACCGGGAGCAGCGCAACCGCATCCACGTGGACGTCTGGGTGCCGCACGACCTGGCCGAGGCGCGGGTGGCGGAGGCGGTCGCTGCCGGCGGGCGGCTCGTCACGGACAAGTACGCCCCGTCGTGGTGGGTGCTGGCCGACGCCGAGGGCAACGAGGCCTGCGTCTGCACCTGGCAGGGCGAGTTCTGACACACCCGAGGAATGCACCCGGAAAAGAGGATGAACTCCGGCTCGGGAATGGGTAACGTCTCGCGCTTGTGCGCCCGCTCACCCCACCCGCCCGGAACCCCTACTGGCGGTTCCTCCTGGCGGGCTTCCGCGGGCAGTCGGCCTACCCGCTCGCGACTCTCGCCGGCCTGGTCGCCAACGCGACGTTCGGCGTGCTCAAGGGCTCGATCATGGGGGCCGCGGTCGAGAGCTCGGGCGGTGAGCTGGCCGGGTACACGGCGGGCAGCATGGCCGCGTTCGTCTGGCTGGGGCAGGGGCTGCTCGGGTCGGTGAACCTGTGGGGCGGCAGCGACCTGCAGACCCGGATCAAGTCCGGCGACGTCGCCGTCGACTTCCTGCGGCCCGTGAGCGTCCAGGCCTCCCACGTGCTGACCGACGTCGGCAAGGGGCTGTTCGGCCTGCTGCCGCGAGGGCTGCCGAGCGTGCTGATCGGGGTCGCGATCGGCGGCATGGTGCTGCCGTCCGACCCGAGCGCGTACGCGCTCGGCCTGATCAGCCTGCTGCTCGGCATCGCCGTCTCGCACGCCTGCATCTACGCCGTGGGGACGTCGGGCTTCTGGCTCGTGGAGTCCCGCGGCGTCGCCGTGTTCTACCTGTCGTTCTCGGGGCTGTTCGCCGGCCTCTACACGCCGATCTACCTCTTCCCGGACTGGCTGCTGACCCTCGCGCTGCTCACGCCGTTCCCGTCGATGATGCAGCTCCCGGTCGACGTGCTCTCCGGCCAGGTCACCGGTGTGGCGGCCTGGCAGCACCTCGGCGTGCAGGCGCTGTGGCTCGCGATCGTGCTCGCCGTCGGGCACCTGAGCACGCGGGCCGGACGCCGCAGGCTGGAGGTGCAGGGTGGCTGAGGCACTTCGCGCCTACCGGGCCGTCGTGGCCAGCCGGGCGCGCTCGCAGGCGAGCCACCGCGCGAGCTTTCGCATGGACCTCGTCGGCGCACTACTCGTCGGCATCATCGAGTTCGGCGAGATCTGGGTGCTCTACTCGGCGACGGACCAGATCGGCGGGTTCACGCTCGCGCAGATCATGCTCGTGTTCGGCCTGTCCGACCTCGCCTTCTCCCTCGCCGACCTGGTGGCCGGGCACTGCGACAACCTGCCGCTGTACGTCCGCGCGGGCACGCTCGACGTGTTCTTCCTGCGCCCGCAGCCGGTGCTGGCGCAGCTCGTCACGAGCGACCTCAGCCTGCGCCGCATCGGGCGCTGCCTGGTGGGCGCCACGTCGCTCACGGTCGGCCTGGTGCTCAACGACATCGAGTGGACCGCGGGCGCGGTCGGTCTGGTGGTCCTGGCGCTGGTCTGCGGGTTCGTCATCTTCACCGCGCAGTTCGTCACCGCGGCCGGGCTGCAGTTCTTCCTCGTCAACGGCGCCGAGATGACCAACGCGTTCGTGTACGGCGGCCGGTACGCGGCCACGCAGCCCACGAGCGTGTGGCCGCGCAGCCTGCTGGTGGTCTTCGGCGCCGTCTTCCCCGTGGCGTTCGCGGCGTTCCTGCCGGTCTCCACGCTGCTCGGCGTGCCGGGCGTCGCGGGTCTGCCGGTCTGGCTGGGCTGGTGCGCACCGGTCGCCGCGGTCTGGGCGGTCGTCGTCGCGGGGCTGTCCTGGCGCTGGGGCCTTCGTCACTACCGAGGAGCGGGCGGATGAACGTCATCGAGACCGAGGGCCTGACCCGGGTGTTCACCGGGCGGCCGGACCGGGGGAACCGGCTGCGGCGCTCGCGGCACGTCGCCGTCGACGGTCTCGACCTGACCGTCGAGGCGGGCGAGTCCGTGGGCTACATCGGCGCGAACGGGGCCGGGAAGTCGACCACGATCAAGATGCTCGTCGGCATCCTGGTGCCCACGAGCGGCACCGTGACGACCATGGGGCTGCACCCGTTGAAGCAGCGGCGCGCGCTCGCCCGCCGGATCGGCGTGGTGTTCGGGCAGCGCTCGCAGCTCTGGTGGGACCTGCCGGTGCGGGAGTCGTTCTCGATCCTGGCCGCGATCCATTCCCTGACCGCGGCCGACGAGCGCGCCCGCACCGCCGAGCTGGTGGACATGCTGGAGATGGAGGAGTTCCTGGCGACGCCCGTGCGGCAGCTCTCGCTGGGGCAGCGTATGCGGGCCGAGGTCGCGGCCGCGCTGCTGCACCGCCCGGACCTGGTGATCCTCGACGAGCCGACGATCGGCCTCGACGTGCTGTCCAAGCAGCGCCTGCGCGAGTTCCTCGTGGCGCAGCGGAGGGAGCACGGCACCACGCTGCTGCTCACGACGCACGACATGGGCGACGTCGAGCGGCTCTGCGAGCGGATCCTGGTCGTGGACCACGGCCGCCTGGCGTTCGACGGCACGCTGGACGGGCTGGCGCGTACGGTCGGCGCGCGGCGGGAGCTCGTCGTCGACCTCGCCGTCGCGACCCCCGACCTCACCGACGTGGCGGGCGCGGAGCACGTCCGGAGCGACTCGGACGGCCTGCGGCAGCGGTTCGCGTTCGACCCGCAGCGCATGACGGCGGCGCGGGTGCTCGCCGCGATCTCCGAGCGGGCCGAGGTGCTGGACCTGTCGATCGCCGAGCCCGACATCGAGGACGTGGTGCGCGAGATCTACCGCGCCACGCGGCGGTAGGCGGCACCCGGCGGTAGCGGGGGAGCGGCTCAGCCGTACAGTGACTGGACGTCGAGCTCGATCGGGAACGGCAGGTCGACCTTGAGCGTCTCGCGGTAGATGCCGGTCGGCACGTAGGTCCTGGTGTGGTCGTCGAGCTCGTAGACATGGACTGTCGTCGCCCCGTTGCCGTCGGCGTCCTCGACGCGCCAGAAGTGGCGGATGCCTGCCTCGGCGTACTTGTGGGGGATGACGGCCTTGTCGCGGTGCTCGGACTCTGGCGAGACCACCTCGATCGCGAGCACGATGTCCTTGGCGTCGTACCAGGTCGCGTCTCCGTCGATCGCCGCCGTCGACGCGATCACGTCGGGTTCGGGCCGGTTGTGCTTGTCCAGCAGGACGGTCATCTCGCTGTCGATGACGGTTCCCTCGGGCGCCTGGCTGGTCAGGCCGGACCGGAGAGCGAAGATGACGCTGCTGTGCCAGCGACGTCGTGGGGACATCATGAAGACGAGGGCTCCGTCGATCAGCTCGGTGTGGCGGGGAGCGTCCGGCAGAATGTCCAGGTCCTCGGCGAGCCAGCCCTCCGGGCGCGGCGGGCGCATCCAGTCGGGGAGCTGAGTCATGGGAACACGGTAACAACGGGCAGCCGTGGTGCCATGGCTCATCGCTGCTCCTGTCGATCGCATGCCTAGACGTTCATACGTCTAGCCCTCCTCCGCGCGAGATGGGTGCCGCTAACGTGTGCCGGGTGCTTCCCGAACCAGCCGCCGTGCTGAGCCCGGTTCCCGCCCGATCCGCCGAGCCCGCGCCGTCGACCCCGCGGTCGCCCCGGCCGGTCCCGCACCCCGTCGCCCGGATCGCCGAGGTGGCGGTCCACCTGCCCGAACGCACCCGCGACGTGGCCGAGGCCGAGCGCGACCTGCACCGCAGGAACCCCAGGGTCGCGCCGCGACTGCCGATGGTGTCGCGCCTGACCGGCGTGCGCCGGACCCACGTGGCCGACGCCGACCAGCAGGCCTCGGACCTCGCCGTCGCCGCCTCCCGCACCCTCCTCGACCGGGCGGGCCTCGGGCCGCAGGACGTGGACCTTTTGATCTTCGCCTCGGCCACGCAGGACATGATCGAGCCCGCCACCAGTCACATCACCGCGGCCAAGCTCGGCGTGCGGGCGCCGGTGATGGACGTCAAGAACGCCTGCAACTCCGTGCTCAACGGGATCGAGGTGGCCGAGGCCCTCATCGGGACCGGCCGGTACCGCCGCGTGCTGGTCGCGTCCGGCGAGATGCCGACGCGCGGCGTCCGGTGGGACGTGCCCGACCGGTCGACGTACGCCCTGTCCGCGGCCGGCTACACGATGTCCGACGCCGGGGCGGCGGTGCTCGTCGAGGCGACCGAGGCGCCGTCGGGCTTCGAGGACGAGCTGGCCGCCGAGCTCGCCGGCCTGGTCGAGCCCGCGGTCCGGCCGTCCGGCATCCTCGGCTCGGCGTTCACCGCGGAGTCGCAGCACTGGGACGTGGGCATGCTGCCGGGCGGCGGGACGTTCAACCCGCGCGACCCCGAGCGCAGCTACTTCGAGATCGACGGGTCGCGCCTGCGCGAGGCGTTCCTCGCGCTCGGACCGGGCCCGGTCGACGAGGCGCTGGAGCGGGCCGGCGTGACGATGGACGAGGTCGCGCTCGTCGCGGTGCACCAGGTCGCGGTCGGCTACCTCGCCGACGTGCACGCGGCGCTCGGCGTGCCGACCGACCGCACGATTGTCACCGTGGCCGACCACGGCAACCTGGCCTCGGCGACCCTGCCGCTGCAGCTCGTGACGGCGCTGGAGTCCGGCCGGCTGCGCCGGGGCGACGTGGTGCTGCTCCTCGGGCTCGCGGGCGGGATCAGCATGGGGGCGATGGTGGTCCGGTGGTGACGGAGCGCAGCGAAGGCGCGGCAGAGAGCAGAGCCCGCCTCGCCGTCGTCGTGCCCGCGCTGAACGAGGCGCACGAGCACGGGATCCTGCGCACCCTCGCGGCGCTGCACGCCCAGGAGGACGACGACTTCGACCTCGTGGTGGTGGACAACGGGTCCACCGACGGCACGCCGGACGTGGTGCGCAAGGCGATCGCGGACTGGGGGCGCCTGCGGTGGCAGGTCGTCACGGAGCCCGAGAAGGGGACCGGCGCCGCGGCGGACACCGGGATGCGGGCCGCCATCGCCCTCGGGGCCGAGCTGCTGGCCCGGACCGACGCCGACTGCCTGCCGCCCCCGGGATGGACGCGGGCGGTGCGTCAGGCGTTCGCGTCGGGCGACGAGCTGGTCGCCGGGCGGCTGCTGCCGCGCACCGACGACCTGCCGGTCTCCCGGGTCCAGCAGGGTGTGCTGTCGTTCGCGCTGTGGGCGTCCAGCACGTTCGGCAAGGTGCGCCCCGGCAACCGGGACGACGGGTACCTGGGGCCGTACGTGATGACGCCCGGCTGCAACATGGCGATCACGGCGTCCCTGTACGAGCGGGCCGGCGGGTTCCCGCGCACCCGGATCGAGGACGTGCACGAGGACCGGGCCCTGGTGAACGCCGTGCGCCGGCTGACCACCCGGTACGCGGAGCACCGCGAGGTCTGGGTGCGCGCCTCGACGCGCCGCGTGCACGCGTGGGGACTGGTGCGCACCCTCGGCTGGTACGCCGACCACCGCTACCGGCCCGCGGTCGTGGACATCCGATGACGGCCGTCGCGCCCGAGGCGCCCTGGGAGGAGCGGGTGCAGCGGGCCGCGCACCCGCTCGCCTACCCGGCGCTCCGGTCCGCGCGGCACCGGCCCGTGGTGCGCGTCCCGCGCATCGGCGTGGTGGTGAGCGACGCAGCGGTCGCGCGCGAGGTGCTGCTCGACCTGGACCACTTCTCGAAGGTGGGCCCGGGGGCGCCGTCGGACCTGTGGACGCCGGTCCTCGGGCCGTCCGTGCTGCTCAACATGGAGGGGGCGGAGCACGCCGCGCTGCGGCGCGCGCTGGGGCCGCTGTTCGCGCCCCGCGCAGTGCGGGAGCTGGTGTCCGGGGCCGCGGACGGCGGCGGCGTGCTGCCGGACCTGACGCGGCGGCTGGCCGCGGGGGAGACCGTCGACCTCGCCGCCGCGGTGACGGCGCAGGCCGGCGCGGTGATCTGCGGGATGGTGGGGCTGCCGCCGACGGACGACGCCGTGCGCTCCGCGATGTCGGCCGCCCGGACGATCACCGGGATGGTGCGGCTGCACCGGCACGGCCTCACGCGGTCCCAGGTCGCGCGGGCCCGGGCGGTGCTGGAGCGGCTGACGGCGCCCGCCCGCGCCGCCTACGACGACGGCGACCCGGCGACGGTGCCCGGGCGGATGCGCGACCTGGGGCTGTCCCAGCGCGAGGCGATGGGCGCCGTCGGGGCGTTCGTGCTCACGGGGACGGAGACCGTCCAGTCGTTCGTGCCGCGGCTCCTGGCGATCGCGCACGACACCGGGTGGACCGGGCGGCTGCTGGCCGACGACGCCCAGGTGCGGCGGCGCGCCGTCGAGGAAGGGCTGCGCGTCACCGTGCCGACGCCGGCGATGCTGCGCGCGGTGCGGGCCAACGCGTCGGTGGGCGGGGTGCCCGTCGCCGCCGGCGAGCGCGTGGTGATCGCCACGGTCAACTGCTGCCGGGCCGCCGGCGGCTTCGATCCCGGCCGGCCGGTCGACCCCGCCGTGCGGCACCTGTGGTTCGGTGCGGGGCCGCACTTCTGCCTCGGCATGCCGCTGGCGATCGCCCAGGTGGACGCCGTCCTGGACGCGCTCGCTGCCGCGTCGGCCGACGGCCGGGTGCCCGTCGTCGGCCGGCGCCGGGCCGCGCGCGGCGTGCTGGTCCCGGCGTACCGGTCGCTGGAGCTGCGCCTGGGATCGCCCGGGAAGGAGACGACATGACCCACTTCCTGGAGCGCCTGCCCGTCCTGGCGCGGGACACGCCCGACGCCGTGGCGCTGCGCTGGTTCGGCGGCCGGGGCGGCGTTCGTGTGCGTGAGGAGGTCACGTTCCGCGACCTCGCCGAGCGCGTCGAGCGGACGGCGTCCGGCCTGCGGGCGCAGGGCTTGCGGCCCGGTGACCGGGTGCTGTTCAGCGTCCGGCCCCGGCCCGAGGGCGTGGTCCTGTGCCTCGCGATCCTGCGCGCGGGCGGCTCCGTCGTCTTCGTGGACCCGGGCTCGACACCGGAGCTGTTCGCCGCCCGGATCGCGGCGGCGGGGCCGCGGTGGGCCGCGACGGAGGCGCTGCTGTACGCGGCGTCGTCGGGGCCGCTGCGCGGGATCGCGCGGTCGCGCGGGCTGCTGCTCCCGGACTACGGCCGGCTGCCCGTGCGGCACCTGTACACCGGGCGGTGGCTGCCCGGGGTGCCGCGCGGGGCGCGGCGGGCGGCGGTACGGAGACCGGTGCCAAGGCTGGAGCCGACGCCGGGGTCGGAACCGGCGTCGACGCCGGAGCCGGCGCCGCGGCCCGGGTGGGTCGCGGCCGATCCCGAGGCGCTGGTCGTCTTCACGTCCGGGACCACCGCCGAGCCCAAGGCCGTGGTGCACACCGCGGGCACGCTCGGCGGCATGCTGGGCCTGTTCGCGGAGGTCGGTGCGCTGCGGGCCGGTCAGCGAGCGCACACCGACCAGATGTTCCTCGGGCTCCCGGCGATGCTCGCGGGCGGCACGTGGGAGATCCCGGCGAGCACGCCCAAGGACGACCCGGCGGCGTTCGCGCGCGGCGTCGCGGGCGCCGACTCGTCGTTCCTGGTGCCCGCCGACGTCACGGCGCTGCTCGACGTCCTGGAGGCCTGGGCTGCGGCCGGCGGCGCGGTACCCGCCGTCGGCCCCGCGGTGCTGGCGGTCGGGGCGGCACCGGTCACCGTCGCGCTGCTGGAGCGGGGCCGCCGAGTGCTGCCGGGCACGCGCTGGATCGCCGTGTACGGGGCCACCGAGATCCTGCCCGCCGCGATGACCGAGGCGGACGAGAAGATCGCGGCGGCCGGGGGTGTGGCGAGTGCCGGGGGTGCTGCGAGCGCCGGGGGCGCGGCGGGCGCCGGGGGCACGGCGGGCGCCGGTGCCGGCGGCGCGCGGGGCGACCTCGTGGGTCGTCCGTTGGAGGGGATCGGCGTCCGCATCGACACCGGCGTCGTCGGCCTGGACGAGGCGTCAGGTACGTCCGGGGGCGAACCCGGTGACGGGCCGGCGGTGGGCGAGCTGGTGCTGACCGGGCCGTCCCTGATGGCGGGCTACCTGTCCGACCTCGACGCCGGCAAGCCGCGGGCCGCCGAGCACCGTACCGGCGACCTCGCCTACCGGGACGCGGAGGACCGGATCGTGCTGGTCGGCCGCAACCGGGACATGATCATCCGTGGCACGGTGAACATCTACCCGGGCCTGTTCGAGCCCCGGCTGCGGGACCTGCCGGGGGTGGCCGACGCCGTGATGGTCGGCGTCCCGATGCCGGACGGCGACGAACGGGTGGTGCTCGTCGTGACCCCCGAGGGCGCGGTGCCCGGTACGGGAACGCCCACGGTCCGGGCGGACACCGAGCTCGCCCGGGCCGTCGCCGACCAGGTCGGACGGGTCCTGGACCACGGCGCCCTGCCCGACCTGGTGGTCGAGGCATCGCACGTCCCGCTCGCGGGCCGGTCCCGGAAACCGGACCGTCATGCCCTGGTCGACCTGGTTTCACCTCTCGCGGGTACAGTGCGCGCATGAGGGTGGCTGTGACCGGTTCGTCTGGGTTTGTTGGCGGGGCTGTGGTGCGGGACCTCGCCGTGCACGGGCACGAGGTGATCGCGTTCTCGCGCCGGGTCCCGCGCGTACCCGCCGAGCTGCTCGACAAGGTCTCCCACCAGTTCTGGGACCTGCGGGACGGCCCGCTGGCGAAGGAGGACCGGCCCGAGGACGTCGACGTCGTGGTGCACTGCGGCGCGTCCGTCGGGGACGGCGGCAGCCATGCCCGGGCCTGGGTGGTCAACGTCGAGGGCACCCGCGCGGTCCGCGAGACCTTCCCCGACGCACGGTTCGTCCACCTGTCGTCGGGCAGCGTCTACGACCCCCGGACGCCGAGCGTCGCGGCCACCGAGGCGGAGGCGCCCGCCCGCGGGTACGTGAACCCCTACGGCTCCACCAAGGCCGCTGCCGAGCAGTACCTCGCGGCCGACGCCGCGCGCGAGGACCGCGGCCCCGTCGTCGTGCTGCGGCCGCACGCGGTCTACGGGCCGGGCGACACCACGCTGCTGCCGCGGCTGGAGTCCGCGGCGATCGGCGCCTGGCTGCCGCTGCCGGGCGGCGGCAAGGTGCGGCAGCACCTCACGCACGTCGACACGCTGGCCCGTGCGGTGCGGGCCGCCCTGGACGCCGACGTCGAGCCCGAGATCGCCGCCGGGCGGCCGCTCGTGGCCAACGTGGCCGACGCCAGCCCGGTCGACCTCGACGAGACGCTCGAGCTGCTGATGTTCGCCCGGTTCCGGCCGGTCCAGGTGGTGGGGATCCCGCTGCGGCTGGCGCACGCCCTGGCCTGGGTGGGGGAGCGACTGGCGCGGTGGACCGGCCGCGAGCCGCGCCTGTCGCGCTACGCCATCAGCCACCTCGCGATGGAGCGCACCTACGACCTCACGGTGCTGCGGGAACGCCTCGGCGTGGACCCGGCGCCGACGTCGCTGCACGGCGCCATGAGCTGGTAGCCCCCGTGTCAGACGTACAGGTCCCTCCCGTGACCTGTGCACCTGATACATCGGGAGGCTGTCCGGAATGCCCTACCCTGTGCGGGTGATTCCAGGGAGCGACGTCGCGATCGAGACGCTCGGGCTGCGCAAGGCGTACCGGTCGGTGCGCGGACGCGCCGTGGGCGTGGACGGCCTCGACCTGCGCGTACCGGCCGGCGGCGTGCACGCGCTCCTCGGCCTCGCGGGCTCGGGCAAGACCACCACGCTGCGCCTGCTCACCGGCCTCGCCCACGCGGACGGCGGCGCCATGAAGATCTTCGGCACCCATGTCCCGGACGGCCTGCCCGACCTCGCCGGCCGCATCGGCGCCGTCGTCGGCGACCCCGGGTTCCACGGCCGGCTGAGCGGACGCCGCAACCTCGCCCTCCTCGCGAGCGCGGCCTCCGTGCCGCGCGCCCGCGTGGACGAGGTGCTCACCCGCGTGGTCCTCGCAGACCGGGCCAGGGCCGCCTACGCCACCTACTCGCCCGACGAGGAACGCCGGCTGGCGCTCGCGGCGGCGCTGCTGCGCGATCCCGACCTCCTCGTCGTCGACGACCCGAGCGCCGGGCTCGACGCCGTCGGCACACGCGAGATCCGTCAGGCCCTGCGGCGGCTGGCGGACCAGGGCAAGACCGTCCTGATCGCGACCGGCGTGCTCACCGAGGCGCAGCAGATCGCGGACACGGTCACGGTGCTCGACGGCGGCCGCATCCTCGCGCAGGGGAGCACCGCCGAGCTCCTGGGCGACGCCAGGGTGAGCGTCCGCGTGGGCGTCGACGAGCCGGGCAAGGCCGCCACGGCCCTGCGGGCCGCGGGGTTCAGGGTCCGGGCCGACGGCGACACGCTCCACGTCGACGACGTCGCCGAGCCCGCCGAGATCTCGCGGGCGCTCGCCAAGCAGAAGCTCTTCGCGGGCGAGCTGGTGCCGCAGCGGGAGGACCTGGCCGCCGTCGTCGGACGGCTGCGTCCCGTGGTGCCGCCGGCGCCCGTACCGCCGAGCCGCGCCGAGGAGCGAGCGGCCCGCAAGGCCGCGGAGCGGAAGGCGGCGGAGCGGAAGAAGGCCGCCGACCAGCGCAAGGCGGACAAGGAGGCGGCCGCGAAGCAGGCGGCGGACGAGGCGAGGGCGACCGAGGAGGCCGCGGTGAAGCAGGCGGCGATCGACGCGCGGGCCGCGGCCAAGGAGGCCGCACGCGCGGAGCGGGCGGCCGCGAAGGAGAACCGGAGGTCGGCGGGACGGTCGGCCGGGCCGGAGGCGGTAAGTGCCGGGGACGCGGCTGCCGGGCAGGGGGACGGCACGGTGAAGGCGGTCGCGCAGGTGAGTGCCTCGGTGTCGGGCACCTCGGCGTCGGTCTCGACACAGGCGGGCGCCTCGAAGACCGGCGCCTCGAAGACGAACGCTCCCAAGCCGGGTGTCCCGAAGCCCGGTGTGTCGAAGCCTGCTGCGTCGAAGGCGACCGGCTCGAAGGCGACCGGCTCGAAGCCCGGCGCGGAGGCGACCGGCTCGGAGGTCGCCGTCCCGAAGCCGTCCGGTTCTCGGCCGGCCGCGCCGAAGCCGGCCGCGCCGAAGTCCTCCGCCGCCAAGCCCTCCGCCACACCAGGGACGGCCGCGGCCACCGCGGAGGCGCCCGCGGACGCCGACGCGCCGCCCAAGCAGTCGAGGTTCGCTCAGCGGCGGGCGGAGTTCGACGCCAAGGTGGCCGAGAAGCAGGCGGCGGCCGAGGCGCGGCTCGCGGAGCGCCAGGCGGCCGCCGACGCGAAGGCCGCGGAGAAGCAGGCCGCGGCGGAGGCCAGGGCGGCCGCGAAGCAGGACAAGGCCGATGCCAGGCAGGACAAGGCGGACGCGCGGCAGGCGAGGATCGACGACCGGGCCGCGCAGAAGCAGGCGGAGCTCGACGCCAAGGAGGCCGCGGCGCGGCAGAGGGCGGCCGAGAAGGCCGCGGCGGAGCAGGCGCGCGTCGACGCGAAGCAGGTCGCCCTCGACGAGAAGGCCACCCGGAAGCAGGAGGCCGCCGACGCCAGGACGGCCCGGCTCGCGAGCCGCACGGAGGGCGCCAAGGCGCTCCTGGGCCGGCGCGCGGCGGAGACGTCCGGCGGCCGGGACGGGGGCCTTGAGCTTGACGACCGGGAGGCGGAGGATCTGGAACCCGACGACCTCGAGCTGAAGCGGCTCGAGGCGGAGGATCTGGAACCCGACGACCTCGAGCTGAAGCGGCTCGAGGCGGAGGATCTGGAACCCGACGACCTCGAGCTCGACGACCTCGCACCGGACACCGCCGAGCCGGCTGAACCCGAGCCGGACGACACCGAGCCGGGCGACGCCGAGACCGACGACGACGCACCGGACGCCGCCGAGCCGGACGGCGCCGCCGCGCCGAGGCCGGGCCCGCGCACCGACGCGGGGACGGGGCGGCCCCGCCCCGGGCAGCAGGGACCAGGCCGGAGCAAGAAGCGTTCGAAGGGAAGGCGATGATGGGCCTGCTGTGGGCCGAGCTGCGCAGGTTCGCCGTGCGGCCGGCGATCCGGTGGATCGCCGTGGCGATGCTCGCGCACGTGGCGCTGGCGGTCGCGGTGACGGCGTTCGAGCCGGAGGCGTTCACGCTCGCGGCGATGCTCGACCAGGGCCAGATCTCGTTCTACGCGATGACGTCGGTGTTCCTCGCCTACGTGGCGGGCGTGCTGCTGGTGACCGGGCCCGCGGCGCAGGGCGGTACGCGCGCGCTGCTGACCGTCGAGCCCCGCCGCGGCCGCGTCTACTGGAGCAAGCTGGCGGCGGCCGGGCTGGCCGTGGTGCCCGGTATCGCGGCGGCCTGCGCGCTGCTGGGGTTCGGCATGTACTGGGCGCACGCGCGGGCCGGGGTGCTCGGCGGTCCGCCGTCGGACCTGGTGGAGGCGCTGACGTGGAGCGGCGTACGCGTGATCGCCCTCGCGGTGTTCGCCGCGGTCGGCGGCGCGGCGCTCGGGGTGCTCGTGCGGCGCTGGTGGGTGGCGGTCGGGCTCGCGGCGGTGTGGTTCGTGGCCGAGGAGCAGGTGGCGCTGAGCGCGTCGTCCGCCGTCCGGGACTGGCTGCCGTTCACCAACGCGGACTCGTGGGTCCGCGGCACGCGGACCGTGCTCGCCGGCGACGGGGTCCTGGCGGCCCCGTACGTGCACAGCGGTCTCCTGCTGCTCGGCATCACGGTGGCGCTGGCCGTGCTCGGCTCGGTGGTGTTCCGGCACCGCGACGTACGCTGAGCGCGGCGGACCGGTTCCTCGGGAGGCCCGGGATCCTGCGGGCCGGACGACCTCGTGTCTCGGATCGTGGGACCTTTGGCCCGCTGAGTGACACCGGCGACTTTTCGGCGTAACGTGCGTGACGTGCAGACGATCATTCTTGTAGTACTTCCTGAGCGCGCGGCCTAAGCCCCAGCACAGGCATCGTCCGCGCGCTCACCCTGGCAGTCCTTTCACCAAAGGACCCGGGGTTTTTTTGTTGTCACGAACGCTCGCTTTCGCCCCACGACGGGGCGCGACGGCAGGAGAACCGCATGACCGGCACACCGACACCCGCACAGATCGCCGCGCGCGCCGAGGCGCGTGACCAGGTGCGCACCGAGCTTCGGTCCCGCGTAGGCGGCAAGGCCGAGCTCGAGAACGCCGCACCGCGCGTCGGGCCGGAGGAGGTGACGGGCGCGCAGTCGATCGTCCGCTCGCTCGAGGAGGTCGGGGCGGAGGTCGTCTTCGGCATTCCCGGCGGCGCGATCCTGCCCACCTACGACCCGCTGATGGACTCCGCGAAGCTCCGGCACATCCTCGTGCGGCACGAGCAGGGCGGTGGCCACGCGGCCTCGGGCTACGCCCACGCGACGGGCCGGGTCGGCGTCACCATGGCGACGTCGGGCCCCGGCGCCACCAACCTGGTGACGCCCATCGCGGACGCCAACATGGACTCGATCCCGCTCGTGGCGATCACCGGCCAGGTGGGCGCCTCCGCGATCGGGACCGACGCGTTCCAGGAGGCGGACATCGTCGGCATCACGATGCCGATCACCAAGCACTCGTACCTGGTCACGGACCCGGCCGAGATCCCGCGCACCATCGCGGAGGCGTTCCACATCGCCTCCACCGGGCGCCCGGGGCCGGTGCTCGTGGACATCGCGAAGTCGGCGATGCAGTCGCGCACCACGTTCTCGTGGCCGCAGGAGCTGAACCTGCCCGGCTACCACCCCGTGACCAAGCCGCACTCGAAGCAGATCCGCGAGGCCGCGAAGCTGCTGGCCACGGCCCGCCGGCCGGTCCTGTACGTCGGCGGCGGCGTGATCCGCGCCGGCGCCTCGGACCTCCTGCGCCAGCTCGTGGACCTGTCCGGCGCGCCCGTGGTGACCACGCTGATGGCCCGCGGCGCAGTGCCGGACAGCCACCCGCAGCACCTGGGCATGCCCGGCATGCACGGCACGGTGCCCGCCGTGGCCGCGCTGCAGAAGGCGGACCTCGTGTTCGCGCTCGGCGCCCGCTTCGACGACCGCGTGACCGGCAAGCTGTCGAGCTTCGCCCCGCTGGCCGCGATCATCCACGCGGACATCGACCCCGCCGAGATCGGCAAGAACCGCGAGGCGGACGTCCCGATCGTGGGTGACCTCCGCGAGGTGATCGGCGACCTGCTGCCCGAGCTGGCCAAGGAGCACGAGACCCACGGCAAGCCCGACGTCGAGGGCTGGTGGCGTCAGCTCGACGAGTGGCGCCGTACCTACCCCCGCGGCTACTCCCAGCCGGAGGACGGCCACCTGTCACCGCAGCACGTGATCCAGCGCCTGGGCGAGCTGACCGGGCCGGACGCGATCTACGTCGCGGGCGTGGGGCAGCACCAGATGTGGGCCGCGCAGTTCATCAGCTACGAGCGGCCCAACACCTGGATCAACTCCGGCGGCCTCGGGACGATGGGCTACTCCATCCCGGCCGCGATGGGCGCCAAGGTCGGCGAGCCGGACCGGACCGTGTGGGCCGTGGACGGCGACGGCTGCTTCCAGATGACCAACCAGGAGCTGGCCACCTGCACGATCAACGACATCCCCATCAAGGTGGCGTTGATCAACAACAGCTCGCTGGGCATGGTGCGGCAGTGGCAGACGCTCTTCTACGAGTCGCGCTACTCCAACACCGACCTGCACACCGGCCACGGCACCATGCGCGTGCCCGACTTCGTCAAGCTCGCCGACGCGTACGGCTGCGAGGGCATCCGCGTGGAGCGGGCCTCCGACGTCGACGCCGCGATCAAGCGGGCCAACGAGATCGACGACCGGCCCGTGGTCGTGGACTTCACCGTCTCGCGTGACGCGATGGTGTGGCCCATGGTCGCCGCCGGCGTGAGCAACGACGACATCCAGTACGCACGCGGCATCTCGCCGGCGTGGGACCGAGAAGACTGAGCGAGGACCGTCCCCATGTCGAGGCACACCCTGTCCGTGCTCGTGGAGAACAAGCCCGGCGTGCTCACGCGCGTCGCCGGCCTGTTCGCCCGTCGCGCGTTCAACATCCACTCCCTGGCCGTCGGCCCCACGGAGCACGAGGAGATCTCGCGCATCACCGTGGTGGTCGACGTCGAGGAACACCCCCTGGAACAGGTCACGAAGCAGCTCAACAAGCTCATCCACGTGATCAAGATCGTCGAGCTCGAACCCGAGTCGTCAGTGCACCGCGAGCTGCTGCTCGTCAAGGTGCGGGCCGACGCCGCCACCCGAACCGGGGTGCTGGAAGTCGTCGAGATGTTCCGGGCGCGCGTGGTCGACGTCGTGCCGGACTCCGTGGTCATCGAGGCCACCGGACCGGCCGCGAAGCTCGACTCGCTCCTCGCGGCGCTGGAACCGTACGGCGTCCGTGAGATCGTCAAGTCCGGCACACTGGCCATCGGCCGGGGCGCCCGGTCCATCACCGACCGCGCGTTCGAGCGCGCGGTGCGATCCGCCTGAGACCAGACTGACGTGGAGGGTGGGGACCGAGGAACGAGGTTCCCACCCGAAACGGAACGCCGGTCTCGGGCGGCGACAAACCCCGCCTGATCTTCTTTCACACCGATATACCCAACTGAGGAGCAAGAACCGTGGCTGAGCTGTTCTACGACGACGACGCTGACCTGTCGATCATCCAGCAGAAGAAGGTTGCTGTGGTCGGCTACGGCAGCCAGGGCCACGCGCACGCCCTGAACCTGCGTGACTCCGGGGTGCAGGTGACCGTCGGCCTGCGCGAGGGCTCCGCCTCCCGGGCCAAGGCCGAGAACGAGGGCCTCGCCGTCGCGACCGTGCCGGACGCCGTGCGCGACGCCGACGTGGTCGTGATCCTCGCCCCCGACCAGGTGCAGCGGCACCTGTACGCCGAGGACATCGCGCCGAACCTCAAGGAGGGCGCCGCGCTCGTCTTCGGGCACGGCTTCAACATCCGTTACGGGTACATCAAGCCCGAGGCCGGCCACGACGTGCTCATGGTCGCCCCCAAGGGCCCGGGCCACATCGTGCGCCGCGAGTTCGCCGACGGCCGCGGCGTGCCCGTGATCGTCGCCGTGGAGCAGGACGCGTCCGGCTCCGCCTGGGGCCTGGCCCTCTCGTACGCCAAGGGCATCGGCGGCCTGCGCGCCGGCGGTATCAAGACGACGTTCACCGAGGAGACCGAGACCGACCTGTTCGGCGAGCAGGCCGTGCTGTGCGGCGGCGCCTCGCAGCTGGTCCAGTACGGGTTCGAGACGCTGACCGAGGCCGGCTACCAGCCGGAGGTCGCGTACTTCGAGGTGCTGCACGAGCTCAAGCTGATCGTCGACCTGATGGTCGAGGGCGGCATCGCCAAGCAGCGCTGGTCCGTCTCGGACACCGCCGAGTACGGCGACTACGTCTCCGGCCCGCGCGTCATCGACCCGCGCGTCAAGGAGAACATGAAGGCCGTTCTCTCCGACATCCAGGACGGCACCTTCGCCGCCCGCTTCATCGCGGACCAGGACGCGGGCGCCCCCGAGTTCAAGGAGCTGCGCGCCAAGGGCGAGCAGCACCCGATCGAGGCCACCGGCCGCGAGCTGCGCAAGATGTTCTCGTGGATCAAGCCGGCCGACTCGGACTACGTCGAGGGAAGCGCGGCGCGCTGACCACACCCCGCTGAGTGCTGAACCCTCGCCTCGACCGACCCGTTCGGCGAGGCGAGGGTCCGGCAACGGGCGGGGCAGGCCATCTTCTGGGGATGGTCCGGTGGTGGCAGGATGTCCCCGTGACCCACGACGTGAACCCGCAGGCCGCGGACGACGACGAGCCGACCTTCGACCCCTCGACCTTCGACCCCGAGCTGGTGCCCGTGGAGGACGAGGAGCTCGCCGCCGAGGTCCTCGACTTCTGGGCGGCCACCCGGCAGTACGCGGGGATGGCGAAGGCGAGCATCGTCGTCGGCCACACGGTGAGCGAGACCGTGCCGCCGCAGGCCTGGTCGTTCGGCGACGAGCCGGAGCTCGCGCAGACGCTCCTCGCGGCGGTCCTGGCGGGGGACAAGACGGCGACGTCGTCCGCCCTGTGGGACTACGACGACGAGGGCGTGCCGCTGCCCGTCGTCGGCGAGCTGTCGATCCTGCTGGACGGCGAGCGCCACCCGCGCGCGCTGATCCGCACCACGAGTGTGGAGACCACCACGTTCGACGAGGTCGACGACGACTTCGCGGCCGCGGAGGGCGAGGACGACCGCACGCTGGAGTCGTGGCGGGCGGGGCACGAGGCGTACTTCCGCCGGACCCTGGGCGAGGGGCGCGAGTTCGCGACGGACATGCCGATCGTGTGCGAGCGGTTCGAGCTCCTGTACCCGAAGCCCTGAGCGGCGCGGGGGCCTGAGCGAGGCCGGCCCACGGCCCGGCGCGTGCTCCGGCGCGCGGGGCGCGGGGCGCGGGCCGGAGGTCAGGCGTCCACGGCCAGACGGCGGTCGATGCCGGTCCCGCGCTCCGGGTCGCTCCCGCGCACGTGGATCTCGGTGCTGGTCACCGTGGCGCGGTAGAGGCGCAGCTCGGCGTCGCCGCTGAGCTCGTCGACGCCGTAGGCCCGTACGCCGCTGCGCACCGACGAGAAGGCGGCGGTCACGGCGGCGGGGAGCTCGGCGTCGGGCACCTGGGCCGCCGTGGCGCCGAGGTAGACGGCGGCCGTGTCGGGGCCCGGGTCGGCCTGGGAGTTGTAGATGACGATCTCGACCCGGGGCTGCGCGGCGACGTTGCGTGAGTGCTGCGCGTCGGGCGACGAGATCCAGTAGAAGTCGCGGTAGGCGGCGTGGTTGTAGAAGACGGGCGAGACGCGCGGTGTGCCGTCCGGCTGGGCCGTGCCGAGGACCATGAAGTGGTTGTCGTCGATGACGCGGTGCGCGATGTCGATGGGCTCCATGGCCGGTGGACGGCCTGCGGGCGGGAAAGTCATCGCGAGCGACCTCGTCGTCGGCGGCGTCGCCCGGGTGTCAGTGGCTCGTCCTACGGTGTGGGCACAGGTCCTGACGAGAGGTGAAGGCGATGGCGCTGCGCTGGTACTCGACCGTGGTGGAGTCCACGGACCACAAGAAGCTGGCCCGCTGGTGGGCCGAGGCCCTGGGCTGGGAGGTCATCTTCGAGCTCGACTCCGAGGCGGTCCTCGTGCCGCCGTGGGCGCTCGAGCTCTCCGACCAGCTCGACTTCCACCAGGTGCCGCCGGGCATGGTGTTCGTCCCCGTCGAGCACCGGAAGACGAGCAAGAACCGTCTGCACTGGGACTTCGCGCCGCACACGAGCGACGACCGGGACGCCGAGATCGCGCGGCTCGTCGAGCTCGGCGCGACGGTGATCGACGTCGGGCAGCCCGCGGACGCGACCTGGACCGTGCTGGCGGACCCGGACGGCAACGAGTTCTGCGTGCTGTCGGCGCGGGACCGGTAGCCCGGGGCGTGCCGGGGACGGCCGATGAGTTCCCGTCCGCGGAGTCGTCCACCGAGGTATGAAGACGAAGAATCTCGCGGAACTCTACGACCTCCCGACCCTGGACTGGGCGCCGGTCGCGGCCGACCTGGTCGGGCTCACGCAGGCGCCGGGTACGGGCGGACCGGACCGGCACTCGCACTGGCTCACCACCGTCAACGCGGACGGCAGCCCGCACGTCACCGGTATCGGCGCCATCTGGTTCGACGACGCCTTCTGGGTGGTGTCGGGCCGTTCGGCGCTCAAGGCCCGGAACCTGGAGCGCGAGCCGCGGTGCACCATCGCGGTGGCGACCGCCGACTACGACACGGTGGTCGACGGCACGGCCGAGCTGGTCACGGACCCCGACGCCGTGGCGAGGGTCTCCCGGCAGCTCAACGACGGCGGCTGGCCGTGCGAGCCGGACGCGTCCGGCGCGGCGCTCACCGCCCCGTACAGCGCACCGTCGGCCGGGCCCGCGCCCTGGCACGTGTACCGGGTGACGCCCACCCGGGCGACCGCGCTCTACGTGCGGGAGCAGGGCGGGGCGACGACCTGGACGTTCGACTGAACGAAGTTCAACAAGTCGTCCATTGGATGAGACCCGCGTCTCAGCCCGGTGGTCGCACGCGTAGGCTCCGGACATGGCACAGGTGGGTACGACAGACGGCATCAACCTCGCGGTGGTCGCGGGTGACGGCATCGGTACCGAGGTCGTGGAGCAAGGTCTCTCCGTCCTCGAGGCGGCACTGGCGCCGTCGGGTACCAAGCTCTCCACCACCGAGTTCGATCTCGGTGCGCGGCGCTGGCACGCGACGGGCGAGACCCTCACCGACGAGGACCTCGAGCGGATCAAGGGGCAGGACGCGATCCTGCTGGGCGCGATCGGCGACCCGTCGGTCCCGAGCGGCGTGCTGGAGCGCGGGCTGCTGCTCAAGCTCCGCTTCGCGCTGGACCACTACGTGAACCTGCGCCCGACCAAGCTCTACGAGGGTGTCTCCAGCCCGCTCGCCGACCCGGGCGAGATCGACTTCGTCGTGGTCCGCGAGGGCACCGAGGGTCCGTACGTCGGCAACGGCGGCGCGCTGCGTGTCGGCACGCCGCACGAGATCGCCACCGAGGTCAGCGTCAACACCGCGTTCGGCGTCGAGCGCGTGGTCCGGGACGCGTTCGCGCGCGCCGCCGCCCGCCCGCGCAAGCACCTCACGCTGGTGCACAAGCACAACGTGCTGGTGCACGCCGGCCACCTGTGGCGCCGTACGGTCGAGGCGGTGAACGCGGAGTTCCCCGACGTCACCACCGACTACGCGCACGTGGACGCCGCGACCATCTACCTCACCACGAACCCGAGCCGGTTCGACGTGATCGTCACGGACAACCTCTTCGGCGACATCCTCACCGACCAGGCCGCCGCGATCTCGGGCGGCATCGGGCTGGCCGCCTCGGCCAACATCAACCCGGACCGCACCGCGCCGTCGATGTTCGAGCCGGTGCACGGCTCCGCGCCCGACATCGCCGGCCAGGGCAAGGCCGACCCCACCGCGACGATCCTGTCCGTCGCCCTGCTGCTCGACCACCTGGGTTTCGCGGCCGAGTCCGCGCGCGTCCAGGACGCCGTCGCCGCCGACCTCGCGTCGCGCGGTGACGTAGTACGCACGACCGACCAGGTAGGCCGCGACATCGCGGCCCGCGTGATCGGGTAGCACGCCTCACGAAGGCGGCGCCCGGGTCTCGCAGACCGATCCCGGGCGCCGCTCTCGTATGTCGGGAGCCGTCCGGGCAGACGTCCGGCTCGGATCGCTCCGCCGCCTTGCCGGGCGTGGAAGACTGACAGCAGCATTCCGGTGAAAGGCATCGACATGACAACTACGACGGACCCCATCCTCCCGACCAGGCTCGAAGACCTGGTGGCACTCTTCGACGTGCGGCCCACCGACGCGCCGACGCCGGACGAGGAGCGCATCGAGGCGCTCCGCGCCCCGAAGTTCGGGACCAAGTTCTCCGACCACATGGCACGCGTCTCCTGGAGCAGTGCCGACGGCTGGAAGGACCGGCGGATCGAGCAGTACGGCCCGCTCCAGCTCGACCCCGCCACGGCGGTGCTGCACTACGCGCAGGAGATCTTCGAGGGCCTCAAGGCCTACAAGCATGCCGACGGCTCGGTCTGGACGTTCCGCCCCGACCAGAACGCCGCGCGCTTTGCCCGCTCGGCGCACCGCCTCGCCCTGCCCGCCCTGAGCGTCGACGACTTCATCGGGTCGCTGGCCGCGCTGGTCCGCACCGACATCGACTGGGTGCCGGACGGCGAGGACTCGTCCCTCTACCTGCGGCCCTTCATGTACGCGTCGGAGGCGTTCCTGGGCGTGCGCCCGGCGCTCGAGGTCGAGTACCTGGTGATCGCCTCGCCGGTGGGCCCGTACTTCGCGGGCGGCGTGCGGCCCGTGTCGATCTATGTGTCCCAGGAGTACCACCGGGCCGGCCCGCCCGGAGGCACCGGCGACGCGAAGTTCGGCGGCAACTACGCCGCCAGCCTGCTGCCGCAGCTCGAGGCGCAGAAGGAGGGCTTCGACCAGGTGTGCTTCCTGGACGCCGCCACCAACACCTACCTCGAAGAGCTCGGCGGCATGAACGTCTTCCTCGTGACGGACGACGGCACGCTGCACACCCCCGAGCTCGGCTCGATCCTGGAGGGGATCACGCGCAGCTCGGTGCTCCAGCTCGCCGCCGACCGCGGCTACGACGTGGTGGAGCGGCGCATCCCGCTCGCCGAGGTCGTGGCCGGGCTCGAGTCCGGAGCGGTCAAGGAGTTCTTCGCCTGCGGCACCGCCGCCGTCGTGACGCCCGTGGGGCGCCTCGCGGGCTCGACGTTCGACCACGAGGTCAACGGGGGTGAGCCGGGCGAGCTCACGATGTCGATCCGCCAGGAGCTCACCGACATCCAGTACGGCCGTGCCGAGGACCGGCACGGCTGGATGCGCCGGCTGGCCTGACCACCGTCGACGCGGTCGGTCAGCCCCAGAGGCGACCGATCGCGTCCCTGGCCACCAGGAACCCCACGATGCCGACCACCCAGGCGGTGGTGCTCGCGGCGTTCCTGGTGAGCCAGCCGTCGAGCCGCCGCAGCGGACGCTCCACGAGCCGCGCGGCGAACAGGCGGGCCGCCGTGAGCACCAGCGCGGGTGCGATCATCACCACGCAGTAGCCCAGGATCCACAGTCCCGACACCGGCCAGTCCGGGCCCTGCGTGCCGATCAGGCCGAGCGCCGCCAGGTAGGGCAGCATCGTCGCGACCTCGACCAGCCCGGCCCCGACCGCCAGCCCGGCCAGCGCCGTACGGCTGCCCGACTCGCTGCCGAGCGCCCGCTCCCGCCAGCGGTTCAGCTTCCCCGGGCGGGGCATCGGGGCGTCCGTCGCCGGGGTCCCGTCCGGTGCCGCCCGGCCCGGCGCGCTCGTGCCCGGTGCTGCATCGGCGGTCACGGCCTCCGCGGTCTTGCTCTCCTTGGACGGCTCCAGCTTGAAGCTCCACGCGAACAGCCCGATGCCGACCAGGAGCTGCGCGACGAGGAACGGACGCGCGCCGGACAGGGAGGACAGCGTGTCGCCCAGCGCGCCGGCCCCGAGCAGGATCGCCAGCCCGACCAGGGCGTAGAAGCCGGCGATCGACCCGAGGTAGACGACCATCCGGCCCAGCCGCACCCGGCCGGGCGCCATGAGCAGCCACACGGGGATCAGCAGGGTGCCGAAGCTCGTCGAGTCGATGAGCGCGAGCACGGCCAGCGCGCCGATCAGCGCGGCACCCGTGAGCTCGCCGGAGATGAGGTCCATGCCGACCAGCCTCATGCCTGCCGTGCGCGAGCACATCCGCCGAACCGCCGAGACCCGATACATCCTTCGGATGACCCGTGGCGCGCGGCATCGTGCTGAGATGGACGCATGTCCCGCCTGTCCGAGCTGATCGCACCCGTCGTCAAGGTCGTCACGGCCGAGGACCGGCGCGGCGACATGATCACGGCGGCGGGAATCCTCGTGACTGCGCTGGCGCTCGACGCGCTCGGTCTGATCCGGACGTCCTGGAGCGGCCTGCCGGACGTACCGTCGTGGTGGTTCGCGATCCCGGCCGCCATCGGTTGCACCGCGCTGATCTGGCGCCGGGTCCGCCCGCTGGCGGTGCTCGGCGTCGCCACCGTCGCCTTCGTCGTCGACGTGGTGCTCGGCGGCAGCGTCGGCCTCATCGTCGTCCTCTGGGAGGCGCTGTACGCCGTCCACCTGCACGGCAGCCGGGTCGCCCGGCACGTCAGCATCGTCGGGGTCGCGCTGCTGACCGCAGCCCTGACGATCGCCATCGCCGTCGTCACCGGGCAGCTCCGGCCCACGGTCCTCGTCGGGCTGCAGGCGGTCACCCTCCTGGTCATGCCCATGTGGTGGGGCACCAACGTGCGGCAGGGCCGCGAGCTCACCGCCGCCGCGCACGAACGGGAACGCCTCGAACGCGAGCGCGGCACCGTGCTCCTGCGCCTCGCCGAGTCGGCGCGGCACGACGCCGTCCGCGCCGAGCGCACCACCGTCGCCCGCGACCTGCACGACGTCGTCGCCTCGCATCTCTCCGCCATCGCCATCACCTCCGGCGCGGCGCTCGCGGGGGCCGACGACCCCGAGCGCGACCGCGCCGCACTGCGCAGCATCCGGGCGGAGAGCCTGGCCTCGCTGCAGGACATGCAGGCGATGATCCGGGTGCTGCGGACCGACACGGAGCCCGGCGGTGCGCGGCCGGAAGGCGCCGGGCCGGGCGACGCCGGGCAGGGTGGCACCGGGCGGGACGACGCCGTGCGGCAGATCGCCGGTCAGAACCGGGACACGAACGGCGCGGGCGGCACAGGGAGCGGAGCCGACCTCGTGGCTGCGTCGCGCGCCGCCCAGCTGGCCCCGGTGATCGAGCAGGCGCGGCTCGCCGGCCTGGACCTGGGCGTGTCCGACCCCGACGGCGTCCTGACGGGCGCGACGCCCCTGCCCGCCGCGGTGGACCACGCGGTGTACCGGGTGGTCCGGGAGGCGCTGACGAACGTCCACAAGCACGGCGGCGCACGGGCCGACCTGAGCTTCGCCGCCGACGGGCCGCTCGAGATCGAGGTGCACGACGTGGGGGCGGTGCACGCCCGGACGGCCCGTCCACGGGCGGACGTCGGCGAAGGCACCGGGATCGGACTGGTCTCGATGCGGGAGCGTGTCGAGTCCCTCGGCGGATCGTTCTGGGCGGGGCCGGGGGACGCCGGTACGCCGTCGGCTCACCGTCGGTCCGGGCCGACGACGGCGGGGTGGCTGGTCCGCGCCGTCCTGCCCCTGCCCGACCGGGCCGGCGCGGGCTCGGTCTCGCCGCAGCGTCCCGCGCCGGGCGTCACCGCATGATCCGCGTCCTGCTCGCCGACGACCACGCGGCGATCCGCGCGGGTCTGCGCATGCTGCTCGCGAACGCCGGAGACATCGAGGTGGTCGGCGAGGCCGGCGACGGTGCGGCCGCCGTGACCAATGCCCGCGCACTGCGCCCCGACGTGGTGCTGATGGACGTTCGCATGCCCGGCACCGACGGCGTGACCGCGACCCGGCAGATCGTCGACGAGGGGCTGTCCGAGGTCCTCGTGCTCACGACCTTCGACCTCGACGAGTACGTGTTCGGGGCGCTGCGCGCCGGGGCGGCCGGCTTCCTCCTCAAGACCGCGGAGGCGTCCGCCCTGGTCGACGCGGTGCGGCACGTCGCGGCCGGCGACGGCGTGGTGGCGCCGGAGGTGACCCGGCGGCTCATCGCCGAGCTGTCCGCGCCGGCCCGCAACGGCGTCGGCCATCGGGGCGGGTCCGGGGCGGCGGCCCTGCCCGCCGACCTGACGCCGCGGGAGCGCGACGTCCTCGCGGGCCTGGGCTCCGGCCTGTCGAACGCGGAGCTCGCCGCCGAGCTGACCATCAGCGAGGCCACCGCCAAGACCCACGTGTCGCGCGTGCTCGCCAAGCTCGGCGTGACGTCCCGCGTCCAGGCGGCGATCGCGGCCCGCGACGCGGGGCTGGCGTGAGGCGGCGCCCTGCCCGGTGGGGACGCCACCCACCCCGACACCCGAGAGCTGGCCGTCACCGCTAACCCAGCCGTCGGGCCAGCAGGCGTCGTGGTCGCGCGGCCAGCCAGGCTGAGGCGATCGCGAGGACCGGGAGCGTCACCGCCAGCCCGAGGAGCCACAGCCACGGGACCTCGACGGCCCATGCCCCCGGGATGTCCGCGGGCACCCATGGCCGCTGGAGCTGGACGAGCGCCGCACCGAGGACTCCGCCCGCGCCGAGCCCGAGGACGGTGCCGACCACGGAGATCGCCCCCGCATGCGCCGCGACGATCTTGCGGCGCGTCCGGGGCGCTGCCCCGACTGCGTCGAGCGTGGCCAGGTCCGGCCGGGACTCCACCGCAGCCAGTCCGGCTGCGAGCCACGTGACGACCAGTGCCACGAGCACCGCCAGCAGGGCGATGACCGGAGCGCCGATCGCATCGGCCCCGGGCTCGTAGCCGAGCTCGGTCCGGGCCGAGAGATGTGTCCGGCTGTCGTCGTCCGATCCGGTCCCGTCCGCGAACGGATCGACTCCCGGCGGTATCGCGATGTCGCCGAGCCGGTGCGACAACGCCTGCGTCTGCGCTGCGGTGGGGATCGTGTCCGTCTCGACGACGAACCGTCCCACCCGGGGCTCGCCGGCCAGGGTGTCGAGCAGCGCCGGTGGCACGAGGGGGAGATTCGGAACGACCTCGGTACCGTCGCCGACCTCCGTGGCGGGAACCCGGACGGTGCGTTCCCTGGGGGGTGCGAACGCCACACCCTGACCGGTCAGGGTGTGGGCCTGGATCCTCAGCCGAGCGGTTCCGTCAGCATCCGTGCTGCCGTGAGGAACTACCGCCCTGCCGTCGCGGAGGGCCGTCACGGCAGTGTCGGCTGCCGTTCCGGTCAGGCCGAGCAGCGGCACGAGGTTGCCGTCGTCCACGACCGGCCCCGCGGGCTCGCCGCCGCCGGGCCACGATCGATCGGCTTCGGTGGTGACGATGACCGTCGTCGGCCACCCGTCGGACGTCTCCGTGAGGACGGGGACCGGGGTGACCGCGGTGACATCCGGGAGCACGTCTCGCACCGTCGACTCGATCTCCGGGCGGAGCTCGGCGAGGTCCAGCGCGGTGTTCGCGTAGACGATCGTCGTGCCGGGCGTCGAGGCGGGTAGGTAAGCGCGCTCCTGGTACCGCGCCTCGGATGTCACGAAGACGAGCCCAGCGGTCGCGCCGGCGACGGCGACGAGAACCGCGGCGACGGCGGGCGACGTCCGCTGCCGGTGTCTGGCGGCGTCCCTGAGGGCGAAGCGGGCGGGCAGCGGGAGCCTGCCCGACAGCCTGGCGAGACCGGCGACGATGCCCCCGGTGGTCAGGACGAGCCCGATCTCCGCGACGACGACGCACCAGGCAAGGAGGACGCCGCCGTCCCCGGCGGTCGCGGCGGCGACGGCGCCGGTCAGGCCGGCTCCTGCGAGGATCACCCCGAGCACGACGGACCAGCCCTTGACCCTGTGCTGTCTGCGCCGCCCGGTCAGCGTGGCGACGACGTCGAGCCGGGCGGCGGCCCGTGCCGGCAGCCACGCCGCCGCGACAGCCACGACCGCACCGAGGAGCACCATCGCGCCGACCCGGGGCCATGGCACGACCACGACCGTGAACTCGAAGTACCGGAGCGGAACGGTGGCGACGGCGACCCCGGCGAGCGCCGCGATCACCGATGCCCCGAGCCCGACGGCGATCGCTGGGATCATCGCGAGTGCACGAAGCGCTCTGGGCGAGGCGCCCTGTGCCGCGGCGACCGCGAGCGAGCGTTCCTGCCGCCGCGCGCTGACGGCGAAGGCTGGGCCGACGATCAGGATCCCTTCGAGCAGCGCGATGATCGTGATGGCCCCGCCGAGGGCGACTTCGTTCGCGTCCAGAGCCTCGTAGGGGTGGTCGAACGTCTCGGCCTCCGGCGGCGGAAGGTGGGTCAGCACCTCCTGGCTGATCACCGCAACGCCGTGCTCGTTGAGCCGCAGCGCGTCGTCCCACGTCACGGGGGTGGGCCCGGAGACGAACCAGCCGACCTCTCCCCAACCGGCGACGTCCACCAGCGAGGGGGACACGTCCTCGGGCGCCGTGTGCACCACTGCGCCGGAGTCCTTGGGCAGGTGTCGGCCGAGCAGCCCGGAGACCGTCAACGTCTCGGTGCTGCCGCTGTCCCGCATCTCGACCACGACGGTATCGCCGACGTCGACGCCGATCTGCGCGGCGACCTCACGTGAGATCGCGATCTCACCAGGTCCGGGGGCGATGCCCGCGCGGAGCTTGAAGGCCGCCGCGACGTCGGCGTCCCTCAGATCGGTCTGCGCCATCTTGCTGGTGAGCTGCGGCCCGGGGCCGTGGAGCACCACCTGGGCGGTCTCGACGGGGACGAGGCGGTCGCCCGGGGGGAGCGCCTCGGCCAGCACCTTCTCGTGCTCGGCTCGTGTCGGCGGCTCGTCGGATTCCGCATCGAGGCCCCAGGTGGCGTTCGTCGCGTCGAAGGTCTGCAGCACGCGCCCGGCGCCCAGGTAGTCGAGCGAGGCCTGCAGGTCGGGGCCCAGCGACTCGTCGCGGACGGTCTCCGGGCTGTCCTTGCTCGACTCCAAGGCGGTGAACGCCGTGGTCCCGGCCAGGACCGGCACCGCCACCATCACGGCCACCAGCGCGGTTCGCCCGAGATGCCGGCGAGCGTCGCGCCGGGCAAGACGCAGCCCGATCCGCCAGCGGGCGACCACGCGGTTCAGCGCCTCGCTCATGCCTCCCACTCCATCAGGTCGGCGGGCTCGCCCAGCGGATCGGCGACACGGCCCCCGGCGTCCGTGCCGGTAACCACACCGTCACGGAGGTGGATCGTGCGGTCCGCCCACGCCGCGTAGCGCGCGTCGTGGGTGACCAGCAGGCCTGCCGCGCCGGAGTCGACCCGGTCGCGCAACAGGCGGAGCACGGCCTCCCCGGTGACGGAGTCGAGCGCGCCCGTGGGCTCGTCCGCGAGGACCAGCCGACGTGGGCCCACCAGGGCTCGCGCGATCGCGACCCGCTGCTGCTGGCCACCGGAGAGGTCCTCCGGGAACCGTCCGGGCGCGACGTCCAGCCCGACGGCCTCGAGCGCCGCCAGGGCGCTCGCCCGTGCCGTGCGTACGGCGACGCCGTCCAGCTCCAGCGGCAGCGCCACGTTCTCCAGCGCGGTCAGCGCGGGGATCAGGTTCAGGTCCTGGAACACGTAGCCGACGTCGCGCCGCCGCACCTCGGCGCGGCGGCGTGCGTTCATCGCGGTGACGTCCCGTCCGGCGACGAGCACCCGGCCCGACGTCGCCGAGTCGAGACCTCCAGCCACGTTGAGCAGTGTCGACTTGCCAGATCCTGACGGGCCCATCACGGCGACGAGCTCACCCTCGCGGACCGCGAGGTCGACGCCGCCGAGCGCGTGGACCTGTGTGGGCCCGCGTCCGTGGACGCGCGTCACGTTCGTCAGCTCCAGTACCACGGTCATCGTGTGTTCCTCTTCGGTCGTTCGGACTGAGGTGTGGCGGCGACCGTCGCCTCGACGTGGTCCAGCCAGCGCGTTTCTGCCTCGATGGCAAAGATCTGGGCGTCCAGGATCAGGGCCCGTGCCCGGTCGGCCAGCGGATCCACATCGCGTTTCGCCCGGGTCAGCGCGCGCAGTGCGCGCATGGTCTCGGACCGCTGCTCGCGTACCACTGCGGCCACATCGATCCCGGGAACGGTCACGGCCAGTGCAATCTTGATCGCCAGCTCGTCGCGTTCCGCCTTGCCGCGGTGGACCGGTGTGGTCCACCAGCTCACGGCGGTCTCGCGGCCTGACTCCGTGAGGTGGAAGCGTTCGGCCGGGCGGTGGGAGGCGAGGACCGATGGTGGATCGCCGTCCGTCGCCTGGTCGTCGACCGTCTCGACGAGGCCGTCACGATGCAGCCGGTTGAGCGTGGTGTACGACTGGCCGATGTTGAGCGGCCAGGAGCCGCCGGTGCGGCGTTCGAACTCCTGGCGGAGCTGGTAGCCGTTCATCGGCTGTTCGCTGAGCAGGGCGAGGAAGCCCTGGCGGACGGACACGCAACCTCCAGTGGTTACCGGGTAAGTATCTGCGGGCAATACTTACCCAGTAAGTATTGCCGCGTCAACGAGTGGGCGGCATCCGGTCCTGGCATGCGTCAGGCCCCCGGATCGGTCGAGCGATCCGGGGGCCTGAAGAGGGGGGCGTCAGCCGGCCGTGCGCCGCACCACCGTGCGGCTCAGGGTCCCCGTGAGCAGGGAGTACACGGCGGAGCCGATGATGACCCAGACGATCGCGGCGAGGACCGCCGGCACGAGGTCGGCCTGGCCGGCGAACGGCACCATGGCGAGGATCACCGTGGCGAGCGCGACCACCCAGCCGAAGAACGCCCGGGGGCGCGGTGTGCTCAGGACCAGCAGGTAGAGCACGATCGCGGCCAGGAGCGCGAAGAGCGCGCCCGCCACGACCCAGGCCATGAGGTCGGAGCCCGTGCTGAGCAGGTCGGCCTGCGGCTGGATCTCTAGGTTCAGCACCTCTTCGAGGATGAAGCTCGCGGCGAGCCCGATGAGGGCGGCCACCAGCATCGTGGCCAGGGCGCCTGCCCAGTACCGGCCGACCTCCAGGCCGAGGCGCGGGTTCTCGGTGCCCGTCGTGACGGGCTGGGCCCGCGCGTCGGCGGGCGGCTGGCCCACGGGCTGCGTCGGCACCCCGGGCGTCTGGGCCGGCGGCGGGTAGGCCGGCGGCGGCTGCTCGCCGTAGTCGGGGTCGTAGGGGCGGTTCGGGTCGCTCATCGCGTTACCTCCCGGTTTGTGTAGCCCTATCTCCACTAGACCACGGATCGGTCGAGACCGCACGGCGCACGTGTCAGGCCCTCAGGTCACCGGGGTGACCTGAGGGCCTGACAGAGCACGGGTCAGCGCACCCCCTGCAGATCCAGGACCAGGCCCTTGACCGCCGACGCCGGCACCTGGCCCGCGTCGGCCTCCACCCAGTGGGACACCGCCTCGGGGATCCGCGTGTCCGAGCACAGGACGAGCGGGGTGTCCTCGGCCGAGTCGGGCAGCCGGCCGTGCGTGCCGCGCACGTACGAGGCGTCCAGCGGCGTGGTGCCCATCGCGTACCGCAGGCCCAGCTTCTTCCGCACGAGGTTCAGGCCCGCCTTGGTCTTGGCCAGCGGGTCGGCCGGGTCGAAGAACAGCTCGGCGGGGTCGTAGCCGGGCTTGCGGTGGATGTCGACGCCGCGTGCGTACTCGGGCGCGCGGTCGTCGTCGAGCCAGAAGTAGTAGGTGAACCAGGCGCCCGGTTCCGCCACGACCACCAGCTCGCCCGCCCGCTCGTGGTCCAGGCCGTACTTGGCCTGCGCCTCGCGGTCGAGCACCTCGTCGACGCCGGGTACCTCGCGCAGCAGGGCCGCGACCCGGGCCAGGTCGGCGGGGTCGTCCACGTAGACGTGCGCCACCTGGTGGTCCGCGACGGCGAACGCGCGCGACGTCCACGGGTCGAGCTGCTCCCGGCCGTCCTGCACGTAGACCTCCAGGAGGCCCTCGCGGCGCAGCACCCGGTTGATGTCCACCGGCCGGTTGGCCGGGGAGATGCCGTACTCCGACACGGCGACGACGGTGACGCCGGCGGCCTCGGCGTCGTCCAGCAGGGGCGCGAGGGCCGCGTCGAGCTCGGCCGCGGCGCGGTCCGCCTCGGGCGAGCGCGGGCCGAACCGCTGCAGGTCGTAGTCGAGGTGCGGCAGGTAGGCCGTCGTCAGGTGGGACGACCTGGTGCGCAGGAGGTGCCGGGTCACGTCGACGATCCACCGCGTCGAGGCGATCGATGCCGTGGGGCCCCAGTACTGGAACAGCGGGAAGTCCCCGAACCGGCCCACGAGCTCGTCGTGCAGCTCCGCGGGCCGCACGTACCCGTCGGCGGACTTGCGGCCGTCGGCGTGGTAGATCGGGCGCGGGGTGACCGTGACGTCCGTGGACATGCCCATCGCGTACCACCAGCACACGTTGTCGGCGCGGTAGCCCGGGTCGTGCCGGCGGCCCGCCTCCCACAGCTTCTCGCCGTCCACCAGCTTGTTGTGCTGCCGCCACAGGTACACGTCGCCCAGCTCGCGGAAGTACCAGCCGTTGCCGACGATCCCGTGCTGCGCCGGCATCAGCCCCGTGAGCATCGTCGACTGCACGCTGCAGGTCACGGCGGGCAGCACGGTGGCCAGCTCGGACTGCCAGCCGGACGTCGCGAGCCGGCTCAGCCGCGGCATGTGGGACAGGGCGCGGGCGGTCAGACCGACGACGTCGAGCAGCAGGACGGGCTTCATGCGTCCACTCCTTCGGTAGCTGTAGCGGCGGCGACGGGCGCCGTGAGCAGGTGCTTGCCGGCCCAGCGCAGCTCGGCCGCGATCCCGGCGACGAGCTCGTCCGCGCCGTCGGGCAGGGTGTCGGGCGGCAGCACCGACCAGGTGTACGTCTCGACGTCGAGGTGCGCGTCGGCGCCGTGCGGCGCCTCGCGCACCGCGGCGACGGCGTCGCGCAGCACGTCGGTGGTCGCGACCAGCGGCGCCGCGGGCTCGTGGTGCAACGGCACGTGGAAGTGCACCCGCCACGGCCCGTCGCCCGGCAGGCCGGGCCGCCGCTGCTCGTTCCCGAGCGCCACGGGCAGGTCGTCGGAGGCCAGCACGTCGCCGGCCGCCGTGAGCTCGCGCACCTGGTGCAGGTAGCGCTGCTCCACGAACCGCCCGACGGCGTCCCGCGCACCGGGCGCGGACGGGTCGGCGACCTCCAGGGCGGCCGAGGCCTGCACCTTGACCACACGAAGGCCCGCGTCCGTGATGCGGCGGACAGCGCCGGCCGGGTCCGCGAACGAGACCGCCAGGTGGCAGGTGTCCAGGCAGACACCGACGTGCTCGGGATCGATGCGCCGGTCGTCCGGGTACTCGGAGCCGGTGCGCGGGGCGAGCCACGCGACGACGTCCTCCACCGTGTCGAGCACGCACCCCGGCTCCGGCTCGACGGCGACCCGCACCGTGCGGCCGGTGCGCCGAGCGAGCTCGCGCAGCTCGGCCGACAGCGTGGCGAAGGCCCGGGTGGCCTCGTCGTCGTCGGCGCGCGTCCAGGGCGCGCGCCAGGCCAGCGGCAGGGTCGAGATCGAGCCGTCGGTGCCCTCGGGCAGCAGGTCGGCCAGCACCCGGGCGCAGGCGAGCACGTAGTCCAGCCGGGCTCGTTCCGCCCACGTGGGGGAGTACACCGCGAGCTTGACCACCTCGCGGTGGAACCCGCCGTAGGGGAAGGCGTTGAGGGTGTGCACCTGGAGCCGGTGCTCGGCGAGCGCCGCGCGCAGGCGGTCGCGGTCCGCCGGGGACGTGTCCAGGCGGTGCGCGAGCTCGGCGGGCAGCCACAGGCCCACGCCGAGCGTGTCGAGGCCCGCGGCTTCGCGCACCGGTCCGGCGTACCGGGTGAGCTGGTCGATCACGCCGTCGAGGTCCTCGGCGGGGTGCACGTTGGTGCAGTAGGAGAGCAGCATCTGGGTGTCCCTTCAGGCCCGCGCGCCGCGCAGCACGGACGATCCCTCGAACTCGACGCCGGGCGTCGGCGGCTCGCCCGCGCTGAACCCGGGGACCGGGTCGAGCACGAGGTTGCCCGACTGCTCGTAGAAGGCGACCGGATTGCGCCACAGCACCTGGTCGACGTCGTCCTCCGAGAAGCCGGCGGCCAGCATCGCCTCGCCGGTCCGGACGGTCTTGAGCGGGTCGGATCGCCCCCAGTCCGCGGCGGAGTTCACGATCATCCGCTCGGTCCCGTACTCCTGCAGCAGCGCGACCATGCGGTGCTCATCCATCTTGGTGTCGGGGTAGATCGAGAACCCGGCCCACGCTCCGGCGTCGCGCACGAGGGCGACGTTGGTCTCGTTGAGGTGGTCCACCAGCACCCGCTCCGGCGCCAGCCCGGACTCGCGCACGACGTCGAGCGTGCGGCGCGTGCCGGCGAGCTTGTCGCGGTGCGGCGTGTGCACCAGGACGGGCAGCCCGGCCTCCTCGGCCATCCCGAGCTGGGCGGCGAACACCTCGTCCTCCTCGGGCGTCATCGAGTCGTAGCCCACCTCGCCCACGGCCACGACGCCGTCCTTGAGCAGGTAGCGGGGGATCTCGGCGAGCACCTCGCGGCAGCGGGGGTCGTTCGCCTCCTTGGGGTTGAGGGCGATCGTCGCGTGGTGCCGCACGCCGAACTGGGCGGCCCGGAACCTCTCCCAGCCCAGCAGGGAGTCGAAGTAGTCGGTGAACGAGCCCACGCTGGTGCGGGGCTGACCCAGCCAGAACGCGGGTTCGACGACGGCGCGCACGCCCGCGGCGTACAGGGCCTCGTAGTCGTCGGTGGTGCGGCTCGTCATGTGGATGTGCGGGTCGAGGATGCGCAACGTCACTCCTTCGTGCTGCTGAGCCGGTCGTTCGTGGGCTGGTCGTTCGTGAGACGTGTGTTCGTGAGCCGGTCCAGGTCGGCCGGGACGGACCGTCCGGCCGCCCGGCGTTCCGCGGCGAAGTCGCGGGCCATGCGGCCCAGCTCGTCGTCGGCACGGCGGTCCAGGTCGCTCGCGGCCGTCAGGCTCACGCCCTGGAAGACGAGCTTGAGGATCGCGTGCCGCCACGTGTGCTGGTCCAGGTGCCGTGCCCCGAACGGGCCGACGGCGGCCGCGACCAGGCTGGGGTCGTTGGCCCGCAGGGCGTCGGCGGCGAGCTCGAGGCCTGCCGTGACGAGCGCGGTGGGCTCGCCGACCGGGCCCAGGTCGCCTCGTTCCGTCAGCGCGTCGAACCCCCGCAGCACGCCGCGCCGCTCGGCGCCGTCGCCCTGCCGGTACAGGAGCACCAGGCGGTCCGCGCAGTCCTTGTCCGCGTCCGCGCCGACGCAGGTACCCATGCCCATGCCCACGCCCACGGCGTCGGCCAGCGCGACGACGAGGGCGGCGCGCGCGGCGTCGTCCACCGTCCCGTGCACGACGCCGCCCGGGTCGGTGTCCGGACGCAGCGGGGCACGCCCCACCCTGCGGGCCGCGAACGCGAACGCGCGGGTCACGCTGTCGGGATCACGCGCGACCCCGGCGAGCGCCTCGTCGAGCCAGACGGCGCCGGGTGTCCCGGCAGGTATACCCGTGGTGACAGTGTTCATGACAGGGCCCCTTCGCTGCTGGTCGTGGCGGTGCGAGCTCGGGCGCGGGCGCCGGTGACGTCCGCCCACGCCCGCATGAGGGCGGCCCGGCTGTCGCGGGCGAGCCGGGGCGCGTCGTGGGAGTGGCGGGGCAGCTCGACGGCGGCGACCCCCGTGTAGCCGATGTCGGCGAGCGTCGCGAGCACGAGCGGCAGGTCGAGGTCGCCCTGGCCGAACGGGCGGTGCTCGTGGTGCGTGCCCGGCATGTCGTCGAGCTGCACGTTGCTGAGGTACGGCGCCGCGGCGCGCAGCGCGCCCTCGACGCCGTCCGGCTCGACCACCAGGCAGTGCCCGACGTCGACGGTGATCCCCAGCTCGGGCGGCGTACCCAGGTCCGCCAGGAGCCGCAGCGCGTCGCCGACCGTCTCGACGAGCATCCCCGGCTCGGGTTCGAGCGAGAGGTGCACCCCGCGCTCCCCGGCGTACTCGACCAGGGCGCCGACGCGCTCGTGGAGGCGGGCCCAGCCGTCGGCGGCGCTCGCGTCGTCCGGCAGGATGCCGGAGAAGAACGAGACGCACCGGGCGTCGAGGTCCGCCGCGATCTCGACCGCGCGCTCGAGGTACCGCATCCGCAGGGCGGCGTCCCGGTCCACGAGGGTGGGCCGGTGCTTGTGGAGGGGGTCGAGCAGGTACCGCGTGCCGGTCTCGACGACCGCCGCGGCCCCGGTGCCCCCGCGCATCCGCCGCAGGTGGGCACGCAGGGCCCGGACGTCGTCGCCGGCCAGCGGCGCGAACGGGTCGAGGTGCGGAAAGCCGAGCGTGACCGCGACGGCGGCGTAGCCCACGTCGTCGAGCACGTCGAGGGCCACCCGCAGGGGGTGGTCGCCGAAGCCGTTGGTGCCGTAGCCCAGCAGGAACGGCGGTGTCACGTGATGCTCACCCCGGCGCGGCCGCGTGCGCGAGCCAGCAGGCGCAGCCCCTGGCCCACGGCGGCGACGCCGGCCAGCAGCGCCGTCGTGCCCAGGCTCCCCGAGCGGGCCGCCCAGGCGGCCTGCAGCGGGACCATCGCCTGGATCCCGGCCCGCGTGGCGGTGCGCGCGTTGGCGGCGGTGGGCCGCGCCGCCGCGCGCACCTGCCCGGGCAGGGCGGCCGCGGCGTAGGCGGTCGCCGCGGCGACGGTGGTCCAGCGTGCGACCGGCCGACCCGCCGTGGCGGTTGCCGGGACCGCGGCGGCGGCGACGGCGCCCGCGACCGTCCCGGCGGCGACACCGCTCGCGACCCGCGTCGACGTACCGTGCACCTCGCCGCGCGAGAGCACGGTGACGCCCAGCGTGTGCGCGGTCAGCCCCGCGGCCGCCGGGAGCGCCGAGCGCAGGCGCCCGGGCGTGGCGCCGAGCAGCACGTCGAGCCCGCGGCACGCCGCCATGACGAACGGCCCGGCGGGGCGGTCCTTGGCCACCAGGTCGTAGGTCCAGACGCAGGCGGCCAGCGGCAGGGCGACGCCGAGCGCGCGCCGTCCGCCCGCGATGCCCGCGGCGGCCACGCCGCCCGCGGTGAGCGCCCCGCCGATCGCGAGCGCGGCCCGCGGCGTCACCCGGCCGGACGGGATCGGCCGTTCGGGCCGCTCGACGGCGTCGACGTGCCGGTCGGCGTAGTCGTTCAGCGCCATGCCGCCCAGGTACAGGCAGGCGGAGGCGACGGGCAGCAGGAGGTGGCGGGCGCGCAGCGGCGTCGGCGCGCCGTCGCGGGTGCCGGCGCGTGCGGCGGCCAGCCCGGCCAGCGTGTCGCCCACGACGCTCAGGGCCGCGGGGGCCCGGACCAGCTCGGCGACGTCGGCGAGGCCGGGCGGCCGCACCGTCAGCCGGGGCCTCATCGTCCGGCCCGTGCCGAGGTGGCGCGCACCCAGTCCTCCACTGCGCGGGCCTGGTCGGCGGCGTCGTGCACGTCCGAGCCCCACGGGTCCTTGAAGAAGAAGCCCAGCTCCGGCACGGGCCCGCTGATCCCGGCGGCGTGCGCCAGCGCGAGCAGGCGGGCCAGGTCGAGCACGAGCGGGGCGGCGAGCATCGAGTCGTGCGCGCTCCACGTGGTCTGCAGCGTGAGCCGCGACCCGAGGAAGCCCTCGACGTGCACGTGGTCCCAGGCGACCTTGGTGTCGCCCAGGTCGGGCACGTTGTCGATGTGCAGGGGAGTGGTGTCGCTGCCGGTCAGCGCGGTCAGCCCGCGGTTCTTGCTGGCGAGCTTGCTGCGCACGGCGTCGGGGTCCGCGAGGGTGGCGCCGTCGCCGCCGCCCAGCAGGTTGGTGCCGGCCCACGACAGCACCTTGAGGCCGCGCGCGGCGAACGCCGGTGCCAGCACGGTGCGCAGCCACGTCTGCCCGGTCTTGCCGTCCTGCCCTGCCACGGGGATGCCGCGCTGCCGGGCGAGCCGGGTCAGCGCGGGCAGGCCCATGCCCGCCGACGGCGTGAAGGCGGCGTACGCGGCTCCGGCAAGGATCGCCGCGTACGCCGAGACGGAGGACGCGGGAAGCACCGCGCGCGCCGGGTCGGCCAGGGCCGTGAGGAGGGCGTCGACGTCGTCGTGCTCGGGCGCGGGGTCGACGGGCGGCTCGGTCGAGGACAGGTCGATCACGACGACCCGCGCCAGGTCGTGCCGCTCCTGGAACGACGTGATGTCGGCGGCGAGCCGCTCGGCGACCGCCTGCTGGGAGAGGCCCGCGCCGTCGTCCGTGTCCGTGTGCGCCGCGTGCGGGTCGTACCCGGGGCGTACCTCGGCGTCCGCCCGCTCCAGGGCGTCGTGCGTGGCGGCGAACAGCCGCGGCCCGATCATGCCCGTCTCGACGAGGCACTCCGCGCGCTTGGTCATGGTGACCGACGAGATGTCGTGCCCGCCGACCACCAGGTCGGCGAACGCGGGGAGGCCCGCCGAGGCGAAGGGCTCCCGCGCGGTGACGCAGCCCGTCGGTGGGGCCTGCCCCTCGGCGATGGCCGCGAGGCCCACCGTGGCCGTACTGGCCACGGAGCCGCGGGCCCCGACGAACCAGATACCGGTCCGCGCAGAGGCATGGTGGCGTGCAGAGGCGTGGTGCATCATCGCTCCCCAGTCCGACGACGTCGTCGCGAGCACGCTAGTCCCACTTATGGCGATTGGCAAACAAAAGTTCTGAGATCGTCGGGAGAAGAGAGATTTCCGACAAGGCCGCAGTTACCGGGCCAGCCGCCACGGGTGCCACGTGCCTGGCCGCCGACGCCGCCGCCGACGCCGCTGCCGACCCGCTCCTGACTCCGCTTCTGGACACCACTTCCGCGTGCCGCCGCGCTGTGGCACTATGACCCGCATGACTGAGTGCCTCACCCCGAGCTCCACCCTGCGACAGGTGATCATCATTTCGTAGCGCGTCCGGCGACACCCCACCGGACGCGCAGACCTTCCACACCCGGAGGGTCTTTTTTTGTTGGTCCGACCGTCTGGCTTCGTGCCGGGTTGTCGGACACATCGCCAGACACATCGTTGGGAGCATCGATGACCACCGCCTCGTTCCAGGTGTACGACACGACGCTGCGCGACGGCGCGCAGCAGGAGGGCATGAACCTCTCCGTCTCCGACAAGCTCGCGATCGCCGCGCTGCTCGACGAGCTCGGCGTGGGCTACATCGAGGGCGGCTGGCCGGGGGCGGTACCCAAGGACACCGACTTCTTCGCCCGTGCCGCCGCCGAGCTGACCCTGAAGAACGCGGTGCTCGCGGCCTTCGGCGCCACCCGCCGGGCCGGCGTCCGCGCGGGCGACGACCCGCAGGTGCGTGCCCTGCTCGACGCGAGCACCCCCGTGGTCACGCTCGTGGCCAAGTCGGACGTGCGGCACGTCGAGCGCGCCCTGCGGACGACCCGCGCCGAGAACCTCGCGATGATCGCCGACACCGTCTCCTTCCTCGTGGCCGAGGGGCGCCGGGTGGTGCTGGACGCCGAGCACTTCTTCGACGGCTACCGGTACGACGCGCAGTACGCGACCAGCGCCGTCCACACGGCGTTCGAGGCCGGCGCCGAGGTGGTCACCCTTTGCGACACCAACGGCGGCATGCTGCCCACCTGGGTCGGCGAGATCGTGGCCGAGCTGCGGGCGGGCACCGTGGTCGGGCCGGAGCAGCGGTTCGGCGTGCACGCGCACAACGACACCGGGTGCGCGGTGGCCAACTCGCTCGCCGCCGTCGAGGCGGGGGCCACCCACGTGCAGGGCACGGTCAACGGGTACGGCGAGCGCACGGGCAACGCCGACCTGGTCACGGTCGTGGCCAACCTGGAGCTCAAGCGCGGCATGTCCCTCCTGGCGGACGGCGGCCTGCGGGAGGCGGCCCGGATCTCGCACGCCATCAGCGAGCTCACGAACATCTCGCCGTTCGCCCGGCAGCCCTACGTGGGGGCGAGCGCGTTCGCCCACAAGGGCGGCCTGCACGCCAGCGCCATCCGCGTGGACCCCGACATGTACCAGCACACCGACCCCACGCTGGTGGGCAACGACATGCGCATGCTCGTGTCGGACATGGCGGGCCGGGCCTCGATCGAGCTCAAGGGCCGCGAGCTGGGCTTCGACCTCGCCGGCCAGGGCGAGCTGCTCTCCCGGGTCACGAACCGCGTCAAGGACGACGAGGCCGCGGGCTACACCTTCGAGGCGGCCGACGCCTCCTTCGAGCTGCTGCTGCTGTCCGAGCTGGGGCAGCGGCCCGACTTCTTCACCGTCGAGTCGTGGCGCACCATCGTGGAGACCGTTCCCGCGGGCGCGGCCCCGCCGTCGGTCCACGCCCCCGACGCCGTCGCGGTGGCCGAGGCGACCGTCAAGATCCGGGCGGGTGGCGAGCGGATCGTGACGACGGGAGAGGGCAACGGCCCGGTCAACGCGCTGGACCAGGCGCTGCGCACCGCGCTGTCCCGGGTCTACCCGGAGCTCGCGCGGTTCGAGCTCATCGACTTCAAGGTGCGCATCCTCGACACCGAGCTCGGCACCGACGCGATCACGCGGGTGCTGATCGACACCAGCGACGGCGAGCGGTCCTGGTCGACGGTCGGCGTCGGCCCCAACGTGGTCGAGGCCGCGTGGGAGGCGGTCACGGAGGCCTACGTCTACGGCCTCCTCAAGTCAGACGTGGAGCCGCGTCCCTGACGCCAAGACGTCGAGTGCGGGGTGTCTGTGGGACCAACGGCCGTCGGTCCCACAGACACCCCGCACTCGACGAGGTGGAGAAGTGGTCAGGCGACCGGCGCGGCGGGGGCCGCCGACCGGTCCACCTTGGTGGTCCCGAAGTCGAGGCGCTGGTCGCGCACCGCGTCGTACGTCGCCTTGATGGCGATGGACGAGCGGTCGTAGGTGCGCTGCGCGACGCGGACGAACAGGTAGTCCACGACGGTGAGCTGCGCGATGCGGCTCGACATGGCACCCACCCGGAACTGCGTCTCGCGGGCCGTGGTGGCCAGCACGACGTCGGACACGAGACCGATCGGCGCGTCGGGGAAGTTCGTGATCGCCGCCGTGAGGGCGCCACGCTTGCGCGCGATCTCCAGGGCCTGGTTGGTCTCGCGCGTCTGACCGGAGTGCGAGACCGCCACGGCCACGTTGCCCGGCTCGAGCAGCGCCGAGGAGGCGAGCTGCTGGTGCGGGTCGGGCGAGCTGAACACGAAGACGCCGATGCGCTGCAGCTTCATCGCGAGGTCGGCGGCGGCGAGGTTGGACGATCCGACGCCGTAGACGTCGACCCGCTTGGCCTCGGAGATCGCCACCGCCACGCGCTCGATCGCGTCCGTGTCGATCATGCGGGCGGTCTCTTCGATGGTGCGCGCCTCGTGGAACGCGATCTTGGAGACGACGGCCTCGATGTCGTCGGTCTGGTTGATCTCGCCCTCGGCGATGCCGGACCGTTCCATCTCGACCTCGCGGCGGCTGGTCGCCTGTGCCAGGTCGATCCGGAACTCGGGGTAACCGGCGTAGCCGACGGCACGGCAGAACCGCACCACGGTGGCCTGTGACGTGTCCGCGTGCCCGGCGAGCTCGGTGATGGTCGAGGCGACGACGGTGTTCGGGTCGTCGAGGACCGTCTGCGCCACTCTCGCCTCCGCTGGCCGCAGCGTCGGTAGTGCGCGCCTGAGTCGGACGAGGACGTCACCTGTCATGTCGCATCTCCCGGGATGGTGTGGTGAGGCTGGGTCGAGAACATACACCCGTACCGGGGATCCGGGCACAGCACGTCAGTGAAGGACCACGCGGGTGAACTGCCGTCGTTCACTGAAGCTCGTCACCAGGCAGGTCGGTCGCCGAGAGCTGAGCGGTGAGGATGTCGGTGCCGCCCACGTCCTCCGGGGTGTCGCGGCTGGTGTGGTGGCCGTCGACGCGGATGGTGAGCCACGGCCGGAACCCCGTCACGGAGTGGGGCGCCTCGCGCAGCCGGCGGGCCAGGTGGAGCGCACCGTCCAGCGGGGAGCCTCCGCTCGGTACGAGCGAGACGTCGGGACGGTCCTCCGAGAGGTGCTTGGTGAGCGACACCGTGAGCGGCGACTCCTCCTGGACCAGGCGACCGGTCGTGGAGGCCAGCGGCGGGATGTCACGGCCGAGCGCGCTCGCCAGCGTGTCGGCGAGGTGCCGCCCGGCCTCCTCGAGGATCCGGATCGACGTGGGGTCGCCCTCGGCGGCGGCAATCATCACCTCGGGCGCCATCGACGCGAGCTGCTTGGCGCGCTCCGCGTTCTTGTAGAACTGGTTGGGCCAGCTCTCGATGAGGCCGAACTTGGCGACGGCCGCCTCGAGCAGGCGCTTCGACGCACCACGGCTCGCGCCGTCGTGGTAGCGGCCCGCGGCGCGCAGCGCCTCGCCGCCGACCCAGACGCCCGCGCCCAGGTCGCCGAGCAGGTGTCCCCAGCCGTCCGCGCGGCGCCAGCGGTTCACGCCGTCGTAGCCGAACGCCACGGCGCCCGTGCCGACCGACAGCACGGCTCCGGCGCGCCCGCGCAGGGCGCCGAGGTGTGCGGTGAGTGCGTCACCCGCCACGGCGGTGCGGTTGGTCCGCAGCTCGCGGGCGAGGATGTCGTGGATCTCGAGCGGCTTCTCGACCAGCGAGGTCAGGCCGGTGATGCCGACCGCCGCGGAGGAGACGGGTGCGGTGCTGCCGTCGCTCATGCCGTGGTGGCCCATCCGGGCGGCCCACGCGTTGAACGACTGGCACAGGGAGGCGACGACGGCCGAGGCGTCGCTGCCGTGGTGGTTGACCTTGACGGCGCGGCCGCTGAGGCTGATCCGCTCGGGGTTCACGGAGTTGCCGAACTCTGCGACCAGGCGCGAGCCACTGCCGCCTACGTCGAGAGCGACGACCCAGGCATCAAAGCCCTCGACCGCCACTCCATCAAATCCCTGTGAGTGTTCCGACACCAGGTCATTCTGACACGAAACCAGGGCAAGGTTGTCTAAAGAGAAGAGGAAATTCTGGTCTGTTCTGACGCCTCTTCTCGCCAAATATCGGACGTGCCCGACGTCGGACCTCACCTTCCGTACCCAAGGCTCGCTCCGACGTCGGACACCACAGGCACCGTCGCCTACTGTGAACACGTGCGAGGAGAGTTCAAGGTTCCACTCGGAAAGCTGGTTCGTGTCGAGACCGAGGTGGACGGGGCGGCGGGTCCGCCGGGCCGCCTGACGGGCACCAGGGTGAGCGGGGACTTCTTCCTCGAGCCCGACGAGGCGCTGGAGGCCATGGGCGCGGCCCTCGACGGGATGCCCGCCGACGCGTCGAAGGCGCAGCTCGCCGAGGCGGTGCGCGGCGCCCTGGACGGCGCCACCGCCGTGGGCTTCGACGCCGACGCCGTGGCCGTCGCCACCCGGCGCGCGCTCGGCCACGCGACGGCCTGGGACGACCACGAGTTCCAGGTGATCCGCACCCCCGCGGTCTCGCCCCTGCTCAACGTCGCGCTCGACCAGGTCCTCACCGAGGAGCTGGGCGCCGGACGGCGCGGGCCGACCCTGCGGTTCTGGGAGTGGGACGAGTCCGCGGTGATCATCGGATCGTTCCAGTCGCTGCGCAACGAGGTCGACTCCGAGGGTGCCGCACGGCACGGCGCCCGCGTGATCAGGCGGATCTCGGGTGGTGGCGCCATGTTCATGGAGCCCGGCAACACCATCTCCTACTCCCTGTACGTGCCGGGCTCGCTCGTCGACGGGCTGAGCTTCGAACGGTCCTACGCGTTCCTCGACGACTGGGTGATCGGCGCCCTGCACGGCCTCGGCATCGAGGCCTCGTACGTGCCGCTCAACGACATCGCGTCGCCCGCCGGCAAGATCGCCGGCGCCGCCCAGAAGCGGCTCGCCGGGGGCGCCGTGCTGCACCACGCGACCATGGCGTACGACATGGACGCCGACAAGATGACCGACGTGCTGCGCATCGGGCGCGAGAAGCTCAGCGACAAGGGCACCCGCAGCGCCAACAAGCGCGTGGACCCGCTGCGCTCGCAGACGGGGCTCAGCCGCGCCGAGGTGATCGACGCGCTCGAGGCGTCGTTCCGCGAGCGGTACCGCACCGTGCCGGGCGAGGTCACGCCCGACGAGTGGGCGCTGGCGCGAGCTCTGGTCGAGTCGAAGTTCGGTACTCCGGAATGGACCGCGCGCGTGCCTTAGCCGCGGGTGAAAGGTGCCATGCCATGATGGGCAATCACGGTTTGGTAACACCCCTAGCATGCACTTCACCCGGTCAGTAATCTCCACGCAATGCCGCGTATTGGGAAGTTCATTTCTCAGAAATACCATCTGGCTACTCTCGCGGCGCCCGGCGCAGGACCAGCGGAAGGAAGCCGAAGGATGACTCGAGCGATGCGACGGCCCGTGGCGGCAGCCACCGGAGCCCTGCTTCTCGCGGCCACGACGGCCGCCTGCGGCGGTGGTGGCGGCGGCGACAGCGAGGGTGACGGCACCCTCAGCGTGTGGATCATGCAGGGCACCAACCCGGACGCCGAGGACTTCTTCGCCGACGTCTCGACCGCGTTCGAGGAGGAGACCGGCGCGACGCTCGACGTCGAGTTCGTCGAGTGGGGCGACGCCCACGACCGGTTCGTCACCTCCATCGCCGGCGGGACCACCCCCGACGTCGCCGAGACCGGCACCACCTGGACCCCCGAGTTCGCCGACGCCGGCGCGCTCGCCCCCCTGGACGAGTACGTGGACGCGGCCGGGGTCAGCGACGACCTCGTCGAGGGCCTGGTCGACGCCGGCACCTACGACGAGCAGCTCTACGGCATGCCCTGGTACGCCGGCGTGCGCTCGCTGGTCTACAACACGGAGCTGTTCGAGCAGGCCGGCGTCGAGCCGCCCACGACGTGGGCCGAGATCGAGGACGCCGCGGCCGCGCTCAAGAAGGAGTTCCCCGACAAGATCGCCGTCGCCGTGCCCGGCGACGCCGAGTTCACCGTCTACCCGTGGGTGTGGGGCGCGGGCGGCGAGGTCGCCACGCTCGACGGCGACACCTGGACCTCGGGCCTCGACAGCCCCGAGGCGCAGGAGGGCATCGGGTTCTGGACCGGGCTGGCCACGGAGGGCGGCTACTCGTCGGCCGGCGCCACCACGTGGCGCGAGACCGACGTGCTCGACTCCTTCGCCGCGGGCGACGTGGGGATGGCGGTCATGGGCTCCTGGACGCCGGGCGCGATCGTCGAGGCCAACGCGGACATGGAGGGCAAGTTCGCCGCCGTGCCGATCCCGGGCCAGGACGGCGGCATCGCGCCGTCGGTCCTGGGCGGCTCGCACCTGAGCGTCTTCGAGACGGCCGACGACAAGGACCTGGCCTGGACGTTCGTCGAGATGATGACCACCGGCGAGTTCGCGCAGCAGTGGGCCGAGCAGTCCGGGTACTTCCCGGGCCAGGTGTCGCTGCTCGACGAGACGCTGGAGAGCACCGACCCGCTGGTCGCGCCGTTCGCCGAGCAGTTCGTGGACGGCGGCGCCTCGGTGCCGGCCGCGCCCACCTACGGCTCGGTGCAGGCCAAGGCCACCACGAGCACGATGATGCAGTCGATCCTCTCCGGGGACTCGGACGTCGCCGGAGCGAGCACGGCCGCCGCCGAGGAGATGACCGGCCTGCTGAACGGTTCCGAGTGACCCTTGGCTGACTCCCTGGCGACAGCCACCGTTCCCCGCCTGGGCAGGGCCAGGGCCGCCGTCGTGCGGCCCTGGCTGCTGCTCGCCCCCGCCCTGGCCGTCCTGGCGGTGCTGCTGCTGTGGCCCCTGGTGCGGGTGTTCCTCTTCTCGCTGCAGGACTACGGCCTGCGGGAGATCACGACCGGCGAGCCGAACTGGATCGGCCTGGAGAACTTCCGCGAGATCCTGGCGACGCCCGAGCTGTGGACGGTGGTGCTGCCCAACACCGTCGGGTTCGCCGTGCTGTCCGTGGTGGGCACCGTCGCGTTCGGCACGGCCGTCGCCGTGCTGCTCGCCTCGCTGGGCACCTTCTGGCGCACCGTCACCTCCAGCGCGATCATGGCCGCCTGGGCCATGCCCGCCGTCACCGGCACGTACGTGTGGGTGTGGATCTTCGACGCCGACCGCGGGGTCTTCAACGACGTCCTGATGAGCCTCGGCCTGCTCGACGACCCGACCAACTGGTTCACCAACCGGTGGACGTTCTACGCGATCGTGCTGCTCAACGTGATCCACCACGGCTTCCCGTTCGTCGCGGTGACCGTGCTGGCGGGGCTGCTCGGCGTGCCCAAGGAGATGCTGGAGGCCGCCGAGATGGACGGGGCCGGGTCGTTCCGCCGGTTCTTCTCGATCGTCGTACCGCAGCTGCGCCAGGTGTTCGCCGTCGTGATCATCCTGTCGACCATCTGGGACTTCAAGGTGTTCGCGCAGGTCTACCTGATGCCCGGCGGCGCCGGGTCCAACCGGTCGGTGCTCAACCTGGGCGTGTGGTCGTACGTCGAGTCGTTCGGGCAGAACCGGTACGGCTTCGGCTCGGCGATCGCGGTGCTGCTGACGGTGCTGCTGCTCGTCATCACCGCCGTCTACGTGCGCACCGTCCTGGCGGAGGAGGAACGATGACCACCATCCGTCAGGCCCCGGCCGCCAGGGGCGCGCTCGCCCGGCCGGCCCGCCGTCCGCTGCGCCGCACCGCGCGCCGGTCGCCCCTGCGGCAGCTCGGCAAGGGCGTGCTCGTGGCCCTGCTGCTCGTGTTCACGCTGTTCCCCGTCTACTGGATGCTGAACAGCTCGCTCGACGCGCAGGCCGGGCACACCAGCAGCTTCTGGCCCGCCGAGCCCACGCTCGACCACTACGTGTTCGTGCTGACGGAGGGCGGGTTCGGCACGTTCCTGCGCAACTCGCTGCTCGTCGCGCTCGGCACCGTCCTGATCTCCTCGGCGCTCGCGCTGCTGGCGTCCGTCGCGGTGGCCCGCTTCCGGTTCCGGATGCGCACGCAGATCCTGATGCTGGTGCTCGTCGTGCAGATGGTGCCGCTCGAGGCGCTCGTCATCCCGCTGTTCGTGCAGGTCCGCGATCTCCAGCTCCTGGAGACCCTGACGGGCCTGATCGTGGTGTACGTCGCCCTCGCCCTGCCGTTCGGGATCTGGATGCTGCGCGGTTTCGTCGCCGCGGTCCCGGTCGAGCTGGAGGAGGCGGCCTACCTCGACGGCGCGAGCTGGGGCCGCATGTTCTGGTCCGTCCTGCTGCCGCTGGTGGCGCCCGGCCTGGTCGCCACCAGCATCTTCGGCTTCATCACGGCGTGGAACGAGTTCATCTTCGCGATGACGATGCTCGGCGGGGCGACCGAGAACTACACGGTGGCGATCGGCCTGCGGTCGTTCTTCGGCATCCACTCCAACGACTGGGGCGCCATCATGGCCGCCTCCACCATCATCACCGTGCCCGTGATGGTCTTCTTCGTCCTGGTCCAGCGTCGGCTCGCCGCGGGGCTGACGGCGGGGGCCGTGAAGGAATGACCGACGCACCGAAGGAGGGGCCGGAGCCGGGGCCGCAAGCCGGTCCCGAGGCTGGTCGGCCCGAAGCCGGTCGTACCGAGCGCGCCGTCAACGGGATGCTCCTGCCGGGGTTCGAGAACGCCGTCGGGCCGGACGGCGACGGTGTGCCCGCCTGGCTGGCCGACGCCGCCCGCGCCGGCCTGGCCGGCGTCGTCTACTTCGCGCGCAACACGCCCGACGTCGCCACCACGGCCGCGCTGTCCGCGGCGTTGCACGCGATCTCGCCCGACCTGCTGATCGCCGTCGACGAGGAGGGCGGCGACGTGTCGCGGCTGGAGGCCACCGACGGCTCCTCCCTGCCCGGGGCCGCGGCGCTCGGCGTGCTGCCGGGCGGCGCGATCTCGCTGGACGCCGGCCGGGCGCTGGGCCGCGTGCTGGCCGCGACGGGCATCGACCTGCTGCTGGGCCCGGTGCTCGACGTCGTCTCCGAACCCGACAACCCCGTGATCGGCGTGCGCGCCTTCGGCACCACGCCCGACGACGTCGCCCGGCACGGCATCGCGTTCGCCCGCGGTGTGCGCAGCGCGGGCGTGGGTGTGTGCGGCAAGCACTTCCCCGGCCACGGCGCCACCACCGTGGACTCCCACGTGGGCCTGCCGGTCGTCGACGAGCCGCTCGACGTCGTCCGGGCCCGCGACCTCGTCCCGTTCGCGCGAGCCCTGTGCCCCGAGGGGCGGCTCGGTGCGGAGCCGTCCGGGCTCGACGCGTCGCGGCGCGACCAGTCCCGGCTCGACGCCGTCATGACCGCGCACGTGCTGTTCCCCGCCGTCGGACCGGCGCCCGCGTCGATCGAGCCGGCGGCGACGCGCCTGCTGCGGGAGCTCGGCCACGACGGACCGGTCATCACCGACGCGCTCGACATGGGCGCCCTGCGCGAGCTCACCGGCTCGGTGGGCGAGGCCGCCGTCCGCGCCGTCGAGGCCGGCGCGGACCTCCTCTGCCTCGGCCTCGACCCCGCCCTCTACACCGAGTCCTACGACGCGCTCACCGAGGCGGTCGCCTCCGGGCGCGTGAGCGTCGAGCGGCTCGAGGAGTCCGGGGCACGGACGCGCGCGCTCGTGGCCGCAGTCCACGACCGGCGGGCCGCCGTGGGCGCCGTGACCGACGCCGACGCCGCGCGGCGGGCGCTCGCGGACCTGGCCCAGCTGGGCGCGGGCATCGCGGACGCCGTGGTGCGGGTGCGGGGCGCGCGCCTGGTGCCGTTCGGGCGGGACGCCCGGCCTGACGTGGTGGACCTGCGCGTCCGGCTCGACCACGCCGCCGGACGCAAGGCCCGGCACGTCCAGACGGCGATCGCCGACGTCTGGCCGGGGGTGCGGGAGTGGCCCGGCCCGGAGGCGCCCGACGCGCTGCCCGAAGGTTCGCCCGAAGCTCGCCCCGGAACCCTGCCCGAGCCCCTGTCGAAGGGGCTCGGACTGGACGATGATGGACTTGGAGTGCTTATTGCCCGATTCACCCGGTACGGTGTATCGGCGGATCTCGACAGAACCGGTACCGAACGTGGCGCAGAATTTCCTGAGGGCGCTCCACGTCGGGCCGAACCGCTCGTCGTGATCACCCGCGAACCCGTCCCGGGTTCGGCCGAACGGGGCCGGCTGGAGCGGCTCTGGGCGGTGCGCCCGGATCTGGTGGTGGTGCACACGGGACTTCCCGGGCCGGTCGGTGACTGGTTCGGGACGCTGAGCGGTGGTGGCCCGGCGGTGGTGGTGGCGTGCGGGACCGGTCGGGCGAACGCGGCAGCGGCCGTCGAGCGCCTGCGGGGCGTGGGACCGCGGAACGAGATCGAGCAGCACGAGCAGTACGAGCACGAAGTCCAAGAGCACAGAGCAAGCAGAACGAAGGGGGCTCGCCGATGATCGCGGAGGCGGGATTCGAACGGCACGCACAGTCGGCGCCGCGCCCGGTCTCACCCACCGAGGAGCGCAACCCGCGCACCCGTGACATCGACGTGGTCTCCACGGCGGACATGGTGCGCATGATCACCGACGAGGACGCCGCCGTCATCGCCGCGGTACGCGCGGCGCACCCGCGCATCGTGGAGGCGATCGACCTGGCGGTGGACGGCATCCGCGCCGGCGGCCGGGTGCACTACGTGGGCTCGGGCACGTCCGGCCGCATGGGCCTGCTGGACGCCGCGGAGCTGCTGCCCACGTACGGCGTGGGCGAGGAGATGTTCGTGCCGCACCTGGCCGGCGGCCTGGGCGCCTTCAAGAAGGCGGCCGAGGGCGCGGAGGACGACGTCGAGGCCGGCGCCGCGCTCGTGTCCGACGTCGGGCCGGCGGACGTCGTGTTCGGCATCGCCGCCAGCGGCAACACCCCGTACGTCGGGGGAGCGCTCGACATGGGCCGTGCCCGCGGGGCGCGGACCGTGCTGCTCGCGTCGAACCCGTTCGCCGCCCTGGCGCCCAAGGCCGACGTGCCCATCCTGGTGAACACCGGGCCGGAGGCCATCACGGGCTCCACCCGCATGAAGGCGGGCACCGCCCAGAAGATGGTGCTGAACACCTTCTCGACGGCGGTCATGGTGCGGCTCGGCAAGACCTACTCGAACCTCATGGTCGAGGTGCTCGCGACCAACGAGAAGCTGCGCAAGCGCCTGGTGCGCCTGCTCACGCAGGCCACGGACCTGGAGTCCGACGTGTGCGCGAACGCGCTCGCGGCGACCGACGGCGACCTCCGGGCCGCCCTCGTGATGCTCGTGGCGGGCGTGGACCGGTCGGCGGCGATGACGGCGCTGGCCGTCGAGCCGGGACGGTTCAGCGGGCCGTCGGTGCGCGAGGCGCTGGCGCGGCTGGGGATCGAGCCGGCGTAGCCGGGTGGTCCCGGCGTCCGGTCAGGCCGCGACCGGACGCCGGGAACCCGCGGTGCGGACGTCGGCCGCGAGCTTGGCGACCAGCACGTCGCCGCCCTTGGTGAGCTGCTGACCGCGCTCCGAGAACCCGAGGCGGCCGTGGAAGCGCATCGACCCGGGGTTCGGCGGGTTCAGGTTGACCTCGCAGGTGACGACGTCGTGGCCGGCGGTCCGGGCGGCGTCGAACACGGCGTCGTAGAAGAGCTGGCCGATCCCGCGGCCGCGGGCGCCCTCACCCACCACGATGCGGTCCACGTACAGGTGGTCCAGGCCGCGCTCCTCGAACCAGGCGTAGTTCTCGCCCTCCCAGTCCTCGCCGCCGTCGAGCGCCACGACGAAGCCGAGCGGCTCCGCGGGCGCCTGCGGGTCGACGGCGACCAGGGCGAGCGACGACGCGTCGAGCAGCTCGGTCATGTCGTCGGCCGGGGTGTCCGGGACGGCGGGGATCGAGGCGTTGTTCAGACTCACCAGGTGAGAGATGTCGGCGTCGGTGGCGGGCCGCAGCACGGTGACGGTGGACATGGCTCTATCACTCCAAGGAGTCGGCGGGGGGACCCCAAGACGGTAGCCGCCGAGGCGGCGGCGCGTCTGTGACCTGGGTCAAAGAGTGGTGGCGGTCACGACGGCGGTCCGGTTGCCGGCGCCTGCGCCGGTGCCGGTCAGGGTGCTGGGCGCGGGCCGAAGACCGCCGTACCCACCCGTACGATCGTCGCGCCCTCCGCGATCGCGAGCTCCAGGTCGCCGGTCATGCCCATCGACAGCTCCGTCGCCGAACCCGTCCCCGGTGCCCCCGACGCGAGCACCTCGTCGCGGATCGCACGCAGCCGGGCGAACCCCGCGCGGACGGTCTGCTCCGAGGATCCCTCCAGGCGCGCGCCGATGGTCATGAACCCGGTCAGGCGCAGGCCGGGCAGGGCGGCGACGGCGGTGGCGAGCGCTCCGGCGTCCTCCGGCCCGACACCGGACTTGCTGTCCTCGCCGGTCACGTTGACCTGCACCATCACGTCCAGGGCGGTGTCGCCGGTGCGGCCGTCGCGCACGCAGCGGTCCGAGATCGCCCGCGCCAGGTCGAGCGAGTCGAGCGTCTCCAGGCCCGTGGCGGTGGCCAGCACCTGGTTGATCTTGTTGCGCTGCAGGTGGCCGATCATGTGCACCTGGAGCGTGCCGTCCGCCAGCCGGCCGGCCACGGCCGGTGCCTTCGCGACGAGCTCCTGCACCCGGTTCTCGCCGATCAGGTCGACGCCCGCGGCCAGCGCCTCGAGCACGGCGTCCGCCGTCTGCGTCTTGGTCGCGACCAGCAGCCGCACCTCCTCCGGGCCACGCCCGGCGGCGTCGGCGGCCGCGGCGATGCGGCCCCGGACGGTCGCGAGCCGGTCGGCGACCGTGCCGGGTGCGGGCTGAGGCTGCACTGCCGGGGGCTCCGCTGCCGAAGGCTGTGCTGACGAGGGCGGAGTGGCGGGCTGGGGCTGGTCGGGCACGGGGCGAGTCTATTTCGGGGTGCCGGGGCAGGCGGACGTCGGCAGACTGGACCGGAGGCCGCGTGCGGGCCCGGCGCCGTCGCCGATCACGCCGGGACGCTCAGGGTCGGATCAGGGAGGTGCCTGGTTCCGTGACCTGCTGCTCTACGGAAGGATGGGTCCCATGAGAACTCTGCTGAACATCATCTGGGTCATCTTCGCGGGGTTCGGGCTGTGGCTCGGGTACATGCTCGCGGGGATCATCTGCTGCCTGCTCATCGTCACCATCCCGTTCGGCGTCGCGTCCTTCCGCATCGCGGGATACGCCCTGTGGCCGTTCGGGCGTGAGGTCATCGAGAGCCCGCGCTCCGGCATCTTCTCCCTGATCGGCAACGTCATCTGGGTGATCGTCGCCGGCTGGTGGCTCGCGCTGGGGCACGTCCTCACCGCGATCCCGCTGGTGATCTCGATCATCGGCATCCCGATGGCCTGGGCCAACCTCAAGCTCATCCCGGTCTCGCTCATGCCGCTCGGCAAGCAGATCGTCCCCAGCGACGCGCTGCTGCCGACCTACCGCAAGCAGGCCGCGGCGGCCTGAGCCTCCGGCTCAGTCGCGCGCGATCGGGGCCGTCGTCCCGTTCGTGAGCGTCAGCAGGTCGGCCGGCGCGAGGCCGACGTCGAGCCCGCGCCGGCCGCCGGACACGTAGACGACGTCGAACGCCTCGGCGGACTCGTCCAGCACCGTGGTGTGCCGGGTCTTCTGCCCCAGCGGCGAGATGCCGCCCACCACGTACCCGGTGGCCCGCTCGGCCGCCGCGGGATCGGCCATCGCGGCCTTCTTGCCGCCGGCCGCGCGGGCCAGCGCCTTGAGGTCCAGCTTGCGGTCCACGGGCACGATGCCCACCACGAGCTTCCCGTCGACGTCGGCCAGCAGGGTCTTGAACACCTGCGGCGCGTCGACGCCGATCGCCTCCGCGGCCTCCATGCCGTAGCCGATGTCGCTCGTCGGGTCGTGCTCGTAGGGGTGCAGCGTGTGCGGCACGCCCGACTTCTCCAGGGTCACGACGGCGGGCGTCCCGTGGCTGGCGCGGGCGGACTTCGAGTTCTTGGCCACGACGCGATTGTGCCGTGCGGGCCGCGCGCCGGCGCAACGGTTTTGCGGTACGGACGCCGCCGTCGGCCCGGGGCCCCCAATCCCCTGGAGTCCGGTCGGAAACTACGTGGCTAGCGTAGGGGGCGTGCTCGCCCTCCTCGTCCTCGCCATCCTCGTCGGGGGCTCCCTGCAGCGCGTCGCGGGAATGGGCTTCGGGCTCGTCGCCGGGCCGTTCATCGTGCTCCTCATCGGCCCGATCGAGGGCGTCCTGTTCGTCAACCTCGTGGGCGCGGTGATGGCCCTGCTCGTGCTCGGGCGCACCATCCGCCGCGTGAACTGGCGCCGCTACGGCTGGCTGGTGAGCGCCTCGGTCGCCATGAGCGTGCCGGCGGCCCTGGTCATCCGGGACGCGAGCGCGTCCGCCCTGGAGATCGGCGTGGGCGCCGTGGTCGTGGTCGCCATGACGCTCGCGCTGGTGACCTCGCGCCTGCGCGGCGCGGAGCGGCCCTTCGCACCGGAGGCCCGGCTCCCGCTCCTCGTCACGGGTGCGGCTGCGGGGTTCGGCAGCGTCGCCGCCGGGATCGGGGGACCGCCCATCGCCGTCTACTCCGTGCTCGACCGCTGGGACCCGCGCGACTTCGCGGCCACCGCCCAGCCGATCTTCCTCACCAACGCGGTCGCCGCGATGACGGCGAAGCTCCTCTTCGCCGAGGCCACGTTCCCCTCCTTCGCGGCCTGGGAGTGGGCGACCGTCGGCGTCGCGCTCCTGGCCTCCGTCGGGCTGGGCGAGCTGCTCGTCGGGCGCATCTCGGCGAGTGCCACGCGCAAGGTGCTCGTGACGCTCGCCTACATCGGCGGTCTCGCGACCCTCGGCCGCGGACTGCTGGACCTGCTCTGACCCCCGCCTGGGAGGTGTCAGACGTACAGGTCATCCCGGTGACCTGTACGTCTGACACCTCCGGAGCGGAGCGGGTCAGCGGAGCGACATGACCGGTTCGCCCGTCGGGCTCAGCTTCGCCGTGCCGAGATTGCCGACCGTGCAGCTTCCGCTGCGCGGGTTGCCGGCGTTCCAGACCTGGCGCAGGCAGTTGCGCATCGCGAGCTGCCCCCAGTAGCTGGGGTGCAGCGACTCCTGGACGTAGTAGGGCGAGTCGCCGATCGTGCTGACCGTCCGGATCTGGTTGACCCACTCGGTCCGGTCGACCGCGCCGGGCGACTGCCAGCTCGGCAGGCCTACCTCCTCGTAGAGACCGACCCCGGTCTCGCACAACCGCTTGCCGTCGAACGCGTGCGTCATGTCGAGGGTGCGGACGTTCGGCAGCCCGACGTCGGAGGCGGCGCCCAGCAGCGCGCCGTTGATGGTGGGCAGGGCCGTGGAGTTGGCCCAGTCGGCGTCCTGGTTCCAGAGGCCGCACCCGCCGGTGGACTGGCGCGTGTACCCCGACTCCGAGTAGCGGATCCCGGAGCCGTTCGGCACGGGCGACGGGTAGGTCTGGACCACGAGGGTCCACTGGCCGGTGCTGTACCCGGCGTTGCTCATCGCGGTCGCGACGTTGCGGAGCGCGCCCGCCACCCGGGCCCGGATCGTGGCGACGTTCGAGGCGGTGAAGCTGGCCGTGACCGAGCTGTCGTCGTGGCAGTAGTTCTTCCACCAGGTCGGCGAGGTGAGGAAGTTGACCACGCAGCTCTGGACGACGCTCGCGAACTGGAAGTCGTTCCCGCCGATCGAGACGACGACCATGCGGACGTTCCTGGTGGCGGCTGCCTCCTGGAGCATGCGGGCCTGGCCCTTCCCGGCGGAGCCCTCGTAGAAGTCGATGCCCGGCTTGAAGTACGTGCCGGTCGAGGTGGCGGTCGTGGCCCCGCTGCAGGCGAGGTTGAGGCCGTTCACGCCGCCGCCGATGTGTGCCTCGGCGGAGGAGGCACGGTGGCAGCGCGCGATGGTCTCGCCCGTCCCGCCGGCGTTGTCGTAGTAGGCGGTCGGCCCCAGGGCGTCGGCCCGGTCGGAGTCGCTGTTGGAGCTGCCGGCCCAGCGGCCGGCCTCGCCGGAGATGTAGGAGTCCCCGAGGGTCACGACCCACGGGGTGCCGACGCCGGGGCCGTCGGCGGTCAGGGGAGCCGCGGCCGCCGGCCCCGCCGCCGCGACGGCCGTGGCGGCGGCGAGGCAGGTCGAGACGAGCAGGCCGAGGGCCCGGCGGGCGGACGGGTGTCGGTTGCGGTGGCTGGAGCGGTCGGGAGAGGGCAGGTGCGTCGTCATTGGCACTCCTGTGTCCAGGCAGTGCCGGTGCGGCACTGCTGACCGGATCTTCAATACCGGAGTTTATGCCACGGCCGAACTTGGGTAAATAGACGGTAAATCGCCCGGGAAATCTTCCCGCGGCGCCTAGATCTGGCCGACGGCGACCACCGTCAGCACGACCTCGCCGGCCTCGTCGCTCGCCGCCAGGTCGACCCGCGCGGTGATGGCCCAGTCGCGGTTGCGGTCGGCGTCGTCGAGCACCTGCCGCACCCACCAGGTGCCGGGCTCGACGCGGCCGGTCTCTCCGTCCGGCCCGCCCGGGCCCGCGCTGCTGGTCGGCAGCTCCGCGCCAGGTTCGAGGATCGTGAGCAGGGCGGCCGAGCGGGCCTCCGGGCCGATGCCGACGGCGTCGTCGCCCTGCTCCTCGAACAGCGGGTCCAGGGCGTCGCCCCAGGCGTCGGCGTCCCAGCCCTGGTCGAGCGCGGCCAGCGCCGGGTAGGCCTCGCGGGCGACGAGCTCGACGCGCCGGAACATCGCGTTGCGGACCAGGCGCCGGAACGCGCGCGGGTTGCCGGTGACGGGCCGGGCGGGCGCCTCGGCGCCGGCGTCGGCCAGCTCGCCGTCCGTCACGAGGTCGGCGTCGTCGTCCACAGGGTTGGCCAAGCGCTCCCACTCGTCGAGCAAGGAGGAGTCCACGCCGCGCACGAGCTCGCCGAGCCACTCGATGATCTCCTGCACCTCCTCGGTGCGGTGCTCGTCGGGGACCACCTGGCGCACGGCCCGGAACGCGTCGGCGAGGTAGCGCAGCACCACGCCTTCGGTGCGCTCCAGCCCGTACACGCTGACGATCTCGGCGAACGTCATGGCCTTCTCGACCATGTCGCGCACCACGGACTTGGGCGACAGCTCGGCGTCGGCGACCCACGGGTTGGTGCGGCGGTAGGTCTGGAACGCCGGCTCCAGGAGGTCGGCCAGCGGCTTGGGCCACGTGACCTCCTCCAGCAGCTCCATGCGTTCCTCGTACTCGAGCCCCTCGGCCTTCATGGCGGCGACCGCCTCGCCGCGTGCCCGGTTCTGTTGGCCCATGAGCACCTGGCGCGGGTCGTCGAGGGTCGCCTCGATGACGGAGACGACGTCGAGCGCGTGCGTCGGGCTCTCGACGTCGAGCAGGTCCATGGCCGCCAGGGCGAACGGGGACAGCGGCTGGTTCAGCGCGAAGTCGCGGGGGAGGTCCACCATGAGGCGGGCCGACGGGCGGAGCCGGCCGTCGCCGTCGGGCACCCGGACCTTCTCCACGACGCCCGCGAGCCGCAGCGAGCGGTAGATGCGGAACGCCTGCCGCACGTGCTCGGCCTGCTGCGTCTCCGAGTCGTGGTTGGCGGTCAGGAGGTGGCGCATGGCGTCCACGGGGTCACCCGCGTCGCCGCCCGAGCGCGCCGAGGCGCGGGCCAGCACGTTGAGCACCATCGCGTGGTTCACGCGGAACTGGGAGACCAGGGGCTCGGGATCGGCGTCGCGCAGGCGCTCGAACGTGGCGTCGGTCCAGTTCACGGAGCCCGACGGCGCCTTCTTGCGCACGATCTTCTTGAGCTTCTTCGGGTCGTCGCCGGCCTTGGCCAGGATCTTCCGGTTCTCGATGACGTGCTCGGGCGCCATGACGAGCACCTCGCCCACGGTGTCGTACCCGGCGCGGCCCGCACGGCCCGCGATCTGGTGGAACTCACGGGCGCTGAGGTGGCGCATGCGCTCGCCGTCGAACTTGACGAGGCTGGTCAGGAGCACGGTGCGGATCGGCACGTTGATGCCGACGCCGAGGGTGTCGGTACCGCACACGACCTTGAGCAGGCCCTTCTGAGTGAGGCGCTCCACGAGGCGGCGGTACTTGGGCAGCATGCCCGCGTGGTGCACGCCCACGCCGTGCCGCAGGAACTTGCTGAGGATCTTGCCGAACCCGGTGCCGAACCGGAAGGCGCCCATCTCCGCGATGATCGCCTCCTTCTCGGACTTGCTGGAGACGTTCATCGACAGCAGCGACTGTGCCCGGTCGACGGCGTCCTTCTGCGTGAAGTGCACGACGTACACCGGGGCACGGTGCGTGGTCACCAGCTCCTGGATCACCTCGGTGAGCGGCTCCACCACGTAGGAGAAGGTGAGCGGCACGGGGCGCTCGGCGCCCGCGACCTCCGCGACGGGCCGCCCGGTGCGCTCCTCGAGGTCCTCGCGCAGGCGGGTGGTGTCACCGAGGGTGGCGCTCATCAGGATGAACTGCGTGTTCGTGAGCTCCAGCAGCGGCACCTGCCAGGCCCAGCCGCGCTGCGGGTCGCCGTAGTAGTGGAACTCGTCCATGACGACCTGCGCGATGGCGTCGTCGTCCGCGGCGGTGTCGGTCTCGTCCGCGGCGTCGCCGCGGCGCAGCGCGAGATTCGCGAGGATCTCCGCGGTGCAGCAGATGATCGGGGCGTCCGGGTTGACGGCGGAGTCGCCCGTCATCATGCCGACGTTCTTGGAGCCGAAGGCGGCGACCAGGTCGAAGAACTTCTCGCTCACCAGCGCCTTGAGCGGAGCCGTGTAGTACGTACGGCCGCCGCGCCCGGACCGGTGGGCGGCCAGGGCGGCGAACTGCGCGCCCATCGCGACCATCGACTTGCCGGAGCCCGTGGGCGTCGCGAGGACCACGTGGGACCCCGTCATGACCTCCAGGAGGGCCTCCTCCTGGTGCGGGTAGAGCGCGCGCCCGCCCGCCGCGGCCCACTCGCCGAAGCTCTCGAACAGGACGTCCGGGTCGGGGTCCTTGCCCGTGGGCGCGGGCAGGTAGGGGATCAGGGTCCCCGCGGGCTTCGGGGCGCCCGACGACGAGGCGGGCCGGTCGGTGGCGGAGGGGGCGGTCGAGGTTGTCGACGTTGTCGAGGAGGGCGCGGTCATGGTGCTGCCCATTCTTGCAGGCGGGTGAAGCGGGGCGGCGATGTCCGCCGGTCGTCCGGCTACGCGGGGGTCGTCCGGGCGACGGCGTCCGGCTGGTCGTCCGCGGGGGCGGCGTCGACCCGCTTCTCGCCGGCCTGGACCGCGATCACGCCGGCGAGGATCAGCACGCCGCCCACGAGCTGGACCGGCTGCGGCAGCTCGCCGAGCAGCAGCCAGGCGAAGCCGATGGCGGAGACGACCTCGAAGAGCCCGACGAAGGAGGACAGCCGCGGGCCGAGGAGCCGGCCCGCCGCGATGCCGGCGACGTAGGCGAACGCGGCGGTGACGACGCCGAGGCCGAGCAGCGGCAGCCACCACGGCACCGCCGTGCCCGCGTAGACCGGGGAGGCCGTGCTGTACTCCAGCGGCATCAGCCCGGTCACGCCGAGCAGGCCCAGGGCCACGGTCGCGGTCGTCAGGCCGCCGGCTGCCAGGGCGAGCGGCGGCAGGCCGGTGTCGACGTTCGCGTTGATGACGAAGTACGTCGAGACGCCGAGCATCGCGACCAGGGCCCAGGCGATGCCGACCGGGTCGACGGCCGTGGCGCCCGGGGCGCCCGAGACCAGGTTCAGCACGAGCACGAGGCCGACGGCGGCGAGCAGCGTGCCGCCGATCGTCGCCCTCGTCGGGCGCTGACCGTGCCGGAGCCAGAACCAGAGCACCACGGCGGCCGGCGCCGTGTACTCGATGAGCAGGGCCGGCCCGACGGGCATGTGCTGCACCGCCGAGAAGTAGGCGAACTGGCAGCCCGCGACGGACACCGCGCCGTAGACCGCGATGAGCCCGAGGTTGCGGCGGACCGGCCGCCAGTCGCCGCGCAGCGACACGATGCCGAGCGGCAGCACCACCAGCGTGGCGATCGCCACGCGGACCAGCACCATCGCGCCGGGGCTCCAGCCCGTGTCCAGGAGTCCGCTGGCGAACACCCCGGACAGGCTGAACGCCACGGCCGAGGCGCCGGCGAACACCAGGCCCAGGGCGAGGTGGCGCGACGGTCCGGACCGGACGGCACGGAACGCGCGGAACCCGCGCGGCGCCGGCCGGCCGAGGCTCGGCCCGCCGGGGACCGGCCCGTTGATGTCAGGTGTCACAGCGCCCATGGGTCCTGACGCTACGAGTGGAGCGAGTAATGTGTCAACGTGGTTTTCACTCATGACACCGAGGAGTCGCTCCAGGCCGCCGTCGTGCTCGTGAACGCGGGCGAGCCACCGGTCACGATCGAGACGGTGGCCGACCTCGACGCGTTCTTCGCCGGGCAGGGCTACACGGGACGGCACGACAGCACGCAGGCCGAGCTGGAGGAGGTGCTCGGGCTGCAGCCGCGGCTGCGTGAGCTGCTCACCGCCGACCGCGACGCGGCCGTCGCGCTGGTGAACGACATGCTGTCCACCGCCGGCGCGGTGCCGCAGCTCGTGCGGCACCCGCCGGCCGACTGGCACATCCACGCCGTGCCGAGCGACGCGCCGCTCGCCACGCGCATCCTGGTCGAGACGGCGATGGCGATGATCGACGTGATCCGGGACGACGAGCTCTCCCGCCTCGCGGTGTGCGCCGACGACGACTGCGCGGGGATCGTCCTGGACCTGTCCCGCAACCGGTCGCGGCGCTACTGCTCCACGACCTGCAGCAACCGCAACGCCCAGGCCGCCCACCGGGCCCGGCGCGCGGATCAGGCGTCGACGGCGTAGCGGGAGCGACCCGAGGCCATGGCCGCGACGATCGCGTCGGCCACCCCGGCGACGTCGTCCGGCAGGTCGGTCAGCACGGCCCCGGGTGGGGCGTCCGGGCCGCCGGCGCCGGCCGCGTCGGGGCGCGACGTCGTCGCCCGGACGAAGTCGTCGTGCATGTGCTGCGCGGCGTCGAGGTCCGTGAAGCCGTGGCCGGTGCGCGTCTCGACCCGCTTGAGGCAGACCTCCGCGGGCGGCAGCAGCACCACGTAGTCGAGCACCGCGACGCCGGCGAGCCGTGCGAACGTGGGCAGGAACCACGGCCCGATCACGCCGTCGTAGACCACGGCCATGCCCCCTGCGGCGAAACCGCCCGCGGCGGCCGCCGCCGCGCGGACCGTCGTGTCGTTCTGGGCGTGCGACTCCGGGAGCCACGGCGGGACCATCCCGCGCCGCAGGAAGCGGAAGAACGCGTCGCCCTCCACCAGGACGCTCGGCTCCCAGCGGTCGGCCAGGGCCTCGGACACCGTGGACTTGCCGGAGCCGGGCGGACCGGTCACGACGAGCAGGCCCGGGGTGACGGTCCCCGTCCCGGCCCCGGTCTCGCGGTCGGTCCCGCTCATCCGAGGTCCCACAGGAGGCGGTACCAGGCCACCCGGTCCGGGTCCTCGTCGATCCCGTACGCCTCGTAGACCAGGTAGTCGTACCCGGGGCCGTAGTTCCACCCCAGGCTGTAGGTTGCGACGGCGAGGTCGGCCCAGCGGTCGGCGACGCCGAGCCCGCCGAGGTCCACGTGACCGGCCCACGTGCCGTCGTCGGCGAGCAGGGTGTTGGGCGCGCAGGCGTCGCCGTGGCAGACGACGACCCGGTCGTGCTCGGGTGCGTCCAGGAGGCGCGCCCGCGCCTCGGCCGACCACCCGTCGGCGGCGTGGCCCCGGGCCGCCCGGTCCTCGGCGATCGCCATCCGGTCCTCGATGCTCCAGGTCCACGGGCACTCGTCGACGGGCAGCGCCTCGTGCAGCGCGCGCAGCCCGGCGCCGATGGCCCGGGCCGCCGTCTCGGGCTCGGCGAGCCACCGCGGGTCGACGGCGGAGCGTGCGGGCATCGCGGCCGTGACCAGCCACTTCGCCTGCTCGTCGGAGCCGACGTCGAGGACGTGCGGCACCGGCGTCCAGGTCTCGGCCCAGCGCATCCGCGCGGCCTCGTTCGCCAGGTCGACCCGTTCCGTCGTGGCCCGGTCCGAGAAGGGCATCCACTTGACGTAGCAGGTGGACGACGGCGTCGGGTCTGTCGCGGGGTGCGTCGTGGGCTGTGGCGAGCGGTCGACCCGGAAGGTCAGGCCGCCCAGCTCGTTGCGCCAGGCCGGCGTGATGACTCCGTCGCCGGCCAGCTCGCGCACGACGTCGGGCACCGAGACCGCTTCGGCGGGGATCGTCATGGGCCCAGGGTGGCAGACCGGGCCCCGTGACCACGAGGTGAATTCCGGGTGCGCCGTCCGGGTGCGCCGTCCGTGTCCGCCGAACCGGCCTCCTCCGAACCGGCCTCCTCCGAACGATGTATGCCGCCGTGCGGAGATCGGCCGGATGGCCGACGCCGTGGCGCCCGGACCGCGACAGGCTCGGGACATGCCCGCCAACCAGCCGTCGAGCACGGCCACACCAACCTCGCCCGTCGTGTCGCGGACCCCGTCGTCCGCCGCCGTTCCCACGGGCGCGAGCGGCCGGATCCTCGCGCTCGACGTGCTGCGCGGGATCGCGATCCTCGGCACCCTCGCGAGCAACATCTGGCTGTTCACCACCCCGGGCGGTCCGGCGGCGTGGCTCTCGGACGGCTTCGCCACCGACGACCCGGTGCGGACCGTGCTGCAGGCGCTGTCCAACGGGAAGTTCCTCGCACTGCTCACCCTGCTCTTCGGGGTGGGGCTCGAGCTGCAGTACCGCTCCATGGTGCGGCAGGGCCTGCCGTGGCCCGGCCGGTACGTGCTCCGGGCCGCGATCCTCTTCGTCGAGGGTCTGCTGCACTACGTGCTGGTCTTCGAGTTCGACGTGCTGATGGGGTACGCGATCGCGTCGCTGCTCGCCGCCTACCTGGTCGGACGCAGCGACCGGGTGGTGCGCGTCTGGGGCGGCGTGGTGGCCGGCGTCTACGTCGCGGCGATCGTGGCGCTCACCGCACTGCTGGTCAGCACCTCGGACGCGGGAGGCGGACAGCAGGGCGGACAGGGCCAGCGGGGCGGGCAGGGCGCGCCGGCCGCCGCGGGCGACGGCGCAGCGAGCCTGTCGACCGCGAGCTGGCTGGACCAGGTGGTGCTGCGGCTCACGCACATGGACGTGTTCCGGATCGAGCTGCTCCTCATCGTGCCGTCGGCCACGGTGCTGTTCCTCGTGGGCTCACGGCTCGTCCGCGCCGGGATGTTCTCGACGACGGAGGAGGGGGCGCGGCTGCGTCGTCGGCTCGCGTGGATCGGGCTGGGGGCCGGTGTGCCGCTGAACGCGCTGACCACGTGGGCCGGGCCGGGCTGGGTCCTCGTGGACCGCTACCTGGTCCCGCCGCTGGTGGCGCTGGGGATCCTCGCCCTGGGTACGACGCTCGTCGCCCGTCTTCGGCCGGGCGGCTCGCCGAGCCTGCTGCGGCGCGGCGTCGAGGGGGTCGGGCGGACGGCGCTGTCCTGCTACGTGCTGCAGAACGTGCTCGCCTCGGTGATCTGCTTCGACTGGGGTCTCGGCCTCGCCGGAGGCGAGCCGTGGCAGGTCGTGCTGATCTGGGCGGGCATCTCGCTGACGCTGATGGTGGCGGCGCCCCTGTGGCTGCGCAGATGGCCGCGGGGCCCGATCGAGCTGGTGATGCACCGCGTCTACGACGCGGGCCGCAGGTGACGTCGCCGGCCGGGATCTCGCCGGCCGGGATCCCGCTGGTCGGGGCAGCACGGGCTGGGCTGCCCGACGCGCCGCACCCGGAGCGCCTCCTCGGCGTCCCAGAGGGCCCGGTAGTAGGTGGTGCGTTCGGGGTCGGGCGCGACGCCGTAGGCGGCCAGGACCAGCGGCTCCAGCCCCGGGCCGTAGCGGCGGGTGACGCTGCGCGTGGTCACCGCGATGTCGGACCAGCGGTCGGCCACGCCCAGGTCCCCGACGTCGACGTGGGCCGCGAACCGGCCGCCGCGGTCCAGCAGCGTGTTGGGCACGGTCGCGTCGCCGTGGCACACGACCAGCCGGTCCACCGGCGGCGGGCTGCCCAGCGTCGTCGCGATCGGCGCCCGGGACGCCGCGCCGGTCGTGGTCGTGAGGGCGGCGACGCGCAGCTCCGCCGTGCGGACGAACGGGCAGGTGTCGGTGGGGAGCGCGTCGTGGAACCGGCGCAGGCCCAGGCCGACGGCGATCGCCGAACGCTTCGCGAGGGCGCGCCAGCGGGGTTCGATGGCGGACGTCGCGAGCGCGCCGCCCACCTCGACGGTCTCGGTGAGCAGCCAGGAGCCGTGCGGGTCGCGTCCCACGGCGAGCACGCGGGGCACCGCCGTGAACGATCCGGCCCAGGTCAGCCGGTCCGCCTCGGCGAACGGGTCCGGGCAGGCCGACGCGCGGGGTACCCACTTGAGGTAAGCGCTCCGCCCGGCGGTGTCCGACGTCGGACCGGTCTCCCGCCGTGGGTCCTCGAGCCGGGCAGTGAGACCGCCGTACTCGTTGCGCCACACGGGAACGACCGTCGCGACGGGCCGCAGTCGTCCGGCCAGGTCGTGCACGACGGGCGGTACTTCGACAGGGGTCGGACCGATGCCGACCAGTGCGCTCGACACGCCATCATCGTCCCATAGAGCGGGTGAAAAATGGCTCCCCGTTCTCGACGCTGCCGGGTACTGGTCGACACGGCGGGGCCGGGTGTCCGGCGCACGGATCGGCGTCGGGCACCCGGCCCCGGGTGAGTTCCTGGGCGTCAGACGGCGGTCAGCGCCCCGCGCGTGCCGAGGGCGGTGGGCGCCTGCGTGTCCGCGCCGGCGTCGGCCGCGGCGGCGCCGGTCACCGTGACGTCGACGCACTGGTAGAACGCGTTGACGGTGTTGGCGATGTTCCAGCGGGCGAAGATCGTGTGGTCGCCGGCGGGCAGGCCGGTCAGGGTGTGCTCGACGGTCGCGCCGGGCTGGGCGCCGCCGTCGTCCACGGTCTTGAAGAGCTGGCCGTCCACGAAGTACTCCCACGTGGAGGTGGCGTGCCGGGCGGTGATCTGCCAGCGGAACGTGGTGTCGCCGCCGATGGTGGTGCGCGGCCAGGGCAGCGAGTCGTCGTCGACCACGGTGAAGCCGCTGCCGCCCGAGCACTGCGTGGAGCCCTTCGGGGCCTCGATGCTCTGCGGCTCGTACTGGAGGCCGCCGCAGTCGAAGCTCACGGCGCCGGTGGCGCAGTGGTCCGCGCGGCTCGGCGGGCTGGTGATCCAGCCGTGGGCCTGCGCCTGCGGCAGCAGCGCGCTGGGGGCGGCGGTGAGGAAAGCCGCCGCGAGTGCCAGGGCGGCGAGCGCGGAGAGCAGGAGGCGGGTCTGCGGGCTTGCGGTTCGTGCACGGTTCACGGTGATGCCTTCCGTTGTGCGAGCGGGACGCCCGGCCCGGGCGAGGCCCTGGGGTGGGTGCGCCGCGTCCGCGTCGAGCGGGTGAAATTTTCCGGGTAGGCATCGAACCTAGGAAATGGTCGCTTTGCTGACAATGAGGGTGAATTCGTACGCGGTTCCCCGTATTTTTCGGCCGTGGGTGCCCGAACGGGTCGTCACGCACGTGATCAGGACCGGCCATCTGACTCACCGCACCGCGCTCGCCGAGTCAGCGGGGCAGTCCGACCGAGCGACTGACTCGCCGCATTCCGCGCGGCGAGTCAGTCACGCGGTCGTCTGTCGTAGGACAGGCGAACGGCCGGCCTCCCCGGCGGGGGAGACCGGCCGTTCCGGCCGTCGTTCCTGGCGGCCGTCTACCGGCGAGCGGTCACAGCTGGGCGGCCAGCAGGCGCCCGTCGACCGCCGTCTGGCCGGCGCTCGGGCTGCCACCACCGATGTTGACGTCCATGCAGGCGTAGAACGCCATGGCGGTGTCGTACACGTTCCACCGGGCGAGGATCGTGTGGTTGCCGCTCGGCAGGCCCGTGAGGGTGTGCGTGACGGTCGCGGGCGGTGTGGCCCCGTTGTCGTTCACCGTCTTGAAGAGCTGGCCGTCCACGAAGTACTCCCAGCTGGCCGTCCGGTGGAAGGCCGTCAGGGTCCACCGGAAGGTGTGCGTGCTGCTGATGCTGGTACGGGGCCAGGCAAGGGAGCTGTTGTCCAGCGTGGTGAAGCGGCTGCCGCCCGAACAGAGCTTCGACCCCTTCGGTGCCTCCACGCTCTGCGGCTCCCATTCGACGCCGTTGCAGGACCAGCTCACGGTCCGCTTGGCGCAGTGGTCCTGTCGGCTCGGTGGCGAGACGACCCAGCCGTGGGCCTCGGCCCTGGGGGTCAGGGCGTTCGGTGTGGCGACCAGCGCCGTCAGGGTCAGGGCCAGGACGGCGAGGACGCCGAGCAGGACTCTGACGACGGGTGTCTGCGGTGCGGTGACTCTCATGGGGCTCACCTCGTGATCTGTAGTGGGGAACTACGAACTTGGGAACTTCCTGGAGTGCTCCTGAGTGCTCGGGTGCGACAGACACGACGCTAGAAAGGGGGAGGACCCGGCGACAAGTAGGGCAACTACGTACTCGCGCGGGCCCGAGATCCGCGGATCGGCGCCGGTTACGGCGTGCCGAGCACCGCGTCGCAGGCCTGGAGCAGGCGCTGCCGGAGCGCGCCGGACCGGCGCGCGAAGTCGCGCTGCCGGCGCACGTACTCGGCCTTGCCGTCGGGCGTCTCGATCCGGATGGCGGCCACGCCGTACTCGGAGACGTCGTACGGGGAGGCCGCCATGTCGGTCCAGCGGATGTCGCGGGCCAGCTCGAACGCGTCGAGCAGCAGGTCGCCGGGCACGGCCGGGCCGAGCTTGAGGCACCACTTGTAGAGGTCCATGTTGGCGTGCAGGCAGCCCGGCTGCTCCATGCCGACCTGGGCGGCGCGCGTCGGCTGGAGCTGGTTGCGCGACGTCGCCTCCGGCGTGAAGAACCGGAACGCGTCGAAGTGCGAGCAGCGCACGGGGTTGGCCTCGACCACGGCGTCGGTGCCCTCGTGCCCGAGCCGGAGCGGCAGCGGGTGCCGCTGGTCGCGGCCCGCCTCGCGGTCGCGGTAGACCATGGCCCACTCGTGCAGCCCGAAGCAGCCGAACGTGCCGGGCCGCGACGCCGTCGCCGACAGCAGCTCGCGGACGTACCGCACGGTGTCGCCGCGGTCGGCGAGGAACGCGTCGAGGTCGAGCGTCACGGCGCCGTCCGGCCGGGACACCCGGTGCCACCGCCAGGCGGTGCGGTCCTCCGGGTCGAGCACGCCCCCGCCGTCGGGCAGCGCGAGGGCGACGCCCGCACCCGGGTGCCAGCGGCGCAGGTGTGCGACGCGCGTGGGGTAGTACGTGAACAGGAAGTCCTCGATCGCGTGCTTGCGCCCGGCCGCGCGGGCGGCGCGCCAGACCGCGGTGAGCGCGTCCGCGCGCCCGGCGTGGGCGGCGGCGAGGGGCACCCACTCCTCGGGGAGCAGCGCCGCGGTCGGCCTGCCGAGGACTGTGGTCACCGGTCCAGGGTACGGCGGCCGCGACACCCGTCCGGGCCCGGCCGGCGGTGCGCGACGGCCCGGGCACCGCGGCTCGGGCCGCGCCGCGCGCGACGCATAGGGTGCGACCATGTCCGACCTTCCTCTGCGCCGCCTCGGGCGCTCCGGCCTGTCCGTTCCCGTCGTCGGCCTGGGGTGCAACAACCTCGGCCGCCCCGGCACCGTCACCGAGACCGCGGAGGGGGCCACGGCCCTGGTCGACGCCGCGGTCGACGCGGGCGTGACCTTCTTCGACACCGCGGACGCCTACGGCGCCCGGCCCGGGCTGTCCGAGGAGCTCCTCGGCGCCGCGCTCAAGGGGCGCCGCGACGACGTGCTCATCGCCACGAAGTTCGGGCTCGACGTGCACGGCGCGAACGGCCAGGACTTCGGGGCGCGTGGGTCGCGCCGGTACATCGTGCGGGCGGCCGAGGCGTCGCTGCGCCGGCTGGGCACGGACTGGATCGACCTCTACCAGCTCCACGCGCCCGACCCGGCGACCCCGGTCGACGAGACGCTCGCCGCCCTGGACGACCTCGTCCGCTCCGGCAAGGTCCGCTACGTGGGCCACTCGAACTTCCGCGGCTGGCAGGTGGCCGACGCCGAGCACGTGGCCCGGGCGGCCGGCGGCACCCGGTTCGTCTCCGCGCAGAACCAGTACTCCCTGCTCAGTCGGGGTCTGGAGCGCGAGGTGCTGCCGGCCGCGCGGGCCTACGGGATCGGCGTGCTGCCGTTCTTCCCCCTGGCTAACGGTCTGCTCACCGGCAAGTACACGGGCGGCGCCCGGCCGGACGGATCCCGGCTGGTGGTCCAGAAGCGCGACCTGCTGGAGACCGCCCCGTGGGCGGTGCTCGACCGGTTCGGAGCGTTCTGCCGGGAGCGCGGCGTCGCCGAGACCACCGTCGCGTTCTCGTGGCTGCTGTCCCGGCCCGAGGTGTCGTCGGTGATCGCCGGCGCCACCCGGCCCGAGCAGGTGCGCGGCAACGCCCAGGCCTGGACCTGGACGCCGACGGCGGAGGATCTTGCGGAGCTGGACGAGATCTTCCCGGCCTGACCTGTCAGCCCTCGAGCACGTGTCAGACGTACAGGTCACTCGGGTGTCCTGTACATCTGACACGTGGGGCGCGGTCTGACACGTAGGGACCGGCTGGATAGCGTGGCGGGCATGAGCCACCCGTCGCGTCCGTTCCGTCAGGTCAACGTCTTCTCCGCCACCCCGACGGGCGGCAACCCCGTCGCCGTCGTGCACGGGGCCGACGGCCTCACCGACGAGCAGCTGGCCGCCTTCGCCCGGTGGACCAACCTCTCCGAGACCACGTTCCTGCTCGACCCGACCGAGGCCGGGTGGGACGCCGGCGCCGACTACCGCGTGCGGATCTGGACGCCGGGCGGTGAGCTGCCGTTCGCCGGTCACCCGACGCTCGGCACCGCGCACGCCTGGCTGGAGGCGGGCGGCGTGCCCCGCGGGCCGGACGTGGTCCAGGAGTGCGGCGTGGGCCTGGTGCGGGTGCGGCGCGAGGACACGGGCGCGGGGCAGCGCCTCGCGTTCGCCGGTCCGCCCCTGACCCGGTCGGGCGCCGTCGACGACGCCGACGTGGAGCAGATCGCGCGCTCGCTGCGCCTGGGGGTGTCCGACGTCGTCCGCTCGGCCTGGGTCGACAACGGTCCGGGCTGGGTCGCGGTCCAGCTCCGCGACGCCGGCACGGTGCTCGGCCTGGAGCCGGACCTCGTGGCGATGGGCGACCTCAAGCTGGGCGTCGTCGGCGAGTACCCGAGCGGTCACGGGAGCGGCGACGCCGACGCGCCCGCCGTCGAGGTGCGTGCGTTCGTCCCGTCCATCGGGGTGGGGGAGGACCCGGTGACCGGCAGCCTCAACGCGGGCCTCGGGCAGTGGCTCGCCGGCGACGTGCTGCCGTCGTCGTACGTCGCGTCGCAGGGGACGGCGCTGGGGCGTGCCGGGCGCGTCCACGTCGAGAAGCTGTCCGACGGCGAGGTGTGGGTGGGCGGCGACACGTTCACGACGATCGTCGGCGAGGTGACGCTCTAGCTGTACCCGGCCATGACGTTGGTGACGTTCACCTTGTCACGCAGGGGGTAGAGCTGGGTCACGACCCCCCGCTCGCTGCAGGGCCGCGCGTGGTTCCCAGAGAGCGCGGCGGCTGCTGCGCCCGGTCGACCATCACATCGGTCACTGAGGCGCGCCGTGCTCCTTCGACGTGCGCATCCGGCGCGCGACGGCCAGGAGGACGGCGCCCGTGCCGAGCAGCGCCGTCGCGAGCAGACCCGGTGTCACCCAGGAACTGCCCGTCGCGGCGAGGCCGCCCGACTCGCCCGCGCCGCTGCCCGGGTCGGCCGGTCCCGCGGAAGGTTCGGGACCCGTGGTCGGCGCGCCGGTCGGTGCGGGTTCCGGTGTCGGCGTGGGCGTGGGGGTCGGGCTGGGTGTGGGCTCGACCGCCTGAATGTCGAGAGACCCCAGCGCCGTGCAGTCGCTGGCCGCTCCGCTCACCTGAATCTCCTTGGCGCCGGGGGCGACGTCCTCCGGGACGTCCAGGTCGCCCGCGACGTCTCCCGACTCGTCCGCCGTCAGCCAGCCGAGCGGCGTCGCCTCGGGGTACAGGACCGCGAGGACGTCTTCGCCCGCCTGGAAGCCGGAACCGGTGACCGTGACGGTGCCCCCGCCCGTGAGTGCATCGGGATCTACGGCGAGCGGCGCGTCCGGGGTGGCCGTGGGTTCCGGCGCCACCTCCTCGTCGGGGTTCGCCGGGCTCGGGAGCTCGCTGTCGAACACCTCGTAGCCGATGTCGGCGAACAGGAACCCGTTCCCGGCCGTCCCCGGAGCGGGCGGAAGCCCCGTGAGATAGCCGACGCCGCTCTCCGAAGGAGCGCTCGTGGTCAGCCGGAACGTCAGCTCGTCGACCAGCGCGTCGGTGGCGTTGCCAGTGACCCGGAAATAGTTCTCCCAGGTCGTGACGCCCGAGCAGGCCGAGACGAGCTCGCCGTCCACCAGGATCCGCACGACGTCGCTCGCGTCGGCACGGAACAGGGCAGAGATGTCGATGGTGTGCGGCACCGACGGATCGACGACGGCGAACGTCTCCGAGCGCCACTGGCTGAGGCCTGCCCCCGTCGCCTCCGGCGGCAGCCAGAAGCTCCCGATCTCGAGCCCGGCGGCCGTGTGCCGCAGGACGATCACGCCTCCGTACCTGGACGCGGAGTCGATCGGGACCTCGAGCAGCAGACCGTCCTGCACAGCGCCGGTCGCCGATGCCACCGTGTACCGCGCGGCGAACGTGTTGGCCGTGGCTCCTGCCACTCCCGGCTCTCCCGCGCTGTCGATGATCGGCGACCGGAGAAACCTCGTGCCCGGGATCGTCGCGTTCGAGACCCTCAGGCTCCGTCCCGCACCCAGGCCGGAGTCGGGAAAGGACGAGTTCTCGACGAGTGCGAGGTCGAAGCCCGTGCCGTTGGCCAGCCACCCGTTCTGTCCGGACGGGCTACCCGGGCCGATGGTGTACCCCGGGTCGTCGAAATCGATCACGATCGACGGTGCGGCGAACGCCGCGGACCCGATTCCCAGCACCGCGAGAATCCCCACGGCAGCGCCTGTCGCGACCGCCTGCCATCGTCGGGGGCTGCCGGACAGCTCTCGTCGAACACCAGTCATGAGGGGACCACCCGTCGAGGTCGTTGACGCGAGCGGAACATGCCCGCGGGCTGGAGCCGCCGATTCAAAATAGCCCGGTGTCCGAGGTCCCGCGATCGGTACGGACTCAAAGGAACCGCCGCAGGGACGCCCGCACGACAGGTTCGGGTCCAGACACCACCTCAGCACTGTGCACTTGTAAGTTATGTGACAGACGATCCTCCAGCGGTCGGGCGTCCGGTCCGGGCGCTACGGGAACGACTTCCGGGCGACCCACCCGAACAGGCGCTCCAGCGGGCCGCGGCCCAGCAGAGCCCGCCACAGCGTCGCCACGACGAGGGTGACGAGCACCATCCAGCCCAGCGGCGTGTTGGTCGCGGGGTCGAGGAGGTCCCAGTAGGTGCGGGTCCACCACCAGATGGTGACGATCTGCAGGGAGTAGACGGTCAGGGCCAGCGCGCCGACGGCGGCCAGCGGCGTCACGAACGCCAGCACGACGACGCGAGCGGCCTGCAGGACGCCGCCTGTCTGCGCTCCGTCCCGTGCCGCCGCGTTGTCCCCGGCCCCCGCGACGGCCCCGGCCGACCAGCCGTCCCGCGCCACCCCGCCGAGCAGCAGGCACAGCCCGAGCACGCCGAGCGCGAACCCGCCGGAGCCGAGCGCCTCGAACATCGTGTCGTCGTGCGGCCCCTCCAGGTACAGCCCGGACACGGGCGGCCAGGGGTCCGACCAGGCGGGCGGGGATGCCGCGAACTCCGACGACGTCACGGTGACCTGCCCCTCGATCGCGGTGAGACCCCCGGCGTCGGCCACCAGGACCGCCGAGGCGACCGCCGTCAGGGCGGCCACCCCGAACCCGCCCGCCACCAGGCCCAGGTGCACCGTGGGCGACCGCAGGTCGCAGCGCCCCAGCGCGAGCCCGGCGAGCACGTACGCCATCCAGACCAGGGCGGGGTAGTGGCCCGTGAGGAGAAAGTCGGTGGCCGCGCCGGAACCGTCGTGCGGCGCTCGCAGGCCGGCGCGGGCCAGCGCCTCCGGCCCGTAGTAGACGAGGACCGGACCCACCACCGCGACCAGCACGGCGATCGCCGCCAGCCGCCCCGGCGGCACGCGCAGGAACGGCAGCGCCAGCACGAAGTAGGCGGCGTAGAAGCCCAGGATGAGCAGCACGCGGGTGCCGAACAGGTCGAGCACCGCGACCAGGGCCAGGAGCAGCACGACGCGCACGAGGATCCGGGCGCGGGCCGTGCGCATCCGCTCGCCGGTGAACGGTGTGGAACCGCCCGTGACCAGGGCCAGGGACAGGCCGGCGACCGTCGCGAACAGGATCGACGACCGCCCGTGCGCGAGGCTCAGCCAGCCCTCGAACGTGCCGAGATCGTCCGAGGTGACGCCCACGTGCGCCGTGAACATGCCGAGCACCGCGACGCCCCGCGCGATGTCGGCGCCGAGCACGCGGCCCGGGCCGCCGAGCAGGTGGTCGCGGAGGGTGCTCCGCACGCGGGAGGACGGCTGGGCAAGCGTGGACATGCGCGCATCCTTGCGCGTCGCGCGGACCGGCGCGCGGGGGCCACGCCGGGTGATCAGCTGGACAACCGTCCCGAAGGATGAGAACGCGGATGTGCACGCCCGTGCGGCGCACATACAGTGCGGCCATGACCGGCAGCGCCAACGAGCACGACTCGGCCCGCATCGACCCGTCCGTCCCGACGCCCAGCCACGAGCTCGGCAACCGGTTCGGCGGCCGATTCGGCGATCCCGCCAACGACGGCAGCGGCGGCCCCGCCCGCGACCGGACGACGCCCGCGGGCACCGACCCCATCGACGCGGTCGACGCCCCCAGCAGCCTGACGAGCCTGACCCGCGGTGCGGAGAGCCCCGACAACCCGGGCGCGGGGACCGACCTGACCAAGGAGTCCGAGTCCTACACGCACGGGCACCACGAGTCGGTGCTGCGCTCGCACCGGCGCCGGACGGCGGCGAACTCCGCCGCGTTCCTGCTGCCGCACCTGCTCTCCGACATGACGCTGCTCGACGTGGGCTGCGGCCCCGGCACCGTCACCGTCGACTTCGCCGAGCGGCTGACACAGGGCAGCGTCGTCGGCGTCGACGCCTCCGACGACGTGCTGGAGTCGGCCCGCGGCCTCGCCGACGCGCACGGCACCAAGAACATCAGCTTCGAGCACGCCAACGCCTATGAGCTGCCCTTCGAGGACGACTCGTTCGACGTCGTCTTCGCCCACCAGCTCCTGCAGCACCTCTCCGACCCGGTCGCGGCCCTGCGCGAGATGAGGCGCGTGGCCAAGCCGGGCGGGTTCGTCGCGGTGCGCGACGCCGACTACGAGGCCATGACCTGGTACCCGGAGTCCGCGGAGCTCACCGAGTGGAACATGCTCTACCACGAGGTCACGCACACCTACGGCTTCGAGCCCGACGCCGGGCGCCGGCTCGCCTCGTGGGTGCGGGACGCCGGTTTCGACCCCGCCACGATCGAGCCCGGAGCGAGCGTCTGGTGCTACGCCACCCCCGACGACCGCACCTGGTGGGGCGGGCTGTGGGCCGAGCGCTGCACCGAGTCGAACTTCGCCGTGCAGGCCAAGGACTCGGCGCTCGCGGACGACGTGGCCCTCGAACAGCTCGCCCAGGGCTGGCGCGAGTGGGCCGCGGCACCGGACGGCTGGTTCGCGGTGCTCAACGGCGAGGTCCTGGCGCGCGCCTGACCTGTTCGCCCCGGAGCCGGACGAGGCGGGCGGCGAGCCCGCCGCCCGCCGCCAGCACGAGCGCCACGCCCAGCAGCACCACCGCGGGGTACAGCCACAGCACGACGCGGTAGGCGGCCACGGGTTCGGACAGGCCCATGAGCGTGGCCCCGAGCCAGGGGAGCGCCGCGCCGAGGAGCGTGACCAGCGCGAGCGGCACCAGGCGCAGCACGGTGGCGCGCCGGGAGCCGGCGGCGCGGCGCTCCGCCCACCGGTGGGAGCGGACGACGACGAGCACCCCGGCCAGCAGGACGAGCGCGGCGACGCCCACGAGGACGGCGTTGAACGGGTCGAACGGGTTGGTCATCGGCAGGGGCGTGCCGCCGTCGACCGCCACGACGGCGTCGCGCGTCAGTGCCATGGGATCCCCGGCGGCGTTGGCGAGCACCACGGCGCCGGTCCCGGTCACCGGGGAGAACTCGATCCCGGACGCGAAGGTGGCGAGCGTGCCGCCGTGCCCGACCAGGGGCGCGTCGTCGCCGTCGGCCGTGGTGCCGTGCCAGCCGTACCCGTACTCCGCGCCGCTCGCCGGGACGTCGTGGAACGCGCGGAAGGTCTCCTCGCGCAGCAGCCGCTCGCCCGTCGCGGACGTGCCGTCGCCCACCTGGAACCGCAGCCAGGCCGTCATGTCCCGGGCGGTCGAGACGATGCCGCCGCTCCCGGCGCAGGCGAGCGGGAGCTCCGGCACGGCGACCCGCACGGGACCCAGCAGGGAGAAGCCCCGGTCGAGGCCGGCCGGCTCGGCGTCGCAGCGCTCGGTGACGGTCGTGGACGACATGCCGAGCGGCTCGAAGACGTTCTGGTCGAGGTACGGGCCGAAGTCGGCGTCGGCCGTGCGCTCGACCAGCCGGGCCAGCACCGCGTAGCCGGCGTTGCTGTACAGGGTGGTGGTTCCCGGGTCGGCGGCCAGCTTCTCGGGTGCCAGCCGGCCGACGGTCTCCGCGGGCGCCGACGCCGGGTCGGAGGAGTACTCCAGCCCCGTCGCGGCCAGGCCGGACCGGTGCGTCAGGAGGTGCTCGACCGTGATCGAGCGGTACCGGTCGTCGGCCAGGCGGAACTCCGGGAGCACCTCGACGACCGGGTCGTCGAGCTCGAACCGCCCGGCGTCCACCTGCTGCAGCACCGCCAGCGCGGTGAACGCCTTGCTCATCGAGCCGATGCGCATCGGCGTGTCCTCGCCGACCGGTGCACCGCTGCCCGTCGTCCCGTGCACCCGCACGTGCGCGTCGCCGTCGGCCAGCGTCACCAGGGCCAGGCCCGGGGCGCGGTGCACCCGGACGTACTCGGCCAGGTGCCGGTCGACGTCGGCGTCGTCCGCCGCTGCCGACGCCGCCGGGGCGAACGCGACCACCGCCGCCGTCAGGAGCGCGACGCCCTGTGCCGCGCGGAGGCGCACCCGCCGCGCCCCGGTCCGGTCGTTCCTCATCCGAGCTCCTCGTCGCCGTGCCCGGCGCCGTGCGCGGCCGGGTCGTCCCGTGCGTCACGCTATGGACGTGGGCGGGCCCCCGGCATCGGGGATGACCTGGGCTGGGGCCCTGAACCGCCCCTGACCCACCCCTGACGGGGGTCCACGGCCTCGCGCGGCTTACGCTGAGCCCGTGCGTATCGCGAGATTCACCACCGGAGACGACCCCCGCTTCGCCCTCGTGCAGCAGGAGGGCGACAAGACCTTCCTCGCCGTGCTGGGTGGCGACCCCCTCTACATGCCGGCCATGCCGACCGGCGAGCGCATCGAGCTGGGCGACGGCGTCCGGCTGCTCGCCCCGGTGATCCCGCGCTCCAAGATCGTGTGCGTGGGCAAGAACTACGCCGACCACGCCAAGGAGATGGGCGGCGATGTCCCGACCACGCCGCTGCTGTTCTTCAAGCCGAACACCGCCGTGGTCGGCCCGGACGACCCGATCGTGCTGCCGGACTTCACGCAGGAGGTCTCCTACGAGGCCGAGCTGGCCGTCGTGATCTCCAAGGTCTGCAAGGACGTCACCCCGGAGAACGCGTCGTCGTACATCCTCGGGTACACCGTCGCGAACGACGTGACCGCGCGGGACGCCCAGCGCACCGACGGCCAGTGGGCCCGCGCCAAGGGCTTCGACACCTCGTGCCCACTCGGCCCGTGGATCGACACCGACCTGAACCCGGAGGACGTCGCCGTGCGCTCGCGCGTCAACGGCGAGCCCCGCCAGGACGGCCGCACCCGCGACATGGTGTTCGACGTGCCGTTCCTCGTCTCGTACATCTCCGAGGCCATGACCCTGCTGCCCGGCGACGTGATCCTCACCGGCACCCCCGCCGGCGTGGGCCGGATCGACCAGGGCGACCGCGTCGAGGTCGAGGTCGAGGGTGTGGGCGTCCTGGCCAACCCGGTGCTGCGGCGCCGCTGAGGTGGGCCGCGAGACTCAGCCGGGAACACGGCCAGGGACGCTGCCCGGCACGTCGCTGCACGCCGACGCCCTGGCGACCCTGCGCTCCTGGACCGGGCCGACGCCGGAGCAGGAGCGCCTCCGGGCGCGGTACGTCACCCACCTCGAGGCGCACGCCGACGGGGTGTTCCGGGAGTCGGTGCCGGACCACCTGACGGCGTCGACCCTGGTGCTGTCGCACGACGGCGCGCGGGTGCTCCTCACCCTGCACGCCAAGGCGCGGCGCTGGTTCCAGCTCGGCGGCCACCTGGAGGCCGGGGACGTGTCGCTGGCCGACGCCGCCGCCCGCGAGGCGCGCGAGGAGTCCGGGATCGCGGGGCTCGTGCTCGACGCCGTCCCGGTGCACCTCGACGAGCACGTCGTGCCGTTCTGCCGGCCGGGCACCGGCGACCCGGCCCGGCCGGTGCACCACCTGGACGTGCGGTTCGTCGCGGTCGCGGCACCCGGCGCGGAGACGGCGGTCTCGGACGAGTCCCTGGACCTGCGCTGGTGGCCGGCCGACGCGCTGCCCGAGCCCGAGCTGACCGAGCTGGTCGTGCTGGCCCGCGCCCGGACCCGTGGAGCATGATCGAGCAATGATCATCAGGCGCTCCACGGCCCGGGTCCGGCCCGGGCTGCTCGACGAGTTCCGCACGTTCATCGAGGCGGGCACCGCCGGGTTCACGGCGCTCGACGGCTTCGTGAGCGACGAGATCGTCGTCCGCTGGGGGAGCGCGGCCCCGGCCGGCCCGACGCCCGACACGCTGACCTACGTGAGCCGCTGGCGCGATGCCGCGGCGCTCGCGGCGTACGCCGGGCCGGGGTGGCGCACCGAGCCCGTCGTGCTGCCCGACGAGGACCGGTTCCTCCTCGAGCCGCTGCGCGTGCGGCACGTCGAGCTCCGGCACGCCGTACCGGCGGACGCCCCGGCGATCGCCGCCGTCTGGCACGCCGCCTGGGGCGACGGCCACCGTGGCCTCGTGCCGTCGGCGCTGGAAGCGGTCCGGACCCGGGAGTCGTTCGGCCCCCGCGCGGCGGCCCGGGTCCCGGGGACGACGGTGGCGGTTGCCCTCGCCGCACCGGCGGACGGCGGAGCGGCGGACGGCGGGCCGGCGGACGGCGGGTCGGCGGACGGTGGGCCGGATCAGGACACCGTCGCCGGTTTCGTGACCGTCAAGGGCGAGGAGCTGGAGCAGCTCTTCGTCGCCGCGGCCCACCGGGGCTCCGGGATCGCGTCCGACCTGCTGTCCGCGGGGGAGGCCCGGATCGCGGCCGCCGGGCACACGGAGGCCTGGCTCGCCGTCGTGACGGGCAACACGCGGGCCCGCCGGTTCTACGAGCGGGCGGGCTGGTCGGACGGCGGCCCGCTGGACTACCAGGCGGAGACCTCCGAGGGGCCCGTGCCCGTCGCGACGCGGAGGTACGTCAAGCGGCTGCCCCGCTGACCGATCGGGCGCGACCGCTCCCAGCCGTCCGCCCCGGGCACCCACCGCCGACATTCGTGGTCAGCGCGGTGCCCGGCACGCATCATGGTCCCCGTGGAGACCGCACGACGATTCCTGGCACTGGCCCCCGTGGCATTCGGCATCACCGCGGTGGTGCTCGTCTACCTCCAGACGAGCGGCGACATCGCGTGGGACGGCGTCGGGTTCGGTCTGGTGAGCGCGCTCGCGGTGACGGTCGGCGCGCTCGTGTCGATCGTCGCCGCGGCCGCCCTGCTCCGGCTGCTGGAGGTCCGCAACGACTGGGCGTCGCTGGGTGTGGGCCTCGTCCTGGCCACGGTCGTCCTGGCGGTCGCCTACTTCGTCGTCGCCGTGTCGCTGCCGGAGGGGGACGAGGGGTGGCCCCTGCTCTTCGTCCTGACTCCCGCCTTCGCGTCGATCCCGGTGTGGCCGGGCTTCGCGGTCGCGCTCCTGATCCGTGGCCGGTGGGGCCGGGCGGCCCGGCAGGCGCCGCCGTCGGGCCCGGCAGCGCCTAGGCTTGGCCCGTGACTTCCGTGACCGACACCCCGACCCAGCCCGCGCCCGACGGCGCGGCCGTGCGCGTCCGCTTCGCGCCGTCCCCGACCGGCATGTTCCACGTGGGTGGCGCTCGTTCCGCGCTGTTCAACTGGGCCGTGGCGAAGCAGCAGGGCGGCACGTTCGTGCTGCGCATCGAGGACACCGACGCCTCGCGGAACCAGCCCGAGTGGGTGGACGGCATCCTGTCGGCCATGGAGGCGCTGGGCATCCGCAAGGAGGACCCGGCGTTCGAGGGGCCGTACTTCCAGTCCGAGAACGCGGGCATCCAGAAGGACGCCGCCCAGCGGCTGTTCGCCGAGGGCAAGGCGTACTACTGCGACTGCACGCGGGACGCCCTGATCGCGCGCACCGGAAACCAGCAGACCGGCTACGACGGCTTCTGCCGCGACCGCGGCCTGGAGTACGCCGAGGGCCGCGCGCTGCGCTTCCGCACGCCGGACGAGGGGGAGACGCAGGTCGTCGACCTGATCCGCGGCAACCCGACGTTCCCGAACGCGAACCTCGAGGACTTCGTGATCGCACGCGGCAACGGCTCGCCGGTGTTCCTGCTGGCCAACGTGGTGGACGACATCGACGAGAGCATCACGCTCGTCATGCGCGCCGAGGAGCACCTGCCCAACACCCCCAAGCAGCAGCTGCTCTGGGAGGCCCTGGGCCACACCCCGCCGCAGTGGGCGCACATGCCGGTGATCGTCAACGAGAAGCGGCAGAAGCTCTCCAAGCGTCGCGACAAGGTGGCCCTGGAGGACTACCTCGCGGAGGGCATCCTGCCCGACGCGATGGTCAACTACCTGATGCTGCTGGGCTGGGCGCCGGGCAACGACGAGGAGATCCTGCCGTTCGACGAGCTGGTGCGCCGGTTCCGCGTCGAGGACATCAACTCCTCGTCCGCGTTCTTCGACGTCAAGAAGCTCACCGCGTTCAACGGCGAGTACATCCGTGCCCTGAGCGTCGAGGACTTCGCCGCGGCCTGCGCGCCGTGGCTGCAGGCCCCCGCCGCGCCGTGGACGCCGGAGCAGTTCGACCAGGGCGTGTTCGACGCCGTCGCGCCGCTCGCGCACTCCCGCGTGGCCCTGCTGTCCGAGATCACGGCCAACGTCGACTTCCTGTTCCTGGACGACCCGATCATCGACGAGGACTCCTGGAACAAGGCCATGAAGGCCGGCGCCGCCGAGCTCCTCGCCGACGTCCGCGTGGCCCTGGCCGACGCGGCCTGGGAGGCCGAGCCGCTCAAGGACGTGGTCACGGTCGTGGGCGAGAAGCACGGCATGAAGCTGGGCAAGGCGCAGGCCCCGGTCCGCGTCGCCGTGACCGGACGCCGCATCGGCCTGCCGCTCTTCGAGTCGCTCGAGGTGCTGGGCCGGGAGCGCACGCTCGCGCGGGTCGACGCCGCCCTGGCTCGCCTCGCCGAGACGGCGTCGGCGAACGTGGCGTCCTAGTACCCGGGAGTCCTGAGGTCCGGGGGTCTGGCGCCCGGGGAGTCTTGGCATCCGGACGCCCGGCGTCCGGCGCCTCGACCGGGGCGTTCTGGACTAACGTGGCAGACGTGACCGACGCCATGACACCTGACGCCGTGCCGCCCACGACCGATCAGCCCGCAGCGGCCCCGAGCCCGACCGCACCACAGCCGACGCCGCAGTCCTCGTTGCCGGGGGCTGCGGCGCCGTCGTCCCCGACGGTGTCGTCGGCATGGGCCCCGGCCGCGGCGCCGCAGGTGCTGCCGTCCGGGCCGCGGGAGTACCCGCAGGCCCTCCGGGGCCCGCGGCACCGCTGGTGGAGACCCCTGGTCGGGCTGGCCGCGGTCACCGTCGGCGTGATCGTGGTGTTCGGGGCGATGCTGCTGTACGCCCTCGTGTGGATCGTCGCCCAGGCGCTGGGCACCCAGCTCCCGGACCCGGGCAGCGTCACCGATGCCTGGTTCGTGTCGCCGGCCGGCCTGCTCGTGACGAACCTCGGGCTCGCGCTCGGCATCCCGCTCGCGCTCGTCGCGACCTGGGCGCAGGCCCGGCGTGCCGGCCTGGTCTCCTCCGTGCTGGGGCGCGTGCGCTGGCGCCTGCTGCTCGGCGGGCTCGGGATGTCGCTGCTGCTCCTGGTGCCGCTCACGATCGGCACGAGCATCCTGATGGCCCTGCTCGGCGCGCCCGACGCCGGTGCGGGCGCCGGATCGGGCGCCGACGAGGCCGGCCTGTGGCCGCTCACGCCGGCGTCCGGCTGGCTGGTTCTCGCGCTCGTGATCCTGCTGACGACGCCGCTGCAGGCGGCCGGCGAGGAGTACTTCTTCCGCGGCTGGCTGACGCAGTGGATCGGCAGCATGCTGCGCCGGCGGTGGGTCGCGGTGCTGGTGCCCGCCGCGGCGTCGGCCCTGCTGTTCGCGATGGCGCACGGCGCGCAGAGCCCCTGGCTGTTCGCCGACCGGCTGGTGTTCGGCCTGGTCGCGAGCCTGCTCGTGTGGCGCACCGGCGGGCTGGAGGTCGCCGTCGCGCTGCACGCGGCCAACAACCTGGTGGCGTTCGGCCTCGCGATCGCCTACGACGGGCTCCAGGACTCGCTGCTGATCACCGAGGTGGCGCCGTCCGAGGGAGCGGTCAGCATCGGTGTCACGCTCGTCACGACCGTGGCGCTGCTGTGGTGGGCACGACGCCGCAGGCCGACGCTGGTGGTGACGGATCCTGTGCCGGTGGTGGGTCCGGTGGTGGGTCCGGTGACGGGGCCGGTGGAGTACGAACGGGCAAAGGGAGAGACGGCATGACGACGGACGGCATCCTGTTCGACGTCGACGACACCCTCGTCGACACCAAGGGCGCCTTCGCGCGGGCGCTAGAGGCCGTGCGGGCGGAGCACCTGCCGCACGTCCCGGCCGAACGCGACCCGGAGATCCTGTCGCACTGGCGCACCGACCCGGGCGGCTTCTACGGCCGCTACACCCGCGGCGAGATGGACCACGTGACGCAGCGTCGGCACCGGGCGGCGCTGCTGCACGAGACGTTCGGCGCCGCGCCGGTCACGGAGACGTCCTTCGAGGCGTGGGACGCGCTGTTCTGGGGCACCTTCGAGCGGTCGTGGACGGCGCACGACGACGCCCGCGCCGCCATCGACGCCGCCCTCGCGGCGGGCCTCCGCGTCGGTGTGGTGACGAACGCCGCGACGGAGCTCCAGGAACGCAAGCTGAAGGCCGCCGGACTGGGCGACCTGCCCGTGCTCGTCGGGGTCGACACCCTGGGCTTCGGCAAGCCGGACCCCCGCGTTTTCCTGGAGGGCGCGCGCAAGCTGGGCGTCGAGCCGTCCCGGACCGCCTACGTGGGTGACGAGCCCGCGGTGGACGCGCTGGCGGCCCACGAGGCGGGCCTCACGGGGGTCTGGCTGGACCGGGCGGGCCACCGGCGGGGTCCGGGCTACGGCGGCCACGCGGGGCCGCGCACGGTCCTGCAGGGCGACCCGCAGGACCCGGAGGTGCTGCGCGCGGCGGGCGTCGTGGTGGTCGAGACGCTGGCGGAGCTCCCGGGAGCACTGGGCTACGGGACCGGCCTCGGCTGACGCCCGGGCGCTGAGAACGGTGCTGGGAACGGTGCTGGGAACGCGCTCGGCGGACCCGATCCGACACGGGTGACGGACGGCACGCCCATTCCGTTTTGCCCACCGTCCGAGGTCAGGTAATGTTCTCCAGCGGTAGGGCCCCCACGGAATACCTGTCGGAGACAGGTGTATCCAGGCGGTCATACCCCCATGGGGTATGGTGTAATTGGCAGCACGAGTGGTTCTGGTCCACTTAGTCTAGGTTCGAGTCCTGGTACCCCAGCGCAGAGCATTGCGCATCCCACACCGACGCAAGTTGGTCGTAGGGTGCGCTATCGTTCTCACGGTGCCGGTTCATACCGGTAGTTCAAGGCCCCCATCGTCTAGCGGCCTAGGACGCCGCCCTCTCACGGCGGTAACGCGGGTTCAAATCCCGCTGGGGGTACGCAGTCCACCGGCTTCGGTCGGCGGACGAGTTCAAGGCCCCCATCGTCTAGCGGCCTAGGACGCCGCCCTCTCACGGCGGTAACGCGGGTTCAAATCCCGCTGGGGGTACAGATGAAGGCCCGGTCCACGAGGACCGGGCCTTTTGCTTTCGGGAGCAGGGCGTCGAACGTAGGGTTCGTCGCTCTCTGAGCTTTCATGGGCCGACGATGCCTACGTTCGCCGGCCGGCCGCGTCAGCGGATCTTCGGGTCCTTGCCGCCCTCGATGAACGGGCTGGGCAGGGCGTCCGACCCGTCGGTCGCGGACGTCGGCCCGCCGGGCACGTGGTCGCCGCCCTTGCCGTCGCTGGTCCTGCCCGGCAGCCTCGTGCTGCCCGAGGAGGCCGCCACCGCGGCCGTGCCGTTCGCCGGCGGCCGGACGGCGCCCGCGGGCTCGCCGCCGCCCGGGCGGGTGCCGCCCGCGCCGTCGTGCGCCGCGCTGCCGGAACCCACGCCGGCCTGCCCCGCACCGGCCTGCCCCGCACCGCGGGCGAGCGGGTTCCCGGCCGCCCCGCGGTCCGGAGCGACGCCGTCCGAGACGACGCCGTCCGAGACGACACCGCTCGTCGCGACGCCGTCGGAGGCCACGCCCGAAGCCCCGGGAACCGGGCCCGCCAGGTCGCGCAGCACCGGGACCTCGATGCGCTGCGTCGGCGGGTTGCTGCGGCGGCCGATCCGCGGCATGAGCGCGGGTGGTGCGGCGGGCGCCGGCTCGACAGGCGGTGCCGCCTGCGGGCGGAAGTCGGGGTCGGCCTGGGCGGCGGCCTCGGCGTCGGCGGCGTCCGGGTGGAAGAGCGTCGCGATGATGAGGCGGTACCGCGAGTCGGGGCGCGGGATCCAGGTGACGCGGTCGAGCGCCTGGTCCTGGCCCGCGGTCTCGAAGATGAAGGTGCCGAAGCCGAGCACCTGGCCGAGCGGGGTGCGCTCGTACCCGAGGTCGGTCACCTTCTCGGCCGGCATCATCGCCACCCGGTGCACCAGGAGCCCGGTGAGCAGGATCAGCCGGCGGTCGGTCATCACGAACCACTCGGCCCGCCAGTCCAGCCACTTGTAGAGCAGCCGCAGACCGAGCACCAGGAACGGCAGCCACACCCAGGCGAGGCTGTCGCGGACGTCCGGGTCCACCGCGACGAGGATCGCCAGCCCCAGGACGAACGCTCCGGTCGTCGTGAGGATCGGCTCCCAGAGCCTGGCCCAGTGCCGTCGGGTGGCGACGATCACCTTCTCGTCCGCGAGGATGTACCGCTGCAGGGCGCGATGACGGATCACGAAGTCCGCTGCTGCGCTCATGCGGGTCTCCCCGGGTGCGTTCGGAATGGTCCTCTTGCCGTGGGCACGCCCGCCGGCGGACCCACGGGACGGGCCGGCGGCGGGTCTGCCCGAGGAACCCCGAGCCCCGCCGCCGACCCTACGTCGTCACCGGCCGATGGACCCGGTGAAGAGCTCCTCGAAGAAGGTGCCGATGTTCGCGATGGCACCCCAGATGACGTCCCAGAGGGCGAGCACGACGTCGGCGGATCGCTCGGGGTCGTTGATGACCGAGTAGAGCAGGAAGATCACCACGACCCAGATGATGATGAGTCTCACCTTTGGCGGCATCAGATTCCTCCGACGTTGGTGCGCGCGCACCGGGTGTGCGCACGTCGCGGACGAGACTACTGACACCACCCGGACCTGGGGAATCACCGCGCCCGGCGTGGCGGCCCAACGCTCACGGACCGCTCACCGGCCGCACACGTCGCGCTCACCGGCCGCGGCCGGTGAGGCTCGGCGGGCGCCGTCCGTCGGACGGCGCCCGCGCGTCACTCGCCAGACCGGTGCAGCACCTCGGTGAGCTTGTTCGCGGCGGCGACGACGGCGGCCGAGTGCAGCCGGCCGGGCTGCCGCGAGAGCCGCTCCACGGGCCCGGACACGCTGACGGCCGCCACGACTCGGCCCGAGGGGCCGCGCACCGGCGCCGAGACCGAGGCCACACCGAGCTCACGTTCTGAGACCGACTGTGCCCAGCCCCGGCGTCGGACACCGGAGAGGATCGTGGCCGTGAACGTGGCGTCGCGCAGGCCGCGGTGGAGGCGGTCCGGCTCCTCCCAGGCGAGCAGGACGTGCGCCGCGGAACCCGCGCTCATGCTGAGCGTGGCGCCCACGGGGATGGAGTCGCGCAGGCCGACCGGGCGCTCGGCGGCGGCGACGCACACGCGGTGGTCGCCCTGCCGGCGGTAGAGCTGCGCGCTCTCGCCCGTGTGGTCGCGCAGCGCTATGAGCACCGGGTTCGCTGCCGCCAGCAGGCGGTCCTCACCGGCGGCCGTGGCCAGCTCGTTGAGGCGCGGGCCCAGTACGAACCGCCCCTGCATGTCCCGTGCCACGAGGCGGTGATGCTCCAGAGCCACCGCCAGGCGGTGCGCCGTCGGGCGAGCCAGGCCGGTGGAGGAGACGAGCTGCGCCAGGGTGGCCGGGCCGGCCTCGAGTGCCCCGAGGACGGACGCCGCCTTGTCCAAGACGCCGACTCCGCTAGTATCGTCCATACCGCGATATTGCCGTCTCGGAACGTGAGATTGCAAGTCGAGGCCCAAAGTTGTTTCTGACAGAGGTAGTTTTGACAGGGAGGCGAACCGCAATGGCCGGCACGCTGGCGGAGAAGGTCTGGGAAGCGCACCTCGTGCGTCGAGGCGAGGACGGCTCGCCTGATCTTCTCTACATCGACCTGCACCTGGTCCACGAGGTCACGAGCCCGCAGGCGTTCGAGGGTCTGCGCCTTGCCGGACGGCAGGTGCGGCGACCCGACCTCACGATCGCGACCGAGGACCACAACACCCCCACGCTCGACATCGACCGGCCGATCGCCGACGCGACGAGCCGCACGCAGATCGAGACGCTGCGCGCCAACGCCAAGGAGTTCGGCGTCCGGCTGCACAGCCTCGGTGACGCGGACCAGGGCATCGTCCACCAGGTGGGACCGCAGCTGGGGCTGACCATGCCCGGCCTCACCGTCGTGTGCGGCGACTCGCACACGTCCACGCACGGCGCGTTCGGCGCGCTCGCGTTCGGCATCGGCACGTCCGAGGTGGAGCACGTGCTCGCCACCCAGACGCTGCCGCTCGCGCCGTTCAAGACCATGGCGATCACGGTCAACGGCGCGCTGCCCGCCGGCGCGACCTCCAAGGACATCATCCTGGCGATCATCGCCAAGATCGGCACCGGCGGCGGCCAGGGCTACGTGCTCGAGTACCGCGGCGAGGCCATCCGGGCGCTGTCGATGGAAGCCCGCATGACCATCTGCAACATGTCGATCGAGGCCGGCGCGCGCGCCGGCATGATCGCGCCGGACGAGACCACGTTCGAGTACCTCAAGGGCCGCCCGCACGCGCCCGAGGGCGAGGACTGGGACACCGCCGTCGAGTACTGGAAGACCCTGCGGTCCGACGACGACGCGGAGTTCGACGCCGAGGTGGTGCTCGAGGCGGCCGACCTGGAGCCGTTCGTCACCTGGGGCACCAACCCGGGTCAGGGCCTGCCGCTGTCGGCGTCCGTGCCCGTCCCGGCGGACATCGCCGACGAGGACGAGCGCCTCGCGGCCGAGCGGGCCCTGGAGTACATGGGCCTCCAGGCCGGCACGCCGCTGCGCGACGTGAGCGTCGACACGGTGTTCATCGGCTCCTGCACCAACGGCCGCATCGAGGACCTCCGGTCCGTCGCGAAGGTCGTCAAGGGCCGGAGCAAGGCCGAGTCCGTCCGGGTCCTGGTGGTCCCGTCGTCGGCCCGCGTGCGCCTGCAGGCCGAGGCCGAGGGCCTCGACGTGATCTTCAAGGAGTTCGGCGCCGAGTGGCGCAACGCCGGGTGCTCCATGTGTCTCGGCATGAACCCGGACCAGCTCGCGCCGGGGGAGCGGTCGGCCTCGACGTCGAACCGCAACTTCGAGGGGCGGCAGGGCAAGGGCGGGCGCACCCACCTGGTGTCGCCGCTGGTGGCCGCCGCGACGGCGATCCGGGGCACGCTCTCCAGCGTGGGCGACCTGGACCTGCCGTACGACATCGACATCACCACGTTCGACGGCACGCCGCTCGACGGCGTGGGCGTCTCCCCGCTGGGTGAGTCCGTCGTCGTCGACCTGCCCGTTCCCGTAGCGATCCAGCCCGCGCTGCGCTGAGAGGACCACTGACCATGGAGAAGTTCACCACGCACACCGGCGTCGGCGTCCCGCTGCGGCGCAGCAACGTCGACACCGACCAGATCATCCCGGCCGTGTACCTCAAGCGGGTCACGCGCACCGGGTTCGAGGACGCGCTGTTCGCGGCGTGGCGCGGCGACCCGTCGTTCGTGCTGAACCAGGAGGCGTACTCCGCGGGGTCCGTGCTCGTGGCCGGCCCGGACTTCGGTACCGGCTCGTCGCGCGAGCACGCCGTCTGGGCGCTCAAGGACTACGGCTTCCGGGTCGTGCTGTCCTCCCGGTTCGCCGACATCTTCCGCGGGAACTCGGGCAAGCAGGGCCTGGTCGCGGGCATCGTCTCGCCCGAGGACATCGAGATCCTGTGGAAGATCCTGGAGACCAAGCCGGGCACGGAGGTGACCGTCGACCTGGGGGCCAAGACCGCCACGGCCGACGACGTCACGGTGCCGTTCCAGATCGACGACTACACGCGGTGGCGGCTCATGGAGGGGCTCGACGACATCGGGCTCACCCTCCAGGAGGCCGACAAGATCACGGCGTTCGAGGAGACCCGGGCGTCGTGGCGCCCGAAGACGCTGCCGGCCCGGCACCTGCCGTCCGTCGAGATCGAGGCGGCGCGCCCGGTCTGAGGTCCGGCTTCCGCCCGACGTCTCTCGCTCGCGCCCCTGCTGCGGTCAGTCTCCTGACCGCAGCAGGGGCGCGAGCGCGTTCGCGACGTAGGGCCCGGGTCGACGATGGCGCCCGCTACAGGGCCGGCGGACCCTGGCGCACCTTCTCCAGGAGCGACTCCGCCGAGTCCTTCGCCGGGTCCCACCAGGACTCGATCCACCAGGTCACGCCGGCGTCCGCCATGGCGCGGGCCTGCTCGGCGGCCTGGGCGGGGTCGCTGGACAACTTGCCCTGCAGGATGACGTCGAACGGGCGATCGGCATCGTCTGGGCTCGCCGGCTCCGGCCGGTTCGCCGTGAGCCACTCGACCAGCCCGGCGATGTCGTCCGTCGTCAGGTCGTCCGCCGTGCCCCGCAGCTGCGGGACGATCCCGTCCCAGCGCAAGGCCCGCCGCAGGTTCTTGGCGGGCGGGCGCTCGGCGTCCCAGACACCGACCGGCCACACCGGGATGCGGCCGTTCACCGGGGGCTCGGGAAAGCGGAACGGACCCGTGGTGATCTGCCCGCCGGAGACCTCGAACTCCTCGCCCGACCACGACTTCTCCAGCCACGCCAGCGTCTCGTCGAGCAGGGCTGCGCGGTCCTTCAGCTCCGTGGCCTGGCCCGGGACGGACGTGAAGCCCCGGTCGTCGGTCACGCCGACGCCGACGGGCAGCACCAGGCGTCCGCCCGAGAGCCGGTCCACGGTGAGCGCCCGCTGCGCGAGCTCCCACGGCCGGTGCCGGGGCACGGCGAACACCATCGCGCCGAGCGTGATCCGTTCGGTCACGACCGCCGCGGCCGCCAGGATGGCGAACGGGTCGTAGACCGGCATGGCCCACTCACCGCCGAGGTTGATGGCGTCCCAGGTGAAGTAACCGTCCCAGCCGTGCTCCTCGATCTCGCGGGCGAGTGCCACGTGCTGGTCGATGGTGCCGAAGCTGCTGATGAACCCGAACTTCATCGGTCCTCCTGATGCGTCGTCGTACGGGGGCCGACTCACACGCTATGCCGGACCACTGACACTCGGCCCGGTGGTGGCCCGGCGGCGGTGCCGGTCACGGCGTGCGTCGTCGGCCCGCCGGTTAGGGTGAGCCCCGTGACCAGCACGAGCACCAGCACGAGCGCGACGCGGCCGACCGCGGAGATCTGGACCGACGGAGCCTGCAAGGGCAACCCTGGCCTGGGTGGATGGGGCGCGCTGCTGCGTTCCGGCACGCACGAGAAGGAGCTGTTCGGCGGGGACCCGGTCACCACGAACAACCGCATGGAGCTCACCGCCGTCGTCGAGGCGCTCAAGGCGCTCAAGGGCCCCACCGTCGTCACGCTGCACGTCGACTCGACGTACGTGATGAACGGGATGAAGACCTGGATCCACGGCTGGAAGCGCAACGGCTGGAAGACGGCGAGCAAGCAGCCCGTCAAGAACGTAGACCTCTGGCAGGCGCTCGACGCCGAGGTCGCCAGGCACGAGGTGAGCTGGGTCTGGGTCAAGGGCCACGCGGGCGACCCGGGCAACGAGCGCGCCGATGCGCTCGCGAACAAGGGTGTCGACAGCGTGCGCTGACGCAGGGCAGGGCACGTCGGGCCGCAGGTCCGGCCAACGAGACAGAAGTCACGTCACCACGATTCGCGCGCACCAATACCCTTGAGTCATGGCTTCCCACTACGACGTCGTACTCCTCGGTGCGGGCCCCGGCGGCTACGTCGCCGCCATCCGCGCTGCCCAGCTCGGCAAGTCCGTTGCGATCATCGAGGAGAAGTACTGGGGTGGTGTCTGCCTCAACGTGGGCTGCATCCCCTCCAAGGCTCTGCTCCGCAACGCCGAGCTGGCCCACATCTTCACTCACCAGAAGGACTTCTTCGGCATGGCCGGAGACGTCACGTTCGACTTCGGGAAGGCCTGGGACCGTTCTCGCACGGTCGCGGACGGCCGCGTCAAGGGCGTCCACTTCCTGATGAAGAAGAACAAGATCACCGAGCTCGACGGCCGCGGCACGTTCCGCGACGCGAACACCATCGAGGTGGCCCTCAACAAGGGCGGCACCGAGACCGTGACCTTCGACAACGCGATCATCGCGACCGGCTCCGAGGTGCGCCTGCTGCCCGGCGTCGAGCTGTCCGAGAACGTGGTCACCTACGAGAAGCAGATCCTCACGCGCGACCTGCCCAAGTCGATCGCCATCGTCGGCGCCGGCGCGATCGGCATGGAGTTCGCCTACGTCCTGAAGAACTACGGCGTGGACGTCACGATCATCGAGTTCCTCGACCGTGCGCTGCCGAACGAGGACGCGGACGTCTCCAAGGAGATCGCCAAGCAGTACAAGAAGCTCGGCATCAAGGTGCTGACCTCGACCGCCGTCCAGACGGTGAAGGACGAGGGTTCGTCCGTCACGGTCTCCTTCAAGGGCGTCAAGGACGACAAGCCGGGTGAGCTCGTGGTCGACAAGGTGCTCATGGCCGTCGGTTTCGCGCCGAACGTCAAGGGCATCGGCCTGGAGAGCGCCGGCGTGCAGCTCACCGACCGCGGCGCCATCGGCATCGACGACTACATGCGCACCAACGTGCCGCACATCTACGCGATCGGTGACGTCACCGCCAAGCTCATGCTGGCGCACGTGGCCGAGGCGCAGGGCGTCGTCGCCGCCGAGACCATCGCCGGGGCCGAGACCCAGACGCTGGGCGACTACCGCATGATGCCGCGCGCGACGTTCTGCTCCCCGCAGATCGCGTCGTTCGGCCTCACCGAGCAGCAGGCCAAGGACGAGGGCTACGACGTGAAGGTCGCCTCGTTCCCGTTCATGGCCAACGGCAAGGCGCACGGCCTGGGCGACCCGACCGGCTTCGTCAAGCTGGTCGCCGACGCCAAGTACAACGAGATCCTCGGCGCCCACATGATCGGCCCGGACGTCTCGGAGCTGCTGCCCGAGCTGACGCTCGCGCAGAAGTGGGACCTCACGGCCGACGAGATGGCGCGCAACGTGCACACCCACCCGACGCTGTCGGAGGCGCTCCAGGAGTCGATCCACGGCATCGCGGGGCACATGATCAATTTCTGAGTCCGGCTGCCCGGCCTGCCGGGCGCCGAACCTGGCCAGAGGCCCGGATCCGCGGGATTCCGCGGGTCCGGGCCTCTTCGCGTCCTGGGTGTCGTGGACACCAATGGCCCTGTGATCGGAATCTCGGGCGCCGGATCTACCGGAGTACGCCCCGACGTAGAGGCTCGGAATGTTTGACGGTCGGTCTATCGCTCGGCCCAGGCCCGTTCGAGCACCCCTAGGAATGTGGCTGTGGTTTGCGCGCCGGAGAGGCCGTACTTCCGGTCGACCACGAAGAATGGCACGCCTGTGATGCCCAGCCGGGCCGCCTCGTCCTCGTCCGCACGCACGTCCTCGGCGTAGGCACCGGCGTCCGTCAGGACGGCGCGGACCTCGGCCTCGTCGAGCCCCGCGCGGATGGCGAGCTCCACCTGGTGCTCCGGGTCGTAGATGCTTCGCTCGGCGGAGAAGTTGCCCTCGTAGAACAGAGCGAGCAACTCGTCGCCGACACCACGGTCGGCCGCCAGGCGCAGCAGCCTGTGCAGGTCGAAGGTGTTGCCGTGATCGCGGAAGTCGACGAGGTAGTCGAGCCCTTCGGCTCGGGCGAGTTGGGCGAGGTCCTCTTCGGCGGCGCGGGCCTGCTGCGGTGTCATGCCGTACTTCTCCGCGTGCTTCGGCCCGGTCGTCGGGCGCGTCTCGGCCAATCGGCGGTCGAGCTCGAAGGAGCGGTGGACCACCTCGACGTCGTCGCGGTGGGGGAAGGCGACCAGAGCCTTCTTGAAGCGTGCCTTGCCGATGAAGCACCAGGGGCAGGACACGTCGGACCAGATCTCGACGCGCAATGCACTTACTCCTTGGGTTCTGCGGGATGCGCCGACCTCTGCCGGGTCCGACGGGGCGGGCGCTCGTTTACGGACGACAGTCGTCCGCTTCTGTTGGAGTGTAAGCGGACGACGCTCGTCCGTCTGGTTGTAGTGGGCAGATCATGTGTCGCCTGGCTCACAGCAGCCTCCGGGAATTCGGACGATGGCCGTCCGGTTAGGCTCGGTACGCAAGCGGACGAGAGTCGTCCGAATGTCTTGGCGCCCGGTACGGCGCCGGAACACCCGAGGAGACATGGATATGAGTGACCTGGCTGAGCTCACCCGGCGCCTGGACGCGCTGGAGGCGGTCGAGGAGATCAAGAAGCTGAAGGCGCGGTACTTCCGCTTCGTGGACGAGAAGAAGCATGACGAGCTCGCGGCGCTGTTCACGCCGGACGCCACGCTGGTGACCGACGGGATCACCTGGGGTTCCCCTCGTGAGTTCGCGGACACCATCCGCGACCTGACGGGTGACGCGCCGTCGGTGCACCACGGGCACATGCCGGAGATCGAGATCCTGGGCGAGGACTCGGCGTCCGGTATCTGGGCGATGGAGGACTTGCTGACCTTCCCCGTCGGGCCCGAGGCCCCTGAGGGGCACAACGGTTACGGGCAGTACCGTGAGACCTATCGCAAGGTCGACGGCCGGTGGCTGATCGACTCGGTGCTGCTGACTCGCCTGCGGATGGACGCTCTGGAGAACTGGGACCCGGATGCCTGACCTGGATACCACCACGGATGTCCGCGCCGACGCGCGGCGCAACCGGCGCCAGCTGATCGTCGCGGCCCGGGAAGCTATCGCCTCCCGCGGCCTCGACGTATCGGCGCTGGACATCGCGACCGCCGCGGGAGTGGGGGTGGGCACCCTCTACCGCCGCTTCGGCACCAAGGACTCGCTTTTGGACGCCGTCGTCGTCGGCCTGTACGACGAGATGCTCGAAAGCGCGCAGGAGTGCCTGCGCATCGAGGATCCCTGGGAAGGGCTGAGCCGGTTCGTCATGGAGCTGGCCGGCGCCCACCGCGACAGCCGAGGTGTGGCCGAGGTGACCGCCGCGTGCGACACCGTGCCCACGCCCGAGATCGAGGAGCGGACCACGGCCCTGCAGGACGCCGTCATCCGGCTCACCGACCGGGCGTACGCGGCCGGCGCGCTGCGCGCGGACGTGACGTGGCAGGACGTCATGATCAGTTCGCGCGCGGGGTTGGACACCGACCACTGCCTCGGCGTCGACGCGGGACCCGACGGATGGCGCCGCGTCATCACGCTCCTCCTTGACGGGATGCGCGCCCCCGGACACACGCCCCTGAGCGGCACCGCGCCCCACCTGCACGACAACTCCTAGCACCAGGCCGACCAGGCCACGGCACGTACGAGGTCGTGGCTGGTTCCCGTGCGCCCAGAACTGAGTGAGGAAGAACCGGCATGAGAGCCATCGGAATGACGACATTCGGCGGACCAGACGTCCTGCGCGAGCTCGACCACCCCGAGCCGGAGGTGGGTGACGATGAGGTACGGATCCACGTGGCGGCCGTGACCGTCAACAACGGCGACCTCAGGATGCGCCGCGGCGAGGTGCACCAGCTTCGCCACGACGCCCCGTGGGTCCCGGGGATGGAGGCCGCGGGGGTCGTCGACGCCGTCGGAACGCGGGCTGCGGACCGGTTCCGCGTCGGCGAGGCGGTCACGGCACACGTGTGGCCGATCGACCCACGCGGTGGCGCCTACGCGGAGCTCACCGTCGCCGACATGAACCGTGTGGTGCGCACACCCCACGGCGCCTCGATCGCGCAGGCGGCGACCCTGCCGATGAACGGTCTGACCGCCTACCAGACCGTCGAGGCGATGGGGCTCGAGCGGCCGGGCACGGTGGCCGTGATCGGCGCCGCGGGCGCGGTCGGCGGCTACATCGTGCAGCTCGCCGTCGCCGCCGGGCACCGCGTGGTCGCGGACGCCGCGGACACGGACCGGGCGCTGGTCGAGAGCCTCGGCGCGCACGTCGTCGTCCCGCGCGGGGACGGTGTGGTCGACGCGATCCGTGCGGCGGTCGGCGAGGTGGACGCCGTCGCCCTGGCAGCCATGCCCACGCTCGATGTCGCGGAGATCGTCCGCCCCGGTGGTGCCGTGGCGTCCGTCGTCGGGTTCGGCGATCCCGGCCAGGTCATGGCCGCGCGCCGCCGTCGCGTCCGGCTCGCTCCCGTGGTGGTGGACGCCATCGCCGAGCCGGCACCGATGCTCCGGCACCTCGGCGAGCTCACCGAGCGCGGCGAGATCACGCTACGGGTCGCGGACGAGCTCCCGGCCGAGGACGCATCCGAAGCCCATCGCCGTCTGGAGTCGGGCGGCGTCCGCGGGAGGATCGTCCTCAGGTTCTGAGGCGGTGCCGCGATCCAGGAGTGGGCCCGGCGCCGGGCCGGCCCACTCCCGGGCCGCCGAAAGGCCACGGAGGCTGCTGGGCGCGTACCAGCTCGACCACCGGTATCAGCCGGTCGGTCATGCTCTGGTACCCAGCGAACTGCGGCTGGACGGCGGACTGCTTTGGCGAGGTACTCCTCGCTTCCGCCCTTGCTGGCGAAGGCGAGGATGCGGCCGTTCTCACCTAAGTGGACCAGGGGCGTGATCCGCTCCTTGACGGACTTGGCGCCGACGTTGTGCACCAGGACCAGAGGCTTGTCCGCGAAGACGCCTCCGGCGCGGCCGCCGTTCGCACGAAACTCGGCGATCACGGTCTGGTTCATGGCATCGCGTCTCTGTCCCGGTTCGATAACGGCCCCCGAGCAGCGCGACCGTGATGTGCTCTCACCGTCGAGGTTCATGGATGATGACTGCTCATGGACGCCAGAAAGCCGCTGTCGGGTCTCTACGCCCCGATGCCCGAGGTAGGCACGAAGAAGTTCTGCGTGTTCTGTCGCGAGCCGGTGACCCTGGAGCGGGCGGCGTCGGGGTGGCACTACTGGACGGCGGCCGGTGACCCGGTGGACGGCGGCCGGCACTGCTACGGCGGCACGATGGGCAACGTCCACTCGCCGGCACTGCGCACCCTGCACCTGCCGCTGGCGGAGTCCGACGACCAGAAGTGGGCCTGGCGGTACTCGCCGGAGGGCGAAGGCCGGTTGCAGTAGCACGCGTGCGCGACGTGCCCGCCGGCTCAGAACGGCCAGATCAGCGGCACGTACCACACCGCCGCCGCGAGGAACACGAGGGCCAGCGGCAGGCCGAGACGCCAGTAGTCCCCGAACCGGTAGCCCCCGGGCTGCAGCACCATCAGGTTGACCGGTGTCGCGATCGGGGTGAGGAACGCGGCGGCCCCGACCACCGCGAGGGCCATCATGAACGGCTGCACGCTCACGTCGAGCGTCTGGGCGAACGACACCGCGACCGGCGCCATGACGAGCACGGTCGCGACGTTCGAGATGAACTGGCCGAGCACGAGCGTGAGCGCGCACAGCGCCAGGAGCGCCAGATGTGGCGAGCCGCTGCCGGTGAGGCGCATCACGACGTCGGCCATCGCCTCGGCCGCGCCCGAGGACACGAACGCCGCCGACAAGGGGATGAGCGCGGCGATGAGGATGACCGTGTCCCACGAGATCGCCCGGAGGCTCTGGGGAACGGTGAGCACCTTCAGCAGGACCAGCGCCCCCGCGGCGAGCAGCCCGACGATCACCGGAGGGACGGCGCCGGTCGCCAGGAGCCCGATCGTCGCGATCAGCACCCCCAGGCAGCGCCTCCAGCCGGTCCCGAGCGGCACGCTCCGCTGGAGGCTCTGCGACGCCTCGACGGCGATGACGTCCGGTGACCGGGTGTAGCGGTGCAGCGCCTCCCACGGCCCGCGGACCAGGACGGAGTCACCGGCCTGCAACGACAGCGCTCCCGACGAGGCCGAGCCGTCGGAACCGGCCGAGGAGTCGCTGCCGCGGCGCAGCGCGACCACCACGAGATCCTCGTCCCGCGTGGTCATGCCCGGGCTGACGCGCCGCCCGATCAGGGTCGAGCGCGGCGCGATGAGCACCTCGACGACTCCGGCCGTGTCCGTGAAGAGGCGGGCCGCGTCGAGCTCCGCGGTGTAGCTCTCCCGCCACGAACGCACCCGTTCGTGCGGGTCGGCCGCGACGTCGACCAGGTGCTCCGGGACCCGCTCCGGCAGGAGACGCTCGCCGAGGGTCACGACGAGGAGCATCGTGACCAGGACGAGCGGCAGGCCCACCAGCGCGAACTCGAAGTACCCGAACTCCCGGCCGCCCGACTCCGCGGCGACCTCGGAGACGATGACGTTCACCGGGGTCCCGGTCAGCGTCAGCATCGACCCCGCGCTGGCGGCGAACGCCACGGGGACGAGCATCCTCGACGGCACGATGCCGGCCCGCGCGGCGGCGACGACGGCGACGGGCAGGAGCGCCGCGACGGCTCCGTTGATGCTGATGACCGCCGCGAGGAGCGCCGTGCCGCCGACCATCGCCACGAGCAGCCCGGCGCGCCCCCACGACGAGCACTTCTCGAGCTGCGTCCCGATCCACGCCGTGATCCCCGTCGTCGCCAGTGCCTCACCGAGCACGAACAACGTGGCGATGAACAGGACGATCGGATCGCTGAAGCCGGACAGGGCCTCGCCCAGGTCGAGCACGCCGGTCGCCCACAACGCGACCGGCACGAACAGCGCGACGATCACGAGCGGCACCCGGTTGGTCGCGAAGCCGAGCACCGCCAGCGACAGGATCACGAGGGTCGCGACCAGGGGGTCGATCATGCCTGTCCCGTCGGTCGAGGGTGTCGTTGCACGAGCCCCATCGTCGCACCCGGCCGGACGGGACGGGCGGGCCGGGACGCCGCGCTGGTCGTGATCCGGGCCACCCGGCAAGATCGACGCATGACCAACCTCGCTGACGAGTCCGTGACGACCCGGTCCGCCGAGCTCGACGTCGACCTCGCGGTGGTCGGCTTCGGCAAGGGCGGCAAGACCCTCGCGGCCACCATGGCCCGCCACGGCAGCCGGGTCGCGATGATCGAGCAGTCCGACCGCATGTACGGCGGGACGTGCATCAACATCGGGTGCGTCCCCACCAAGGCCCTCGTGCACGACGCCGAGAACGGCTCGGCCGACGTCCCCGGTCCGGACCGGTACCGTCGCGCCGCGGAGCGCACCGACGCCCTGACCACGCTGTTGCGCGGCAAGAACTTCGCGATGCTCGACACCCTCGACACCGTGACCGTCATCACCGGCACCGCGGCCTTCGCGGACCCCCACACCCTGGTCGTCACGGCCGGCGACGACACCCTGCGGGTCACCGCGCGGACGATCGTCGTCAACACCGGCGCCGATCCCGAGCTCCCGCCGGTCCCGGGACTGCGCGAGAGCGAGCGCGTGGTCACCAGCACCCAGCTGCTCGCCCGCACCGAACGGCCCGACGAGCTCGTCGTCCTCGGCGGCGGGTACGTCGCCGTCGAGTTCGCGTCGATGCACGCCGCGTTCGGCGCGCGCGTGACCCTCCTCGCCCGGGGGCCGCGCATCCTGCGGGCCGAGGACGACGACGTCGTCGCCACCGCCACCGAGATCCTGACCGACGCGGGCGTCACGATCCGCACGGGAGCCACGGTCACCGGCGTCGCCGACGAGGACGGCGTCGCCGTCGTCAGCTACACCGATCAGGCAGGCGGGCCGCAGACGGTCCGGGGCGACACGGTGCTCGCCGCCCTGGGACGTCGTCCGCACACCGCCGGTCTCGGTCTCGACGCCGCCGGGATCCGGACGGACGCCCGCGGCGCCGTCGTGGTCGACGAGCACCTGCGCACCACCCAGCCGCACGTCTACGCGGTCGGTGACGTCAACGGCGGGCCGCAGTACACCTATGTCTCGCTCGACGACCACCGGATCGTGCTCGACCACCTCACCGGGGAGGGCCACCGCACCACCACGGACCGCAGGGCCGTCGCCTCCGCGCTCTTCATGACCCCGCCCCTGGCGCGGGTCGGCCTCACCGAGGCCGAGGCCCGCGCGTCGGGCCGCCCGCTCCTCGTCGCCCGGAGGCGGGTCGCCGACATGGCGACCGTGCCCCGGGCGCGCATCGTCCACGATCCGCGGGGCGTCATGAAGGCGGTCGTCGACGCCGAGACCGATCAGATCCTCGGCGTCACGATGCTCAGCCACGACGCCCACGAGACGATCAACACGGTCGCGCTCGCCATGCGCCACGGCGTGACGGCCGGCGAGCTGCGCGACGAGATCTACACCCACCCGTCCATGACCGAGGCCCTCAACGACCTGTTCGCCAACCTCCGGCCGGTCGAGGACCCGGTCGACGACGGTGCGCCCGGCCGGTCACACGGACCGGCCGGGACCGAGTGATCACCGCGGGACGTATCCCAGCGACGACGCTGCGCCGTCACCCCGGGTCCCGGCGGGGACCAGCGTGAGCACCAGCGCGTCCGCCGCGTCCATGGATGCGGCTCCGCCGTCCGGGCCACGTGGGGCCTGTGCCTCGGCCAGGAGGTTGCCCGGGCCCTGGGCGACCACGTAGGCCCGCTCGACGGTGCACGGCGTGCCCAGCACCACCTTGGCGTCGCCCTCGCCCGTCAGCGTGGTCCTGTTCGCCGTGTCCGCCTGCCACGGCAGCGCCGTGCAGGAGGACGCCCCGCTCGCCGAGGAGTCGACGTCGAGGACGGCGAGCGCTCCGGAGGGCCGTTCGAGGTACCTCGGCGCCGTGATGCCGGGGGCCTCGGCCAGCGCCGGAACGAGGCCGTCCGCGCCGGCCGGGTCGGCCGTCGGGCCGACCACCGCGTCGACGACGACGCGGACGCGTGCGGCGCCGGATACGAGCACGAGCCGGTCGGGCGTCTCGGTGACGATCGACCACCCGCCGGCGGCCAGCTCGCCGCTGTCCAGTGCGGCGCGGCCGCCCAGCACGAGCCTCGGCCCGTTCGTCTCCTCGTCCTCCAGGGGCCGTGCGGTGGCCGGTGCGCCCAGCGCGAGCGTCGCGGCGCCCACCGCGGCGAGCATGCCCGCCAGCAGGCCGGCGCGACGCGTGTCCCGAGGGTTCTGTCCAGTCATGGTTCCGTTCCTTCGTGATCGGACCCCTCCCGACGGAGCCCTGGTACGAGCGACGCTAGGAGCGGGCGCGAGACGGGACATGACCGGAACGGACCATCTTCGAGGGCCGGCGCACATGGTCAGATCTGACCATCGACCCGTTCGAGCGCCCCGGCGTAACGTTGCTGACGTGGCCGGTTGGTCGGCGCAGGAGCAGCCGCACCGCGGCGAGGCGGCTCGGGGCCGGTTCGTCGGGCGCCGGGCCGAGCGCGCCCAGCTCCAGGAGGCCTGGGCGGCGGCGCGCGCCGGGTCGCGCCAGGTCAGGTTCGTGGGCGGCGAGCCGGGGGCCGGGAAGTCGCGCCTCCTGACCCAGCTCGCGGCCGAGCTGCCGCGTGACGGGGTGACGGTGCTCACCGGCGCGTGCCCGAGCACGCTCGCGTCACCCTACGAGCCGTTCGTGGCCCCGGCCGCCGCGATGCGGGCGGCGATCGCCGACGGCGCGCTCCCGCTGGCCCGCCCGTCGCCCGACGAGCAGGCCGTGGCGGGCACGGTCGCGCTCCTGGGCACGGTCGTGGGCGAGCGTCCGGCAGGCCGCGCGTCCCGCCGCGACCTGCTCGACGCGGTCGTCACCTCGGTGCGTTCGGCGGCCGCCGTCGAGCCGCTCGTGCTGCTGCTCGACGACGTGCACTGGGCGGGCGAGACCGCCTGGGAGCTGCTCTCGTACCTCGTGGAGCAGACGGCGGACCTCCGGCTGCTTCTCGTGGCGACCCACCGCGTGACCGCGACCGACCGGACCGACCACCTCGTGAACCATGTGGCCCGCCTCTACCGGCTCGACGGTGTGCGCCGCGTCGACCTGCCGCCGCTCGCCGCGGCGGACGTCGAGGAGTATCTCCAGAAGGAGGCGAACGTGCCGGCCGCGCTGGCCCGGACCGCCGCCGTGGACCTGCGCGAGCGCACCGGCGGCAACGCGTACTTCGTCCGCGAGCTCGTGCAGACCCTCGCGGCGGAGGGCCCCGCCGGGTTCGTGCAGCCGGGCGGGCGGATGCCGCCGTCGGTACAGGACGCGGTCGAGGCACGGCTGGGCGCGCTGGACGCCGAGGCGCGGGGGACGGTCGAGCGTGCGGCCGTCATCGGCGACGTCGTGGACGTGGACCTGCTGGTCGCCGCGGGCGAGACCCAGCCCGAGGCGGCGCTCGGTCACCTCGACGCCGCGGTCGACGCCTACCTGCTCGAACCGGTCGACGACGCGCCGACCGCCGTCCGCTTCCGGCACGCCATCACGCGGGACGTCGTGCTCGGCGCGATGCCGTCCGCCCGCCGTACGGTCCTCCACCTGCGGGTCGCCCGCGCGCTCGAGGCGCGCGGCGGCCGGGGCGCCGCTCATGCGGCCCAGGTGGCCCACCACTTCGAGGCGGCCTATGTGCTGGGCCATCGCGCGGAGGCCGTGCGCTACCTGCGCCTCGCCGCCGTCCTGGCGGCGGAGGGCCTGGCGCACGACGAGGCCGCCGACCTCTACGAGCGCGCCGCGGCGATCGACGACGACAGGGCGCGGGCCGACGACGCCACCCTGCTCGCCTCCCGGGAGCGCATGCTGACCGGCGCGTTCGTACGGTCGCGGGCGCTCGCGGAGCCGGTCGCGGACGACGCGGCGTCCGCGCACAGGCTCCGGGCCGCCGTGCAGTACGAGGACGCCAACTGGCGGACCAACGTCGCCGGGGGCAGGTCGGTCGCGCTGCTGCGTGCCGCACTCGACTCGTCGGACGACCAGGACGAGGAGCTCCGGATCCGCGCGAAGGCGGGCCTGGGCCGCGCGCTCGCCTTCGACGGCGAGGACGAGCCGGGCCGTGTGCTGTTCGAGCGCTCGATCACGCGTGCCCGCGAGCTCGGGGGCGATGACCTGCTCGGGGATGTCCTGGTCGCCTCGCTCGTCCTCGGCAGCGCCGTCACCGACGCCGACGTCAAGCTCGGCCGTGCGATCGAGCTGTCCGAGCTCTGCCTGCGAACCCATGACCTCTTGCGCCTGGGCCCGGCGGCCTCGTACCGCACGCTGCTCGGCTACCAGCGCGGGGACACTGCTGTCGTCCGGGCAGGTCTCACCGACCTGCGCCTGGCGGTCGAGAGCACCCACCAGCGCTACTTCGGCTACCTCGCGGGCTGCGTGGACTTCTCGGACCACCTGGCCGCCGGACGCCTGGCACGAGCGGCCCAGGTGTCGGAGGCGCTGCTCGAGATCGGCCATGCCGTGGAGCTCGACGAGCACGTGGGCCCTGACGGCCAGTACGGCGTGCAGCAGTTCGTGCTCCGCCGGGAGCGGGGTGAGCTGGACGAGGTCCGCGGGCTCGTCAGCGGCGACGACGACTTCGGCGGACGGTGGGTGCCCGGCCTGCTCGCGCTCTACACCGAGCTCGGGATGCACGACGCCGCGCGCCGCGCGCTGTGGTGGCTGATCGAGTCCGGGACGGCCGAGTCGTCACCCGGTACCCGCGCGGGCGTCCTGGCGTTCCTGTCCGACGCGGCGGTCGCGCTCGGCGACCTGGAGGCGGCCCGGGTGGTGCGCACCGCGCTCGCACCCTACGCCGGGCTCAACATCATGTTCGGCTCGCTCGTCAGCGCGATGGGCAGCGCCGACCGCTACCTGGGCTCCCTCGACGCCCTGCTGGGCACGGAGGGCTGGGAGGCGGAGTTCGCGCGGGCGGAGGCGATGGACCGCGCGATGGGAGCGCACCTGCACGTGGCCCACACCCTGGCCGCGCACGTGGCGGCGCACCTCACGACGGGCGCGGACGGCTGCGACGTCGGGGCGCTCGCCGCCGAGGCGCGGCGCATCGCCACATCGGTGGGGTCACGACGGGTGCTCCGCATGCTCGACGCCGCGCTCGGGGAGCCCGTCGGCGTCCGGGCGCGGCGCGCCGACGGGCTCACCGAACGTGAGATCGAGGTGCTGCGGCTCGTGGCGCAGGGACTGAGCAACCGCGAGGTGGCGCGCTCGCTGGTCATCAGCGAGAACACGGCCGCCAACCACGTGCGCAGCATCCTGCTCAAGACGGGCTGCGAGAACCGGACCCGCGCCGCGCGGTACGCGGCGACCCAGGGCCTGCTCGACTGACACGGAGGATGTCCGACGGCCGGGACCGTCGGACGGTCGAGCCCTCAGACGACCGGTTCGAGCGCACCGGACGGCAGGATCCGCCCGGCGACCTCGACCACCCGGTCCGCGGGGATCCCTGCCACCGCGGCGGCGCTCAGGATCAGCTCGGCGGTCGGCGCCTCGTAGAGGCAGTACGACTTGCGATGGTCGAGCGAGAGGAACGAGTACAGCCAGCGCACCCCCTCGTTGGCGTTGATCTCGTTGAGCTTGTCGAAGGCGCCCAGGTAGGGCTCGACGCGTTCCGCGTAGGTACGCTCGATGACATAGAGCGGCACGATGGACCTCCTTCAGCCCGGTCTCACGGACAGCGCGGCACCGGAGCGCTCCACGTGGTGTTCGACCGGTTCGAGACGTAGTAGTCGCTGACCCAGCGGTTGCCGTACAGCTTGTTCCACACCGAGGTGGTGCCCACTCGGCTCCCCGTCGCCTGGCACATCACGGGGGCCAGGGCGCCGCGGCGCAGCGGGCTGCCGGTGGTCGGGAACGACGCCCCCGGGCCGGTGCGCGCGTTGAGCGAGTCGACGGTCACCTGCCCCGGGTAGAGGCACCGCGGCAGCCCCGAGGAGAACCCGGTGTTCGACGGCGTCGAGACGTAGTAGTCGCTCGCCCACGCCCCGTTGGTCAGCCGGTCCCACACCGACGTCGTGCCGACCGTCTGCCCGGTGGCCTGGCACACCACGAACAGCGTGGCACCCGGCTGGTAGGTACGGACGGCGGGGTAGGACGTCGCCGGGCCGCTGCGGACGTTCAGCGACTCCGTGCTCGTCACCCGGTAGGTGCGCGCGACCGTGGCGACGGGCGCCTTGACGTTGTCGGAGTCGATGGCCATCGTCACCCCGCCCCAGGGCTCGGTGTGGTCGCCCTGGTACTGCTTGGCGCGCTGGTAGTTCGACCAGTGCGCGTTCGGCGCCGTCGGCCAGTCGGTCAGCGAGGGGTCGCCGTCCCAGCGGGCCATCCAGACGGCGTCCGGGCGGGCGTACGTGGTCCAGTTGTAGGCGTCGGAGAGGTCGCGGATCCCCGAGTCCTGGTGCGCGTACACGCCCGCCAGGTACCCCGAGGCGTGCACCGTCTTGGTCCACGCCGAGACGTACCGGTGCACCGCCGTCCGGCAGCTCGCGTCGGCCCGGTCGTAGTGCTCGACGTCCGCGTACAAGCCGCTGCCCGGCCGCACGCCCAGGGCCGCGGCCCGCGTGACGGCGTCCGCGCCGTCCGAGTTTCCCCGGGCCGTGGCATCGGCCGCGGTGTAGCGGTTCGGCTTGCTGCTGCCGAACTTACAGAACGGCTGGTAGCCGAAGTAGGTGGGGAGCAGCTTCCACCCGCCCACGACGGCGTCGCGCACCCACGTCCGGGTCAGATTCGGCTGGGCGCAGCCGCGGTTGTTGCCGCCGAAGTAGATGTTCACCACCTTGTACGGCGACATGCCCTGCCACGCCGCCAGCTTCGCGAGCGTCGGCGCTTCGCAGGTGTCGAAGCCGAGGCCGTCGGCCCGGGTCATGGTCGATCCGGACGTGAAGTACACCGGGGTCTCCGGCTCGGCGGCGGCAGGGAGGGCGAGTCCGCCGAGCAGCACGGCCAGGCTGCCGCCGAACGCCGCCAGGCTCCTGAGGATGGTGCGGATGGCGGACATGGGGAACCTCCGTGGACGGGCCCCCTCACCTACCTCGGAGTGTCCGTCTCCCGAGGTCGCGGCGGCAGGGTCTTTGGTCCCGACCCTGCGGGCCCGCGGGTAGGGTCCGGGCATGGCTGGTTCGAGCGAGGCGGGTCCGGGCGCCGTTGGTTCGGGGGACGCCGGTTCGGGCGGCGTCGGCCCCCGGCGCTACCGGGACGTGCGCGCCGCGACGGTCGGCGCCCCGCCCGAGGTGGTGTGGCGCGCCGTCCTGGACCAGGTCGAGGTGCTCGGGCGGCCCGCCTGGTACGTGCGCCTGATCGGCTGCCGCGACCGGCGGCCCGAGGGGCCGCGCCCGCTCACGGCGGGTTCCGTGGTGCCGGGCTTCCGGGTCCGGGCGGCGGACGCGCCGGGTCGGCTCGTGCTCGACGGCGTCCACCGGTTCTCGGTCTACACCCTCACCTTCCGGCTCGTGCCCGACGACGCCGGCACGCGGGTCGAGGCGCACACCGACGCGACCTTCCCGGGCGTGCTCGGTGCGGTCTACCGCCTGCTGGTCATCGACTCCGGCTTCCACAAGATCGCGACCCGGAGCATCGTGACGCGCGTCCGGCGCCGGGTGCTGGCGGCCTGAGCAGCCCGGGTTCACCTCGTCGTGGGGCAGGGTTCACGAAAACGAATGTGTCGGCCCCTCGTCGTGCGCAAGGATGACGGGCGTGGACCCGCGAGCTGACGCTGCTGCCCTGGTGGCCGACCGTTACCCCGAGGCGCGCTGGGCGCTGCTCGCGGGCAGCGTGCTCGACCCCGGCTCCCGCACGGCGGGCTCCGACCTGGACATCGTGGTGTGCCTGCCGGACGACGCCGTCGGGCACCGCGACGCGCTGCGCTGGCGGGGCTGGCCGGTCGAGCTGTTCGTGAACACCGAGGCGGGGCACCGCTGGTTCATCGCCAAGGAGACGGCCCGGAGACGGCCCACGCTGGCGCGCATGATCGCCACGGGGGTGCTCGTGGCGGGCCCCGCCGGGGCGGTCGACGGTCTGCAGGCCGAGTGTCGCGCCCTGCTGGACGCCGGCCCCGGTCCGGCGTCGGACACCGCGCTGGAGGACGCCCGGTACGGCGTCACGGACCTGCTGGACGACCTCGCGTACGCGCGGGACGGCGGCGAGGCGGACGTGGTGCGGTCCGTGCTGTGGGAGCGGGTCGGGCACCTCGCGCTGGCCGCGGCCGGGCGGTGGGACGGCGGCGGCAAGTGGCTGCTGCGCGAGCTGCGCACCTGGGACCTGGGCTATGCCGCCCGCTGGGTGGCCGCCCGGCACGACGACCAGGCCATGGTCGACGTCGCCCGCGCCACCCTGGACGCGGCCGGCGGACCGCTCTTCGAGGGGTACCTGCGCCAGGCGCCCGTCGTCGACGAGCCGCAGGCGGTCCGCACCGTCCCGCCGGTGGTGGTGCGCCGCTCGGCCCGCGCGATCCTGCTCGACGCCGCCGGTCGCCTCGTGCTGATCAAGCGGACCGTGCGGGGCCGGGCGCCGTACTGGGTGACGCCCGGCGGCGGCGTCGAACCCGAGGACGCCTCCGTCGAGCACGCGCTGCGCCGCGAGCTGATGGAGGAGCTGGGCGCCACGGCGGACGTCGTCCGGCAGGTGTTCCTGACCTCCCGGCCCAAGGACGCGGGCGTCGCGGTGCACCACTACTTCCTCGCGCGCGTGACCTCCATGGACCTGGCACTGCGGTCCGGCCCGGAGTTCCAGGAGCCGACGCGCGGCACCTACGACGTCGAGCACGTGGACCTGCGCGACGAGAAGGCGCTCGCGGACGTCGACCTGGTGCCCACCGCGCTCAAGGCGTTCATCCGGACCAACCGGCACGCGCTGCTCGCGGAGGCGCCGTGACCCTCGCGGAGGCGCCGTGATCGAGGTCCCCGCGACCTTCCTCGCGATGCCGCGCTGGTGGACCGCGACGGCCGCCGAGGAACAGTGGCTGGCCGATCTGCCGCGCCTGGTGGACGCCCGGTGCCGGCGCTGGGACCTGACGGTCGACGGCCCGCCCCTGCACGGGTCGAACGCGCTGGTCGTCCCCGTGCGCCGGGCCGGGTCGCCCGCCGCGCTCCGCCTGACACCTCCGGACGACGACACCGCCGCGCTCTCGACGGCGCTGGAGTTCTGGCGCGGCCACGGCGTGGTGGGGGAGCTCGAGGCGGACCCCGCGGCCGGGGTGCTCCTGCTGGAACGGCTCGACCCGCACCGCTCGCTCGCGCGCCAGCCCCTGGACGTCGCGTTCGCCGAGATCGGCCGGATCGCTCGGTGCCTCGCGATCCCCGCCGGCGACGACGTCGCGGCCGGCGTCGGCCGCGTGGCGGACGACGTGGCCCGGCTGACCCCGCGCCTGCGCCCCGCCTGGGAGCACCTGGGCCGGCCGTTCGACCCGGGCGTGCTGGACCTCGCGGCCGACGCCGCGGCCGTGATCCTCGCCGGCGACCGGGATCCGGTGGCGGTGAACACCGACCTGCACTTCGACCAGGTGCTGCGGGACCGGGACGGCCGGTGGTGCGTGGTCGACCCCGTGCTGAGGCGGGGCGACGCGGAGCGGACGGCGGTGAACGTGCTCTGGCACCGGGTCGACGAGATGACCGACCGGGAGATCCCCGGCTGGTTCGACGTGCTGGTCGAGGCCGCGCGGCTCGACGTCGAGCTGGCCCGGGCGTGGGCGCTGTGGCGGGTCACCGACTACTGGGTCTGGGGTCTGGACAACGGCCTCACCGAGGACCCGCCCCGGTGCGCCCGGCTCGTCGCCGCCCTGGGCTGACCGCGCCGCGTGTCGCGCCGACGGCGTCCCGAGCTGCGTTCGCGACCTGCTGACGCGTGGCCCAGGATGGTGGCGACAGGCACCGGCGACGAGAGCCGGCGCCGCGAGCACCGGAGGACGTCGTGGGCTCCACCAAGTCGGGCGGCAGCACCAAGCACCGCGGGGGCGGCCTGAAGCGGCTCGTCACGATCGTGACCATCGGCCTGGCGGTCGTGGCAGTGATCAAGGAGCTGCGCCTTCCGGAGGAAGAACGCACGTGGAACGGCAAGGTCGCGGCCGTGGTGCCGTACGACTTCCGGTTCCCGACGCTGGAGCGCGCCAAGGAACGGCTGTGGGACCCGGACGCGGAGCACGTCATCGGGCCGCGCGTCTTCGGCGTCGGCTGGGCGGTCAACGTGGGCCGCGTCGTCGCGCTGGTCCGGGAGAAGCTCGGCGTCTGAGTTGCTCGGCGGCTGCCCGGCAGGCGGCGTTCCGACCGCCGGCTGCGGCGCTGACCTCCCCGTCCGGCGAGGGTTCCGGCACAGACCTCAGTGGTCGGCGTCCCACCGTGCGACCTCGGAACCCTTCGCCCCGCCGTACATGTCGACGACCTCGCCGTCGGGCCCGTAGGTGACCGAGGCGTCGTCGTACGGGCCGGAGCCCCAAACGACGATCTCGTAGGCCCGGCCGGTGTCGCCGAACGCCGGGTTCGGCACGTGGACCCGGACGGTGACCAGGTCCTCCGGCTCGAAGCCCGCCTGCCGCGGCAGCCGGTCGGCGAGCTCCTGGAGCGAGCCCCAGTCGACGTCGGCGGCGTCGAAGGTCAGCAGCGGCAGCTCGTCGTCGCTCGGCTGGATGGGCGACGGTTCGTGCCGCACCACGTCGCCGCGCGCCCAGACGAGGTCGTCGGTGTTGTCGGAGCCGGGGGTCGCGGGCACGGTCGCGGTCGCCGTCGTGCTGCCGAGGCCGACGTCAGTGAAGGAGCTGTCCCCGGCCTCGGCGACGAACGCGTCGACGACCTCCTGCGCGCGCACCGGGTCGAGGGTGCTGGCCTCCCGGTCGACGCGCCGCTCCTGGGCCGCGGAGACCTCCAGCAGCGGCGTGCCGGAGAGTACCGCGGCGACGTCCTCGCGCACGGGGTAGAGGCGGGCGGCGAACCCGACGAGGACCAGGAGCGCGAGCAGCACCGCCGGGATCTTCACCAACCCACGCGCGTCGCGGCCCGCGCTCACGGGCACCGCCGCCCACTCGTCGGGCTCGTCCATGCGGGCGACCGTGTCCGCCTGCGCGGCCTTCTCCCGCCACGACTGCGGCGGGGACTGGAGCAGGGTCACGCCGGGGGCGTCCGCCTTCTCCTGCAGCACCACGACCACGGCCCCCGGCTGGAACTGCGGCAGGCGGGTCCTGTCGATCAGCGCGCGGGTGGTCGTCGTGTACGCGGCGCGGGTCCGGGCGGCGACGGCGAGCCGCAGCTCGGCCACGGGGTCGTCGTTGATCTCGGTCCCGGTCGAGGAGATGTCCAGCACCTTGGCCAGGTGCAGGCGGCCCTCGCGCTCGGCGGTGACCACGACGTCGACCGACGGCGTGGTGCGCAACGCGCTGGTCCCGCCGATGCCCACGAGGGTGGTCACCACGGCCGTGAGCGCGACCGCGAGGATGCTCACGACCAGGGCGACGGGCAGCCACCAGGCCGGGGCGCCGTGATCGAGCCGGAGACCGATCAGCAGGATGCAGGCGAGGGCGAAACCCACGGCGAGAGAGCGCACTATCCGGATCACGCGGCAAGTATTCCGGACACCTCTGACATTCCGGGGTGGCATCGTTCGCCGACGAGGTCACCGTTAGGTCAAGCCATGAGAACTTTGTGGCGTACATCACATGTTGGGCGGTAATGTCACGGTCTCGACCGGATCGACTGCCACGGATCAACCTCTGCCAGATCAACGATGATCGGAGACGGACATGACCCCCGCCGCACCCCGGAGACACCGGAAGGCCGCCGCGTACCTCGGTGCGCTCGCCGGTCTCAGCCTCGCCCTGGCCGCCTGCTCCTCGGGCGGCGGCTCCGACCCCGCCGCCTACCCCGAGGACGACATCGAGGTGATCGTGCCGTTCTCCGCCGGCGGCCCCACCGACACCGTGACCCGCATGGTCGCCGAGCCCATGGCCGAGGAGCTGGGCGTGCAGCTCGTGGTCCAGAACGTCGACGGCGCGGGCGGCACCGTCGGAGCCGGACAGGCCGCGACGGCCGAGCCGGACGGCTACACCGTGCTCATGCACCACATCGGCATGTCCACGGCGCCGGCGCTCTACGCCGACCTGGCCTACGACCCCGTGGCCGACTTCAAGCCGGTCGGTCTCGTCACCGAGGTGCCCATGACGATCATCGCGCGCGCCGACTTCGAGCCCGACACCTTCGAGGAGTTCGTCACCTTCGTCCAGGAGAACGCCGACACGGTGACGATGGCGCACGCCGGCGAGGGCTCCGCCTCCAACCTGTGCGGCCTGCTCCTGACGGACGCCCTCGGCGTCGACCTGACGGCCGTGCCCTATGACGGCACCGGCCCCGCCATGGCCGAGATCGTGGGCGGACAGGTCGACTTCATGTGCGACCAGACCACGAACACGACCGGCCAGATCACGGCGGGCGAGGTCAAGGCCTACGCGGTGACGACCCCCGAGCGGATCGAGGCCCTGCCCGACCTGCCCACCACGACGGAGGGCGGCCAGCCGGACATCCAGGTCAGCGTGTGGCACGGCCTGTACGTCCCGGCCGAGACGCCCGACGAGATCGTCGAGAAGCTCACCGGCGCGCTCCAGGTGGCGCTGGCCGACCAGGGCGTCGTCGACCAGATGGCCGACCTCGGCACCGCGCCCGTGAGTGCCGACCAGGCCACCCCCGAGGCGCACGCGGCGCTGCTGGAGGAGCAGATCGCGACCTGGGGCGGGATCATCGCCGACGGTCAGGGAGGCTGAGATCGGCGCCCTCCGGCCCCGTTCGACGGGCGACCTCGTCGCGGGCCTGATCTTCCTCGGCCTCGGCGCGGCGTTCGCCGTCGGGGCGCTCGGGTACGAGCTCGGCGCCCTCCTCGAGATGGGCCCGGGGTACGTGCCGCTCGCCCTCGGCCTCGTGCTCGCCGCGCTCGGCCTCGCGACCGTCGTCAAGGCGTACGTCGCGCCCGACCCGGCGCCCGGCGAGGTGGCCGACGTTGTGCCGGGCGACGCCGTGCCGGGCGACGCCGTGCCCGACGACGCCGTGCCCCACGACGCCCGTCCCGACGACGCCGCGCCCGACCCCCGCCCGCTCGCCGGTCTCCGGTGGCGGCCGACGCTGGCCGTGTTCGCGGCCGTGGTGTTCTTCGCGCTCACGGTCGAGGGGCTCGGCCTGCTGCCCGCGACCTTCGGCACCGGCCTGCTCGCCGCGCTGGCCCGGCCCGGCACCAGGCCGTTGCAGGCCCTGGTGATCGCAGCCGGCCTGACGGCGGCGAGCTGGGTCATCTTCGTCGTCCTGCTGCAGCTGCGCCTGCCGCTGCTGGGCGACGGGCTCGGCGGCTAGGCCCCCGGCGGGAACGAGGAGAGACGACATGGACCTGCTCGACAACCTCGCCCTCGGGTTCTCCGAGGCGCTCCAGTGGCACAACCTGCTGTTCTGCCTGCTCGGCGTCGCGCTCGGCACCGCGGTCGGCGTGCTGCCCGGCATCGGGCCCACGGCGACCATCGCCCTGCTGCTGCCGATCACGTTCGGGTTCGACGACCCGACGTCGGCCCTCATCATGCTCGCCGGCATCCACTACGGCGCCCAGTACGGCGGGTCGACGACGGCGATCCTGCTCAACCTGCCCGGCGAGTCGTCGGCGGCGGTCACGGCGATCGACGGGCACCAGATGGCGCGCTCCGGCCGGGCCGGGGTGGCGCTCGCGGTGGCGGCGCTCGGCTCGTTCGCGGCCGGGACGGTCGCGACCGTGGTGCTCGCCGTCGCCGCCCCGCCGCTGGCCCGCGCCGCGCTCGCGTTCGGGGCCGCCGAGTACTTCTCGCTCGTGGTGCTCGGCCTCGTGGCGTCGATCGCGCTGGCGAGCGGCTCCACGCTCAAGGCGCTCGCGATGATCGTGCTCGGCATCCTGCTGGGCACCGTGGGCCAGGACCTGTACACGGGCACGCCGCGGTTCACCTTCGGCGTGCGCGAGCTGTACCAGGGGCTGAGCTTCGTGGCGGTCGCCGTCGGCGTGTTCGGCATCGCGGAGATCCTGCGCAACCTGCACGACCCGCGCACCCGGACCCGCATGGTCAGCCGCGTGGCGAACCTGTGGCCCGGCCGGGCCGAGCTGCGGCGGATCGTCGCGCCGGTGCTCCGCGCCACCGGGCTCGGGTCGCTGCTGGGCGTGCTCCCGGGCGGCGGGCACGTGCTCGCCTCGTACGCGTCGTACGCGGTGGAGAAGCGGATCTCGCGGACGCCGGGGGAGTTCGGGCACGGGGCGATCGAGGGCGTGGCCGGCCCGGAGTCGGCGAACAACGCCGCTGCGCAGACGTCGTTCATCCCGCTGCTGACGCTCGGGCTGCCCGCCCACCCCGTGATGGCCCTGATGGTGGGCGCGTTCATCATCCAGGGCATCACGCCCGGCCCCGACGTGATGACCGAGCAGCCGGCCCTCGTCTGGGGCCTGATCGCGTCCATGTGGATCGGCAACGTGCTGCTGGTGCTGCTCAACCTGCCGCTCATCGGGCTGTGGGTGCGCATGCTGTCGGTGCCCTACTCGGTGCTGTTCCCCGTGATCGTGGTGTTCGCGTGCATCGGCACCTACTCGTTGAACCAGAACCCGTGGGACGTGCTCGCGATGGCGTTCTTCGGCGTGCTGGGCTTCGTGCTGGTGCGCTGCGGGTGCGAGCCCGCGCCGCTGCTGCTCGGGTTCGTGCTGGGGCCCATGCTGGAGGAGAACCTGCGGCGGGCCCTGCTCATCTCCCGGGGCGACCCCACGGTGTTCCTCACGCGCCCCATCTCGGCGGTGCTGCTCACCCTGGCGGTGCTGGCGCTGGTCATCGCGGTGCTCCCGGCGATCCGCCGCAAGCGCGACGTGGTCTTCGCGGAGGACGAATAGGGGTCGCGGGAGCCTTCAGATCGTGAGGAGGCCCCGGGTCAGGGCCGTGACCGCGCCCCCCACCGCCACCGTGACCGCGATGCGGGAGGCGACCGGGGTCGGCAGCCGCCGGGCCAGGACGTTGCCGAACGCCACCCCGGCGAGCACGGCGGCGAGCAGCACCGGCCAGACCCACCACGCGGGGGCGGAGCCGGCCGGGATCGCGCCGAAGCCCAGCTTGGTGACCACCGACATGACATTCATGACCACGAGCAGCGGCTGCATCGTCGCGGCGAACGACCGGTGCTCCCAGCGGGTGGCCATCGCGTAGGGTCCAGGCGGGCGCCGCCACGCCCGACGTCGTGTTCATGAAGCCCGCCGCCAGGCCGGTGACGACGGCGACGGAACGGCCCTGGATCCGCACCCGCCGCCGCAGCAGGGCCGAGGCGCCCAGCGCGAGCAGCACGGAGCCGCCCACGATCACGTCGAGCCACGCGGTGTCGGCCTCGCGGACCGTCAGCGCGCCGAGGACCGAGCCCACCAGCATGAGCGGCAGGATCGTGACCACCCGCCGCCAGTCCACGCCGTCCCGCAGCGCCCGCAGGATGAGCAGCGCCGTGACGATCGCGGCCACGTTGCTGACCAGCACGCCCACCGACGCGCCCAGGAACACCGTGAGCACCGGCGCGGCCACCATGCCGACGCCCATCCCGGCGACGCGCTGCAGCCCGGCCCCGAGGACGACGGCCAGGCACGCTGCGATCAGGGCCGTCGTCTCCACCCGGACACGCTAACCCCGATCCGCGGCCGCGCTGGTCCGCGAGATGCCCTGTTCAGCGGGCCGCTCGGTGGTGCGTCTCACACCGTGACGGCCAGGTCGGTCAGCGGGCCCGCGGCCACACCACGGTGAACCGGGCGCCGCCGTCGGGCGACTCGCCGACGGCGGCCCGGCCGCCCCGGCGGCGGACGAGCTCGGCGACCAGCGCCAGGCCGAGCCCGGCGCCGCCGGAGGTGCGCGCGCGGTCGTCGGACACCCGGTAGAAGCGGTCGAAGACCTTGGCCCGGTGCTCGGGCCGCACCCCGGGGCCGTCGTCGTCGACGAGCACGCGCACGGTGGACCGGCCCGCGAGCACCGAGACCACGACCCGCGTGCCGGCGTACCGGCAGGCGTTGCGCAGCAGGTTGTCCAGGACGAGCCCGGTCTCCGTGCGCGCGGCGGCCGCCCAGACCTGGTCGGCCGCGACGTTGACCAGGATCGGCACCGGCTGCTCCCCGGCGCGCGCCACGGCCGCGTGCACCTCGCCCACCAGGTCCACGTCGTCCGACGGGGGCAGCTCGCCGGCGTCCGAGCGGGCCAGCGCCAGCAGCCCGTCGAGCAGGGCCGACAGCCGTTCGGCGTCCGCGAGCACGTCGGCGTGCACCTCCTGCGAGAGCGCCGGGTCGGGGTTGGTCACCGCGACCTCCGACTGGAGGCGGATCGACGCCACCGGCGACCGCAGCTCGTGCGCGGCGTCGCCCGTGAACCGCCGCAGCCGCTCCGTGGTGGCCTCCTGCCGGTCCAGCAGCTCGTTGAAGTCGCCGGCCAGGGCGCGCAGCTCGCCGGCCGCGGCGTCGGGCACCGCCAGCCGGGCGCCGGGCGCGAGCCGGCGCACGGACTGGCGCATCCGGGCGACCGGGGCCAGCGCGGACCCGACGGCGAACCAGATCGCGACGCCCGCCACCACGGTCCCGACGAGAGCCGTGACCAGCAGCCAGCGGCTGCCCGACGCCTCGGCGGCGCGTTGCCCCACGAGCCCGGTGCCGACGACCACGAGCCGCTGGCTCCCGTCGGGCGCGGTGACGACGGAGCCCTGCCAGCGCACCTGCCGCCGGTCGCCCGCGGTGACCGGGGTCCCGGCCTTCAGCGCCCGCACCTGGTCCCGCGTCAGGGCGGGCGGCGGGGCGTCGTCGACGGCGCCGCCCGCGGTGTCCAGCACGCGCACCTCCAGGCCGTCGGCCGAGGCGGGTTCCGTGCCGGTGACGACGTCGTGGGCGGCCCCGCTCAGCGCCGTCCGGAGCTCGTCGTCCACGGCGCCGGTCAGGAGCGGTGCCAGGCCCCGGCCCGCGACCATCGCCAGGCCCAGCAGGCAGGCCAGCGTGACCGCCGTGGCGAGGGCGGTGATCCGCAGGCGCAGCGAGAAACCCGCCCAGGGCGCTCCTGTCCGGTGCCCGCCGGGCGCCGCCGGCACTAGGGCACGCCCCCGAGCCGGTACCCCTGCCCCCGGACGGTCCGGACCAGGTCGCCGGCGCCGACGGCCGCGAGCTTGCGGCGCAGGTAGCCCACGTACACCTCGACGACGTTCCGGGTCGCGGCCTGCTCGTCGCCCCAGACCTCCGTCAGCAGCTCCTGCTTGGTCCACACCGTCCCGGCGCGCGAGGCCAGCGCCACGAGCAGCGCGTACTCGCGCGGGCTCAGGGGTACGTCGACGTCGGCGTAGCGGACGGCACGGGCCCCGCGGTCGACGGTCAGCGGCCCGAGCCGGATCGGCTCCCGCGTGGTGCCCGGGGCCGCGCGGCGCAGGAGGGCGCGGAGCTGGGCGAGCAGCACCACGAACGAGAACGGCTTGACCACGTAGCCGTCGGCTCCGAGGTCCAGCCCGTCGGCCTGGTCCACCTCGCCGTCCTTCGCGGAGACGAGCAGCACGGGCGTGGTGACGCCGGCGGACCGCAGCTCCTGGAGCACGCGGTACCCGGACAGGCCCGGGATCATGATGTCCAGCAGCACCGCGTCGAACGACCCGGTCCGCGCCAGCCGCAGCCCGGCCGGGCCGTCTGCCGCGACCGTGACGTCCATGCCCTCGGCGCGCAGGCCGCGGTCCAGCGCCTTGCGCACGCCCGGCTCGTCGTCGACCACGAGAATCTGCGGTCTCATGCCTGCCAGCATGCCGCACGCGGCGGCCGGTGCGTATGCCGGGCGGGTGCCGGCCGGCAGGTCGGGACGTTCTCAGCGAGGTCTCAGGCGCCACGGGGGATCGTGGAAGGAGCAGACTGGTTCCACACGCGAAGGAGCGGGACATGAGGCCGAGGACGAAGGCGCTGGTCGCCGCCGGGTCAGGGATCGCGGTCGGGCTGGGCGGGCTGGCGCTGACCGCGCTGCCCGCCGGGGCGGACGACGATCCGGTGCTGCCCGCGATCGACGCGGAGCAGCTCGTGACCTCCGCGCTGGAGGCCACGCCGCCCGCGTTCGACGGCGTGGCCGAGGTGAGCAACGAGCTCGGGCTGCCCGCCGTGCCCGGGGCGGACGCCCTGGACTTCGAGTCGGTGCGGGTGTTCCACGACGGCGCGGAGTCCGCCCGGGTCCAGGTCGAGCGGCCGACGTCGGAGCTGACGTTCGTCAAGAACACCGACGAGGCGTGGGCCTACGACTCGCAGGAGAACAGCGCGCGGCAGCTCACCTGGGACGACGCGGACCTCGCGGCGGCCAGGGAACGGGCCGGGCAGCACGCCGCGAAGCAGGGCCACGCCGAGGCACGGATGGCGGACCCGGCGCAGGCGGCGACCGAGATCATCGAGCAGCTGCGCCCGACCAGCGACATCGTCGTGGACGGCACGGCTCGGGTCGCCGACCGGGCCGCGTACGAGCTCGTGCTGACGCCCAAGCCGACGGAGAAGACGCTGCTGCGCGAGATCACGGTGGCGATCGACGAGCAGACGCGCGTGCCGCTGCGGTTCGACGTGTATGCGAACGGCAGGTCCGAACCGGTCCTGTCGCTCGGCTTCGTCGAGTTCGAGGTCGGCGCGCAGGACGCCGGTCTGTTCGAGTTCACGCCGCCGGCCGGCGCTGACGTCAAGACCACCGACGCGGGTGACGTCGCGCAGGCCCGGGGCGAGCACGCGGGGGAGGCCGGCGAGCCGGGCGGCCCCGGGGAGAGCCTGACGACGGTCGGCGACGGCTGGGACGCGGTGCTGGTGGGCACGGTGCCCGCCGAGGCGCTGGGCCAGGACGTCGCCGGTGCGGGACCCGCCGGGAGCGAGGGCTTCCTCGGCGGCGCAGGATCGGCGGGAGGCGGGTCGGCGGGAGGCGAGCAGGACCTCGCCGGGCTCCTGGCCCAGATCGGCCAGCCGGTGTCCGGGGAGTTCGGCTCCGGCTCGTACGTCCGGATCGCCGTCGGCGGTGCGATCGTCACCGACGACGGCCGGGTCGCGGCCGGCGCGGTGCCCCAGCAGGTGCTCGTCGACGCCCTGGACCAGCAGTGACCGAACCAGCAGTGATCGCAGGCTCGGCGGGCGCCGTGGCGGCGCGGACGCGGGGCCTGCGCAAGGTCTACCGCGGCACGGTCGCCGTGGACGGCGTGGACCTGGAGGTGCCCGAGGGCGCCGTGGTCGGGATGCTGGGGCCCAACGGTTCCGGCAAGACGACGACCATCCGCATGCTGCTGGGCCTCGTCCAGCCGACCGAGGGGGAGATCGAGCTGCTGGGCGTCCCCGTCCCGGGGGCCGCGGACCGGGTGCTCCCGCACGTCGGGGCGCTCGTGGAGGGGCCGGGCTTCCACCCGTTCCTGTCCGGCCGGGAGAACCTGCTGCGGTTCGCCGCCGCCGAGCCCCTGCTGTCCGGACGGGAGCTGGACGGCGCCGTGTCCGCCGCGCTGGAGCGGGTGGGCCTGGCGGGCGCCGCCCGCAAGAAGTACCGCGCGTACTCGCTGGGCATGAAGCAGCGGCTGGGGCTCGCCTCGGCGCTGCTGGCACCGCGCCGGCTCGTCGTGCTGGACGAGCCCACGAACGGCCTCGACCCGGCCGGTACGCAGGAGGTGCGCCGGATCATCGCCGAGCTGCACGCCCAGGGGGTGACGGTGCTCGTCTCGTCGCACCTCCTGGCGGAGGTTGAGGCGACCTGCACCCACGTCGTCGTGCTGAACGCGGGCGTCGTGGTGGCGCAGGGCCCGCTGGACGACCTGCTGGAGTCCGGCAACCCCACGCTGCTCGTGGTCACCGCCGACGGCGCGGCGGCCGCGGCGGCTCTGCACGACCACCGGGTCACCGCGTGGCTCGCCCCGGCCGGCGTGCGCGTGGATCTCACGGGCACGACGCCGGCGACCGTGATCGAGACGCTGGTCCGGGCCGGGGTCCGGGTCGACGAGGCCCGGCGGGAGCGCACCGGGCTGGAGGACGTCTTCGCGCGGCTCACGCACGACCTCGGGGAGGCCTCGGGCGAGCGCACCGCCGACCAGCCCGCCGCCGCCGAGCCCGCCAGCGACCAGCCCGCCGGAGCCCGGCCCGCACCCGACCAGGAGCCGGTCCGATGACCGCCCAGGCCACGGTCGCGACCCAGGAACCGGCGCCGGACCGCCTGCGCGCCCCGGTCGGCCGCCTGCTGCGCGCCGAGCTGCGGTGGATCTTCCGGCGTCCGCGGACGCTGGTGGTGCTGGGCCTGCTCACCGTGCTCCCGGTGATCACCGGGGTGGCCGTCGACCTGACCGCGAACGGCGGGGCCGCCCCGGCCACGGGCGGACCCGGCCCGGACGGGCCCGGCGGGGAGCCGCCGATCTTCGTGACCATGGCCACCAGCGCGTTCGTGCTGCCGCTGGGCTCGCTGATGACGCTGCTGATGCTCCTGCTGCCGCTCACGGTGGCGATGGCGGCGGGCGACGCGCTGGCCGGCGAGCAGTCCCACGGCGCGCTGCGCGGCTGGCTGCTCGCACCCGTGGCCCGCGGCCGGCTGCTCGTGGTCAAGGCCGTGGGCGTGCTGGTGGTCGCCCTGGTCGCGGCCACGCTCGTCGTCGCGTCCGGCTTCGTCACCGGGCTGGTCCTGGCGGGGGCGGACAACCTGGCGTCGATGTCCGGGACGGAGCTGTCCCTCGGGGAGGTACTGGGGCGGCTGGTCGTCGCGATCGCCTGGGCGACGCTCTACCTGATGGCGGTGGGCGCGGTGGCGCTGGCGATCTCGGCGTCCACCGAGCACCCCATGCTGGTGGTGGTGAGCGTGCTCGGCGGGCTGATCGTGTCCGGGGTGCTGCTGCAGATCTCGGCCCTGGACTGGCTGCACCCGTACCTGCTGCCGCAGTCGCTGGGCAGCCTGGTCGACCTGATCCGGGACCCCGTGGCGACGGGCGGCCTGGGTGAGGGCGCGTTCCGGGCGCTGTGCTACCTGGTGATCGGCATGTCGCTGGCGTACGCCCGCCTCACGACGCGCGACGGCTGAGCGCACGAACGCCGTCGCGCACCCCCGTGCGGAAGGTGCGCGACGGCGTCGGCGGGAGAGGCGCGCGGGGCGCGGCCGTCAGGCCCCGACGTTCTCCGCGTAGTCCACGTCGCGCGTCTCGTGCGTCAGGAGCAGCGCGACCAGCGTGATCACGGCCATCGCCGAGAGGTAGACGCCCACCAGCACGGGGGAGCCGCCGGCCTCGGCCCACAGCCACACGGCGATGAACGGGGCCACCGCCGCGCCCAGCACCGAGGACAGGTTGTACGCGATGCCGGAGCCCGTGTACCGCACGTTCGCCGGGAACAGCTCGGGCAGGACGGCGGCCATCGGGCCGAACGTGAGGCCCATGAGCGTGAAGCCGAGGATCAGCAGGGTCTGCACGCCCACGTGGCCCGCGGCGAACAGCGGCACGAACAGCCCGCCGAACACGATGATCGCGACGGTCACCCAGATGAGGTGCTTGCGGCGGCCGAACTTCTCCGCCATCGGCCCGGACGCCAGCGTGAAGATGCCGAAGAACACGACGCCCACGATCAGCATCCAGAGGAAGTCGATCTTCTCGTAGCCGAGGCCGGCGGGGGAGCCGTCGGTCGGCGCGGTCGGCGCGACGCCGTAGTTCAGCGTGAACGTCGTCATCAGGTAGAACAGCGCGTAGGTGGCCAGCATGATGAACGTGCCCGAGATGATCTGCCTCCACGAGGTGCGGAAGACGCGGGCCACGGGCACCCGGCTGACGGCCTCGGCCTCGAGCACCTTGCGGAACGCGGGGGTCTCGAGCAGCGAGAGCCGCACCCACAGGCCCACGATCACCAGCACGGCCGACGCGAGGAACGGGATGCGCCAGCCCCAGGCGGCGAACTGCTCGGGCGTGAGCGACGTGGACAGGGCGATGAACACCGTGTTGGCGAGGATGAAGCCGATCGGCGCGCCGAGCTGCGGGAACGTGCCGTAGATGGCGCGCTTGCCCTCGGGCGCGTTCTCGGTGGCGAGCAGGGCGGCGCCGCTCCACTCGCCGCCCAGGCCGAGGCCCTGGCAGAACCGGCACAGCACCAGCACCGCCGGGGCGGCCACGGCCCAGCCCGGCGTCGACGCGGCCGGGATGAGGCCGATCAGCACCGTCGCGACACCCATCGTGAGCAGCGACGCGACCAGCGTCGCCTTGCGGCCGATGCGGTCACCGAAGTGCCCGAACAGGACCGAGCCGACCGGCCGCGCCACGAAGGCGACGCCGAACACGGCGAACGACGACAGGAGCTGTGTCGTGGGGTCCTCGGCGTTCGGGAAGAACAGCGTCGGGAAGACCAGCGAGGCGGCCGTCGCGTAGATGTAGAAGTCGTAGAACTCGATGGACGTACCGATGAGGGAGGCGAGGACGACGCGGCCGCGAGGATTGCCGGCCGGCACTGTGCTCTCCCCGCCGCCGGGGGTCCCGGCGGTCGGCGCTGCGGAGGTGCTCATCCCGCGAGATTAGGCGCGCCGTCCGCCATCCGGGAAGTGCGTCTCGCGATGCGGATGGGGTCTTGACGTAGGCTGCCGACGGCGGCATGCGCGGGCCCTGTGGACGCGCGGCGTGTCGAACTGCGACCTGGTGCGTCGCGAGTGAAGGTGTGGTGAACGGTGAATACTCCCACCGGTTGCCGTGTTGGCACGACCGGCGGTGAGGGGCAGGATCGACCGGGCTCCCGGAGGCTCCGCCATCGGACATCCATCATCGGAACGAACGAGACGACGACGAGGATATGAACGATCTGCTGTATGTGAACGGCGGCAACCCGTTGACCGGGACCATCACCGTTCGAGGCGCAAAGAACTTCGTGTCGAAGTCCATGGTGGCTTCTCTGCTGGGGGAGACCCCGAGCGTGCTGCGGAACGTTCCGCAGATCCGTGACGTCAAGGTCGTCTCGGGGCTCCTGGACCTGCACGGCGTGAACGTCAAGTACGACACCGACGCCGGCATCCTGGACCTCGACCCGTCCAACGTCGAGTCCGCCCACGTGGCCGACATCGACGCCCACGCCGGCTCCAGCCGCATCCCGATCCTGTTCTGCGGGCCGCTGCTGCACCGCCTCGGCGAGGCGTTCATCCCGGACCTGGGCGGCTGCCGCATCGGCGACCGCCCGATCAACTACCACCTCGACATCCTGCGCCAGTTCGGCGCCGTCGTGGACAAGCGGCCCAACGGCATCCACCTGCGGGCGCCGCGCCGCCTGCAGGGCACCAAGATCTCGCTGCCCTACCCGTCGGTGGGCGCCACGGAGCAGACGCTCCTGACGGCGGTCCGCGCCGACGGCATCACCGAGCTCTCGGGCGCGGCGATCGAGCCCGAGATCATGGACCTCATCGCGGTGCTGCAGAAGATGGGCGCCATCATCTCGGTCGACACCGACCGCGTGATCCGCATCGAGGGCGTCGACCGCCTCGAGGGTTACACCCACACCGCGCTGAACGACCGGATCGAGACCGCCTCCTGGGCCTCCGCGGCCCTGGCCACGGGCGGCGACATCACCGTCAAGGGTGCCACGCAGCCCGAGATGATGACGTTCCTCAACACCTTCCGGAAGGTCGGCGGCCGGTTCGAGGTGCAGGACGACGGCATCCGCTTCTGGCACGCCGGCGGCGACCTGAAGTCCATCGTGCTGGAGACCGACGTGCACCCGGGCTTCATGACCGACTGGCAGCAGCCGCTCGTCGTCGCGCTCACGCAGGCCACCGGCCTGTCGATCGTGCACGAGACCGTGTACGAGAACCGCTTCGGCTTCACGGACGCGCTGCGCAAGATGGGCGCCACCATCCAGGTCTACAAGGAGTGCCTGGGCGGTCGCGACTGCCGGTTCGGCCAGCGCAACTTCCACCACTCCGCCGTCGTCTCCGGCCCGACGCCGCTCTCCGCGGCGGACATCGAGGTCCCGGACCTGCGCGGCGGGTTCAGCCACCTCATCGCGGCGCTGGCCGCCAAGGGGCAGTCGACGGTGCGCGGCATCGGCCTGATCGACCGCGGCTACGAGAACTTCCAGGACAAGCTGGAGGCCCTGGGCGCCGAGGTCGTCCGCGGCTGACGCCCTCCCGACGACGCCCGCACGGGTCAGACGCTCGGGCCACCTCGGTGGCCCGAGCGTCTGGCACGTCAGGGCGGGGGCGGGGTTCGCGGTTCGGCCGAGTATTCTTTCGGCCGTGTCCATCCCACGCCCTGAGTCACGCATGTATCGCTTCGTCGCGTTCATCGTGCGGAACCTCATGTTCGCGCTGTGCAAGTACGAGTGGAAGGGCGGCGAGAACTTCCCGGCCAAGGGCGGGTTCATCGCCGCGGCCAACCACGTCACGGAGCTCGACGCGCTGACGCTGGCGCACTACCTCTTCGACATGGGCCGTGAGCCCCGCATCCTGGCCAAGCGCGGCCTGTTCGACTCGCCGCTGACGGGGTGGGCGCTGCGGGGCACCAAGATGATCCCGGTGGACCGCGACTCCGCGAAGTCCGCCGAGTCGCTGAAGGACGCCGCGAGCCAGCTCGGCGACGGCGCCTGCGTGGCGATCCTGCCGGAGGGAACGCTGACGCGGGACCCCGACTACTGGCCGATGGAGGGCAAGACGGGCGTGGCCCGCATCGCGCTGACGACGCGCCTGCCGGTGCTGCCGGTCGCGCAGTGGGGCGTCACGGAGATCCTCGGCCGGTACAGCCGCGTGCTCAAGCCGTTCCCGCGCAAGAAGGTGACCATCCAGACCGGCCCGCCTGTGGACCTGAGCGACCTGTACGACCGGCCCCAGGACACCGCGACCCTGCGTGAGGCCACGAGCCGCATCATGGACGCCATCACCGCCGAGCTGGAGCAGATCCGCGGGGAGGTCGCGCCCAAGCCGCGCTTCGACCTGCGCAAGCACCCCGACTACGAGGCCAAGATGACGAACTACCCGCCGGTGGAGCGCCCGTGAGCGCCGCGACGCAGCCCAAGGTCGCCGTGCTCGGCGCGGGCTCGATGGGCACCACCTTCGCGATGGTCCTGGCCGACGCCGGGTGCGACGTCACCCTGTGGGGTCGCGACGCCGCGGTGCTCCACGCCGTCGAGACGACGCACCGCAACGAGAAGTACCTGCCGCGCGTGCAGCTCCCGCCGATGCACGGCACGACCGACCCGGCGGTCGCCCTGGCGGGCGCCTCCATCGTGGTCGTGTCGGTTCCGTCCCAGGTCGCCCGCGCCACGCTGGAGTCGATGAAGGGCCTGGTGCACGACGTCGCCGCGCCGGGTGCCGTCGTCGTCTCGCTGATGAAGGGCGTCGAGCTCGGCACGGACAAGCGCATGAGCCAGGTCATGGCCGAGGTGCTGGACCTGCCGGACGAGCGCGTCGCCGTCGTCTCCGGACCCAACCTGGCGCCCGAGATCGCGGAGCGGCAGCCGACGGCGACCGTGGTCGCCTCGCGCAGCGAGGCCACGGCCCAGCTCGTGGCCGCGGCCTGCTCGACCGGGTACTTCCGCCCCTACACGAACACCGACGTGGTGGGCGTGGAGCTGTGCGGCGCGGTGAAGAACATCATCGCCCTGGCCGCGGGCATGGCCCAGGGCCAGGGCTTCGGCTGGAACACGCTGGCGACGCTCATCACGCGCGGCCTCGTGGAGATCACGCGCCTGGGCCTCGCGCTGGGGGCCGACGCCGCCACGTTCGCCGGCCTGGCCGGCATGGGCGACCTGACGGCGACGTGCGCGTCGCCGCTGTCGCGCAACCACCGGCTCGGCAAGCACGTGGGCGAGGGGCTCACGCTGGCCGAGGCGATCAAGGCCACCGGGGGCACGGCCGAGGGCGTGAAGTCGTCGCAGTCGGTGCTGGAGCTGGCCCGCGCGCACGACGTCGAGATGCCGATCACGGCCGGTGTCGTCGAGGTGTTGGCCGGCAACCTGCCGTTGTCCGACCTCGCGGCGACCCTGCTCGCCCGGCCGCAGAAGTCCGAGGTCGCGGGCTGAGGGGTCAGTGCCGCACGTCGACCACGACGCGCATCGGGTCCTCCAGCAGGAACACGCGGAACGGGCGCTCGGCGTCGTCCACGCCGATGAACGCCGTCGTGTACCCCTCGAACCAGTAGCGGTACACGATCTCGTCGATCGACTCCGTGTCGGCGGGCTCGATGCGGTCGCCGGAGAACTCCTCGACCCCGCTGTCCGTCGGGATGGCGGTGCCGGACAGCGACACCCGCAGGATCGCGTCGCCGTCCACACGCACGGCGTCGCCGGATCCGTCGTCGGTCGCCTGGTCCACGTACTCGACGCGCCAGCCGGGCTTGCCGCTGCCCGTGCCGTCGAGGTCGAACACGACGCGGTCGTAGCCGTCGTGCGCGGCGACGCGCACGTCGGTGACGCTCAGGAACGTCTCGCCCTCACCGGTGGGCTCCGCGGTGTCGGGCTTCGTGTCCGCCGGGAAGGCCGGACCGGACTCGGTCTCGGTGGCGGACGCGCTCGGCTCGGGCGCGTCGTCCCCGGCCTCGTCGTCCCCGTCCTCGTCTGACTCGCCCGACGACGGCGACGACGTCGGGTCCGCCTCCGAGCCAGGGGACACCGGCACGGGGCTGGTGTTGGTGAGCTCCGGCCCGTTCGTGCCCTGCGCGCCCGTGCACCCGGCCAGCAGCAGCGCCGCGCAGGCGGCGACCATCAGGGCTGTGCGGTGTCCGGCTCGTCCCATGTGCCCAGCGTAGGGCCTGGAAGGCGCGCGGGCCGGTCACGATCGGCCAACGGGAGCAGTCTGCACTCTTGACTTGTGATACATGTGACGTACTACATTTATCCCGCGTCGTTCAACGGTGATGACAAAGAGGACGAAGGAGTCGCTCGATGAATCCGATCACGCGAAGAGACCTCTTGCGCACGACGGGCCTGACCGCGGGGGCGTTCGCGCTCGCCGGGCACGCCCCCACGAGCGCGGCGGCCGACCCCGGGGGCGCCGACGCCCCGGAGACCAACCCGATGCGGCTCTGGTACACCGCCCCGGCACAGGAGTGGCTGCAGGCGCTCGCCATCGGCAACGGCCGGCTCGGCGCCATGGTGTTCGGCGGTGTGGCCGCCGAGAAGCTCATGCTCAACGAGGACACCGTCTGGGCCGGCGGCCCGCACGACTACGCCGACCCGCTGGGGCACGAGGCGCTGCCGGAGATCCGGCGGCTGATCGGGGAGGAGAAGTGGCTGGAGGCCCAGCAGCTCGCGGACGAGCGGTTCATGGGCCGGCCGACGGAGCAGATGCAGTACCAGCCCGTCGGGGACCTGCACCTGGCCTTTCCCGGGCTGACCGACGACGTCACGGGCTACGAGCGGTCGCTCGACCTGACCACGGCGATCACGACCACGACGTTCGTGGCCGACGGTGTGCGCCACACCCGGGAGGTGTTCGGCAGCCACTCGCACCAGGTGATCGTCGCCCGGTTCACCGCGAGCGAGCGCGGCGCGATCTCCTTCGACGCCGGGTACACGTCGCTCCAGGAGACGTCGACCTACGCCCACGACGCCCGCACGCTCGCCCTGGAGGGCCGCAGCGGCGAGGCCGAGGGGCTGGAGGGCAAGGTCCGCTTCGTCAGCCTGGTCCGGGCGGTGCCCGAAGGCGGAAGCGTGACCTGCGACGACACCGGGCTGCGGGTGCGTGGCGCGGACGCCGTCACGCTGGTCCTGTCGATCGGCACGAGTCACCGCAACTACCTCGACGTGGGCGGCGACCACCTCGCCGCGGCGGTGGCCCCGCTCGAGCGGGCCACGCCGCAGGGCTACGGGATCCTGCGGCGGGCCCACGTGCGCGACCACCAGGAGATGTTCGGCCGGGTCGACATCGACCTGGGTACCTCGGCGTCGGTCGACCTGCCCACCGACCAGCGGGTCGCCGCGTTCCGCGACGGCCAGGACCCGCAGCTTGCGGCCCTGTACTACCAGTTCGGCCGGTACCTGCTGATCTCCAGCTCCCGCACGCCGGGCCAGCCGGCCAACCTGCAGGGCCTGTGGAACGACCAGATGCTGCCGCCGTGGCAGTCCAAGTACACCCTGAACATCAACTGCCAGATGAACTACTGGCCCGCCGGGCCGGCGAACCTGGCCGAGTGCTGGCAGCCACTGTTCGCGATGATCGAGGAGCTTGCCGAGTCCGGCGCGCGGACGGCGCAGAAGATGTGGGGCGCCAAGGGCTGGGTGGCGCACCACAACACCGACCTGTGGCGCGGGTCGGCGCCCGTGGACTTCGCGTACTACGGCGTCTGGCCCACCGGCGGCGCGTGGCTCTCGCTGCTGTTCTGGGAGCACTACGAGTACACCGGCGACCTCGACGTGCTGCGGGAGTACTTCCCGGTGCTGCGCGGGTCCGTGGAGTTCTTTCTCGACACCCTCGTCGAGGACGCCGCCACCGGCTACCTCGTCACCAGCCCCTCGCACTCGCCCGAGCTCAAGCACCACGACATCGACAACGTGGGCGTGAGCATGTGCGCCGGCCCGACCATGGACATGCAGATCCTGCGGGATCTGTTCACGGCGTTCGACAAGGCGTCGGCGGTGCTCGGCCAGGACCGCGAGATGGCCGCCCAGGCGCTGGCCGCGCGCGAGCAGCTGCCGCCCAACCAGATCGGCTTCCTGGGGCAGATCCAGGAGTGGCTGGTCGACTGGGAGGAGGCCGCGCAGGAGACGAGCCGGCACGTCTCGCACCTGTGGGGCGTGTTCCCCAGCGACCAGATCACGCCGCGGCGCACGCCGGAGCTCGCCGCGGCGGCCGACCGGTCGCTCGAGCTGCGCGGACCCGCGGTCACGGCGGGCTGGTCGCTCGCGTGGAAGATGAACATCCGTGCCCGGCTGCTCCAGCGGGACGGCGTGTACACCCACCTGAAGCAGCTCCTCTCGCCCGGCCGCACCGCGCCCAACCTGTTCGACCTGCACCCGCCGTTCCAGATCGACGGGAACTTCGGGGGCACCTCGGCGATCAACGAGACGATCGTGCAGAGCCACTCGGGCGAGGTGTGGCTGCTGCCGTGCCTCCCGGCGGCCTTCCCGACCGGGCGGGTCCGCGGCCTGCGTACCCGGGGCGCCTTCGAGCTGGCCGTCACCTGGCGCGACGGGCGGCTCCGCGGCGCCCGGGTCCAGTCGCTGGCCGGCAACACGATCCGGCTGCGCACCGAGGGCCGGGTCCGCGTCTCGGGCCCCGGCGGCCCGGTCGACGTCGAGCGGCCCGAGGAGGGCCTCGTCGTCTTCCGGACGCGCCGCGGGGCCACGTACGTCGTCGAACCGCAGGCCTGACCAGCCACACCTACCGACCACCCGCAAGTAGCACACCGAGGAAGGGACATCGATGTCCAGGAACTGGATACAGACGAGCACCGTGGCGGTCGCCGCGGTGAGCCTGGTCGCCGCCATGGGCGGCGGCGGGATCGCGTTCGACCGCCTCGCCGGCGCGGCGGCCGACGCCGCTGCCGCGGTCTCGGGCGGCGGGTGCCCGCAGCTCTACGTCTCCCCGTCGGGCGACGACCGGGGCAAGGGCACGGCCAAGGACCCGTTCAGGACGGTCGAGGCGGCGCGCGACCACATCCGCGAGAAGGGCCTGAACCGGGACGGCCGGCAGCGGTGCGACATCACCGTGAACCTCGCGGCGGGCGAGTACCCCGTCACGGAGACCATCGGCTTCACCGAGCAGGACTCGGGCGGCGGCGGCCATCAGGTCGTGTACCGCAGCAGCGACGGCCCGGGTGCGGCCAACCTCGTGGGCGCCGAGGAGGTCACCGGCTGGGAGCCGTACCAGGACGGCATCTACAGGACCCAGGTGGATCCCGACGAGCAGTTCTACACCCTCTTCGAGGACGGTGAACGCTCCGAGCTGGCCCGGTATCCCAACCGCGGCTCGGAGGACACCCAGGGCCCGTACCTGTTCTCGCGGCTCGGCGAGCCCGAGAAGGAGGCCGTGCACCAGTGGCTGTACTGGGAGGACGGCGACTGGGATCCGGCCTGGGACGACACCGCCGACAGCAACCCGCTCAAGGACGCCCAGGTCACGCTGTGGTCCGGCGGGTCGTGGAGCTGGTTCACCGACATAGTGCCGATCGGCGGCGCCGACTACCGCAAGGGGTTCGCGACGCTCGACAACTGGGCGCGCTACGCCCTGGTGAACAGCCGCAGCGGGTCGCGCTACTTCATCCAGAACGCGCTGCCGTTCCTGGACCAGGCGGGCGAGTACTACATCGACCGTGAGGCCGGGGAGCTGTACTACAAGCCGCGCGGCGACATCGACGACGTGACGATCATGGAGCCCACGGTCACCAAGGTCATCGACGTCAAGGGCGCCACGCCCGAGCAGAGGGCGCACGACATCACCTTCGACGGCCTCGGCATCCAGTACTCCGACTTCGTGAGCTGGTACCGCTCGGGTTGGATCAGCGCGGGCGACTCCGGCGAGGAGCACAAGTACCCCGAGTACGACCGGCAGATCGAGATGCCGCGCAACCGGTTCGGCGCCGTCACGCTGGAGAACACCACGGGCATCACGCTGACCGGCATGCACGTCCGCGACACCGGTTTCATGGGCGTCTACGCGCTGTTCGCCAACGACCACCTGACCGTCGAGGACAGCCTGTTCGAGAACCTGGGCGCCGACGGCATCAAGGTCGAGGGCGGCTGGCCGGGCGAGGGCGACATCTCGCACCACCACACCTTCCGCAACCTCTACATCCACCACGTCGGCGAGCTCGTGCCCGGCGATGCCGCGGGCATCGAGCTCATGGGGACCGGCGACAACCTCGTCGAGCACGTGAACGTGCGGCACTCCGCGCGGTACGGGATCAGCCTGGAGTCCCGGCCCGAGGTGGTCGACGGCGACCAGTACACCGACCACAACACGTTCCGCTACATCCGGATCGAGAAGGCGGGGCTCGACTCCGGCGACATGGGCGCGTTCTACACCTACGGCGTGGACAACCAGGACCCGTACCCGGTGCAGAACACCGTGGACCAGATGGTCATCGGCGACGTGCTCCCCGACCCGGTGGGCGAGATGCCCGACAGCGGGACCCGGGGCATCCACATGGACGCCGGTGGCTGCGCCTTCTCGTTCAGCAACATCGAGGTGGGCGCCACGACCGACCAGTCGTACCAGTCCTACCAGTGCAACGAGGTGACCAACGGCAACTGGGAGGAGGACTTCGACGCCTCGCTGATGGAGTACGACAAGATCGGCGTCACCGGCGCCTTCCCGTACCCGGTCCCGGAGTCCTGACCGTTCCGCCGGGCGGCCGCTGTCAGGCCGCCCGGCGGAACGTGCGCCGGTAGGCCGACGGCGTCACGCCGAGCGCCGCCTGCACGTGCGCGCGCAGCGACTGCGCGGTGCCGAAGCCGCAGCGCCGGGCGACCTGCTCGACCGGCAGCATCGTGCTCTCCAGCAGGGTGCGAGCATGCTCGACGCGTTGGCGCGTGAGCCACTGGGCGGGGCTCTCGCCGGTCTCGTCCCGGAACCTGCGCGTGAAGGTGCGCACCGACATCGCGGCGTGCCGGGCCATCGCCGCCAGCGTCAGCGGCTCGTTGAGCCGGTCCAGCGCCCAGGCCCGCGTGGCGGCCGTGCCCGCGCCGCGGGCCTGGGCGGCGTCCGCCCCCGGTCCGGCGACGCGCCCGGCGACCACCGGGCGCCTGATGTACTGCGCCTGACCGCCGTCCCGGTGGGGCGGCACCACGGTGCGGCGCGCGACGTCCTGCGCGACTGCCGTGCCGTGGTCCCGGCGCACGACGTGCAGGCACAGGTCGACGCCGGAGGCCACGCCGGCGGAGGTCAGCACGTCGCCGTCGTCGGTGTACAGGACGTCCGGGTCGAGCTCCACGCGCGGGTAGAGCCGCCGGAAGCGGTCGCTCTCCGACCAGTGGGTGGTGGCGGGGCGGCCGTCGAGCAGGCCCGCGGCGGCGAGCACGAACGCCCCCGTGCAGATCGACATGAGCCGGGCGCCCGGCCGGATCCGGGCGAGCGCCGCCGCGAGCTCGGGTTCGAGCCGCGGGTCACCGCCGGCCGGGTCCGTGCCGTCGGGCCCGGAGGTGTGCGACGCCGGCACCACCACCGTGTCCGCCGTCTCCAGCACCTCGGGCCCGTGCTCCACCTGGACCAGCACGTCGGAGTCCGACCGCACCAGGCCCGGGCCACCGGGTGTGCAGGTCACCACCTCGTACAGGGGCCGGAGCTCGGCGTCGCGCGCGATGCCGAAGATGCGGTGCGGGATGCCGAGCTCGAACGGGATGAAGCCGGGCCGGATCAGGACGGCGACGCGGTGCCTGCGCGGCGTGTGCTGGGCCATGCTCCGATCATATGGCCCGAACCTAGCGTTGTGTGTCCTGCGGGCCACTGGCCCGCGCCCGCGCGCCCCAGCATGCTGATGCCGTGACCCAGACAGACGTCCCCGTGCCGGCGGGCCAGAACGCACCGCAGAGCCCCGGCCAGGCTGCGCCGCGTCGGACGCCACGCATCCACCCCGCCTGGTGGGTGGCCCTGGTCAGCTTCGTCACCGTGATGTGCGCCGCGGCGTTCACCGCCGCACCCGGCCTGTTCGTGGACCCGCTCAACGCCGAGCTCGGCTGGTCGCGCGCCACCATCGGCTTCGCCGTCGGCCTGCAGTCCGTGCTGTACGGGCTCACGGCGCCGTTCGCCGCCTCCCTGATGGACCGGTTCGGCATGCGCCCGGTCGTCAGCATCGCCCTCGTGGTGATCACGGGCGGCGCCCTGTCGACGGTGTGGATGTCGGAGCCCTGGCAGTTCGTGCTCGGCTGGGGGCTCCTGGTCGGAGTGGGCAGCGGCAGCATGGCGCTCGCGTTCACCGCCACCGTGACGGGACGCTGGTTCGTGGCGCGGCGCGGCCTGGTCAGCGGTGTGCTGACGGCGGCCACGGCGTCGGGCCAGCTCGTCTTCCTGCCCCTGCTCGCGTGGATCGTGGAGAACCAGGGCTGGCGCCCGGCGTCGGTCACGGTGGCCATCGCGTCGCTCGTGGCCATCCCGCTCGTCCTGTTCCTGCTGCGCGACCACCCCGCCGACATGGGCCTGGCGCCCTACGGCGGCACGTACGCGCCCAAGCCCGCGCCGACGCGCGGCGCGGCCCGGCGCGCCGTCACCGCCCTGTTCGACGCCGCCCGCACCGGCCCGTTCTGGCTGCTCGCCGGGGCGTTCGCGATCTGCGGCGCCACGACGAACGGGCTGGTTCGCACCCACTTCGTGCCCGGCGCGCACGACCACGGCATGCCGATCACCGTCGCCGCGAGCCTGCTCGCCGTGATCGGGGTGGTCGACGTGATCGGCACCATCGGGTCCGGCTGGCTCACCGACCGGTTCTCGCCGCGCGTGCTGCTCGGTGTCTACTACACGCTGCGCGGTGTCTCCCTGCTGTTCCTGCCGTCCCTCATGGGCCCGGAGGTGGAGATGCCGATGCTGTTCTTCATCGTGTTCTACGGGCTGGACTGGGTGGCGACCGTGCCGCCGACCCTCGCGCTGTGCCGCGAGTTCTACGGCGAGGACGCGCCGATCGTGTTCGGCTGGGTGCTCGCGTCGCACCAGGTCGGCGCCGGCGTGGTGGCCTTCGCGGGCGGCCTGGTCCGAGACATGACGGGCTCGTACGACGCCGTCTGGTACGGTGCGGGCGCGCTGTGCGCGGGGGCCGCGCTCATGTCGCTGGTGATCCGCCGCGTCCGCCAGGCATCCCCGGAGGCGTCAGCCGCGTGAGTGACCCGTGCGCGTGACTCGTCGGTGGTCCGGCCGTCCTGCGGACGGCCGGGGCGCGCGTCGCGGGGCGGTCGTATTCTCCGGACCATGAGCACTGCCCCGCACACGCCCGCCGCCGGCCTCTCGCCCGCCACCGTCGTCGTCTCCGCCGGGCGCCCGGCCCGTGAGCAGGGCGGGCACATCAACCCGTCCGTGCCGCTGAACTCGACGTACGTCTCCCGCGGCGTCGTCACCCCGGACGAGCTGTCGTACGCGCGCGGGGACAACGACGCCTGGCACCCGTTCGAGGAGGCGCTCGCCGCGCTGGAGGGCGGCGGCGAGGCGGGCGGCGGCGCAGCGGGCGGCGGCGCGGCCGCTCCCGCGACGGCGATCCTGTTCTCGTCCGGGATGGCGGCGATCGCCGCCGCGTTCTCGCTGGTGCCGGACGGCGGCACGCTCGTGCTGCCGCGGCACGCCTACCAGGCGGGCATGGTGCTGGCGCGCCAGATCTCCGAGCGGCACGGCGTGACCCTGCGGTACGTCGACATCGCGGACACGGACGCCGTGGTCGCGGCCCTGGACGGCGCCGACCTGCTGCTCGTCGAGTCGCCCACCAACCCGATGCTGGAGGTCGCGGACCTGCCCGCCGTGCTGGGCGCCGCCCGCGCCGCCGGCGTGCGCTCGGTGGTCGACAACACGTTCGCGACGCCGCTGGGCCAGCGCCCGCTGGAGCACGGCGCCGACGTGGTGCTGCACTCGGTCACCAAGTACCTGGCCGGCCACTCCGACGTCGTGCTGGGCGCGCTCGTGACGCGCGACGCCGCGCTGGCCGCCACCCTGCGCGAGCACCGCACGCTGCACGGCGCGATCGCCGGGCCGTTCGAGACCTGGCTCGCCCTGCGCGGGCTGCGCACGCTGGCGCTGCGGTTCGAGCGGGCCCAGGCGAGCGCGGCCGAGCTGGCCCGGCGCCTCGCGGAGCACCCGGAGGTGGCCGAGGTGCGGCACCCCTCGCTGCCCGGCGACCCGGGGCACGAGCGCGCGAAGGCGCAGATGAACGGGTTCGGCGCGATCATCGGCGTCCGGCCCCGGCCCCGGCCCGGTGCGGGGGATGCCGAGGCCGCCGGGACGGGACCGGCCGCCGTCGAGCGGGCCGACGCCGTCGTCGACGCCGTCCGCCTGTGGCTGCCCGCCACCTCGCTGGGCGGCGTGGAGTCGATGCTGGAGCGCCGCCGCCGCTGGGGCACCGAGGCGCACACGGTCCCGGAGGACCTGCTGCGCCTGTCGGTCGGCATCGAGGACGTGGAAGACCTCTGGGCGGACCTGGACGCGGCGCTCCGCGCCTGACCCGCCGTCGTCGGCGTGTCGAGTCAGGCGGATGGTCGGACCACCCCGCTGACTCGGCGATGTCGGTTTGTCGAGTCAGCCGGCTGGTCGGACCAACCCGCTGACTCGGCACGCCGACCTCGGTGAGTCAGCGGGTTGGGTCACTCCAGCGGGCCCAGGAGGGACTGGGCCACCGTGGCGTGGGCGGCGTCGTCGCTGGACGGGTGGAAGATGCCCGCCAGCACGTCCCGGTACAGGCGGCCGAGCTCGGACCCGTTGAAGTACGTGGAGCCGCCGGACACCCGCACCGCCTGGTCGACGATCTCGCGGGCCGCCTCGGTGACGCGCACCTTGAGCCCGGCGGTGGCCCGTAACCAGCCCGCGCCGCGGTCGAGCGTGGGGTCCGCCGCCGACGTGTCGAGGTCGCGGGTGATCCCGTCGATCTGGAGCCAGACGCTGTCCTGGGCGAGGGCCATGTCGGCGATGCGGCGGCGGACGTCGGGGTCCTGCGCATAGGCCTTGCCGGTCTTCATCGACGTGCGCTTGTTCACGGCCTCGACCGCGAGCTCCAGCGCCCGGTCGGCGATCCCCGCGTACACCGACGCCAGCAGCACCTCGAACGACGTGAAGATGCCCAGCACGTACGGGTCCAGCGAGGGGCCCGGCGGCAGCAGGCGCAGCACGCGGTCGGCGGGCGCGTGGGCGCCGTCGAGCAGCGTGGAGCGCGACTGGGAGGCGCGCATGCCGAGGGTGTCCCAGTCGTCGAGGATCTCGAACCCGCCGCCGTCGCGCGTGATGAAGGCGTGCACCAGGCGTGGTGCGCCGTTCCTGCCGTGGCGCAGCACGCCGGACTTCTCGAGGCCGAGCACGCCCAGCCGCGTCCAGGCGGGGGAGTTGGACGTGAAGATCTTCCGGCCGTGGAACGTGTACCCGCCCGAGCCGTCGGGCCGGGCCTCCGTGCGCGAGCCGAGCAGCACCAGGTCGTTGCCGGGCTCGGAGTAGCCGAACCCGAACACCTCGCCCGACGCCGCCTCCCGCAGCAGCCAGTCCAGCGACGAGTCGCCGCGCTCGTGCAGATAGCGGCCCACGCCGACCCAGACGTGGTGCATGTTCACGGCCAGCGCCGTCGCCGGCGCGTGCGCGGCCAGGCGTGCCTGCTCGTGGGCGGTCTCACGCAGCGTGAGCCCGCCCCCGCCGAAGGCCGTGGGGACCATCGCGCCGAGGTAGCCGGACGCCTGGAGGTCGGCCAGGTCCTCGGCGAAGAAGGCGTTGTCCCGGTCGTAGTCGGCGGCACGTTCGCGAATGTCGGCAAGCAGCTCGCCGGACAGGAGATCGGTCACGTCACGAGGCTAACCCTGGGAGGGGCCGGGGTGGTGCTGGTTTTCGGCTGGTTGTCCGGTGAGTATTGCCGCAGGGTGAATTGTACCGAGAACGGTGGGTTGCAGCCGGCGGGCGCGCACGGCCGCGTAGAGCTCGGCGGCGGCCCGCGGGTCGTTGACGTCGCGGCCGGTCAGGTCCGCGACGCGCGCCAGCCGGTTCAGCACCGTGTTGCGGTGGCAGTGCAGCGCCGCGGCGGCCCGGGTGCCCGACCCGCCGTGCTCGAACCACGCCTCGACGGTGGCCAGGAGCAGCTCCTCGTCCCGGGGGTCGCGCTCGCGGAGCCCGCCGAGGACGGCGAGGGCGAGCTCGCCGGCGCGTCCGTCGTCGGCGGCCAGCAGCGCGTCCAGCGGGCGGTCGCCGAAGCACGAGAGCCCGGCCTGCCCGGGGGACAGCGACCGCACCGCGGTGCGGGCCTGGGCGAGGGCGGCGGGCGCATCGGCGAGGTGGGTGAACGGGCGGCTCGCGCCGGTCCGGGTGCCCGCGGCGAGACCGGTCAGCGCCTCCTGGGCGTCCGGGGAGGTGGGAGCGGCCACGAGCGTGAGCCGGTCGCCCTCGTGGATCAGCCAGCGCGTGGTCACCCGGGCGGCGTCGGACGCCGGGAGGTCCGGCCGGGCCGCCGCGCCGGACCTCGAACCCGGCACCCCGCCCGACGCCGGTCCCTGCGCCGTGACCGCGACCACCAGCATCACGTCCGCGGGCAGCCCGAGGGCGCGCCGCGCGGTCTCCAGGTCCTGGACGGCTCCGGTCAGGATGCCGCGCAGGAGCTCGGTGCGGGCCATGCTCTCGCCGAAGCCCGCCGCGGCCTCCAGGTGGCTCCGCACCGCGACGTTCGACGAGCGGTCGATCGCGGACCAGACCCGCGAGGACGCGCGCAGCAGCGCGCCGGTGTCGGACTGGTGCCGCAGCCGCCGCGCGAGCTCCTCCCAGATGCGCAGCCCGGCGAGCCGGTAGGCGTCCTGGAGCAGGTCGAGCTGGATGCCCTCGGCGGCCGTGACCCGGCCGGTCTCCCGGGCGGGCGCGAGCGACGAGGTCTCACCGGCGAGGGCGGTGAGGATCTCCGCGACGTTCGCCCGGACCAGCGGCTGGACGACGGCGGCGGGGAGCCGGGTCTCGCTGTACACGGGCTCGGCGTGCAGGATGCCGTCGGCCACCTGCTCGCTCAGCAGATCCAGCGCATCGCGGAGGTCATGACGCCCAGTCGCGGCGATGTCCGACATGCCTGGCAGCCTAGTCGCGGCGTCCCGGTTGTGCATCGAAGGTCGAAATGTAAAGACGCGACGGGGTCTCGCCCTGGACCGGCTCCGACCCCTAGGCTATTGGAGCGCCGGTCAGCGAGGCCCGGCCCGGCGGTCGAGCTGGACAGAGTGCGGTCGAAGGAGACAGCGGATGAGCGTGACGGACGCGCAGGCCACCACCGAGCGCGAGCTCGACCAGGCGGTCGACGAGCTCAAGGTCGGCGCGGAGCGGTGGGCGCAGCTGCCCGTCGCCGACCGGGCGGCGCTGTTCCGGCGGGTCCATGCCGCGGTCGTCGAGGTCGCGCACGAGTGGGCGACCACGGCGGCCAGGGCGAAGAACATCGACCCGTCCGCGCCGTACGCGGGCGAGGAGTGGATGACCGGACCGTACGGGGCGCTGGAGAGCGCGGCCGCGTACGCGCGGTCCTACGAGGCGCTCGCCGCGGGCCGGTCGCCGGCCGACGGCCTCCGGGTCGGCACGGCCCCGGGCGGCCGCGTGGCGGTCAAGGTGCTCCCGCGCAACGCCCAGGAGTGGGTGCTGTTCAACGGCTTCCGGGCCGAGGTGTGGATGCCGCCGGGCGTGGGCGAGCACCAGGTGCGCACCGAGGCGGGCCTGGGCGCCGGGAAGGTCGGCGAGTACGGCGGGGTTGGGCTCGTGCTGGGTGCCGGCAACATCTCGTCGATCGCCCCGCTGGACGCGTTCTACGAGCTCGTGGCGCACAACCGCGCCTCCATCGTGAAGCTCAACCCCACCTTCGGCGCGCTGCTCGACGTGTACCGCCGGGCGCTCGCCCCCCTGATCGAGGTCGGCGCGGTCCGGGTCGTCACGGGTGACGGCGCCGTCGGGGCCTACCTGACGCGGCACCCCGGCATCGACAAGGTGCACATCACCGGCTCCGCCGCGACGCACGACGCGATCGTGTGGGGCACCGGCGAGGAGGCCGAGCTGCGCCGGGCGGCCGACGACCCCCGGCTCACGGTGCCGATCACGAGCGAGCTGGGCGGCGTCGCGCCGATGATCGTGGTGCCCGGGCGGTGGAGCGCCGCCGACCTGCGGTTCCAGGCCGAGCACCTGGTCTCGATGCGGCTGCACAACGCGGGCCACAACTGCATCGCGGGCCAGCTCGTGGTGCTGTCGGCGGACTGGCCGCAGAAGGACGACTTCCTCGCCGAGCTGCGCGGCGCGCTCGCGCGGATGCCCGCCCGCGACCCCTGGTACCCCGGCACGGCGGCCAAGGTCGCCCGGGCCGACGACACGCACCCGGACGCCGAGCACCTGGCCGGCCGGATCCTCATGGAGGTGACCGCGGGCGACCCGGCGTGCTCCGACGAGTACTTCGCGCCCGTGCTGGCCTGGACGCAGCTCCCGGGCACCGGCGCCGAGTTCCTGCGTGCCGCCGTCGGCTTCGCCAACGACTCCCTGTACGGCACCCTGGGCGCGAACGTGGTGGTGCGGCCGCAGGACCGCCGGGCGATGGGGTCCGCGTTCGACGACGCGATCGCCGACCTGCGCTACGGCACCGTCGCGATCAACGCGTGGACCGGCGTCGGCTTCCTGCTGCCCGGCGCGACGTGGGGTGCGTTCCCGGGGCACACGGTGGCCGACATCGGTTCGGGGATCGACGTGGTGCACAACGGGAACCTGCTGTCCGGACCCGAGCGGACCGTGGTGACCGGGCCGTTCCGCCCGTTCCCGCGCAGCGTGCTGCACGGTGAGTTCTCGCTCTTTCCGAAGCCGCCGTGGTTCAGTGGTTCCCGGAGCGTGACGGACACGGGCCGGCAGCTGACCCGCTACGCGGCGGCGCCGTCGTGGGGGCGGCTGGTGCCGGTCCTGCTCGCGGCGTTCCGTGCCTGACGGCGCCGGCTGACATCACGTCCTGACGCCGCACCGGCCGGACCAACGGGGGTCCGGCCACCGAACCGAGGGAGACCGACCATGGTGATCCGCAGCCCGCTGCCCGACGTGGAGATCCCGTCCGTCAGCGTGTACGAGTACCTGTTCGGCACGATCACGGACGCGGAGCTGGAGCGCGTGGCGGTGGTCGACGGCGTCAGCGGGGCGGCCACGACGTTCCGCGCGCTGCGGGACCAGATCGACGCGGTGGCGGGAGCCGTGGCAGCGCGGGGGTTCGGGGTGGGCGACGTCGTCGCCCTGCACGCGCCGAACGTCCCCGCCTACGTGACGGTGTTCCACGGCCTGCTGCGCGCCGGGGTCACCGTGACCACCGTGAACGCGCTGTCCAGCGCGCAGGAGATCGCCAAGCAGCTCGCCGACTCCGGTGCTCGGCTCATGATCACCGTCTCGGCGCTGCTCGCCGCGGGGGAGGCCGGGGCCAGGGACGCCGGACTCGAGGACGACCAGATCGTGGTGCTCGACGGGGCCGAGGGCCGCACGTCCCTCGCCGACCTCCTGGCCGACCCGCGCCCGGCCCCCGACGTGACGTTCGACCCGGCGACGCACCTCGCGGTGCTGCCGTACTCGTCGGGCACGACGGGCCGCCCCAAGGGTGTGATGCTCACGCACACCAACCTCGTGGCGAACGTGGCGCAGTCCATGGCGATCGGCGTGGGGTCCGACGACGTGGTGCCGTGCGTCCTGCCGTTCTTCCACATCTACGGCATGACGGTGCTGCTCAACCTGGCCCTGCGCACCCGCGCCCGGCTCGTGACGCTGCCCCGGTTCGACCTGGCCCAGTACCTGGGCGTGATCCAGGAGCACCGGGCGACCTTCCTGTTCGTGGCGCCGCCCATCGCGCTCGCGCTGGCGAAGCACCCGCTGGTGGACTCCTACGACGTGACCAGCGTCCGGGCCGTGCTCTCGGGGGCGGCGCCGTTCGGCGAGAGCCTCGCGGGCGCCGTGCGCGACCGGCTCGGCGAGCACGTGCGCGTGCTGCAGGGCTACGGCATGACCGAGATGTCGCCGGTCTCGCACTGCATCCCGTTCGACCGCGCGGACATCCCGTCCGGCTCGGTGGGACTGCTGGTGGCGGGCATGGAGGCCAGGATCGTCGACCCGGCGACGGGCGCGGAGATCGAGCAGCCCGCCGACGGCGTCTCCGGTCCCGGCGAGCTGCTGTGCCGCGGGCCGAACGTGATGGTCGGCTACCTGGGCAACCCCGAGGCGACGGCGGCCACGCTGGAGCCCGACGGGTTCATGCACACGGGCGACATCGTCACGGTCGACGCCGGCGGCGTGTTCCAGGTCGTGGACCGCCTCAAGGAGCTCATCAAGTACAAGGGCTACCAGGTGCCGCCCGCGGAGCTGGAGGCGCTGCTGCTCTCCCACCCGCAGATCGCGGACGCCGCCGTGATCGGTCTGCCCGACGAGGAGGCAGGCGAGATCCCCAAGGCGTTCGTCGTGCCGGTGGCCGGGGCGTCGCTGACCGAGGCCGAGGTCATCGCCTTCGTCGCCGGGCACGTGGCCCCGTACAAGAAGGTGCGCTCGGTCGAGTTCATCGAGGCGGTGCCGAAGTCGGCGTCCGGCAAGATCCTGCGCAAGGACCTGCGGGCGACGGCGGGGTAGCGGCGATGACGAACTCCCCGCGCCGGGGCAGGATGCTCGGCGCGCTCGTCCCCGGGAGCCAGCGGCGAGCCCTGCCCGAGGTGGCCGACCGGCTCGACCTCGACAGCGGGGAGACCCGCGCCAAGCGGTCCGCCTTCTGGGCGATGCTGGTGCTGTCGGGGGTGATCGCGGTGTCCGGCGTCGCGACGGACTCGACGGCCACCGTCATCGGCGCCATGATCATCGCGCCCCTGTCGACACCGATCCTCGGGATCGGGCTCGGCATCGTCACCGGCGAGCGTCGCCGGATCGCGCGGTCCGTCGCCTACGTGCTCGGGGGCATGGTCGTCGTCGTCGCGCTCGGCCTGCTCGCGGCCCTCGCCCTGCCCGCCACGTCGGACGTCGTGTCCAACTCACAGGTCACGGGGCGCACGTCGCCGGGGCTGGGGGACCTTGTCGCGGCCTTCGCCACGGGGTTCGCGGGGGCGATCGCGCTCGCGCGCCGGGACCTCGCCGACGTCCTGCCGGGCATCGCCATCGCCATCTCGCTCGTCCCGCCGCTGGGCGTGGTGGGTGTGTGCCTGGGGCAGGGTCAGCCGTCGCTCGCGCTGGGTGCGCTGCTGCTGTTCGTCTCGAACGCCGTGGCCCTCGTCATCGCGGCGACCGTGGTCTTCTCGGGTGTCGGGTACCTCCAGGACGCGCGCGCCGCGCGGCAGGGCGCGCCCGTTCCGCGGCGGCGCCGGGCGGTGCTCGTCGCGCTCGTCGCGGTGCTGGTCGTGGCCGTCCCGATGGTGGCGAACTCGCTGCAGGCCGCGCTCGCGGAGCTCTGGCTGAGCCAGGCCCGCTCGGCCGCGCAGGAGTGGGTGGGTACCGGGAACGACGCCACCGTGGAGGACGTCACCTGGCAGGGCCAGGACCTTGTCGTCGAGGTGCGCAGCCCGGATGCCGTGCCGGACGTCGCTCCGCTGCAGGACCAGGTGGACGCGATAGTCCCCTGGCAGCCGGAGGTGGTCGTGCTGCACACGGTGGGCGAGCGGGTCGAGAGCACGGGCTGAGACCGAGCCGGCCGGGTACGGGGCGTCCGGTGGCGGCGGCGTTCGGGTAGGGTCGGGCGCGATGTCGCACCACACTCCTGAACCAGCCTCCGCCGGGGATTCGACGAACCTCGTGCCGACGCCGGGCGCTGCCCGCAAGACCCGCGTCGTGATCCTGTTCGGCGGCCGCTCCGGCGAGCACGGGATCTCCGTCGCCACGGCCGGCGGCGTCATGGGCGCGATCGACCGCTCGAAGTACGAGGTGGTGCCCGTCGGCATCACCCCGAACGGGCAGTGGGTCATCGCGGCCGACGAGCCCGAGCGCTGGGCGATCACCGACGGCCAGGCGGCCGAGGTGCCGGCGTCCGACGCCGAGGTGGTGCTCCCGCTGACCGTGGGCGACTCGTCGCTCCGCGTGCTGGAGCCGGGCCAGGTCCCGTCCGCCCTGGCGGACGTCGACGTGGTGTTCCCGCTGCTGCACGGGCCGTACGGCGAGGACGGGACCGTCCAGGGCCTCCTGGAGCTCGCCGACGCGCGGTACGTCGGGTCCGGGGTGCTGGCGTCCGCCGTCGGCATGGACAAGCACTTCATGAAGATGGTGCTCGCCGGCCACGGCCTGCCGATCGGCAGGTACGCCGTGATCAAGCCAGGGGACTGGGACTACCGCCGGGACGTCGTGCTGCGGACGATCGATCCCCTGGGTCTGCCCCTGTTCGTCAAGCCTGCCCGCGCGGGCTCGTCGCTCGGCGTCTCCCGCGTGGACTCGCTGGACGAGCTGGACGCCGCCGTCGCCGAGGCGCGCCGCCACGACCCCAAGGTGATCGTCGAGGCCGGCATCGTCGGCCGGGAGATCGAGTGCGCGGTGCTCGGCGGCCGCGGCGGGGAGCGCCCGCGGGCGTCCCTGCCGGGCGAGATCGTGGTCACGGACGAGACCAAGAACGGCTTCTACGACTACGAGGCCAAGTACTTCGACGAGTCCGCGGTGCAGCTGACCTGCCCGGCCGACCTGCCGGACCACGTCATCAAGGAGGTCCAGGAGATCGCCGTGCGGACCTTCGAGGCCGTGGGCGCCGAGGGTCTCTCCCGCGTGGACGTGTTCGTCACGCCCGACGACGAGGTGGTCGTCAACGAGATCAACACCATGCCGGGCTTCACGCCGTTCTCGATGTACCCGCGCATGTGGGACGCGTCCGGGGTGCCCTATCCGGAGCTGATCGACGAGCTGATCCAGCTCGCCCTCGAACGGCCCACCGGCCTGCGCTGATCGCCTGTACTCTGCCTCTGACCAGGGCCGGGACCGTCCGGCTGGTGGTGCATGAGGAGGCAGGATGCTGGGCGAACCCCGCTACAGCTACGCGGTGCGCGACGTGCGGGTGGCGAACGGGGTGCTCAGCATCGGGCTGACCTCCTTCGCCCTCGGCAACGTGATGCGGGTCGAGGTGATCGGCGTGGCCAAGCCGCAGCCCATCGGGGCCTGGGCCAACCAGGTGGCCTACCCGTTCTGCATCGCCGCGGTGGCCCTGCTGCTGCTCCGCATGGCCGGGGCCGACGACGTCCCGTGGGAGGCCGCCTTCGCCACGGCCTGCGCGGGACTCGCGTGGCCCGCGACCCGCGCGTGGCAGCGCACCGGGCTCTGGAAGCCGATCTGGAAGTACCCGGTGTTCGCCCTGCAGATGGTCACGGCCTCCCAGCACGTGCACCGGATCTGCGCGCACGACGCCCGGCACCTCGCCGCGCTGGCCGAGCTGGTGGGCGCGGCGATGAAGGACCCGTCGATCTCCTACCACGGGAGCATCCAGCTCATCTCGAACGCAGACTCGCTGCACACGCTGGAGGCGGGGCGGGACTCGATGGTGCGCTGAGCCGGTCCTGGTCTCAGCGGGCGGTGTTCAGCGCACGGTGGGGTGCGGGTCCAGGCCGAACCGCACCAGCAGGGAGGACACCAGGTCCTCGTGCAGCGCCACGTGGTCGCCGAAGGCGAACTCCTGGTGCCCGTACACGGCCATGCACTGCAGGCCGTAGACCTGCCGCCAGCTCGTCACCATGAGGTGGGCGATGCCGAGCGGCAGGTCCTGCCCGCCCACGGCGTCGCGGTACCGGCGCACCTGCTCGGCCAGCTCGGGGTCGAGCTCGTCGTCGGCCGGGCGGGGGATGCCGGAGGCGGCCAGCTCGCGGAACAGCGGCACGTAGTGGCCGCCGATCATCTCCGCCATGCGGCGCTGGAGATCGTGGCTCTCGGGCAGCTCCGAGCTGATGCCCGAGCCGATGACCAGGTCGAACTCCGCCGGGTTCCGGACCGCCCAGTCCAGGGAGGCGCGGGTCGAGGCGACCAGCGCCGCAGCGACGTCGCCGGGCTCCTGCCGGGCGACGGCGGCGCCGAGCGTGGCCAGCACCTCCTCGACGATCAGCTCGCAGAGCTGCGCGATGACGTCCTGCCGGTTCTCGAAGTGCCGGTACAGCGCGGGCGGCGTGACGCCGACCTCCTTGGCGATCGCGGCCATCGTGAGCTTGCTCAGGCCGTGCTGCCCGGCGATCTGGTGGCGGGCCGCGTCGAGCACCTCGCGGTGCAGCTCGTCACGCAGGCGCTCCCGCCGGGACTGGACGGGCGGGTCCGCATCGACGGTCGCCGGCTGCCCCGTGGCGGGTCGTTCTGTCACGGCAGGGCTCACTGACACTCCTTCGTGGCAGGTACCTGGGTCACGGCATCGGCGAGGTCGGCGATGAACGACGTCGAGTGGTCGTCCGTGACCGCGGGCGGGACGATCACCTCGACCGCGGGGTCGCGGCCGTAGGTGACGAACGACCAGGTGCCCTGGTCGTCGGTCGTGACGATCCAGTCGACGGTGGTCCCGTCGCCCGAGTCCACGTGCTGGCAGTCCCCGGACGGGCCGAGCTGCTCCACGCCGCAGCGCATCGTGACGGCGCCGCCCGGCTCGCCCCAGGCCGCCGTGGCCTGGGCGTCGGTCGGCACCTTGGGCAGGTCCTCGCCGAGCTCGTCGGGCACGGCGAGCAGCACCTCCGCGCACAGCGGGTCGGCGGCGTCGGGCGCGACCTCCACCCCGATCGTCCGCGCGCAGCCGCCCAGAGCCACGGCGGTGAGGGCCGCGGCGGCCAGCACGGCGACGGTCCGGGGGGTGACGATTCGGGCGGGAAGCACGGAGATACGTTACCCGTCCGGGGAGCGTGCCCGCCCCGGCGCCCGCCCGGGGCCCGTGACCGTACGGCCCGCGCGCAGGGTCCGGCACCGCTGCGGCCCGCGCGCGCCGGGCCGGATGCCGCGCCGGAGCGGGGCGGCACCTTAAGGTCTTCCAGTGACCCGCGTCCGTGACCTCTCCGAGGAGCAGATCCTCGAACGCATCGTCCCCCTGCTGCCCCGGGGGAGCGCAACGCTGCTCGGCCCGGGCGACGACGCCGCCGTGCTCGCCGCCCCCGACGGGCGGTTCGTGGTCTCGACCGACGTGCTCGTCGAGGACCGCCACTTCCGCGCGCGCTGGTCCACCGGGTACGACGTCGGACGGCGCGCCGCGGCGCAGAACCTCGCCGACATCGCGGCGATGGGGGCCCGGCCGACGGCGCTGGTCACGTCCCTCGTGGTGCCCGGCGACACCGACGTGGAGTGGGTCACGGGGCTGGCCCGGGGACTGGCCGACGGCTGCGCGCCGGCCGGTGCGGGCGCCGTGGGCGGCGACCTGTCCGGCGGCCCCTGTCTGGTCGTGAGCGTCACCGTGCACGGTGACCTGGAAGGACGTGCCCCGGTGCTCAGGTCGGGCGCGCGGCCGGGCGACGTCGTCGCGCACGCGGGGGTGCGCGGGTGGTCGGCCGCCGGACTGGCGCTGCTGGAGGCGGGCCTGGTGCGGGCGCCGCTGTCCCCGGTGCCGCTGGAGGTCGGCGAGGGCGTGGTGCTCGAGGACGCCTGGGAGCGGCTGGTGTCCGCGCACCTGCGGCCCGAGCCGCCGCTCGCCGCGGGTGTCGCGGCCGCCGAGGCGGGGGCGACGGCGATGCTCGACCTGTCCGACGGGCTGCTCCGCGACGCGGGGCGGCTCGCCGTCGCGAGCGGTGTGCGGATCGGCTTCGATGCCGGGGCGTTCGCCGCCGACCGCGAGGAGCTGCGCTCGGCCGCGCGGGCGGTCGCCGCGGCGTCGGGCCTGGGCGACCCCGGGTGGGGCCCCGGCCGGTCCGACGTCGACGGTGTGCTCGACGGCTGGATCTGGGGCGGGGGAGAGGACCACGGGCTGCTCGCCACGTTCCCCGCGGACGTGCCGCTGCCGGCGGGCTGGACCGCCGTCGGGCTGGTGCGGGAGCCGGGCGAGGGGCCGGCCGTCACCATCGGCGGCGCGGAGCCCGACGTCGGGCCGGGCTGGGACCACTTCCGGGCATGAGGCGGCCGCGGTCGTGAGGTCGGGACATCCCCGGCGGGTTCGGCAGCTGGCACCGAGATCGGCACAGCCCTGGACCGATTTCGGTGCCAGCTGCCGAACCCGCGGTGCGAGCTGCCGAACCTGCCCGTGGGTCAGCGCCTGCGGAACCGGAGCTGCGTGAGCGGCTGGCCGCCGATCTCGTCGATGCGCTCGGTGCCGTCGTGCTGGAACCCGTGCCGCCGGTAGAAGTGCTGGGCGCGCTCGTTGCCCTCCAGGATCCAGAGCGTCACGGAGCCCGAGTCCAGCCCGTCGAGCACGGTGCGCATGAGGTCGCGCGCGACGCCGCTGCCCCAGGCACGGGGATGCAGGTAGATGGCGTAGATCTCCAGGTCGCCGGGTTCGGCGTCCTCGTCGCGGCACGGACCCACGCTGGTGAACCCGATGGTTCCGCTCTCGTCCTCGGCGACGAGCACCGTCGTATCTCGCGCGGTCACGGCCGCCGTCCACTGCCCGGCCCGGTCGGTGATGTCGAGCGAGGCCAGGTACGAGTCGGGCAGGATCTCTGAGTAAGCACCACGCCAAGAGGCGATGTCGACACGAGCGATTGCTTGAGCGTCGGTCGTCGTTGCTGGGCGGATGGTCACGTCTTCCGGTGCCATCATGACCTTACCTTTTCACCGTGCGGTGTTGGGCGCAACCACTTCTTTGGCCCCAGATGAAGGTTCTGGAACGCCGAAAACGCCCGCCGGGCGAACCGGCGAGCGTCTTCGTCAAGCTTGTGCGGGTCGCGTCAGCGACCCGGCTGCGGCAGCGTCAGGCCGAGACCTTGCGCGTGACCTTGCCGGCCTTGAGGCAGGAGGTGCACACGTTGACGCGCTTGGGAGTGCCGCCCACGATCGCGCGGACGCGCTGGATGTTCGGGTTCCAGCGGCGCTTGGTGCGGATGTGGGAGTGCGAAACGCTGTGCCCGAAGCCCGGGCCCTTGCCGCAGACGTCGCAGTTGGCAGCCACGGTGTCTCCTGAATGTCGTGCACGCCTGTGCATAACGACAGCACGACGTGATGGTGGTCTAAAGGGAACGCCTGGAGACTTCGGAGCAATCAACGCTTCTTGGCGTTCCAGGCAACTTCGACAGAGTACCTGATGGCAGGCCGCGCCCTCAAACCGTAGCCGCGGGGTGCTGCGTCACACCGCCGGGACCGGGCGGGCTGCCCACAGGCCTGTGGACGGCCGGACGCAATCGTCCCACGCGCTGGGTACGGTGGGATCCGTCCGAGCGGGTGCCCGGGCAGGCCGGTCGTTCGCGACACCAGGTGCAGGAGGGCAGAGCGTGACCGACGTCGACAGCGGCAGCCGGACGGCTGAGCCGGGTCCCCGGGCGGACCCGCCCGGTGCCGGGCTCGACGACCCGGGCGTGGTGCGCGCCTGGGCGCACGGGGCCACGGCGGCGCTGCGGCGCGAGCGCGAGGCGATCGACCGGGTCAACGTCTTCCCGGTGGCGGACGCCGACACCGGCACCAACCTCTACCTGACCCTCCGCGAGGGCGACCGGGCGGTCGCCGCGGCACCCGCGGACGCCACGGGACCGCGGCTCCTGGCGACGCTCGCCCGGGCGGCGCTGCTGGGCGCGCGCGGCAACTCCGGCGTGATCCTCAGCGAGTGGCTCCGCGGGCTGGCCGTCGCCGCGCGGCGCGGTGGCACCACGGCTGACCTGCTCACGCGGGCGGCGGCGTCCGCCCGGTCCGCGGTGGCGGTGCCCGCCGAGGGCACCATCCTCTCGGCGGCCGACGCCGCGGGGGCGGCCGCGCGCGCCGCCGGACCCGGCGCCGGGCCGCTGCCCGTGGTGACA
>NZ_JARVSD010000002.1 GCF_030209445.1 Promicromonospora sp. MEB111
GCGACCTCGGCCAGCACCTCATCGCCGGCGGACTCCTCACCACCACCGCCGCCGCAGGCGCGGCGGGAGCCGCCGGATCCACGCGCGCGACCCGGCTCCACTCGTTCGGCACCAAGCACGCCGCGGTGGCCGCGGGTGTGGCCGCGGCGCTCGCCATCGGAGCCGGCGCCATGGCCCTGATCGCCGTCCAGCCCGACAGCCCCTCGATCCAGGCCGACGGCGAGCCGTTCGACGGCGGAGGTCCCGAGGCGCTCCTCGAACCGGACCCGCCGCGGGACCCGTCGCCGCCCGCCGACCCGCCGCGGCGTCCGGCCGCGCCCGCCGAGGAGGACTCCGCCGCCGAGCCGATCGCGGCACCGGAACAGGTCGCGGCCGCCGTGCCAGCCTCCGCGGTGACCGCTGAGACCCCTCCCGAGCCCGCGGCGACCCCCGCACCGCCCCGGAAGGCCCCCGCGCCGGCGAAGGACAAGCCCGCGCCCGCGCCGAAGGACCCCGCCCCGGCCAAGCCGGAGACGCCGCCCACCGCGCCGGCCCCCGAGCCGAAGCCGGAGCCGGAGACTCCCCCGGCGCCCGGCCCGCCCGACAAGAGCCCCGCCGGCCCACCCGGCAACCCCTCCAACGACCACGGCAAGGGCCCGGCGAAGGACAACGACCAGGGCCCGGGCAAGGGCAACGGTCACGACAGGGGCAACGGCCACGACAAGGGTCGCGGAAACGACCACGGCCCGGGCAACGGCCAGGGCAGCGGAAACGGCCGGGGCCCCGGTCCCGGCCCCGGCAACGACAAGAGCCACGACCACGGCAAGGGTCACGGCAAGGACAAGGGCGGCGACCAGGGCAAGGGCTCCGGCAACGACCGGGGCCACGGGCACGGGCACGGCCACGGCCACGGCCACGGGCACGGGCACGGGCACGGGCACGGCCACCACAACGGCCGAGGCCGCTAGCGCCACCCGAACCCAAGCCCCTAGTCCACGACCCCCAGCGCCAGGTCGAGCGCGTCCGTCCGCACGCGCTCCAGCGCGAGCGTGGACGCGCCGACGATCACGGCGTCCGCCCCGAAGGACGAGGCGACGAGCTCCGGGGCGGGCGGGTGCACCATCCCGTCCAGGATGGTCGCGGTGCGCCGCAGCAGGTCGCCGACCACGGGCGCCACGCCACCCGCCACGACGATCCGGTCCACGTCGAGCATGCCGTCGATGACGGCGCACACCCGGGCGAGGCGGTCGGCCAGGCGGTCGACGAGGGCGATGGCGCCGACGTCGCCGGCCGCGGCCGCCGCGAACACCGCCGGGGCGTCGATCGCGCTCGTGGGCAGGGCCCCCAGGGCGCTGTCGGCGGGCAGGGCGCCCGACTCGTGCGCCTCCCGGCCCCAGATACGGGCCAGGGAGCCGAGGCCGTGCGGGCTGCCCACGCCGACCACGTAGTCGAGGAGGCGCATCTCGCCGGCGCCGCCGTAGCTGCCGCGCACAAGGGCGCCGTCCACCACGATGCCGGCGCCGAACCGCTCGCCGGACAGCAGCGCGGCGAACGACCCGACGTCACGCCCCGCCCCGAGGGCGCGCTCCGCGTGCGCGGCGAGGTTCGCGTCGTTCTCGACGGTCACGTGCCAGCCGCGGTCGCGGAAGTGCTCGGCGAAGCCCGGGTTCATGCGCGCCCAGAAGGTGTTCGGGCCCGGCGGGGTCGCGCCCTGCGCGTCCGTCAGGGCCGGCACGCCGACGGCGATCCCCAGCACCCGCGCGGGGTCGACGCCGGCCGCGGCGAGCGCCTCGTCGATCGTGGTGTCGGTGACGGCCAGCCGGTCGGACGCGTTGTCGTGCGCCCGGTCGACGGGGTGCTCCTGCCGCCCCACCTCGGCGCCCCGGAGGTCGCTGACGGTGGCGAGCACGCGGTGCTGCCCGGCGTCGACGCCCACCACGTACCCGGCGTCGGCCCGGAGCTGGTAGAGCCGGGCGGGCCGGCCCTTCCCCGCGGGCTCGGGCGCGCGCTCGACCTCGCGCATCCAGCCGAGCTCGATCAGCTCGGCGCACCGGCTGATCACGGTCGAGCGGGTCAGCCCGGTCGCGTCCATGGCCTCGGTCGCGGTGAAGACGTCGTTGGCCCAGGCGAAGTCGAGCACGCTCACGGCGTTGATGCGTCTCAGCAGTCCGGACGACGACGCGTTCTGGGGTGCTCGGCTCACGCTTGACCTTTCGTCCCCGACGCTGGAGGCTCTCTCCAGGGCATTAAATCTAACGCTTGCATAAAATTGCGACCGCTCGACCACGACAGCAAAGGATCCCGCACCGTGACCAGCACCCTCAGCGAGCAGCAGCTCCTCGTCGACGACCCCACCTGGTGGCGGCAGGCCACCGTCTACCAGATCTACCCGCGCAGCTTCGCCGACGCGAACGGCGACGGTATCGGCGACCTGCGGGGCATCATCTCGCGCGTGCCGTACCTGAAGCGCCTCGGGATCGACGCCGTCTGGCTGAGCCCCTTCTACCCGTCGGCCCTGGCCGACGGCGGGTACGACGTGGCCGACTACCGCGACGTGGACCCGCGGATCGGCACGCTGGACGAGTTCGACCAGATGGTGCAGGCCCTGCACGGCGCGGGCATCCGCGTGATCGTCGACATCGTGCCGAACCACTCCTCGGACGACCACGTCTGGTTCCAGGAGGCCCTGGCCTCGGCGCCGGGCAGCCCGGAGCGGGCCCGCTACATCTTCCGCGACGGCCTGGGCGAGGACGGCTCGCAGCCGCCCGCCGACTGGACCAGCATCTTCGGCGGCCCGTCGTGGACCCGAGTGCCCGACGGCCAGTGGTACCTGCACCTGTTCGCCAAGGAGCAGCCCGACTTCAACTGGGACAACCCCGAGGTCCGCGAGGACTTCCACCGGACCCTGCGGTTCTGGTCGGACCGCGGCGTCGACGGCTTCCGCATCGACGTGGCGCACGGCCTGACCAAGGAGCTCGCCGAGACCCTGCCGAGCCAGGCGGAGCTCGACGCCATCACCGAGCCCGGCGCGCACCCCCTGTGGGACCGCGACGAGGTGCACGAGATCTACGCGGGCTGGCGCCAGGTGTTCGACGAGTACACCCCGCCGCGCATCGCGGTGGCCGAGGCCTGGGTCGACACGCCCCGGCGGCCCCGGTACGCGAGCGCCGACGGCCTGGGCCAGGCGTTCAACTTCGACCTGCTGGAGGCCGACTTCGACGCGGCCCAGTTCCGAAAGATCATCACCGACAACCTGGCGCTCTCCGCGGCGTCGGGCTCGTCGACCACGTGGGTGTTCTCCAACCACGACGTCGTCCGCCACGCCACGCGCTACGCCCTGCCGCCGCGCGACGGCCGGCCGGGCAAGCAGGGCCAGGCCTGGCTGCTGTCGGGCGGCACCGAGCCCGTGGCCGACGTCGAGCTGGGTCTGCGCCGCGCCCGCGCGGCGACGCTGCTCATGCTGGGCCTGCCGGGCAGCGCCTACCTGTACCAGGGCGAGGAGCTCGGCCTGCCCGAGGTCGCCGACATCCCGGCCGACCAGCACCAGGACCCGGCGTTCTTCCGCAACCCCGGCGTCGACCCGGGCCGGGACGGCTGCCGCGTGCCGCTGCCGTGGACGCGCGAGGGTACGTCGTTCGGCTTCGGCACGGCGGGCGCGCACCTGCCGCAGCCCGCGGGCTACGGCGAGCTGTCGGTCGAGGCGCAGGACGGCGTCGCGGGCTCGACGCTGGAACTCTACCGGGCGGCGCTCGCGCTGCGCGACGAGCTGCAGACCGACGAGACGCTGGAGTGGCTGGACGCGTCGGACGACGTCGTGCACTTCACGCGGCCTGGCGGCTGGCACGTGGTGACGAACTTCGGCACGGAGCCGACGGCGCTGCCGGACGGCGAGGTGCTGCTCACCAGCGAGCCGCTGGCCGACGGCCTGCTGCCCGGCGCGACGACGGCGTGGGTCCGCACGGCGTGACGCCGCGCGGCGTCCGGTGACCATGCGGTTGCTGCCAGAACGAGGCTCGTCCTGGCAGCAACCGCATGGTCACCCGGGGCCGGCCGGGGCCCGGCCGACCGGCTCAGGCGCCCAGCGTCGCGCCCCAGGTCTGCTTCGGGTCGTGCACGGCCACGGCCAGCGTGGTGTCGGACTGGCCGTAGTACGCGAGCCACCGGCCCTGGAAGTGCACCAGGCCCTCGACGAACGTCACGTTGGACACCAGCCCGTTGCGGTCCTCGAACGTCTGCGGCCGCAGCCACGGCTCCTGCAGCCGGGCCAGCACCCGCGTCGGGTTGTCGGGGTCGATCGCGACCTGCCCGCACCGGTAGTCGACGTCGACGCTCCCGTCGGGGTTGATGGTGCGCGTGGCCCCGTTGGTCAGCATGACGAGCAGGCCGTTCTCCGTCAGCACGGGCGACGTGCCGATCTCCACGAGGTCGGCGTCGAAGGACCCCGGCGTCGGCGAGTACATGGGCTCGGTGTCCGGGGTGCCGGGCGTCCAGTGGATCAGGTCGTCGCTGGTGGCCCAGTAGATCGCGCCCTCGCCGAAGTACATCCACCACTTGCCCTGCATCCGCACCGGGACGATCACGCCGGCCTTGGACCAGTTGAAGCCGCGCGGGTCCACGGTGGCGAACGTGTCGAACGACTCGAACATCGGCCCGTGCCGGGTCCAGTCGTGCAGGTCGGTGGACGTGGCGAGGCAGAGCTGGGCGCTGTGCCGGTCCCAGCCCGTGTAGGTCAGGTAGAAGGTGCCGTCGATGTACGCGATGCGGGGGTCCTCGCACCCGTAGCGCTCGTAGTCCTCCACCGGCGAGAGGATCGGCTCGGGCTCCCGCTCGAAGTGGAAGCCGTCGCTGCTCCGGGCCAGCCCGATGTGGGACACGATGTCCTCAGCGTGGGCCCGGTACAGGAGCACCACCTCGTCGTCGACCACCAGGGCCGCCGGGTTGTAGAGGTTCGCCGACTCCCAGCTGCCCCCGCGGGGGCGCAGGATCGGGTTGTTCTCGTACGGGACGAACGGCCCGAGCGGGAACGTGGCGTGGGTGAACATGCTGGTGACGTCCATGGGTGTGGGTCAGCCCTTCACGGCGGAGCCGATGTTGGATGCGGTGAAGTACCGCTGGAACAGGCAGAACAGGATGACGACGGGGAACGCGAGCGTGGTGGCGCCCGCGAGGATCGCCCCGTTCGGGTTGGCGGTGGACTGGGCCACGTTGGAGATGTAGTTCGCCAGGGAGACCGCGAGCGGCTGCAGCGTGGCGTCCTTGGTGATGAGGAACGGCCAGAGGAACTCGTTCCACGGCCCGATGAAGGTGACCAGCACGACCGTGGTCAGGGCCGGCTTGACCAGCGGCACGGCGATCGAGCGCAGGATGCGCAGCTCGCTCGCGCCGTCGATCCGCGCCGCCTCGAACATCTCCTGCGGGAGCGCCCGGAAGAACTGCGTGAAGATGAAGACGGCGGTCGTGTTGATCGCGAACGGCAGGATCATCCCGAGGTACGTGTCGCCGAGGCCGAAGCCCCGGGTGATCTGCACGTACAGCGGGATCATCAGCAGCTGGAACGGCACCATCTGGACCAGCAGCATCAGCACCCAGGTGGCGCCCCGGCCGCGGAAGTCCAGCCGGGCCATCGCGTAGCCGGCCAGCAGCCCGAACGTCGCCGTGCCCAGCAGCACGCCCGCGGTGAAGATCAGCGAGTTGCCCAGCGAGCCGATCAAGTTGATGCGCGAGTCGATCGCCGCGAAGTTGTCGAGCGTCCAGCCCGAGGTCGGCAGGAGCTGGTCGGGGGTGTTGGTAGGGCTCTCCTGGAACGCCCCGACCACCATGTAGTAGAAGGGAAAGGCGAACACGGCCGCCGCGAGGGTGAGCAGCAGGTAGCGCACCCAGGTCCCGCGTTGTCGTCGCATGTCAGCGCTCCCGGTTGATGCGGTTGGCGGCGAGCGAGAGAACGCCGACGACGATGACCAGCAGCATGCCGATCGCCGCCGCGGTGTCCGGGTTCTGCTGCTGGATGCCGCGCTGGTAGATCAGCAGCACCGGGGTCACGGACGCGCCGTCGGGGCCGCCGCCGTTCGTCAGCAGGTAGGGCTCGGTGAACAGGTTGGCGCCGGTGATGATCGCGAGCACGAGCACCAGCACGGTGGTGGCCCGGACGCCGGGCACCGTCACGTTGCGGAACCGCTGCCAGGCGTTCGCGCCGTCCGTCTCGGCCGACTCGTGCAGCTCGCGCGGCACGCTCTGCAGCGCCGCGAGGTACAGCAGGATGTAGAAGCCGAGCTGCTTCCAGGTGACGAAGAGCGCGATCGTCGGCATGGCCAGGGTGGAGCTGACCAGCCAGGACGGGTCCGGAGCCAACGGCCCGAGGACGGCGTTGACCAGCCCGCCCGACGAGAACAGCAGCATCCACACCCCGACCAGCGACACGCTCGCCGTCAGGTAGGGCACGTAGAACGCGATGCGGTACGCCGCCGCCCACCGGATCCCCGCGTTCAGGGCCGTCGCCAGCACCAACGACAGCACCACCGTGAGCGGCACGTTGATCACCAGGAAGACCCCGATGTTCCGGAACGCCTCCAGCACCTGCGGGTCCGTGAGCACGGCGGCGAAGTTGTCGAAGCCCACGAACGGCTTGGGCACGTCGACACCGGGCGCGGTGAAGTAGTAGTCGTGGAAGGCGATGTAGACGGCGAACCCGAGCGGGTAGGCGAAGATCGCGAGGACGAAGACGAGGTAGGGCAGCGCGAAGAGCGTCCCGATCGGCTGCCGTCCCCACCATCTCTGCCGCGTGGTGCGCAGCTCACCTGATGCCGTGCTCACCCGGATCAGCCCTGGACGAGCCCGTTGATGGTCTCCGCGGCGCCGCTCAGGAACTCCTCGACGGTGCTGCTGCCGAAGATGACGGCCGACGAGTAGTCGTCGCGGAAGGCCTGCCACACCTCGACCGAGTTCGGGATGCTCGGCACGTCGCCCGTACGCTCGGCCTGGGCGGCGAACACCTCGTAGGCGGGGTTCGCCTCGAAGTAGTCCGCGTAGGTGGTGGCCAGGTCGGTGCGCAGCGGCATCTGGCCGGTCGCCTCCAGGAGCTGGCCGTCGCTCTCCTCGCTGGTGGAGAACTTGAGGAACTCCCAGGCCGTGGCCTGGTTCTCGCACGAGGTGAACATCGAGACGTTCTTGGAGTCGGCGAACGTGATCGGCTCCGCCTCGCCGGTCGAAGTCGGCACCGGCATGAAGCCGACGTCGACGCTCTCCGCGTAGGAGGCGATGGCCCACGGGCCCGCGAGCTGCATGGCGGTGGTGCCGGCCGACATGGCGTCGTCCGTCGACGCCTCCTTGGGCGCGAGGCCCTCGGAGTAGATCGTCGCCCAGAAGTCGGCGACGGCCTTGCCGTTCTCGTCGTCGAACGTCGCCTGCTGGTCCTCGACCAGGGACGTGCCGCCCGACTCGGCCAGGTACAGCGGGTAGAAGTCGAACCACGGCTGGAAGAACTCGTTGGTCGGCGAGGGCCAGATGGCGCTGTCCGCGGCGCCCGACTCCACGATCTTCCGGCTGCCCGCGAGGAAGTCGTCGTACGTGGCCATGTCCGGGTTCTCCGGGTCGATGCCGGCCTCCTCGAAGACCGTCTTGTTGTACATGACCATGACCGGGTTCGACTTCCAGGGGAGCTGGTAGTAGCCGTCGTCGGTGAGGTACGTCTGCGCGCCCTCGCCCACGCGGTCCTCGATGTAGCTCGCGCCGTCCTCGAACTGGGACAGGTTCACGAGCCCGCCCTGGCGGACCCAACCCGGCACCGCGGCGCTGGAGATGTTGTAGACCAGGCAGGGCGCGGTCCCGGCGGTGATCGCGGCGGTGATCGCCTCCTCGGACGACGACCCGGCCGGGATCTCCTGGGCGGTGACCTGCTCGTCGGGGTGCTCGGCGTTCCAGGCGTCGACGACGTCCTGCCCCCAGCCGACCTCCTGCTCGTTGTTGGACAGCCAGACGGTGATCGGGCCGGTGCCGGACGGGCTCTCGCCGCCGTCACCTCCGCCGCCGCCGGACGAGCAGGCGGCGGTCAGGGCCACCGCGGTGAGCAGGGCGGCCGTTCCGGCCATACGGGGGTGCTTCATGAGAACTCCTCCTCGAGTTCGGTGTGGGGTGCCTCGGGTGCGGGGCCGTCGGTGCTGGCCCGCAGGCGAAGCGCGTTGCAGTCGACCGTCACGGACTCGGGCGGCTCGCCGGCGAGGTCGGCCAGCAGCCGCTCGGCGGCCACCCGCCCCCGCCGGAACGGGTCGGTCGAGACACTGGTCAGGGCAGGGCTCAGGTGAGCCGAGAGGTGGTCGTCGTCGAAGCCGGCGACGGCGAGGTCGTCGGGGACCAGCAGGCCCCGGCTCCGTGCGTAGGAATAGCCGGCGATGGCCATCGTGTCGTTGGCGTAGAGGATCGCCGTCGGCCGGTCGGGCAGGTCGAGCAGCTCGGCGGTGAGGGCCCGGCCGCTCCCGGCGGTGAAGTCCCCCTCACGCAGCAGCTCCCGGCTGCCGAGGCTCTGGACGTACGCCCCCGCGCGGGCGTGCGAGTGCACGTAGTCGAGCGGACCCGACACGTGGGCGATCCGGGTGTGGCCCAGCTCGCGCAGGTGGGCGACCAGGTCGCGGACCGGCGTGGCGTCGTCAGTGCGGACGCTGGAGAACGGGCTCGCGGCGTCGTACGCCCCGAGCAGCACCGCCGGCAGGCGGATCTGCTGGAGGTACGCCACCCGCCAGTCGACGCGGTGGAGGTCCAGCACGATCACGCCGTCCGCCCGGCCGCTCGCCATGGCCCGGTAGGCGCGCTCCTCCGCCGTGCGGCTGCTCGCGACCTGCAGCACGAGAGCGATCTCGTGCTCCGCGAGCACCGCCTCGACGCCCGAGATGAACGCGGGGAAGAAGGCGTCGGACGCCAGGATCGAAGGGTCGCGCGACAGCACGACCCCCACTGCGTCGGTACGCCGCGCAGCCAGCGCGCGGGCCCGTGAGCTGGGGACCCAGTCCAGCCGCTTGGCAGCGGCGAACACCCGGGCCTTCGTGGTCGCGGAGATCGGCCGTTTGCCGCTGTAGGCGTGGGACACGGTGGCCTTGGTGACACCCGCGGCGCGGGCCACGTCGTCGATCGTCGGCCTGTCCATAACGCTCCTCCGTCATCGGGGCCGTCAACGTAAAACCGGTTTGACGATCCGGTCAACCGGTTTGACGATCATGCCGCGAACGACCGAATCGACCTGGCCGGTTGACTCGCCGGCCTCGTGACGCCGAGTCAGCGAGATGGTCGGACCACCTTGCTGACTCGGCGTCCTGGGATCGCCGAGTCAGCCGGTTGGGCCGGTGGGCGGGTGGGGCGGTGAGCGGGTGGAGCGGGGCGGGTGGCTCAGCCCGCGACGGCCGCGCGGTCCTCGCCGGCGTCGTCGAGCAGGTGGACGGCGAGGTCTGCGCGGGAGCTGCAGCCCAGCTTGCGCAGGGCGTTGCGGACGTGGCTCTCCACGGTGCGCGGCGAGAGGAACAGGTCGGCCGCGATCTGCCGGTTGGTGCGGCCCTGCGCGGCGAGCAGTGCGACCTCGCGCTCGCGGCCGGACAGCCCGAGCCCGTTGGAGCGCCGGCCGCCGCGCCACGGGTAGGGCACGGGCAGGCCCAGGCGGCGCAGGGTCCGCGTGACCCGGGCGACGTCGTTGCTCGCGGCGCGGCCGCCGTAGCCCCGCAGCGCCTCCTCCAGGAGCGCGGCGCCCTCGGCGTCGCCGTCCTCGGCCAGCCAGACCCCCAGCCGCTCGACCACGCGCGACTCCTCGTGGCGCAGCCCGGCGTCGGCCACGATCGTGCGCGCCTCGCGCAGGAGCCCGACGGCGGCCGCGTGGTTGCCGTCGGCGTGCGCCACCACCGCCCGGCACGAGTGCAGGGCCGCCAGCGCCAGCGGGGCGTCGACCACGCCGAGCCCGGCGGCCAGCTCCTCGACGTGGGCACGCGCCTGCGCCGTCCGGCCCTGGGCGACGAGCGCGTCCACCAGGCACAGCATGGGCTCCGCCGCCCACACCCAGTTGCCCTTCTGCCGTGCCGTGGACACGGCGAGACCGGCCTGGTGGGCGCTGCCCTCGACGTCGTCGAGCGTGAGCAGCAGGCGGGCGAGCGCGCTGCGGCCGGCGAGCAGCGGCCAGACGGCGCCCACGCGGGCGGCGTCCTCCACGAGCGCGGTGAAGTGGGCGACCGCCTCCTGGGTGCCGCCGGAGGCGGCCAGCATGATGCCGTGCAGCAGGTGGTCGTCCAGGGTGGCGGCGTCGTAGCCCGGACGGCGGACCACCAGCTCGTGCGCGCGGCCGGCCAGGTCGGCCCAGCGTCCGGCGGAGCAGTCGACGGCGGCCGCGACCAGCTCGATCACGTCGGTGACCCGCAGGTATTCGGCGGCCGCCACGACGCGCCGCCCCTCGGCCAGCAGCCGCTCGGCGCGCCGCACGTGCCCCACGTGCAGCGCCGCCTGCGCCCAGTTCACGCAGGCGCGGGCGTGCTCGCGCGGGAAGTCCGCCAGGGCCTCGTCGGCCAGCAGCTCCTCCACGACCGACCAGCCCTCGGGCCGGCCCTGCTCGATCAGCAGGGACGCGTCGGCGATGCGCACCGCGAGCTCCACGTCGGCGGCGCCGCTGCGCCGGGCGGCGTCGCGGGCCTGCTCGCCGCGCGCGGCGTGCACGGTCATGGGGCGGTCGGCCACCGTCTCGGGCGCGGCGAGCACCGCGAGCGCCCGCGCGAGCAGCGCGGGGTTCGCACCGAGGTCCGGCAGGGCCTGCTCGATCTCGCGGTAGCCGGCGTCGGCCAGGCCCTGCTGCCGGAGCAGCCGGCCCAGGGCGAACCGGAGCTCGCCGCGCACGTCGCTCGGCAGCAGCTCGGTGGCCAGGAGCTGCTGGAGGAGCGGTACGGCCTCGATGTGTGCCAGCCCGTCGACCGCCGCCCGGCCGAGCTTGACCGCCAGCCGCAGCCGGTGGTCCGTGGGCAGGTCGGTCTCCATGGCCTGCACCAGGAGCCGCGCGGCGTGGGCGTCGTCGCCGTGCGAGACGGCCAGGTCCGCGGCGTCCTCCGCGTAGCGGACGAACCGGATGGTGTCCCCCGCGCGCTGGTAGTGGTGCGCCAGGCGCGCCACGGGCCGCGGGCCCTCCCGGTCCTCGATGGCGCGGGCGACCGTGCGGTGCAGCAGCCGGCGGGTGGGCGTGGGCAGCGCGTCGTAGACGATCTGCTCGGCCAGCACGTGCCGGAACCGCACCTGCCCGTCCTGCTCGTGCAGCAGGCCCGCCGTGATCGCGTCGACCAGGGCGGCGACGACGTCGGCGGGCGGGAGGCCGGTGACCTCCGCGATCAGGTCGACGTCGACGGGGTGGTCGAGCACGGAGGCGACGCCGAGCACCTCGCGGGTGCCCTCGGCGACGCCGTCCAGCCGCCCCAGCACCACGTCGCGCAGCGCCGTGGGCACCGCGAGGTCGGTGAGCACGTCGTCCTGGTGCGCGCCGTCGTCGGGCAGCGGGGTCTCGTGCAGGGTGCCCAGCACCTCCTCGGCCACGAACGGGATGCCGCCGGTGCGCTCGTGGAGCGAGGCGGCGAACGCGTCGGAGACCTGGGTGCCGAGGATCCGCCCGGCCAGCTCGCCGACGCCGGCGGGGTCGAGCGGGCGCAGGGTGAGGGCCAGGGGCGGGCCGGACGCCGCCCGGGCGAACGACTCGCGCACCGGGAGCGGCGCCCCGCCGCTGCGCAGGGTCAGCACGATGCACAGGCCCGCGGGCTGGTGCGCGGCGAGGAAGGTCAGGAAGTCGAACGTGCTGCTCTCGGCCCAGTGCACGTCCTCCAGGACCAGCACGGCGGGTCCTATCCGGTCCAGCAGCTCGGCGGCGGCCCGGAACACCCGGTGCCGGGAGGCGCCCTGGTCGGCCAGCTCGGGGGGCGGCGGCGGGAGCCGGTCGCCGAGCTCCGGCACCAGCGGGGCGAGCGCACCGACGATCGGGTTGTGGTCGCCGGCCGGCACCAGGTCCGCGTGGTGCGAGAGCACGTCGAGCACCGGTGCGAGCGGCAGGGGCTCCTGGAGGTGCTCGCAGTGCCCGATCAGCACGGGCCGGCCCGCGAGCGCCGGGTCGGTGGCGAGCTCCCGGACCAGCCGGCTCTTCCCGACGCCCGCCTCGCCGTCGATCACGACCAGCGAGGGGGTCTGCAGGACCTTGCGGACCAGGGACTCGAGCTCGGCGGTGCGGCCCACCAGGACGGGTGAAACTCGCGGTCGGGCCGGTGCGGCAGTCGTCTGGTCAAGACTCAACGGCCGCTCCCTCCGTGTCGTACCCGGGGGCCGGGGTGTGCCCGTCGTGAGGCAAAAGTCAGTGTATGGCACTGATGTTTCCGACAATCGACGCTATTACCTTCACTGATCAGCCGCGGATGCACCGCGGCTGATCCAGAGGAGGGCACATGGACCGACGGTCCGACGAACGCCGGCTGTCACGCGGGCATGTGCGCCGCGCGGCGGCGGTGACGATCGCGCTCGCGCTCACGGCGACGGCGACGACTCCCGCGGCCGGGGCACAGCCCGACGCCACGGCGAAGAAGAACTACATAGTCCAGATGGCGCTGGAGCCCGTCGCGACCTACACGGGCGGCGTGGCCGGCCTGGCCGCCACGAAGCCGGCGGAGGGCGAGAAGATCGACCCGGCCGCCCCCGAGGTGGTCGAGTACGCCAAGCACCTCAAGGGCCGGCACCGCGCCGCCCTGTCGAGCGTGGGCGCCAAGGACACGCTCTACCAGTACGTGTACTCGTTCGACGGGTTCGCGACGTCGCTGACGTCCGCCCAGGCGGCCGAGCTGCGCACCGAGCCGGGCGTCGTGTCGGTCACCGAGGACGTGCTGGTGCACACGACGACGGCGGCCACGGCCGACGACAAGAGCGTGGCACCCGCCGACGACAAGGGCGACGACGACGGCGACGAGGGCATCACCGTCTGGAGCGACCAGAAGGACGGCTCCGACGCCCCGGCGCAGCTCAAGAGCCCGCAGGGCCTGACCAAGCACTCCGCCGCGGGCGAGGACGTCGTCATCGGCGTCATCGACTCCGGCATCTGGCCGGACAGCGCCAGCTTCTCCGACAAGGACAAGCGCGGCCGTCCCGCCTACCAGCGCCTGCGCGGGTTCGACGGCGAGTGCGACGACGCGGAGACCGTCGGCGACGACTCGTGGGACGACGACGCGTGCAACAACAAGCTGGTCTCGGCCCGGCACTTCAACGACGGGTGGGGCGGCGACGCCGGTATCGCCGAGCAGATGCCGTGGGAGTTCCAGTCGGCGCGTGACTACAACGGGCACGGCACCCACACGGCGTCGACCGCGGGCGGCAACAAGGACGTCGCCGTCACCGGTCCGCTCAACAAGTTCAGCACCACGGTGAGCGGCATCGCGCCGCGCGCCCGGATCGCCGCCTACAAGGCGCTGTGGTCCGCCGAGGACGGTTCGACGGCGAGCGGGTACCCCTCCGACATCGTCGCCGCCGTGGACCAGGCCGTCGCGGACGGCGTGGACGTCATCAACTTCTCCGTCTCGGGCACGCTGACCGACTTCCTGGACCCGACGGAGCTCGCGTTCCTCGCGGCGGCGCAGGCCGGCGTGTTCGTCTCCGCGTCGGCGGGCAACAGCGGCCCGGCGTCCGGCACGGTGGCGCACCCGAGCCCGTGGATCACCACGGTGGCCGCGGCCACGCACTCCACCTCGGCGCGGTCCACCGCGACGCTCGGCAACGGCACCACGGTCTCCGGCACGTCGCTGGCCGCGAAGGTCGTGGACCCGGCGCCGTTCGTCTACGGGCGCGACGTCGTCGCGGCGGGAGCCACGGTCTCGAACGCGGGCCTGTGCTTCACCACCGCGGACAACAACGGCAAGCCCGCGCTCGACCCGGCGAAGGTGGCCGGCAAGATCGTGCTCTGCGACCGCGGCGAGAACGCCCGCGTCAACAAGGGCGCGGCGGTGGCCGAGGCCGGCGGCGTCGGCATGATCCTCGTGAACACCGTCGAGGGCGACACGCTCAACACCGACGTCCAGGCCGTGCCGTCCGTGCACGTGGCCGACACCGAGCGGGACGCGCTGATCGCCTACGCCAAGACCTCCGGCGCCACGGCCACGATCGCCGCGGCCTCGGTCGACACCTCGACGCCCGCCCCGTACACGGCGGCGTTCTCCTCGCGCGGCCCGTCGCTGGCGGGCAACGGCGACATCCTCAAGCCCGACGTCACCGCACCCGGCCAGGACATCCTCGCCTCCGTGGCACCCCCGGGACAGCAGGGCCTGGACTTCAACCTGATGAGCGGCACCAGCATGTCCGCGCCGTACGTGGCGGGCCTGGCGGCGGCGCTGGTCGAGGAGCACCCGAAGTGGTCGCCGATGGCGGTCAAGTCGGCCCTGATGACCACCGGCACGGACGTGCTGGACGCCGACCCCGAGACCCCGGCCACCCTGTTCCAGCAGGGCGGCGGGCACGTGGCGGCGGACGACTCCACCGACCCGGGCCTGGTCTACGACAGCACGGTGGAGGACTGGTTCGCCTTCCTCTGCGGCGCCACCGACGGGGTGCAGCAGGACACCTGCGACGCCCTGGAGAAGGACGGGCACTCCCTCGCGCCGTCCGACCTGAACACCCCCTCGATCGCGATCGGGCGGGCCGCCGACGGCCAGACCGTCACCCGCACGGTGACCAACGTGGGCAAGAAGCGCGCCACGTACACGGCCGACGTGACGGGCCTGGAGGGCCTCGGGGTGCAGGTCAGCCCCCGCAAGCTGACGCTGTCGCCGGGCAGGTCGGCGTCGTTCACCGTCACGTTCACGCGCGGCGAGGCCGCCCTGAACGTGCGGCTCGCCGGCCACCTCACCTGGTCCGACGGGCGCGGCGGCCACAGCGTCCGCTCCCCCATCGTGCTGCGCATGGGCGCCGAGGCCTGGACCGCCCGCTACAACGGCGGCGAGAACGCCCTGGGTGCCAACGACGACAACGGCAACGAGACGCTCACCTCGCCGGACGGCACGGTCGTCTACACCGCCGGTCAGACCTCGCCCGCGAGCTGGGGCGGTTTCCAGAACTCCCCGGTGACCGCCGCCTACGACGCGGCGACGGGCCGGCCCTTGTGGTCGGACGTGTACGAGGGCCCCACCGGCGTGGGCGGTGACCAGACCGGGTTCGGCATCAGCCCGGACGGCAGCACGCTGTTCGTGCTGGCCGCGGGCGGGGGCTACGGGAACGAGGCCGACTACGTCACCATCGCGTACGACGCCGCCACCGGCGAGCGCCTGTGGGTCTCGGTGTACGACGCCGCCGGCCTGTCCGACTACGGCGAGGCCCTGGCCGTGAGCCCCGACGGCTCGGCCGTCTACGTGACCGGCATGTCGCTCCTGGACGACCAGGGTGCCGCGGACTACGGCACCGTCGCGTACGACGCCGCCACGGGCGAGGAGCTGTGGCGCGCCCTGTACGACGGCCCGGTGGGCGAGACGGACGCCGCCCGCGCGATCGCCGCGTCGCCGGACGGTTCGGCCGTGGTGGTCACCGGGCAGAGCCGCGGCGAGGGCAAGAGCCTCGTCGACTGGGGCACGGTGGCGTTCGACGCCGCCACCGGCGAGCAGCTCTGGGACGCCACCTACGACGGCCCGGACGACAAGGGCGGCTCGGGCGGCGCGGTGGCGATCACGCCGGACGGCACCGTCGTGGTGACCGGCGACAACAACAGCGCCCAGAACTCGACCGACTGGGTCACCATCGGCTACTCCCTGGAGACCGGCGAGGCGCTGTGGACCGAGCGGCTCGACGGGGGCACCGGCGACACCGACGTGCCTCGCACGGTCGTCGTGAGCCCCGAGGGCGACTCCGTCGTCATCACCGGCAACTCGTGGGGCGAGGGCACCGGCAGCGACTACCTGACGGCCGTCTACGACACCGCGACGGGCGAGAAGCGCTGGTCGGCGCGGTACGACGGGTCGGCGCACGGCCTCGACGTCGCGTACACCGCGGCGTTCACGCCCAGCGGTGACCACGTGGTGGTCACGGGCCAGAGCGCGGAGGCGGAGACCGAGGAGGACTTCGCGACCGTCGCCTACTCGGTCGCCACGGGCGAGCAGGTCTGGTCGGCGCTGTACGACGCCGGTGGTTCCGGCGACGTGGCCAACGCCGTGGCCGTGGCCGCGGGTCCGGGGTCGCAGACACGTGTGGTGGTCACGGGCCAGAGCAACTACCAGCTCGACGAGATGACCAGTGACGCCGACATGGCCACGGTGTCCTACCTGGTCCCGTGGAGCTGACGGTTCGCCACGGGTAGGTGAGCGCGGGCCTGGTGGCACTCCGACCGGAGTGCCACCAGGCCCGCCTTCGTCGTTCGGGCTGCGTCAGTCGACGGCGTAGGCCCGGATCACCGTCTTCTTCACCGAGGCGTCCGCCGCGTCCCGCGCCTCGACCTTCAGCGAGACGTGCTCGGTGCCGGCCGGCGCCCTGACCGCCGCGTCGTACACGCCCTCACCGGCCCGGACCGCCTTGGCCTGGTGCCAGGTGGCGCCGTCGTCCGCCGACCACCACAGGCGCACGTCCTCGACCGCCGACGTGTCGTACGCGCCGTCCTGGTGGGCGGCGGTCACCCGCACCCGCGTGGTCCCGGGCGCCGAGCCGGACGGGTCGAGCCCGCGCACGTCCCACGCCGTGTCCAGCAGCGGCGGGTGGGCGTTGGCCTCGACGTCGGACCGCGCGTGGAACGTCCACTCGCCGCTCACGCTGGTGGCGAGCCGGTAGGCCGGGTCGTCCGGGGTGCTCTCCAGCAGCATCCGGTAGTCCGCCCCGCCCTCCGGGACGGTGGGGAACGAGTAGGGGTCCGGGACGTCGTCGACCAGCTCGCCGTCCTGCCACACGCGCAGGCGCAGCGCGACGTCGGAGCCCCACAGCACGCCGCCGTCGTCGTCGGCACGGTCGGTGGGCGCCAGCGAGAGGCGGTCGTCCCAGTGCTCCACAGGCGTGATCCGCGAGACCGCGGGCGCGAGCGCACCCGCCGCGAGTCCCTGCCGGACGCGGCCCGGCTCGCTCCAGACGTGCGTCTCGGCCTCGGCGAGCACCACGCCCACGCCGTCCTCCTGGATCTCCGACCGGAGGTACCACCTGCCCGGCAGCGCCGTCAGGTACTCCGTGCGCCGCGTGCCCACGGGGACCGGCTCCACGAGGCCGCCGGCGATGATGGTGCCCGGCTCCCAGTACATGCGCTCGGCCAGGTGCGTGTCGCCGACCGAGGCGCCGTAGGTGGTGTCCACGGCGACCGTCGTGCGGCGGTCGCCCCGCAGCGCCGGCACCTCGACGCCCTCGCTGTGGTGCGCGAGGTCGTAGCGGTAGGGCGCCGCCCCGTCCCCCGTGGTCGGCGGCAGCAGCGTGGCCTGGACGATGGTGTCGTAGTCGCCGTGGGTCGCAGCCGGCACGGGGGTGAGCGCGAGGTCCGTCTCCGGCCCGTACTTCACGTTGATGCTGGCGGAGACCCACTCCAGCGAGTCCTCGGTCTCCAGCGACAGGCCCAGGCTCGCCAGGTCGGCCGGGCGCTGCGTCGAGGTGGTGACCTCCCGCGCCGTGGTCCCGTCCAGCAGCACCTCGGCGTCGGCGGTGGCGTCGACCTCGCCGCTGCCCAGGAAGAGCGCGTCGGTGACCGCGCCGTCGTCGTCGAGGGTCTCGATGAACGCCACCGGGCTGTAGATGCCCGGGATGACGCGGGCCTTGGCGACGCCGTCCCTGAAGAAGAGGTTGGTGGCGTACGGCTCGCCGTTGTCCGCGTCCAGGCGGATCGCGGCACCCCAGGTGTCGGCGCTGACGGGCTCGCCGTCGCGGTCGACGGCGCGCACGGTCAGGTCCACGTACTCGCGCTCCTTGGCCCAGCCGACGGGTGTGCGCACCTCCGTGCCGTCCGGCCCGGTGGCCACGACGTTGCCGCCGATCGCGCCGATCACGCCGGGGCCGTCGGTCGTGGTCACGTCGACCTCGGCGGTCCCGCCGGCGGGCACGACGACCGAGTCGGCCGACAGCGTGACCGCGTCCGGCACCGCGCCGCCGGACGCGTCGGTGACGTCGGACGTCAGGGTGAGCGTGACGTCGTCGGGGCCCGCGTTCGCGTAGGTCAGTGTGCCGGCGGCCGATTCGCCGTCGTGCGGCCAGGTGAAGGTGCCCAGAGAGAGCGACGCCGGGGAGGCGGTCACCTCCTGCGCGATGGCGCCCGGGACGGTGATCCGCCCCGCGCCCTCGGACCAGACGTCCGCGCCGGTGGGCTCGGCCGAGCCCGTCAGCGCCGACTTGAGGGCCTGGCCGTCCAGCTCGGGCCGGGCCTGCTTGAGCACCGCGGCCGCGCCGGCGACGTGCGGGGTGGCCATGGAGGTGCCGCTCAGCGCGACGTGCAGGTCGTCGACCACGTCGCCCGCGGTCGTGCCCGTGGCCCGCGCGGCGACGATCCCGTCACCCGGCGCCACCACTTCGGGCTTGAGCAGCCCCGGGTCGACGCCGCCGCGGCTGGAGTACCAGGTGACGGCGTCGTCGTCGTCCACGGCGCCCACCGTGAGGGCCGACGCCGCGATCCCCGGCGAGCCGACGGTCCCGTAGCCGAAGTCGCCGTCGTTGCCCGCGGCCACGACGAACAGCGTGCCGAACCGTGCGGACAGCTCGTCCACCGCCACGGCGTCCGGCGACGGGACGTCGAAGAACAGGCTGCCGAGCGACAGGTTGACCACGTCGGCGCCCTCCGCGGCCGCCCACTCCATGCCCGCGATGACGCCGGAGAGCTCGCCGTTGCCGTCGTCGTCCAGCACCTTGCCGACCAGCAGGTCGGCGTCCGGTGCCACGCCCTGGTTCACGCCGCCGGACCCCTCGCCCGACCCGGCCAGGATCGAGGCGACGTGCGTGCCGTGGCCGTCGCCGTCGGTCACGTCGCCCTTGCCGGTGAAGTCCCGCGAGCCGACCACCACCTCGTCGAGGTCGGGGTGCGTCGCGTCGATGCCCGAGTCGAGCACGGCGACGGTGACCCCCTCGCCCGTGAACCCGGCGTCCCACGCCTCGGGCGCGCCGATCTGCGGCATCGAGTCGGCGTCCGACGCGCGGACCGGCTGGTCCAGCCAGACGTACCCGACGGCGTCGGGGTCGGCGGCCTGCCTGGTCCGCCTCTCGGCACCCGGTTCCGCCACCGGCGCGAGGGCGTCGAGCAGCTTCGCCGCGCGAGCCCTGGGCAGCTCGTCGGCCACCGCGCCCACCGACTCCAGGTCCCGGTCGGGCGTGATGCCCGACGTCGCCCAGTCCTGCTCGGCCGGTGCCGCGGCCCGCGCGGCGGCGTCCGAGCCGGGGGCGTCGGCGGCCGCTGCGGCGTCGGTCGCCGCGGCGGTCTGGACGATCACGGGCAGCGAGTCGCGCGAGGCGTCGTCGTACCCGGCCTCGACCAGGCCGGTCACGTCGAACAGCGCCCGGTCCAGGCGGCCGGGCACCAGCCGCGCCACGTCGCGCGGGATCACGTAGAGGTGGTCCCCCTCGCGCTGCTGGAAGAACGCCATGTGCTCCCGGCCGGGGCCGGGCCGCACCGTCACGGTCTCCACGTCCGGCGAGCCGTCGGCCGTGGTCTCCACGGAGACGACGTCGCCCGTCAGCAGCGTCACCGTCGCGGTGCGCCCCGGCTCCGCGGCCGTGGGCCGCTCCTGGGTGTCGTGCGGTGCCGGTGTGTCCCGCGGTACGGCCGCGGTCGCCCACGTCCCCCCGCCCAGCGCGATCGCCAGAGCGACCGCCGCTGCACTTGCTCTCTTGCGCATCGGGTTCTCCCGTCCGAGTCGAGCACGCCGCCTGTGCGGCGCCACGTATCCCAGACGCACGTGAACCGTGCGGAGGTTGTGTGACCAGCGAAAATACCCAGAACGGACTTCTCCGACGGGCGAGTCCGCGGCTGGTCCCGCGGTTCGCGGGCGGGCCGTTACGGGCCGCACCGAGTCTCCTTCGAGGCCCGGGTTTCTTCGCTTTGAGGCGCCTCAAAGCGAAGAAACCCGGGCCTCGAAGGAGATGGCGAGACGGGCGACGGCGCCCACGCCCGTTACCCGGCCGCCGTCGCCGGCCGCGCCTCCGGGGCGTCCAGCCGCAGCCGGCGCGGCGACACGTACCGGCGACGGTCGGTCACCACGATCGTGGCCAGCAGCCCCACGACCAACCACGCGACCAGCTCCGCGACACCGCCGGCGAGGCCCGCGCTGTCGGTCGTCACGGCTCGCAGCGCGATGATCGCGCCGTGCGTCGGCAGCACGTCCGCGAGCGCGTACAACGGGCCGGGCAGCGTGGTCACCACGCCCGTCGCCACGGTCAGGACGGCGACCGCGAGCGACGCCAGCCGCCCCGCCGGCCCGAAGATCGCGGCCAGCGCCTGGTTGAGCACCACGAACGTGGCCGCCGAGAGCAGCGCGACCAGCACGAAGCCCACCGCCGCCGACAGGTGCAGCCGCAGCACCGGGATCGCGACGGCCGAGATGACCAGCGCGGCGCTCGCCGCCGCGATCGACCCCGGCACCGCGGCCCGCAGCGTGAGCCTCCACGTCGGCTCCCGCGACGTCAGGATCCCGGCCGGCAGCGGGCGCGTCGCCAGGTACGTCACCAGCGCGAGAGCCCACAGCGCCAGCGCGGAGAACAGCGCGATCGACAGCACGCCGAACGGCGCGGAGGTGGTGGTCGACGTCGTCGGGTCGGACGCCACGGCCGACAGGTGGTCCTGCTCGTCATCCGTGTACGTGGGCACCTGCCCGACGGCGTCCGACAGCCCCGAGGCGAGCTGGCGCGCGCCGTCGTCCGCGTCGTGGGCACCGCTCGCGACCTGGTCCGCGCCCGGCACCAGGTCGTCCGCGCCCGTGGCCAGCCCGCTCGCGCCGACGGCGACCTGCTGCGCCGCCGCGTTCGTCTGCGCCACACCGGCGTCGAGGTCCGCCGCCCCCACGGCGAGCTGCCCCGCGGCGGAGTCGACCTGCCCGGCGCCCGACGCGACGCCCTGCGCCCCCGCGTTCAGGTCGTCCGCGGCGCTCGCCGCCGAGGCGATCCCAGCCGCCAGCTCGGCGGACCGCGTGGCCAGCTCCGCGTTGCCCCGGGCCACCTGCCGCGAGCCGGTGCGCAGCGCCTGCACCGCGTCGCGCGCGGACACGACGTCGGCGCGCACCCGGGCCCTGCCGTCCTCGATCCGCTGTGCGGCGGAGTCGGCCCGGCCGGCCGCGCGCTCCAGGGCCTGGCAGAAGTCGCGGTCGGCCACCACGCTCGTGCCGCACCGCTCCGCGAGCCGGTCCAGCTCGGCGACGACGTCCCGCGTGTCGGGGAGCCGGTCCAGGCCGTCGATCGCCCGGTCGGCCACCGGGACCACCCGGTCCGCGAGCCGCTTGTTGCCGTCGGCGACCCGGTCGGCGCCGTCGGCCAGCTCCTGGGCGGCCGCGGGGAGCCGTGCCGCACGCTGCGCGGCGTCGTCCAGGCCGGAGGACAGCGCGGCCGTGCCGTCGGCGACCTGCCCGGCCCCCGCGGCGAGGTCGCCGGTGGCGCCGGCCAGCACGGACGCACCCGAGGCGAGCCCCGCCGCCCCGGCCGCGAGCGGGCCGGTACCGGCGGCGAGCGCCCCGGCGCCCCCGGACAGCTCGTCGGCGCCGTCGGCGACCTGGTCCACGCCGCCGGACAGGTCGTCGGCGCCGTCGCTGAGCTGGGCGGTGCCGTCGGCGAGCTGCCCGGCACTGTCCGAGGCGTCGCCGAGCTGCTGGTGCAGCGTCGTGAAGCTGCCGTAGATGGTGCCGAGGTACGACTCCACGATCGTCTGGTTCAGGGCGTCCTGGGTGTCGTCGGCCACGCCGCCGGCCAGGTACGGGTCCGCCACCCCGGCGGCCGTGGTGGTCTGCACGTCCAGGCCGGCCTGGACGGCGTCCATCGGGTCGTCCGCGGTCGCGGCCGACATGCCCTGGGCGGAGAAGTCCTTCGGGATGGTGACGACGGCGGCGTAGGTGCCGCTGTCGAGCCCGTCGCGCGCGTCGGAGGCGTCGGTGAGCACCCAGGCGTACGCGGAGTCGTCGTCGTGGGTCAGGTTCCCGGCGAGCGTGCGGCCGAGCGGGATCTGCTGCCCGTTCACCTCGACGGGCTCGTCGTTGTTCACGACGGCGGCCCGGGCGGTCTGGTGGTCGGTGCCCGGGGACCAGAAGGCCCAGGTGAGCAGGCCCATGACGAGCAGCGGCACGGCCACGAGGGCGGTCCAGGTGCGCCAGGTCAGGGGCCGGGTCGTCAGGGAGCGGGCGGAGGCGGCGAACGACATGGTCATCACAGGACCTCTGCGGGTCGGCGGGTCATCGCGTAGAGCTGGGTGGCCTCCAGCGGGAGCAGGTCGACCACCCGGTCGGGGTCCTGGCAGGCCAGGACGAACGTGGCGGGCGATCCGCCGGAGGTCACGCGGAAGCCGAGCTGGTCACGCAGGCGGGCGCGGGCCTCGGAGCGGAGCACCAGGTCGGCGTCGTCGACCAGGATCAGCTCGATGTCGCGCGCCAGCGCCTCCGTGACCCGGCCCGCGGGGTCCCGGTCGCCGCGGCCGTCGACGACGGCGACCTTCGGCCGCAGGGCGTGCACGTGCTGCGGCAGCACCTGTCCCAGCACCTTCAGGTCGCCGCGATGCCTGGTCACCCGCCCCGCGAGCGAGAGCAGCAGCGCCGACTTGCCCACCGCGCCGGACCCGTGCAGCACCAGCACCTCGCCCCGGGGCACGTGCAGCTCGACGTCGCGGTAGACCGGGCGGCCGCGGTCGTCGTCCAGGCTGAGGGCCCGCGCGCTGATCACCTCGTCGCTGTCCGGCGCGGGCCAGTCCGCCAGCCGCAGCTCGTGCAGCAGCCCGTCACCCTCGGCGTCGAACACCGGCAGCCGGCGGTCGAGCGCGGGCGGCAGGCCCCAGGCCCGGTCGCCGAGCAGCGCGAGCACGGCGGGCACGAACGTCATCCGGACCACGAACGCGTCGATGAAGACGCCCACGGCCAGGGCGAACGCGATCGGCTTGATGGTCGCGCTGCCGTCCGGCACGAACGCCGCGAAGACGCCGAACATGATGAGCGCCGCCGCGACGACCACCCGGGAGGCCGAGACGAAGCCCTCCTCGATCGCCTCCTGCGCGCCGCCGTGGTGGGCGTAGTGCTCACGGATCCGCGAGACCAGGAAGACCTCGTAGTCCATCGCAAGGCCGAACAGCACGCCCATCAGGATGATCGGCAGAAAGCTGATGACGCTCCCGACGTGCGCGACGTCGAGCAGGGCGGCGCCGTGCCCCTCCTGGAACACGAGCGACGTGAGGCCGAACGCCGCCCCGATCGAGAGCAGGTAGCCCACGGTCGCCTTGACCGGCACCCAGACCGAGCGGAACACCATGGCCAGCAGCACGAGCGAGAGCCCGGCCACGAGCAGGCCGAACGGGACCAGCGCGGCGCCCAGCCGGGCGGACACGTCGATGCCGACGGCGGTCAGGCCCGTGACGGCCGTCTGGGTGTCGTGCTCGGCGAGCCAGTGCGGCTCCTGGTCCCGGATCCGCTCCACCAGCGCGTCGGTGCGGGCGTCGTCCGGCGCCGTGGTGGGGACCACCGAGATAATGCCCGTGTCGCCCTTCTCGTTGGGCGTGGCCAGGGGCACCGCAGCGACGCCGGGGAGGTCGCGGATCTCGTCCGCGAGGTCGTCGACCAGTCCCGACGGGTCGGTGGACTGGATGACGTCCGCCGTCACCAGGAGCGGCCCGTTGTAGCCGGCGCCGAAGTGCTCCGCCACCACGTCATAGGTCTCGCGCGCCGGCGACCCGGGCTCCTGGCTGCCGTTGTCCGGCAGCGCGAGGCGCAGGTTCGCCGCGGGCACGGCCAGGGCGCCGAGCCCGAGCACCACGACGGCGATGGTGACGATCGGCCTGCGCGTGACGAAGCGGACCCACGGCCGGGCGACCCGAGGCTTGCGGAGCCGGGGGCGGCGACGGCGTCCGGAGCGCTCTCCTCCTGCCTGGGCCCGGGCCTTGGGCACCAGCCGGCGTCCGGCGAACGCCAGCAGCGCCGGCACGAGCGTCACCGCCACGCAGACCGCGACGGCCACGCCCAGCGCCGCCGCGACGCCCATGGTCGTCAGGAACGGGATGCGCGCCACGGACAGGCCGAGCAGCGCGATCAGCACCGTCAGCCCGGCGAAGAGCACCGCGGAGCCCGCCGTCGCGGTGGCCCGGGCGATCGACTCCTCGACCGACAGGCCCTCGGCGAGCTGGTCGCGGTGCCGGGACAGCAGGAAGAGCGCGTAGTCGATGCCCACCGCCAGGCCGATCATCACCGCGAGCATGGGCGCGGTCGAGGAGACCGGAACGAAGAGGGTTCCCAGGTAGACCAGGGCCACGGACACACCCACGCCCACCACCGCCGTCACGAGCGGCATCACCGCCGCGACGATCGTCCGGAACATCAGCAGCAGCACCACGAGCGCGATGAGCAGCCCCACGGCCTCCGTGGAGCTCAGCCCCGGCACCCGGTCCGCGAACGCGTCCCCGCCCGTGTAGACCCGGGCGCCGCTCCCGACCTCACCCGCGAGATCATCCGCGATCCCGCTCAGGTCCGTCAGCGTGCTGTCGTGGACATCGGTCGAGACCACGCTGAGCTGCACCCCGATGTTCGCCGCCAGGCCGTCGTCGGACACCGCGTCGTTGACGTCCGGGTCGAACGGGTCGGAGGCCAGCTCCACCTGCGCCACGTCCCCGATCCGGTCCACGGCGTCCGACACCGCCTGCCGCGTCGCGGCGGTATCGACCTGCTGCCCCTCCGGAACCAGCAGCACGAGCTGCGCAGAGGTGCCGCTGACCTGCGGAAAGACATTGTCGAGGTGGTCCATCGCGTCCTGCGACTCCGACCCCGGGATCGCGAAGGTGTCGTCCGTACCCTTGTTCAGGAGGGCGCTCGCGGTGCCGCACACGATGAGCACCAGGAGCCACGCGAGGACGACCAGGCCGCGGTACCGGGCCACCGCACGCCCGAGCCGATAGAGGAATGACGACACGACGCACCTCCCGTGCGCCGAGACGGCGCCCTTCCATACTGGCTGCGCCGGGCACGGTCGACATGTCGAACGCCCGGGCGACGACCTGCCCCGTACCCTGACCCGATGATCCGAGTGCTGCTCGCCGACGACGAGGGGATGATCCGGTCCGCCCTGGCCGCGCTGCTCCGGCTGGAAGCGGACATCGAGGTCGTGGCCGAGTGCGCCGACGGCGCGGAGGCGGTCGCCGAGGCGGAGCGGCTGCGGCCCGACGTCTGCCTGCTGGACCTCGAGATGCCGCACCTGGACGGCGTGGAGGTGGCCCAGCGGCTGAACCGCACGCTGCCCACGCGCTGCGTGATCGTCACCCGGCACGCCCGGCCCGGCGTCCTGCGGCGCGCGCTGGCCTCGGGCGCCGTCGGCTTCCTGCCCAAGTCGCGCCCCGCCGACGAGGTCGCGGCCGTCATCCGCCGCGTCGCGGCGGGCGGCCGGTACGTGGACCCGGAGGTCGCGGCCGACGCGCTGCGCGACGAGCGGTCGCCGCTGACCGACCGTGAGCTGGACGTGCTGCGCGCCGGCCGGCACGGCGAGACGACGCGGCAGATCGCGCGCACCCTGTCGCTCGCCCCGGGCACGGTCCGCAACCACGTCTCCGCCGTGCTGGGCAAGCTCGCCGTCGACACCCGTCAGCAGGCGGTGCTGGTGGCGGAGGAGCGCGGCTGGATCTGACCGGCCTTCGCGCCCCGGCGAGGCGGGCTCACTCGTACGGCTCGCCGAGCGGCACGGTGCCCGCAGCCTCCGCGACCTCGGCCGGCACCGTCCCGACCTCGACGAGCTCCTCGCGGCCGCCCCCTCCCGAGACCCCGAGCACGAGGACCGGCCCGACGCCGGGGGCGTAGAGCTTGTACTCGAGCACGTCGGGCTCGATGGTGATCGTGTCCTTGGTCAGCAGCGCGCGGTCGTAGTGCCCCGCCGGGACCTCGGCCTGCTCGTCCAGGCTGAGCACCTCGCCGTTGTCCTCGGCCTCGCCCCGGTAGAACTCCTGCCGGTACGCCATCCCGACGGCGGGATCGGCCGGCACGATCACGCCGGGAAGGGCGCCGTCGAGCCCCGCCTCGAACGAGCCCTCCGTGGTGGCGACCCGGCCGTCCTCGAACTCGGCCGTGTCCTCGCCGAGGTACCAGATCGTGCCGTCGGGGTCCTGCGCGTACCAGTCGAAGGTGTCCTCGACCACCTCGCCGCGCCGCGTCACGGTGTCCCGCACGACGCGCGCCGTGGCGCCGTCGGCGATCTCCTTGGTCTCGCTGGTGACCGTCACCACCACGCGCAGCTCCTGGCCCTCCTCGTCGGTCTCGCGGTAGACCCACTGCGTGCCGGGCTCCATGGGCCAGTACTCGTTGTCGATCTCGGTGGTGAGGTCGGCCGGGTCCAGGTCGGCCGGCTCGTCCGACTGCGGCAGCCCTGCGCCCGCCGGGGCGGACCGGGATCCCATCCCGCCGTGCGGCGGGCCGCCGTCGTGCCCGCGGTCGAACATGCCGCAGCCCGCCACCAGGACGACGACGCCGGTCGCCACCGACACCGTCAGGAGCCGGCGCGCGACGCCCGCCCCTCGGTCTTCTTCCCTACGCACCCGTACCCGCATGGCACTCCCGCCCCCTCGCGACGTACCTGCCCGCTTCCCCCTCGACCATAGGCACACCGAGGCGCCAGCCGTGGTACTTTTTCGCTAGCCAGGCTACCTTCAAGAGTGGCGAGTGATAGCAGGAAGGGGATCCTCCGTGGTTCCTGAACCCGAGCCGACCCAGCCACCCGCTCCGTCCATGCTGGATCCCCGGGTGCTCGACCCGCAGGAGGAGATCGTGCAGCGTGCGGGCCTCGACGACCGCGACGTCGACCAGGTGGTCCGCGTGCTGGAGGGACTGCGTGACTGGCGGGAGACGGAGCGCCGGATGAGCGAGGCGTCGCGCCGCTACATGAAGCTCGGCGAGACCGACATGCGCACCCTGCGGTTCGTCATCGCGGCCCAGCACCGCGGCGAGACCGCGACCCCGGGTGCGATCGCCGCGCACCTGGGCATCACGTCGGCGTCGACCACCAAGATGCTCGACCGGCTGGCCGACGCCGGCCACGTGCGCCGGCTCCCCCACCCGACGGACCGCCGCAGCCTCGCGGTCGAGGTCACCGAGGAGACCCGGCGGATCGCCCTGCGCAGCGTCGGCCGCAGCCACGCCCACCGGTTCGAGGCGGTCGCCCGCCTCAAGCCGGAGGAGCGGGAGGTGGTCCTGCGGTTCCTCGACGACCTCGCGGGCACCGGGGAGCCCGCCGAGTAGGGTGCCTCTCGCGGAACCGCCGAACGGAGCACGACTGTGACGACCCCGAACCTGCTGGGCAGCGACCTGCCGATCGTGGCGGCCCCGATGGCCGGCGGCGCGACGACGACCGCGCTGGCCGCGGCGGCCACGCGGGCCGGTGCGTTCGCCTTCCTGCCGGGCGGGTACCTCACGCCCGAACGGCTCGCGGCCGACATCGCTGCCGCACGCGCGTGGGACAGCCCGTTCGGGGTCAACCTCTTCGTCCCCGGGACGGGGAGCCTGGACCGGGCGGCGTTCGCGGCCTACGCCCGGCGGCTGGCCCCGGAGGCGGACGCCCTGGGCGTCGAGCTCTCCGCCGATCCCGTGGACGACGACGACCGGTGGCCGGACAAGCTCGCCCTGCTGCTCGACGACCCGGTGCCGGTCGTGTCGTTCACGTTCGGCCTGCCCGGCCCGGCGGACATCCATGCCCTGCGCCGGGCGGGCACCGTGGTGCTCGCCTCGGTGACCACCGCCGACGAGGCCGCGGCTGCGAGCGATGGCGGCGTGGACGGGCTCGTGGCCCAGGGCCCGGCCGCAGGCGGGCACAGCGCCACGTGGGACCCGGCCCGGCGGGTGGCCGACGCGCCGACGGCGTCGGTGGTCCGCGCCGTCGCGGCCGCCGTCGACCTGCCGCTGGTGGCGGCGGGCGGCGTGGGCGGGCCCGAGGCCGTGCGGGAGCTGCTGACGGCCGGGGCGCAGGCCGTCGCCGTCGGCACGCTGCTGCTGCGCACCGACGAGTCCGGCGCGTCGGCGACCTACCGGGACGCGCTGGCGGCGTCCGACCGCGGAACCGTGGTGACCAGGTCGTTCACCGGCCGGCCGGCGCGCGCGGTGCGCAACCGGTTCGTCGACCGGCACGACGCCGTCGCGCCGGTGGGCTACCCCGCGATCCACCACCTCACGCGCGACCTGCGCCGCCGGGCGGCGGCCGCCGGGGACGCCGAACGGCTCCACCTGTGGGCGGGCACGGGCTACCGGCACGCGACGACGGGCGCGGCCGCCGAGGTCGTCCGGGGGCTGGCCGCGGCGCTGTGATCGCCGGGTCCTCCAGATAGCAGCCGAGCCAGGCGCGGGATGACAGACTTCGGCCATGCCAATCTTCCGGCGACGCACGCCGCGCGGTCCCGTGAGCGCAGCCACAGCCCGGCCTTCAGAACCGGTGTTCCGGCTGGGCTCCCTCCGGCTCTACCAGGCTGACGACGAGCTGCAGATGCGGCTCCCGGACGGTGTCGGCGAGGTTGCCGCCTATGCCCAGACCTTGGCCTGGACGTGCAACGAGTTCCTGGGCCGGCTCGGACAGGACCCCGGTTCCATGGGGATCCTCATCGCCGTCGGCATCAAGCCTTCGCGCCAGGTCCGGCTCTGGTGCGAGCAGGTCGGTGGCGTGTTGGCCCCCGGACGCCTGGCCGGTTCTCACCGAACTGCTCGACGGCGCTGGGGCGGCAGTACGTCCGCAAGTGACCGCGCCCGTCGCGTTCGCGCTGGAGGGCCTGGTCGGCGCCGGCCCGTCCACCGGGTTCCCCGAGCTCCCACCTGCCTGGGTCGACGCCGTGTCGCTGGCCGACGAGCACGTCACCATTCCCGACGGGCTCTTCGACCTGGTCTTCGCTGACTGAGCTGATCCGTCAGGGTTCCGCAAGACGCCCAACCGCTTGCGCCAACTCGTCGACGACCTCGACGGGGATGGTGACAGCGACGTCCCAGACTTCATCGTCCTCGCCCACGAGGAGGGAAACTTGACCGTCGGCGAACGACCAGGACACGGGAACCCCCGCGACCAGCCCGGCTCACGGTGTTTCAGCACGTCGTGGGCGAGACGGCGACCATGCCGAGTCTGGGCAAGCGCCAGATAGGCACCCCGAGGTGTCGGAAATGACGATGCCCACCAGCACCAATGTTCATCAGTAGCAGTGGCGCTGCGGCCATCGAAACCGTCAGCCCGCCCGGTCCGTGGGCTCCTGACCGGAATGGCGCGCGGCCTTGAGGTCTCTCACGCCTAGTGCAATGCCGAGACCACCACCTGCTAACACCATCACCGTCCAGACGACGAGCATTCCCTCGTTCAGAACTCGCTCGAAAGCAAGGGCCATCATGGTTCCGTTGAAGACGATCCCGAGCCACCTGCCCGCAGGCTTGCCCCAACCCCAGAAGTGCCCGTTGAAGGCGCTCCCGATGAGGCCAAAGGAGCCGAAGAACGCGATCATGCAGAGCACGATCTGCACTGCCACTCCGTGCCACCGCCTCACCAGTAGTAATTGACGCAGGCTGACCAAGAGCGGGCGCGAATCGGACCTGGTGGGGAACACGGTGGGGAGCGAACTACTCCCCCACCGTGTTCTCGCTGGTCGGGGTGACAGGATTTGAACCTGCGACCCTCTGCTCCCAAAGCAGATGCGCTACCAAGCTGCGCTACACCCCGTGGGTCCGCGACGGCCCGAAGTCTCCCGGGCCGGACCGGGAGACTCCCGGTAGGACGTGCCCGAGTGTATCCGATCGGCGCCTCCGACGGCCGGGTGTTTCGGGGCCGCAAGCAGCGAAGTAATCCTTTGAAGTTCCCCCGGCGCGCCTGCCATCGTCGATACGACACCACACGTATCGGGAGGGACCGAGCATGCTCCGGCAGCGGACGACGTCGCTCACCCTCCCACGGGTGCTCGGGCTCGCGCTCCTGGTCGCCGCCGCACTCCCGGTCGGCCTCGCGGCCTGCGCCGGGAACGGCGCCGTCCCGCCGCCGGAGGTCACGCCGCGCTCGCTCGTCGTCGAGAGTTTTCCCGCCGAAGCGGCCGAGGAGTCGCCACCAGGGCCGCCGATCGAGGGCATGACCAACGCGATCGTCGACGCGGCGGTCCGGCCCGCGCGCCTCACGGTGACGATGTGGGGCACCCCCGGCTGCATGCCGTATCCGGTGTCGGTCACCTGGTACGACCCCTGGACGGTGCACGTCACGACCGCGCCCAGCGACGAGACCAGGTGCGCACCGGACCACCTGGCGGTGAGCCAGGTCGTGGTGCTGCCGGTCGACCACCCCGCCGACGAGGTGCGGACCGTCCGGGTCGACGACGCGTCGGTCGCCTTCGCCTTCCGACAGTAGCCGCTCCCACCGACTGCGCGAGACCTACCCCTCACGCAGCGCGGGGCGCCCCTCCGTCCAGACGATCTCGGCGCCCGCCAGCAGGTTGGTGCGGCCGTCGTCGTCGGCCAGTACCCCGGGGTGCCCGCTCTCGGATGCGTTCCAGGTGCCCGGCGCGCCGTTCGGAAGGAACGGCTCGGTGACGCCACGCGTCCACGTGACGCCGTCCTCGCCGGTGGCCCAGCCGGGCACCTCCTCTTTGAGACCCGACTTTCTCCGCTTTGCGGGCCTCGAAAAGTGAGAAACCCCGGGCCTCGAAGAAGAGGAGACGGCCGCAGCGACGCCGGCGGGCCCACAAACTGGGGTGCGTCAGGCCTCGCGACGCCGGCAGCGACGCCGGCAGCGGCGGCGACAGCGACGACCGTCGAGACGCCGCCCTACCCGTCACCCAGCGTCGACGCCCGCGCCACCAGCCGCGGCGTCAGCCGCTCCACGCCGCGTGCCGGCTCGCCCTCGATCGCCGCGATCAGCAGCTCCGCCGCGCGCTGGCCCAGGCGTTCGAGCTGCATGTCCACGGTGGTCAGTGGCGGGCGGCTGGCCAGCGACATGACCTCCCAGTCGTCGTACCCGGTCACCGCGACGTCGACGGGCACCCGCACGCCGAGCTCCCGCAGCCGGTCGCACCCACCCCGGGCGAGCTGGTCGGAGGCGAACACGATCCCGTCCACGGGCAGCCCGGAACCCACGGCACCACCCAGGACCAGGTCGACGGCGCGCCGTCCCCACTGCTCCGACCAGTCGCCGTACAGCGGCGTGCCCACCAGCTCCAGGCCGCGCGCCGCCAGCTCCGTCGCGAGCGTCTCGTACCGCACCAGGGACGCCGCCTGCTCGGCGCGCCCGCCCACGTAGGCGATCCGACGGCGCCCGAGCCCGGCCAGGTGCTCGACGAGGAGCCGCATCCCGGCGGCGTCGTCGGGCACCACCGAGGCGTCGTCGGGGTCGGACGACGGCGCGAACGCGTAGACCACCGGCATCGGCACCCGGATGGGCTCGCGGGGCTCGGTGGTGCGGCCGGTCACGATGATCCCGTCGACCCGCCGGGCCACGAGCGCGCGCACGTGGTGCTGCTCGCGTACCGGGTCGTGGCGGGCCGTCGCCAGCAGGGCCGACAGCTCCCCGCCCACCAGCGCGTTCTCCGCGCCGAGCACCACCGGCAGCGAGAACCGGCCCGCGGAGTCGGTGCTCAGCAGTCCCACGGTGAAGCTGCGCCGGGCGGAGAGCGAGCGCGCGGTCGCGTCGGGCACGAAGCCGAGCCGCTCGGCCGCCTCCCGCACGCGCGCGCGGGTGCTCTCCCGCAGCGAGCCGGTGTCGTTCAGCGCCTTCGACACCGTGCTCGGCGAGACGCCCGCGAGCGCGGCCACGTCCGTGATCCGTACGACCGCTCCCCGGTCCATCCGCACCGCCCCTTCTCCGACAGGTTTCCTTCCGGGTTTTCCGCCACATCGGCGGGGCAAACGCGGAACGCAGCGCCATCGTACCTCCCACCCCAGTTCAGAGCCGAGTTTGCAGCAAGTTTCGCCCAGACCTTTGACGCTGGTGGTGCGGGTCCCTACGATCAGGAAATCGGATTCCTAGTTTCCGTCCCGGAGGAGAGCATCGATGACGACACCGACGCCCAGCGGTACGACGAGCGGCCCGGCCGCCCCCACGAGCGACGCCCGGGTGCTGCTCCGCCCCCTCGCACCCGGACACGTCACCGTGGACGGCGGGCTGTGGCGCCGCACCGCCGACGTCAACCGTGCCGCCGCCATCCCGGGCGGGCTCGAACAGCTCGCCAAGGCTGGCAACCTGCGCAACCTGGAGATCGCCGCTGGCGTGGCGGACGGTGAGGCGATCGGCCCGATCTTCGCCGACTCCGACGTGCACAAGTGGCTCGAGGCCGCCGCCTGGGAGTACGCCCGCGAACCCGACGAGCAGCTCCTGGCCGACCAGCTCCACGTCACGAGCCTGCTCGCGGCGGCCCAGGCCGACGACGGCTACCTCGACTCCGTGCCGGCCCTGCGGAACGTGCCGCGCTACAGCGACCTGCCGTGGAGCCACGAGCTGTACTGCGCGGGGCACCTGTTCCAGGCCGCCGTCGCCCAGGTGCGCGGCACCGGCCACCGGGAGCTGCTCGACGTCGCCATCAGGCTCGCCGACCACCTCGTGGCCACGTTCGGCGACGGCCCGGGCCAGCTCCGGGAGGTCGACGGCCACCCCGTGATCGAGATGGCCCTGGTCGAGCTCTACCGCGAGACCGGCACGCGCGCCTACCTGGACCTGGCGAGCTGGTTCGTCGAGGCCCGCGGCACCGGCATCATCGAGGCGCACGGCAAGCGGCCCACCTACTTCTCCGACCGGGTGAAGGTCCGCGAGGCCACCACGGTGGAGGGCCACGCCGTACGGGCCGTCTACCTGGGGGCCGGCGCGGCCGACGTCGCGATCGAGACCGGCGACGCCGAGCTGCTCGCCGCCCTCGACACCCAGTACCGCGCCATGGAGCGCGGCAAGCAGTACCTGACTGGCGGCCTCGGGGCGCGCTGGGAGGGCGAGTCGTTCGGCGACCCGTACGAGCTGCCGACCGACCGCGGGTACGCCGAGACGTGCGCGGCGATCGGCGGCGTGCAGTGGGCGTGGCGCATGCTGCTCGCCACCGGCGAGGCCCGCTACGCCGACCAGATCGAGCGCATGCTGCTCAACGGGTTCCTCGCCGGGGTCTCCCTGAGCGGCACCGAGTACTTCTACGTGAACCCGTTGCAGCTGCGCAGCGACGCGCACGCCGAGGACGACCGAGGCCCCGCGCACGGCCGCCGCGGCTGGTTCGACTGCGCGTGCTGCCCGCCCAACATCATGCGCACCGTCTCCAGCCTCACCGGCTACCTCGCGACGGCGGACGGGCCGGGCCTCCAGCTCCACCAGTACGCGCCGGGCACCGTCACCGCCCCGCTCGACGGCGGCACGCTGCGCCTGCGCGTCGAGACCCGCTACCCGGACGAGGGCAGCATCGCGCTGCACGTCGAGGAGGCGCCCGACGGCGAGGTGTCCCTCGCCCTGCGCGTCCCCGCCTGGGCCGACGGCGCCACCCTCGACGGCGCACCCGTGACCGCGGGCACCTACGCCCGCGTGACCCGCCGGTTCGCCCCCGGCGACACGGTGCTGCTCGATCTGCCGATGGCGCCCCAGCTCACCACGGCCGACCCGCGGGTCGACGCCGTGCGCGGCAGCGTCGCCATCGAGCGCGGACCTCTGGTCTACGCCCTGGAGCAGCCCGACCAGGAGATCGGCGCCGTGGTCGACGACCTGCGCATCGACGTCTCCGGCGCGCTGTCCGACGAGTTCCGCCCGGAGCTCCTGGGCGGCGTCACCGTGGTCCGCGCGCGCGGCGCCGTCGTCCCCGGGCCCGACGCCGACGCGTCGTCGCCGTACGGACCGGCCACCGCGCCGTCGGCGGCGTCGGAACCCGTGCGCGACGTGACCCTGACCGCCATCCCCTACTACGCGTGGGCCAACCGCGGCCCGCAGCCCATGCGGGTCTGGGTCCCGACCCGCTGACCTCACGTCCCAGGGGGCCGGGCCGGTCCCGGCTCCCTGGGCAAGCACGATCCCAGCACGTCTCACCCTGCGTAACGACGCGTAAGGAAGGAGAGCGATGGAGCTCACCAGACGCCAGCTGCTCACCCTCGCGGGCTCGGCCACGGTCGCCGCCGCGCTGGCCGGCTGCGGCGGCACCCTGCGGCCGCCGAACGTCGAGGCCGCCGGCTTCGGCGAGAACGCGACAGGCACGCTCAACCTGTGGTGCCGGTCCGACACGGTCAACGGCACCCAGGCCGTCGTCGACGCGTTCCACCAGGCCCAGGACCGGATCCGCGTGCAGGTCACGCCCATCCAGAACGGGCAGTACGTGACCAAGCTCGCCACGGCGATCCGTGGCGGGCGGGTGCCCGACGTCATCGACATCGACGACATCTACTCGACCCTGTTCGCCTACCGCGGCGCGTTCACCGACCTCACCCCGCTCATCGAGGACCTGGGCATCGGCGACGCGCTGAGCCCGGGTCACCTCGCTCTGAGCACCAAGGACGGCAGGCACTACGGCCTGCCGTTCATCGGGGACTTCTCAGTGCTGTTCTGCAACACCGAGCTGTTCGAGCGCGCGGGCCTGTCCGTCGAGGAGCACACGCGGGACTTCGCGGGCGTCCTGGAGGCGGCCCGCGCCATCACCGCCCTGGACGACGACGTCTACGGCTGGTCGTTCCCCGGCAACGCGTCCGGCGCGCTCGGCTTCACCGTGCAGCCGCACGTCTGGGCGACCGACCGCGACCTCATCGCCGGCGACGTCGGCGACCAGCGCGGCGACGTCGTCGGCAACGACGCGCTGCGCCGCACGCTGGAGCTCGAACGCACGCTGTGGGCGGAGCAGCTCGTGCCGCCGGGCAGCTTCTCCGACGACGCCTCGCGCTGGTCGGCCGACTACGTCGCCGGCCGCCTGGGGATGTTCCCCGCGGGGTTCGGCGTGGTGGTGCCCAACGCCGACCAGGCGCTCCTGGACCGCACCGAGGTGGTGCTGCTGCCCGGACCCGACGGCGGCCGCGCCTTCTTCGACGGCGGGGACAACCTCTGCATGCTCAACGGCGCGCGGAACCCCTCCGCCGCCTGGGAGTTCATGAGGTTCGCCGTGGCCGTGGAGCAGCAGACCCGGATGCCGGAGGGCTTCTACTCCCCCGTGCGGTCCGACGTCGTCACGCCTCAGTTCGCGCGGGAGAACCCGTTCGTGCTGCCGCCGCTGGAGTCGCTCGACCGGGGCTACGCGCCCACCACGCTCGCCTACAACCTGATCTACAACCAGCAGGACGGACCGTGGTTGCGCATGTTCCGCTCTGCCGTCTTCGACGGGGAGGTCGATGCCGCCATGCAGGAGGCCCAGACCACGTACGACCGCATCCTGCGGCAGGCGCAGGCATGAGCGCCCGCAGGTACGGGACCCTCACGCACCCGCACCGCACGGGGCTCGCGCTCGTCACGCCGGCGGTCGCGCTGGTGGTGGTGTTCGTGTTCGTGCCGCTGGTCGTGGCGGTCTACATCTCGCTGACCAACTTCCCGCTCATCGGGCCCTACCGGTTCATCGGGCTCGACAACTACGCCTCGGTGCTCACGGATCCGACGTTCTGGAGCGCACTGGGCTACACGCTGCTCTACACGGCGATCGTCACGCTGCCGATCCTGCTGCTCGGGTACGGGCTGGCCGTGCTGGTGCGGTCCAACCGGCGGGGCGCCACGCTCCTGCGCACCATCTTCTTCGTGCCGTTCGTCATCGGCCTCACCACGCTCAGCTTCCTCATGCTGCTGGAGGCGCAGCCCAACAGCGGCCTGGTCAACATGGTGCTCAAGGGGCTCGGGATCACCGACGGGACCACGGCGTGGCTCGTCGACGGGCCGCTGGCCACCGGGCTGCTGTGCGTCATGGTCGTCTGGGGCGTGTCCGGGCTGACCATGGTGCTGCTCATGTCCGGGATGCAGGGCATCCCGCGCGAGGTCTACGAGTCGGCGGAGATCGACGGCGCCTCGTGGTGGCAGCGGGAGCTGCGGATCACGGTGCCGATGCTGCGCCGGACCATCGCGATGACCGTGATCCTGTCGGTCATCGGCTCGTTCCTGGCGTTCACGCAGTTCTACATCCTGACCCAGGGCGGGCCGGGATCCGAGACCACGACCATCGTCATGGCCATCTACCGGCGCGCGTTCGTCCAGCTCCAGCTCGGCGCGGCCACCGCCATGTCGCTCGTGCTCGTGGTCATCACCGGTCTGGTCACCGCGGCCCAGTTCTGGCTGCTGCGGGAGAGGAGCTGACATGGCTACCGTCACCGAGTCCCCGGCGCCGCGGCGCGCTGCCGCCGCCGTCCGCCGTCCTTCTGGTTCCGTGCCTGCCGCGCGCCCGTCCGGGCCCGAGCGGGACACCCGGGTCAAGCGGACGCTCTACGTCGTGGGCGGCACGCTGGCCGCACTGGTCTTCCTGGTGCCGCTCGTGGTCGCGTTCGTGCGGGCCGGTCAGCCGGGCGACGTGATCGTCGCCGCCCCCGACGACCGGTTCTTCGACCTGTCCTGGGTCAACTTCCAGGCCGTGATCGACCAGCCGGAGGTCTGGCGCGGCATCCTCAACTCGGCGATCGTGTCCGTCTCGACGGCGGTGCTCACGGCGGTGCTCGCCACCCTCGCCGGGTACGGGTTCGCGCGGTTCCCCTTCCGGGGCCGCACGGTGCTGTTCGGGTTGGTGCTGGTCACGCTGATGATCCCGTTCCAGGCGATCCTCACCCCGCTCTACCTGCAGATGAACGTCATGGGGCTCACGGACAGCCTGCTCGGGCTCGTGCTGTTCTACACGACGGTGAACCTGCCGTTCGGCATCTTCGTCATGCGCAACACGTTCGCCGCCGTCCCGGCGGAGCTCGAGGACTCCGCCCACGTGGACGGCGCGGGGACCCTCCGGATCCTCGTGTCGGTGCTGCGGCCGCTGGTCGTGCCCGGGACGGCGACGGCGGCGCTGTACGCGTTCCTCGCGTCGTGGACGGAGTTCCTCGGGGCGCTGACGTTCCTGACCGACTCCAGCCTCCACACGCTGCCCGTCTCGCTGGTGAACCTGCAGCAGGGGGCGTACGGGCAGGTCAACTTCGGTCTGCTGGCGGCCGGGTCGGTCATCGCGATGATCCCGTGCGTCATCTTGTACGTGGCGCTCCAGCGGTACTACGTGGCCGGGCTGGCGTCGGGGTCGGTGAAGGGCTGACCAGCTCTGGGGTGCGGGGCTCTGGGATGCGCGGCGGCGCGGTCCGGCGTCGCGCACCCCACAGCACGCCGGCGATCACGAGCGCCGCGCCCACCGCCGTCCACATCCCGATCGCCTCGCCGAGCAGCGCCGCCGACGCGCTCAGGCCCACCACGGGCACCAGCATCGAGAACGGCGCGACCACGCCGGCGGGATGCCGGGCCATGAGCCAGGTCCAGATGCCGGAGCCGGCCAGCGTGCCGATCAGCACGGTGTACGCGAGCCCCAGCAGCGCGGGCACCAGGTGGGGACTCGGGACGAACGCCTCACCGATGGCATCGGGGCCCTCGATGACCAGGGACAGCGCCAGCATCGGGATCGGCGGCACCACGGACATCCACAGGGTCAGGTGCAGGGGGTTGGGCGCCTTGGCGCGGGCGCTGGACACGTTGCCGATCGCCCATCCGAAGCCGCCGGCCAGCACCAGCAGGAACGGCCCGAACGCCGCGGCCTGCGCCTGGGACCAGCCCACGACGGCGAGCCCGAGGGTCGCGACGGAGAGGCCCACGACCTGCCGCGCGGACACCCGGTCCCGGAACGCCACCGCGCCCAGCAGCACCGTGAACGGCGCCGACGACTGCAGCACCAGCGACGCGAGGCCCGTCGGCATGCCCACGGCCATGCCCCAGTAGAGGAACAGGAACTGGAGGGTGCCGAACCCGATCCCGTAGCCCAGCAGCCACCGCACCGGCACCTTCGGGCGCGGCACCAGCAGGATCGTGGGGACGGCGATGACCGCGAACCGCAGCGCCGCGAGCAGGAACGGCGGGAACTGTTCCAGCGACGCGTGGATCGCGATGAAGTTGAGTCCCCACATCACCGCGACGGACACGGCGAGCAGGCGGTGGGAGATCGGCATGCCCTGAGCCTCGCGCTCGTGGTCCTGAAGGACAAGCGAAATGTTCTACGCATCCTTGTAGGCTGGCTACATGAATGACCTGTCGCGCGTGGATCCGCGTCACCTCGATCTGCTGCGCGAGCTCGCCGACCGCGGAACGGTCACGGCCGTGGCCCAGGCGACCCACCGGACGCCGTCGGCCGTGTCGCAGCAGCTCCGCACCGCACAACGCGAGCTGGGCGGGGTCCCCCTGGTGGAACCGCACGGCCGGGGTCTCCGCCTCACGGAGGCGGGCCGCCTCCTGGCCGACGGCGGTCGTGAGCTCTCCCGGACCGTCGCCCAGGTGCAGGCGCGGTGGGACGAGTTCATGGGATCGGCGTCGGGCACGGTGCGCGTGGCGACGCTGCCCAGCGCGGCGACGGTGCTGCTGCCGGGTGTGCTGGAGCGGCTCGCCTCGACGGGGGTGAAGCTGGAGTGCACCGACCTGGACATCGCCGAGTCGGAGTACTCCGGGATGGTCGCGGACCACGACATCGTCATCGGGCATAGCTTCACCGGGCCGGTGCCCGCCGGAGCCGAGCACCTGGTGACGGCGGCGCTGCTGCGCGAGCCGCTGGACATCGCGCTGCGGGCGGGCCATCCGCTTGCCGCGAAGCCGCAGGTCACCGCGCGGGATCTGGTCGCGTACGAGTGGTACGGCGTTCCGCTCGGTTACCCCTTCGACGGGCTGCGCATCGCCGTCGAGACGGCGGCGGGCCGGCCCGTTCGGGTGGCGCAGCGGCTGCGGGACAACCGGCTCATCGAGGCGCTCGTGGCGGCGAGCGACCGGGTGGCGGTGCTGCCTCGGTACTCGACGGCGCCTGGTGCTGGGCTGATGCTGCGACCGGTGCACGGGATGGACGCGGCCCGGTGGATCGTGGCGATCCTGCGGCCCGATCATGCGGAGCGGCTGGCGGTGCGGACGGCACTGGAGGCGTTCCAGGCGGTGGGGCGGGAGGTGGTGGGGTGACGGTGTGGGATGCTGCGTCGATGTCAGCGCGAGAGGCCATGGAGCGACTCGCGGAGGTCATCGACGGGCACCGGTGGGACGACCTGCCGAGCCTGCTGGATCCGGCCTTCACCTGCACTTATGTGCACACCGGCGAGAGGTACGGGGCTGAGGCTTGGGTGCGGCTGAACGCTGAGTACCCGGGGTTTCAGAACCTCCGGCTCGAGGACTGCGTGGCGGAGGGCGAGCGTGCGGTCGGCCGTGCGCACGTGACGGGTGTGGCCGACGGCGTGGTGCAGCACTTCGAGGTGGCGACGTTCATCACCGTGCGGGACGGCCTCATCGTGGAGATGACGGAGGTATGGACCGACGTCGGCCAGGAGGCGCCGGAGGGGACGCGGCCTTCCTGAGGCGGCTCGCGAGCCGGCCGCGACGTGCGCCACACCGGGGTGCCGCCACGTGGGCGGAGCCGCTGGCAGGGCGCGAGGTTTGCTAAGGTAACGCCCGCACCGTGCTTCGAGCGCGGGCTTGCGGGCGTAGCTCAATGGTAGAGCCTTAGTCTTCCAAACTAATTACGCGGGTTCGATTCCCGTCGCCCGCTCAGAGTGCGGAAGCCCAGGTCAGAGAGTGTTTCTGACCTGGGCTTCCTGCGTTCCGAGAGGTGGAAGCAGCGCTGCGTGGGCCCTTATGGGCCCTAAGTCGCTCGCGACTGGGCCCGGAACCGGAGCCGCAATGTCCGCTTCACCCGACCCGCAGCTGCCCGCCCATGGTGATCCGCCCACACCTCGAAGCATGTCCGCCCGCAAGAGCCGCAACAACCGTCGTACGTACGGGAACGTCCGCAAGCGCGCCTCGAACCGCTGGCAGGCCCGGTACACCGGGCCTGACGGGGAGCGGCGCCCGATCGGCACGTTCGAGACCGAGAAGGCGGCGAACGTCGCCCTGGCTCGCGTGCTCAGCGACGTCTACCAGGGCACTTACCGCGAGCCCGAGACGGGCGACGTGCCGCTGCGTGAGTATGCGCGCCGCTGGCTCGCCACCCGCGATCTGAAGCCCAGCACACGCTCCGGCTATGAGCGGCTGCTGGAGCACTGGATCCTGGCGCCGCTGGACAGCCCCGGTGCCCCGCGCAAGCTCGACCTCGGCTCGCTCCCGCTTCGTACCCTGTCGCACACCATGGTGAGCGAGTGGTATGCGGCCCTGCGGGAAGCGACAGCAGCCTCGGCCGCCGCGTGGCTGGCCCGTGGTACCGCACCGAGCGACGCGGCCCACGTTCGCGCCTGGGCCCGGCAGGCCGGCCGGTCCGTGAAGAAGTCCGGCCGCATGCCGGCGGCGCTGTGGGAGGCTTGGCGATCCGCCGGAGCACCAGCCGCAGCGACCGAAGAGACACGCCATCACGAGGCGGTGACCGGACGGACCCAGGCGGCGCGCGCCTACTCGCTGCTGCGGACCATCTGCGGTGACGCCGTGCGTGACCAACTGATCGATGCCAACCCGTGCCGCATCCGGGGCGCGGGTCAGACCCGACCCGCTGAGCGTGTCGTCCCGGGCGACACGGTGGTGGACGCGATCACAGCATCGTTCGCTGGACGCTCGGAGCGGTACCGCGCGGCGGTGATCGTCGCGGCGCACTCCGGCCTTCGAGCCGGCGAGTTGTTCGCACTCGAGCGCCAGCACGTCGAACGGACCGCGGCGGGAGGTGTGCGGCTGAACGTACGGCAGTCGCTCGTGGAGGTGACCGGCGAGCCGGTCACGTTCGGGCCACCGAAGTCGGACGCCGGCCGCCGCAAGGTGCACCTGCCGCCGGACGCGGCACGGGAGCTCCTGGCGCACATGGACCGTTTCACCGCACCCGGCCCGCGATCCCTGGTATTCGCCACGAAGACTGGGCTGCCTGTGCGGGGCGGGCAGCGCACCAGCATGTTCACACGGGCGAAGAAGCGCGCGGGAGCACCCAGCGAGATCCGTTGGCACGATCTGCGGCACCTGGCAGCGACCCGTGCCGCAGAGGCTGGGGCGACGCTCGCAGAACTGCAACGGCGTATCGGACACTCGACGGTCGCTGCCGCCATGCACTACCAGCACGCCACCGACGACGGCGACGCACGCCTCGCCGCACGCATGGCTGAGATCCAGGCAGCACGACGCGCACCGAACGTCGTGCAGTTCCCCGCGTAAGCTTGTGATGCCTTCTGCCGCTCGGCCAGTTCCGGGCGGCAGAAGGCGCTTGGTGTCGCGTGCACACCTGTCAGACCACGGATCGCGGTCGACAGGAGCGGCAGATGTGCACCGATGGGAACCTTGCCAGCGCAGTGGACGACCCATTGCTCACGTCGGCCGAGGCCGCCGAGGCGCTAGGGGTGTCCCGCTGGTGGTTCGGCGAACTTGTACGCCGAGGCAGAGTCGGACCGTGTGCACGGATCAGCGGTCGGCTGCGGGTGCGGCAATCGGTGCTGGACCGGTACCAGACCGAGCGGGCCGGCGATCCAGAGGATCCCTACCTGACGTACGAAGACATCGCAGCGCGTCTCCGTGTCTCGTCGTGGACGGCCGGGCAGCTGGTGCGGCGTGGGCTGCTCACGGGCGTGCGGCTCGGGCGCAGGGTCGTGGTGCGGCGGTCAGTGGTGGAGGCCTACATCGAGGCCCAGACGCAGTAAATTCCGCTCTGGGCGCCGGACGTTCGCCCAGGTCGCACGGTCCCGCCAAATCGGCGGGACCGTACTTCTCCGGTTTGTCTCGGAACTCGGCTCGGGCGGCGGTCGTCCGTGTGCGGTGGCCGGTGATCGGCGCCTACACGACACCTGGACTCCGGCGCTGGGACCCAGAGCGTCTGCCCAGGTCATATGGTTCTGCCAATTCGGCAGAACCATTGTTGTCCGGTTTGTTCTCCGTGCAGGAACGGACCAGTGGTGCGTCGGTGGTTCGGTAGAACTCCAGGTCATGCGGTGGTGCCAATTTGGCACCACCGTAGGTGTCCGGATTAGCCCTGAGACCAGCGAGGGCGCAGTCCTGACCGCGCGGCATGACACGGCGAACCCGCAGGTCGCACGGTCGTGGCAAATTGCCACCACCGTGCATGTCCGAGTTAGCCCGCATGCACCTGCACCTGCCTTCCCCATGCTCACGATTGTGCACGCCACCTGTCCCCGTCGAGGTACCAGTTGACGTCCCCCACGCAGCTTTTCCAGGCACGTTCCCGGTGGGGGACATGGCGTGAACAGGGTGGACGCATGTCCCCCAACTCGTAGGCATTGCTCACAGACTGAACGTGGAATCGGCGCACGCTCGCGCATGGGCATGGCTCCGCGGTTGGCTCAGCCCCTCCAGCCCTCGCCGGGCGACCTGCGCACACGTACACGTCCATGCGTCGAGGATGACCGGCGAGCGCACGCTCTGCGCACACCAAGTTGCCCGCACACCAGGGTGTGCAGACATATCCGTGCAGGTCAGGTGCGCGCACCACTTCGACGCTCCGCCAACGAGGTCGAGGCTCACGCGGAGACGAGGACGGTTGTCACCGCATGAGCGTCCTCACCGCAGCCCCCAGTGGCGGCCGGTGCGCTCTGGTGCGGCGACGCTCCTACCGCAGGCCACACACCGGTACTTCTCGCCGAGATCGCTGGCCCGTAGGCCGCATCGACGCGCAGATCTGCTCGTCAGATGGGCGACGCCGAGGCCGTCCCTCACTGCATGCTTCTTGCAGAGCAGGGCGCACGCCTCGTCACTTCCGGCGACTGAAACGGCATTGTCTGGGCCGCCGGCCGTCAGCGACTCCTCGATGCGATCACCACGCTTCGGCGCACGAACCAGAGCAACTGAACCTGCTGGAAGGTCACTACCGCCCACGCCGTAGAGAGTTGGATGCGGCCGGTCGCTGCAACGAGATCGAGGCCTGTTCTGAAATTCGACTCGACATTGCTGCACTCTGACCGCCGGGGACACGAAGACCCTCCAGCGTCGTTACCGGAGGGTCTTCGTAAGTGGTGCCAGCACGGCGCCCGCTACCTCAACGCCGACTGCTCCGGTCGCCCAGAGCATGTAGTGCACGATCTCTCGTGCGGCGCGGAAAATGCGTTGCTTACGGCTGTACGCAGGGTTATCCCCCATGTCGTTCTCCTTCTTGCCAGTCGTGGGCGAGGTCATGTTGGTTGACTTCTGGACGATGGCGATGAAGGCGAGCCCGCTAAGCACCACTGGAACGAGGGAGATGAACCCCCGCGTGCTGACCAGCTCAGAAGTATTCAGTTGTCGCGCGGACAGCCGGGTGGCGCAGGCTTCCGTTGATGCGACTCGTTCAACGCCTACGCGTCGTCAGATAATCCCGTGCCCTGCTGGTTCGGTCTTGAAGTGTTCTGAGAGATGGCTTTCCCGAGGACCTGTTCGCTGGTCTTGGTCTCCCGACGCGGTCGGCACCGACATGCGGCGGCGGTCGGAGCCTCCCGGTCACCTTCGCCGGTTCACGCAGGGCGGGGCACGCCTTCACAGGCGCCTGGGTGCGAACAGTGCGCGAAGAAACTGGACATGTCGAATCGTGGCACACATCAGGTTCGCCTCCCACCCCACGGACCAGACCAGCCTGCGCACGACACGCCGGCGGCCATGGGTGACCCGTGCGGCGACCGGCTACGGCGCCCTCGTGAGGCGTTCGACCGGCCCGCGTCCGAACACGGCCCCACCGCCAAGCGACTCGTGAAGCAGCGACCTGCCCGCCCGTACATGCGCAACCTCGACCGCAAATGCGCGTCCGAGCCGGTGAGCCCAGGGGACTGCTTTGCGGATTGAGGTAATGCGAGGCACGAGGGCCCAGCCGTTCGGGTGATGTTTACGCGCGCCGCAGCAGAGTGCAAGCGCGCACACGGCAGACTGGTGGCGACCGCCACGCCGAACTGGCGGACAAGGTCGAGATCAGGCGCGGACCGAGTGGACGGTTGGGAGTGCATGGCTGCGAAGGATGAACTTTCCCCCGCTGCACGCGACCTGCTGAAGAAGGTCAAGCAGCGCTACATGAAGTCAGGGGACTTCAACGGGCTGCACGTCAGGACCGAGTGGAACCCGAGCCGCGAGATCGAGGCAGCGGCCGAGCTGGCCGAGGCCGGCCTTGTCGAGGTCGTAGGCCCGGGCGACTACATGAACATCCACATACGACCGTGGCCGTCGCGCCGGACCGTTGCCGAGCAGGTCGAGGAGTTGCGCGAGCTTTCCGACGATGACTACGGAGTTTGCCTCTACCCCACGACGAAAGCGCTGAAGAGGACGAAACTTCCGAGAGAGTTCGAGGACGCCCCGTTCTCGCGGGCCATGGCGCGTGGTCGCTCGACACTCGAGCTCGCGTTCTTCAGCGCGGACGTCCTGGAGGGCTACCGTAACGACGCCCGTTACCGGTTCAGCATGAGCGATTTTGGGATCAACTTCTGGATGTCTGACGCCGCGCACGACGATGCGGACCAGCCCGACAAGGACAAGGTCGGGCTCATACACCTCGGCTTCGCATACGACATGCGTCAGTACGATCCGAGTGTCGACGACTCCGTGATCATGCGGCGGGTTGTCGCCTTCTACGGTGACCTGAAGGAGTTGACGCCTGAGCACCAGCAGCGCTGGGCGAGCTTCCAGGTCAAGGAGGACGGAGTAGAACCGCACCCCGTCTGGTACGGCACCCAGATGGGCCGCTGGCCAGACGGTATCGGTCCGTTCGAGAGACTGACCCAGGAGCTCAAGAACATCAGCGACCTGTTCGAGCGCGTCTGGAGTGAGCGGCTGTTCAAGTCCCACGAGCTGCCCGACGATTTCGGATGGATCCTGCGGGCCGACCAACGGGAATGGGACCACTTCGTCCACTCGCTCGACAAGCTCCTGTCAGACAACATCGACGGTTCAGCACTCGACGCGGCCGAAGTTCCACGGAAGAACGAGAAAGAGCAGGTCCTTGGCACCCTTGGCCGGCTGGAACTGTTCATGACGATGAACCGCGTGCAGCCCGACCGTGCAAAGTGGGCATTGAAGCCTCTGCGCGCGGTGCGCGCCGCCCGACAGCGACCAGCACACGCCTTGCGCAGCAACGTGTCCGATCGGACCTTCGTCCACAAGCAGATGCGTCTGATGCACGATGTCGACGAGGTCTTGATCAACATCCGCCAGTGGCTAGCGAGCCATCCGCGCAACCTCGGCTGGAAGGAACCATGGCCAGAGGCCAAGGACTATCCGATCTAGGCCGATCACCAGGAGCAGCCGCACGGGCCGCGCGTCCGGTCGCTCGCGCCTGACGATCGGACGAGCGCACATGCACTACCGTGCCGAGCCCGCGAGCCGTTCGACGCTGCGCACCAGGAATGCACTCACCACGCGAGCCAAGAGCGGCCCGTGCTCACCCAAACCTCAGGTGTGACTGCAATCTCTCGCAACTCAGCACCCAATGGAAAGCGCACCCTGTTGCGGGTTGTCACCGATCGTACCGTCACCTCTGCAAGCGCGCTGGTCCCAGCATCGATGCGCTCCGTAAGGACTGCACCGCCACAGCGGCAGCCACAACTCTGACCATCCTTCCGCCAGCGCAACACGGCACCACAAGTTTGTTGCCACAGGGTCTGCCCCAAGTTTGGTTGACACCTGAACTCTGAGGATTTGTCCTCGCTGGAAGTATGTCCCCGTGGCAAAGCCCTACCCCAACGAGTTTCATCCTATCCGTGCAGTTCCTTCCGCATCGCGGCGAGGAGTGCGGTACTGAGCCGCTGGACCCTCTCGAACTCCCTGTGGAGGTCGTCGAATGATGGACGCAAGTGCAGCGCTTCTTCGCTAAATGTTATGTCTTCATTGACGGCCATGCTGATGAACCGTAGCTTCGCGGCAGAACTATACAGCTCCTCAGCGATGTCACCAACCTCGTTACTTCCAATAAGCTTGATGCTATCCAGCGGGCCCGAAAATCTCGTGAGTGCATCATCGAAGGCCTTACGCTCCGAACCTGCGAATTTCACCCAAGCATCGAACTTGGGGTATGTGTTGGAGAGGCGTTCGGCTGTGCGCGTGAGCTCACGTCGCGCGCCTTCGAGATTTACGTAGGCTTCGCGGACTACGTCGATTAAATGCTCACGAAGTGCCCGGTTGAGGTCGTTCTCATGCCGCAGGGCTTCTGCGTCAGCAGCTGCATGCCGGCGCTTCTCCTCGGCCTTGTTCATGTTCCGGGCTGAGTACCAGTTGCTGAACACCACACCCAGGAGAGCAACGATCGAGACAATCAGCGGCACAAGCGTCGTGGGGTCCAGCCAGTCCGTTGAGTTTCCTTGGACAACGACCGTGATCGGCTCGGGCGGGACGACGGAACCTGGTTGGGGCAGCAGCACCGGCATGGCGAGAGCCTACAAACCCACGGCGGCGAACTGCCTGTAACAGAGCGCAGACCTGCGAGCCTTCTGCGTCCCTCGGCGCGACTTGCCGAGGTCGCCCGCCGCGCGAACGACGCCGCCCAGGATTGTTCAACGGCGTCGACGACACGCGGCTTCACACATCCGGCCACCTGTCCCTGCAGCAATCCCTTACCGCCGTCAGTGGCGCCGCCCGCGGATGTACCCGTCTTATGACGGCACCGTCGGACGTTCGGCTGTGTGACCAATCTGCTCACCTGGGACCGCGACGAGGGTCCGCTGCGGCCAGTTCGGGCCGTCCGCTGGCCTCAGTTGTGGATCACTCCGCCTGGTCGCTGACCGGGTCCGAGGCGGCGGAGCGTTCGTAAGGGGCGAAGGCGTCGTTGCTGAGCCAGATCGTGGGGTTCCGTGCCCGAGGAGCCAGGCCCAGACCGGCGACACTCGCCGCAGCCCTTTCCGTGACTCGCCGTTCTACGTCGTGCGGCATGCGGTCGCGGAGCGCGGCGGTCGGGTCGTCGGGCAACTGCCTGTCCATGAAGGTCAGGACCTCGGTACCAGTCGTTCCAAGCCGGATGAGGATGCTGCGGTACCGCAGGTAGTGGTGCCCGTTGTGGACCACCGGGACTCCAACACCTTGTACTCGGCTGACATGATCGAGAACCAGGTCATTGAGGTGGTCGGTGTCGCGGATCTGTCCGCGGAACTGCTCGTCGATCATCTTGCCGGTGACGAAGATGCGGTCGACGATCAGGAGCAACTGGAGCGGCATGACGCGGTAGACCTCGTGCTCGTGCGGCGCGATCGGATCCTTAGCCGCCTCAGTTACGGCGATGACGAGGTGGACTTCGCGAAACGGGCTCTCGCGAAGCAGGTCGCGAGTGTCCTGGTCGAAGAACCTGCTGGTGAAGTAGTCGGCCGGGTCGAACTTCGCTCCGTACCAGTCGAGGACTACTAGGTCTATGTGCGAAAGACCCGTCTGGTCGTACTCTTTGGCCGCCTTCGCCGCCAGGGTGCGGTTCAGGCCGGCGACGAAACCATCGTCGGTGTTCTCGATGATGACGGCGGGGATGTCGGTCGCCTTGATGTTGCCCTCTGAGTCCTCAACTTGGACCGTCACCGAGCGCAGGACGTCCTTATCGTCGCGGTGAAGATGTGGTAGCCCGGACCACAGGCGGTGGTGGTAACCGTGGACCAGGTTCAGGCGCGCCAGAGACTCATTCGGGAAAAGCTGAGTAACCTCGACGCCGAACGGCAGGCTGGCGGGCGTTCGACGCAGCGTGAAGTCGGGGCGTTCACCAGCTTCGACCTCGTCAAAGTCGTCTGGGTTGAACACCATCTCGACGATGGCTATCTCTTGTGCGCGCTTGCGTTCCCCGGGGGTCATCCCCGCGAACGGATCCGGTGGTGGTTCTTGAAGGTCCATAAGCCCAGTCTTCAATGGCGAAAGTTCACGATGGCGCAGACAGCGCCTCGGAGTGATCTCTGATTGCGCGCGCCACAGCACGTCACTCTGGGCGGTTCGACGGTCGTGCCCACGCCTACTGAACATTTGGCACTGTGGGGAGCGGTTGTCATCTTGCCAGCCTCAGCACCCATTGGAAAGCACGCCCTGCAAGATCGTCACTGGTCGTACCGTCGCACACATGGATCCGCAGGCCAGAGCGTGCAGCGAGCGACGCCGGACAAGAGTGCGCCACCCCATCGACGACACAAGGATTTACGCGTTCGGCGTCGCCTGTCCGTGCAGCAGTCCCCATCGTGGCCGCAACCATAGAGCGACTGGTTCTACGACACATACCTGGTCAGGCACCTTCAGAGGCATCACCCGCTCAGCCTGTCAGACTTGGCCCATGGGCCTGAGCGAACGGCCCCATGGTCGGCAGCGTAGGCTGGCAAGATCACCCACTAGCCAGGGGACTTTGAGCCGCAGAGCACCACTGTTGGGACTTAGCGTGAGCGGCATGCTTTATCGGATCCGCACAGATCACACGACCGAATGGGTCAACTCGTTCGGCAAGAAGGACTTCGCGCTGTTGGTGGAGCATGGCCGAACGGCGGATGACCTGCCATGGGAACCGGCCGAACGGATCGCCGACGGCGACACGATTCGTCTTGCGCTGCGCTACGGCGTCCCGTCACGTGTGGGGCTTGTGGTCGACGTTGGCGACCTGGTGCCCCTTGACCACCGGGACCAAGTGCTGAAGGCGCATGCCGACTGGCTTGCGGCCCGTCCCGCATATCGAAAGCAGGTGGAGAGGCTTGAGCCGATCATGCCTGGCGGTCTGGCTCATCATGACCACCTTGACGAGGCGGTAGATGCGTCAGTCCGCGAAACGATCAACCGCGCACACGCTGAATTCCTCGAGGCGATCGAGAGTCCGGCGAACACAACTCTTGTGCGGCACTGGCGGTCGCTCGGTGGCAGGGTCCCCGAACCAATCGGTACGGACTGACCTGAGTCAGGGCTGCGGCTGTTCCTTCATAGCCGGGGCGAAGTACTCGCCAAGCATCTCCGAGACCCACGGCGGCTGGCGCGTCTCTCCCCGTGGCCCCATCTCCGCAAACCACGGCTTGATGTCGAGGACCGGCGTCCCGTCGACCGCATCAAGGTCTTCGACGTGCAGGTCCAGGCCTTCGATTGAAAGCAGCCGGCACCGCGAGACGCCAAGCCAGTTCTGACGGCGCATGTTCCGGTGCCCGAAGATCCCGACCTCGGGCCAGTCCGGGTTGTTGCGCGGACGACGTGCACCGGGGTGGAGGTCGGACTGGTCGGTCAAATGGAAGAAGAAGGCGATCTCCAGGTGGGAGAACTCGTCAAGGCCGGCCACCGACTCCTCGCTGTAGGCGTCCGGGTCGATCCGGATGATCGAGCGGGTGCCGCCCCAGTAGTCGTCGGTCGGTTCGGTGCGGCCGCCGACGACGTGCGCGACGGGGGTCATGACGATGGGGTCGGTCAACGTTCCTCCGCAGGTCAGTTCGTGGCAGCGAGATAGGCACTGGCTCGCTCGTCGAGAATAGCGGCGTCCGAGCTGGTGGCCTTGTAGATGGCGAGTGCAGAGCGCATCTCCACGATGGTTTGGCGTGCCCGTGCGGACTGCACGCCGTCCATTGCGTCGAGAGCCGTGTTCCACGTCTCTACTGCTTGCTCAAGTTCGCCGCGCCTGGCCTGCACGTCCCCGAGATACCCCAGCGTGACCGCATGTGTCCGCTTGAAGGTGGAAGCCTTCCGAGTCACGACCGAATGCTCCAGTTGCTGTTCGGCCCCGGCGAGGTCTCCGATATCCCGCAAGGTGTTGCCGGTCTCGTGCGCGAGGGATGCTTCCCCGAAGAAGAACACCCGCGCAGGCTCGTCGCCGCCTGGTGTCGCCGCCGAGAGGTCACGCTCGGCCCGGATCAAGGCCGATGTTGCCGCACTCCCCTGGCCGGTCGCGGCAAGCGCACGGGCATGCACCACGCCAAGCAGAGCACGCTCGCGTGGAGCGGCAGCCTTGTATCGGTCGCCGTCGACTGACGCCGCTGCAAGTTCCTGAGCCTGCGTTGGATGGCCGAGGTCGATCGCCTGGTGTGCCATCGCACGAAGTGTGTGCGCTGCCATCGCAGGATCGGCGGCCTCGGCCGCGAGCTTGACCGACGAGGTGAACAATCCCTGGGCGATGCCGTGCTCACCGTTATCGAACGCCATCCAGCCAGCGACATAGGCCAGTTCGGAAGCGGCAGAGAACATCTCGCCTCTGAGGGCGTCGTTCGCGAACGTTCCGTTCAGAAGACGGTGGACGTCGTCAGTCAAGTACTGCATGGCGGCAGCCCGCGCGTGCCCGCCGCCGTGCCGCTGGTCCATCCGAGAGAAGAACGCGACCGACTCACGGACGGCTTCGAGATCGCCACGTCCGACCGAGCGGACGCCTCGTGCGGCACGCTCGGCTGATCGGCGGACCATCTCGGCCCACCACGACTCACTGGGTAGTGCGGTGGCCACGGTCGAGTAGGCCGCCAGACCGAGCAGGCCCCGTCGGGTGAGATCCACGTACTTACTCCCCAGGTCGGCCAGCCCGGCAAGCGTATCCAGATCCCACGTGGACGAATGACCAACTTCTCGCGCCGCGCTCCCGCGCTTGGTCGGGTAGAACCCGATCTCGATGTCCGTTGACGCTCCGAGGACGGCGCGAAGACCGTCGCGGTACTGCTGCCCGGGCCAGCGCGACTGACCGCGCTCGTACCGAGCGATCGCGTGAGCATCGAGAGCGATGCGCTGCCCAGTCGAGGCCCAGACGTGCGCATTCACAGCTTCTGCCAGCTCCGCGCGGGACATAGGTTCGCCGGGGCGCAGGCGCGATGGAAGGGCTTCGCGCCGCTCGCGAAGCAACTCGTTGGCCATCCCCTCGCCCCTCCCCACCAGCAGGCCGCCCAGACGGGCGTTCTCCAGATTGTCCCGTTGATTGCCCTGCCCTGGCGAGTGAATCCCAACAAGAGTAGCGAGCAGACGCATCCCAACGACCGCCCCAGACGGCCCGGCATACTTCGGAGAGTCCCGTGAACCACAGAGCAGCAGCGACGCGGCGCCTTGAAGCGCCCACTCCACCGCGGAGCACGACACGCCGTCAGACGCGACGGCTCATGGGCATCAACGACGGTCTGGCGGCGGCGTCGCGATTCCTCGATCTCGTCGGAGCCGACCGCATCGAACTGGTGACTGTGACCGCCAACCGGGTCAGCCTCCTGCCGGCCGACCTGAAGGAGGGTGAGCAGATCGCCCACACGCTCGGGCTGACCGTGCCGTTGGATCATCGAATATTCGTGCCCGGAAACACGGTATGGACCGGAGAGCGCGATGACCTGGAGGTGCAGGTCCGGTCGGTTCTGCGCCAGGTGGTGACCCGATGAACGCCATAACGGTCACGGATACTCGCACGCTCGTAGCACTCGACGTCGACGGGACCTTGGTGGACGACGGGCGGGTCCCGCCTGGAACGGTCGACGCCTTGGACCTGGCCCGTGCCGCCGGTCACCACATCGTGCTCGCCACAGGGCGGTCCCTGGTCGGCCTCTTGCCGGTCGCTACCCGTCTGGGACTGGTCGACGGCTGGGGCGTCTGTTCGAACGGCGCGGTGACCGTGAGGTTGGACCGGTCGGCGCCTTCGGGGTACGACGTCGTTGAGGGCCGGACCTTCGACCCGGCAGAGGTCATCCAGCGTGCTCTGGACCTTGCCCCCGGAGTACGGATCGCGGCCGAGGAGGTCGGGTGGGGCTGGAAGACGAGCCGGCCGTTCGAGCCGGGAGAGCTCAACGGGCAGCAGAAACTCGTCACACTGGATGACCTGACCGCACGACCTGCCACCCGGATCGTTCTCGCCGCGCTGGGGATCCGGCGGTACACCGACGCTCTGCACGCGACCGGGGTCACGGTGACCCCCATGGGACCGGACTGGGCCGATATCGCGGGTCGCGGCGTGAACAAGGCGGTTGCGCTGGATGGCATCCGCCAGCACCTGCGCATCCCTCCTGAGCGGACGGTCGCTGTTGGCGACGGCGTGAACGATCTGCCGATGCTGGCCTGGGCCGGACGTTCCGTGGCGATGGGTCACGCGCCGGCGATCGTACGCAGCGCCGCCGACGAGACCACCGGCACGATCACGGATGGCGGAGTCCTGCCGGTGCTGGCATCCCTCGTCCCTGCCGTGGACAGTTCCCTGTCTCCGTTGGCTGCGCAGATCGCCACAGCTGAGGCCAGCGCCCCAGGGTCGGTTGCGCTGCGGGTGTGGCACGGCGCCGGAACGGACCTGTCTCGGTGCGAGGCCTGGGCTCTTAAGGACGGGCGGTGGACCCGGCATGCGCCGATCCCGTCCGGCGTCGGCGCCACCATGCGCGCGATCGAGACCGCCGCACTGGAGGCCGGGCTGCCCTACCCCCGTGGGGACGAGGGCCGCCGCCGAGCGCAGTGGCGAAGCGTGACCGGAGATGGACCAGCCGGGTTCGAACTTCCCCTGAGTGACGTGTAGCGAGCCCGCGCTTTTCGAACTTGCGACCGTCCTTGTCCCGGACTGGTCGTGAGCCGCCCCCAGACGGCGGATTCCAGGCTGAGGCTCCCGGCCCCGGGAGCCTCAGCCGCCCTCAAGCGAGCACTCCGCACAGCAGAAGTGGCGGCGCACGTGAGCCGTCGTGGCGGCGCTGCGAAGTTCCGACCAAAGGAGAGACGCATGAGCCAGACCGCGGACATGACTGCACACACCCCGTGGCCCAACAGCCGAGACGGCGCGGCGACACCCACGGTCGTCGTTCGCCCAGGCGCTCGCCTGTCGGGCGCGGTCCGGGTAGACGGCTCGAAGAACGCGGCACTGCCTCTGCTCGCCTGCGCTGCGGTCACGGTACGACCGGTGGAGGTGTCAAACATCCCATCCAGCGCGGATGTCGGCGTGATGCTCACGCTTCTGGAACTTGCTGGCTTCGGAGTCGACCGCGCGCCGGACGATCGGCAGTCCGTGACTGTGCGTCCGCCTTCCGGACGCCGCACTGGCGATCTGGAGCCTGCTGGAGCTATCCGGGCGTCGTACTACCTGGTTCCCGCGCTCCTGGCGGCACACGGCAGCGCTGATCTGCCCTGGCCTGGTGGCTGCCGGATCGGAGATCGCGGGATGGATCTGCATTTCGACGTCTACGCCGCATTCGGCGATGCGATCGCCCTCGACAGCACCGGGTACCACGTGACAGCACAGGAGACTCCGGCCCAGGTGACGATAAGCCTCCCGTTCCGTTCCCGGGGCGCAAGCGTCGTGGCTGTGCTCCGAGCCGTCGTCGGGCGGGTGCGAATGGACCTGGGTAATCCGAACCTGTCTCCGGAGTTCACCGGCATTCTCGACGCTCTGCGCTCCGTCGGCTGGCGCATCGATCTGCACCCGTCCCGTCTCCGGATGGAGCCGCCGCACGACGCCGACGATGGGCCGGTGTCGTGGCGGGTCCCCGGGGACAAGATCGAGGCCGGGACCCTGGCCTGCGCGATCGCAGCCACGGGCGGCACCGGACGCATCGAGGGAGTCGCCGGCCGTGACGTCGCGTACGTCGCCCGGCTGCTCGACGCCGTCGGAGTTCGCGTCCTCGTTCAGGACGATGCACTCGTCGTCCTGGACGACGGCATCCCGACCGGACAAGGCCTACGTGCCATCTCGTCTCTGGACCCGGGGGGCCTCGACGCCGACTTCGAACCGGCGCTGATGGCCTTGGCACTGCGATTGCCTGGCACGCACGAGTTCGCCGACACGATCAACCCCGGACGCCACGGCAACCTGCTGGCGCAACTCGCGCGCCTTGGCGCGGACATCGAGGCACTGACCGCGACCACGGCCCGCTTGACCGGACCACAGCATCTTGCCGGAGGGACAGCAGAAGCCACGGACATCCGGACCGGTTCGGCCCTGTTGATCGCGGCGTTGACTGCCCACGACGAGACGACCGTCATTGGGCTCACGCAGCTTCGACGTGGCTACGCCGATCTGCCTGGCAAGCTTCGTGCGCTCGGCGCGGACCTCCGGGAGCGACCGTGACCGAACGCGTACTGGAGCGGATCGTGGCGACGACCGACGTGCACTCCCAGCTCGGGCAGATCGGTCCGTTGCTCGCTGGGCTGCACGAGGCGCGGCGAGACGGCCTGGTCGTGGACTGCGGCGACTTCTTCGAGGGAACCGGCTACTACCGCCTCGGCCGGGCCCGGATCGAGACGGAGATACTGGCGTCGATCTATGACGTCGTCGCACCCGGGAATCATGGGTGGCGCCATCATCTGGAGCCCGGTCTGCGCGAGCTGACCGTGTGCGCCAACGTGGTCGACCTGTCGACCGGTGAGGCGCCGTTCCGCCGCTTACACCAGACGACCGTTGGTGGACGGCGCGTGGCTGTCACTGCCGTGATCGGTGAGCAGGCGTTCGCAGCGATCCCGGTGGGCGAGCGTTCTGGGCACCGTGTCATCGCTCCTGCTTCCGCGCTCACTGGCCTGTGGGCCGAGCATTGTCACGACGTTGACGCGTGGGTGCTGCTGTCGCACTCCGGCTTCGAGCACGACCTTCGGCTTGCTGAGGCGTGCCCGTTCCTCGACGTCGTCTTCGCGGGCCACTGCCACAGCCAGCGTCATGGGCCCGGACGGATCGGTTCAACCGTGGTCGTCAAGGGTGCGGAACTCGCGGCCGGCTTCTCGACAGCCGCACCAACGAGGGAGGGCTGGCATGCGAGCACCGCCAGATTCGGGCCCGTCGACACGCTTCCGGCGCTGCTGGAGCCGTTTGGCGATCGGATCGCGCTCCTTCGCGACCAGTTGGCGACACCGATCGGCCTGCTCGAACCCTCCTGGAGAGACCGCGCCCTCGACCGCCGGGCCGTGCTCGAACAGGTCGCCAAGTGTCTTCAAGCGCGCGCCACGTCGTCCGTGGTGATCCTCAATGAGTCCTCTCTGCGGGAGCCCTATCTCGGGAAGATGCTGACCGCCGACAACTTGCTTGCCATCGAGCCGTTCGGCAACAGCATCGTGCAGGCCCAAGCGTCGCCCGAGATGGATCTCTCCGACTTGCTCGCGGAGTTCGAGGAGCGGGCCGGTCCTTTGGTCCTAAACGGCCGCCAGGTTTCCGCGCCTGTGAACAGCGTCGTGACCACCAGCTACCTCGCCGAAACGCTCTCCGTTGCCGAGCCACCCGCGACACTGCTCGACCTCAGTCAGGCCGTCCGTCACGTCCTCTGCTCGGAGGTACTGCCATGATCCTCACCGGTCCCGAAATCACCGCATCCGTCCGTGACGGACGCCTACGGATCAGACCGTTCGAGCCCGCGCAGGTCAATCCGAACAGCTACAACGTGCGCCTCGGCCCGACTCTCATGACGTACGTGGACCCGGTCATAGACGCGCACCGCCCCAACCCGACGTCCACCATCGAGATCGGACCCAAGGGGTACGTCCTGCAACCGCACCAGCTCTACCTCGGGCACACGCTGGAGGAGGTCGGGTCGGATGTGTTCGTGCCGCTACTCTTCGGCCGGTCCTCGGTCGGGCGGCTCGGACTGTTCGTTGAGATCACCGCTCCGATCGGCGACATCGGGTTCCACGGCCAGTGGACGCTCATGCTCGCCCCCACGCGACCGCTGCGCGTCTACGCCGGGATGAAGATCGGGCAGATCATGTTCTTCGTCGCCTCCGGGCCGCTCGAACTGTATGCAGGCAAGTACCAGGCAGCGCGGGGACCGCAGGCCTCGCGCTACTGGCACGACATTCCCCGACCCGCGGCGGCCTCATGATCCTGACCGGCCCCGCCATCGCCGCGGCCATCGCGGCCGGGGACATCGTCATCGACCCCTTCGACCCGGAACGGCTGTCGGAGAACGCGTACGACTGGCGTCTTGGTCCGACGCTTCGGGTCTGCGCGACGGATCTGGATGCCGCCGTGCCAACGCCCTTCACCGAGGTCACCATCCCCGAGACGGGCTACGTCCTGGAGCCGGGGATCCTGTACCTCGGCGTCACCCTGGAGCACACGGCCTCCGACCGGTACGCACAGATGCTCAACGGCGACCGCATCACCGGCAACCTCGGCATCTGGGTCCACGTCTCAGCACCACTGGGCCACGTCGGGCACGCCATCCGCTGGACGCTGGAGATCCGCGTCGTCCGACCCGTGCGCATCTATCCCGGCATGACGTTCGGCAAACTCATCTTCCTACGCACCTACGGACCGGCCGTCAGCTACCAGCAGCTCGGCCGCAAGTACACCTCGACCGACGGCATCGACATCTCCCGGCTCCACGAAGAGTTCCAGGAGGACACCCCATGACCGCTCGTGTGGCGACCTTCCTCGACCTACCAGTCGGAAGCCCCGGCGGCAGCGTGGAGCTGTTCCGCGACCTGTATTCCGGTACCGAACCACTCATCCCCGCACGAGCATTCATGCTCGACCCAGGCCACAACGGGCTCGCGGCCCTGCCGGGTATGGACCTGCTCGCCGTCGAGGGCAAGTGCCTCGACGGGCCCGGCTTCACGCGGTACGTCACCGCGCTGCACCACGCCCTGGCTGACGTACTCAACCCCGAGGACGTCGATGTCGTCCACCTGCAACACCTCGCCTTCGGCGCTACTCCGGCTCTCCTACGAACTCTCCCAGACCACCCTGCGATTGCGCTGGTACACGGGACTGACCTGCTGTTCGCCGAAGCTCATGCGGACCAACTGCGAGTCCTGCACGACACCGTCCACCGCGCGAACGTGATCGTCGTACCCACCTCGGCCATGGCGGATCGACTTCGCACGCTCGCCCCAGATGTAGACCGGCCCGTGAAGATCCCCTGGGGCATCCCGGACCACCTCCTCGCCGAACCGCCTCTATGGTGGCCATCCCCGAAGAACAAGCTCAGACTGCTGTACGCGGGCAGGCTCACCTCCGAGAAGGGCAGCGACCGCCTCGCCCAAGCGCTTGGCGCGGCCAACGGCTTCACGGTCAGCATCGCCGCGCCACCCCACGAGTTCCGCGATCTCCAGCCAGCCCTGCGGCACGCCGGGCTCGATGTCAACTACCTCGGGTGGCTTCCCAGGCGTGAACTGTGGAAGGCATTCGCGGAGCACGACGCCCTGCTCATGCCCTCCACCACCCTGGAAGCCATGGGTCTGGTCGCCCTCGAAGCACAAGCCTGTGGACTGCCGGTGCTCTACCAACCCGTACCGGGGCTCGACGAGGCCCTCGGCGTGTCGGCGCTGCCCACGGACTTCACCGACCCGGATCGCGTCGCGAGGAATCTACGTCACCTCGTCACACCTAGCGTGGCCGACGAACTCCGCGAATCCGCCCGCGCCAACGCCGCTCGATTCCCCTTGTCCGTCACCGTTTCCGCGCTGACCGCTCTTGGCGACAGCCTCGCCTGACCAGACACATCCATCCCTTACCGCCCCGGTCACCCCTACGCTGGCCAGGACGGCTCATCCAAGAAGCAGAGGAACCGATGCCCTCCACCACCGAACAGCTTCGTGACCTGGTGACCACTGGAGTACACGACCGTGTCTACCCGGGCGCGGTATGGGCCGTAGGCGACGCAACCGGCATCACCGACCGCGGCGCAACGGGCCTCCTGGACCCGGCTCGACCCGATGAGCCCATGGAACCGGACACGATCTTCGACGTCGCAAGCCTCACCAAGATCCTCGCCGTCTGGACCACCATCGGAACTCTCTGGCAGGACGACCACCTGGACCTCGACGAGCCTCTGGGGCAGTTCTGGCCCGACGTCGCCGGACACCCGCTCGGACGCGTTACCAGCCACCAGCTCCTGACCCACACCGCCGGACTGCCCTTACGCGCCCAGCTCAAGAACCTCTACGGCACCGACCATGACGCCATCCGAACCGGCGTCCTGCACGAAGCCCTGCACCGCGAGCCCGGCCAAGCCGTGGAGTACACCGACCGCGCCGCCCTCATCCTCGGCTACCTCGCCGAGTACCTCAGCGGCGAACGGCTCGACCATCTCGCCACCGACCGGGTCTGGGGCCCGCTCGGCATGCAAGAGACCCGCTACGGACCTCTCACGGCTGAACTGGTCGCACGGTGCGCCCCGACCGAGCTCGACGACGAGACTGACACCCACCTCAAGGGCACCGTCCACGACTTCTCCGCCCGCCTGCTCGGCGGTGTGAGCGGCATCGCCGGGGCGTTCTCCACGCTCGACGACCTCGCCCTGCTACTTCGCTACATGCTGGACCCTGCCGCCGCCGCGACCCCTGCCGGCTTCGGTCCAGAATGGACACGCGAGTCACTGAACGTCCACACGGGCGGCCTCGAACCTGCGCGGGGCCTGTTCTGGCACCCGGCGCCCGGCACCGATCCCGCCGACCAATCCTGGACGCACTACGGCTTCACCGGCACAGCCCTGTGGCTCAATCCGAAGCAGAGCCGCTGGGCGGTACTGCTCAGCAACAAGCTCTACTACACCCGCAGTCGCGAGCCTCTCGCGCAGGTCCGCGACCGGTTTCGCGAGATCGTCTTCGGCTGACTGGATAGGGCTCTGGACCGCATCCGGCACACTCTGAGACTCCCCCGGTCTGTCTGGGCGCGCCGGGCATGTTCGCCGGCTTCACGGTGTAAACCGCGGAAGTTGCCCTGACCTACACCGACGCCTCATGGAGATGCGCTCGTGGGCGTCCCACGGGCATTCGAGGTGCGTGTGCTGAATCATGGGCACAGAGTCCCATGCAGGCCCCGCGCCTGCCAGAGCTCCGGGATACCCGAAGTCACGGCGCCGCTCCGCACCTGACACGTCACAGTTGCCCCGTGTGCGCCAACGGGAACGGCCGGAACTGCTACATCGATACGCGCCGCGCCACTCGGCACCACAAGCAAGGTGACACCTATCGGTGCAGCACTCTCCCATGCAGGCAATCTTCGGTGACGTTCCCTGGTGGTAGGACACTCAGGCCCAGATGATCATGGCCGGTCGGCGCGATCCAGACTTCAGTCACTCGACCAAGCCTCAAGCCTTGAACTGAGTGATGTCGCCCCGGCACAGCGCCGGGCACTCCGGCTCGGGTTAGCCTGGCGATGCGTGATGGCGATGGACGCGGAAGTGTTTGCCGTCCGATGTCTCGGGGAAGCTAGTAACAATTCCAGCTTCTTGGAGGCGTGTGAGGATCGTTTTGTGGTCGTTGTCTGCGGGCACCAGAGGCTTCGAGGTGCCGTAGTCGCTGATCTCCGCGTACACGTCGCCAATCTGATGGACCAAGAGACGCACAGCCGCGGGTTCCAGACTAGATCGAGCGACGAGCGCGACTAGTGTCTGGGGTCCGGCAGCCCCATTGATCAGCACCGCGAGCTGCTCCTCTGTGAGCTCCAGGTTCTGGTCCTCGCAGTATTCTGCGATGGCCCGAAGTCCTTGCGGGTCGGCGCCCGTCGTGTACTGGCCGAGGCGGTCGACGATCGTTTGCTTGACTGGCCGGGGCACACGACGGCTGTCCATCACGGCGGCGACCGCCGCTGGTGGGAGCAACGTCGGTGACATGTAGTGCACGAATTCTGTCGAGCGCGCGATCGCTGCTTCGAGCGTTTCGGGATCCGCGATCACGTCCGGAGTGAAGCTTGTCTTATCGTCAGGGATGATCCCGGCGCCGATGAGGAGCCCGGTCAGCTCTCCCGGTTCTGGGGCAATGTCGGAACGTGCCAGTGGAGTGTCCAGATCGATCTCGCTGGCAACCCTGACTCGATCGGCTGGGTCGGAGATCGCCTCGGAGGCTTCGAGGAGCTTGATAGCGACCGTCCTCGCTTGGCGTTGCGTCCCGGGCACGGTGATCGGGCGAATGATGACCAAGGTCCCAAGGGCGGCATCAACACCCCGCTTTTGTATGTACGCGTGAAGATTCTCGATCGACGGCACGAGCTTGAGATGCTGAGCGAGCGCGTTCCACGCGCTCTCGTCGACATCAGCGATCTGTTTCGTCTGGCAAAAGAGGTCCGCACGAGCGACGAACATGTCGATCAGATCGGGATGAGCGCCCATCACGTCGTTGACGATCTCGTCGAACGCCTCTGGCTCGATTACCGTGGGTCCCGTCCGGTCGAGCGCCATATAGTCATCGAGCCTCTCGAGCGTGTACGCGTAGATCGGCTCGCTGGCCTTCTTGAGGAGGTCCATCGCCGGCTCCTGAACGCCGGTGAGGTAAGTCAGGTTCTCAGCGGTGACCATGTAGGCGTTGGCAGCGCGAACGATGGCGAGGGAGCCCTCGCTCAGCGGCCGAACGTCCCGCAACTTGGCCCCAGTGGTAACGACGAGCTGTGCGGCGTGGGTACCGGATCTCCCTGCCGCCGTCAGGGTCGGAAAAGACGCGTAGTACTCCTCGACGTAGACGCGCACCGACTCGTCGAGCTGATAGTCCACGCGCGAGTCCCAGGATGCCAGAGCCGCATCTACCAACGCATGCCGCGACCCATCGGTCACGGGAGCGTGTTCGACAAGGAACGGGAAGATCGCGTCCCACTTGGGCGTCAGGATCTTCACGAGTCCGGGGGCGTACTTTCCTTGGCGAAGGTAGTCGTTGATGAATGGGATCGATGCTGCGACAAACCTGACGAGTTCTTCAGCAATCACGCTGGCCGCGAGTCGTTCACCCTTGAGGAGGTGATCAACGATAGAGATGTTGTGCATGCTCGGGTCTCGTATCGCTTCAGGGCGTTCGCGGAGGATAGCGTCAACCTCATCGCCAGACAGTTCATATGTAAGGTCGGGCATTCCCTTGTCCACCTGGCGCAGTACGTAGTTCATCGCGTTCACGTTGATGTGATCACCGTAGAACGGTGAGATATACAGGCTGAAATACTCGTCCAGATAGTCTCGTTCGATGAGCTCCCGTGCAAGCGGTGACTTGACCAGTACCTTTGCTCGTTCGGCGAAAGTGACGGGCGCATCGAGCTTTGTTGCAGGCGTGACCTCCGGTGATCGATAGAGTTCCGCCCAGCCCGCATGCCTGATCGTTGCGATGTCCGTCGTAAGTTTGAGAAGTTCGAGCTCCAACTGTGGCCGCTCCTCCTCGTCCCAGCGCGCCGTATCGAAGGGCTCACGGATTAGATGTCCAAGCTGAGCAGCATTGAGCTCGATATGACCACTCGCGGTATCGATGAGAAGATTGGTGCCATTCTTGACGAGATCTCTCCAGAATGTGACATCAATAGATGTCGGATCCGTCAGCCACCGGCCATCTATGTAGACCCGGGCCTGCCCATTCGAAGACAGCCCTCTCGCGAGCTCAAAGAGTTTCTCCGCCATGCGCTCAGTCCTGTACTCAAGCGAGTCAAGGCCATCGAGGGCTCGGCGATACGTGGCCGCCTTAGCAACTCGAATTTCCGCTATTGCGGCAATGTGTTGCCGACCGAACTCGTACAGGGTGTCGAGTTCGCTGGTACCGAGACGGATTTTCTCGAAGTCTGCGAGGTGCACGTTCTTGTAGACCACGATGGCGAATAGGTGGTTGTCATCCAGTTCCGGTACCGGGTGTCTTCCCTTGATGAGCTGGCGGTGGAACACCCTAAACTCGTTCCAGATGTTTGTGACCAGGCGCATGTCGGCGATGTGTCGAGCAACAAGGCTGATGAGCTCGGGGCTGATTTTGTACTGTGATTCGTTGAGAGTCTTGCTCATCAGGTCTCTGGCGTTCTGGCGGCTGATGAACGGGACGACGGGGATGACCAGGTCGAAGAACTTGGTCCGGTTCGCGCGCTCCACGCTTTCACGGGCGAGGTCGAACGATGTCGCTGTTTTGGTGTCGCTTTCGCGTTGGTCGACAGCCTTCGGCTCGGTTTCTTTGGTTGCTCCGGCCGTGGCCTGGTCTGCGGCGGCGAGGTCTTCTCCGAGCTGCTCGAAGACGGAGTCGCGCATGGCGTAGATGAAGCGGATGGGGAGTTTATCGAGTTGCTGCGCTCGGTTGAGCAGGGTGTTCAGCGAACGCAGCGTCTCGAATATCTCGGTGTTCTCAAACCTGTCGATGTCCTCGAAAACGACCAGGGTGCGACCGGTTTCGTCGAAGAAATAGACGATTTCGTCGAGGTACTCATCGAAGTAGCTCGCCGAGCGGGGGGATAGCGAGATGTTTGCACTCGAGGGGCCGGCCGAAATTCCGTCGATCACGAGTTTGCCGCGCGTCAGACGCAGGAGGAAATAGGTGCCCGTTCCGACCACAACGAATGTGAAAACGAAGACGGCGAGTGCTGCCAGAGCACTGCTGTCGACTACACGACTGATCTGCCCGCCCAGTACCAGCAGAGCGGCGACGAGTAGCCCGATGATGGTCGCCGGCAGCACGCCATCGACCTTGCGTCCGCGCGTGGTCCGCCGGAATCGAGATTTCGGCATTTCTTGAGGTCGTGCCTGGTAGAGAATCTGCTTGACGATCTCCTTCTGGATTTGGTTCGTCGGCGTGGTGGCGGCCGGGTTTGCGTACTCGGCGGTTGAGGTCTTGTCCGGTGCGCCCAGGCTCGACAGAGAGATGCTTACGACGTTGTCGCCATTCTTCTCAAGGTCTCGGACGAGCTGTTGCAGGATGCTGCTCTTTCCGGTGCCGTATGCCCCGGTGAGCGCGATGTTGTGCGCTTCATCGCGCGTGATCGCGTCCTTGAGCAGGTCCAGATACAGACCGTGGTCGCCTACTTCGTATCGTGGGGTGAGCGAGGTCAGCACCACCTCTGGACCGGACGCATCGCTCGAGGGCACCGCGGTCTCGGCACTCGTGCTGTCACCCATACGCCGAGGCTAGACGTGTCACCGGTCAGTTGCCCCAAGGATGAGGGGCTATTTCCACCTTTCACCCAGTGGTGTGCGCACACCACGCCTTAGCTGTATGCGGCGTGGAGGAGCGACCGACCACGCCAGCGAGAGGCCACTGGGTCTCCTCCGGTCACCGTCGACGGGTGGGCTCTCTCGTAGGGTCGGTCGCATTACTGCTGATGTGGACTTCTGCCAGGTCGTGCCATCTACCCGGACCATGCCCAGGCCAACGCCGTGGCTGAGTTGCTAGTTGCTCGGCGGCTGGCGACGAGCGTGCACTTCGCAGGGCCCGGTCACGACCAGGTTCTGGTGGGACGGTGCGGTGTCCGACGCGCAGCCCCCAAATCGGAAGGCCCATCACCACCCTGCTCCAGGCCGACCAGGTGCCGATCACCGCTCCGCAGACGACATCGACCGCGGCACGGCGCTACGAGCGTGGGAGACGGTGCCGACCACATGCCAGCTCAGAGGGCTGGCTGCCGAACTCTGTAGAAATGCCGGGCGTGGTGGTGCCTTGGGGACGAGGATAGTCATCATGGACGAAACCGCAGTCGACGGCTGGTCGCCAGCAGACCACCCCTACGGAATCGCCGTATCGGAGGCACAGTGGGCACTGGGTGACGTCGAGTTGTGCGTCAGGCGCATCCATGCTGGCGGTGAAGTGGTCAGCGGGTTCGACTCTCGGCAGATCGACGCGAGGCATCTGTGTCTCGCGCTGGCACAGTTGCTGACGGCGGAGACGTTGGAGCAGGAAGCCCTGGCCGATCTAGGCATGGACCCGGAAGTCAGACAGGCACTGGGACAGGCACGCAAGCGATTCGAACTGGCGCTGCCGAATATCGCGCTAATCCGAAACGGGCTGGTCCACTTCGAGAGCTGGTCGCGTGGCCGGGGCCACGGGCCGCAGAGACAGCGGGTCAATGCTGGTGACGAACCGCGCGATGTGGCTCGCGCCTTCTGGGGTTTCGGCTACGACGCCACGACCGACACTGTCTCCATGGGGCCCTACCAAGTCAACGTCACCACCGCCGGGCAGGCTGCTGCCGAATTGGCCAGTTCGATCTATATGGCCGCGCGCGCTGTCGACGCGAAGAGGACCGCCGACGATCGTGAGGCCGCCTCGCAAGTCCTCACCAACGCCGAAGTCTGGGGTCCGATCCAAGTCTCCGTAGGGTTCGACGGACGAGTGTGGCTCTCACTCGACTGCGCGACCGTCGCGGAGGAGTCCGAACGCCACATGGTGGCTAGGAGAGCAATCTCCGCACTCGCTGGCGCAGGGTTCGGTATCACGCCGCTCGGGCACTTTCAGGCTGACGATCCAGCTCTCCAACTCGCTGCTGGACAGGCGCTCCGCATCGAACCACGCGCCGCACGGCAAGCGCTCGCGACCGAGCCGCAGGACTGAAGGGCAACAGCGCCACTGTGGAGAACCTGCTTGATCCGATCTCCGACCCCTAGGATGCGAATCCGTCGTCGATCGATTTCGTTGCGTATTCAACCGGCGGCTCGTCGAGCAGGCATGCCGCACCTCATCACGACGGCACCTGGCTCACATCCATGCAGCGGTCCCGGGTGAACTTAAGCGGGTTGCCTCGAACGAGCGCTTCGACGCTGCCCGCGCCCAGGACCAGTGGTTATCTTGAGCCCATGATCGACGCGGTTGGCAAGCACGTCTTCGTCTCCTACGTGCACGAGGACGGTGACGAGGTCGACCAGTTGTGTGCAGTCTTGGAGGCAGCGCAGATTCCGTACTGGCGCGATCGCAAGTCTCTCGGCCCCGGCGATGCGTGGAAGGCAGAGATTCGCCGGGCAATCCGCAGCGGATCGCTCGTGTTCCTTGGATGCTTCTCGGACAACCAACGCCGGAAAGATGCCTCGCATATGAACGAGGAACTGACCCTCGCCATCGAGGAGTACCGCAAGAGACCTCCCGGTCGGACCTGGCTCATACCAGTCCGGTTCGATTCAGGCGAAGTCCCCGAGTGGGACCTCGGTGCGGGACGAACCCTGAGCGACCTGAACTACGTGGACCTGTTCGGGACCGGCTACCCGGCCCAAGCCGCTGCGTTGGTGACGACGATTCACGGCGTCATGGGTGACAAGCAGCTCAGCCCAGCAGCAGCCCTGGAAGCGGTCGAGCAGGCAACAGATGTGGATCGGGCCGACCTATTGAAGAGGCTCACCAAGGAGATGCTTCTCGATTCCAGGAGACGGATCGAGCTGGATGACCTGGTGTCTCAGGAGGTCCAGCGCGTTCTCAAGGCGATCAACGATCCGGACCGGGTGGCCGGGCCACTTGCCGGTGACGGGAAAGACCAGATTGTGAGCGTAGCCACCGCGGCCAGAGAGCTATGGGGCTTGACCAAGCCCTTCTGTTCGTCACTCCAGGTCGCTGCACGGTGGGGAGAACCCGAAGCGCTGGCGCCGTGGGCCAGTGGTCTCCGGTCGTTCGTTCAGTCCTCCATCAAGACACAGGCCGGCCTACAGGCGCTGCTCGACCTTCGGCACCTGCCCGGCGTGGCTTCTCTGATGACCGCTGGCATGGGATGCGTGTCGAGTCAGAAGTGGGGGAACCTCAAGACGCTCATGGTCGACCCAATGGTCAGGGGCGGCTACGAAAACAAGCCGGAGGCTCTGCTGGAGGCGACTGATCCATACGCCCCGTTCGGCCAGCCAGAGCTGGCTGTGCATGCACTCGCCCGGGCCAGCATCGAAGGGAAGCCGCTCGCGGACGCGCTGACGGACTTTACTGAAAGGCGCGTGGGCAAATACCACACGCCCGTCGCGGAGTGGCTTCACAAGGAACTGCGGCCCGTGTTCTCGGACCAGTTGCCGGACGACGAAGAGTTCACGGCGATGTTCGACCGTACTGAGGCTGTTCTCGGGGTACTGGCCCAGGACGCCGTCAACGTCCGCATCACTGCCCGAGGCGGTGGCTGGGGTCAGTCACGCTGGTTCGGGCGGTCGACCTGGCGCGCGTGGCGCACTGGCAACGCGGTCGAGGACCTACAACAGGAACTCGCGGCCGAGGGCACGATGTGGGGTCCGTTGCGCGGCGGGCTCTTCGGAGGCGATGCCGACCGTGCCAAGGCAGCACTGGACAAGTACGCCGAAGTCTTCGGGACGATCGCCAAACAACGGTTTTAGCGCCAGCACGATGGATCGCCGCATGCCAGCCGGCTCATGGGCCCGCTACCGGTCGCGAACGCTGCGCCCGCCTAGTCGCTGCGACACAACGGCGGCGGGCTCAAAACCCAACTGGTAGGCGTCCGCCCGCAGTCGCCACTCGCGCAGGGCATCCTCAGGGTCGCTCACCCAAGCCGGCTCCCGGATAGAGTACCCGGCAAGGACTTCCTCGTTGATCCTCTCGACGGGAGACCGAACAACGCTCCGGCCGGGATTGGAAACCAGCCACGCATAGATCGCCTGCTCGGCAAACAACCGCACGAGGTTTCCCGGTGCGTCCGTCAAGGGAGACGACCAGAGCGCTTCCATCTCTCTCGGGACCCTCCACCGGTCGGTGGGCGACTGCCCTTGAGGCGCGATCCAGCGGAGGCGATCGTTCCCATCGGGACATCCGGCCAGGCACGCCCACGGATGCGCGACCCACCACATCCTGTCGAGCTCCACCAACCTGTTAGTTCCGTTCTCAAGAAGCTCGCGCGCCGCATAAGCGGATACCGCAGTAAACCCGTCCGCGCCCTGCGTAAGCGCGTCAACACACCCGGCGCCACTGTAGCTGGACCCAGGATAGAGCGGGTTGTAGAGGACGTAGACGGGGACGACGCCGGCCGCGTTGGCGGCCATGATCAGCTTGTCGACCTGCCGGTGCTGGCCCGCGCCGGTGTAGCCGATGTCGTAGCCCGCGTAGGAGGCGCGTGGCTTGAGCTTTTTTGCTTGCACGTAGAACGAGAACCACCCATGGGTGCCGCCGACGCACCAGATCCAGTCAGCCCCACGGACGCCCTCGTCGGCCTGGGTCAGCATCTTGATGTCCAGGCGGCTCCTAAGTCTCTGATGCAGGTCGAGCAGTACCGTCTCGGTGATTGTCGTTTCTTGTTGGCGGATCCCCGCGTCCTCGCCTTGCGCTATCCGTGCACCGAGAGTGGATGCCTCGTCGGTCAGGGCTCGCCGAAGCGCCTCTCGCTCGTGCGGGCCTGGAACCGCAGGGACCGCGCTCGGGGACGAGGAGGGCATGGCGGACATTCTTCACGACCAAGAGGCATCGCGCAGCGCGGGCGGCGCAGACAGCGGTTCGTCCACAGATCCGATCGGCGAACTTGGCGATTGCATCGCCGCCCCCTGGGACCTCGCTACCTGCGCTCGTAGCTCGCCGCGGCTTCAGGTTGTGGTCAAGCGTCGCCTGGGCAATCCCGCGTTGAAGCGCCTGCGGCGGGCCATCGCCTCGTCACATGGAGTTGTCGCTCGCACGTATGCGAAGCACTACCTCGTACGAGGCCCCGGTCCTAGCGATGGCCGCTACGCCGCTCAAGCAAGGGGATGCCGCACTCGTTTGCCCAAGCCTCCACCTCGCGCAGCCAAGCCTGCCGCAATTGAAGTGAATCAATCTGCCCAGCGGCGGTCAGCAATGTCGAGTCACTCATGCCGTCCTCAGCGAGCATGTCGACTGTGAGGCGACGAACGGTCATCACCAGTTCCTGGGCGCTCTCAGCGATCGCATCGAGCGGCGCGGTTACCTGGACAGACTCCCCGTCAACACGACGAGCGTGTGCAAGCTCACTCTCATCGGGTGTCCTGGACACGTCGATCAGAAGTGGAATTCCAGCCCGGATCGCTTGGCCCGTCCGCGTACTGTCCGGCGTGGAGACTGAGACATCCAACGAGTCATCCTCCCAGGCAGGGAGGAGTTGGGCGACGAAGATACCGTCCCCGGCAGCGCCGGCACGTACTGCGTGTTTGACCAGTAGGTCCACGAGCCGCAGGATGGCGAACTCCAGCTCGGGCTGTTCGACGTTCGTCCACTGGAGCGTGCGAGCGCGCTTCAGGGATCCGACAGCGGCCGCGGCGAATCCACTGCCGTCAAGCCAGAGTTCGTGGTGCTGATAATGCGAGACCGGGGACGATGGGTCCGACGTGACTACGATCCGCTTGCGGCGGACCCTTGCATCTAAGCTCCGGTGCTGGGCTGGTTCTAGTGGCATCTCGCCCTGCCAGCGGTACACAAGGTCAAGGGCGGCGTCTGGTTCGGCGGCTGAGAGGGGCAGTTCACCCGGCAGACTCGGGATGAACGCGACAGCAACCCATGCGTTGCCCGCCCTGGCCAGAGCTGGTCGTGCCAACTCGATGATTTCCTGAGCGCGGTCCTGGTCCGAGCGAGCCATTTCGAGTCTATTCCTGTATCGGTCGGCTACCTCAGACTCCGATAGGTAGACCGTCATCGTGGAACGCCGGACCGGGTAACTGAGCTGGGGCTGGTTCACGACCGCATGCGGTGAGTTCGGGCTCCGCGGAATCGCGACAATGCCGATACCTGTCCCGGGCGAGTCAGGGTTCGGCACCCACCGCACGTGAACCTGTGGAAGCTTCGGCGCTATGCGGCTAGCAGTGATCGATTGGACTCGCTCCTCGAAGTCGTCAAGCTGGTTGACTGGCGACAAGCCGGCCGCGACGTCACGGCCATCGTCGTTGACTCCGTAGATGAGGACCCCGCCAGTTGCATTGGCGAACGCGGCACAGTCCTTCGCGAACTCCTTGGTGTTGTCCCACCATTGGCTCTTAAATTCCAGGTCGGCCGCCTCAGGAGTCTGCAGGCTGATGGCCCGTTGGACTGCCTGCCAGACTTCGTCGCCGGTTGCGTCAAACAACCCAGTGGTCAAAGCGAGGGCCTGTTCGACGCGGAGGAACCGGGCTGCCATAGCAGCAAGGTAGTCCTGTACTGAACGCGTGTCGACGAGATAGTGGCACCCGGCCTGGACCACGCCGGATCGCTCGAAGCACAGTAGGAGGGGCTCAACTCGACATCACTGCATCGAGCGGAACCTCACCCTCCGCACAACCAGGCTCCGGCACTGCATCGGGTGAGCGGCGGATGAAGTCCGCGCTACGGGAGTGGGCGTTCAGGAAACTTCCAGTTCAATGTTGACCACCGGGCGCCCGACTTTTCCGATCGGAGCCTGATGTCCGGAACGACCCCAGCCGAACCAAAAGATCCGCCCAAGGACCCATCCAAGCCCGCTCGTCAACCGCGCTCCACACGCCGTCGCAGACCGGGCAACCCCACCGTCAAAGCCGCCGTCATCACGGGCCTCGCGTCGATCGTCGTCGGGGCGATCGGAGGATGGTCCGCCATCGCAGCAAGCAAGGTGCCCGTACCTACGCCCGACGGCCTAGTCACGATCAACGTGATTCAGGAGCAGTCTCAAGGGCTCGAGACGAAGGTCGACGAGCTCACCGAAACCAATAGTGAGCTTGTTGAGGAGATCGAGAGCCTTCGCGAGCCGACGCCCAGTCCCACTCCCACCACGAGCACTGGGCCTACCGAAACTACGGAGGTTCCGTCTGAGCTCATCTATCAGGATCGCGAGTTCACGATCGTCGGCTCTGAGCAGTCGGGACGTACCGCCGTCGTCGACTTCGACATGAAGGGAAACTTCGCCCTCCAGGACGACGAGTGGGACGACATCCAGGACGCAGACGGACCGGCCTCGGATTCCGCAGATATGGCGATCGAGGACTACGACTACCTGGTCTTCGCAAGGACGATCGGGCACAGCAGCCACGACGTGGCTCCGGCACCCGACGACCCGGCCGCCTGCCTCGCCGATGCCAGGTCGGGCGAGGACGACGAACTCTACGTTTCCGACGAGCTCCAGGTCAACGACGTGATCTGCACGCAGACCACTGCGGGCGCTGTGGCCAGACTCGTGGTGACCGACGTAAACAGCGAGGACTATCCCTACAGCGTTCAGCTGTCCGTCACCCTCTGGGCATGACAAGCCTGACGACTCGGCGCGGTCACCTCTTGTGGGCGCGCCGAGCTCGTCGAGCGGGCATATAGCGGCCCGGCCAGAGCCGGGCTGACGGGAAACTGGATCCCTATGAGCACGTTTCAGTTGGTCGTCGAGGGCGGTGAGATCTCGGCCGCCGACCGGTCTCGTCTACCAGTGGCCCCGGTCGGTCACCCGGTCGTGTTCCCCCTCGGCGCGGTCGCGGCGAACGCGTTCGTCGGCCTCTCGGCGCATCCGCTCGGCGCTGGCCCGCGCGTCGGCTAGCACGACCGGTACCCGTTCCATCGGCTTCGGGCCAGACCAGGCCACAGGCCGGGCCGCGGACCGGGTTCCGGTGTCGCTGGTGGTGATGGTGTCCAGGGCCCGGTCAGCGATAGCGCGCGCGTCGCCGCGTTCACCCACTCCGCCTTCCGGCCCGAGCGGGTGGACGGGGTCGGTGATCTGGTACCGGTCGCGGTATGCCAGCACCTGCCGCATCGCGGCCATCCACGCCTCGCGTGGGGGGCCGGGTGGGGGCGGTGGGGTGATGCTCTGCATCCACAACTGCGGGTCGGTCAGTGCGTCCTGGACCAGGGTGTCCAGGCGGGCGGCGATCAGGTGGGCGTGCCGCACCAGCCAGGTCCGCACCAACGGGTCGGTCACCACTGGTGCCCACCTGGCGTCGCCCTGGTTGCCGTCGCCTGTAGTCAGGTCGGTCTCGGGGCCGACGTCCTGCTGAACGCCGTCCAGGATCCTCTGAGCGAGGTGGTCGCACAGGATCTCCCGTACCGAGCCGGCGTCGAGCTGGGCGAGGGTCGCGGCACCTGGGGCGTCGCCGACGGTACGGGCAATGTGGTCGACCAGGTCCAGCCACTGCTGTGGTTCGACTCGGTCGTAGAGGTGGTCGACCAGGGCGCGCAGGAGGGAGAGCTGCTGGTCGGGGTGGTCGATGGAGCGGATGTGCTGGAGGTTGGGTTCCATCGCGAACCACACGAGCGGCACCGGCCCGGCCAACGCCGCGGTCAGGGCTTCGGGGTCCTCGAGTGCGACCTGGGCAGGGTCGGCCGGCAGGTCCAGGGCCTGGGCGTGAGCGGCCTCGTGCGGGGTGAGGGCTTCCCAGACGCGAGCGGCGGCGGTGCGCCCGGCGGTGTCGGGGTCCAGGGCGACGATAAGGTCGCTCAGGTCCCGCCCGGTCGCCTTCCGCACGGCTCGGAGGTGCTGCTGGGTGATGCCGGTGCCACCAGCCGCAACCGGCACGACGTCGAAACCGGTCTGCTGGGCAAGGAGGGTTGCGGCGAGGTGGAGCGCAACGTGGTCGGTGGGTCCTTCGACCAGGACCGGCCTCGCGCCTGCTGCCAGGCGGGTGACTGCAGCAGGGTCGAGGCCGTACAGGAGCTCGCCCTTGCGGTAGGCGGCGGTCTCGGGAGTGTTGAGGTACTTCGGCGCCCGGGCATCTCCCGCGCTGGTGTCGGCGGGATTGATCCGGCCGGTCACGCCGACGACGGCCCCGGTCTGGTCGCGGTAGGGGAACACGATCCGGTCGCGGAACTTGTCGATCACCCGCCCGTTCCTGGTCCGCGTCGCGACCCCGGCAGCCACGAGCTGGTCCGAGGTGTAGCCGAGGGTCTGGAGGTGGTCGGTCAGCCCGGTCCACGACGCCGGCGCGACACCGCGCTCGGCGCCCGCCAGGCCGCGGCTGGTCATGTACCGTGTCGCCCACGACTGGGTGGTGTTCTGCCTGGTCCACCAGGCCCAGGCGTGGGCGGTGATCTCCACCACCAGCGCCCGCTCGCGCGCATCCACCAGCCGCTCCCCTAAGCATTCAGAGACGTCGGTGCGTGCGACGGCCTGCCCCTGCTGCCCGGTCGTCGCCATCGGGGCTCCCCCGCGCTCCTCGTCCGACTGGGTCACGGTGGTAGGCGTGGTCGTCTGCGGGGTCGTGGTCCGCTCCCACAGGAGGTTCTGGGTGGTGTCCGGGGCGGTCGTGATCCAGACCGGCAGACCCCGCCCGTCCCCGGCCTTGTCCATGCCGTGGGGTCGAGGCAGGTCGATGCGGTGGTGCAGGACTTTCGCGATTGACTTCGCCCCCGCGAAACCCTCCCCGGACGCGTATCGTAGGACGGTCTCGGGGTCGGTGCCGGCGGCGTCGTGCTGGGACAAGCGCTTGACCAGGGCCGGCCACGCCTCGTCCGCCAACACCACGTTCGCCATCCGCTCCGGGAGCGTGGCGCGTACCGCCTGGGTGAGGCGTGCGATGCGGTCGGGTTCGAGGAAGGCCAGGTAGGCGTCTTCGTACTCAGGGACCATGCGGGCCAGGGAGTGGGCATAGTCCCAGTCGTCCTCGATGACTCGGTGGGCGGACTTCTCCTCGCCGTCACGGTCCAAGGTCGCCTTGAGCGCGTTCAGGACCGCGCGCTCCAGCGCGGGTTGCCGGTGGGGGTCGAGGTCGAGGACGTCGTCGGTCTCCACGTAGACCCGGTTGGAGTCGGCGCCGCGGGTGATGGCGGTGTAGAGCTCGTTGCGGGTCATGCCGACACCGACCATCGCGTGGCAGGTGTCCACGGTCATGCCCTGCACCCGGTGAATCGTCGCCGCGTACCCGAGCTCAACATGCTGAGCGACGTAGTCCACCGGGAGCACGACCGTCGCGCCGGTGTCCAGGTGCCGGGCCTGCAACGCACCGCCACGACCACGGGCGATGACGCGCCACAGGTCACCGTTCCTGACCCAGTCGCGGCCCCGGTCGATGTGCCCGTCGTCGCGCACTGCCCGCAGGTGGCGGTTGTTCAGCCGGGTCACGATCACGTCCCCGACCCCGGCCCTGGTGTCGTCGTGCAGGGTCACGCCGTCGCCCTCGACCTCACCGCGCGCGACACGATGCAGCCGGGCGCGTGCGGACAGGGTGGTGACCAGGGTGTTGGTCGCGGCGATCATGATCGTGGACAGGCCCCGGTCGGAGTCGGTCATCCAGTTCGCGAACATCTCCTCCGCCATCTGCGCCGCCGACCCGCCCAGGGTGCGGTGCCGGGTGACGTAGAAGTCCAGCCCCCGGTGATCCCCATCGCGCAGCTGAAGGGACGCGTCAGCCTCACCCGGGGTGTGGAACCGGTGCACCTGCGTGAGCTCGACCGCCCCGGTCTGCTCGGCGATCAACCGCAGCGCACCGCCGGCAGCGACGGCACCGAGCTGGGCGGGGTCCCCGAGCAGCCGGATGCTGCCGCCGGCTTGTTGGGTGATGGTCAGGACGTGGGCCAGGGAAAGGGTGCCGGCCAGGCTCGCCTCGTCCACCAACACCACCGTCCCCTCCTCGACCGTGAGCCGTTCACGCAGCCGCTCCCCACCCGCGCCCTGGTTCGCGAGGAGGAACATGTCCAGGGTCTCCGCGATGATGTCGTCGCCGAGGTCGGCGCCGAGGACTTCCGCGGCCGCGGCCGACGGCGCGAGCGCGATGACCTTGCCGCCCGACTCCTGGACCGCGACCGCGAGGGCACGCATGGCCGTGGTCTTCCCGGTCCCGGCCGGGCCGATCCCCGCCACCAGGCTCATGCTCGAGGCGAAGGACGCAACCAGGTCCCGCTGCCCCGGGTTCAGGACCCGCCCCGTGTCGACCCGCACGCGCTCGATCGCCCGGTCCACGGCAGCGGGGTCGATGATCAGGCCACCACGTGTGCGGGTGGCGGTCAGGAGCTGGTCCTCGGCCTCCAGGACCGCGAGGGAGGTGTACCTCGTGGAGCCGTGCACGAAGTACACGCTCTCGCCGTCCTTGCGGCGCATCACGTCCGGCGGCTCGTTCACCTCCGGTGCCGACACCTGCAAACTGCCCGCGACCGCGTGCCCGGTGATCGTCGCCGCCACCGCGAGCAGGTCGCTCCCGGTGGGGGCGTGTTCGCGCGCGAGGCGGGTAGCTTCCGCCTGCAGGGTGTACGTCGTCCACGTCGAATGCCGGTCCGCCACGTTCCGCAAACACGCGTCGACCAGGTCACCCTCCGCCAGCACCCCGCGTGCCAGGTCAACGAGCCTTGCCTGACGGGCGGTCGGTGGGCGCCACCGCAGCTGCCGGAACACCCGTGCGCGGGGCCACCGGTGCGCGAGCCGCTCCAGGGCGTCGGTGACATCCTGAGCCGCCCACCGGACGACCCGTCGCCCAGCGAGGTCCTGGGCGACCGCCGGCCACAGGTCCTCCGGCCCGTCGACCACGATCCGATCCATCCCGGGCCGGGGGTGTAGTGCGCTAGTGAGCATCCGCGCGACCCCGTCCGCGCTGCCCAGGACCCGGGCAACGATACCGGCCCACTGCGGGAGACGGTCACGCAGCCCGACCGGGGTGTCCTTGGCCTGGCGGGTGTCGAGGTTGGCCTGCTGCGTCAGCCCGAACGCCGTCTTCGTTCCCGGCTCATGCCCGTGCTTCGCCCGATACTGCGCGCGGAGGGTCTCGTAGGACTCCTCGATCGCCGCCCGACGCCGCGAGAACACATCCCGCAACGCCTTCGGGATCCCGGCGATCTCCCGCACACCCTGCTTGCCCCGACCCCTCGTCTCGGTGTGGAACACGACCCCGAGACGGTCGACCAGAAGCTGTTCGACCCGGGTGTTGTACCGCTCGCTGGCCGCCACCGCCAGGTGGTGCAGGACCCGACCGTCCAACGCCCGCCACCCGCCGTCGACACCACGGACCTTGTTCGAGACCGCGACATGGGTATGCAGGTCCGGGTCCCCCGCCCGGGAGTCCAAGTGGTCGAACGCGACCGCGACCAGGCCATGGGTATCGATCTGCCGCACACCGCCCGCACCCTCCCGCGTCAACGCCCCCTCGGCCTCGATCCACGCCAGCGTGTCCTGCCAGGCGTCGTTGTGCGCCTTCGTGATCGCCTCCCGGGTCGCCGGATCCCCCAGGCCCCACACGACCGAGATGCTCTTGGACGGAGTGAACACCAGGTCATACCCCGCTACCGCCCGACGCGGCTGCTGCCCACGCTTGGCCAGCCACGTGGCGACGTCCGCGTCCGTGACCGTGCCACCGCGCTTGTCGCTCTTCTCCCGTTGCGCCAAGGAGGTCGCGACGTTCCACCGGATCAGGTCCCGCTCTACCCCCGGCTCCGGCGGGCGGTCGTTCTCCCGAGCGAACCGCTCGAACGCGACCTCCAGCCCGGCACGCAAGCCGTCATCGGGCCGGGCTTCGAACGTCGGGAACGCCCGCCCGATCCATCCCGCCCGATCCGCGTCGTGCTCCGACGCGCCACGCGCCAGAGCCTCGAGCTCCAGCCGGGCCGCGTCCGGGTGCCGGCCCAGCCCGAACAACGACTTCATCTGCCTCTCCAATACTTGCCCGGACACCCCGACCTGGTCCAGGCCCGTGCCGACCCACCGGCCCGGCGGGTTGCCGTGCTGCATGTAGTACGCCGTCAACGACATCCCCCGCTCCCGCGGGACATCACCACTGGCGACCTGCTGGGTCAGGTACGTGTACCCGCTACCCGCGCTGAGCACGTGGACCGTCATCATGTGTCCCCCACCTCCTCCCAGGCGCTTGTCGAGCTGTTCCGGGTCGCTTCGGCGACCCCCGCTCACGGCTTGTGCAAGAGGTGTGTGGCCCTCGTCGTAGCGGTCCGCGGGACCCGCAGTCCCGTCGCCCGGCCGCCCACGTCACGCAGCCACGTACGCCGCGCCGCGTCGCCGCTCGCACGTGCGTCGTCACGCGACTGTGCGTCGCCGTCGCTGTTCATCGCGTGCCCTGCTGCCTGGTGCCAGCAGAAACGCAGCGTCGGGCCCCTCTACGAGGCGTAAGCGTCATGCGACGCGGCACTGCACCGAACTGAGGTGAGCGCAACGCCGTTCCACGGTTGACCAGTGGAACCGGTCTGGAACTACGCTCGACGCGTGGGACTACGCGACGTAAACACCCGCCAGGTCGAGGTCCTGCAGTGGATCGCCGACGGATGCCCTCCCGGTGTGATGGACGGGCACACCTACAAGACAGTCGCTCTTGCACTGCAGGGACGTCGGCTCGCGAATGTCTCCCGTAAGGGCGGCACATGGTCCGCCTCGCCGACCGATGCAGGGCGCTACTACCTGAAGCACGGTCGTTTCCCGGACGGGCACTGGCCGGCACGTGGCACGGCCCAGAAGCCCGACGCACACAGCCCTCGACGGCATGTCCCCCCGGCGTCGGAGCGCAGCGTCGAGCACGCGTCTCCAGCCCCTGCGAATGCTCAAGACAGCACTCCCCCACAGGCGAGAGCTGTCGATCCTGCCGCACAGCTCGTGGCAGATGTGGTCGCAGCGGGAGGGTCGCTCATCGTCGACGACGAAGACGGCGCGTACCAGAGGCTTGCGGCTCTCGCGCGGGCGTCGAATCTGGTGCCGACCGGCAAACAGCTCGTGATCGGCTACGGCGGGAACTGGTCGAAGAAGGAGATCTCCCTCGTAGACCGGCCAGCCTGGATGGACGAAGCGCTGCCCAGTGTTCCCGTCGGCCAGATGCTCAGGAGCCCCCACCCGATCGTCGCCGAACTCCGCGCCGACTAGAATAAGCTTCAGTTCTCGAAGGACGCACGGCAGCGCGCACTTCTGATCCTGGACGCCGTCGCCAAAGAGGCTCTACGGCGCGGCTGGACGGTGGCCCGCGCGCAACGTACCGGCACTATCCATGTCGCGGTGCGTGGGCACGGCGTCGACATCATCGTCAAGGAGCGCTCCACCCGTTCAGACCATGTCCTGACTGCGAAGGAGCAGCGCGACAAGGAGCGGTACTCGTGGTCGTACGCCCCAAGGTACGACTTCACACCGACCGGACGTCTGCATCTGGAACTGTCAGGCGGCGGCGCCATCCGACAGGGCACCTTTCAAGACACCAAGACGCAGCAGGTGGAGACCAAGCTGGCGGTCCTGCTCCAGGAGATCGGGCTGCGCGCTGACGCCGCCGACGAGCATGAACGACGGCTCGAACGCGAGAGACAGGCACGAGAGGCGCACTGGGAACGCGTCCGGGCTCGGGCCGCCGTACGGCTCCAGGAGCACCACCAGGCCGAGACCCTCGCGACACAGGTCGACCGGTGGCACCACCATCGCCTGGAAGGCGACTACATCGCCGCCCTGGAGCAGCGCACGAAAGAGCTGGCGGGCGATGAACGCGCCGCGGCCGAGGAGTGGGTCTCGTGGGCCAGACGGCACCACGATTCGTCCGACCCGTTGCAGGGTGCCATCGCCATGCCCGAAGTGGTGCAGCCGACGCCTGACGCACTGGCCCCGTTCATGGAAGGCCTCTCCCCGTATGGTCCGCGGCACCAGTCGTGGTAGCGGGCAGGCCCCCAGGCTGGGCCCTTATGGGCCCTAACTCACCCCTACCTGGCCCCACTTGAGGCCAATCTGGACCACGGATAACCCCACGCGCACCCATTACAGCATTACAATAGGACCAGGTCAGCGGTCATTTTCGACCGGTTGGTCCACATCAACCGAACTCCATGCAGCATGGCTTCCAAACTGATTGCGCGGGTTCGAATTTCTCGCTCGATCAGATTGGGGACTAGGTCAGAAGCCGCCTCCGTCCTTGGACGTCCATGTGACCGCGCAGGCACCGCTCCCTTGGCGATAGGCCGAAGCTTGACGCGGTCACCTTCCGCACGGACCAGGCCACTAGCTGAGGAACTCCTTTGAGTGCTCCTCGTCGAGCACGGACAAGATCGCCTGAGCAGCCTGCCATGCGTTGAACGAGTCTCGCTGGGTAGCGGTCCACAGCAGAGACCAGTAGCCCTTCATCGCCTCGGCGTGACACCGCTCGCGCAGGTCTCCGTTACCGACTGCGACTTCCGACCGTGCGGAGTGGCCCACGACGATCCTGCCGAGAACGTCCAGCGATGGCACTAGGTTGGCTGCCGGGATGGAATTCTCAGCAATGGCCGCGACAATCACCGAGACCACGGCCGGAGCGCACTCAAAGAGGTCACCCTGCGCCTCGATCGCATTCTCCAGGCGCTCGTACGCTCCGTCGCCCGCTAGCTCTTCTTCGAAGAGGAGCATCCGAAGGTCTTCACCTACGCGACCAGCATCACCGCTACCCGCGCGCAAGCTGCGCCACGGGATCAATCGCAGTTGTCTATCCGCGAGCAGCGGGATCACCTGCCCAAGCCATTGCCGACGCGCTCACGCGTTGTGCTCGTTCATCCATTCGCGGACGGCACGGTCGTTGAGCAGCCGGCTGAAGAGTTCGTCACAGGCTGCCGACTCTGCGAGCACCTTCTCGGCGTTCCGGTTGCCTCGTTCACTGTAGTAGACGTGCCAGCCGTCAGGCTCCTGGATGAGACAGTAGGTCTCGTTCTCGTCGCGCCCGATGCTGTACGCGAGTTCTGGAACCTGCCTGCGCTGCAATTCCGCCCGCAGCTCGTCGATCGTCACCAGCCGTTCCCTTCGTCATCCATCGTGGGCGAACCGACTAGGCCTCGACGGCCTCGAGACGAGCGCGCATGTCGTCGCGGCCTGTGGGCAGGTCGTGCGCACGGAGCCAGGCAGCAAGCCGTTCGGGTTCAGCGAGCTTGGCCCGACCCGGCCATCGGTGACACTCGATCGACTCCGGCAGGTCGATCCGAATTACCTCGATCAGCGCGCCCTCGGTGTCGAAGAACTCGATGACAAGGTCACCAGTACACATGCACAACAGGTCAGTGACCCCGCCGACCGCCAGTGAGCTGACCAGCGCCGCCAGGTCGGCCAGGCCCGGGGTGCGGACGACCGGCCCGCGGCGGTGAACAGCCACACGTTTGAGGGTCTCGTCGGCCAGCACGTCCTGATCGGGGTCGACAGCGAAGACGAGGCTGCCGCCCATTCCGACCTCGGCGCGAACAGCTCGCGCCAGACCATGGTCGAGAGCATCGAGGTCGAACGTCGCTGCACCGGAAAAGTGCAGTTCGGAGCCCGGCCTTCGTGCCTTTCTTCCCATGGGACCGAACCTACCGGCACACCAGCCCCGACGAGTCCGGCGCACTTTCGAGGCTCGCAACCGTGGCCAATTCCTACCATGGCGGTCATGGGGACCGACGTCTGGTACTACCTGACCTTCTCGCCCCTTGCCGCGATCATGGTCTGGGCGCCGGTAACCAGCTCTCCGCTGCGGTTCACGGTCGTGGTGGCTCTGTGCACAGTGGGGCTAGCGACGCTCGAAACCCATCACGAGCGAACCGTTGGCGTCAGGATGCGCCGGGCCGGCCGCCGAGGCATCGCAGTTCTGATCGGAGTGGGCGTGGTCTTCCTCGGGCTCATGATCACCTCATTCGCACTCGTCGTCGCGGGCCAGGCGGAGTTGACTCTCCTCTGCGCCGCCATAACTTTCGCGGCGATGTTCTTGGGCGCGCGCCTCTACGACGCGAGCGTGCGCCCCGAAATGACGCCCAGCCACTGACACGCGGGTCCTGCCCAGGTCTCGCTCCGACCGAGCAACCGAACCAAACCGCAACCCTTGACACGCTCCCCCACCTCCCAACACCATGGTCAGACTGGGAGCGCTTCCACAATATTCCAGTTCTGTGCACGTCCCATGCAGCACCGCGACGAACACGCAACGACGCGTTCGCAGAGACCCTGGGAGATCCCTCATGAAACGACCCCGCCGGCTCTTCGCCGCGCTCACCGCGTGCGCGCTCGGCGCAACCCTGCTCAGCAGCGGCGGCGCCACCCCAGCCTGGGCAGCCAACGACGTCCTCGGCCCCGGAACCAAGCTCTACAACAACCCCCAGAGCTCCACGAAGGAAGCGGCGCACGCCCTTCGCGGCCAGGCCAAGCGGGACGCGCTGCTGCTCAGCACGATCCCCAGCTCCACCTGGTTCACGGACGGCAGCCCCGCCGAGGTAAGGAAGGACGTCCATAAGCTGGTGAAGCACACCGGCACCAAAGTCCCCGTGCTGGTCGCGTACAACATCCCGTTCCGCGACTGCGCGCTCTACTCGGCCGGCGGCGCCCGCGACGTCGAGGAGTACAAGGCGTGGATCGACGGCTTCGCTGCGGGCATCGGCCGCGAGGAGGTCGCCGTCGTCCTGGAGCCGGACGGGCTCGGCGTCATCCCCTGGTACACGACGCTGGACGGGCAGCTCGAGAACTGCCGGCCGCCGGAGTACGACCCCGAGACCACCGGCAGGGACGCCGCGGCGGAGCGGTTCGAGATGCTCAACTACGCCGTCGACCGGCTGCAGGAGCTGCCGAACGCCGTCGTGTACCTGGACGGCACGGGCGCGTCCTGGCTGAACGTGGGCGAGTCCGCCGACCGGCTCGTCAAGGCCGGCGTCGAGCGCGCGGACGGGTTCTTCCTGAACGTGTCCAACTACGAGTTCACCGAGAACAGCGTCGCCTACGGCACCTGGATCTCCCAGTGCATCGCTTACGTCACGCAGGTCTCGCCCGGCGACTACGCCGGCTGCGGCAACCAGTACTGGAGCGGCGGCCCGGCGAACGACTGGACCGGCGTGACGCTGTCCAACCAGGGCGTCTGGAGCCCGACGGCGGCAGACCCGGCGCTGAACACCGCGGGCATCGACTCGCGCTACGAGCTGGTGCTGGGCGACGTCGAGCCCACCACCCACTTCGTCGTCGACACCAGCCGCAACGGCCGGGGCGCCTGGGCCGCGCCCGCGGGGGTCTATCCCGACGCCGAGACGTGGTGCAACCCGCCCGACCGCGGACTGGGCCCGCGGCCCACGACCGACACCGGCAACGAGCTCGTCGACGCCCTGCTGTGGATCAAGATTCCCGGCGAGTCCGACGGCGAGTGCTTCCGCGGCCTCGGCGGACCGGAGGACCCCGAGCGCGGCATGGTCGACCCGCCCGCCGGCCAGTGGTTCCCCGAGCAGGCACGAGAGCTCATCGAGCTCGCCCAGCCGCCGCTCGGCGCCCACCACTGACGGCGTCCACCACCAGCCAGGCACAGCAAAAACCAGGCACCACCCACCACGAGTACCAACGGAGGCACGCATGCGATCAACGACGACACAGCACCGCTCCCCCTCCCGACGCCGGCTCCTGGGCCTGGCCCCGGCACTGGCCCTCGGCCTGCTGCTCGGCCTCTCGGCGACACCGGGTCTGACACCCCCTGCCGCCGCGGTCGGCGGCAGCTTCACCGACAACCTCGACACCTACAACACCGGGCGCTGGCACAAGGCCGACGGGTGGACCAACGGCGGGATGTTCAACGCGGGCTGGCGGGCCGACCACGTCTGGCACAACGGCGGCGTCCTGGGCCTGAACCTGGACAACGCCTCCTGCCCGGGCGGCTGCTCGGGCAGGCCGTACGCCTCCGGGGAGTACCGCAGCAACGAGCTGTACTCCTACGGGCGCTTCGAGGTACGGATGAAGGCGGCGTCCGGGTCGGGCATCGTCACGTCGTTCTTCACCTACACCGGGCCGGGCGACGGCCAGCCGTGGGACGAGATCGACGTGGAGATCCTCGGCAAGAACACCCGGCAGATGCAGACCAACTACTTCACCAACGGCGTCGGCGGCCACGAGGCGGTCATCGACCTCGGCTTCGACGCCGCGGCCGGTTACCACGACTACGCCATCGAGTGGTGGAACGGCGGCACGATCAACTGGTTCGTCGACGGGCGCCTCGTCCACCACGAGAACGGCTCGCGCGGCCCGCTCCCGACGCGTCCGCAGCGCATCATGATGAACCTGTGGCCGGGTACCGGCGTCGACGGCTGGCTCGGGCCGTTCAACTACACCGGCCAGCGGACGGCGACCTACGAGTGGGTCAAGTACACGCAGTACTGACCTAGCCCGGCGCGGACGCCCGCACGACCAGGCGGGTCGGCAGGATGACCGGGGTCGGCGACTCCCCACCGATCAGACGCACCAGCATCGTGGCCATCTCCTGACCGAGGCCACGGATCGGCTGGCTGACGGTGGTGAGCGCCGGCTCCGTGTGGCGCGCGATCTCCAGGTCGTCGAAGCCGACCACCGCGACGTCGTCGGGCACGCGGCGGCCCTGCGCCTTCAGGGTGCGCACGGCGCCGGCCGCCATGTTGTCGGAGGCGGCGAAGACGCCGTCGATGTCGGGGTTTACGGCGAGCAGCCGCGTCATCGCCTGGGCGCCGCCCTCGAAGCTGAAGTCGGCGTGCTCGACCATGTCCGAGCCACGTCCAGCCACCGCCATGGCGTCGACGAACCCGTCGTACCGGGCGACGGAGGCCTGCAGGTCCATCGGGCCCGTGATGGTGGCGATGCGGGTGCGCCCGGATCCGAGCAGGTGCTCGGTGGCGAGTCGGGCGCCGCCCCGGTTGTCGACGTCGACGTACCACCGCGCCTCACCGCGCAGCGGCCGGCCACCGAGCACGACCGGCAGCTCGCTCGCCGCCACGAGCCGGTTCAGCGGGTCGTCCCCGCGCAGGGCCATGAGCATCAACCCGTCGGAGCGCCGCGACCGCAGCAGCCGGTCGAGCCGGGCCTGACCGCGCTCCGACGACGCGAGCATCAGCGTCAGGTCCAGCTCCGACCGGTCCAGGGCCCCCGCCACGCCGACGAGCACCTGCGAGAAGAAGGGGTCGCCGAACAGCGCCGGGTCGTCGTCGGAGACGGCGAAGACCACCGACCCGCCCGTGCTCGTCGCCAGGGCGCGGGCCGTCGCGTTCGGGACGTAGCCGAGCTCGGTCGCCGCCCGGGCGACCGCCTCCCGCTTGGCCGGGCTCACGTTGCGGGCGTTGTTCATCGCCCGGGACGCCACCGAACGCGACACTCCGGCCCGCTGCGCGACCTCGTCGAGGGTGGGCACCTTGAGCACGCGGTCGGGCATGCGGCTCAGCCTAGTGCGGGACGTCGCGGCGTCGGCCCGGACGCAACGGGACTTTGGTCCCTGGCGGGGCGGCCGTCACCCGGCGACGCTGGACCAGTGCTCACCGCGACCACGGTGGGGAAGAGACCACCGACCGACGGGACCGAGGCATGAACCGTGCGTGGAAGGCCGCGATGGAGCTGCTCGACGCCGGCGGCATCCGGCGCGACGACCCGGCCACCGCTTTCGACGTCGCGCGCTCCACGCCGACGGGTCCATGGCCGGAGGGCCCCGGGTACCTCGTGCCCGGCGGGGACTACGCGGTCCGTCGGATCATCGAGGAGCTGGCGCGCGCGAGGTCGTTGGCCGATCAGCTGGCCAGCCGGCTGGCGCGAGCTGCCACGCCGTCGTCGCCCGCCTAGCTCTGGGAAGCCGCCAGGATGGCAGCGAGCCGGCCACTCGTGTTGGCAGCTGCGGGCTGGCGATCCGCTGTCAGACTGGTCCGGGAGTTGCCCTTCCAGGCACCACCGTGGTCGTCCCTTCATCAACATCGATGATCGGCAGCTCACGATGAGCCAACGGCACACCACCAACGTTCAGCGTGGCTGATCCACTGACCGGACCGTGCCGGACCCCGAGCACGTGCCCGGACTCCACGACGACGGTTGCGCCGACGATCTGCAACAGCACTTCAACCTCAAGGTTCAGGACAGGCTGCCGCTTGCCGTCCACCGTGGCTTCGACGACCGGCTCCTGCACGGAACGGATCGTGTGTTCGAGCAGGCGCACGGTCTCGCGTTGCCCAGGCACAGCTGACGTGCGCTTCTTGGCATCGAGGACGTCCTGGTGCGCACGCCACGCCTTGAAGGCCAGATTGCCGACAGGCTGGTCGAGCAGGTCGGTGAGCATTCCGGTCGCCTCGGCCGTCCAAGGGACGAAGCCGCCTCCGGACCGCACGGTCTCTGCCAGATCTGAGGTAAGTCGCTGCTGTTCAGCCTGGTCGTTCAGGCCGAGGAGCGACCTCAGCGTGGTCACGGTTCCTCCTTGCGAACGATACCTGTCACGTCGTGCTCCGGACGCATCCGCGCATGGAGCGTGATGGCAGGCCCGCGGTCGTTGCCGACGGTCTGCGCCCACTTGGACTGGATGACCTCCCAGTGGACATTCGGTGATCGCGACCGGGCTCGCTGTCGCGTGAGCAGCAGCGCTGCAACAGCGAGCAGCGCGGCTACGACGACCGCGATCTGCAGCGGGAGCAGCGAGGGAGCCGACGCCGTCTCGGTGGCACCAGCCTCGTCCCCACCCGGCCCCGGTTCGTCGCCTCCTTGTCCCGGAGTCTGTGCCGATGGTGACGTCGATGTCTGTGTGCGGGCCGAGAGATTGTCGAGGATGATGACGGCGTCGGGCAGAAGGGGAGGGCGCAGGTGCACCTCGACGGTCACGATCCGTCCTTCTTCATCTTGCACCGCGACGGGGCGCACGGCGGGCGTCGATGCATCGGTGCGCAGGTCCCCCGTGCCGGCGCTGCCCAGCACGTTCCCCGCGTCGTCACGAGCAACGAGGTTCACCCTCGCGGCGACCTGCTGCACGGAGCCAGGCCTCTCTAGTCCCTCCGCCGTCTCGGGTGTCCCCGATGTTTCCAGGGAGTCAACCTCTCCCTCGACCTCAACATCGGGCGAGAGCTCAGGCCCGGGCGTGGGTGTGTGAGGGGGAGAGGGAGGGGGCTCGGGCGTGGGCGGGAGCTCGGGCTCGGACGGGAGCTCGGACTCGGAAGGGAGCTCGGGCAAGACCAAGAGCCCGACCATCACCTGGACGGATTGCTGCGGGATCGAGAATCGCATCTCAAGGCCCCTGAAACATTCCCCCCTCGCGAAGCATCCTGAGGCAAGGACCCGATGGGGCGACGCCGCCAGCTCGGTCTCAGCAAGGACGACCGCCTTGCCAAGATCGACCCCGGCGTATGCCGCCCCGACAGGGGTCTCCGGCTTCAGGTCGTCGTCGAAGTTCAGAATTATCGTCGCCGGCCCGTCGCCATCGGCGCGGGCACCACCGCCCGTGAACGTCATGCCGAACGCCAGCAGGCTGGCGGAGCACACGAGCGCGACGCCGACACGCACCGCGGCCAGATGGCTGCAAATGGCAAACCGCACCGGCCCACACCTCCTGGATCGAGGTTGCCCCCGTACCCGGAAGGAGCCGAGGCAGACGAACCTGATACCCGGTGCGGATCAACTTCCCCCGACGGATCTACCGCCGCCGCTTCTTGAGGTAGGCGGCCAGCTCGTCGTACGCGCCGGCCTCGTTGCCGTACATCGCGTAGTTCTTCGCGGTTTCCATCCACTCCCCGATGCTGGGTCGCACGGACTTCGCCGCCTCCTGCAGGTGGCGCTGGGTGATCGGCACCACCCGGCCGGACGCCATCGACTCCTCCATCGCCGACTCCGTCGCCTGCTCGCACACCAGCGCCAGGTCGGCCCCGGACATGCCATCCGTCGCCCGGGCGACCTTGACGAGGTCGAGCCGCTCGGTCGGGCGTCCGCGCAGGTGGAGCCGCAGGATCGACTCGCGGCTCTCGACGTCGGGCGGCAGCACCAGCACGGTCCGATCGAACCGCCCCGGCCGGAGGAGCGCCGAGTCGATGTCCCACGGGTGGTTGCTCGCACCAAGCACGAAGAGCCCGTCATTCTCCGTGCTCGCGCCGTCCAGCTCGGACAGCATCTGGTTCACGACGCCCCGCATGGCCGACCCGCCTGCACGGAGGTTCGACCGCTTCTGGCCCAGCGCATCCATCTCGTCGAAGAACAGGACGCACGGCCGGTTCCGGCGTGCTGTCTCGAAGATGCTGCGCAGGTTGCGTTCACTGCTGCCGATCCACATGTCGAGGACGTCGCTCAGGCCGATCTCGTAGAAGCTCGCGCCGAGCTCCCCCGCGAGCGCCCGGGCGATGAACGTCTTGCCGCACCCGGGCGGGCCCCACAGCAGGAGACCGCCGCGCAGCGACTTGCCGAACTCCCTGCTCAGCTCCGGGTTGCGCAGGGGCGTGAGAAACGACTGGTCGAGCCGCTTCTTCACGCTCGCGAGACCGCCGACGTCCGCCAGTGTGACCCCCGCCTGCCCGAGCGTGCCGAGGGCAGGCTCCGCGACGGGCTCGCTGTCGGACCACTGCTCGAGGATCTCGTCGGCGGTGTCGGGGATGGCGGCCGCGGCCCCGTGCGGCGCGTCCGCAGGGGCCGGGACCGGCGTCGGGGCCGTACCTGCGGACGCCGTCGCCGCGGTCGTCCCGGCCGGGGCGACCGGCGGGTCCATGGGATCGAGGGCGTCAGCGAGACGGGCGTAGGACGCCGCCTTGGGGTCGTCCCCGAGCGTGCGTGCGGCGTCGGCTGCGATGCGCAGCGCCTCGACGTGATCCGGTACGGCCGCGAGCACGGCGGTGGCGTGCGTGAGCGCCTCCTCCGGGCGGCCGGCCTCCGTCAGCAGTCTCGCGACGTGTGCGCGCACCGCGTGGTTGGCGGGATCAGCGGTCAGCGCGACGAGCAGTGCGTCGATCACCGGGTGCGTCATGCGCCGAACGGTACCGGATTGGGGCACTTTGACCGGTCGTGCCCGGGCCTCTACGGTGTGCTCGATTCATGCTCGAACCCGAGCCATGACCGTCCTGTGCTGGGGTGGGGATGAACGAGACTGCGGCTGCCGCTGAGCAGCGTGGCCAGGCACTGCTCGAGCTCGGTCGTGGCCGGGAGGCGGAGGAGCAGTTCCGCATCGCGCTGGCCGCGACCCCGGGCGACCCGGACCTCCTGACCCGGCTGGCACAGGCGCTGCTGGAGCAGGACCGCTACCAGGAGGCGCACGACGCCAGCCGTGCGGCCGTGAGCGCGGCGCCCGAGCACATGATCGCCTTTTCGGTCCTCTCGGCGTCGCTCGCCGGCCTCGAGCGCCTGCCCGAGGCGCGCGAGGCGGTCCGGCGGGCACTCGCACTCGCCCCGCACTTCGCCGGACTGCACGTCCAGGAGGCCCGCGTGCTGCTGGCCCAGGACCTGTCCGACGAGGCACTGGCGAGCGTCGCGCGGGCACGCGCGCTCGACCCGGAGGACGCCGACGGCGCTGCGGTGCAGGCCCTGGCCCTGTACGAGACGCAGCGGTTCGGTGAGGCCGACGCTGCGGTGCAGGAGGCCCTGCGTCTGGACCCGCAGAACGTGGCCGCGCACCGTATCCAGGGCCTGCTGGCACTACGTCGTGGCGGCGGTGCGCCTGCGGTCGAGGCACACCGGACCGCCCTGCGCCTGTCGCCCACGGACTCAGGCGCTCGCGAGGGTCTCGCCGTCTCGCTCAAGTCGCGCAACCCGATCTACGGCCTGCTACTGCGGTACAGCATGTGGCTCCAGGCGCAGCCGAAGGCGCTGCGGATCGGGATGGTCGTCCTGCCGGTGATCCTGACCAGGTTGCTGCGCCCCTTCGACGACCAGCCGTGGGCAACGGCGCTGATCGTCGTGGTGCTCGCATACGTCGTGCTCAGCTGGAGCCTCGAACCGCTGATGAACACCGTCCTGCTGCTCAGCAACGACCGGCACGTCCTCGGTCGGCCGGAACGGTTGGCGACCTACGCCTTCCTCGGCTTCGCCGGCACGGCTGTCGTGGTGCTGGTGGTCGGCCTGGCCGGAAACATTCCGCTCTTCCTGACCCTGGCGCTCGGGCTAGGCCTGTGGACGATGTCCATCGGCTCCGCACACACGGTCCAGGCCGGACGCGTCAAGGTGCTAACCATCGGAGCCGGTGTTGCCGCGCTCCTGGCCGTCGTGGCGTTCGCAGGCACCCTGGCAGGGCTGGATGGCCTGGGCATCGCGGTGATGACCGTGCTGTTGGGCGGCGTCGCCGCGCTCTGGTTCACCGCCTTCGCCTGAGGGCACAAGTCGTCGACGCGAAGAGACCGGCCGCCGGGACGGGCGCCGTCGCGGACAACAGTGGCCTCACGCGACTCCGTGTCGACCGCAACGATCCAGGCACCCGACTCGAACAGCAGTGTGTCCTCGGATTGGTCACCCCATCTCATTCATGACCAGGTGGTCCTGCGGCCGCTCCCCCAGCGTGATCAGTGCATGAGCAAAATCAGAGTGCCTACTCATCGGGAACCACGGCAGCTTGCGCAGATCGCAGGGCCGGATCGACACACGCTGCTCACCATCGGAGACCTCGAGGTCGTAAATTCCTGATCCCGTGATTCCCCCAGAACGGATGAGGTTGACGCCTCTTGGAGTACGCCGCACAGTCCATCGGGGACTGGAATCGCCATAGCCCCACACCTCAACGGCATCGAGCAAGACCACCAGGATGACCGCGGCAGACTTCGCCGTTGCGTAGCCGCTGAGCGGGATCTGCCCCAGAACCAGCGGCCAACCTGGCCGCAGCCTCTCGACCTGTCGGACCATCCGCGCGCACTGTCTGCGCCCGATGACCGACCACGGCAGGAGCACCACCACGAAGACGAACATGCCAACCCCGAACACCGCGAGAACACCGAGCGCGACACCTGGGCCGTCCCCCATCCAGGTCACCCAGCGACTGGCAGCACAGCTACGAGCACCAGGACCGACACGAGCCCGAACCAAAGCTTTGGGATCCAACGGCGTTCTGCGACCAGGTCGATCGGTGAGTACGGCCGGTTGCCTGTCATAGAGGCCATTCATATCAGTACAGATGCGCCAATCTGCCCAGATCACCGTCCGCAGGCAAGCCGCTACTCGACCGCGGCGCGGGCGACCCACGATCGTCCGCAGTCGCTCTCACCACGACGTCCGCACGTACACCACGGTCTGGTGCAGGTCCATGTAGCTCCACGAGTCCTGGTCCTGGAAGCTCTTCATCTCCGCGCTGTCGTGCTCGGTCCACACGACCCGCTGCCCACCGCCGGCGACGTCCAGCCACGCGTCCCCGTCACCGTCCGGTCCAGGACCGAGCATGGTCAGGGCCGGCACGGCGACGCCCTCCCTGGGCTGGACCCGCAGGAAGTAGATGTTCTCGCCGTCGGCCCAGAGGACGCCGTCGTCGAACGCGCTGACCGTCCACGCGGCGTCCTCCCGGACAACGGTGGCCTCGCGCGAGTCCGTGTCGACCGCCACGATCCAGGCGCCTGACTCGAACAGCAGCGTGTCTCCGGACAGGTACGCGTAGTGGTTCCACGCCGTGTTCTGGTCGAGCCGCACGAGGTCACGTAGTCCCGATCCGGCCGAGAGCAGCCCGATCGTGCTGGGCCCGTCAGCCGGGTTGCGTGACACGACCACACCGTCGTCGCTGTCGGAGACTGCGCACACGTCCGTGACTGCGTCCCGAACGATGTCGGCCTGGGGTGCCTCTAGGTCGACCAGATCGACGCGCCCGTCGCACCGGTCCGGGTCGGCGGGAGTTTCGTTGGTGATGTACAGGATCGCCAGCGTTCGCCCGCCTGTTGCGATCCTCCAGAGGTGCCGGTCAGGGTCCGGCTCGTAGGTCGCGATCGTGCGGACCTCACCATCAGGCCCCTGCGCCTTCACCACGGCGGTCCTGTCCTCGAGGAACCCCTCGGCCCACGCAACGTGCGTGTTGGTAAGGACGGGGCTGCCGACCCCGGAGTAGCTGCGCTGCTCCCTGTCGGAGCCGGGCGCGCCGGTGGTGAGCTGCCAGTGCTCCAGCACGGACTCGCCGTCCTCCCCGACGACCGGCCGCGCCAGCGCGGTGATCGGCTCGGAGCCGGGTCCGACGTCGGGCTGGGCCAGGGACGCGATCAGCGTCCCGTCGCGACGAACCGCGAACGGGACGTTGGGGTCGATCCCGATGCTGGAGCCGACCATGACCTCCGGAGGGCTTCCGAGCTCCACCCGGTGGTCGGTGATGTAGTCGACGCACTCGATCGCCGGGCGGGCGTCCTCGGCGTCGAGCGCCTGGACGATCGTGTAGTCGCCGGTCGGGGCGTCCGCGGGAACGGGGATGGTCCGGGTTGCGTCCGGCGTCGCGAGATCCTGCCCGGTGCAGTCGACGGCGGGGGCAGCCATCTCCGGGATGTCGATGTCGCCCAGCCCGACGGCGGCGTCCTGCCCGACCACCGCGTCATCACCCCGGACCGCGTCGTCGTCCTCGACGGGGGTGTCGTCACGACGGGTGTCGGAGGTGTCAGGGCGCAGGTCGAACGTCTCCACCAGCCAGCGGTGAGCCGGGTCCGCGACGGCGTCCAGGACCGGTAGCCCCACCGGGCCGTGCGCGACCAGCGCGATGAACGCGCACACCACCACCGCCGCGCCGGTGAGCGCACCGTTGCGGCGGGCCCGACGTGCCGCCGCGGCCTTGCTGCGGGTCAGCGTCTCGCGGCCGTCGAAGACCGGCTCGTCCGCGGTCTCCGGAGCAGCGGTGGTCAGGAGCGAGCGAAGCCGTTCGAGTCCGCGGGAGCTCGCGGCCTTGACGGTGCCGACCGAGCGCCCGATCTCGCGGGCTACCTGCTCCTCCGGCAGGTCGAGGACGTGTCGCAGCACCACGACCCGTCGCTGCTGCGGCGAGAGCGCCCCCAGCGCCCGGGCGAGCTCGTCCCGGAGCGCAACGTGCGCGGCGTGGTCGTCCGCGTGAGCCGCCGGAAGGTTGTCGTCACCCGGGACGTCGGTCAGCCGCGTCCGTCGCCACGCATCGGTCCGGAGGTTGACCAGCACCTTCCGCGCGTACGCGCGCGGGACGCCGTCCCGGGCCTTGTCCCAGTGCCGGTAGACACGTTCGAAGGTGCCCTGGACCAGATCCTCGGCCAGGGCCCGCTCGCCGACCAGGAAGAACGCCGTCCTGAACAGGTACGGGCCGTCCGACTCCACGAACGCGACGAACTCCTCGTCCCGCGTGCGGCCGGCCACACGGACCTCGACCGGCTCTCCCGAAAGTGTCTCCATGCCCTCATCCACGCGCCGGACCCCTCGCAGGTTGAGACGGTACCTGGACCCGGATCGGCGTTTCGATCTAGCGCGCGTTCAGCTCGTCGAGGGCGCGATGGCCCCGCCTGACCACCCCTGGAACGGCATCGTGGCGCCCGTGACGGATGGGGATCTCGAGCATGTGCAGGATGTGTGCCGCGGCGAGCATCGCCGCCCCCTCCCGGCCGACCAGGTCGAGGATCCTCGTCCACAGCCGCCCTCGGACGCCGTCCAGCAGCGGGTCCTGGAAGGTGTACCACCCGAGGGCGGTGAGATCGATCGCCCGCGTGCCGCTACCTGCGTTCCCGATGTCCACGACCGCCACCACCGCTCCGTCACGGACCAGGATGTTGCTGGGGGTCGCGAGATCGGCATGGACCATGTCAGGTGCCTCTCGTGGTGGCGGGACGTCGGCACACACGAGTCGCAGCCGCTCGATCAAGGCCGACACCTCGGAGGAATACCCCGAGAGCCTGGCAATGGACTCGCGAAGAGGCGACTGCTCCGGCGGCTCGTCGAGATCCGGCCTGGCTACATCCGATTCCTGGCCGGTGGCGACCCGCCAGGCGTACGACCAGTGGTCGTACGGTTCGGAGGCCTGGCCGGCCTGGAGCTCGATGATCTCCATCAGCTGCTCCACGAGGGACGGGGTCAGCTCTGGCGCGGGAGCGGCGTCGACGAAGTCCGTCAGGTGCCAGACATGCGTGGCGGTGGCCCCCACCCCGAGCCATGCCGGGGTGGGATAACCGCGCCCACGCATGTGCTCGACCACTCTCTGGGCTCGCAACGTCTCGTCCAGGTGGCCGGGGTGTGCGCGGGGCACCGCTTTGAGCACCGCATCTGCCCTTCCGGCCAGCTGGACGCGTACCGCACCCCCGTTGACGCCTCCAGGTAGGCGCCCGAGAAGGTTGACCTCTGTCCCGAGCATATTGGCGACGTCGTCCAGGACCTCGCGCTCGTCGGTCAGGGCCCGGTGACGCGAAGGACTCATCCGGCCAGTATGCCGCGAGCCCACCAGGCTGAGGGGTGACCCTGGCAAAGGCATGTTCGCCTCTGTTGCGCTCAGGTCCGTCGACCGCGGCACCCCTCAACTTGTTCCTCGCACACCAGACGCCTCCGCCACACGCGTCACGACGCGCCAGTGGAGACGCCCTGTGGCAGCGTGTCGACATGAGGCCCGCACCGCACCGCAGCCCCGGGCGCGGTCCGCAGACCGCCGGGGCAGCGCGATCGACCGCAGGTCGCGCACGCCGCCTCGTACGCGCCGTGCTGACCGGTGTCGCGACCGGCGTCGTCGTCGTCGTCATCGCCCTTCTCGTGCGCGAACAGTGGCCGCCGCTCGTCCAGCTCGACCAGCGGGCCGTGACCGCCGGAACAGCGTTCTCCGCAGCGCACCCCGAGCTGCTGCGCGCGCTCGTCGTCTGGCAGTGGGTCTTCCTCGCGGCGCACCTGCTCATACCCGTCGTCGCGATCTGCCTCGTCTACTGGTGGCGCACCGGCAACGCCACGCGCACATGGTGGGCGGTCTCGACGATCCTTGCGGCCTGGGGGCTGTCCAACCTGCTGAAGGAGCTCGTGCGACGCACGCGACCGGTGCTGGACCAGCCGGTGGAGAGCGCGGGCGGCTTCTCGTTCCCGTCGGGGCACGCCGCGAACACGGCGGCGATGACCACGGCGCTGGTGGTGCTCGTGTGGCCGTCGCTCAGATCGCGGGTCGTGCGGGTCGCTGCGGTGGCGGGGGCGGCGGTGCTCACTGCCGCCACAGCGGTCGACCGGGTCATGCTCGGCGTCCACTACCCCTCCGACGTGCTGGCCGGCGTTCTCTTCGGTGTCGGTTTCGTGCTGGCGTCGTACCTCGCCTACCGGCACTGGTCGACGCCGCGCCGCGAGCGCGGTACGGCGTCCTGATGCTCGACCTCGATCGGTGGGCGGACGACCCGTCGGCACCTGGAGGGCGCGAGGTGGGGCGCGACCTCGGCCTTCGTGTCGGGGTCCCGGCAGCGGTGTGGTGGGCGGTCGTCGTCGGGCTCGGGTTCCTGCTCACCGGCCCGCTGGCAGGGCTCAGAGAGCGGGAGACCGCGGTCAGCGAGTGGTTCGTCCAGCAGCGCACGGCGGCCCTCGACACCCTCACCGAAGTGTGGAGCGTGTTGGGGACCACCGAGACGATCATCGGGATCTGCCTCGTCGTGTCCGGCGTCGTCTGGTGGCGTACCCGGCAGTGGTGGTACGCGGTGGTCCCGGCGATCGCGGTCGCCGTCCAGGCGGCGGTCTTCATGCTGGCGGCGCTCGTCGTGAGTGCCGAACGCCCCGAGGTGGAGCAGCTCGACCCGGCACCGCCTACCTCGAGCTTCCCGAGCGGCCACTCCGGCGCCTCGATAGCGCTCTACGTCTCGCTGGCGCTGATGGCCCAGCGGATCGGGAACGCGTGGTTGCGTGTGAGCGTGACCGTCGTGCTGTTCGTGCTGCCCCTGCTCGTCGTCTGCTCCCGGCTGTACCGGGGGATGCACTACCCGAGCGACGTCGTCGTCGGGGTGCTCAACGGCCTCGTGTGCGTCGTGCTCGGGTGGTACTGGCTGCGGCGGACGCCCGGTCGTGTCGAGCAGGGCGGCGGCTGAGCACCCGTCACCGCCGGGTCATCACGAACCCCGCGTGGTGCAGCGTGCCGTCCAGCAGCTCGCCGAAGGCCCAGAACCCCGAATCGTCGAGGTACGTGATCCGGTCGTCGCGAACCCAGTAGCGACCCGTGTAGGCGTCTGGCCGCCCGTTCCGGGTCTCCGAGTAGCGTCCGTCGGCTGTCAGGTGCTGCGCCAGCCCCCGGCCCGGGTCCACCCACGTGCCGACCCACGTCTCCCCGACGGCCGGGTCTGCCAGGTCCACGCCCGCGGGGCGCGTGGGTCGTCCGTCGTGCGCCTCCAGGTGGCCGGACACGTACACCGCGGCCAGGTCCGCGGGATGGACCACGAGCATGCGACGGATCTGCGACTCGCCGACGGCACGGCGTACCAGGGCGAATGTGGCGCGGTTGCCCGGCACCAGGTCGTAGCTGCCCCGTTGTGATGCGGGGCGTTGTGCCACGGCGCTGTCCACCATGAGCGGGACCGCGTACGCGCCCCTCGCGTCGACCACCTCGGTGTCGTCGTCCGGCGGCTCTGCGGCGAGGACACCCGCCGAGACGTACAGGGCGTCACGAGCGGGTGTGCTCGGCGTCCTCATGACGGTCGCACCGGTCAGCACGAACGGTCCGTCGATCTGCTCGGTCACCTGTCGCTCCATTCCTTGAGATGTCGTCGGATGCGGGTGGGCCGCACCCGTCTGGTGCGTGGGGCGGTCACGGGGCCTGCGTCACGTGCGACACGTGCACGGCCTCGGCGTCCAGGACGCTCTCCTCTGCGCGCAGGACGTCGTCGTCCAGGGTTCCCTCGGCCCGGATCCGACCGAGCTCGTCCCGTTTGACGTCGAGCACGGCGGTGCGCAGCGCGCGCGCAGCAGAGGGATCGTCGGTCTCCTGCTCCGGGAGATACGACTCCTCGGCGATTCCGCTGGCGGCGCGCGGGGCAGGGAACTGCTCCAGCAGCGCCGGGAGCTCGCGCTGGACCCGGGCTGCGATCCGCTGCCGCACGAGCTCCGCCTCGCGGGCCCCCTCGTGGTCGGCGGGCAGTCGGACGGCCCGGGTGACGAGAGGGAGGGTCGGGCCGAGCAGCACGAGGGTCAGCGTGACGGTGACGGCGGTGATGAAGACGATCGCGTCGCGCTGCTCGATCGGCGCGCCCGAGGCGGTCGCGACCGGGACGGTGAGCGCGGCGGCCAGCGAGATCGCGCCGCGCATACCTGCCCAGGCGATGGGTAGCCGCTCGCGGGGGCTGATGCGCAGCGAGCGCTGAGCGGCACGGCGGTCGAGGGCCCGCACGACGTACGGCACCGTGTAGAACCAGGCGAGACGCACGACGATGACGGTCAGTGCCACCAGGACCGCGATCACCGTCGCGTCCCGTAGACCGGTGGAGGACAGACCGCCCACGACGCCGGGAATCTGGGTGCCGATGAGGACGAACAGGGCGCCGTTGAGGAGGAACGCCGTCACCTCCCAGAACGCGTACGACTGGCGGCGGGCCTGGGCCTCGATGTGGCGTGGTGCGATACGGCTCGTGAGCAGACCGCACGTGACGACCGCCAGCACCCCGGAGACATGGATGAGCTCGGCCGGCAGGAATGCCAGCATCGGGGTGGCGACGCTCAGACCGCTGTGCAGGATCGGCTCGCCCAGCCGGCGCCGTAGCGGGACGAGCAGGTAGGCGACGGCGGCGCCGATCGCGATGCCGCCCCCAAAGGACTCCGCCAGGCGCAGCGCGGTGCCGCCGACGGACAGCGGCTGCCCCTCGACGAGGAACTCCAGGGTGACCGCCAGCAGGACGAGGGCCGTGCCGTCGTTCAGGAGGCTCTCGGTGCGCAGCACGGTGAGCGTGCGACGCGGCAGCGAGCCGGAGACTGCGGAGACCGCTACCGCGTCGGTCGGGGCGAGGACCGCACCGAGCACGAGCCCGATGGGCCAGGGCAGTCCCAGCAGGTGGGCGACGGCCGCGACCGCCGCGGCCGTGGCGATGACCAGGAGGGTCGCCTGGAGCGTGATGGCCCGCAGGTTGCTGCGGATCAGGTGGACCGAGGAGTTCAGGGCCTCCCAGTACAGCAGTGCCGGGAGGAACAGGAACAGCACGACGTGGGGTGACAGCTCGGCGTCGCCCAGCGGGGTGAGGCCGATCAGCACGCCGACGGCGAGCAGGACGACGGGTTCGCTCAGGCGAAACCGGCGGGAGAGCCAGGCGCCGGCGAGCACGGCCACCACCACGGCGGCCACGAGTTCAAGGGTGTGCATCGAAGTCGCTCTACCGTTCGCTCACGGCCGGCCGGGCACGGAGAGTGCCGCCGCGGCCTCACCGGCCCGTGCGAGGATCCCCGCGCGGGACGCGTGCACGCTGCGCCGCAGCTCGCCGAGGTCCACGTCGACGAGCTCGCCGTCCCACTTGCGCGCGCGTCCGCCGACGAACACGGCCCGGACGTTGCGCGGGTCGCTGCCGAGCACGAGGGTGCCGACGGCGTCGTTGAGGGGCATGTTGTTGACCGCCTCGGCGTCGACCAGGATCAGGTCGGCCTGCTTGCCGGGCGTGACGGAGCCGGTCACGTGGTCGAGCCCGTTGGTCCGGGCGCCCTGGAGCGTCGCGAGGTCGAGCACGTCGCGCGCAGTGATGCGCCGCACCTCGTCGGTGGTGCCGTAGGCGGCGTTGACCGCCCGCATCCGCTGGATCGCGAGCAGCGCGCGCATCTGGGTGAACATGTCGCTCGCGAGGGCGACCTCGACATCGATGCTCAGCCCCGGGCGGATCCCGACCGCCAGTGCCTCGTCGACGGCGGGGATCGCGGTCTCCAGGCCGATCTGCGCCTCGGATGTCGGAGCGAGCGCGACGGTCGCCCCGGCGTCGCCCATGGCCTGCCACGCCTCCGTCGTCAGACCCGTGGCGTGGATCAGCGTGGTGCTCGGGCCGAGGATGCCCTGGCGCGCCCACTCCAGCACCGCGCGGGAGGAGGGCTCGCCGAAGACGGCGTCGACGCTCACGCCGATGCCGAGCTCGCGCGCGACCCGCGCGAGCCGGGGACCGTACGCGATCTCGGGCCCGGCGATCTCGTCCGTCGCGAGCGCCGCGACGCGCAGGGTGAGCAGCTGGTCGTCGCTCGCGAAATAGGTGGAGCGCAGCCGGGTCAGGTCGGCCGGCCACTGGTGGTCCCAGTCGCCGAAGTGCGGGCCCATCGACGCGTGCACCCCGCGGATCCCCGAGTCGGCCAGCGCCGCGATGGCACGGTCGGAGTGCTCCGCGGAGCGGGAGTTGTGCGCGAAGTCGAGCATGCAGGTGATCCCGCTGTCCAGCGCGGTGAGGGCGGCCAGGCGGGTGCCCGTGTACACGTCCTCGGGGTCGAGCACCGGGGCGACGCCGCTGAGCGTCGACACGACGTACTCACCGAGGTCGTTCACGTCGGGGATGCTGCGCCGGAGCGTCGCCTCCCAGGCGTGCCGGTGCGTGTCCACCAGGCCGGGCGCCACGATCGACCCTTCCGCGTCGATGACCAGGGCGCCGTCCTCCGCGCCCTGGGCGGAGAGGTCCGGCCCCACCGACGCGATCCGGCTGCCCTCGATCAGCACGTCACCTCGGGGCAGGTCGGGCACCGCCGGATCCATCGTGACGACGTACGCGCCCTTCACGAGGATCCGGCGGCGGTCGTCGAAGGCGCTGCGCAGGACGTGGTTCGAGACGGCGTCGGCGGGCAGGGAGTTCATGGGGGCTTCCTTCCGGTCGGGTGGACTGCCCCCATGCTCGGCGGGTCTCCCGATGCCGAACCAGGCCGCCGCGCACCCAGGAAGCGCACGGCGACCCATCGCCCGGCGGTGCCGGGACTCCTCGATCCGTGCTGACCGCGACCGAACCAGGTGGTAACGGTTCGGCAACAGGAGCGCGTTAGGATCGTCTCGCAGTCAGGTACCACCGTGCGACACCCTCCATGCGGAGGTTCACAGAACGCCGCGACCGTCGCCCGTCCGATGGGAGCGAACGTGAGCGAGCTGGGCGATTTCCTCCGGGCCAAGCGGGCTGCGGCCTCCGTCGAGGCGCTGCCCTTCCCCTCCTCGGGACGACGACGCGTCCCGGGCCTCCGCCGGGACGAGGTCGCCCTGCTCGCCGGGGTGAGCGTGGACTACTACACGCGGCTCGAGCAGGGGCGGGAGACGAACCCGTCGGCACAGGTGCTGGACGCCCTCGCCCACTCCCTGGACCTCACCGTCCACGAGCGGCGCTACGCCTACGGGCTCGCGCAGATCGCGTGGGTCCCGGAGCTCGCCGAGGCCCCGGAGCCGGTCGACGCCACCCTCACGCGCCTGATGGAGCGCTGGCCCGGAGCAGCGTGCTTCGTGCTCGACCCGCTGCTCGACATCGTGGCGATGAACCGGCTCGCGACCGCCATGTTCGAGCCGTTCTCCACGACGCGGAACCTGGTCGAGATGGTCTTCCTCGACCCCGAGGGCCGGGCCTTCTACGCCGACTGGGAACGCGCGGCCACCGGATGCGTGGCCAACCTGCGGGCCACCTCCGGCCTCTACGCCGGCACAGCGCGCCGCAAGGAGCTCCTGGACCGGCTCACCACCGGCAGCGCGTACTTCTCCGAGCTGTGGGCCGCGCACGAGGTGGAGCCCAAGACCCACGACCAGAAGACGCTCCGGCACCCGGCCGTCGGTGAGTTCGTGATCGACTTCGACGCCTTCGAGGTCTCCGCCCTGCCCGGGCACCAGCTCGTCGTCTACCGTGCCGAGCCGGCGAGCGCCGGCGAGCGGGCGTTCCACGAGCTGTCCGCGCTGCCTGCGACCGCGACGCAGGACGGCCTGGTCACCGGCTGAGCACGCGCCGGGCGCACCCCGTGCCGCCGCCGTGCACCCGCGTGCGCCTGGCAGGAGCAGGGCCAGGCTCGTCCGGCGTGGCGCGGCTAGCGTGCCGACCGTGCATGCCCCGAACGCCCGACCGGTCCTGCCGCTCCCGGAGCACGAACCGGCCGTCGTCCTGGACGGCGGCCTGCTCGTCGTCGACGCGAACCGGCGGTGGCGGTCCCTCCATCTCCCCTTCGCCGACCGATCCGACGTCGGCCGCATGGTGTTCCGCGACCCGGCGGCCGCGACGTTCTTCGTGAACCGCCGGCACGAGGAGTACGACGTGGTGGCGGCGCTGCTCGACGGGATCGGCACGGAGCACACCCGGGAGGCAGCGCAGGCCGCCGTCCGGGACCTCAGGGAGGAGAGCCCGCACTTCGACGCCCTGTGGGGCGGTCTGCGCGTGCGCCAGCGGCTGGTGGACACCTACGTGGTGCGCCACCCCGACCTCGGCGAGCTGACCTTCGACCGCCGGACGGCACGGCACGACGGTCTCCTGCTGCGTGTCGCCACGCCTCGTCCGGCGACGTCGCGCCTGCTGCCGCTGCTCGATCACCTGCCCGGCTGAACGCCGTGCCCGGCGGCCATCAGGTACCGCTCGTCCGCGCACCCTGGCTGCGGCACTGCTAGGAAACTGGCGGCCTGGTTCGCCGTGGGCCCGGGCATGAATCTGGATGTGCCCCCGAACGAGGGGCGGTAGCACCAGACAAGGAGTCATCACCATGAGCGGAATCATCATCCCCGGGGCCCTCGACGGACGCGTGGCGGTCATCACGGGCGCATCCAGCGGCATCGGCGAGGCCACCGCGGAGACGTTCGCCGCACTCGGTGCGAAGGTTGCCCTGCTCGCCCGGCGAGGCGACCGGCTCGACGCCGTCGTGGCACGCATCAAGGAGAAGGGCGGCACGGCGATCGCGGTGCCGACCGACGTCACCGACCGCGCACAGGTCCTGGCCGCCGCCGAGCGGGTCCGGGACGAGCTCGGCGGGGCGGACCTCGGGTTCGCGAACGCCGGCGTCCAGCTCATCGCCTCGATCAGCGACCTGAAGGTCGAGGACTGGGACGCCCAGATCGACCTGAACATCAAGGGCGTCATGAACACGATCCAGGCGTTCCTGCCTGACCTGGAGACCGCTGCGGCGGCCGGCCGGACGGCGGACCTCGTGACCACCTCGTCCATCGCCGCGACGCGGATCCTGGAGAAGTTCCAGGTCTACTCGGGCACCAAGGCCTATGTCAGCCACATCACCCGCCTGCTGCGCACGGAGCTCGGCCGCAAGAACATCCGCGTGTCGACCGTCGAGCCCGGCATGGTCGACACCGAGCTGCCCGACCACGTGACCGACCCCGACGCGAGCAGCCTCATGGCCGACCTGATCGAGCAGATCGACGTGCTGCAGTCCCAGGACGTCGCCGAGACCGTCGCGTTCGTGGCGGGCCTGCCGAAGCACGTGAACCTCACCGAGATCACGATCCTGCCCACGCAGCAGATCATCTGAGGCCTCGTCATGGACGACCGATTCACGCCGTATCCGCTGGACAAGGTCCATCGCCTGTTCGAGCCCGGGCCCGTCGTGCTGGTCTCGACCTTCGACGGGCACCGCGCGAACCTGATGACCAACGGGTTCAACATGCCGGTACGGCACTCCGCGACGATCGCTCTCGTCGTCGGGCCCTGGGACCACTCGTACGAGGCGCTCCGGGACACCGGTGAGTGCGTCATCGGCATCCCCGGCCGCGACATCCTCGAGACGGTCGTCGACATCGGCAACGTGTCGGGCACCGACGTCGACAAGTGGGACCGCTTCGGCCTGACGCCGGCACCCGCGGCCACGGTCCGGGCTCCGCTCGTCACGGAATGCTTCGCCAACGTCGAGTGCACCGTGGCCGACGACCGCCTCGTGGACGACCACGACCTGTGGCTGCTGCGGGTCGAGCGGGCGTGGATCGATCCGGCCGTCCCCGTGGGCGCCGAGGTCCACCACCGCGGCGACGGCACGTTCTCGGCCAACGGCGAGCTGATCGACCTGCGGGCGCGCATGACCAAGTGGGAGGCGCTCACCCGCGACTGACAGGCCGCGCTGACCAGCGGCCCTGACCAGCCGCACAGACCGGGCCCGGGAACACAGGTTCCCGGGCCCGTCGTGCGACAGGGTGCTGAGCAACGCCGTCGACCCCGGATGGGTCCCCACCCGCATCGGCGGGGCCGGCGCCCCGGACGACCTCGAGCTGGGCCCAGGTACGTGCCGCGCTGAGAGGCGACGACGACAGCGACCTCGTCGCCATCCATCGGAGGTGTGACGCGGAGGGGCGGTTCCGCGCCGAAGCCGAGTTCCGCCAGGTCGCCGCGGAGTGGGCGCTCTGGCGTACGTTCGAGTCCGAGGTGGACGGCGCAGACGTGATCGCACAGACTCCTGCGGACCGGGACGGCTTGCGCGAGCGGTACGCCGAGTGGCTGTCCAGCGAGCCGACGGGGCTGTGAACATCCCGCACTCACGTCCTTGCTCGGCGACCTCAACTGCTCGGCCGCCCCTGACTGTTGACCAGCGCAGCCGTGTCACAGCCCACCGCTATGGTGTCGGCCATGCCAGTACCGGACGTCATCCCGATCGCCCACGAGCCGGGCTACCGCACCGACACGATCGGCCGGTTCGAGGGCGGCCAGTTCTTCGCGTCTGTCACGTACGCATACCGCGACGGCTATACCCAGGCGTGGGGGCCGCGGGAAGACCACAAGCACGTCTTCGCCGTCCTGCACACGTTCGATGCCGCGGGGAATCATCTCGGCTCGGACATCTGGCGCGCGGGAACCTCCGGCGAACAACGTCGGCTGCAGGACTCGTCGCCCGGCGACGACCCAGCGACCCGGGCCGAAGCTCGACTCGCCCAACTCCTTGAGGCACTCCCGGGGCGTGAGTACGCGGATATCGCAGTCCGTCCGTTCCAGGTCGAGTTCGACCAGGTCTCCTTCGGGCTGATGATCGAGCAGCACGGCGAGGACGAGACCGAGGACAACTGGGTTGAGCTCTACCCGGACCGGCTCGGGTTTTCCGAGCCGTGGAACGGCATCTACGACACGTGACACCGTGACCCGTCGCCGGCATGAGACACCGACGGCCCGAGCCCGCACAGCCGGGTCGGCGTGCCGCAGACACCAGACTCTGACCTGCGCGCTCACGCCGCGGTTCCTAGGATCCAGGCGGTCGAGCCACCGTCGTGAGGATCTCGTCCCACGGAAAGTCGTCCGCCGCCCCATCGCCCGGCTCGTGCGGCTCGCTCGGGCCGATCACCACGTTCACGCCCCACTCCTTGAGGGTGGTCAGACTCCCCTGATAGGTCGGGTGGGCGGCGAACCTGATGTTGGTATACGGCGCCACGGTGATCGGGACGCCCCGGCCGACCTGTTCGGCCAGGCGGGTCAGGACGTAGGTATCCGCGATACCCAGCGCCCACTTGGTGATCGTGTTGTAGGTCGCCGGCGCCACGACCACGGCGTCCGGATCGGGCAGCGAGTAGCCGACCGCCGTGTGGAAGTCCGTCCGCACCGGGCGTCCCGTGGCCTCCGCGATCTGCCGCATCGTCTCGGGAAAGGTGCTCAGCGCCTGCTCGGTGGCCAGGACGTGCACGTCCCAGCCCTGCTCGGCGGCCAGCGGCAGGAGCCGGGACGGCACCTGCCGGGTCGCTCCGGCAGCCGTCACCACGACGTACAGCACGCCCAGACTCATGGCGCGAGGCTACTGGGTCCGCGGCCGGGCCGGACCAGCCATACGCCGACCGCTCAACCGGCGCGTTCGAGCAGTCTGTCCCTGAAACCGCGTGCCCGGGCGACGACCAGCCAGCACACGATCGGACCCGCGGCCGACATGAGCCACGCGAACATCCAGGTCTTGTCGTCGGGGTAGTAGACGTTTTCGCCACCAGGTGCGACGACGACGGGGTACACCGTCACTCCTGTCGCCCGCGGCCGGTCGCCGCCGCCCAAGCTCCAGAGACTCGCGTCGGCGATCTCGTAGGTTCTGTCGTAGGACCGGAACTCACCGTCGTTCCAGGTGCAGCGCCTGAAGCACTCGGGACCGGACGTGGTGAACTCGCCCCTGATCCCACCGTGCGTCGCCCGCCAACTGTCGATCGTCATGGAGGCGCCGGCGGCGACGAGCGCGAACGCCAGGGCGACCCCGAGCACCCATGCCGGTCCCACGATCAGCCAGAGGGTCAGGTGTCGACGGAACCGAGACGGCGGCATGACCAGGGACCTTATCGGTACCCGACAACAGTCAGCCGAACGTCCCCAGCTCGCCCAGGTCGACGTCGTCGATCTGCGCAGCGGTAGACCGCGCCATCCCGACCAGCTCCGACATCGGCACCACCGCCCGGCTCGTGGCGCCAAGATCCTCGTGCGCCTCCTTCGACCACAGCGGCGGGTAGAAGTTCAACCCGCTGTCCCCGCTCAGGCCGCGGGTCTCGGCGTCCCAGCCGTCCCACCGCAGGCCCTCCGTGAAGTCGGCCAGCCCGCCGTCGAGCACCCACGTGAGCCACGCCGCGTAGCCCGCCTCCAGCGGCTCCCACTGGAGCGTGTCGGGAGCGAGATAGGTCATCTCGCCAGGACTTCCCGGCCTCCCGACCGATCCGGGGTGCGGCCCGTTGAGCACGTACGTCCCGCCGAGCACGTCGTGCGCGACGACGAGCCCGTGCGCCGCGTACCAGGACGCCTCAGGCACGAGGGGGAACTCGTTCACCGCGGCCAGCCCGGGCAGGGCGCCGACGTCGTCCGGGCTCCCGTACACCCGCAGCCACCCGTGGTCGATCAGCAGCCCGCCGGTATGCACGACGACAGCACCGAGAAACGACCCCGTCGTCACCTGGAGCTGTTCGAGCGTGCGCCGGCTGGTCGCGTCGTCAGGGGCCAGGACCTCGGCGGTCACCGCCGCCTCCTCGACGAGCCTCTGCAGCTCCGGCCAGGCAGGACGCTGCGTCGCGGTCAGGTTCTCGAACAGTCGCACACTCGATCCTAGTCCGGCACGGGCAGCACCCTGAGCGCAGGCACGCGCCCGGGAAGACCGCCCGTTGACCCTCGACCCGCTCGATCCCCCAGGCTCCCGGCCATGCCCGTCAAGCTCCCCCATTCCTGGCTCGCCTTCCTCGCCGCGAGCACCCTCAGCCAGCTCGGCAGCTCGGTCCTCTGGTTCGCCCTGGGCTGGGCCGCGGCGTCGCACGGCGGCCAGGTGGCCGCGCTCGTCCTGACGGCGTCCGGCCTGCCGCGGCTGCTCCTGGTGCTGGTGGGCGGCTCGGTCGCCGACCGGGTCGGCGCCCGACGCCTGCTCCTGTGCACCGAGTCCGTCATGGTCGCGGTCTGCCTCGCCCTCGCCGTCGCGCTCCGCTCCACCGGCCCGACGCCGTGGCTCCTCGCCGCCGCCGGCCTCGCCTCCGGCGTGGTCTCGGCGTTCTCCCTGCCCGCCCTCGGCTCGATGCCGCGCCGCCTCGTGGACGACGCCGCGCTCCCCCACGCGATGGCCCTGCGCCAGGGCCTGAGCCAAGCCGTGCTGCTCGCCGGCGCCCCGCTCGGCGGCGTCCTGGTCGCCACCGTGGGTCTGCCCGCGATCGCGGTCGCCGACGCCGCCGGCTTCGCCGTCGTCCTGCTCGTCCTCGCGGTGATCCGGCCCGCGCGCGGCGTCGGCCCCTCCACGGAGCCGTTCTGGCGCTCCCTGTCCGACGGCGCCCGCGGGGTCGCCCGGACGCGGGGCCTCGCGGCGGCGCTCGGGCTGACGGGCGCCGTGGCCGCCGTCGTGCTGCCGGTGTCGTCGCTGCTCGTGCCGCTGCTGGGGCAGGCCTCCGGGTGGGGCGCCGGAGCGACGGGGGTGGTGGTCGCCACGCAGGCGGCGGGGTCGATCGGCGCGGCGCTCGTCGTGGCCCGGACCGGGACGGCGCGGCGGACCGGGCCGGCCGTGGCGCTGGGGCTGGCCGCGACAGCGGGCGGCGTGGCGTTGCTCGCCTCCGGGAGCTCGCCGGCTCTAGTGGCCGGCGCGGCCGGCGTCGTCGGGGCGGGGACGGGCGTCGCCGTCGCGCACCTGGGGCCGTTCGTGCTGGGCAGCGCACCGCGCACCCACCTGGCGCGGGTCCAGGCGTGGACCGCGCTGGCGCAGCTCGCTCCGGTCGTCGTGTCGAACAACCTGCTCGGCGCGCTCGCCGAGCGAGTCTCCCCCGGCGTCGCACTGGGCTGCTGCGCAGCCGCCCTCGGGCTGTGCGCGCTGGCGGCCACCCGGCTGCTCGCACGTCGTGACCCGGCTGGACCCTGAAGTGGGTCGAGGGTCGATGCTGTACCCGTGTACCCCGCAACGATGCTGACCGTCGGCGCGTTCTCGCGCGCCTCGGGCCTCCCCGTCAGCGCCCTGCGCTACTACGACGCCGCAGGCCTGCTCCGTCCCGCGCACGTGGACTCCGCCACCGGCTACCGCTGGTACGCGCCGGACCAGGTGGAACGGGGCAGGCTGGTCGCCCGGATGCGCCAGACGGGCATGCCGGTCGCCGACATCTGCCGCGTCATCACGAGCGACCCCGTCACGGCCCGCCGGGTCGTCGACGCGCACCAGCGCCGCCTGGAGGCCGAGCTCGCCACGGCGTCCGCCCACCTCGCCGACGTGCGCGAGCTGCTGGCGGCGACCACCAGCCTCACGGTCGACGACGACGCGCTGCGCGCCGCGCTCCGCGCCGTCCGGCACGCCGTGAGCGAGGACGCCGGCTGGCCGGCGCTGCGCGGCGTCCTGTTCGACGTCGACGACGTCGGCCTCCGGCTCGTCGCCACGGACCGCCACCACATGGCCGTCGCCGGTGTGCCGGTGGCCGACGTGTCGGGCCGGGCGGCGCGCGTCATCGTGCCGGTCGCGGTCGTGGACGCCTTCCTGGACCGCGCAAAGACCGCACGGGTGGACATGTCCCTGGCCGCGCACCGGATCACGCTCGGCGGCCTGGACGGCGCGCCGATCGATGCGCTCTACCCCGACTACCAGGCCCTTCTCGCGGCGCACGGGTCCTGGCCGGGGGACGCGCGGCCGGTCGCGGTCGGTGTGACCGTGCCTGCGCCGGACCTCCTGGAGCGGGTCCTGCGGTCCGACGTCGGGAGCGGGCCGAACGGCCAACGGCGGGGCGACCTGGTGCTGATCAGCCTCGACCCCGCGGAGGTCCGCGTCGGTGAGGCGCCGGGCACCGTCGCCTTCGACCGGGAGTTTCTCGCCGACGCCGTCCGTTCGTTCGGCGACGCCGACCTGCTGCTGACGGTCGGCGAGCGCGACGCGATGCGCCTCGCGGCGGTACACGGTCCGGACGCCGTCGTCCTCCTCATGCCGGTACGACGCGACGCTGCCTGAAGCCCTGAACCGTGGGCCCGGGAACCCACCCTCGCTAGTCTGCGCAGATGGCAGACCTCGGACCCGTCACCTGGCCACCCGCCCCCATCAGGACCGAGCGGCTCCTGCTCCGGCAGCCCGTCGCCGCGGACCGCGCAGCGATCATCGAGCTGAGCGCCTCCCCCGAGGTGGGCACGTACATCGGCGGCGCCCGACCGCGTGACGAGCTCGAGCGCACGATCTCCGCGGTGCCGAAGGCGCACCCGGGCCAGTTCGTCGTCGACCTCGACGGAGCGATGATCGGGCTGGTCCAGCTCGACCGGCGCAACGGGGACTATCTGGTCGGCCCGGCCGTCGGGAAGGTCGAGCTGGGCTACCTGTTCCTCCCAGAGGTGTGGGGGCAGGGGTACGCCGCCGAGGCCTGCGCGGCGGCGCTCGACTGGTTCGCCGGCGCGGTCCCGGACGAGCCGGTCGTGCTGGTCACGCAGTCCGCCAACGAACGCTCGATGCGTCTCGCGGCGCGGCTGGGGTTCGTCGAGGAGGGCCGGTTCGAGGCGTGGGACGCCGAGCAGTGGTTCGGCGTGCGGCCGGCGTCGGCGTCCGGACGGGTCTGAGGTTCACCAGGAACGGGTGAGGGTACGGGGGCCACCACGGCGCTGAGATGAGGAGACTCACCGCAGGTGCCCTCGGCAAGGAGCCAACATGTCCGGCAAGTACGCCCCCGGATCCGACCCGTACCCCGGGCTGACCCCGGTCGCCGGCTACGGCCCGCCGACGTCGGTGGCGGTCACCTCGTCGGGCTTCGCAGGGACGATGCTCGTCCTGGCGGCCCTGTTCCAGATCCTCCAGGGGATCGCGGCCCTGGCGGCGGACACGTCGGCCATGGTCAGCGTCGAGTACATCTACGAGCTCGACGTGACGACCTGGGGCTGGATCCACATCAGCGTGGGCGCCGCCGCGTTCGCCGCGGGCCTCGGCGTTCTGCGCAAGCAGACCTGGGCGTACGTCGCAGGGCTTGCCCTCGCGATCCTGGCGAGCATCGTGAACTTCGCCTTCCTGCCCTACTACCCCCTCTGGAGCGCGGTCATCATCGCCCTCACCCTGGCGGTCATCTGGGCACTGATCTTCCTTCTCGGCCGGCGGAGCTGAGCAGCCGGAACGACGGCACCACGAACGGCGTCAGCGCCAGCACCGCGTACGCCACCCCCACGGCCCAGAGCGTGGGCACCAGCCCGACCCCGTCGACGAGCACGCCCGCCACCAGCGGCCCGAGCGGCAGCCCCAGCCACGCCAGCGACTTCACCGCGCCCAGCACCCTGGGCAGCATCTCCGTCGGGATGCGCTCGTACTGCACCGCGCCCAGCACGGGATTGATGCCACCCATCGCGAGCCCGCAGAGCACCACCACCGCCAGCACGGGCACCACCTCGTCACTCACCGCGAGCGCGAGGAACCACGGCGCGCCGCCGAGCAGGAACCCGAAGGAGTACAGCGCCCAGCGGTTCACCCGCGGCGCCACCCACGCTCCGACCAGGCTCCCCGCCAGGGCGCCCAGGGAGAACCCGCCGGCCACGGTGCCGACGGCGGCCACCGGCAGCTCGTGCTCCCGCACCCAGGACGGGAGATAGACGCTGGCCAGCCCGGCGTTCAGCAGGTTGCCGACGGCGACCATCACGACCACCCCCAGCAGCACCCGGTCGCGCGCGAGGAAGGCGAGGCCGGCGCCGAGTCGGCGCAGGTAGGGGTCCGCGACGTCGTCCCGCGCCGCCGGTGCGCCCACGGTGCGCGGGACGCACAGCGCGACGAGCATCGCGGCGACGAAGAACGCTCCCCCGCTCACGATCAGGACCGTCGGCGGGGAGATCACGGTCAGGAGGACGGCGGCGATCGGCGCGCCGACGAGCTGGCCGCCCTGGCTGGCCGAGGCGTGCAGCCCGGCCGCCCGTTCGAGCGGCACTGCGGCCAGGCGGGCGACGGCGGGGACGAGCGGCGCGCTGCCGCAGTCGGCCACGCCCCGGAACGCGCCGGCACAGGCGATGACCACGAGCAGCGCCCCGAACCCGAGGTGCCCGTTGACGTACAGCACGGGGACGACGAGCAGCGCCACGCCGGCGGCCAGGTTGGCCGTCCAGCTCGACCGTCGCGGCCCGAACCGCTCCACCGCAGGACCGGCGGTGGCCTGCATCAGCACGTACGGCGCCATCTCGGCCGTCACGACGAGCCCCGTCTGGGCCGCGCTCCCCGTGGTCGTGAGCACGAACCACGGGATCGCGATGGCCGACACGGCCGTGCAGGTCACGGAGACGACGTAGGCCGCCAGCACCGCGGCCAGCGGAAGCCGACGGCGCGCCGCCGCGATCTCGGCCGTCGTCTGCTCGGCGGCCGTCACGCGGGTGCCCCCGTGCCGCCCTCGTCGTCGTCCGGCAGGAGCTGGTACTGGAAGACCGCCCGGTGTCGCTCCGGCCCGTCCGCGTCCGGGCCTCCCGGGCCGCGGGCGCGGCCCGCCTGGTCCCGGCGGAACGCGGCGACGGCCTCGACCACGCGTGCCGAGAGCTCGCGGGCCTCGGCGTACGTGAGCGACAGGTCGATGTAGCCGAGCTGCCAGGGCAGCTCACGAACCTCTTCGCCCCGCTCGGGCAGACCGTTCACGTAGCCCAGTACCCGCTCGTGCCCCACCTGGGCGACCATGCGCAGGTACCGCGCCGCCGTCTCGAGCTGCTCGGCGTCGCCCTGCTGGTCGGGCACGCGCAACGTGAAGGTGACGTTCTCGTGCGCGGCCCGCCACCAGCGGTCGCGCCGGTTGCCGAGCTCCTCGTCCTCGACCACGAGCCCGGCGTCCGCGAGCGTGCGCAGGTGGTAGCTCGTCACGCCGCTGGAGTGGCCCACCCGCTGCGCCAGGCCCGACGCCGTGGCGGGTCCGTCCTCGCGCAGCAGCCGGAGCAGGGCGAACCGGATCGGGTGCGCCAGCGCCTGCACGTTGTGCGGGGTCAGCGTCGCGTAACGCTCCGGGTCGAACCAGGGCGGTGGCCAGCCCTCTTGCTCGGTCATGCGACCACGCTACGACCGCAAAGGCTTTTTGCAAAGCACATTTGCAATTGATTCGTTCGGCAGGTCCGGCTCAGTCCACCGGGTGTACCTGCTGCCCGACGGCGCTCCGCAGCGCCGCCCGGAACTCCCCCGGCCGCTCCAGCCAGGGGTGATGTCCGGCCCCGGGGATGATGGTCACCGCGCACCCCAGCTCCGCGCCCAACGAGCGCAGGAGCGCGGCGGGGCGCGGGTCGCCGGCGCCGCCGATGATCGCCGAACCAGCAGGCAGCACCGCGCGCAGCCGGTCGATCGCGTGCTCCAGCGGGTCGACGCGTTTGTCGGCGTTGAGCTGGGCGTTCATCACCCAGTTGATCGGCCGCATCGCGCGAACGGACGCCAGCGCCCACGTCCAGGCGTTGTCCTGGTCGGCGTGGTCGGTGAACCACGACAGCGCCAGGTACTCGACCTCCTCGTCGTCGCAGCGCGAGGCGAGCGAGTCAAGGTGGTCGAGCCGATCCTGCTGGGCGGGCGAGCGACGCGCCCGTTCCGCGACGCGGGTCGGCTCGCGCCACGGCCCCACGAAGGGCCCGCAGAGGTAGACCACTCCGGCGACGCGCTCCGGGTGCGCCAGCGCGAAGAAGCTCACCAGGTCGGTCCCGTAGGAGTGCCCCACCAGGATCATCCGGTCGTGGCCCCACGCGTCCATCAGGTTCTCGAGGTCCCGCACGTGGCGGGCCACGGTGTGCCGACCGCTCCACCCGGACCCTCCGGTGCCGCGCTGGTCGTAGCGGTACACCCGGGTCAGGTCGTCGATCAGGGCGGAGACGGGTTCGAGGTAGTCCGGGAGCCCCGGCCCGCCGTGGACCAGCACGACCGGGGGCCGGCCCGCGCCCGCTACCCCCGCGGGGCCGGACTGCCAGGTGCGCAGCCGGACGCCGTCGTCCACCTCGACCCAGGCCACCGTCATAGTGCCGCACCCTACGGCGACCGGCCGGCGGGTGGGCCGATGAGTCCGTCCGCTCCCCCAGGTCTACCCGATGAGGCAGAGACCACTCATCAGGGAGCACACCATGGGCATCATCCAGATCGAGCTGTTCGCCACCCTCGACCTCGTCGCGCAGGCGCCCGGCGGACCCGAGGAGGACCCGGAGGGGTTCCCGTTCGGCGGCTGGCAGGCCCCGCTGCTCGACGACGTCACCGGCACCCAGATCGACGCCGCCTACCGGGGCACCGACGCCCTGCTGCTCGGCCGGCGCACCTACGACATCTTCGCGGCCTACTGGCCGCAGCACGAGGGCGACCAGGACTTCGAGATCGCCGAGCTCTTCAACCGCGTGCCCAAGTACGTGGCCTCCCGCGGCACGCCCGACCTCGCGTGGGCCGGCTCCACGCAGCTCGGCCCGGACCTGCCCGCCGCGGTGCGCGAGATCCGGGACCGCCACGAGAACATCAAGGTGGTCGGCAGCCTGGACCTGGTGCAGACCCTGCTGCGCGAGAAGCTCTTCGACCGACTCGACCTGTGGGTGCACCCCATCCTGCTCGGCGTCGGCAAGAAGGTGTTCGACGGCGGCGCGGTGCCCTCCAACCTCACCCTCCTCGAACCGCCGGCGACCAGCCCGAACGGCACGGTGCACCTGCTCTACGGTCTCGCCGAGGGCACCCCGGGCACGGGCGACATGGGCGCCCCCGACCGCGGGGTGTGAGCCGGCCGCCCCGAGGAGGCGAAGCTGCGCGCGGCGGGCGTGCCCGTGCCGCACGGGCGCTGATGGGAGTTATCAGGGCATGGATCCCCGCACGTCCCGTGCGGTAACCTCCGGGGAGCAGGTACATGACAGCGCTGTCAGCACGGGAGGAACCCATGGCCACCCACCGCATCCGATCCGGCGCGGGGGCGCCGTTCCGCCGAGCGGTCGCGGGGCTCGCCGTCGTCGGCCTGGCCCTGCCGATCGCCACCCTCGCGATCACCCCGGCCCAGGCCGCCGGCCCCCGGACGGGACCGCCCGCGGCCGCACAGGCCGCGTACGGCGCCCCCGACGAGACCGCCGCGAACTACTACACGGCGCTTCTGCGGCACACGCGCTGGGTCGAGACGGTCTGGGACGAGTCGGCGGGCGTCTACCAGGCCAAGGACATGAACTTCGCCGTGGTGCTGGGCAACGCGGTGCTGCTCACGCACGGCGAGTACGACGCCGACCTGGCCGGCGTCCCCGAGGGCATCCTCCGCGAGCACACGCTCGCGACCATCGAGCACTACGCCGCGACCAATCGCCTCGTGGACCCGGCGGGCACCTGGGGTCGTCAGCTCTTCTGGGACTCGACGTTCCAGTCCTACTTCCTGGCCGCCGGCACCCTGCTCTGGGACGAGCTCGACGCCGCGACGCAGGCCAACCTGACCACCATCGCGACCGGCCAGTCCCGGTACACGGCGGACCTCGACTTCACGGACGACCCCCTGTCGGGCAGCTGGACCACCGAGTGGCCCGCGGGCAAGTACCGCGGCGACACCGCGCAGGAGGAGGTCGGCGTCTACACGCAGGCCCTCGCGCCCGGGCTGGCGTGGGCGCCCGAGGATCCCGACGCCGGCCGCTGGGCCGAGCAGCTCGCCGACTGGGGCCGCAACGCCGCAGGTCAGCCGACCGCCGACCGCAACAACCCGGCGGTCGTCGCGGGCAAGCCGGTCTCGTCCAACACGATGCACAACATCCACGACACGTACATCGTGGAGAACCACGAGTCGTTCGGGCCGCACTACCAGTCCGACTCGTGGCGCTCGGGGGCCCGCAACGCGATCCACTTCCTGCTGCGCGACGAGCCGCTGCCGGAGATCCTCACGCGGCAGCCGAACTCGGCTGAGCTGTGGGAGTCCATCAAGCTGGTCATGTCCGACCAGGGCGAGCCGTTCATGCCCATGGTCCGCGACCGCGAGTTCCTCTACGGGCGCGACGTGATCCCGATGGCGTTCCTCGCGCAGGTGCTGCGCGACCCCGACGCGGCGCGCGCCGAGGTGAACCTCGCCGCGGCGCTGGAGGACTACCAGGCGTACGCGCCGGTGGACCGCCTCACCAAGTTCTCGGGCGAGCCCAAGTACGAGCCGGAGGCCCGCGCCGAGATCGCGATCTCCTACCTGCTGCACGTCGAGGCCGCGGAGTCCGCCGAGGGTCCCGTGGAGCCGACGCCGCAGGACGTCTTCTTCGAGCGGCTGTCCGGCGTGCGCGACTTCGGCGCGGTGCCCGGCCTCACGGTGCAGCAGACGCCGCAGTCATGGGCGGGCGCCGTGAGCCGCAAGGGCTTCGTCAAGTTCCCCTGGGTGCCGGGGCACGACTCGTGGCTGTTCTACGCCTCGGGCTCGTCGACGTTCCTCTACCCGGACTCGAACGCGACCGTGGCCGAGCGCCACGTGACCACGTACACGCAGCCGCGCGACGGCTTCGAGGGCACGTCCTCGGTGTTCCGGATCCGCGACGGGTACGCGGGCCAGGCCACGCTCCCGACGGGCGCGGCGGTGTACGCGTCCTCGGGCGCGGGGCCGGACGACGCGAGCCTGTCGGTACGCAACCTCGCCATGGGCGGCTACGCCGGGCTGGACGGGTCGCGTACCTATACGACGGCGGAGGGCGCCACCACCGTCGCCGAACCGGAGCCGGACCCGGCGGACGCCAACGTCGCCCGCCTCGACACGCTGGACCTCGTGCCCGCGGGGGCGACCGAGCCCGCCCCGGTCACCGCGCGGTACGTGCGGATGCAGGGTGTGCAGGGCCACCCGCAGTACGGCTACTCGCTCTATCACCTGCGCGCGTTCTCCCCTGCCGGGGACGACGTCGCGGCCGGGCGCCCCGCGACGGCGTCGAGCGCCGACACGGGCCGGGCCGCGAGCGCCGTCACCGACGGCAGCGGGACGACCCGCTGGGCGGTGTCCCGTGCGGACCGGACGCGCCCCGACTCGTGGGTCCAGGTGGACCTGGGCGCGCCCACGGAGGTGGCGCGGGTGCAGCTCGGGTGGGAGTCCGCGGCGGGCGAGCGGTACCGGGTGCAGGCGTCGCTGGACGGTGTGACCTGGCACGACGCGGCGTCGTTCGACGCCTCCGAGCCGCTGCTGTCGAGCGCGGGCGCGTGGCTGAATGTCGAGGGTTCGGCCGGGTTCGTCGTCCGCGGCAGCGGGGCGCCGATCACGGTGTCGCGGGCGGACGCCACGCGGCACGTGGTCCGGCTGGCGGACGGTGCGGCCGGGCCGCGGCTGGTGGAGATGGTGCCGGGCGACGCCGCGGCGACGTCGGCCCAGGCGGCCCGGCCCGTCCCGGTGGCGGACGCCGACGGGGTGCGCGTGAGCCTGGTCGACGGCTATCTGGTCGCGTTCAACCTGACGGGCGCGGACGTGACGACGACGGTCACGGTGCCGCACGGGAGCAGCCCCCGCGGCACGGACGGTGCCGTGCCCGTGTTCGCGGGCGAGCAGACGATCAGCGCGGACTCGTCGGCCCTGAAGCTGACGATCCCCGCCGGCGATGCCGTGGTGCTCGCCCCGCGCGCGACCGTGGCCGGGCCCCGCGGGCGCACGGCGGAGGGCATCACCGTGGACGTCACGGACGCCCGTACCGTCACGCTGACCGGCCGGGGTCCGGTGACGGTGCGGCACGCGGAGACCGGGGCGACGCGCCCGGCGGCCGCGACGCCGCGGGGCACCACGGTGCGCTTCGTGGACGGCACGCCGTTCCCCGTGGCCGACCTGGCGCTGAGCACGTTCACTTACCCGGCGTCGGTGCTGCCCGAGGGTATGACGTCGCCGTCGAACGCCGTGGACGGCGACCGCGGCACGGCGTGGGTGCCGGGGCGGGACGGGCGCATGGTGACCGACCTGGGCGCACCGCGGGAGATCGGCGCGGTGGTGGCCGAGTGGGCGCGCCGCCGGACGCCGTCCGCGGTCGTCTCGGTGAGCGACGACGGGCTCACGTTCACCGACGTCGGCACGCTGCGGGCCGGCCGGGCTGAGGCCACCCTCGACGTCGGCCGCACGGCCCGCTACGTGGCGATCACGACGTCGTGGCGCCCGGGCGACCCCGGCCTGACGGCCGTGAAGGTGCTGCCCCCGGCAGCAGCAGAGAACTGACCGGCGTTCAGCAGGCTCCTGGGTACCGTATGGCGGCGCACACGGTACCCGGGAGCCTGCTGAACCCACCTCAGGAACCGAGGGCGGCGGGCCGCTCAGCCCGAGCGGCCCCTACGCACGGCACCGACGATCAGCACGATCCCGACCACGGCGAGGATCGGCTCGACGACCGCCCACAGCGTCACGCCCGTCATCGGGCTGCCGGCGAGGTAGCCGAGCCCCTGCACGGTGAACACGCAGCCGATGGCGACGAGCACCAGGCCGGCCACGATCAGGCCAGATCTCATCGTTGCCTCCGAGGACGGGGACCGGTCACCCCGACCGTACCGTCAGTACTTGTGGGTGCCCAGGGTGGACGACGAGATCATCGCGTCGTCGGCGTAGCAGTAGCCCCAGCCCTCGCCCGGCTCGACGGAGCGCATGAGCACGTGCCCCGACTCCTTGTAGTGGGCGGTCGCGTGCTTGGCCGGGGAGGAGTCGCAGCAGCCCACCTGCCCGCACACCAAACAGCTGCGCAGGTGCACCCAGGTGCCGCCGAGGGCGAGGCACTCGGGGCAGCCCTCCCTGTTCTCGGGTTCGAGGACCGCGACCTGGTCCAGATGCGTGCACTCGTCGGTCATCGTTCGATCCTCACGTCGCTCCGGCAGGTCTCCCGCCGCGGCCGGTACCACCCGCGGCGGATGGCACAGAGTCTAGGCCGGGAACGACGCCGCGGGCGGGCCGCCGGTGGTGCTCTCCCGCGCCGTGATCCGGTGGGGCACCACCACGTGCTCGGTCGGCGCGTCCGGCTCGGCGATGCGCCGCATCACCAGGCGCACCGCCTCGGCCGCGAGCCGGGGCAGGTCAGGCGTCACGGTGGTCAGCGACGGCACGGAGAACTGGCCGTCCTCGATGCCGTCGAAGCCGGCCACGGCCACGTCGTCGGGCACCCGCAGACCGCCGTCGTGCAGGGCGCGCAGCGCGCCCAGGGCCATCAGGTCGTTGAAGCAGAACACGGCGTCGAAGTCGACGCCGCGGGAGAGCAGCCGCGCCACGGCGTCGGCGCCGCTGGCCCGGTGGTAGTCGGTGCACTCGACCACGAGGTCCGGGTCCACGGCCACGCCCGCCTCGGCGAGCGCCGCCAGGTAGCCCTCGCCGCGCAGCCGCCCGGTCCCGTCGCCGCTCTGCAGACCGATCCCCGCGATCCGACGCCGGCCCAGGTCCAGGAGGTGCCGCGTGACGTCCCGGGCCGCAGCCACGTTGTCCACGCCCACGTGGTCCACGCCCGCCGGCTCGCCGTACTCCCCCAGCAGCACGAGCGGCGTGCCGTCCCGCCGCTCGACGACCTCCGCGGCCGGGGTGACGAGCGGGCTGAAGAAGACGCCGTCGACCAGGTGGCTGGGCAGGCCGTCGAGCACCGCGCGCTCCCCCGCCAGGTCGCCCGACGTCTCCTCGATGAGCACCGACTGGCCCACCGCCCGCGCCGCCGCCGCGAGCTCGGAGGCCAGGCCCGCGAAGTAGGGCGACGTGAGCTCCGGCAGCGCGATCGCCAGGAACCCGGCCCGCCCGTGGCGCAGGCTGCGGGCCGACGTGTTGGGGCGGTACCGCAGCTCCGCGATGGCGGTCTGGACCCGCTCCCGGGTCTCCGGCCGCACGTTCGGGTGCCCGTTGATCACGTTCGACACCGTCTTGAACGAGACCCCGGCGCGTTCCGCCACGTCGCGCAACGTCACCCTCACTGATAGCCCCTGACCTGGCCGCGAACTCGATCCGCCCGCGCCCTGCGGGCCCGGCGGAGCAGCGCTCCGTGCGGGTCGGGACACTGCTCCGACAAGGCTAGACCACTGTCAGGATCCGCCGGGCGGACGACCGGTCGGGGTTAGCCTCTCACCGGCGTGCCCGATCGGGCCGCGCCGGCGTGGCAGTCGCGAGAGGAAGAGCAGTGGAACGAACCCGGGTCCGTGAGACGACCGACCAGGACGAGGCGGTCGTGCTCCGGCTCATGACCGAGTACATGACGTGGGCACTCGCGACCTTCGAGGAGACCTACGGGTTCGCGATGGGTCTGGACGCGCGGCACACCAGCGCCGACCTGGACACGTTCCGCCGGCCCACCGGGCTGATGGCGCTCGCCGACGTCGACGGTTCACCCGCCGGCGTCGCCGCGCTGCGCGCTCAGGACGACGGCGTGGTCGAGATCAAGCGGATGTTCGTGCGCCCCGAGCACCGCGGGGAGCACCTGGGCTCGGCGATGCTGGACTGGCTGCTGGAGCGCTCCCGGGCGGACTTCGGCGCGCGGACCGTGCGGCTGGACAGCAACCGCTTCATGACCGGGGCGCACCGGCTCTACGAGTCGCGCGGGTTCGTCGAGCGCACGCCCTACCCGGGCTCCGAGATCCCGGGCGAGCTCCAGCACCTGTGGCGGTTCTACGAGCTGTCGCTGGACTGATCAGCCCCTTGCCGACCGCAGGTTATCCGTTGTAACTTCGCGCGTGGTTATCCGTTGTAAAGGAGCGACGGCCACGTCATCGAGGACGTGGCGCGCGGCCGCCCGAAGGGACGATCACCCATGGAGATACGGTTCGTAGCCGCCCTCGCCACGCTCGCGCTGGTCGTCAGCGCCGTGGCCCTGCCCGGTACCGGAGGTGCGGCGGCGGCCCCCGCGGAAGCCGCGCCACCGCCGTCGGGCACCACCTATACCAACCCCGTGACCGACCCGTTCTCGGACACCTACGCCGACCCGGCGGTGATCCGCGGCAAGGACGGCTGGTGGTACCTGTACGCGACCAGCGACCCGCTGGTGTCGGGCGGCCCGTTCGGCAACATGCACGTGGCGAAGTCGCGCGACCTGGCCACGTGGGAGTACGTCGGCACCGTCTTCGACGGCGAGAACCGGCCCGCGTGGGCCGCGGAGGCGTCCTACTTCTGGGCGCCGGACATCCGGTACGTGGACGGCCGGTACGTCATGTACTACACCGTCACGGACACGGCGGCGAACCCCGACGCGTGGGACTACACGATCGGCGTCGCGACGGCGCCCACCCCGACGGGGCCGTGGACGGACTCGGGCGGGCCGGTCCTGGACCCGCGTCCCGCACCGGGCGGCGGGTACCTCAACACGATCGACCCGGCCCTGTTCGCCGACGACGACGGCTCCCGCTACCTCTACTTCGGCGGCTTCAACGGCGGCATCTGGGTCACGGAGCTGGACGAGACCGGCACCCGCGCCGTGGGTGAGCCCACGCGCGTGACCGTGGCGGACCGCTACGAGGGCGCGTTCGTGGTCAAGCGGGACGGCTGGTACTACCTCATGGGGTCGTCGGCCAACTGCTGCTCCGGCCCCGTGACCGGGTACAGCGTCTACACCGGCCGGTCGCGCTCGCCGCTGGGCCCGTTCACCGACCACGAGGGTGTGGGCATGAACGAGTCGCGCGTGGGCGGCACCCTCGTCGTGGCGCAGAACGGCAACCGGTGGATCGGCGTGGGGCACCACGCGGTGTTCTCCGACGTGTCCGGGCAGGACTGGATGCTCTACCACGGCATCGACCGCGACAACGCGTGGCTGAACCAGCCCGGCGGCGTGAACCGCCGGCCCACGCTGCTCGACCGGCTCGACTGGATCGACGGCTGGCCCGTGGTCAACGCCGGGGCGGGCCCGAGCGAGGGCGCGCAGACCGCGCCGGTGGCCGCGAGCGAGCTGGGCATCGTCAGCGCCGACCCCGCTTCGGGGCACGCGCTGCGGCGCGTCACGGGCACGCTGGCCCGGGGTTCGGACGGCGCCGGCGACGCGGGGTCGATCGCGCGCCTGGTCCCGGACCGGCGGCACGCCGCCGTCGTGCGGACGGCGCCCGCGCCGCGGGACGTGCGGGTCGAGACGGACGTGCGGCTGCCCGACGCCGACGGGTCGTTCACGGTCACGGTCGGCGGGCCCGGCTCGGCCGGGGTGTCGGTGCGGCTGGACACGCAGGAGCGCGAGCTCGTCGTCGGACAGGGACGGCAGAAGGTGCGGACGGCGCTGCCGGCGAACGCGGACCTGACCTCCTGGCACGTGCTGAGCGTCGAGGTGCGCGACGGCGTGGCCGCGGCCCGGCTGTCGTCGAGCGGCCTGGGTGACGTGGACGCCGAGGCGCGGCTCGAGCCGCGGACGCCGCTGCCCCGCAAGGCGCCGGTGCGCCTCGTGGCCGACGGCGCCGAGGCGCAGCTCGACAACCTGACCGTCGTGGCGGCGCACGAGCCGGTGACCGAGCGCGTCGCCGAGCCGCAGGCGGGTGCGGTCACGTTCGCCGAGGAGTTCGACGGCGCCCTGGACGCGGGCTGGCGCTGGCAGCACTCCCCCGCCGCCGTCAGCATCACGGACGGCGCCCTGACCTGGCCGCTGACCGGCCACGACCTGGTGGGCACGCGGAACGACGCGCCGGTGCTGCTGCGCGACGCTCCCGAGGGCGACTACGTACTGGAGGCCACCGTGCGCCTGCCGCTGGGCGAGGACACGGTGCGCAACTTCCAGCAGGCGGGCCTCATGGTGCACGCGGGCGACGACGACTTCCTGCGGCTCGGCTCGGTGGCGATCGGCCGGACCCGCCAGGTCGAGTTCGGCAAGGAGCTCACGGCCGACGGCACCGTCCGGTTCGGCGGCTTCGTCTCCGGTCCGGTGGCCGACACCATGCACCTGCGGCTGTTCCACACCACTGACCCGACCACGGGCGAGCACCGCTACCGCTCCGCCACGTCGCGCGACGGTGACCACTGGCGCTTCGGGGCCACGTGGACGCTCCCGGCCGACACGGACCCGGCGATCGGGATCTACGCGGGCGGCGGGGCGGCGCCGGCGGTCAGCGCGGTGTTCGAGGAGGTGCTGGTCCGCGACCTGGGCTAGACCCGGGGGCGCCCCTCTGGCGCCCCTCCCCTTCGAGGCCTAAGTTTCTTCGCTTTGAGCGGCCTCAAAGCGAAGAAACTTAGGCCTCGAAGAAGGTTGACCCCGTCTGCCTACCGCTCCGCCGGCGTGGCCGTCAGGGACCAGCTCGCCAGGAGGCTCAGCGCCCGCTGGGACGGCGAGCCCGGCTCGGCCGAGTAGACGTACAGCGTGGTGTCGGGGTCGCCGGGCAGGGCGAGGGTCTCGTACTCGACGGTGAGGTCGCCGACCACGGGGTGTCGCAGCCGCTTGGACCCGTAGGTGCGCTGGTAGACGCGGTGCTCCGTCCACCAGACGGCGAACTCGTCGCTGGCCTCGCGCAGCTCCGCGATCAGCGCGGCCGTGGCCCGGTCTGCGGGGTCGTTCCCCGCCTCCAGCCGCAGGTTCTCGACGGCGGCACGGGCCTGCTCCTCCCAGTCGACGAACAGCGACCGCGCGCCGTCGTCGAGGAACATCCAGCGCGCATAGTTGCGCCGCGGCGCCGGGAACCGCTCGAAGTCGGTGAACAGGGCCCGGCCCATGCGGTTCTGGGCGAGCACGTGGGCGCGGCGGCCCAGAACGAGCACGGGCGCGTCGCCGAGCGCGTCGAGCAGCTGGTACAGCCCGGGGCGGACCCGCTGGACGGGACGGGTGCGCGGCTGGACCGACCCCGAGCCGAGCCCGATGAGGTCGGCCAGGTGGGCACGGCCGGCCTGGTCCAGCCCGAGCGCGCGCCCGATGGCGTCCACGACCGACGGCGACGGCACGATGCGCCGGCCCTGCTCCAGGCGGGCGTAGTAGTCGGTCGAGACGCCGGCCAGGAACGCGACCTCCTCGCGGCGCAGGCCGGGCACGCGGCGCACCCGGCCGTCGGCGGGCAGGCCGGCGCGCGACGCGTCGCCCTGGCTCCGTGCGCGACGCAGGAAGTCCGCCAGCTCCGTGTTCTTCTCGGCCATGCCTCCATTCTGGGCAGGCCGCCTCGCGCGGCGCACCCGTCAGGGTGGACCTCCGCGTCCTAGTCAGCCGCGACCCAGGACGCAGGGGGCCGGACATGGCGCCCTGCGGCGCGGTTCCGGGCGGAAGTCTTGACGTGTCGGCACGCCCCGCCGACCTGACCCTCCCGAGGAGACCACCATGTCCTACCCCACCGACCGCCCCGCGACCTGGTTCGTCACCGGCGCCTCTCGCGGGCTCGGCCTCGAGCTCGTCCGGCAGCTCCTGGAGCGCGGCGAGAACGTCGCCGCCACCACCCGGTCCACCGAGCGCCTGACGAGCGCGCTCGACGACGTCGACACCTCCCGGCTGCTCGCCCTGCCCGTCGACCTGGCCGACCAGGAACAGGTGAACCGGGCCGTCGCCGCCACGACGGAGCGCTTCGGCACCCTCGACGTCGTCGTGAACAACGCCGGGTACGGCTACCTGGCCGCCGTCGAGGAGGTCTCGGACGCCGACGCCCGTGCGATGTTCGACGTCCAGGTCTTCGGCGTCTGGAACGTGCTGCGCGCGGTGCTGCCGGGCTTCCGTGCCCACCGCGGCGGGCACGTGATCAACGTGTCCTCGATCCTCGGCCTGCTCTCGTTCCCCGGCTGGAGCCTGTACGCGGCGGGCAAGTTCGCGCTGGAGGCGATCACGGAGTCCCTGGCCGCCGAGGTGGCGGACCACGGGATCCGCGTGAACCTCGTCGAGCCCGGCTACATGCGCACCGACTTCCTGCGGCCCGTGTCGCTCGGCCTGCCGTCGGACACGAACGAGGCCTACCCCGCCGTCCGCGAGATGGTCGAGCAGCACCTCGGGATGCCGGGCACCCAGCTCGGCGACCCCGCCAAGGCGGCCGCGGCGATCATCACCGTCGCGACCTCCGGCGAGGCGCCCCTGCACCAGCTCCTCGGCTCGGACTCGCTGGGGTTGGCTGCGGGACGCCTGCAGAGCCTGTCCGACGACGTCGAGGCGTCCCGCCCGCTGGCGACCACCACGGACATCGCTGAGACGCCGGCGGCCTGAGGCTTCTCGCGCCGGGCGCCCGGCCTAGACCGCGGCCGTCGTCGAGTAGGCGCCGGCCGCGATGTCCTCGACCAGCGTCGGGCCCGTCGGCGTCCAGCCGAGCAGCTCACGCGTCGCGGTGCTCGTCGCGGACCCCTCCATGCCGAAGAACCCGCCGATCCAACCGAAGTGCGCGGCGACGTCGTCGGGCGCGATCGAGGCGACCGGCAGGTCGAGGGCCGCTCCGATCGCCTCGGCGATCTCGCGGCTCGTGACCCCTTCCTCGGCCACGGCGTGCAGCCGGGAGCCGGACGGGGCCTTGGCCAGGCCGAGCGCCACGAGGCGCGCGGCGTCGGAGCGGTGCACGGCGGCCCAGCGGTTGCTGCCGTCGCCCGGGTAGCCGGACACACCGTGGCGGCGGGCGGCGTCGGCGATCACCGAGATGAAGCCGTGGTCGCCCGCCCCGTGCACCGTGGGCGAGAAGCGCAGGCTCACGACCCGCACGTCGCGGTCGACGTACTCCAGCGCCAGGTTCTCGGCGCCGCCGCGCGGTGAGCCGGGGCCGTGGGCCGACGAGGCGTCCGCCTCGGTGGCGGGGCGGCCCTGTGCCAGCCCGGCGGTACCCGCCGCGAAGAGGAACGGCCGGCCCGAGCCGGCGAGGGTGTCGGCGAAGGTCTGCACGGCGGCCCGCTCGGCGGCGTTGGACGCGGCCGGGTTCGAGAAGTCGTGCTTGTTGGCCAGGTGCAGCACCGCCTCGGCGGCGTCGGCGCCCCGGCGGAGGCCGTCGAGGTCGTCCAGGTCGCCGCGCTGCACACGGACCCCCTTGGCCTCCAGCGCGTCCGCGGACGCGTCGGACCGGGCGAGCGCGGTGACGGCGTGGCCGTCCGCGAGCAGCTCGTCGACGGCGGCCGACCCGATCCAGCCGGATGCTCCGGTCACGAAAACGTGCATGGTGAACCTCCAGTGATGTCAGTGACTGTTGTCAGTCACAGACATCACCATACGCGTGACGTCAGCCTCTGTCATCACCTAGACTGGAGCCATGGTCAGATGGCAGCCCGGGACGAGCGAACGACTGCAGGCCGCCGCGCTGGACCTCTTCGCGAGCCAGGGCTACGAGCAGACGACGGCCGCGGAGATCGCGCAGTCCGTCGGCCTGACCGAACGCACCTTCTTCCGGCACTTCAGCGACAAGCGCGAGGTGCTGTTCCACGGGCAGCAGCTCCTGGTCGACGCGTTCCTCGCCGGGATGGCGGCGGCGCCGGACGACGCCACGCCGATGGAGCTGGTCGCGGCCGCGCTGGAGTCGGCGGCCGAGTTCTTCCCGGACGAGCGCCGCGAGCACTCCCGGCTGCGGCAGACCGTGATCGACCAGAACCCGGCACTGCAGGAGCGGGAGCGGCACAAGCTGTCGGTGCTGGCGGCGACGGTCGGCGAGGCGCTGCGCGCCCGGGGCGTCACGGAGCCGGCGGCCACCCTCGCGGCGGAGTCGGGCGCCACGGTGTTCGGCGTCGCCTTCACGCAGTGGATCGCGCCGGGCGAGACCCGGCCCATCACGCAGATCGAGCGCGCGGTGCTCGCCGAGCTGCGCGGCCTGGCCGCCGTCGGACCCGGCCCTGCCGCCGGGGACTGACGCCGGTCAGCCCCAGCGGAACAGCAGCGCCGCGGTCACCGAGCCGACGACCACCGTCACGCCCAGGCTGATCAGGTGCACGGGCTCGACGGGAGCCCCCACCCAGGCCGCCGCGAGCGCCTGGACCGCCGCCCCGAAGGGCAGCCGTTCGCCGACGGCGGCGAACGGCTCGGGCAGGCTGCCGGGGCCGCCGAACATGCCGCCGAGGGCACCGAGCGCGAAGAAGCCGACGAGCCCGATCGCGACGGCCGAGTTGGGCGTGGGCGCTACGGCGGCCACGATCATCCCGACGGCGTACATCGCCGCCATCGCGAGGGCGTAGACCCCGACGGCCGTGGCGGGATGCGCGGGCGGGCTCGCACCGAAGCCGAGGAACGCCACGCCGAGGGCGAGCGCCAGCCCGAGGACCGTCTGGAGCACACTGACGATCACCTGGGCGACGAGCACCATCGCGGGTGACGCCGGGGTGACGGCGAGCCGGCGCAGGATGCCGCTGTGGCGGTAGTAGGCCAGGAAGCTCGGCATGTTGATGACGCCGATGGTCGCCATGACCATCGTGAGCACCAGGGGCAGCACGTACGCCTCCAGGGCGGAGAACCCGGCGACCACCTCCTGGTCGCCGGCCGCGTGGGCGCTCGTCAGGAGGATCAGGAGCGGCAGGCCGAGGGGGACGACGAGGCCGGCGGTGTCCCGCGCGACCATCTTGGCCTCGCAGACCACGAGGGTGAGCCAGGCCCTCGGGCCCGGCCGCCGGACGGTGACAGGGGTGGCGATGGTGCTCATTCGGCTGCCTCCAGCTGCTTTCCGGTGAGGGCGACGAACGCGTCGTCGAGGGTGTCCGCGCCCGCTCGCGCGGTCAGCTCTCCCGGCGGTCCGACGGCGACCAGCCGGCCGGCGTCGAGCAGCGCGACCCGGTCGCAGAGCCGTTCGACCTCCTCCATCGCGTGGCTGACGAGCACGATCGTCACGCCCTCGTCGCGCAGGCGCTCGACGGTCGCCCACATGCGGCGGCGGGCGAGCGGGTCGAGCCCGGTCGTGAGCTCGTCGAGGATCACGACTCGCGGCCGGCCCACCATCGCGAGCGCGATGGAGACCCGCTGCTGCTGGCCGCCGGACAGCTTCTCGAACCGCACGCGCCGCTGCTCCTCCAGGCCCACCAGGTCGAGGAGCTCGGCAGCCGGGCGCGGGTCGGGGTAGAAGCTGCGGTACAGGTCCAGCAGCTCGGCCACCGTGAGCGCGCCGTGCAGGTAGGCCGCCTGGAGCTGCACGCCCAGCACCTGGCACACCTTCGCCCGGTCCCGCCGCGGGTCGAGGCCCAGCACGCGGACGCTCCCCCGGTCCGGCCGGCGCAGCCCCGCGATCATCTCGACCGTGGTGGTCTTGCCCGCGCCGTTGGTGCCGAGAACACCGAGCACCTCCCCGGCGTCGACCCGCAGGCTGACGTCGTCGACGGCAACCTTGTCGCGGTACCGCTTGACGAGACCCTCGGCCAGGATCGCCGGCGCTCGCCCGCCGGTGCCGCTCCCGTTCGTGTCGCTGCTCATGTCCGACGACGCTAGGCGCCGGGCCCGGGCGCGCACCTGTGCCGTTGGTCAGGGATGTGAACCATGACTTTCGGCACGGGCGGGGTCGGGCGCGCCGACCGTAGGGTGGCTGTCATGCGGCGCCTGGGGACCGAGGAGTGGTCGGGTCTCGCGATGCTCGTGGTCGCGCTGGCCCTGGCCGGGCCGGTGCTGTTCGGGTACGCGGCGCCGTCCGTGCCGCGTGGCTGGTGGATCGCGCTGTTCGTCCTCGTGATGGTGACCCTGCTGGGCTCCCTGATGCGGGAGAAGGCCGACCTGCTGCGGCACACGATGTTCGGGACTGCCGTCGTCGCGTCCTGGGCCGTGGTGCTCACCGCTCCGCAGGTCGGCCTCATGCCGGTGCTGCTGGTCGTCATCGCGAGCGTGAGCGTCTACGTCGCTCCGCTGGGGGTGGGCTTCGTCGTCGTGGCGCTGAACACCGTGGTGCTGGTCGTGCTCGCGACCCTGCGCGACGACGGGCTCGCCGACGCCCTGGTGGGTGTCGGTTTCTACCTGCTCATCCAGCTCGCGACGATGCTGAGCTCGATGACGCTCGTCCGCGAGCAGCGCCTGCGCCGCGAGCTCAGCCAGGCGCACGTCGACCTGCGGGCGGCGTCGGCCCTGCTCACGGAGTCCGCGCGGACGGCGGAGCGGCTGCGGATCTCGCGCGACCTGCACGACCTCATCGGCCACCAGCTCACCGTGCTCACCCTGGAGCTGGAGGCGGCGCGGCACCGGGACGGCGCGCAGGCCCGCGACCACGTGGAGCGGGCGAACCGGGTGGCCCGCGACCTGCTGGCCGACGTCCGGGCGACGGTCGGCGAGCTGCGGACGGCGTCGTCGGACCTGACCGAGGCGTTCCGGCAGGTGGTGCGCGACCTGCCGGACCTGGACGTGTCGATCGCCGTCGGTCCGGACGTGCAGGTGGACGAGGAGCAGACGGCGGCCCTGGTCCGTGCCGTGCAGGAGATCGTCACCAACACCCTGCGGCACGCCGATGCCCGTGCGCTGCGGATCGCGGTGGCCGCCGGACCCGGCGGCGTCGTCCTGACCGCGCTGGACGACGGCCGCGGGTTCCACGAGCTGGTGCCCGGCAACGGGCTGCGCGGCCTGGCGGAGCGGTTCGAGGCCCTGGGCGGCGGCGTCGAGTTCGACGGCGCCGACGGCTTCCGGGTCACGGCGCGGGTGCCGACGTGACCCGCGTCGTCATCGTCGACGACCAGACGCTGGTGCGGCACGGCATCCGGGCCCTCCTGGAGATCGCCGACGTCGACGTGGTGGGCGAGGCCGACGACGGCGCGGCCGCGCTGGAGGTGATCGCCGCGACCGAACCCGACGTGATCCTGCTGGACCTGCGGATGCCGCGCCACGACGGCCTCTGGACCCTGGGCCGGCTGCGGGAGCTGGGCAGCGACGTGCCCGTGCTGGTGCTCACCACGTTCGACGACGACACGCTCGTGCTCGACGCGCTGCGCTCCGGCGCGCGCGGGTACCTGCTCAAGGACGTGACGGTCGAGCAGCTCACCCGGGCGGTGCACGCGCTGGCCGGCGGCGGGACCCTCGTGGCGCCGTCGATCACGGACCGGATGCTGCGCGCGATCCGCGCCGTGCCGCCGGCGAGCGGCGCCGACGCGCTGCCGGTGCAGCGGCTGACCGACCGCGAGCTCGAGGTGCTGCGGCTCATGGCCGAGGGCTACACGAACCGCGAGATCTCCGGCGCGCTGTCCCTGGTCGAGGGCACGGTCAAGAACCACGTCTCGACCATCCTGCTCAAGCTCTCGGCGCGGGACCGGACCAACGCCGTGCTGCGGGCCCTGCACCTGGGCGTGCTCGGCTAGCGCGTCTCCTGGCCTAGCGCATCTCCTGGTACGGGATCACCACGCGCTTGATGACCAGCAGGCCCGCCGCCGCCACCGGGACCGCGACGAGGGCCCCGAGGATGCCGCCGAGCGCCGCGCCCGCCAGGGCCGCGACGATGACCAGGACGCCGGGCATCGACACCGCGCGGCTCATCACGCGCGGGGACAGGACGTACGCCTCGACCTGCATGTAGACCAGCAGGCACGCCCCGACGACGATCGCGGCGACGGGGCTCACCGTCAGCGTCGCGAGCGTCACGAGGATGGACCCGATGACCGTGCCCACCACGGGGATCAGGGCCGCGACGAACGCGATGACGGCGAGCAGGATCGGGGCCGGGCTGCCCGCGAACAGGGTGAGCACCAGCGTGAACGTGGCGTTGATGGTCGCCAGGATGAGCTGCCCGGAGACGTACCGGCCCACGGAGTCCAGCACCTCGTCCAGGAGCGACCCGGTCATCTCCCGTCGGGAGCGCGGCACCAGGCGCAGGACGGCGGCGACCATGGTCGGCAGCGTCAGGGCGAAGTAGATGGTCAGGGCCGTGACGATGATGACCGCCGTGACGCCGTTGATCAGCCCGGTGCCGACCTGCAGCACGCCGCCGGCGATCGCCGAGAGCTGTCGCGGGTCGCTGAGCAGGTCGGTCAGCGAGGACAGCAGCCCGTTCAGGTCGAGGGCGCCGAGGTTGCTGGTCGCCCACGCGTACCAGGCCTGGTCGGGCAGTGTGCGCAGCAGGTCCACGAGCTGGGTGCCGAAGCTGCTGACCTGCGGGACGGCGATCGGCAGCACCGCTACGACGACCAGCGCGATCACCACCAGCGACCCGACGACCATCACCGTCGCCGCCACCCAGCGGGGCAGACCCCGGTCGGTCAGGGTCTCGATGCCGGGCTCCAGGGCCAGCGCCAGGAACAGCGCCAGCCCGACGTAGACGAGCACCGTCGCCACGGCGGACAGCGCGCCCAGCACCGCGAGTCCCGCACCGACCCCCAGCGTGGCGAGCATCGCGTAGCCGAACGGGTTGGCGGGCAGCCCCACCACGGCGCCGCCCCGGCCCGCGGGCCGCCCGCCCGCGATCCGCGCCGGTCGCGTGGGTGCCGCCGGGCGGAAGCTCGCGTCGAGGTCCCGCCCCCTGGGCAGGCGTGGCGGGGTGCCGGGGCGGTGCAGCAGGCGGGCCATGACGCTCCATCTCGATCCCGGGTGTCCGCGGTGAACATCCGGCGCGTGCCAAGCCTCCCCGAAAGCGGCCTGCTTGTCGCCGACTCGCGCGGCGGGTCTCCCTCGGCGCGCCCACCGAGGAGACCGCGCCCTGTGACAAGCTCAGCCAGCCGTCAGCACCTGCGACCGGTTCCCGGTGTCGTCGCCCGCGGGCACGACGCCGGGAGGCGCTCAGCCGAGCACGGGGCGGGTCTGCGTGAACAGGCCGCTGTAGGCGTTCAGGGCCGGCTGCCCGCCCAGGTGGGCGTACAGCACGTTGCTGGTCGCGGGGATGTCGCCGCTGGTCACGAGGTCGATCAGCCCGGCCATCGACTTGCCCTCGTAGACCGGGTCGATGATGACGCCCTCCAGCTCGCCGGTGAGCCGGATCGCGTCGAGCGTCGACTCCACCGGGATGCCGTACAGGTCGCCGGCCCAGCCGGGCAGCACGGTGATCTCGTCGTCCCGCAGCGGACGGCCGACGCCGATCAGGTCGGCCGTGGCGCGCGCGATCCGCGCGACCTGGTCACGCGTCTCGTCCAGCCTGGCGCTCGCGTCGATCCCGATGAGCCGGCGCGGCGGGCCGCCGGCCTCCTCCAGCGCCGCGAACCCGGCGATCATGCCGGCCTGGGTGGATCCCGTCACCGCGCAGACGACGATCGTGTCGAAGAAGACGCCGAGCTCGCGCTCCTGCTCCTGGACCTCGTACGCCCAGCGGGCGAAGCCGAGACCGCCGAGCCGGTGGTCGGAGGCGCCCGCCGGGATCGCGTACGGCGTGCCGCCGCGCTCCTTGACGTCCTCGATCGCGCGGGACCAGGAGTCCTTGAAGCCGATGCCGAAGCCGGCCGGGTCGAGCCGCACCTCCGCGCCCATGATGCGGCTGAGCATGATGTTGCCGACCCGGTCGGCCACGGAGTCGGGCCAGTCCACCCAGTTCTCCTGCACCAGCACGGCCTTGAGGCCGAGCGACGCGGCGACGGCCGCGACCTGGCGCGTGTGGTTGGACTGGTAGCCGCCGATCGACACCAGCGTGTCCGCGCCCTGTGCGAGCGCCTCCGGGACGAAGTACTCCAGCTTGCGGGTCTTGTTGCCGCCGTAGGCGAGGCCCGCGTTGCAGTCCTCCCGCTTGGCCCAGACCGACGCGCCCCCGAGGTGGGCGGTGAGCCGCGGCAGCGGGTGGACGGGGCTGGGCCCGAAGGTGAGCGGGTGGCGGGGGAAGTCGGACAGGGCCATGGGTCTACTCCTCGCGGGCGGGCTGGTCGGTGTCGGCGTCCGTGTCGGTGGGCAGGGTGCTCCACGTGTCGAAGGCGACCGCCGCCGCCCCTTCCGCCTCCCCGGCGGCGCAGAGCCGGATCAGCTCCTCGTGCCGGGCGAACGACGCGCGCCCGCCCAGCGAGGAGAACCGCAGGCGTTCCGCGCGCCGCAGCACCGGCGTGAACTGGTCGAGCACGGACGACAGCGCCCGGTTGGCCGCCACCGTCACGGGCACGCCGTGCAGCGCGTCGTCGGCACGCAGGGCCGCCTCGACGTCGCCCCGTTCGATCGCCTCGCGGAACTCGCGCTCGGCCGCGCGCATCGCGTCGAGGTCGGCCTCCGTGAGACCCGGCACCGCCGCTCGCACGGCCACCTCGTGCATCGCGGCGACGACGTCGCGCGCACCGCGCACCTCACGCAGGTCCAGCGAGCTCACGGTCGTCGAGCTGCCCGGCCGGGCCACGACCAGCCCGGCCTCGGCCAGGCGCAGCAGCGCCTCCCGCACGGGCGTCCGGCTGACGCCGAGCCAGGCCGCGAGCTCGACGTCGCGCAGCTGCTCCCCCGGCGCCAGGCTGCCGTCGACGATCGCGTCGCGCAGCCGGCCGTAGACGTCGTCACGCAGCAGCCGGCGATCGATCGCGGGCACAGTTCTCGGAATGGGCATGCAATATATTACATACATCGAACCGCGTTCTGGCAAGACCGGTGCACCTCTGCCAGGCACCCCTGACGAGACGTGCGCACCCCTCGCGGGGGCGCGGTGCGCTTGGCACACTATTACCGCCGGTTCGACACCTCCCGTCAGCGCGGAGCGTGCCGCAGCGCCCCGCCCGGGCGCGCGGCGGTGCGCGCGCCCTCCTCGATCACCGGGACGCCGCCCACGAGCACCCACGGGATGCCCGCCGCGGTCAGGCGCGGCTCGTCCGGGGCCGCCCGGTCGGCGACGGCGGCGGGGTCGAAGAGCACGACGTCGGCCACGTGGCCCTCGGCGATCCGGCCGCGGTCGTGCAGGCCGAGCCTGGCCGCGGGCCGGGCCGACAGGTGCACGATCATCTCGGCGAGCGACAGCACGCCCTCCTCGCGCACGTACCGGCCGAGGTACCGCGGGAAGGTCCCGGAGCCGCGCGGGTGCGGCTTGGCGCCGACCAGGATGCCGTCGCTGCCGCCCGTGTGCCGGGGGTGGCGCATGATCTCGCGGACGTTCTGCTCGTCGCCCACGTGCTGCAGGATGCTCGTGCCGAGCCGGTCCGCGACCAGCAGGTCGAGGAACACCTCGGCCGGCGGCCGGCCCTCGTCGAGCGCGATCCGGGCCACGGTGCGACCGACCCGGTCACCGAGGGCGGCGTCGCGCACCCCGGCGATCTCGATGGTGTCCCAGTCGACGGGCACGCCGTGGCAGCCGTCGCTGCCGACGACCTCGACCTCGTGCGTGATCCAGGCGCGCTCGGCGGGGTCGCCCAGGCGGGCGAGCGTCCGCTCCGGCCCACCCACGGCCGCGCGGCTCGGGAGCAGCGCGGACAGCGTGGTGGAGCCGGGCAGGTAGGGGTAGGTGTCGAGCGTGATGTCCACGCCGTCGGCGACCGCCCGGTCCACGAGGGCGAGCAGCTCCCCCGCGCGGCCGCGGTTCTCGGGGAAGTTCATCGTCGCGTGCGTCAGGTGCAGGGCGCACCGCGAGCGCCGCGCGACGTCGACCATCTCGGCGTACGCCCCGATCGCGCCCGCGCCGTAGGACCGCTGGTGCGGGGCGTAGAAGCCGCCGCGCTCCGCGACCACCTCGCACAAGGCGACGAGCTCGTCGGTGTCGGCGAACATCCCGGGCACGTACGTGAGCCCGGACGAGAGGCCGAACGCGCCCTCCCGCAGGCCCTGGTCCACCTGGGCGCGCATCTCCGCGATCTCCGCGGGGGTGGCGCGCCGGTCGCCCGTGCCGACGACGTTCATCCGCACGGTGCCCTGTGGCACCAGGTAGGCGACGTTCGTCGCGCTGCCGCGCCGGTCCACCTCCGCCAGGTACTCCGCGACGGAGCGCCAGGAGAAGTCGACGCCGTCCGGGATGCCGTTCCAACCCGCGATCTGCTCGCGGACCAGCGCCATCGTCTCGTCGGTGACGGGCGCGTAGGAGATCCCGTCCTGCCCCACCACCTCGGTGGTCACGCCCTGCGTGACCTTGGCGAGGTGGTCGCCGTCCGCCAGGACGGCCAGGTCGGAGTGGGCGTGCATGTCGATGAACCCGGGGGCCACGGCCAGGCCGTCGGCATCGACGACCCGCGCGCCGGGCGCGTCGATCCGCCCGCCGACGGCGGCGATCCGGCCGGACCGCACCAGCACGTCGCCGGTGACCGGCTCCGCCCCGCTGCCGTCGACGACCAGACCGCCGCGCAGGAGCAGGTCAGCCCGCGTCGACACGGACGAGCTCCCGGATGCCGCGGGCCTCCAGCGCCGCGGGGTCCGCGGCTGCGGCGCTCGTCACGACGGTGACCTCCACACCCTCCTCGCGCAGCGCGTGCCAGCGCTCGAAGACCGCCCCGCCGGGACCGAGGGACGGCCGGGACAGGGGCAGGTCGTCTTCGTCGACGTCGACCACCACCGCCGTCGCCCGCCCGGGGCCTGCCGGACGCGCACCCGCCGCACGCGCCTCCGCGACCACCTCGGCGAACCGGCGGCCGAGCGGCTTGACCCGGTTCTCGGTGTCGAGCAGGCCCAGCGAGTACTCCAGGTCCTTGTAGTCGCCCAGCTCGCGCGTCACGTCGTGCGAGCACCACCACGTGACCGCGTAGAGGTCGTCCGTGGTGAGCGCCGCCTCGATGGTGCGCGCGCAGAACTCGGGCATCTCCGCCTCGGCGAGGTTCATCGACGGCGCGCCGACCTCCTGCAGCCAGACGGGCCGGCGGGGCTCGGCGGCGAACGCCTTGGACAGCTCGATCATCCACTCGGCGTGCCGCACCGACTGCGGCGACAGCGCGCCGTAGGTCGCGGCCGTCCCGTTGAAGATCCAGGAGTGCACGGTGGTCACGTCGCCCAGGCGGGAGGCGTGCACCGGCACGAACGGGTGCTCGTCGCGGTACCAGAGGTGGTCGTTCTCGCTGTGCGTCACGAGGTGCCGCGGATCACGGTCGCGCGGGGCCTCCAGCAGCGACGTCAGCCAGTGCGTCACCTCGTCGCGCTTGGCGGGCATCGCGGCCGGGTTGGGCCGCTGGAACTGGTTGAGCTCGTTGCCGAGCGTGAGCCCCAGGAAGTTCGGCTTGTCGCGGACGGCGTCGTAGACCGCGGCGACGAGGGCCGCCTGCGCCTCGATCGCAGGCTGGTCGGTGAACATGTTGCCGTCGTGCCAGTTCACGAGCCACGCCGGCACGAAGTCGAAGCCGGACATGTGGCCCTGGATCACGTCGACCGCGATGTCCAGGCCCTGCTCGGCCGCGAGGTCGGCCACGAGCGCGATGTCGTCGAGCGCCCGCTGCCGGATCAGGGTGCGGTTGGGCTGCAGCACGGGCCACAGGGGGAACACCCGCACGTGGTCGACGCCGAGCGCCGCGATCGCCTCGAAGTCGGCGCGCACTACGTCCGGATCGATCGCCATCCACTGGAACATCCAGTCCTTCGACGGGGTGTAGTTGACGCCGAAACGCGGTGTGGTCGTGGTCAAGGGCCTGCCTCTCAGGTGACTCAGGATGCCCGGGCGTCGCAGCCCGGGCAGGGGTGATCAGGCGCGGGCGCCGCGGACGTCGACTCGCGCACCATGAGCTGGCGCCCGCCGACCGTCTGCGACGTGACGTCCTCGCCCCGCACGAGCCGCTCCAGGAGGGCGACGGCGGTGCGGGCGCTCTCCTCGACCGGCGCGTCGAGCGCGGTCAGGCGCGGGCGCACGAGGGTGGAGACCCAGGAGTCCTCCCAGGCCACCACGGAGAGCTGCCCGGGGACGCTCACCCCGAGCTCGGGCGCGTGCGCGACGATCTCGGCGGCGATCACCTCGCTGTCGACGATGATCGCCGTGACGTCGCCGATCCGGCCCAGCAGGTCGGCCACGGGGTCGGTCGCCGTGGCGTCCCACACCGCGTAGGACGGCTCGACGCCGCACTCGGCGGCCGCCGCTGCGAACCGCCGGTCGCGGGCCTGGGTGTGCGCGAGGCCGGGCGCGTCGTTGATCCGCGCGACCCGGCGGTGGCCGAGCTCGGTCAGGTGGGTCAGCACGGCCGCGAACGCGGCGTCGTCGCGCACCGTCACCGCGGGGACCGCGGCGTCCACGGGCGCGCCGAGCACCACCGCGGGCGCCCCGAGCTGCCCGACGAGGTCGAGCCGCGGATCGTTCGTCCGGGCGTCGACCAGCAGGAACGCGTCGACCCGCTGCTCGGCCCACCACTCGCGGTAGACGCGCGCCTCGTCGTCGACCGCCACGAGCGTGAGCGAGAGCGACCAGCCGATGTCCGCCAGGGGCTGCGTGAGCCCGGCCAGCAGCCGCATGAAGAAGGGGTCGCGACCGAAGGTGTCGCTCGCGCGGGCGATCACCAGCCCGAGGCTGCGCCCGCCGCGGCCCGAGACCTTGCGGCTGGCGTAGTTGGGGCGCCAGTTGAGCTCGTCGGCGGCCTGGCGGATGCGCTCGGCGGTCGCGGCCGAGACGTTGGGCCGGCCGTTGAAGACGTGGGACACCGCGGACGGCGACACGCCGGCACGGCGAGCCACCGCGGCGATCGTTGCTCGTTTCGGGGGTGTTTCGGTCACGTGCCAGACACTACGGGGGTTGACCCTCGAAAGTAAAGCGGTATACATTCGCGGCCAGCCAGATTGTGTACCGCTTTACAAGGCCCGGCACGCGGATGTGCCCCGCCCGTCTCGATCGACACACCGAAGTCCCAGGTCGACAAGCTCCAGGAGGTTCCGTGTCCCACGGCATCAGCAGGCGCACCTTGTTGGGCGCCGCGCTCAGCGGCGGGATCATCACGCCGCTCCTCGCCGGGTGCGGGGCGCTCGTGCCCGCGTCCAGCGGCCCGAACGCCCTGACCGTGCACACGCAGATCAGCGGGGCCGTTGCCGGCGCCCAGGTGTTCTCCGACGTCGTCGCGGCGTACCAGCGCGCGACCGCGCGCCGGGTCGCGCTGCTGAAGAACGGCTCCGACCTGCCCATCGTGTTCGAGACGAGCACGCTGGCGGGCAAGGAGGCGGACGTCGCGATCGTCAACATGATGGGCCGCACGCTCTCCTGGACCCGCCTGGGCGCGACCGTGCCCGTGAACGACTACCTCGACGACTGGGGCCTGCGGGACGTGATCATCCCCGAGGCGCTGGCGGAGTGGACCGACGACGAGGGCCGGCTGCGCGCCTTCCCGTTCACCCGCACCAACTGGCCGGTGTCGTTCAACACCGGGCTGCTGGAGGAGGCCGGGGTGGGCGCCATCCCGACGACGTCCGACGAGCTGATCGCCGCCGCGGACGCGCTGCGCTCCCAGGGCATCGGCCCCGTCACCGTGGGCGGCTCCGACTGGAGCGGCCAGAAGATGTTCCTGCAGATCCTCCAGGGCTTCATCACCCAGGACGAGGCGCGCACCGTGTTCTCGACGGGCAAGATCTCGGAGAGCCCCGGCGCGATCGCCGGCGTGGAGCACTTCGTGGAGCTGCGCGACGCCGGCGTCTTCGTCGACAACGTCCAGGGCTACACGTCCGACTCGGAGCTCACGCAGTTCAACACGCGCAAGGCCGCCATCGTGCCGGCCATGTCGTCGGCCCTCGCGCTGGTGCCCAACGAGCGCGCGGCGGAGGTCACCGTGGGCGGCTGGCCCAAGCCGTCCGGCGGCGGCGTGCTGGAGCACCCGAGCGTCATCAGGAGCTTCAACGGCCACGGCATCTGGATCAGCGAGAACGGCCTGAAGAAGCTCGACCTCATCAAGCCGTTCGTGCAGAACCTGTACACCCCCGAGGTCACCGACGAGTTCATCCTCGGGTCCGGCCGCGACATGAGCCGCATCACCGACACCGTGAGCCGGGACTTCCCGCTGGTCGCCCAGGGCTCGCGCCTCACGGACGACGACGTGACGCCCGTGATGCTGCCCGACCTGCTCATCCCTGACGCCGTGTTCGAGCCGATGATCCAGGCGACCGCGCTCGCCTACGGGTCCGCGCCCGCCGACCGCATCATCGACGCCTTCGAGAAGTCATACCAGGCGGTCTGACCGCTCGAGCTGGGAAAGGACCCCCACCCATGACCGCGCTCCTCGACGCCGGCCGCCCCGAAACGACCGGTGACGGCACGACCGCCGCCCCCCGCACCCGCCGCCGCGGGACGATCCGCGACCGGTTCCCCGGCCTCGCCCTGCCCGCGCTGATCTGGTACGCGGTGTTCATGATCGGCCCCGTGGTCGCGATGTTCGTCATCGCGTTCCTCTCCTGGCCGGGCATGCTCACCACGCCGACGCCGGCGGGCCTCGACAACTTCGCCCGTGTCTTCGCCGACGAGACCTTCTGGACGGCGACCGCGAACTCGGCGATCCAGATCGTGGTGGGCCTGCCGATCATGATCGGCCTCGCTTTCCTCCTCGCGTTCTACGTGGTGCAGAAGCCGCGCGGCCACCGCGTGCTGCGGTACCTGCTGTTCATCCCGGCGCTCATCTCCGCCCCCGCGACGGCGATGGTGTTCTACGCGATGCTCAACCCGGACGGCCTGGTCAACGGCTTCCTGCGCCCGCTGGGCCTGGAGGGCAACGAGTGGCTCGCCGACCCGACCACCGCGCTCGGCGCCATCATCGCCGTGGAGCTGTGGAGCGGCATCGGCTACTCGGCGGTACTCATCGCCTCCCGGCTCGACGGCGTCGAGAGCGAGCTCGTGCAGGCCGCGCGGCTCGACGGCGCGGGCGACTGGCGGCTGGCCTGGCGCATGTACTGGCCCATCGCGCAGGACTTCATCGGCGTCGTCGCGATGCTGCAGTTCCTGTCCATGCTGTTCAACTCGGCGCAGACCGTGCTGCTGCTCACGCAGGGCGGCCCCGAGAACGCGACCACCACGCTCGCGTACCTCATCTACCGCAAGGCGTTCGTCGAGACCGACCTGGGCTACAGCCAGGCCGTCGGCGTCGTGCTCTTCGTGATCGGGCTGCTCGGGATGTGGGCGATCCGCCGCACGCTCCGCGCCACGCACTGATCCCGGACTCGAACCGCCTCCCGACCCCGCCCAGGAGAACCTCATGGCTCAGCGCACCGCACTCCCCCTGCGCGACCGCATCGGCTCGATCACGAGCGGCACGCTCGCGTGGATCTACGCCGCACTGCTGGTCATCCCCTTCTACTACTTCATCGTCTCGTCGTTCAAGACGAACGAGGAGATCTTCGAGTCGCCGCTCGCGTGGCCGACGACATTCGACCTCTCCAACTTCACGACGGCGATCCAGCAGGCCGACCTCGGCCTCGCGGTGGCCAACTCCGCGCTCACCACGGTCGCCGCGCTCGTCCTGACGCTGCTGCTCGCCCTGCCCGCGTCGTTCGCCCTGGCCCGGGCCCGCGGTCGCGCCGGAAAGATCGTCGAGAGCGTCTTCGCCCTCGGGTTCCTCATCCCGTCGTTCGCGGCGCTGTTCCCGACGTTCCTGCTGGCCGCGGCGCTCGGCCTGTTCCACACCCGCACGTTCGTGGTCTTCCTGCTGCCCGCGACGGCGCTGCCGCTGTCGATCGTCATCCTCACCTCGTTCATGCGCACCATCCCGCGCGAGCTCGAGGAGGCCGCGTCCATGGACGGCGCGTCCTCGCTCCAGGTGCTGCGGCAGGTCTATCTGCCCATCTGCGTGCCGGGCATCGCGACGGTGCTGCTGCTCAACTTCCTGTCGTTCTGGAACGCGTACCTGTACCCGCTGATCCTGATCGGCCCGGACACGGCGCAGCGCACCATCCAGGTGGCCCTGCCCACGCTCAAGGTCGACGCCGGCACCGACTACGGCGTGCTGATGGCCGGCACTCTGTTCACACTGTTGCCCGTGTACCTCGTCTACACCGTGCTCCAGCGCCAGATGCAGCGCGCGCTGCTGTCGGGGGCGGTCAAGGGATGACCCACCCCCGAGCCGCCGCGCTCCCGCTCGCCGCCCGCATCGGCCAGGTCAACCAGCGACTCAAGGGCTGGGAGGCCGTGCGGTGGGTCGACGGCGCTCCCCGCGTCACCGACGTGCTGCGGCGCGAGGTGGACCGCTGGGGCGGGCTCGGGGCGATCTACGGCGTGCTGCGCGCCGACCCGTGGTCGGCGGTGCGCTGGGACAACGGCATCCCGCCGGAGCGCAGCGCCGAGGCCTACGCCGCGGTCCAGGACCACGTCACCGCCTACGGCGACGGGATCCCGGTGCTGTTCGTGGAGGAGGCGCCGCACGGCCTCATGGCGCTCGGCGGCACCACGCTGCCCGTGAACCTCGCGCTCGGCGCGGGCATGGACGCGGACCTGACCGAGGAGCTGGCGGCCGCCGTCGCCGCCGAGGCGCGGGCCCGCGGCACGCACGTCGCCCTGGTCTCCGGCCTCGACGTGCTGCGCGACCCCCGCTGGGGCCGCGCGGAGGAGTGCTTCTCGGAGGACCCGGCCCTGGCCGCCCTGCTCGTCGCGGCGACGGTGCGCGGCATGCAGGGCACCACCTCGGCGGCCGATCCGATCGACACGGGGCACGTGGCCGTCGTGGCCAAGCACCTCGCCGGGCAGGGCGCGGGCATCGGCGGGCGCAACGGCTCCGGCGCGCCCGTCGGGCGGCGCGAGCTGGGCGAGATCCACCTGCGCCCCGCGTTCGCCGCGGCGCGTGCGGCCGTCGCCGGCTTCATGGCCGCGTACAACGACGTCGACGGCGTGCCGTGCACCGCCAGCGAGGAGCTGCTCACCGGCACGATCCGCGAGCGCTGGGGCTGGGACGGCGTGGTCATGGCCGACGGCACCGCGATCGACCGGCTTCGGGACAGCTCGCCCGACCCCGCCTTCGCCGCCGCGCTCGCCCTGCGGGCCGGCGTGGACCTCAGCCTCTGGGACGAGGCGTTCACGCACCTGGAGCCGGCGATCGAGCGGGGCCTGGTCGAGGAGGCGGTGCTCGACCGCGCCGCGGACCGGGTGCTGGCCCTCAAGCGGCGCCTCGGGCTGTTCGGGGCGCCCGCCACTGCTCCGCCTGAGGCGGAAGCGCCGGACGCACCCGCGGGGCGCGACCTCGTCGCGCTCGTGGACCGCGCCGCCCGCCAGTCCGTCGTGCTGGTGGACGACGGCGGCGTGCTGCCGCTGCACCCCGGCGCGACGATCGCCGTCGTGGGCCCGAACGCCGACGACCTGGACGCCCAGCTCGGCGACTACACGCCGCCGCGGCCTGTCCCGGACCCGGTCGCCTCGACGGTGCGCTCGGCGCTGACCGCGCGGTTCGGCGCCGACCGCGTGCGGTACGCGCAGGGCAGCCGCCTGCGCGGTCCCCTGGACGCACCGCACGCGGACGCCCCGGACGCGCTCGACGCCGTGCGGGCCGCGAGCGCCGGCACCGACGTGTGCGTCGTGGTGCTCGGCGGGACCAGCCGCCGCACGTACGACGACGAGTTCGCCGACAACGGCGCCGTCGACGGCCCTGCCCTGGACACCACGAACGGCGAGGGCGTGGACCTGTCGTCGGTGGCGCTGCCACAGGCGCAGCTCGACGTGGTCCGGGCGGCGCGGTCCGCCAGCACGCCGGTGGTCGCGGTCGTGCTGGACGGGCGTCCGCGGGCGCTCACCGAGCTCCGTTCCCTGGTCGACGCGATGCTCGTCGTGCCGTTCCCCGGCCCGGGCGGGGGCGCGGCGATCGTGGCCGCGCTGTGCGACGGCACGGCGTCCGGCCGGCTGCCCGCGACCTTCCCGGCCGCGGACGGCGTCATGCCGGTGGCGCACGACGAGCGGATGGAGACGGCGCGCGGCTACGTGGACACCGACGTGCTCCAGCGGCTCCCCCTGGGCACGGCGCTGCTGCCGGGCGTGACCGCGCGTCTGCGGGAGGCGGCGGCCTCCGCGGCGGCCACAGCGCTGTCCGTGCCTGCCGCCGCGCTGGCCGACGGCGGCGTGGTGAGCGTGACCGTCGAGGTGACCAACACGGGCGCGCACAACAGGTCGCTCCCGGTGCCGCTGTACGCGCGCCGGCACGAGCCGGGGATCCGGCCGCGCCGCCGTCAGCTCCTCGCCGTCCGGCGGGTGACCGTCGCGGCGGGTGACACCGCAGCGGTTGCGTTCGACCTCGGCCTGGACGAGCTGGGATCGTGGGCGACCGGCGCGCCGGTCGCCCAACCCGTCACCCTCAGCGTGTGGTGCACGCCGGAGTCGGACCCGCCCGCCGACGCCCTACCGGTCCGCGTGACCGACCAGAACGGAGCCACCCCGTGGGAGCGATGACCCGCACTCCCCTCGACCCCGCGATCACGACGACCCTGACGGAGGCCGCCGACCGCGTGCGCGCCACCTCGGGCACGCAGGTGGGCGACATGGTCGAGGCCGCGCTGCTGCGCACGCTCACCGACACGGTCACGATGGGCGACGACGGCACGGCGTTCGTGATCACCGGCGACATCCCGGCCATGTGGATGCGCGACTCGACGACGCAGCTCACGCCGTACCTGCGCTTCCTGGCGACGTGCCCGCCGCTGGCCGACCTGGTCGCCGCCGTGGTGCGGCGTCAGCTCGCGTGCCTGGACCACGACCCGTACGCGAACGCCTTCAACGACGGCCCGACGGGCGCGCGCTACGACCCGGACGACGTGTGCGACGACCCGCACGTGTGGGAGCAGAAGTACGAGATCGACAGCTTCGCCTACCCCGTCACGCTCGCGCACACGCTCTGGCGGACGACGGGCCGGGAGGACGTGTTCGACGGGCGCGCCCACCGGGTGCTGCGCACGATCGTGGACCAGCTCCGCGCCGAGCAGGACCACGACGCGTCGCCGTACCGGTTCCGGCGCGACACCGACATCCCGACCGAGACGCTCGCGCGCGACGGTCGCGGCACCGCCGTCGGCCGCACGGGCATGACCTGGAGCGGGTTCCGGCCCTCGGACGACGCGTGCACGTACGGGTACAACATCCCCGCGAACCTGTTCGCGGCGCAGGCGCTGCTCGCGATCCGCGACATCGCGGGCGAGGTGCTCGACGACGCCGCCCTGGCCGCCGACGCGCTGGCGCTGTCCGGCGAGCTCGTGGCCGGCGTCCGGGCGTTCGGCGTCGTCCACGGCGACGGCGCCCCGATCTACGCCTACGAGGTGGACGGGCTGGGCGGGGTGCTGCGCATGGACGACGCCAACACGCCGTCGCTGCTGTCGCTCCCGCTGGTCGCGCCGGACGTGCACGACGCGGACGTCTGGCGCGCGACCCGCGAGTTCGTGCTCAGCCCCGCCAACCCGTACTACGTGACCGGCACGGCGGCGAGCGGCATCGGCAGCCCGCACACCAAGCCGGGTCGCGTGTGGCCCATCGCGCTGGCCGTCGAGGCGCTCACGGGCACCCCGGAGGACCGGGTCCGCGTCCTCGGTGTGCTCACCCGGACCGACGGCGGTACCGGCCGCATGCACGAGGCGTTCGACGCCTCGGACCCGACCGCGTACTCGCGGCCGTGGTTCTCGTGGGCCGACTCGATGTTCTGCGAGGTGGCGCTCGTGGTGGCCGACGAGACGGCCCCTGACGTGTGCTAACGTCGTCGCGATCGTGAATCCGAGGCAGGAGGTGAGACCCGTGAACGCTGTATCCGTACCGGGCGCTCCCCCGCAGCCCACGATCGCGCGACTGCGCTAGTCGCCACCGGGAGCGCCCGCCAGGCAACTCGCGAGAGGCGACTCCCATGAACACCACACCTTCTTCTGCTCCACCTTCTTCTGCCCTGCCCTCCACGTCGGACACCGCCGCCCGTGAGCGCGCGCTCGTCCTCGGCGGCGGCGGCTCCACGGGCAACGCGTGGCTGCTCGGCGTCGTGGCCGGCCTGTTCGACGCCGGGCTGGACGTGACCACGGCCGACCTGACCGTCGGCACGTCGGCGGGGTCGACGGCCGCGGCGCAGCTCTCCGGCGCGACACCGGCCGAGCTGTACGCCGCGGCCCTCACCGCGCCGCCGTCAGCCTCGCCCCGGACCGCTCCGGCGGGAGCAGACGGCGGCCGGCACAGCACCCGGCCCGTGACCGACCACATGGAGCGGACGCGCCGGATCATCGAGGCCGCCGAGGACCCGGCCGACATGCGCCGCCGAATGGGCGCCCTGGCGCTCGACCTGCCCGGGTCGTCGGACGAGACGGTGCAGGCGCGGTGGCGCGCCACCGTCGCCGCGCGACTGCCCGCCCGGTCTTGGCCGGAGCGGACGGTGCTCCTCACGGCGGTCGACGCCGTGACCGGGGAGCCGGCCGTGTTCGACCGGACCAGCGGGGTCGACCTGGCGGACGCCGTCGCGGCGAGCTGCTCCAGCGGCTTCGCCTTCCGGATCGGTTCCGGCCGCTACATCGACGGCGGCTACCGGTCGGGCGCCGAGAACGCCGACCTGGCCGCCGGGTACGCCCGGGTGCTGGTGCTGTCGCCGTTCGGCGGCCGGAGCCGGACCCCGGCGGCCTGGGGCCTGGACCTCGCTGCCCAGGTCGCGGGCCTCCGCGCGGGCGGCAGCCGGGTCGAGACGATCTTCCCGGAGCCCGACGCCGAGCACCTGTTCGGCATCAACGCGATGGACGGGTCGCTGCGCCCGGCCGCCGCCCGGGCGGGCTACGACCAGGGCAGGGCCCGCGCCGGGGAGCTCGCCGAGCTCTGGCGCTGACCGCCGCGCACGCCCCGGGCCCCGCGCGGCGCCTGACCTCGGTCAGGCGCCGCGCGGGGTCTCCGGCGGGATCAGCCCGAGCTGGCCCGCGCGGGCGAGGGCGCTGGTGCGGTTCGACGCGTTGAGCTTGCGGTACACCTTGCGGACCTGGGTGCGCACGGTGTTGACCGAGACTCCGTGGTCCGCTGCGATCCGGACCGCGCTGTCGCCCGCGGCCAGCCCGACCAGCACCGCCCGCTCCCGCCGGGTGAGCAGCACGATCGGGCCTGAGACCGGGTGCCTGACGTCGTCGGGGGAAGCGCGGGTGATCCCCAGGTGCCGGGGGTCGAGACCCGTTCGGTGGCACAGGTCCAGCATCTCGTCCCGCGGGAACAGGGCGAACGGCGCCAGGAGCCCCTGCCGCCCGAGCTCGGCGGCGTGCAGGAAGCGCGCCCGTGCCTCGTCGAGCTCGCCCGAGCGCAGGTGCACGACGGCGATGACGAGCTGGAGCTCGAGCGCGTCCCGCGGCGTCACCGCCGCGTCACGCATCGCCCGCCCGGCGACCGTCAGCGCACCGTCCGTGTCACCGGCCAGGAGCCGCACCCGTGCCACGGGCGGCAGCAGCCGGCTGGCCCCGGCGGCCTCGGCGAGGGCCACCACCCGGTTGCCCTCGCCGGTCGCGGCGAGCAGGTCGGCGTGGGCCCGCAGCAGCACCGGGTGTGCGCCCGGGCCGGGGCGTGCCCCCATCCCGTGGGCGAAGCAGACGGCGTCGAGACCCAGCAGACCGTTCACGGGCTCGTCGAACGCCACCGCGTACGCCGCCCGGGCGGCCGCGAGGAAGGGCCAGAGATCGCCCGGGTCCTCCGCGCTGCCGGCCTGGTTCAGGGCCTCCCGCGCGGCATAGGGGTCCAGCCGGTCGATCGCCAGGAGAGCCCGTGCGATGACGGCGCCGAGCAGCAGGTGGTGCTCCAGCCACTCCGGGACCGGCCCGCACCGCCGGATGCGCTCCAGCCAGCTCTCGGCCATCGCGTGGTGCCCGCGCACCGCCGCCAGCAGCGCGAGGTTCGCGCACGCCGAGGCGCCCGCGAAGTGCTGGAACGGCGGTGGGCCAGCCTGTTCGTAGGCGCGGCGCAGGTGGCCGGTCGCGACGGCGGGATGCCCGGCCAGCATCGCCGTCACGCCCCGGTTCAGCGCGATGAGGCCCGGCCGGCCCACCCGGCGGTCGCCGCTCCAGGGCAGCGCCCCGGTGTCGTCGGTCCGGAGCAGGTGCTCCTCGACCCACGCACCGATGCCCTCGGCCGTCCGGTGCTGGCCACGCGTGCGCGCCGCGTGCATCGCGAGCACCCCGGCGGCGACCACGTCGCCGGGCCGCGTGAACGAGCGCAGCCGCTTGGACAGGCGCACGCCGTGCAGCTCGAACAGGCGCATCGTGGCGCGGAGCTGCGCGTCGTCGCGCGCCTCGGTGAGCTGGTAGGCCAGCACGCCCGCCATGAGCAGCCGCGGCCGCCGGGCGGCCATCGTGGCGGGCAGGCGTTCGAGCAGGCCGAGCAGCTCCGGGCCGAAGCGGGCGGGCAGCTCGAACCACCACACGTCCGCCAGGTCCTCGAGCGTGTCCAGGTCTCCGGAGGCGATGGCGCTCAGCACCCCGTGTTCGCCGTGGTCGTCCGCTCGGTCCTGTACCGCCTGGGTGTCCGGTTCGAGCGTGACAAGCCACTTCAGGTCGTCAGACAAGTCGTTGCGTCCCATTTCCACCAGGCCGTCGGCGCACTTTCGTGGCGGGGAATGCGGCCTGGAATGCCGGCCCGGCCACCCGGCGTGACCGCCCGGGCGCACGAGGGGCAACTCCGGCGTTTCCCCTGCTCAGGGCTGCACCAGTGCTGGTTCGTCAGGAGTTGGAGCATCGTTTCTCATGAAGTATGCGACGGCACCATAAGCCATTCCGCAAACCCTTGGAAAGGGCTGTCCGGTCCGGCCTGATACCGCCGACCAATAAAGCGAGAATTGCCCGGAATGGCGCGCTGCTCCGTAGTGCACGACATCCGGCCGGCAGCGGCCCCTCGCCCCGCCGCGCGGGCGGCGGGACGAGGAACCCGACGATCAGCTCGTCGTGCGGCGGCGCACCACGACCAGGAGCGTGGCACCGGTCAGCAGGAGCAGTGCCGCGAGGCCTGCCGCCCAGCCGAGGTCAGCACCGGTCGAGGCCAGGGCACCGCCCGCACCGTCCGGGGCCGGCGGCGCGGGGGCGTCGTCCGGGTCCACCGGCACCTTCGCCGTCGACGGCGGCGAGGTGGGCGGCGGGGTGTCCCCCGGCGGGGTGCCGGTGGCCGTGGCCGTGTTGGTCAGCTCACCCGTGTCCAGGTCCGCCTGGGTGACCTTGTACGTCGCGGTGCAGGTCACCGACGCGCCCGGCGCGAGGTTCGCGGCGTCCGCGGGGCACTCGACCGGCGACAGCTCACCCGAACCGGAGAAGTCCGAGTCGTCGACCGTGACGTCGCGGAGCACCACGTTGCCGGTGTTGGTCACCTTGAAGCTGTAGGTGACCTGCTGGCCCACCGTCGTGATCCTGTCCGTGTCGGAGGTCTTGACCACCTCGATCCCGGGCGCAGGGGTGCCCGGGATGTCGTGGGTCGACGGCGGAGACTCCGGCGGCGGGGTGCCCCCCGGCGGTGTGCCCGTGGCCGTGGCGGTGTTGCTCAGCTCGCCGGAGTCGAGATCCACCTGCGTGACCACGTACGTGGCCGTGCAGGTCACCTGCGCGCCCGGCGCGAGGCTGGCGGCCTCGGCGGGGCAGTCGATCGCCGACAGCTCACCCGAGCCCGAGAAGTCCGAGTCGTCGACCTCGATGTCGGTCAGCGTGACGTTGCCGGTGTTGGTCACCGCGAAGCTGTAGGTGATCTCCTGGCCCACCTCGCTGATCTCCTCGGTGTCCGAGGACTTGACCACCTCGATGCCGGGCTCCGGCGTGCTGGGGATCTCGACGGTCGACGGCGGCGACTCCGGCGGCGGGGCGTCGCCCGGTGGCGTGCCCGTGGCCGTGGCCGTGTTGGTCACCTCGCCGGCGTCGACGTCCGCCTGCGTGATCACGTACGTCGCGGTGCAGGTCAGGGAGTCCCCGGGCGCCAGGACGACGTCGGCGGGGCACGCCGGGACCGGAGCCTCGCCCGTACCGGTGAACTCGGTCTCGTCGACCGTGACGTCGCTCAGCGGCACGTTGCCGGTGTTGGTCACCTCGAAGGTGTACGTGATCTCCTGGCCCACGGTGTACGACTCGGGGCCCGACGGCGTCGCGGACTTCACGACCTCGATGCCGGGGTCCGGGGCCTCGGTGGGCGTGCTCGTCTCCGAGGGCGGCGAGCCGATCGGGGTGTCCGTGCCGGGCGGGGTGCCGGTGGCGGTCGCCGAGTTGTCGACCGAACCCGCCTCGACGTCCTCGTCCGTGACCACGTAGGGCTCGTCGGTCGTGCAGGTGACGGTGTCTCCCGGAGCGACCGAGGTCGCCTCGCAGGTGATCGCGCCCACCTTCGGGTCGTCGATCGCCAGGTCGTCGATCGCGACGTCGCCGGTGTTGGTCACCTCGAACGTGTAGGTGATGGTGTCGCCGGTGTCCGTGATCCCGTTCTCGTTGACGTCCACGGGCTCGCCCGCGGTCTTGACGAGACCCAGGCTCGGGTCGCCGAACGTCACGGTCGAGGGGTTCGGGTAGTCCAGGCCGATCGCCGAGATGTTGTCGGCGTCGTTGGTGAAGCTGCCCGCCTCGTCGGAGGTCACGTTCACCGTGATGGTGCACGAGGCCATGCCGGCGTCCAGGTTGCCGGTCGCCGACACCGCGGTGCCGCCGGCCGGGGCGGTCACGTCACCGGCCGGGCACGTGGTGGCCACGGCGGTCGGGTCCGCGATCGTCAGCCCCTCCGGGAGGGTGTCGGTGAACGACCAGCCGTTCTTGGCGGCCAGGTCGCTGGTGTTCGTGACGGTCAGCGTCAGGGTGGAGACGCCGCCCGTGGCGACCGACGTCGGGCTGAACTCCTTGTCGAGCTGCGGCGTCACGTCCAGCACGCGGATGTTGTCGTACGCGCCGTCGTTGCCGCCGCCGTTGCCGTTCTCGTTGCGCATCACGATGCCGAACGAGCCGCCGGTGACGAGCGTCGAGCCGTCGGCGGGGAACCGCCCACCGGTCACGAGGCGCGTCGTGCCGTCCTGGGTCGGGGAGTTGTACGACGTCCCCCGGGGATCGGTGCACGGGTCGATCGCCGCGCTGGACACGGGGATCTCCGCACCCTCGCCGTCGACGAGGTAGAAGCGCAGCTCGGGGTGGGTCGCCTGGCAGTTCTGCGCGACCGCGTCCACGGAGAAGGTCACGTACCGGCCCTCGGTCGTGAGCGTCAGCGGGTCGGCCGTGCGGAACTGGACCTCGTTGTCCGCGGAGCTGCCAGAGGTGTACGACGCCGCCGCAGCATTGCTCACCGGGTCGGAGCCGTTGACGGTGCCGAGCGCGTACGGCAGGGCCGTCAGCGAGGTGAAGACCGCGACACCGAAGGTGTCGGGCTGCGCCCCGCTGCAGTCGCCCGCCACGCGCGGGCTGGTCTGGTTGATGATGAAGCCGTTGCAGGCGTTGCGGTTGACCCAGAACGGATCGGCCGAGTAGGCCGTACCGTCAGCGCCGGTGTAGTCGGTCAGGAGCACGTTCGAGTCCGCGGCCCGGTTCTCGAAGTCCTCGACGAAGAGGACCGTCGGCTCGCCGGGCACGCCGGGGTTGCCCGGCGCGGCGACCGCGCTCGGCGTGACCGCCGTGAGCGAGGTGGCGACCAGAGCCGCCCCGACCAGGCTGAGCGCCGCCAGGGCTGCCGGGACCCGCCCGCGTCGTCGCCTGAACGTCCCGCCCCGGGTGGTCCTCGTCGTCGGCCTTCGTACTCGCATCTGTATTTCCCCTCGCTCACGGGCCACAGGGCCCGTATCCAGTACGGCGAGTTCAATGCCATCCCCTCGACGCGCGATCACCACTCAGGGATCAAGAAATCACCAACCGAATCACCAACTCGCTGGCGTTTTTCACCCGTTCCACGACGTCTGACATGGTGACGAGGGGGTGAGCAGCTCGTTCGCCGGGCAGGGCCGGGCACCGCGAAGGCCGAGGCAAGGCAGTCACGCCCCGGGAACGGCAGCGAGGCCAGGACGCCGTGGGCGTCACCGCGTGCGCCTCGCCGACTCGTGATATTTCTTTGTCTGCCACGCAGGACTTCTTTACCCGCCGAGAGGCGAACCGCAGCACCGAACCGAGGGAGCGACGCGTGCAGGAGCAGGCGAACGAGCTGGTGTCCCCCGTCTACGGCCCCGACCGGCGCAGGGTTCTGCGCACCACCTGGGCGGGCGCGATAGCAACAGTGACGGCGGGAGGGCTGTTGTTCGCGGCAGCGCCGGCCGTCCCGGGGACGCACGGTCCCGGGGACGGCCGGGACCGGGCGGCCCGACACCAGGGGCTGATCGAGGCCGCGCCGGCCGCCCGCACCGGGACCACACCGCGGCACGTGACGCCGGAGCAGATCACGGCGGTCCTCGCCCGCGCCGACGAGCAGGCACGGCGAGATGGTCCCGACCTCAGCCCGGCGGTCGCCCAGGCCGCCGCCGAGCTCGGCATGCTCTACACCACGTACCTCATGCAGGAGCTCGCGTTCGGCGAGTCGACCGACGGCCTGCGCGTCCAGGACGCCCCGGTCGCGCGCGCGGTCAGGGACGACGACGGCGCGGGGACGACGTCGGTCACGGAGGCCCGCGCGGCCGCGATCCCGGTGTCGGACGAGCACGGCGCGGTGCCGCCGGCCGCCGAGCCGGAGGGTGAGCCGGGGGCGACGTCCGCGGAGGCCGTTCTGGAGGCGACGTCGGCGGGCGAGGCGGACCTGCCCTCGGGCCGGATCACCTATCACCAGGTGGTGCTGGCGGCGGTGCGGCTCGCGAACCTGCTCGACCCGTCAGTGGCCAGCACGCTGGTCGAGGTGGAGGCCACCGGCGAGGACCAGGAGTCGTCGGGCGGGACCGACGACGCGCTCGGCGCCCACGACCACGCCGTCAGCACGCTGCGCGAGAGCCTGCTCGACGTGGTCTCGGCGTTCGGCACCTCGACCCTCGAGTACGCCAACGGCCGCATCCCGGCCGACGTGCTGTGCCCGCTGGACTTCGCGCCGAGCCACCTGCTGCGCTGTGACGCCGCGGAGCGGCTGGCGGCTCTGAACGGGGAGTTCGAGGAGGAGTTCGGACACCCGATCCCGATCACCGACTCCTACCGGTCCTACGTGCAGCAGGTGGCCGTGGCCGGCGCCAAGCCACACCTGGCGGCGGTCCCGGGCACGTCCAACCACGGGTGGGGCCTGGCGGTCGACCTGGGTGCGCCGATCTCGGGCGGGAGGTCCCCGGAGTACGTGTGGCTGCGGGTGCACGGTCCGGACTACGGCTGGGACAACCCCTCGTGGGCGCGTCTCGACGGCGCCAAGCCGGAGCCGTGGCACTTCGAGTTCTTCGCGGCGGGCTCGGTGCCCAACCGCGCGATCGACCCGTCCGACGTCGGCCGGTGGACCTCGGGCGACGCTTCCGAGGACGACGGCCCGCGGTACGAGGCCGCGGCCGACGCCCGGTCGACGGACCGACCGGCCGCGGAGAAGCCGCGCAAGCCTGTGGCCATGCCGCCGGACGAGCCGCGCGAGCCCGGGACGAAGCAGCCGGCCAAGCCCGGCCCCAAGCCGAAGCCGAGCGACCCGGCCCCGAAGCCGTCGCCCAGGCCGACCGACCCGTCGCCGAAGCCCACGCCGTCGCCTACGCCGTCGGACCCTGGCGTGCCCTCGCCGTCCCCGACCCCGTCGCAGCCGGCGCCTAGCCCGACGCCGACGCCGACGCCGACGCCGACGCCGAGCGATCCTATGCCGACGCCGAGCGCGCCGGAGACCTCGCCCAGCCCGGCGGCGGAAGCTACCCCGAGCGGCAGCGAGACGCCGACCTCGCCGGTGCCGTCGTCCAGCCCTTCGACAACGCGTGACTCGCTGCTGGGCCTGGCCGAGGAACTGGGCCTGACCGACGACTAGACGGTCGATTCCATGGGGTTAATGGTCGTAGGCGGGTCAGGCTGTGGCGGCTGTGGCGGCTGTGTGCTGGTGCGGCGATGCCTGTCCTGCGCCTGGACGCCCTGCGACTCGGTAGTGCCGAGCTCTCGATATGCGGCCGCCCGGCATCCCGATCGCCCCGCGTCCCGGGGCGGTGGGGCGGTGGGGCGGTGGGGCGATTCGCGCAACGGGCGTGGCTCGGAGCGCTGGTGGGACCGCTCGCCTCACCGGTGACACGCGCGCGCTCGTCTCGACCTTGTGCTGGCCAGTGCTCTGCTGGCCGGTGCCGTACTGGCCGGTGCCGTGCTGGCCGGTGGGGCGTGTCTGAGGTTTCCGTCCCCGCGACGGATGCCTGGCGTGATCGACAAGACGGACGGCAGATCTGGGCCGCCAGCCGCCGAACTCCAAGACCTGCCCACAAGGGCGAGCAGCCGATTCTGCTGTCGGCAGATCGGGCTGGTTCCGCGAGCGGTGCGAACGGGTGTGCCATATGTTGATGACATGACGCGAACGGGTGAGGTGCTGACGGCGGCAGGCGGACAGCCTGCTCGATCGGTGCTGCCCGACGGCACGCCGCCGCGCGGTGGTGATCCGCAGCGCGGTGGCACCGGGGCGTCTGGTGCGCTCGCGTCTGTGCCCGGCGGGGTCGTTGATGTGGCGGGTGTGCGGGCGGTGCGGGAGTTGCTGGCGGGCATGATCCTGCCCGGTGCCACTGACACCGGGCCCGGTGTTCTTGTCTCCGGTGCGGTGCAGGCCGAGTGGGTGGACCTGCTCGGTGAGCTGGAGGCCGTGAAGAACACGGTCACCGCGACCCAGGCACGGCTCACGGTCGCGTTGGACGAGGCAACCCGTGCCGAGGAGGGCCGGCAGAGCATCCGGTCCGAACGGCGCGGACGCGGTGTGCCGAACCAGGTCGGTGCCGCGCTGCGGGTGAGCCCGCACGCCGGGGCCGGGTTTGTGAGCACGGCCCGGGTCTGGGTCACGCAGATGCCCCACACGTTCAACGCGCTGCGCTCGGGGGTGTTGTCGTCGTGGCGGGCCACGCTCC
>NZ_JARVSD010000022.1 GCF_030209445.1 Promicromonospora sp. MEB111
GGGCAGCGCGGGGCCGCGCGTCCGGCGTCGGGCGGCGGGCGTACCGCGGCCGACCACTTCCCGCGGCCGGACGGCGCCGCCCCCCGCCGTCGTCGGCGGGGCGGCCGTGGCCGCGGCGCGGGCAACGCGAACGCGTCCGCCGCGAGCTGACGCGGCCACAGCAGGACTCGTGGGGCCTTCCGACCGGTCGACCGGTCGGGAGGCCTTACGTGTTCGTCACCGCTGGAACACCGGCGGCGAGCGGGAAGTTGCTCTGTGCGGAGGTGTTGAGATGACGTACAAGATTTCGAAGTCCGACCAGGAGTGGCGCGAGCAGCTCTCGTCCCAGGAGTACGCGGTGCTGCGCCAGGCGGGCACGGAGCGGGCCTGGACGGGCGAGCTGCTGGACGAGAAGCGCACCGGCGTCTACCGGTGTCGCGCGTGTGACGCCGAGCTGTTCCGCTCGGACACCAAGTTCGACTCGCACTGCGGCTGGCCGTCGTTCTACAGCCCGCTCGCCGGCGACTCCGTCGAGCTGATCGAGGACCGCTCGCTGGGCATGGTGCGCACCGAGGTGCGCTGCGCCACCTGCGGCTCCCACCTGGGGCACGTGTTCGACGACGCGCCGCAGACCCCGACGGGCGACCGGTTCTGCATGAACTCGGTGAGCCTCACGTTCGAGGAGAGCTGATCCCGGAGTGCGCTGACGCCGGAGAGCGCGTCAGCGCACGCTCGCCTTCCACGCCACGATGTCCGCCGAGTAGCGGTTGAGGAGCCGGGCGAGCTGGGCGACGTCGTCGGTCTCCCAGGTCGTGAGCGCGCCCTCCAGCATGGCGACCCGGCTGGTACGCGCCTGCTCGAAGCGGGCGCTGCCGTCGGGGGTCAGGGTGATGCGCTGGCCGCGGCTGTCGTCGGGGTCGACGGTGCGTTCCACGAGGCCGAGCTCGACCAGGCGGCTGAGCTGCCGCGAGACCGTGGCCCGCCCGACGCCGAAGTAGGCGGCCAGGTCCGAGCCCCGGGTGCCGGGCCGCTCGGCGATGTGCGCCAGGAGCGGGTACGCGCTGGCGTCGAGCTCGGGGTGCACCCGCTGGGCGATGGACGCCCCGTTGGACTGCGCCCGGCGGATCAGCAGCCGGATCTCGCGTTCCAGGCTCTCGTACGGCCCCGGCCCGGTCCCCGTGTCGTCGACGGTGCCGCCGCCGGCCCCCCTGCCGGTGGCGGCACCGTCTTCGGACGTGTCCGTGCTGGACCTGCCGTTACTCGAGAGCATGCGCCCATGATGACGGGTCAAGCGCTCGGATCACAGCCCAGGGGTACGAAATCCCCCACTTGATCGCCCTACGCCTCGACGGGGTCGAGGTCCTTGAGCTGGTCGATGCCCGACCGGTGACCCAGCGGCACCTCCTTGATGAGGGAGACGCAGAGCAGCGCGACCAGGGCGAGCGGGACGGCGGCGAGGAAGATGTCCGCGATGCCGTTCGCGTAGGCCTTCTCGACGACCTCGACCAGCAGGGCCGGGAGCGTCGAGAGATCGGGCAGCGTGCCGCCGCCGGAGGACAGCGCCGACGGGTCGATCCCCTGCTTGGCGAGCTCGGGTGCGATCGCGGTGACGCCCTCCTTCAGGTTCTCCTTCACGCTGTGCCCCAGGATCGCGCCGAGCGCGGAGACGCCGATGGCGCCGCCGAGCGAGCGGAAGAACGTCACTGTGGACGTGCCCGAGCCCGAGTCCTTGATGTGCAGCGTGTTCTGCGTGGCCAGCACCATGTTCTGCATGAGCATGCCGACGCCCGCGCCGAGCACGAACAGGTAGATCGACACCAGCACGAACGAGGTGTGGTAGTCGAGCGTCGACAGGAGCAGCAGGCCGCCCGTCAGGAGCACGCCGCCGGCGACCATGAACGGCTTGTACCGGCCGGTCTTGGAGATGAGCTGCCCGCTGATCGTGGACGACAGGAACAGGCCGACCACCATCGGGATCGTGTAGAGGCCGGACTCGGTGGGCGTCTTGCCGCGCGAGAGCTGCATGTACTGGCTCAGGAACACCGACGAGCCGAACATCGCGACGCCCACGGCGACCGATCCGATGACGGCGAGCACCAGCGTGCGGTTCTTGAAGAGGTACATGGGGATGAGCGGGTTCTTGACCCGCAGCTCCACGAGCACCGCGATCGCGAGGATCACCAGGGAGCCGCCGACCATCGCCACGGTCTGCCACGACATCCAGTCGAACTTGCTGCCCGCGAAGGTGATCCACAGCAGCAGGGTGGCGATGCCGACCGAGATGAGCGTGGCGCCGATGACGTCGATCCGGGCCGAGCCACGGGGGCGCTTGGGGAGCTTGAGCGTCATCTGCAGCACGATGATCGAGGCGATCGCGAACGGCAGGCCCACGAAGAAGTTCCAGCGCCAGCTGATGGCGTCGGTGAGGAAGCCGCCGAGGATCGGGCCGCCGACCATGCCGACACCCATGATCGAGCCCATGAGGCCCATGTACCGGCCGCGCTGGCGCGGGCTGATGATGTCCGCGATGAGCACGGCGGCCAGGGACTGCAGGCCGCCCGCGCCGATGCCCTGGAAGGCACGGAACGTGATGAGCTGGCCGACGTCCTGCGAGAAGCCGGCGGCGGCCGCCGACAGCACCGAGATGACCAGTGCGATCTGGATCAGGGTCTTGCGGTTGGTGAGGTCGGCGAGCTTGCCCCAGATCGGGGTCGAGATCGTCGAGGTCAGCAGGGTCGCCGTCACGACCCAGGTGAAGGCCGACTGGCCGCCCTCGAGGTCGGTGATGATCTTTGGCAGGGACGACGAGACGACGGACATCGCGAGGACCGACACGAACATGCCGAGGAGGATCCCGGACAGCGCCCGGAGAACCTCGGTGTGCGTCATGGCGGGTGGTTCGCCCTGGAGGTGGTCGGGCTCGGCCACCGTGGTCGTGGTGTTGGGGCTGGTCATGCACACTCCTGCTGGTTCTGGGGCGTCTTTCGGTCCGGGATGTCCGCACTGATGGTGTCGACGAGGCGGTCCAGCGTGCGGGTCGCCTGGTCGAGGTCCTCGGGCGACCAGGCGGCGAACGCCCGGTCGATGAGCTTCTTGTACTGCTCCGTGGCCTCGGCTGCGAGAGCCCGGCCCGCATCGGTCAGCTCGACGGTGCGGACCCGGCGGTCCTCGTCGTCGACGGTCCGGACGACGTATCCGGCGTCGGCCAGGGTGCTGACCTGGCGGCTCGCGACCGACAGGTCGACGCGCTGGCGCGCGGCGATGTCGGACAGGGAGACCGGGCCGCACTTGGCGAGCAGGTGCAGCACGGCGACGCCGGCCCTGGGCCAGTCGAGCTCGTGGGCGATACGTGCCGCCGCCTCCCGCTGGGCGCGGGACAGGCTCTGGAGCGCGGTGATCAGGGCGACGGCGGGGGCTTCGGTGCCGGACGGCGTCCGGCTGCTGTGGGAAGTCATGGGTGCCTCGCGTTTGATTGCTTAAAGCAACTATATCCGGATGGTTGCCGAATGCAAGGGTCTCCGGGCCGGGGGGTCGACGGCGGCGGTGTGACCTGCGCGACACAGCCCGTCCACCGCCCGCGCACATGGAAACGGCGCCGCTCCCCGGGTGGGGAGCGGCGCCGTGGCCGCGGCTGGTGCGCGGCTGGTGCGGTGTGCCGGGGTCAGGCCCCGGCGCGGGACTCGTCGCCCATGTCCTCGAGCTCCATGCCCTTGGTCTCGGGCACCTTGCTGAACACGAAGAAGAAGCTCAGCGCCGCGAAGGCCGCGTACATCAGGTACGGCACGCTGGCGCCGAACGCGGACAGCAGCGGCGGGAACGTCAGGGTGATGGCGAAGTTGGCGATCCACTGCATGGCCGCCGCGACTCCGAGGGCGGCGGCGCGGATGCGGTTGGGGAACATCTCGCCGAGCAGCACCCACACGAGCGGGCCCCACGAGGCGCCGAAGAAGACGACGAACGCGTTGGCGCAGATCAGGGCGATGACGCCCCACGGGCCGCTCAGCGAGATGTCCTCGCCCGAGCCGGTCGCCTGCGTGAACGCGAGGGCCATCAGGCCGAGCGAGACGGTCATGCCGGCCGAGCCGATGAGCAGCAGGGGACGGCGGCCCACCTTGTCGATGAGCGCGATGGCGATGAACGTGACGGCGACGTTCGTGATCGAGGTGATGGTGGAGACCAGGAACGCCTGGCTCTCGTCGAAACCGACGGCCTGCCAGAGCGTGCTCGAGTAGTAGAAGATCACGTTGATGCCGACGAACTGCTGGAACACCGACAGCAGGATGCCCACCCAGACGATCGGCTTGAGGCCCAGCGCGCTGCCCCGGAGCGAGCCCTCGGCGGCGTTGGTCTCGTCGATCACGATGCTGCGGTGGATCTGCGCGAGGCGGTCGTCGACGTCCTCGTCGGGCCCGAGGACGCTGGCCAGGACGGCCCGCGCCTCGTCGTCGCGCCCCTTCGCGGCGAGGTACCGCGGCGACTCGGGGATGCGCAGGGCGAGGATGCCGTAGACGGCGGCCGGGACCACTGCGACGAGGAACATCCAGCGCCAGGCCTCCCAGCCGAGCCACAGGACGTTCGCGGCGCCGCCGGCCGACTCGGCGAGGATCTGGTCGGAGAGCAGGGCCGCGAAGATACCGACGGTGATCGCGAGCTGCTGCAGCGAGCCGAGGCGGCCCCGCATCGCGGCGGGCGCGATCTCCGCGATGTACGCGGGCGCGATCACCGACGCGATGCCGATGCCCACGCCGGCCATGAACCGCCAGACGGCGAGGTCCCAGGCGGAGAACGCGATGGCGGAGAGGATCGACGACACGAAGAACAGGACGGCGCCGAGCACCATGACGTTGGTGCGGCCCCAGCGGTCGGCGAGGCGTCCGCCGGCCCACGCGCCGAGCGCGCAGCCGAGCAGCGCGACGGCCACCACGAGCCCGGTGATCGTGGGGTCGAGCGAGAACTGGCCCTCGATGGCGTTCACGGCGCCGTTGATCACGGAGCTGTCGAAGCCGAACAGGAAGCCGCCCACCGCTGCGGCGAAGGCGAGTGCCGTCGCCTTGCGGTGGGCCGATTGCGCGGAGGCGTTCGGGACGGTGTGACCAGTGCTCATGCTGCGATGCTAAGTCGCCCCCCGGGCCAGTCGCGCGCGGAGAGCTCGCCCGGGGGTCTGGTCAGGTCAGGAACGGCCAGAGCGCCCACGTCGCCAGCGCGGCCACGAGGGCGGCGGCGGGGATGGTGAGGACCCAGGCGATGGCGATGTTCTGGGCCACGCCCCAGCGCACGGCGGAGAGCCTGCGGGTGGCGCCCACGCCCATGATCGCGGAGGTGATCGTGTGCGTGGTGGAGACCGGGGCGTGCAGCACGAACGCGTTGACGTACAGCACGAGCGCCGAGACAGACTCGGCCACGAAGCCTCGGGCCGGGTCGAGCTCGATGATCTTGCGGCCGAGCGTGCGCATGATGCGCCAGCCGCCCGAGTACGTCCCCGCGGAGATGGCCGCTGCCGCGCACAGCTTGACCCACAGGGGAATGCCGCTGTCCGGGTTGGCCCAGCCCACGGTGAGCAGCGCCAGGTAGATGACGCCCATGGTCTTCTGCGCGTCCTGCAGGCCGTGGCCCAGTGCCATCGCGGCGGCCGAGGCCGTCTGCGCGATGCGGAAGCGCCGGTGGGTCTTGGCCGGCGCGGCGTTGCGGAAGATCCACAGCACGGCGATCATCACGGCGAAGGCCAGGCCGAAGCCCACCAGGGGCGAGATGACCATCGGGAGCACGACCTTGTCCACGATCGCGGACCAGTAGACGCTCATGCCGCCCGCGAGCCCGGCCCCGACCAGCCCGCCGATGAGGGCGTGCGTGGACGACGACGGCAGCCCGAACCACCAGGTGATGAGGTTCCAGGTGATCGCGCCGAGCAGCGCGCACAGCACCACGGCGAGCTCCGCGTGCGTGCTCGCCCCCGTGAGGTCGACGATCGAGGTGGCGATGGTCTCCGCGACCTCGGTGCCCAGCAGGGCGCCCGCGAAGTTCATGGTCGCCGCCATGAGGAGGGCGACGCGCGGCGTCAGCGCCCGGGTCGAGACCGACGTGGCGATCGCGTTCGCGGCGTCGTGGAAGCCGTTCGTGTAGTCGAAGCTCAGGGCGAGCGCGACCACGAGGACGACGAGGGCGACCTCCAACTCAGGACTCCTTGAGGGCGATGGTCTCGACCATGTTCGCCACCTTCTCGAAGCTGTCCGCGGCGTTCTCGAGAACCTCCACGATCTCCTTCAGCTTCATGAGCTGGACGGGGTCGCCCGCCAGGTCGTCGAAGAGCTGGGCGATGAGCTTGCGGTGCAGCTTGTCCGCCTGGTTCTCCAGGCGGTTCACCTCGACCCAGTAGTCGGCGAGCTTGTCCATCGAGCGCAGGCGCGGCATCGCCTCGGCCGTCAGCTCCGCGCACCGCTGCAGCACCTGGACCTGGTCGGAGACGCGGTCCGGCAGGCCCTCGACCTTGTAGAGGACGATGAGGTCGGCGGCCTCGTCCATCTCGTCCATGCAGTCGTCCAGGGCCGAGGCCAGGCTGGAGATGTCCTCACGGTCGAACGGCGTCACGAAGGTCTGGTTGAGACGCCGCATGATCGAGTGCGTGGCGTCGTCGGCGAGGTGCTCGACGTCGTGCATCTCGTCGGCCAGCTTTTCGCGGCCCGCCCTGTCCGCACCGAGCAGCTCCGCCAACAGGGACGAGCCCCGGACAAGATGCTGGGCCAGGGCGGCGAGAAGGTCGAAGTACGTGGTGTCGCGCGGAGTAAGGCGCACGAGGGCTCCCGTTCTGAGGGCTCTGGAACCTGCTCAGCGTAGGGCTGTTGCCGACTATCGCCAATTTGCAAGGTCATGCTTTGGCAACTCGTGACACACGGCACAGCGCCGGTGCCGGGGCGCCACGGAGGGCGCGGGAGGCCGGGATGTGGGGGAAGAGTTGGGCGACGCCGAACCGGGAGCGCCTCTCGGCGCGGGGCCGCTCGTAGCGGCTTGAGGTGGAGCCCGGGGCTACCGCAGCCCGGCGTCGCATGGACCATCGTAGTCCCGTACGCGGATCTGCCAAGGGGGTCGGACGTCACAGGGCGCGCCCGCGCGGAGGGCTTGACAGCGTGCGGGCCTACTCCAGGGAGCCGGTTCTCCACAGGTCACCGGCTCTTTCCAGCTCTTCCGCGGTGCGCAGCAGCGAGCTGGCGCCCCGGGTCATCCGGGTGGCGCCGGTGGGGTCGGCGACCTCGCGGGAGTCCGCGTCGAAGGCCGCGCCGGTCGAGAGGATCCGGCAGAACGCGCCCGCCCGTTCGAGCGCGACGGCGAGGTCTCCGGTGAACACGCCGGACAGCACGGCGTCGGCGAGTATCTGCAGGTCACCGGGTTCCGGCGGGCTCGGCACGCCCGCGACGGCCTCCTGGACCGGGGCGGCGTCCACACCGAGTCGATACCTGAGCATGACGGTAGGCATGTCCCGCCGCACCCACTCGCGCAGCACGTACAGGCGCCAGAGCGCGCCCGGCAGGGAGACGGGGGCGGCGTCGGCCCACAGGCCCGCGACGGTGTCCAGGCCCTCGTTCTCGACGAGGTGGATGAGCCGCTCCACCACGGCAGGGTCCTCGGTGGTGCGGGCGCGGTCCACCAGGGCCCTGGCCGTCGCGTGGGCGATCTCGTCACGCAGGGCAGGGTCCGTCTCGCCGGGTAGCGCGTCGGCGTCCCGGGGATCCAGCATGGCCGGCCGTCTCGGCGGTCGTTGGTCGCTGCTCATGGAGACCGATAGTGCGCCGAAATGAAACGTGTGTCCACCACGATCCTGGTCGATCTGGTCACCAGACCTGCGGACTTGCCTTCTCCGTGGCCACGACGCGCGGTCCCGAGGGCGTGTCGGCGACGTGCGCGACGAGCACCTCGCCGGGTTCGAGGAACGGGTCCTGCCGGGGCAGGCCGTCCGCCACGGCACCCTCCGCATGCTGGGTGAGCACGTCCAGCACGGTGGGCAGCACGGGCCGGTGGGTGCAGATCAGCGACGACTCGGTGGCCTCCTCGAGCAGCTCGCCCACGGTCGCCGCGACGCGCGACGGCGACCGCTCGTGCTGCGCCTCCGTGAGGTACTCGCTGTAGCTCGGGCGCAGGCCGGCGGCCCGCACGTACGGGTCGATGGTCGTGGCGCAGCGCTCCCAGCGGGAGCTGATCACGTGCTCGACGCCGTAGGCGGCCAGCACGGGTACCAGCGCGGCGGCCTGCCCGTGCCCGAGCGGGGTGAGAGGACGGTCGCGCTCCCCGCCGTGCCAGGAGGTGCGCGACACCGCCCGGCCGTGCCGCGCGATCACGAGCACGCGGGTGTCCAGCGCGCCCTCGGCCTCGGCGGCGAGCAGGGCGTTCAGCGGCCCGCGGTCGGACGCGCGGGTGAGACGGCTCACGGCGTCGGCGGCGTCCAGCCACTCCACCGTGTCGACCTCCTCGCGGTCGACCGGGGCCACCGGCACACGGGCCGCGAGCCCTGCGGTGTCCCGGCCCCTGCGGGCCCGGCGGGATGCCCAGTAGTGCACCCGCTTCACGCGGCCCTCCGGCGTCAGGTACTGCAGGCCGGGCAGAGGGCGGCCGAGCACGATCTCCTTGCCCGTCTCCTCGGCGACCTCGCGGATCGCCGCGCCCTGGAAGGTCTCGCCGGTCTCCAGCTTGCCCTTGGGCCACGACCAGTCGTCGTAGCGGGGGCGGTGCACCAGCTGCACCTGTACGTTGCCGGCCCGACGACGCCAGACGATCCCGCCCGCCGTCATCACCACGGGAGTGTGCATCCCCGCCGGCGGCGAGGTCGCCGTCGTCGGCTCGGTACCCACCACCGACCTCCGGCCCGTCACCGGACGGGCTCGAGCCGGCGCCGCTGCCGCTGGATCAGGACCGCCTGCAGGTCGCGGAGGCCGTTGCCCTCCGAACCCGACGAGGGGCGCTCCCACCGGCCGTCCGGCAGCAGGTGCCAGGACGCCGTCGTGTCCGCCATGGACTCGTCCAGCAGGCCGAGCAGCTCGCCGATGTGGGTCGGGTCGGAGATCCGGATCAGGGTCTCGACGCGCCGGTCGAGGTTGCGGTGCATCAGGTCGGCCGACCCGATGTACACCTCCGGGCCCGTCGCGGGGCCCTCGGCGAGGGCGGGGCCCACCGAGTTGGCGAACGCGAAGATGCGCGAGTGCTCCAGGAAGCGGCCCAGGATGGACCGCACCCGGATGTTCTCGCTCAGGCCCGGCACGCCCACACGGACGGCGCAGATGCCGCGCACGACCAGGTCGACCTTCACGCCGGCCTGGGAGGCGCGGTACAGGGCGTCGATCACCGTCTCGTCGACCACCGAGTTGATCTTCATCTTGACCCACGCCTCGTGGCCCGCGCGGGCGGCGGCCGCCTCGCGCTCGATGCGCTCGACCAGGCCGGAGCGCACCGCGCGGGGCGCCACGAGCAGCCGGTGGAACGTCGACTTCGGCGCGTACCCGGAGAGCTGGTTGAACAGGCGGGTCAGGTCCTGGCCCACGTCGGGGTCGCAGGTCAGCAGGCCGTGGTCGGTGTACAGGCGCGCCGTCTTGGGGTGGTAGTTGCCCGTACCCACGTGGCAGTAGCGCAGCAGGGAGCCGTCGGGCTCCTGGCGCACCACGAGCGACAGCTTGCAGTGCGTCTTCAGGCCCACGATCCCGTAGACCACGTGCACGCCCGCCTCTTCGAGCTTGCGCGCCCAGGAGATGTTGGCCTCCTCGTCGAACCGGGCCTTGATCTCGACCAGGGCGAGCACCTGCTTGCCGGCCTCGGCGGCGTCGATCAGCGCGTCCACGATCGGAGAGTCGCCCGACGTCCGGTACAGGGTCTGCTTGATCGCCAGCACGTTCGGGTCGGCCGCCGCCTGCTCCAGGAACGTCTGCACGCTCGTGGAGAAGCTGTCGTACGGGTGGTGCAGCAGGATGTCCCGGCGCCGGATCGCGGCGAAGACGTCGGTGGGCTTGGAGCTCTCCACCTCCGCGAGGTGCCGGTGCGTGGACGGCACGAACGGCGGGTAGTGCAGGGAGGTCAGGTCGAGGTCCGCGATGAGGTTGAGGCCGGTGAGGTCCAGGAGCGCGGGCAGCTCGTAGACCTCCTCCTCCTTGACGCCCAGCTCCCGGACGATCAGGTCGCGGATGCGCGGGCTGATGTCCTTGGCGATCTCCAGGCGTACCGGCGGGCCGAACCGGCGCCGCAGGAGCTCCTTCTCCATCGCCTGGAGCAGGTTCTCGGCGTCGTCCTCCTCGACGTCCACGTCCTCGTTGCGGGTGACGCGGAACGTGTGGCTGTCGCGCACCTCCATCCCGGGGAACAGGTAGTCGAGGTGCTGGGCGATGACCTCCTCCAGCGGCACGAACGAGAGCGGGCCGCGCTGCGGGTCGGCCTTCTTGGTGCCGGGGCGGCGCGGCTTGCCCGACGCGTCGACCGCGATGAAGCGCGGCAGCAGCGGCGGCACCTTGACGCGGGCGAAGTGCTCCTTGCCCGTGGCCGGGTTGGCCACCACCACGGCCAGGTTGAGCGAGAGGCCCGAGATGTAGGGGAACGGGTGCGCCGGGTCCACCGCCAGCGGGGTGAGCACCGGGAAGATCTGCTTGCGGAAGAACTTGTGCAGCCGCTCCTGCTCCTTGGTGTCCAGCTCCTCCCAGTGCACCAGCGTGATGCCCTCGGCGGCAAGCGCCGGCTGCACCTCGTCCTCGAACACGCGCGCGTGCCGGGCCATCAGGGTGTGCGCGCCCTCGGAGATCGCCGACAGCGCCTGGCGGGGGCTGAGCCCCGAGGCGCTCGTGACCGCGATACCCGTGGCGATGCGGCGCTGCAGGCCGGCCACGCGCACCATGAAGAACTCGTCCAGGTTGGACGCGAAGATCGCCAGGAACCGCACGCGCTCCAGCAGCGGGATGCGCGGGTCCTCCGCGAGCTCCAGCACCCGCTGGTTGAACGCGAGCCAGCTCAGCTCCCGGTCGGCGAACCGGTCGACCGGCAGCGGCTCGCCGAGCAGCGGGTCGAGCAGGCTCGTCCCGCCGGGGTTCTCCGCGATGTGCTCCGCGATGTGCGCGGCCAGGCTCGGGTCCAGGGAGTGCGGCGCCAGGATGTCCTCCGGCTCGCCCGGCTTCGGCGGGGCCGGCCTCGGCGCGGCCGGCTTCTGCGCAGGCTTCTCGACGAGGGCGGACCTCAGCGCGGTCGGCCGCGCGGCCCCGGCGGCGACGGCGGGCACGCCGTCGGTCACCTTGGCGGCCGGAACCGGGACGGACTCGCCGTCGGTCGGCTCCACGCTTGCGGTACGGGGGCTCTGCTTCATGAATCGACCGTTCTTGTCCCGGGTCCTGGCGGAGCTGCTCGCGACGCTGTCCTTCATGTCGTTCATGGTGTCACCGTTCGGTACACAGTGGGTGACGCTCCCGGAGAGCGTCCGTCACGGGCGGGCATACTGCACGTGTACAGCGGCCCGCGCGAAGCCTGCGCGCTCGTACGTGGCGAGGGCGGGCGTGTTGTCGCCCTCGACGTAGAGCACGGCGCGCGTGGCCCCGGATCGTGCGAGGTGGGCCAGCCCCACCTCGGTCATCAGCCGGCCGAACCCCTTGCCCTGCTGGTCCGGGTCGACGCCCAGCGCGTAGATCTCGCCGTCGCGCGCGCCGTCCGGCTGGCCCGGCTCCGTCTTGGTCCACTGGAACGCGACCGGGTCGGCGTCGTCCACGCCGGGCGCCTCGTCGGGCACCAGGAGGAAGAAGCCCTCCGGGTCGAACCACGGCTCGGCCTGCCGGGCGCGCAGGTCGTCGAGCGACATCCGGCCCTGCTCCGGGTGGGTGGCGAAGGCGCGCGCGTTGACGCGGAGCCAGGCGGCGTCGTCGGCCCCGGGGCGGAAGGTGCGCAGGCGGTAGCCGGCAGGGGCGGCGGGCACCTCCGGGGCGCCGTCCGCCCCGGCGAGCGGGCGGGCCAGGAAGAGCAGCTCACGCACCGGCCGCAGCCCCGCCGCCCGCGCGAACTCGCGGGCGGGCTCCAGGTCGCCGTGCGCCCACACGCGCAGCTGCTTGCCGTGCTGGCCGGGCTCGCCCGAGCGTGACGGCAGCGTGGCGTCGCGCTCCGCGGTGCGCAGCAGCACCCGGCCGTGACCGTTCCTGCGGTGCTCCGGATGGATCACCAGCTCGGCGCTCGCGGTCTCGCCCGACCGGTCGATCTGCACGTAGCCGACCGTGCTGCCCGCCGTGGTGTGCGCCACGACGTGCGTGATCCACTCCGCGTCCGTGCCGAGGTTGAGCAGGGGCTGTTCGGACAGCGGCGCGACGCCGTCGTGCGCCTCCGCGGCCGCGGCCAGGTCTCGGACGGCCTGCTGGGCGTCGGCGTCGAGCGGGCCGATCTCGATGGGGGCGGCGATTCGCATGGACCCATCTTGCTCCACGGGGCGGGGTGACGTTTCACACGGCCGCGCCGCACCGGACACGCGGCGGAAACAGGCCGCCTCTAGCGTTCCGAATGTTCCTCTGATCAACATTCTTGTCCGGCCGGGCCGGCGGAGAGGAGATGCCGTGCACGACGGCACCACGAGGTCGGCGCCTCTCCCCGTCGGTGGTCCCGACGGTGCCGCGCTGCTCGCCGGCGCCCACGTCACCGCCCTGCGCGGTGTGCGCACCGTCGACGGCGAGCTCGTCGACGTCGAGATCGACGCCGGCCGGGTCACCTCCGTGGCGCCCGCCGGCCGGTTGCCGCACCTGGGCGACGACGCGGGGCGGCTGGACGCGACGGGCTGGCTCGCGCTCCCCGCGGCGTGCGAGCCGCACGCGCACCTCGACAAGGCGCTGACCGCCGCGCGCATCCCCGCCGGGACGGGGGAGGACCTGGTGGGCGCGATCGAGCGCTGGCGGGAGATCGCCCCGCACATCGACGGCGCCGACGTGCTCGACCGCGCCCGGGCCGCCGTGGGGCGCTACGTCAGCCGGGGCATCACGACGGTCCGGACCCACGTGGACGCCCCCGCGGAGGGCGACCCGCTGCGCATGCTCGACGCGCTGCTCACCCTCCGCGAGGAGCTCGCGGGGTCGGTGACGCTCCAGGTCTGCCTCCTCGGCGGGTGGCACACCCCCACCGAGGTCTTCGCCGAGGCGGCCGCCCGCGGGGTGGACGTGCTCGGCGGGTGCCCGCACCTGGCTCCCGACCCGCGCGCGGAGATCACCCGGGTGCTCGACCTGGCCGAGCGCACCGGTCTGCCCGTGGACCTGCACGCCGACGAGCAGACGGCGCTGCCGGACGACGGCGTGCTCGACGTCGAGGCGCTCGCCCGCGAGGTGATCGCGCGCGGCCTGACCCAGCGCGTGACCGCGAGCCACGTCGTGCGGCTCGGGTCGCTGCCGCCGGACCGCCTCGGCCCCGTCGTCGACCTCGTCGCCCGGGCCGGCCTGGGCGTGGTGACGCTGCCGATCACCAACCTCTACCTCCAGGGCCGCGACAGCACGCACCTCGCGCCCCGGGGACTGACCGCCGTGCGTGCCCTCCTGGACGCGGGGGTCCCCCTGGCCGCGGGGGCCGACAACCTGCGCGACCCCTTCAACCCCGCGGGCAGCGCCGACCCCTTCGAGACGACGTCGCTGCTCATGACCGCGGCGCACCTGTCCGCGCGGGAGGCGCTCGACGCCGTGACGTCGGGCGCCCGCACCGTGCTCGGCCTCCCGGCCGCGGGACTGTCTGTCGGCGACCGTGCCGACCTCGTGCTGGTGCCCGACGTGCCGCTCGGCGACGTGCTGGCCGGCGCGACCCTCGCGCGCGTGGTCGTCGCCGGCGGCCGCGTCGTGGCCGACACCCGCGTGCAGACCGCCCTCGCCCTCGGACCGGCCGCCATCCCGGCGGCCGAGGCCCCGCAACCCGACCAGCTCGTGAGGTGACCCCAGTGAGCACAGTGAGCACGACGACCCCGCGACCCCGGTCCATGACGCGCACCCTCGTGCTCGACGACGTGGCCAAGGCGTTCCCGACCGGCACCGTGGCGCTCGAGGGGGTGAGCCTGACGGTCGCCGCCGGGGAGTTCGTCTCCGTCGTCGGGCCCTCCGGCTGCGGCAAGTCCACCCTGCTGCGCCTCGCCTCGGGGCTCGACGAGGTGACCGGCGGCGACATCGAGGTGAACGCCACCTCGACGTCGTACGTGTTCCAGGAGCCCACGCTCCTGGAGTGGCGCAGTGCGCTGCGCAACGTCGAGCTCGCGGGCGAGCTGCGGGGCGCCGCGAAGGCGGACCGCCGCAAGCGGGCGCAGGAGGCGCTCGACCTCGTGGGCCTGACCGGCTTCGAGAAGCAGCACCCCCGGCAGCTCTCCGGCGGCATGCGGATGCGCGTGTCGATCGCCCGGGCGCTCGTCGCCGAACCCGACCTCGCGCTGTTCGACGAGCCGTTCGGGGCACTCGACGAGATCACCCGCCTGCGGATGCAGACCGAGCTGCAGAGCCTGTTCGCGCTCAAGGGCTTCGCCGGGCTGTTCATCACGCACTCCGTCTCGGAGGCGGTCTACCTCTCCACCCGGGTGGTCGTGATGAGCGGCCGCCCCGGCCGCGTGGTGGCCGACATCCCCGTCCCCTGGTCCTACCCGCGCCCGCCCCGGCTCCGGTACGAGCCCGAGTTCGCGGCGCTCACCGGCGAGGTCTCGGCGGCCCTCGAGGAGCACTCATGAGCACCGCCCGACCGATCGCCGCCCGCCCGACGACCGCCCGACGCAGGCTGTTCTCCGCCGGGGCCGCCGCTTGGCCGCTGCTCGCGGCCGTGCTCGGCATCGTCGCCGTCTGGTACGGCGTCACCTACCTCGTGCTCGCACCCGAGCGGCGCTTCCTGCTGCCGCCGCTGCACGAGGTGCTCGGAAACACGCTCGGCAACCCGAACGTCATGAACCCCATGTTCGACGCCCTCTGGCAGACCGTCGGGGTGGCGCTGTGCGGGCTGGCGATCGCGGTGGTGCTGGGCATCGGGTACGCCGTGGTCATGGCGCAGGCCGGCTGGGCGGAGAAGATCCTCTACCCGTACGCCGTGATCCTGCAGACCATCCCGATCCTGGCCCTCACGCCCCTGATCGGGATCTGGCTGGGCTACGGCTTCAGCGCCCGCATCGTCGTGTGCGTGATCATCGCGCTCTTCCCGATGATCGCGAACACGCTGTTCGGGCTGCAGTCCGCCGGTCCCGCCGCGCACGACCTGTTCACGCTGAACCGCGCCACCCGCGTGCAGCGGCTCCTCAAGCTCCAGTTCCCCGCGGCGCTCCCGTCGATCTTCACCGGCCTGCGCAACGCGGCGGGCCTGAGCGTCATCGGTGCCATCGTCGGCGACTTCTTCTTCCAGCAGGGCTCGCCGGGGATCGGCGGCCTGCTGCGCACCTACACGCTGCGCCTGAACATGGACGCCCTGTTCATGGCCATCATCCTCACCGCGCTGTTCGGGGTCGCGATGTTCTCCGTCTTCGCAGCGCTGGACCGGGCCGTCATCGGCCGCTGGTACGGCCGCGGCGCCGCCTGAGCGCCGCGCGTCCCCCTCGCCCCCCTCCCCCCTCAGGAGTCCTCATGCCCTTGTCCCTCATGCCCTTGTCCCGACCGCGACGCCTCGCGTTCGCCGCGCTGTCCGTCCTCCCGCTCCTCGCCCTGACCGCCTGCGGCACCGGCACCGCCGACGCGCAGGCGGGCGGCACCGGCCAGGTCGACGCGCCGGCGGCGGAGGCCGGCGGACCCCTCGACCTCGCCGACGTGTGTCCCGCGACCGTCGTCATGCAGCAGGACTGGCAGCCCGAGGCGGAGCACGGGGCGATGTACTCGCTCGTCGGCTCGGACCTCACGGTGGACACCGACGCCAAGTCGGTCACCGGCTCCCTGGTGGCCCAGGGCGTCGACACCGGGGTGGACATCGAGGTGCGTCCCGGCGGGCCGAACGTGAACTTCCAGCCCGTCCCGTCGCTCATGTACCTCGACGACTCGATCCTGCTCGGCGCGGTGACCACCGACGCCCAGATCACCGCGCTGGCCGACAACCCGGTGGTCACCGTCGCCTCGATGCTCACCACCAGCCCGCAGATCGTGATGTGGGACCCGGAGAGCCACGACGGCGCCGAGACGATCGAGGAGGCCGCCGCGGACGGCGACCCCGTGGTGTCCTCCGGCGACGTCTTCCCCCGCCTGCTCGCCGCCCAGGGCATCATCGACGACGCGCAGATCGACCTCAGCTACGAGGGCACGCCGCAGCGCTTCGTCTCCGACCCGGCCGTGCTGCAGCAGGGGTTCGCCACGGCCGAGCCGTACATCTACGAGAACGAGATCCCGCAGTGGGGCAAGCCGGTCGGGTACCAGCTCCTCGCCGACGTCGGCTACTCGGTCTACCCGGAGGCGCTCGCCGTGCGCGCCGACAAGGTCGAGGAGAACGCCGACTGCCTCGCCAAGCTCGTGCCGATCATGCAGCAGGCCCAGATCGACTACCTCGACGACCCGCAGGCCACCAACGAGCTGATCGTCGACCTCGTCGACCAGTACCAGACCGGGTGGACCTACTCGCTCGGCGTGGCCGACTTCTCCGTGCAGGCCCAGAAGGACCTCGACCTCGTGGTGGACGACCCGGCCTCCGGGGTGTTCGGCAGGATCGACCCCGACCGCATGACCGAGATCGTCGACACCTTCGCGCCGATCCTCGTGGACGCAGGCCAGATCGAGTCCCCGGACATCGAGCCCGAGTCGCTGTACACCAACGAGTTCACCGACGACACCATCTCGATGGGGAGCTGACGAGCACCGATGACCGACCACACTCCGAACACCGCAGAGCGGTCCGGTCTGGCCGCGGCCGAGATCGCCCGCACGCTCGGGCCCGGGCTCGTCTCCGTCGAGGCGGAGCTGCTGCTCAAGGCGTCGTCCGACTGGTCGCGCATGTCGCCGATCCTGCGGGAGAAGGTCCCCGCGGGCCGGTACCTGCCCGACGCCGTGGTGCGCCCGACCACCGCGGACGAGGTGGCGCAGGTGCTGCGCATCGCCTACGAGCACGACGTACCGGTGACCCCGCGCGGGTCGGGGACGGGCAACTACGGGCAGGCGACGCCGTTCGACGGCGGGCTCGTGCTCGACCTGCGCGGCCTCGACACGATCCGGGTCAACGACTCGGGCACGGTGACGGCGGGCGCGGGCGCGAAGATCAGCGCGATCGACGTGGCGGCCCGGGCCGCCGGACGGGACATCTGGATCTACCCGTCCACCAAGGGGACGACGATCGGCGGCTTCGTGGGCGGCGGCTCGGCCGGCACAGGGACGATCGAGCACGGGTCCACCTCCGACGGGTTCGTGCTCTCGCTCACCGTCGCCCCGATGGACGGCAGCGGCACCACGTTCACCGTGACCGGCCCCGACGTCATGCCGTACGTGCACGTCTACGGCGTCACCGGCGTGATCGTGGAGCTGGAGATCGCCACCGACCCCGCCCGCGACTGGGTCGCCGTCTACGCGGCCTTCGCCGACTGGGCGTCGCTCACGGGCGTGCACCGCTCGCTGCTCGACCTGCCGGTGCTGCCGCGGCTCGCGTCCGCGGACCCACCCGCGCTGGTGCCGAGCCTGCCCGCCACCGTGCCGCTCGACCCCGAGCGGTACAGCCTGCGCGTCATCGCAGAGGCCTCGACCGTGGCCGAGGTCGAGGCGCGGATCGTGGCGGCGGGCGGCGCGGTGGTCGCGAGCCTCGCGGACTACGCGGAGACCGACAAGCTGTCGTCGATGTCGTACAACCACCCGGTCTACCACCTGCAGCAGGCGCACCCCGAGCGCACGTGGTTCCACATGGAGACCGGCGGCCGGGCGCACTGGGAGCGTGAGGACGAGGTCCGGGCCGTCTACGACGGCGACGTCCACCTGCACCTGGAGCTCATGGGCACCGCCCCGCTCGCCATGGTGGTCGCCGACTACGTCTCGGAGGCCGAGGCGCTCGCCGGGATCGAGCGCCTGGAGGCGCTCGGCCTGGGCGTGCACTCCCCGCACCAGTGGTACGTGGACCGGCACGTCGACCTCGCCCGCGAGACGGCCCGCACCACCGACCCGAAGGGTCTGCTCAACCCGGGCAAGCTCGTGGACGCTCCGCCGGTCGACACCCGCGTGAACATCGGGGTGCGCTGATGGGCGCGGCCCGGGCCCCGCGGTTCGCCGACTTGACCTGGCCGGAGATCGAGGCGCTGCCCGACGACACGGTGGCGGTGCTGCCCCTCGGCGCGATCGAGCAGCACGGCCCGCACCTCCCGGTGTCCACCGACCTGGTCACGGCGACGGAGGCCGCGGCGGCCGCCGCCGCGGCGGTGACGGCGTCCGGTACGGCGTCCGTCGTGCTGCTCGAACCGCTCGCCTACACCAAGTCGGACGAGCACGCCGGGTTCCCCGGCACGATCTGGCTGTCGTGGGACACGCTCATGCGCGTGCTGGTGGACGTCGGACGGTCCGTGGCGGCCTCGGGCATCACCCGGCTGCTGTTCGTCAACGGGCACGGCGGCAACTCCGCGCTCGGCCAGGTCGCGAACCGTGAGCTGCGCCGCCGGTTCGGGCTGCGCACCTTCTTCGCGCACGTCGCGACGCCGCGCGACCAGGGCGGCGCCCCGGCGTCCGGCGCCGAGCACGGGCTGGGCGTGCACGGCGGCCACGGCGAGACCTCGCTCATGCTGCACCTGCGCCCGGAGCTGGTCCGGATGGACCGCGCCGAGCGGCGCGTGCCGGAGGACCTGCTCGCGTACGAGCAGATCGGGTTCGGCCGGTCGACGTCGTTCGGCTGGCTGTCGAGCGACTTCGGCCCGGACGGCCACATCGGCGACCCGACGACCGCCACCGCCGAGGCGGGCAAGGAGCTCTTCGAGCACGCGGTCGAGCACCTCGCACGCACCTTCGTCGAGGCGTCCAGGTTCACCACCCCGGCCGACGGGGCCGCGGGGCTGACGCCGCGGGACCGCGGGTGAGCGCTGCGGGGGCGGGCGGCGAGGTCGGCGGCCGGCCGCGGACGGCGCCGGGGCTGGTCGTGCGGGGTGCGCTCGCGGTGCGCACCGGGCCGGGCGCCGTCGAGGGCGAGCCGGGCGGCGACGTCGTGGTGGGCGCGGACGGCCGGGTGGTGCGTGTGGGTCCGTCCGCTGGGCCCGTGGCCGGCGGGCTCGCGGGCGGCGTCGAGGAGCTCGACGCCACCGGGTGCGTCGTCACGCCCGGGCTCGTGAACGCGCACCACCATCTGTTCCAGACGGCCTTCCGGACGCTGCCCGGCACCCGCGGCGTCCTGATGCGCGAGTGGCTCGGCCTGATGGCCGCCGCCTACGCGCGTGCCCGGGTGGACGCGGAGCTGGTGGGTCTCGCCGCACGCGCGGGGCTCGCCGAGGCGCTGCTCAGCGGCGTCACGACCGTCGCCGACCATCATCTGACCTGGCCCGCGGTGCTCTCCACCGCCGAGACGGTGGACCTCGCCCGGGCGGCGGCCGGGGCGGCCGACGAGCTCGGGGCGCGCCTCGTGCTGGTCCGCGGCTCCGCGGGCGACGACGCCGAGGCGGCGGCGTCGAGCGCCGACGCGATCGCCGCGGCGCTGGTGGGCGACGCGCCCGGTGGCGTGCGGGCCGACGGCCGCGTCCAGGTGGCGGTCGGCCCGGCCGGCGTGCACAGCGACGGCGAGCAGACGTTCCGGCTGCTGGGCGAGGTGGCGGCGCGGCGCGGGCTGCGCCGTCGCACCCAGGCCAACGAGCAGGTGGACGTGGTCGCGGCGCTGGAGCGCTACGGCCGGCGCCCGCTGGACCTGCTGGACGAGTGGGGCTGGCTGGCCCCCGACGTCACGGTCGCGCACCTGTGCGACGTCACCGACGACGAGATCGCCCGCCTCGCCGCCTCCGGCGCGTCCGCGACGCACGCGCCGGGGTGCGACGTGCCGATGGGCTGGGGCGTCGCGCCGGTGGCGCGGCTGCTCGCCGCCGGCATCACCGTGGGCCTCGGCACGAGCGGCGGCGGGTCCAACGACGCCGGCCACCTGCTCGCGGACGCGCGGCTGGCCATGCAGGTCTCCGCCCTGGTCGGCCGCCAGCTCACGGCGCGCGAGCTGTTGGACGCCGCCGGCGCGGGGTCGGCGGACGGGCTCGGCAGGCCCGAGCTCGGCCGGCTGGAACCCGGCTCGGCGGGGGACCTGTGCGTCTGGGACGTGAGCGGAGTCGCCGACGCCGGGGTGGCCGACCCGGTCGCCGGCCTGCTCTGGGCCGCGCCCGGGCGCAGGCCGCGCCACGTCGTGGTCGGCGGGCGGGTGGTCGTCCGCGACGGCCGCCTCGTGACGGCGGACGAGAGCGACATCGCGCGTGGGCTCAGCCGGCGTCTCGCGGGAGTCGCTGCTTGACGACCAGCAGGCGGTAGGGCTCGCCGTCGGCGCTGGCCCAGCGGTGGCGGGTGCCGCCGCGGTAGAAGGCGGAGTCGCCCGGTCCGGCACTCTCCAGCGTCCCGTCGAGGTCGAGCAGCACGTGCCCCTCCACGACGTAGGCGAACTCGTCCTCGTCGTGCGCCCAGTACGGACCCGGCTCGCGGGACGTCCCGGTGTACTCCATCGGGTCGAACGGGCGGTCGCCGGCCGGAGCGAGGGCCCGGACGGTGCCGCCGCCCGCCGAGGCGGCCGAAGCGTCGTCGGTCCGGCGCACCACGGGGGTGCCGCCCGCGGCGGGCGCCGTGCCCTCGGTGAGCAGGAGCTGCTGGGTGGTGCCCAGCCGGTCCGCGACGCGGAACAGCGACGACATGCTCAGCCGTGCCCGGCCGCGTTCGACCTGGCTGAGGAACGAGTGCGAGAGGCCCGTCGCCTCGGCGAGCTGGACGAGGGTCAGGCCCTGGGCATGGCGCAGCCCGCGGATCTTCTGCCCCAGGCGGGTGACCGATCGATCGAGAGGGTCGGTGGCCTCGTCGATACGCACGTCCATGCCTCGAATGCTAGGGGAGGCGGGCCCTCGGACGGTGGCGTTGCGGCGCGTTTCGGGGCTCGTCCGCAGCCGTAACAGAACCCGCGCGCCGGAGTGATCCCGGCGAAACATCGAGCGCGGAGGATGGAGAGATGTTGATGTCATCAACATCGCCTCTCGATCCCGTCGCCGACGGTTTCCGGGACGCGATGGCCGGGCTGGCGAGCGGCGTGTGCGTGGTGACGACGGCGGCGGGCGGAGTGCCCGCGGGCCTGACGACCACGGCGGTGATGAGCGTGAGCTTGGACCCGCCGCTGGTCGCCGTCGGGGTCGCGCACTCCAGCCGCACGCTCGGACCGCTGCGGGCGGCGCGACGGTTCGCCGTCCACGTGCTCGCGCACGACGCGCGGGACGTGGCTGCGGTCTTCGCCTCCAAGGCGCCGGACAAGTTCGCCGGCCTCGCCGTCCGACCGGGTGAGGGCGGTGTACCGGTCCTCGTCGAGGACGCGCGGCACGTGCTGGAGTGCGAGACCTGGACCGAGGTCGAGGCCGGCGACCACCTGCTGCTCCTGGGGCGGGTGGTCCGGGTGCACGCCTCCGGGTCCGTCGAGGGGCGCGCTCTGGTGCACTTCGACCGCACGTTCCACGAGGTCGGGCCGGAGCGCACCGAGGGCTGACGGCGGCGGCCGCCGAGGTGGTCGTCCCACCTCGGCGGCCGCCGGTCCGGTCCGCCTGGGACTCGGCCCTCCGGTAGCTCAGTCCTCGGAGGACGCCGACGGCGCCGCCAGGCCCGCCGTGATCAGGTCCATCACGGAGGAGTCGGCCAGCGTCGTGGCGTCGCCCACGGCCCGGTCCTCGGCGACGTCGCGGAGCAGGCGGCGCATGATCTTGCCGGACCGGGTCTTGGGCAGCTCCGGCACCACGAGGATCTTCTTGGGCTTCGCGATGGGGCCGATCTCCTTGCCCACGTGGTCGCGCAGCTCCTTCTGCACCTCGGCGGCGCCCTCCGGCGTCGAGGCCCGGCCGGCGTGGCTGCCGCGCAGGATCACGAACGCGACGACGGCCTGGCCGGTGGTGTCGTCCGCGGCACCGACGACGGCGGCCTCCGCCACGATCTCGTGCGACACGAGCGCCGACTCGATCTCGGTGGTGGACAGCCGGTGGCCGGACACGTTCATCACGTCGTCCACGCGCCCGAGCAGCCAGATGTCGCCGTCCTCGTCCTTCTTGGCGCCGTCGCCCGCGAAGTAGAGGCCCTCGAACCGCGACCAGTACGTCTCCTTGTAGCGCTCCAGGTCGCCCCAGATGCCGCGGAGCATGGACGGCCACGGCTCGGTGAGCACGAGGTAGCCGCCACCGCCGTCGGGCACGGGCTGCGCCTCGTCGTCGACCACGGTCGCGGCGATGCCGGGCAGCGCCACCTGCGCCGAGCCGGGCTTGGTCGCGGTCACGCCCGGGAGCGGGCTGATCATGATGGCGCCGGTCTCGGTCTGCCACCAGGTGTCGACGATCGGGGCCTTGTCGCCGCCGATGACGCGGCGGTACCACATCCACGCCTCGGGGTTGATGGGCTCGCCCACCGAGCCGAGGACGCGCAGGGACGAGAGGTCGAACCCGCCCGGGATGTCGTCGCCCCACTTCATGCAGGTGCGGATCGCCGTCGGCGCCGTGTAGAGGATCGAGACCTTGTACTTCTCGATGAGCTCCCACCAGCGGCCGCGGTGCGGGGTGTCGGGCGTGCCCTCGTACAGGACCTGCGTCGCGCCGTTCACGAGCGGGCCGTAGACCACGTAGGAGTGGCCGGTGACCCAGCCGACGTCGGCGGTGCACCAGTAGACGTCGGTCTCCGGCTTGAGGTCGAACACGTTCCGGTGCGTGTACGCGGCCTGCGTGAGGTAGCCGCCGGTGGTGTGCAGGATGCCCTTCGGCTTCCCGGTGGTGCCGCTGGTGTACAGGATGAACAGCGGGTGCTCCGCCTCGACGGCCACCGGCTCGTGCTGGTCGGACGCCTCGGCGAGGGCCTCGTGCCACCACACGTCCCGGCCCTCGACCCAGTCCACGTCCTGCTCGGTGCGCCGCACGACGAGCACCTTCCGCACCGTCGTCGGGTCGGCGCCCTCCTTGGGGGCGAGTGCTTCGTCGACGGCCGGCTTGAGGGCCGACGGCGCGCCGCGGCGGTAGCCGCCGTCCGCCGTGATGACCAGCGTGGCCTCGGCGTCGGCGACCCGGCTGCGCAGGGCGTCCGCGGAGAATCCGCCGAAGACCACGGAGTGCGGGGCGCCGATGCGGGCGCAGGCCAGCATCGCGACGACCGACTCGACGAGCATCGGCAGGTAGATGACCACGCGGTCGCCGGTCTGCACGCCCAGGGCGGTGAGCGCGTTGGCCGCGCGGGACACCTCCTGCTGCAGGTCGGCGTACGTGACCGTGCGGGTGTCGCCCGGCTCGCCCTCGAAGTGGATGGCGACGCGGTCGCCGTGGCCGGCCTCGACGTGGCGGTCCACCGCGTTGTACGCGGCGTTCAACGTGCCGTCGGCGAACCAGCGCGCGACGGGGGCTCCGCTCCAGTCCAGGGTCTCGGTGAACGGCGTCTTCCAGGTCACGAGCTCCCGGGCCTGGCCGGCCCAGAACTCCAGGCGGTCGGCCGACGCCTTCTCGTACAGGTCGGCCTGTGCGTTCGCCTGAGCCGCGAACTCCGCGCTGGGCGGGAAGCTCCGAGTCTCGTGCAGAAGGTTCTCGAGGCTGGGGCTGGATGCCGAGCCCGACGTCGGGTTGGTGTCTGTCACGGTGACCTCCGGTGCGCGTCTTCGCGTTCGTTCGGGCAGGTGCTTGGGGCTGCCTTGACGTTGTCTCTGGTCGGTGAGTGTAGTCCCGGACGGTGACCCCCCTCACAAACCGGTGTCACTTCCTGAGACGTCGTGCCGATGCCCCGGAATTGCCCGGAGACCGGCCACGTTAGGGGCTGGCGTGAGCCTCCTCCTCGAACCGATCGCCCTGCGCGACCTCGCCCTGCCGAACCGCGCCTGGCTGGCGCCGATGTGCGAGTACTCGGCGGACGACGGGCTCCCGAACGACTGGCACCTCGTGCACCTCGGCGCCCGGGCCGCCGGCGGGTTCGGGCTCGTCATGACCGAGGCGACCGCCGTCGTGCCGGAGGGGCGCATCTCGCCGCAGGACACCGGCATCTGGAACGACGTGCAGACCGCCGGGTGGAAGCGGATCGTCGACTTCGTGCACGCGCGCGGGGCGCGGATCGGCATCCAGCTCGCGCACGCGGGGCGCAAGGCGTCGACCTTCCGTCCGTGGGCACCGGAGCAGGGCAGCGTCCCGGCGGCCGACGGCGGCTGGCCGACCGTCGGGCCGTCCGCCACGCCCTACCCGGGGTTCGCGACGCCCGAGGAGATGACCCCCGAGCAGGTCGCAGACGTCCCTGAGCACTTCGCGGCGGCCGCGCGCCGGGCCCGCGAGGCCGGCTTCGACACGGTCGAGGTGCACGCCGCGCACGGGTACCTGTTGCACCAGTTCCTGTCGCCTGTCGCCAACTCGCGGACCGACGAGTACGGCGGGTCGGCCGAGGCGCGCTCGCGGCTCGTCGAGGAGACGGTGGGCGCGGTGCGGTCCTCGTGGCCCGAGGACCTGCCCGTGCTGGTCCGGCTCTCCGCGACCGACTGGCTGGAGGGCGGGCTCGAGGTGGACGACGTCGCCGCCGTCGCGGGCCGGCTCGGCACGCTCGGTGCCGACCTCGTGGACGTCTCGACCGGGGGTGTGGCGCCGGCGCACATCACCGTGGGGCCGGGCTACCAGGTGCCGCACGCCCGCCGTGTGCGTGAGGTGTCGGGCCTGCCGGTCAGCGCGGTGGGGCTGATCAGCGACCCGGTCCAGGCCGAGCAGATCCTCGTGGAGGGCTCGGCGGACGCCGTCATGATCGGCCGCGAGGCGCTGCGCGACCCCTCCTGGCCGCTGCGGGCGGCGCACACGCTGCGCGACAAGATCGGGACGGTTCCCGTGGACGCCGGCGTGGGGGTGCAGCCGCAGTACTCGCGGGCGCAGTGGCGGTGAGGGCTGCTGTGCAAACGGCGGGAATCGCGGCTGACGGCGTTTCAACGCCTGGAGAATGCCGGGTGTGGTGATTCTTTTCCGGCCGGCGTGCATTCCGCGAAACGATTCGCCGTGCGGCCGGGCTCCTCGCAATTTCCGTTCGCGATCCGGAAGTGCGAGGGCCCGGCCACTGCGGTGGCGAGATCTCGGCCTATCGAGTACGGAATCCGGGAGCATCCTCAAGCCGGGTTCCGCTCTCACCAGCTGGACGGGGTTGACCGTGCACGTCGCTCGCCGTCGATCAGGCTTGCGCCTTTTCGACCCCCAGGGCACGGTCCCTGCCGCCCTGAATACTTGCTGTGAACACAATCACACTGCCTGTCGCTTACAAAAGCAACCTGAACGCAGTGATCTTCACAATTGCCAATTCCTGTCATGTGCGCAATTGCCTGGGAAAATCTTCGGCCTTACCGATCCTTGACCTTTTGCGGCGGCCAGGATGAGGTGGGGTGCGCCCGTCGGATCGGCAGCTGGCCCGCCCTGGTTCGGCAGTGCGCCCGTTGGTTCGGCAGTTGGCATCGAGATCGGCACAGGCCTGTGCCGATCTCGATGCCAACTGCCGACCTCACTGGGCGGTCTGCCGACCTGGGGGCAGTCTCAGAGGCAGCCAGGTGCCGACGGCTGACGTGTACAGGGGTGGCTCAGCGGCGGCGTGCGCGGCGTCGGGCGGCGCGCCAGACCAGCCAGACCGTGACCCCGACCGCCACGGTGCCCACGACCGCGAGGAGCGGGAGGGGTTCGATGCGGGGGCGCAGCGCGATCGGGCGGGTGAACGCCAGTACGCCCCAGCCGGACTGCGTGGCCCGGCGCCTGAGGACCCGGTCCGGGTTGACCACGAAGGCGTGGCCGACCGCGGCCAGCATGGGGGCGTCCGTGATGGAGTCGGAGTAGGCGAAGCTCCGCGCGAGGTCGTAGTCCTCGCTCGCGGCGAGGCGGCGGACGCCCACCGCCTTGTTGTCGCCGTAGTTGTAGAAGTCGATCTCGCCGGTGAAGCGGCCGTCCCGCACCGTCATCTGCGTGGAGAGCACGTGGTCCGCGCCGAGCACCGCCGCGATGGGCCCCACCAGCACGGCGGCCGACGCCGACACCACCACCACGTCGCGGCCGGCCGCGTGGTGCTCCTCGATCAGCTCGACGGCCTCCGCGTAGACGTAGGGGTCGATGAGCTCGTGCACCGTCTCGGTGACGATCTGCCGGACCTTCTCCACGTCCCAGCCGGTCACCAGTGACGAGAGGTGTGCGCGCATCCGCTCGGTCTGGTCGGCGTCGGCGTTGCCGATCATGAAGATGAAGTGGGCATAGGCGCTCCGCAGCACGTCGGCACGCGACAGCAGCCCGCCCGCGAGGAGCGGTCTGGAGAACGCCGCCGACGAGCTGGTGGCGATGATCGTCTTGTCGAGATCGAAGAACGCGGCGGTGCGCTGTGCGCGCGACTGCGGTCGAGAAGCGATCTGGGGCACCTGCTCGGTCACGCGACGAGCCTAGCGGGGCCGTCCGTCGGAGCGGGTGTCCGCGCCGTGATTTCTTCCACCTGGATGAACTCGTCCGCCCGTTCGACAGACCGCCCGCACGGCGGGACGGGCGTCCGAGCCCGACCACAGGGGTCACTTCTCGCCGTTCGTGCACAGCCGCGCCGATGCGGGCCGCACGGGGTGCGGCCCTACGACCAACCTGGTCGCAGAGCCCGGGCGACGTGCCCGGGACGGCCGCCGGACCGGCTGCCGGGCCTGTGTCGGAGGAGGCGTGATGGTCAGCACGACGGGTGGTGCCCGGCCGGAGCCGGGTCGCGTGATCGGGGTGGTCGGGGCGTGCGGTGGAGCGGGCACGTCGGTGGTGGCCGCGTGCGTCGCGCACGGCCTGCGCCGTGGCGGCGAGCGCGCCACGCTCGTCGACCTCGACGCGCACGGGCCGGGTACGGACCTGCTCCTCGGGGCCGACGGCGGACGCGGCGCGCGCTGGCCGGACCTCGTCGAGGCGCGCGGCGAGGTCGACGGGCTGGGCGTGGTGGCGGCGCTGCCCCGCTGGGGCGCGGTACCCGTGCTGAGCGGCACGGCATCGGGGCCGCCGCCGGACGACGACGTGGTGCTCGGCGTCTGCCGCGGCCTCGTGCGCGCCGGCGAGATGCTCGTGCTCGACCTGCCGCGGCCCGGCGCGTGGGAGTCCGCTACCCGTCGGGACGGCGGTGGATCCTCGACCGCGCCGTCGGGCGGCGCCGGAGCCGTGGCCGCGCAGGGTCGTGAGCCTGCGGATGTGCGGAGCGGCGGTGGGCGTGCCGTCCGGGCACTCCTCGCGGCCTGCGAGACGGTGCTGCTCGTCGTCCCGCTGACCCTGCCCGGCGCCGTCGCCGCGCAGCGGGTGCGGGACGCGCTCCGCGCGGCGGACGTGTCCGACGTGCGCGTGGTGGCGCGCGGCCCCGCGCCCGGAGCGGTCGACCCCGACGACATCGCCGCCGCACTTGGGCTGCCCGTGATCGGCGTCCTGGACCGGGACGCGGGACTGGCCCGGGCGATCGAGCGGGGCGAGGGCCCCGCCGTGACGCACCGGACGGTGCTCGGGCGCTTCGCTGCCGATGTGGCGGCCGCCCTGTGACCGCGCTGTCGGTCGAGCCGTCCCTGCTCGACGACGTCCGCGCGCGGCTCGCGACGGGCCGTGCCGGCGCGGGCGCCGCCGTGCGTGCCGCGGTACGGGACTCCGGGCGGGTGCTCGGGTCCGACGCCCTGCGGGAACTGGAGCGGGCGGCCCGGGCCGAGCTCACGGGCGCCGGTCCGCTGCAGCCGCTGCTCGACGCACCCGACGTGACCGACGTGCTGGTCAACAGCCCGCGCGACGTATGGATCGAGCGGGGTGCCGGGCTGGAGCGGGCCGTGGTCGACCTGGGCTCGGCCGCGGACGTGCGGGCGCTCGCCGTCCGCCTGGCGGCGCTCGGGGGCCAGCGCCTCGACGACGCCTGCCCCACCGTCGACGCGCGCCTGCCCGACGGCACCCGGCTGCACGCCGTGCTCGAACCCCTGGCCGAGACGGGCGCCCTGATCTCGCTGCGCGTGCTGCGCACCCGCGCGTTCACGCTCGACGAGCTCGTGGCCGGCCGCGCCCTGCCGCGGCAGTGGGCGGGCCTCCTGCGATCCCTCGTGCGGTGCCGGGCGAACGTGCTGATCAGCGGGGGTACGGGCACAGGCAAGACGACGTTGCTCGCCGCCCTGCTCTCCCTGGTGCCGGACGGCGAACGCGTCGTGACCGTTGAGGAGGCCCGCGAGCTGCGACCCGTCCACCCGCACGTGGTGCACCTGACCGCGCGGCGCCCCAACGTCGAGGGCGCCGGCGCCGTGGACCTCGCCGACCTGGTACGGAACGCACTGCGCATGCGGCCCGACCGGATCGTGCTCGGCGAGTGCCGGGGCGCCGAGGTGCGCGAGGTCCTCATGGCCATGAACACCGGGCACGACGGCGGCTTCGCGACGCTGCACGCCAACGCCGTCGGGGTGGTGCCCGCTCGGCTGGAGGCGCTCGCGGGCCTCGCCGGGATGACCCGGGAGGCGGTGGCCGCGCAGGCGGTGGGTGCGCTGGACGTGGTGCTGCACCTGCGGCGCGGGCAGGGCACGCGGTACCTGGCGGAGATCGGGCTCGTGGGACGCGGCCCGGGCGGCGACCTGGAGGTGCGCACCGCCGGGCGCTGGGACGGCGGCGGCGAGTGGACGACTGACCCGGGCGCGTGGAGCGACCTGGTGGGGAGGTACGGGCCGTGGTGAGGGTCGTGGAGTCGCTCGGCGTGGGCCTGCTCGTCGCGGTCGGCGTCTGGCTGGTGCTGGCGCGCGGCGGCCGGCGGCTGCGTAAGGTGCTCGTCGGACCTGGCCTTGGGGCTGGTTCGGGTCCTGTGCCGCGCGTGGCCGTGGCACCCGATGCCAGTGCGGCCGGCGCGGCGACTGGCCGGTCAGGGCGCGGGGGCACGGGCGGGCGGGCGCCCGGCGGCGACGTCCGGGTGGTCGTGCTGCAGGTGGTCGCGCTGCTCAAGGCGGGCGCGCCGCCCGGCGCGGCGTGGTCGCGTGCCGCAGGGGTGGGCGTCGACCTTGCAGGTGTACCCGACGTCGACGCGCTGTCCCGGGTGCTCGGCTCCCGGCATGCGGCGGCGGTGGTCGCGGCAACCAGGCTCGCGCTCGACGTCGGGGCGCCGCTCGGCCGGGTCCTGGAGCAGGTCGCGGCGACCCTGGTCGCGGAGGCCGAGGCACAGGCCGAGCGAGACACGGCACTCGCCGGGCCGCGGACCACGGGTCGCCTGCTCATGTGGCTGCCGGTCGCGGGTGGGTTTCTCGGGTGGGTGCTCGGCGCCGACCCGGTGGGTACGGCCACGGACGGTGGCGTCGGAACGGCGGCCCTGGTGGCTGGTGCGGTGCTGCTCGTGGCCGGGCGGATCTGGTCGGACCGGCTGGTGGTCGCGGCCGGTGGCGCGGAGCGGTCCGGAGTTGACGTCCAGGTGGTGCTGGAGCTGGTGGCGGCCGCGATGCGGTCTGGAGCAGGTGTGCCGCGCGCGCTCCAGGCGGTGGGGGCAGCAGTTGACGGTCCCGATGGTGAGGTGCTCACCCGCGCGGCTCACGCGCTCGTGCTCGGCGCCGCCTGGGAGCGCGCGTGGGCCCACACCCCGAACGCCCTCTGCCCGGTGGTGCACGCGCTGCGCGGTGCGTGGCTGGACGGCGCCCCGGCGGGCGAGGCGTTGCGGGCTGCCGGGGCAGAGGTGCGGCACGTGCGGACCGCGGCGAGCCGGACCGCCGCGGCACGGCTCGGGGTGCGGCTGGTGCTGCCGTTGGGCGTCTGCTACCTGCCGGCGTTCGTGCTGGTGGGCCTGGTCCCGGTGCTTCTGGCCCTGGGTATCGACCTGCTCACCGGCTGAGGCGGGACAGGGGCGGGCCGGGGTACCGGGCGGCCGGCACCCGACGAGAGATGGAGGACTTCGGCGTGCTCACGCGCGCCGGTGCCGTCCGCCGTACGGCGGACGGGGCCCGTCGAGACGGGCCGTACAGGGTGCCCGCGGGCAGGCCGTGAGGTTCGCGCGCGGGCGGAGCAGGAGGAGAAGACATGACGATCACGACAGCGGTGGCCTGTCCCGAGCCGGACGACCGGTCGCGGACGGATGCCGACGGGCGCGAGTCGGAGAGGGGGCTGGCCACGGCCGAGTACGCGATCGCGACGCTCGCCGCGGCCGCCTTCGCGGGTGCGCTGATGGCAGTCCTCAAGGGCGGTGACGTGAAGTCGATGCTCACGTCGCTCATCCAGTCGGCGCTGACGGCCGGCTGACCCATGGCGGAGCGTGAGTCGGAACGCGGCACGGTGACGGCCGAGCTGGCCCTCGGGCTGCCGGTCGTCGTCCTCGTGCTCGTCGCCGTGCTCACCCTCGTGGCCGCGTCCACGGCGCAGATGCGCGCCCTGGACGCGGCCCGCGCGGGGGCGCGGGCGGTGGCGATCGGGGAGCAGAGCGATGCCGTGGCGGCGGTTGTCGCGCGGGTGGGCGGGCCCGAGGCCGAGATGTCGATCGCGCGGGAGGGCGAGTGGGTGCGGGTGACCGTCACACGCCCGGTCTCGGGTGGCTGGGTGTCCGGTCCGCTGCGGGCCACCGGGACGGCGGCGGCGTGGGTGGAGCCGTGAGGTGCTCGGCGGGTGCCTCGGCCGGCCCCGGGCGGGACGGGGCCGGGCGGTGGGATCCATGGCCGCGTCGTGCGGGACGGTGTCGCCTCGGGAGCGATCCCGAGCGCGGTGCCGGCACCGTCCTGGTGCTCGGGATCGTCGCCGGGGCCCTGCTTCTCGCGGTGGGGATCGCGGCGCTCGGCGCGGCCCAGAACGCGCGTGGCACCGCGCAGGCGGCGGCCGACCTCGGAGCGATCGCCGGTGCGACCGCGCTCCGCGACGGGTTCGACCCGTGCGGTACGGCGGGCGCGGCCGTCGTGCGCAACGGCGCGACGGTCGCGTCGTGCGAGGTGCTCGGCGGAGGAGTGGTGCGGGTCGTCGCGACGCGCGCGGCCGCCGGGCCGGTGGGGGAGTTCGGCGGTGCTCTGGGGCAAGCGCGGGCAACGGCGAGGGCCGGCCCACGGGAAAAGGGGATGACGTGGAACCCCGACGGATCGTAGTATCACTGCTATGGATGGTATGGAGAGTGCGATGACTGCACAGGACCGACCTCCGCCGTCGGGCGACATGGCGCTCGACGTGCGTGACCTACGGATGAGGTACGGGACGAAGGACGTGCTCAAGGGCGTGTCCTTCACGGCGCAGCGCGGCGAGGTCGTCGCCCTGCTCGGGCCCAACGGCGCCGGCAAGACCACCACGATCGAGATCCTCGAGGGCTTCCGCATGCGGTCGGCCGGAGAGGTCTCGGTGCTCGGGCAGGACCCGGCGCACGGCGACGAGGCATGGCGCGCACGGCTGGGCGTCGTGCTCCAGTCGTGGCGCGACCACGGCCGGTGGCGGGTGCGGGACCTGCTCGGATACCTCGCACGGTTCTACGTCCCCTACTCGACCGCCGAGGTGTCGCGGCCGTGGGACGTGGACGAGCTGATCAAGGTGGTCGGCCTCGCCGAGCAGACCAAGGCCAAGGTCCAGACCCTCTCGGGCGGTCAGCGGCGCCGCCTCGACGTGGCCATCGGGATCGTCGGCCGTCCGGAGCTCGTGTTCCTCGACGAGCCGACGGCGGGCTTCGACCCGCACGCCCGGCGCGAGTTCCACGACCTGGTGCACCGCCTGGCCGACTTCGAGAACACGACGGTCCTGCTCACGACGCACGACCTCGACGAGGCCGAGAAGCTGGCCGACCGGATCCTGGTGCTCGACGGGGGTGTGGTCGTCGCCAACGGGTCGGCGGAAAAGCTGGCACGAGAGCTGACCACGCAGGCGGAAGTGCGCTGGACGTCCGAGGGACGCCGGAACATCCACGCGGTGACCGAGGGCGATCCCACCGCGTTCGTCCGCCGGCTGTTGGCAGGCGACCCCGATGTCAGCGAGCTCGAGGTCAAGCGGGCCAGCCTCGAGGACACCTACATGGCACTCGTGCACCGGGCCGAGACCTATCGGCCGGAGTCGGACGGCGCGGTGTCGGACGGCGCAGTGTCGGACGGCGCCGGGCCGGACCACTCCGAGCCGGATCTGGCGGGGGAGGGCCCGACCGACCGGGCCGAGCAGAGCGAGGGAGTGCAGTCATGACCGCGACCGCGACCACCGACAGGCGCACTCAGAACGACGCGCGCTGGGCTGCGGTCCGCGCCGGGCTCACCCGCGGCTGGCTCGAGACCAAGTACTCGATCCTGAGCCCGAGCGATCTCATCTGGATCCTCGCGTTCCCCGTCATCTACGCGGTGGTCCTGCTGTTCATGCGGGGCAGCACCGTCCCCGGCACCGACTTCGCACTGGGTGCGATGGTGCTGCCGAGCCTCGTCGGCATGAGCATCGCGTTCGGCGGGCTCACCGGGCCTGCCAGCACGATCGCCGTCGACCGGGAGGACGGGACGCTGCTCCGGGCCAAGGCGACGCCCAACGGGATGCTGGGCTACCTGGTCGGCAAGATCCTGATGTTCGCGCTGACCACTCTGGTGGGCCTGATCGTCCTGGTCATCCCCGCCGTCACGGTCGCGGGAGAGCTGCGGCTGGACGGCCGCACCTTCCTCCTGCTGGCCCTGATCTTCCTGGTCGGGATGGTCGCCACGGTGCCGATCAGCGTGGCGCTCGGCTCGCTGTTCAAGAGTGCCTCGCAGACGGGGCTGCTGTTCCTGGGGTCGATGCTCCTGATCGTGCCGTCCGGGATCTTCTACCCGATCACGGCGCTGCCCGAGTGGCTGCAGTGGGTGGGGCAGGCGTTCCCCTACTACTGGCTCGGGCTGGGCGCCCGGTCGGCGATGCTGCCCGAGAGCATGGTCACGGCGGAGATCGGCGAGTCGTGGCGCACGTTCGAGATGTTCGCGGTGCTCGGTCTCTGGGCGGTTGTGGGTATGGTGCTCGCGCCGATCGTGCTTCGCAGGATGGCCCGGCGGGAGTCGGGTTCCACGGTGGCGGCGGCGCGGGAGCGTTACATGGCCAAGGGGTACTGAGCTGGTGGGGGAGCAGTCCGACGTCGTCCACAACCGCATAGCGATGCTGCGTGCCGAACGCGGCATCTCGCGGCGGGAGCTCGCCGACGCGCTCGGCGTGCACTACCAGACCGTGGGCTACCTCGAACGGGGCGAGTACAGCCCGTCGCTGTTCCTCGCGCTGCGCATCGCGGAGTACTTCGGCGTGGCGGTCGAGGTCGTCTTCTCGACGACGCCGTTCAAGCGACTGGGCGAGTAGCACCGCGGCGGCGAGAGCCCTCGCCGCCGCGGGCGCGCCTCACCGCGGCACGACCACCCTGGCCTCGGGCAGGAGCGCCGACCGGGTGACGTCGGCAGCGTCCGGCACCAGGCTGTGGCCGGGCGTGAAGCTCGTCATCGGACCGGACACGGGCAGGTTCAGCGCCGTGGAGCCGAGGTCGATCGAGTACTGCGTCGCCGCCCGGTCCACGGTCACGGTGGCGCCCCGGTCGGTGCCCATGACCACGAGCCCGAGCTGGTGCCCGGCGGGGACGACCAGGTCGTTCGTCTGCATCTCGACGGTCACGGTGTGCGTGCCTGCGCCGTCCAGCCGGGCCCAGCCGCGGCCCAGCACCTGGAGCTCCGTGGACCCGATGTTCCGGACCACGTCGCGGTAGCAGGCGTCGTCGACCCCGGCGGACTCGCCGTAGCAGGACTCGGTGCCGAGGGTCGTCGCGCCCTCGCCCCCGGTGAGCACCCGGTCCATCACGCCGTAGTCGACGAGACCCACCGTGATCTGGCCGGTCGACGCCCCGTGGGTGACGGTCGTCGTCACCGACGCCGCGCCCGACAGCCGCAGGTCGTCCGTCAGCGTGCCGGTGCGGAACAGCAGGCGGTTCGGGTTGGCGCCCGCGGTCAGGGCGGTGTTGAAGGTCTGGTTGGGGGCGTTCACCCAGCCGGCGTCGGCCGGCCGGCCGCGTGCGCCGAGCGCGAGGTTGCCGTCCGCGCGCGGCCGCAGCCGGGCGGTGCGGTCCGTGACCGGCCAGGTGTCCGAGGTGACCACCTCGTTCGGCGCTACCTCGACCCGTACCGCGGGCTCGTCGGTGATCCCGTTGTCGACGCCGAGCAGCTCGTGGTCGAACCAGCGGTGCAGGGTGTCGACCCACTCGACCCGGTCCGAGTCGAACGGGTCGACGTGGCCCAGACGGGTGAGCCACAGCTTGCGCTGCACGCCGTGCTCACCGAGCGCCGTCCACCAGCGGGAGAAGTTGGGGGTGTCCACGTTGGTGTCCTGCGCGCCGTGCACCACGAAGACGCTGGCTGTGACCCGCGAGGCGTCGAAGAGGGAGCCGGAGCGGTAGTCGCGCTCGTCCCAGAAGGCGTTGTGCGCGCCGGACGCGTCGTCGCCCGCCGTGTTGAGCGCCTCGGTGATCGCCGAGCAGTCCGTCGCGACGTGCCGGCCCCCGGCCACGTAGCCCATGAGGAACCGCGGATAGTTGGCCGAGAACGGGAGCCCCTGCGCCCGGTCGTAGTCGTACCAGGAGCTGATCGCGCCGATCGGCACGATCGTCTCCAGCCCCTCGACGCCGGTCGCCGCCACGCCGTTGGCGAGCGTGCCGTCGTAGGACTTGCCGATCATGCCGGTCTTTCCCGTCGTCCAGTCGGCGACCACGGGATCCCCGGTGCGTGGGTCCACCGCCATCGCGTTCCCGTTCAGCCAGTCCACGACGGCCTTCACCGAGAGCACGTCGGAGGGCCCGCCGTGGTCGGTGCAGCCCGTGGACCAGCCGGTTCCGGCCATGTCGACCGCGACGTACGCGTACCCCCGCGGCACGAACCAGTTGTCGTAGTACAGCGGGAACAGCGCCGGGTCCCCGGCGGCGTCGTACTGCTTGAGCTCGCTCTCGTTGCCACGGCCGCAGCACGCGTAGTACGGGCTGGCGTCCATCACGACGGGTACCTCGGCGACGCCGTCGAGCTCGGCCGGGCGGATGATGTCGGCGCGGATCTCCTCGGCGTCGCCGTCGCCGTCCAGGTCCGGCGCGATCACGTTCACCGACTCGCGGATCGCGCCGGCGTAGTCGTAGACGGGGGCCGTGACGCCGTCGTCGAGGACGTACGGGGCGTCGGCCGACCCTGCCGACAGCGCCCCGGCGGCGTCGGGAGACGTTCCGGCGGGAACCGCGGCGGCCGGTGCCTCGGTCGCGGCGACGACCCCGCCCGGAACCTCACCGGCGGGATCCGCTGCCGCGGGAACCGTGCCGGCCGCAAGGGCCAGTCCCGTGAGTGCGGCGACGGCGGCTGCGGCGACCTGCTTCGCCCGGACGTGGTGGACTCGCATCGGCGTGCTCCCTCGCGACGAACGGCCTGGTCCCGGGGAACATATCGGGTGAATGTCGCATACGGAAGACTCCTCCGTTACGACCCGGTAAGCGCCGCCCGCGGGTCGTGGGAGAGCACTGCGTCCAGCAGCCGCACCGCGGCGTCCTTGTCGAGCGGCGCGTTGTAGTTGCCGCACTTGGGCGACTGCACGCACGCCGGGCAGCCGTCCGCGCAGGGGCAGGCGGCGATCGCGTCGCGGGTGGCGCGCAGCCAGGTCGCGCCCAGGTCGTAGGCCCGCTCGGCGAAGCCCGCGCCGCCGGGATAGGCGTCGTAGACGAACACCGTGGCCTCGCCGGTGTCGGGGTGCAGCTCGGTCGAGACCCCGCCGAGGTCCCAGCGGTCGCATGTCGCCAGCAGCGGCAGCAGTCCGATCGACGCGTGCTCCGCGGCATGCAGCGCGCCCGGCGCCTGCTCGGGCGAGATGTCTGCCGCCCGCAGCACGAACTCCGGCACCGACCACCAGACCGCGACCGTCCCGAGGGTGTGCTCCGGCAGCTCGAGCTGCTCCGTGCCCAGCACCTGCATGTCCGGGACGCGGCGGCGCTGGAAGCTCACCACCTGCGACGTCACCTCCACCGGGCCGAGGCCCCACGTCACGGGTCCCCACTCGCGGGTGACCAGGTCGCGGCCCGGCCCGTCGTCCTCCTGTGCCGTGGCGGCACCGTCACCAGGAGACTGGTCCCACCCCTCGATCGCCACCGACATGACCGAGCGCGACCACGTCCCGTAGTCGAGCCGCCGCCGCTGCACGACGGCGGTGTGGTCGGTCAGGTCCAGGTGCGTCACCACGTAGGTGGTGCCCTGGTGCACGTAGACGGCGCCGTCGTGCACCTGACCGTCCGCCGAGGCCGCGTCGACCGTGCCGAGCATCCGGCCGGTCCCCTGCTCCACCACGCGCACGGGCGTGCCGCCCGCGCCGCGCAGGTCGGTCAGGCCCGCTGCGGGCTGGTGGTGGGTCCAGTACCACCCGGAGGTCCGACGCCGGAGCGCGCCGCGGGCGACGAGCACGTCCAGGATCCCGCGCACGTGGCCGGCGTCGCCGAATGCCGCGAGGTCCTCGGACCGCAACGGGGCCTCCTGGGCCGCCGCGCACAGGTGCGGGGCCAGGACGTGCGGGTTCGCGGGATCGAACACCGTCGCCTCGAGCGGGGCGTCGAACACTGCCTCCGGATGGGTCACGAGGTAGGTGTCGAGCGGGTCCTCGCGCGCCACGAAGGCGACCAGGCCGTCCGCCCCGGCCCGCCCCGCGCGGCCCGCCTGCTGCCACAGCGACATGCGGGTGCCGGGCCAGCCTGCGATGAGCACCGCGTCGAGGCCGGAGATGTCCACGCCCAGCTCCAGCGCGTTGGTGGTCGCCAGGCCGAGCAGCTTCCCCGTGCGCAGGTCCTGCTCCAGCTCGCGGCGCTCCTCCGGAAGGTAGCCGCCGCGGTAGGCGGCGATCCGGCGGGCAGCCTCGGGCGCGGCGTGGCGCAGATGGTCGCGGGCCTGCTGGGCCACGGACTCCGCCCCGCGCCGCGACCGGGTGAACGCGAGGCTGCGGGCGCCGGCCTCGGCGAGGTCGGCCAGCAGGTCGGCGACCTCCGCGGTGGCCGACCGGCGCGGGTGCTCCGGCGGTGCTTCGGTCGCGACGGGCTCGGCCTCCTGGTCGTCGCCGGGCAGCGCCCAGGGGTCGGGCTCCTGGGGGTCGGCACGTCGCATCGAGGTCGGCTCGTCCCTGGACCGATCTCGGTGCGAGCTGCCGACCTCGGCGTCGTCACCGTCCACAGGCGGGCGCCAGGAGGCGATCTCCGGCGGCTGCCACAGGAGCACGGTCCGGCGGCCCGAGGGCGAGGCGTCCTCGGTGACGGCCGCGACGTCGTCGGGCGACACCCCGATGAGGCGGGCCGCGCTGACGGCGGGCGCCGCCGTCGTCGCCGAGGCGACCACGAACGTGGGCGAGCCCTCGCCGTACCGCGCCGCGAGGCGCGCGAGCCGGCGCAGCACCAGCGAGACGTGCGCGCCGAAGACGCCGCGGTAGGCGTGCCCCTCGTCGACGACGACGTACCGCAGCCCCTTGAGCAACCGTGACCAGCGACGATGGTTGGGCAGCAGGGCGTAGTGCAGGAAGTCGGGGTTGGTGAGCACGACGTCGGCGTGGTCCTGGACCCAGGACCGCTCCTCGCGCGAGGTGTCGCCGTCGCAGGTGGCGACGCGGACGTCGCGCGTGCCCGCCGCGTCGAGCACGCGTTCCAGCGCGCTGAGCTGGTCGGCGGCCAGCGCCTTGGTGGGGCTCAGGTAGATGGTCGTGGGCCGCACGTGCGCCGACGCGATGTTCCCCGGGTCGAGGATCGCGGTCGCCGCCGCGGTCCGCACCGCCGACAGCGCGGGCAGCCAGAAGGCGAGCGACTTGCCCGACCCCGTGGACGTGGCCAGGGCGGTGTGCCGACCCCGGTGGACCAGGTCGGCGGCCACGGCCTGGTGCGTCCACGGCCGGTCGACACCGAGCTTCCGGTACCCCTGCACCACGGTCGCGTCCGCCCAGTCGGGCCAGTCCACGTGCTCGGCCGTGCGCTCCGGGAAGGTGCGCGACGCCGTCAGCCGCTCGGCGCGCGCGCCACCGGCGAGGAGCACGTCGAGGAGGGGGTGGGTGGGGACGTCGGGCACGGAGGACAGTGTCGCATCGGGTGGCGGGCGGCGAGGAGACCGGTCTTGGTTCCTCGCTGTCCAAGGAACGTGTGCGCTCTGGTCATGCATCGGTGCTGTTCTTTGCGTGGGACGCATTTCACCCGGGGATTCACCTGTTGAATGACGGTTTTGTGGCTTCTCAGGCGATACATTCCGAACGCCATCCTCTCCACTCCACCCGGAGCGCAGCCATGTCATGGTCGTTCGGAGATCGCTCCCAGTTGCGACGAGCGTTCTCATCACTCCTTGCTTTCGGCGCTGCGGGTGCCCTCGTCGTCGGGCTGGCAGTAGAGCCTGCCGCCGCAACAGCTGTTGCAGATGCATCCGTGGAGACGCCCCGCTTCATTCAGGAGGGCACCCGGGCAGACAACGGCGGCCAGGCAGTGCCATGGGGCGCCGGTCTGGGCCTCAGGGCCGACGACGACACTACTTACGCATGGGAACTGCCTCCCGGTGTGACGCACACAGCGGTCTCGACCGGCGGCACGGGAAGTGCTGGGATCACAATGTTCTTGCGCAGCGACGGCCGAGTCGTCGGGTTGGTGGACGACGATCGACAGTCGCAACCCGTGGTTCCCGAGCTTCCCGACGGCCTTGAGTACACGGCGGTGTCCGCAGGACAGAACGGGGCGAGCTTCCTCCTTCGGTCAGACGGTGCGCTCGTCACGGTGCTCCGGCCAAGCGTGCCGACGCCCCAGGTGCCGGCTCTGCCTGCCGGAATGTCCTACAGCGCGGTCGACGTCGGGCTGGCTGGTGCCTATGCAGTCAGGTCGGACGGGCAGATTGTCGGCATCAAAGCCGGGTGGTCCAGTTCACTCCCCTTGACGTGCACCGATGCGTTCATTCCGCCGGCGGGACTCAAGTACACGGCTGTCAATGCCGACCATCTCAGCTGGGCCGCGGTTCGTTCAGACGGCGCTGTCGTGTACTGCCGCTACGGCAACAGCAGCGCCCAGGTTGTCACGCCGGCCGCGGGCACTCGTTTCGTGGGCGTTGACGTTGCGCGCGGCCCGGATGGCAACGCTCAGGGGTTCGGGTACGCCCTGCGCGACGACAACGTCATCGTTGGTTTCGGGTCCGCTCCCGAGCCCGCTGCTGTCCCGGTCGGACGAGCTGTGGTAGGCCTTTCCGCACACGTCACGTACCCCAGCGCGGAGCATGGTTCTGGCGGCGCTGCGGTTCTCGACGACGGGACGCTCCTGACGTGGGGTGGAGCCGAGGCCGCTCCGCCGCCCGACCTTCCCGGCCCGCTCGGTGCGGTCGCTGTCTCCGAGTACGGATCGGCGAAGTGGCTCATCCGAGCTGGCAACGCGGCAGCGGTCGAGCTGGAGGTCACGTCACCCACCACCGTCGACTACAACCAGTTGACCGACGTCGAGGTGGCTGTCAGGACAGCGGACGGGACTTCGCCATCCGGCTGGGTGCGATTCGGAGACGTGCGCGATGACGGCACCACGTCGTGGGGAGCTCCCAAGAAGGTCGTGGATGGTCGCGTGGCGTTCACATTTCGGGCTTCGCCGGCGGGCACCTACCACCGCGCGTTGAGGTTTGACGGCCCGCCCTTCACGACCGCCGTGCTTCCGGTCGATTTCGTCGTGCGGTCGCAAAGCCCCTCGACGCTGACTGTCGACATGCCCGAGTCCTGGAGCGTGGGTGAGTCCGGCGTTTACGTGCAGACCCACGTGACGGCCGAAGGCGGGGCCTCGACCGAGGGCGGCTCGCTCAGGGTGATCGCTGAGGCCACCGGCGAGGCACTGAGCACAAGCCCCTATCAGGGGAGCCTGAGGATCGATACGAGCGTGCTCCCCGTCGGTGGCAGGCAGCGGGTCCGTGTCGACTATCGGTCCGAGGGACCGGCTGCTTCGACATCATGGGTGGGCACGGTGACGGTCCTGCCCACGCCAGAGACAGTGACGACCGCACAGTCCGAACTGGTCGTCGACTATGCGGACTACAGCGCACTGCTCGGCATCGGCGTGTCGGTCAGGACCCGCGACGGCTCACGTCTGGGGGTTGGCAGCTTTGAGATCCTTGCTGCGGACGACACGGTGCTGGGTTCGTCCGGTCAGCTCCGGGACGACGACTCCGGTGTTCTGACCGACTTGGTGTATGTGCATCTCGACGAGATGCCGCCTGGCGAGCACCCGGTCACGGTTCGCTGGGTTCCGACGCCCGACTGGGACCTCGCTCATCCCACGGGCGAGACGCTGCCTTCCCAGTGGTCCGGGACACTGACCATCCGCAAGGCCCCTACCTCGACACGTGTTGCCACCTCGAACAGGTTCGAGTACGGCCGGGACACCTCCGTCGGCGTCACGGTCGTTCCCAGCACCATCACGGATGTCGAAGGCGAGCTCGTGGCCAAGATCGATGGTGTGGAGGTCGGTCGCGCCGACCGTACTGGTACCTCGGGCGCCAGCGTGTCCGTTCCGGTGCTGCTGAGTGGTGTGTCGGCGGGTACTCATCAACTTGAGATCTCGTACCTCGGATCGGATCGCCTGAAGCCGTCCGCTGTTTCCCAGCAGATCGAGGTGGTTCGAGCAGCTTTCTCGGCTCCTGCCGTCACGATCGTCGGGACAGCCCAGGTCGGCGCAACGCTCACCGCGAACCGAGGAACGTGGACACCGGTCCCTTCCTCGACGACTTATCTGTGGATGGCCGATGGTGCACCGATCGCCGGCGCCGCGACGTCGAGTCTCACTGTTCCTGAGTCAGCGCTGGGCAAGCGAATCAGCGTGGCCGTGACCGGGGCTCGCGCGAACTATACGAACCTGACGCGAACGAGCACCCCGACGGAGCCGGTCCTTGGGGTGTTCACCCCGTCCAGGCTGCCCTCCGTCGCCGGCACCGTCCAGGTTGGCAAGACCCTGACCGCGAACCGGTGGACCTGGACCCCGACGCCGACGACGGTGAAGTACCAGTGGCGTGTTGACGGCAAGGCGGTCTCGGGTGCGACCTCGAAGACCTGGACGGTCCCGGCGTCGGCCAAGGGCAAGAAGGTGTCCGTGGCGATCACGGGCTCGACGACGGGTTACACCTCCAAGACCCTCGTGAGTCCCACGACGGCGGCCGTGAAGGCAGGTGCGTTCGTCGCGCCGGCGACCAAGATCACGGGCACGACCAAGGTCGGCTCCACGCTCAAGGCCGTGCGCGGGACCTGGACCCCGCAGCCGTCCACGGTGAAGTACCAGTGGAAGGTCGGCGGTGTCGCGGTCAAGGGCGCGACGAACTATTTCTTCAAGGTACCGGCATCGGCGAAGGGCAAGCGTGTCGCCGTCGTGGTCACCGGTTCCAGGACGGGCTACGTGACCAAGACCGTCACCAGCGCGCTGACGAGTGTGATCCGTTGATGCGGTTCGCAGGGCCTTCAGGTAACCCCACGAGCGAGGAGACATCCATGCGCCAAACGGACAAGGGCACGTCACATCGCGCGCCGATGCCGGCATTCATCGCAGGAGCGGTGACCACCGCGCTGATCGCTGCGGCGTTCCCGGTCACGGCGTCGGCGCAGGAAGCGCCCCGCACCGAGCCCGCCGGGAACCAGGAGGCCGAGAGCACCTACATCGACGGTTTCGTGCAGGAGGGAACGCCCGCGCCGGTCGGCGGGCGCTTCATCCAGCTCGATCCGTTCTCCATCGAAGGCCCGTCGTACTCGATGACCAAGGGCGGCGGATATCCGTTCGCCGGCGAGATGCGCGTCGAGGACGGCGTGCTGGACACGGCGTTCGTCTCGTCGGCCCGGTACGCGGCGGTCTACCGGAGCGATGGCTCGATCGAACAGTTCGACGAGTCCGGCTACTGGATGCCGGACGTGCCGGCAGAGAGCGGCGTCCTCAGCATGGCGGGCAGCTCGAGCTTCGGGTCCGCCTTCGTCGTGACGGGTGACGGCGAGCTCACGACCAACTACTGGGAGTGGCAGCAGATCCTTCCGGAGGATCCGCAGGGTCTCGGCTACTCCGCCGTCGCCGCGGGCGACGACCTGTTCTATGCGATTCGCGGCAACGGCGAGGTCGTCGGATTCGCCAAGCCTGTCGACGAGTCGCGACTCAGGTGTCAGGACCACTGGGTCCCGGCCGAGGGGACGCACTACACGGCAATCAGCGCGGCGGGCGGGAGCTGGATGGCGCTGCGGTCCGACGGCGCCGTCGTGACCTGTGGTTATGCGGAGGGGGCAGATCCCTACGTCGGCGAGGTCCACGCCGCGCCGGCCGGTTCCACGTACGTGGGAGTCGACGCCGGCCGGATCTACGGACTGGCGACGTCCAGCGCCGGCGCTGTTTCTGTGATCGGTACCACCGACCTGGTCCCGCCGCAGCCGCCGGCCGGGACCCAGGTGGTGGGGCTATCCGCGGGAGCTAGGACTGGGGCATACATCCTGAGTGACGGCTCCCTCACGACGTGGGGCGAGCCACTACGACTGCCGGACTTTCCCACCGGCACCGATCGGTTCATCGCCATCAGCGAGACCGCAACCGGTGACACGTACGCGATCTGGGCGCACGAGGTTTTGGACCTGGACATCGAGGTGACGGTCCCCGCCAGCGTGCGGATCGGGCAGCGGGTCGATGCCGAGGTCGAGGTCACGTTCGACGGCACGTACCGCCCGGAAGGGCGGCTCTGCCTGGTGGACCTCGGCGAGTCGACCGATGCGCAGTGCGCCTTTCCGCTGACTGACGGGACGGCCACCATCCCGATCGAGACCGATGTGAGCATGTCGAGCACGGTGCAGCAGCCGGGCACCAGGGAGTTCGGCTTCGGCTTCATCAATCCGCTCGGACGGTTCACATACACGACCGCCACCTTCGAGGTGCTCCCGCCCGCAGCCACTGAGCTGACGGCTACGGTTCCTTCGACCTACCGGCCGGGCTCCGCGGTCACGGCCACCTTCGAGCTCGACGTCGAGGACGACACGGTCCCTGCCGGGTCGGTTGTTCTTCGGGCGATCATCGGCGAGGACGACGACGACCTGGGATACACCGACGACGACGTGAACCTTGGTTACACGCGCATCGAGTCGACCGATCCAGCAGTGATGACGATCGACTCGAATGCCTTGCCGGACGGCCAGTACGCGCTGAAGGCGAAGTACGGGCCTGACATGGGTTCGGGCTGGTACGCCCCGACCGCTCCCGCGCAGTGGCGAGGAACGCTGACCGTCGGGTCGAACTTCGTGCCCTCCCGGTCCCCCTCCATCGCCGGCACCGTTCAGGTCGGCAAGACCCTCACCGCCAACCGGTGGACCTGGACCCCCACGCCCACGACGGTGAAGTACCAGTGGCGCCTCGACGGCAAGGCGGTCTCCGGCGCGACCTCGAAGACCTGGACGGTCCCGGCGTCGGCCAAGGGCAAGAAGGTGTCGGTCGCGATCACGGGCTCGAAGACGGGCTACACGACCAAGACCCTGGCGAGCCCCGCGACGGCGGCCGTCAAGGCCGGTGTCTTCGTGGCGCCGGCGACCACGATCACGGGCACCGTCAAGGTCGGTTCCACGCTCAAGGCGGTGCGGGGCACGTGGTCCCCGCAGCCGTCGACGGTGAAGTACCAGTGGAAGGTCGGCGGCGTCGCGGTCAAGGGCGCGACGAACTACTTCTTCAAGGTGCCGGCCTCCGCCAAGGGCAAGCGGGTCGCCGTCGTGGTCACCGGCTCACGCACCGGCTACACGACGAAGACCGTCACCAGCGCACAGACCAGCGTGGTCCGCTGAGCGCGCCTGGGGCAGCTCACAGGTCGAAGAGCGTGGGCTGCTCCAGGTAGACGCCCTCCTTCTCCAGCATGCGCAGCTTGGTGCGCGGGCCGCCGCGGGCCGAGAAGCCGCCGATGCGGCGGCCCGCGGCCAGCACGCGGTGGCACGGCACGATGGGCGGGAACGGGTTGCGGCCCATCGCCTGGCCCACGGCCTGGGCGGCGCCCGGCGCGCCGAGCTCCGTGGCCACCTCGCCGTACGTCCGGGTCTCGCCCGGCGGGATGGCGCGCACGATCTCGTAGACGCGGCGGTCGAAGTCGGGCACGGCGCTCATGTTCAGGGGGACCTCCGCGAGGTCCCCCTCGCCGTCCTCGAGCAGGTGCTTCAGCGCCTCGACGGTCGGCGCGACCGGGGCGGGCGAGGCCTCGACGGCACCCGGGTACCAGCCGCGTACGGCACCCCGTACCTGGTCGGCGCTGCCGTGGGGCAACGTCGAGCCGACGATCTCCGCGTCCTCGTTCCAGACGAGCGCGCACTCGCCGATCGCGGTGGGGACCACCGCGAACTCGAGCCTGTTCCGGTCCATGCGTCACACGATAGGCCGCGCCACTGACACTGCCGCGACCGCGTCGGAGAGGTCAGTCGGTGGTCCAGCGGGCCGCCAGGTCGGTCGCCTTCTGCGTGGGATCCGGTTCGGCGACGAGCGCGCCGGCCGCTGCCAGGCCGTCCGCGTAGCCGACGGCGTAGGTGGTCAGCGGGGCCGCCGGACGCTCGACGGCATGCGCGGCGTCCCGGGCGAGGTCCAGCACCTTCTTCATGTCGATGGTGCCGGTGGGGAGGCCGAGCTCCGACTCCAGGTCGGAGATCCACTGCTTGAGGTCTGTCATCTCACGTCTTTCCGGTAGCGGGCCACGTCGGCGGGGGTGTCGATGTCGTCGCTCCAGCCTGCCGGGTCCGGCACCTCGGTGCACCGGAGCGCGCCGACCAGCCGCTTCATCGGCGCCCCGTCCGTCTCGATCCCGTCCAACGCCTCGTCGAGCGCCGCGCGGCGGTACAGGCCGACCAGCCACTGCGCCCGACCCCCGCGCACCAGGTAGGCGCCGTCCGCCGGTTCACGTGAAACGGCCTCCTCCAGGTGGGCGATCGCCCGCGCGGCGCGCGGCACGTCCACCGCCAGGAGCAGCACCCACGGCGCACCCGGGTCGGGCAGGGCGCGCAGCCCGGCGGCGAAGCCCGCCACGGGCCCGCCGAACGGCGGGTCCTCCCTGGTCAGGAGGGGGGTGGGCCCGGCATAGCCCGACGCCGGATCGCGTGCCGGGAGCGCACGCGCCAGCTCCGGCGGTCCTACGACCACGACACGGCGAGCCCGCGCGCTCGCCGCGAGCGCACGGTCGAGCAGCCGGGTCCCGCCCACGACCAGGCCCGCCTTGGAGGTGCCGTCCAGCCGGGAGGCCCGGCCGCCGGCCAGCACGACGGCGTCGTACCCGACCCGGGGAGCGGCCCTGGTCATCGCAGCATCAGCACCTGGACGACGTCGCCGGCCCGCACCTTCTCGACGTCCGGCGGCACGAGGGCGAGGGCGTCGGCGGCGGCGAGCGCGGACAGGGAGTGGTGCGATCCGGCGGGCTCGACCCCGCCGTCGACCCACCGCACCGGCAGCACCTGGAGCCGGCCCGCGGGGCTGGACCAGGCCGTGGCGGCGCGGAGGGAACGGTGGGCGTGGCCGAGGGGGTAACGGAGAGGTAGCAGTGCTCGCTCAGCGTTACGTGCCTGGCCGGGTAAGCCTTCCGCCGCGCCCCCGAGGCCCCGGAGCCGGTCGATCGCCGGCCGCGCGAACAGCTCGAACGACGCGTAGGCGCCCACCGGGTTGCCGGGCAGGGCCAGCCACGGGACGCCCCGCCAGCGGGCGAGCGCCTGCGGCTTGCCGGGCGACATCGCGACGCTCGCGACGTCGGCGTCCGACACCCCGCCCGCCTCCGGACCCGATGCCGCCAGCACCTCGCGCACCACGTCCGCCGCGCCGGCCGAGACGCCGCCGGCGGTCACGATCAGGTCGGTGCCACCGACGGACGCCGCGTCGAGCGCGGCGCGCAGCGCCGCGGCATCATCGGACACCGGCCCGAGCCGGACGACGTCGGCCCCTGCCGTCCTGGCCGCCGCCGCGAGCATCGGGCCGTTGGAGTCCGTGATCTGACCCGGGCCGAGCACCCCGCCGACCGGCACCAGCTCCGAACCCGTGGAGATCACGGCGACCAGCGGCCGCCGTCGGACGGCGACACGCATCGTGCCTGACGCCGTCAGTGCACCCACCGCCGCCGCCGTCACCTCGCTCCCGGCCCGCGCCAGGAGCTCGCCCCGGCCGACATCCTCGCCCGCGGCGCGGACGTGCGGTCGTGGCCTGCGGGCCAGCGTGACCGAACCCTCTTCCCGGGCCGCCCCGGCGACGAACCGGCCCGTCGAGGTGTGCTCCACGGGGATCACGGCGTCCGCCCCGGGTGGGAGCGGGGCGCCGGTCATGATCCGCACGGCCTGTCCCGGCCCGATCCCGGCCCCGGAACCGGAGCCCGCGGCGACGTCGCCCGTCACCTGGAGCGTCACCGGTGCGCCGTCGGCCGGGAGGTCCGCCAGCCGCACGGCGTACCCGTCCATCGCGGCGCTGTCGAAGGGCGGCACGGCCACTCTGGCGTGCAGGTCCTCGGCGAGGACCGCGCCGTCGGCATCCGTGAGGTCCAGCGAGACGACCGGCAGTGGCCCGACGAGCGCGAGCACGCGCTGGACGTGCTCCGTGACGCTCCGCAACCCGGACTCCATGGGACGACGCTAGACGAAGGGCGTTCGGACGGGGTTACCTGTGCCTCACAACACGGCACCGTTTCCTGTGAGCACGGAATCATTCGGCGTCGTTCGTGATGCGATCGAACAGTTTGCGCAGGGGATCGAGGTCGCGGTTCTCGTCGGCCGCGCGGCAGGCGGAGTCGTTCTCCTCGCCCTGGACAGCGCGCCAGTCGAGGTCGTATCCCGCGGCGCTCACCACCCTGCTCCAGAAAAGACGCTGCGTACGCCCGTTCCCTCGCGGAACGGGTGCAGATAGTTGAACTGGTCGTAGTGGAAGGCAAGCCGCTCGACCAGTCGCTCACGCGGCATGCCGCGGAGGAATCCGTCTTCCCGGAGTGCCTCCGCTGCGTAACCGGCAGCCCGCTCGATCATTCCGACGGGCACGAAGAACTCCGCGCCGGCGACGTTCTTGCGGATATCGACGGTGCGGATCCTCCCCGCCCAGTCGTAGACGTCCTGGAACAGGTGACGATGGATGGCACAGAGCTCGGCAAGATCGTTGGTGGCCTTGATCCCGCGCGTCTGTATCTGCGTCGCGCGGGCCAAGGTGAGGTCAGCTTCGGCTTCGTTCAACGCGTCCTGAGACGAGATGCCCAGGTGATTGCGCAGGATGCCGGAGTCCGGGTCGGTGTAAGGATCGCGGAACTCACTCAAGGCCGTACCGGGCCCGCGTGATCCTGACGAGCTCGTCCTCGTCGATCTTGCCGCTCACATAAGCGACGGCGTCTGCGCGTGCGGCCGCCGTGACCTGAAGGCCTTCCATCTCGTTGCTGTGTATTGCCTCCTCGACGATCCGCTGCCTCTCGGCGCGGCGCAGGGTCCGGTAGGCGATCACGTCGACCATCGCAACGCGGCGATAGGTGTTGACCTTGGTGAACGGGATCTGCCCGGACTCCAGAAGCTTGACCAACGTTGGCCGCGAGACACCAAGGATGTCGGCGGCTTCCTGGGTGGTGAGCATGCGCGCGCGGTCCACGATCGTGACGGAGCTGCCCGTTCGCAGCGACTTCGCTGCGCTGTCGAGAAGGCGCCGAAGCTGGTCGGGCAGGTCCACGGCGACACCGCTCTCCGTCTGGAGCGTTACGTGACCGGGGCGCGCGAGAAGGTCACCGACCTGTTCCAGGACATCCAGGCTCTCCACGGTCGGCAGGACCGTGTTCTCGTCGATCATCGACATGACAACCACGGTAAGTCGAAAAAGTCGAAACGGCTAGGCCGATCGATCTCGGACCAGCATTCAGGCCCGCGCCCCCCGGCGCACCGGCCCGAGCGTGAACAGCAGCGTCGCCAGGCCCGTGGCCGCGAGCAGCGCGAACCCCATGCCGTAGTCGCCGTTGAGCTGGTAGACCGCGCCCATGATCAGGGGTGGCACGAACCCGCCGAGCCCGCCGGCCGCGCCGACGATGCCGGTCACCGCACCGACCTTGTCGGCGGGGGCGACCTTGGCGACCAGGGCGAACGTGGCGCCCGAGGACGCGCCCAGCGCCGCGGCGAGCCCGAGGAACGCGATGGTGCCCACCGGGACGAGCCCGGGCTTGAACGCCACGACAGCGGCCAGCACGGTCACGGCGGCGAAGCACCAGACCGACACGTTCACGGGTCCTAGCCGGTCGGACAGCATCCCGCCGACCGGGCGCATCACCACGGCGAGCACCACGAACCCGGCGGTGCGGGTCGCGGCGTCGGTGGCGGTGAGGTCGTAGGCGTTGGCGAGGAACGTCGGCAGGTACACGCTGAACGCGACGAACCCGCCGAACCCGACCGCGTACAGCCAGGCGAGCTCCAGGGTCGCGGGCAGCTTGAGCAGGGACCAGGTGCGCGCCAGCATGCCGCCGGTGGCGCCGGCGGTGCGCCCCGGGGCGTCGCGGAGCAGGAACCATGAGGCGATCGCGAAGACCGCCAGGATCGCGGCGACCAGCACGAACGGCGCCCAGCGCCCGTAGGCTTCGGCCAGCGGCACGGTGGTGAACGACGAGACGGCCGTACCGCCCATCCCGACCCCGAAGATCCCCAGGGCGGTGCCCCGCCGCTCGGGAGCGAACCACGCGTTGACGAACGGGACGCCGATCGCGAAGGTCGTGCCGCCGAGGCCCAGGAGGAACCCGCCGACGATCAGCGCGGCGTACGAGTCGGCGACGAGCCCCACGAACAGCACCGGGACGATCGTCAGCGCGCTCACGAGCGGGAACATCGTCCGGGCCCCGAACCGGTCGGTCAGGGCGCCCACGGGGATCCGGCCCACGGACCCGACGAGCACGGGGACGGCCACGAGCACCGACTGCTGGATCTCCGACAGGGTGTACTCGACCCCGTACGCCTTGCCGAGCGGGCTGATCAGGGCCCAGGCCCAGAAGTTCACCGCGAAGCCCACGGTGGCCAGAGCGAGCTGCACGCTCGACGACGTGCCGCTGGTCTCGGCCCGGCGGCTCGCCCGGGTCGGTGGTGCCTGCGCCATGTCAGCTCCTCGGGCGGGGTCCGGGTCCGGTGGGCGGCTCCCAGCCGGGACGGGTGCGGTGCGCGCCGGACCCGCCGGGGGCGGCGCCGGTGCCGGTGGCGTCGCGCGACCGGTAGACGACGTAGGGCCGGAACAGGTACGGCACCGGGGCGGAGAACGCGTGCACGAGGCGGGTGAACGGCCACAGCGCGAACAGCAGGAAGGCGGCGAGGATGTGCACCTGGAAGGCGACCGGCACGCCGCCCATCAGCTCGGGCTGCGGCTGGAGGTACCAGAGCGAGCGGAACCAGGGCGAGATGGTCTGCCGGTAGTCGTAGCCGTGCTCGGTCACGAGCTGCGTGGTGGCGGTCGCCCACGCGCCGGACAGCACCGACAGGGCGAGCATCGCGTACATGACCTTGTCCATCACGGTCGTCGCGAGGAACACGGCGCTGGTGGTGCGGCGGCGGTAGATCAGGATGAGCAGCCCGAGCACCAGCACGGCGGACGCGGCCGACCCCGCCAGCGCCGCGACCAGGTGGTAGACGTCCTCCGGGATGCCGACCGCCTCGGTCCACGACGCCGGGATCACGAGCCCCGCGACGTGCCCGAGGATCACCACGAGCAGGCCGAGGTGGAACAGCGGGGACCCGATGCGCAGCAGCCGCTTCTCGTACAGCTCGGACGAACGGGTGGTCCACCCGAACCGGTCGTACCGGTAGCGCCACACCGACCCGACGACCAGCACGGCGAAGGTCACGTACGGCAGCACCACCCAGAGCATCACGTCCACGGCGGCACACCCCCTCGGGCTCCGGGTCCGTCGTCCGTCCCGAAGCCCGGCAGCCCAGACAGGCCGACCAGCTCCGCGGGCGGCCCCTCCGCCACGAGCGACGCCACGCGGTCGAGCGTCCGCGCGTCGACGGGCGGGAGAGTCAGGCAGACGGCCTCGACCGCCGCGACCCACGGCGAGCCCTCGGCGGCGAGCGCCTGCCGGAGCACCTCGATGCCGTCGCGGTGGGCGGTCAGGAGCGCCCCGACGATGCGGGCGCCGTCGCCGTCGGCCCGGGCGGAGAGCTCGAGGACGCTGCCGAGGTGGTCGGGCAGCTCGCCCCGGGTGACCTCCCAGCCCACGGCGCGGTACGCCTCGGCGAACCGGAGCAGTGCGGCCCCGCGCCGCCGGGTGTCGCCGGCGGCGTAGTAGGAGAGGTAGAGCGTGCAGCGGCGCTTGAGGTCGAAGGTGGCCACGTAGGCGGCCTGGAGCGCGCCGAGGTCGCCGTCGGTCAGGGCGGTGGCCAGGCCGGTCAGCCGTTCGGCCACGGGCGGCGGCAGGTGGCCGACGGCGGAGCGCACCTCGTGTGCGGCGCGCACCGCCGCGTCGTCCGGGTAGGCGAGCAGGAGGGAGGCGGCCATGTGGGCGAGGCGGCGGTCGCCGTCGGACAGGGGGACGGGGGCCAGCGGCGCGCCCGACCCGGCGGAGCGGGCACCGCGGCGCAGCGTGGGGCGGGGCAGGAACGACAGGCTCACGACGGCCTCCCCTCGTCCGGCGGGAAGAGGCCGTCCGGCCGCCCGTTGCCGTCCCAGTTCAGGAGGTTGACCCGGCCGGGGGTGGACGGGCCGTTCGGGGAGTCGGCGGTCTGCCGGGAGGAGAGCGCGTGGAAGTTCTCCACGGCGACCGGGACGGGCGGGCCCGACGACTCCCCGAGGGGTCCGGCGCCGCCCATGCCCGGGCCGCCCTCGTAGTCCAGCGAGCAGGCGATCTCCTCCAGGTCGCGGGCCTGCTCGGCGTGCGCCGTCGGGATCACGTACCGGTCCTGGTACTTGGCGATCGCGAGCAGCCGGTACATCTCCTCGACCTGCGCGCCCGTCATGCCGACGGCGCTCGCGGTCTCCTCGGACGGGGTGTTGCCCAGGTTCACGTCGCGCATGTAGGAGCGCATGGCGGCGAGGCGGCGCAGCACCCGCTCGACGGGCCGGGTGTCGCCGGCGGTGAACAGGCCCGCGAGGTACTCCAGCGGGATGCGCAGCTTCGAGATGGCCGCGAACAGGGTGCGGGGGTCCTCGCCGTCGTTCCCTGAGCTCGCGACGACATCGACGACGGGGGACAGCGGCGGGATGTACCAGACCATGGGCAGCGTCCGGTACTCGGGGTGCAGCGGGAGCGCCACCTCGTAGTCGTTGATCAGCTTCCAGATCGGGGACGCCTGCGCGGCCTCGATCCAGTCCTCGGGGATGCCCTCGCGGCGTGCGGCGGCGACCACCTCGGGGTCGTCCGGGTCGAGGAACACCGACCGCTGGGCTGCTAGGAGCTCGTGCTCGTCCTCGACGGACGCGGCCTCGGTGACCCGGTCGGCGTCGTACAGCACGAGGCCCAGGTAGCGCAGGCGGCCCACGCACGTCTCCGAGCAGACCGTGGGCAGGCCCACCTCGATGCGCGGGTAGCAGAGCGTGCACTTCTCTGCCTTGCCGGTCTTGTGGTTGAAGTAGACCTTCTTGTACGGGCAGCCGGTGACGCACTGCCGCCAGCCGCGGCAGGCCTCCTGGTCCACGAGCACGATGCCGTCCTCGGCGCGCTTGTACATGGCGCCCGAAGGGCAGGACGCGACGCACGCGGGGTTGAGGCAGTGCTCGCAGATGCGGGGCAGGTAGAACATGAACGTCTGCTCGAGCTCCTCGGCGACGTGCTCGCTCATGTGCTTCAGCACCGGGTCGTCCTGCATCGTCGCGGTGGACCCGGCGAGGTCGTCGTCCCAGTTGGCCGACCACTCGATCTTCATGTCCTTGCCCGTGAGCAATGACTTCGGTCGTGCCACCGGGGTGTGCGCACCCTGCGGCGCGGACAGGAGCATGTCGTACTCGTAGGTCCAGGGCTCGTAGTAGTCGTGGATGGACGGCATCTTGGGGCTGGCGAAGATGGTCGCGAGCTTCTTGAGCCGGCCGCCCGCGCGGAGCTTGAGCCGGCCCCGCCTGGTCCGGACCCAGCCGCCGTGCCACTCGTCCTGGTCCTGGTAGGTGCGTGGATAGCCCAGCCCGGGGCGGGTCTCCACGTTGTTGAACCAGACGTACTCCATGCCGGACCGGTTGGTCCAGGCCTGCTTGCACGTCACCGAGCACGTGTGGCACCCGATGCACTTGTCGAGGTTCATCACCATCGACATCTGGGCCATGACCTTCATGAGTAGCGCACCTCCTGTGAGCGACGCCGGACCACGGTCACCTCGTCGCGCTGGTTGCCCGTGGGCCCCAGGTAGTTGAAGGCGTAGGAGAGCTGGGCGTACCCGCCGGCCAGGTGCGACGGCTTGAGCAGGATCCGCGTCAGCGAGTTGTGGATGCCGCCGCGCAGGCCGGACGCCTCCGCGATGGGCACGTCCACCGTGCGGTCGGTGGCGTGGTGCATGTAGACGGTGCCCTCCGGCATGCGGTGGCTCACCACGGCCCGCGCGACCACCACGCCGTTGCGGTTGACGGCCTCGACCCACTCGTTGTCCGCGACGCCGATCCGCTCGGCGTCGCCCGGCGACATCCAGATGTTCGGCCCGCCGCGCGAGAGCGACAGCATGAACAGGTTGTCCTGGTACTCGGAGTGGATGGACCACTTGGAGTGGGGCGTGAGGTAGCGGACGACGACCTCGGCCTCGCCCGCAGCCTGACCTGCGCCCCGCTCCGTGCCGCCCCGCGACCCGGACAGCTCGGGGGAGTCCGGGAACAGCCGGTGCATGTCCAGCGGCGGGCGGAACACCGGGAGCTGCTCGCCCAGCTCCACGAGCCAGTCGTGGTCCAGGTAGAAGTGCTGCCGCCCGGTCAGGGTGTGCCAGGGCTTGAGCCGCTCGACGTTCACCACGAACGCGCTGTACCGGCGTCCGCCGTGCTCGCTGCCCGACCACTCGGGCGAGGTGATCACGGGCGTGGGCCGGGCCTGCACGTCGGCGAACGTGATCCGCCGGCCCTCGTCCTCGCGGGCCAGGTCGGCCAGCGGGCGGCCGGTGCGGCGCTCCACGCGCTCGAACCCCTGGACCGCCAGGCGGCCGTTCGTGGTCCCGCTCAGCGCCAGGATCGCCTCGCAGGCGTGCGTGTCTCGGTCCAGCCGCGGCCGCCCGGCCACGGGCCCGTCGGGGACCAGCCCGTTGATCTCGCCGAGCCGGCGGACCTCGGCGTCGGGCGTGAACGACACGCCCTTGGTGACCATGCCGACGCCGTCCGTCAGCGGACCCAGCGCCGCCATCCGGGCCGCGAAGGCCGGGTAGTCCCGCTCGACCTCGACGATCTTGGGCATGTTCATGCCCGGCACCAGGTGCCGCTCGCGAAAGGGGACGTCGGCGTCGGTCAGCGTGCCGTGCGCCACCGCCATCTCGTCGGGGGTGTCGTGCGCCAGGGGCGAGGCGACGACGTCCTGCCGAACGCCCAGATGGTGCACCGCCATGGCCGAGACCTTGCGCGCGATCGCGTGGAACGCGGCGAAGTCGGTCTTGGTCTGCCAGGGCGGGTCGATGGCCGGGCTGAACGCGTGCACGAACGGGTGCATGTCCGTGGAGGACAGGTCGTGCTTCTCGTACCAGGTCGCGGCGGGCAGCACGACGTCGGAGAACAGCGTGGTGCTGGTCATCCGGAAGTCCAGCGTGACCAGCAGGTCGAGCTTGCCCTGCGGGGCCTCGTCCCGCCAGGTCATGGTGGCCGGACGCCGGTCCGGCGCGGACTCCTGCGCGAACACCGCCGAGTCCGTGCCCAGCAGGTGCTTGAGGAAGTACTCGTTCCCCTTTCCGCTCGACCCCAGGATGTTGGCCCGCCACACGGTCAGCACGCGCGGGAAGTTCGCGGGGTCGTCCGGGTCCTCGACGGCGAACCGCAGTCGCCCGGCCTTCAGCTCGTCCACCACGTGCTCTGCGGGCGGCTTGCCCGCGATCCGGGCCTCGTCGGCGAGGTCCAGCGGGTTGCGGTCGAACGTGGGGTAGCTCGGCATCCAGCCGCGCTGCGCCGACTCCACGAGGGTGTCCGCGGTGGTGCGTCCCGCGAACAGGCCGGGCGCCAGCGGCGAGGCCAGGGTGTCGGCCGGCAGGCCGTCGTACCGCCACTGGTCGGTCGCCAGGTACCAGAACGCCGTGCCGATCATCTGGCGCGGCGGGCGCACCCAGTCCAGCCCGCCCGCGTACTGGGCCCAGCCGGTGACGGGGCGGCACTTCTCCTGGCCCACGTAGTGCGCCCAGCCGCCGCCGTTCACGCCCTGGCAGCCGGTCATCGTGGTCAGCGCGAGAAAGGCCCGGTAGATCGTGTCCGAGTGGAACCAGTGGTTGGTCCCGGCGCCCATGATGATCATCGACCGGCCGTCGGAGTCCACGGCGTTCTGCGCGAACTCCCGCCCGATCCGGGCTGCCGCGGCCGCGGGGACGCCCGTGATCTCCTCCTGCCAGGCCGGGGTGCCGGGCGCGGGGTCGTCGTAGTCCGCGGGCCAGTCGCCCGGCAGGCCGGGCCGGCCCACGCCGTACCGGGCGAGCATCAGGTCGAACACGGTGGTCACCAGGTGCCCGCCGACGCGCCGCACGGGCACGCCCCGCACGACGACGCCCTTGCCGCCGGTGTGGGCGTCGTCGTCCGGCCCGGGCACGACGTCGAAGCGCGGGAGCGCGACGGCGACGGGCTCGGCCGGGCCGTCCGACCCGGGGCCCGCCGCGGGGGCGTGCGCCCCGGCCGGGAGGTCCGCGATGCTCAGGGCCGGGTCGACGTCGCCCAGGTCCAGGTTCCAGCGCCCCTCGTCGGCCTCGCCGTAGCGGTGGCCCAGGGTGCCGTTCGGCACCACGGGCCGGCCGTCGGCGTCGAGCAGCACGGGCTTGAAGTGCGAGTTCGCCTCGGTGGTGACGCCGGGCAGGACGTCGTCCGACAGGTCGGCCGCCGTCAGGAACTTGCCCGGGACGTAGGCGGTCTCGGCGTCGCCGGCCGCGTGCTGCCCCGCGCCGGACGACGGCACGAGGTCCAGCCGCACCAGGAACGGCGAGTCGCTGTACTGCTTGAGGTACCGCTCGAAGCGCTCCGTGCGCCGGTCCACGAGGTACTCGCGCAGGATCACGTGGCCCATCGCCAGGGCGAGCGCGCCGTCCGTCCCGGGGTGCGGGGCGAGCCACGCGTCGGCGAACTTCGTGTTGTCCGCGTAGTCGGGGGAGACCGCCACGACCTTCTGGCCCCGGTACCGGGCCTCGGTCATGAAGTGCGCGTCCGGCGTGCGCGTCACAGGGATGTTCGAGCCCCACATGATCAGGTAGGCGGCGTTCCACCAGTCCGCCGACTCCGGCACGTCGGTCTGGTCGCCGAACACCTGCGGGGAGGCCACCGGGAGGTCGGCGTACCAGTCGTAGAAGCTGAGCATCGTGCCGCCGAGCATCTGCACGAACCGGGCGCCCACCCCGTGGGAGACCATCGACATCGCGGGGATCGGCGAGAACCCGGCGATGCGGTCCGGCCCGTGCTCCTTGATCGTGTGCACGTGGGCCGCCGCGACGATCTCCGCGGCCTCCTCCCACGTGGCCCGGACCAGCCCGCCCTTGCCGCGCGCCCGCTTGTAGGCCGCGGCCGTGGCGGGATCGCCCGTGACCTCGGCCCAGGCGCGGACCGGGTCCCCGGTGCGGGCCTTCGCCGCCCGGTAGGCCTCCAGCAGCACGCCCCGCACGTACGGGTAGCGCACCCGCGTGGGCGAGTAGGTGTACCAGGAGAACGCGGCGCCGCGCGGGCAGCCGCGCGGCTCGTACTCGGGGGAGTCGGGACCCACCGACGGGTAGTCCGTCTGCTGGGTCTCCCACGTGATGATGCCGTCCTTGACGTACACCTTCCACGAGCACGACCCCGTGCAGTTCACGCCGTGCGTCGAGCGGACCACCTTGTCGTGCGACCACCGGTCCCGGTAGAACGAGTCGCCGCCCCGGCCGCCCTCCAGGTAGAGCCTGCGCAGGTCCTCCGACACCTCCCCTCGGCGGAGGTGCCGACCCAGCCTGACGAGCGTGTCCTCGGTGGCCATATTTTTCAGTTTCACCTGGGGCTGGTGAATGCGCGACCGGGCCGGGGCCCGGATGCCGCGGGCAACCCCTCACACCCCGGACAGGCCGCCTGTGCGTTCTTCCTTACGGTCGATTAACTGCTCTTGGACGGGCGATGAAACACCGCCTCCCTAGTTTCATAGCCGTCGGTCCGACGTCGGGCCGGCCCCGGACACGGCACCTGTCGGTCCGGGCGCGCCCGGCGTCGTCGGGCATACGCCCATGCAGGGAGGACGACGTGTCCACTCCGACCACACGCGACCAGGCACCCACACCCAGCGAGTCCGCCGTCCGGCGCCGCACCGGACGCTGGATCGAGCACTGGGACCCCGAGGACAAGACGCTCTGGGAGGACGGCGGACGCCGCACCGCCCGGCGCAACCTCGTGCTGTCGATCTTCGCCGAGTTCCTCGGGTTCGGGGTCTGGGCCGTATGGTCGATCGTCGTGCCCCAGCTCCCCGCCGCGGGCTTCGACCTCACCGTCGACCAGATGTTCTGGCTCATCTCCGTCCCGAGCCTCGTCGGCGCCACGCTCCGCATCCCCTACACCTTCGCCGTCCCCGTGTTCGGCGGCCGCAACTGGACCATCGTCTCCGCGCTGCTCCTGCTGCTGCCAACGACCGCGCTGATTCTCACGGTCGGCGACCCGACCACACCGTTCCCCGTGCTGCTCGGCGCCGCGGCGCTCGCGGGCCTCGGCGGCGGCAACTTCGCGTCGTCGATGGCGAACATCTCGTTCTTCTTCCCCGAGAAGGAGAAGGGCGCCGCCCTGGGCTGGAACGCCGCCGGCGGCAACATCGGCACGGCGGCCGTGCAGCTCGCGGTGCCGCTGGTCATCGTCGCCGGGGCGGGCGTGGCGCTCGACCGGGCCGGGCTGATCTTCATCCCGTTCATCCTGCTGGCCGCGTTCCTGGCCTGGCGCTGGATGGACAACCTGTCCTCGGCCAAGGCGGACCCGCGCTCGTTCGCCGTGGCGGTGCACCACAAGCACACGTGGGTCATCAGCTTCATCTACATCGGCACGTTCGGGTCGTTCATCGGTTACGCGGGCGCCTTCCCGACGCTCCTGGCCGCGCAGTTCCCGGAGGTCGCGATCCCGCTCGCCTTCCTGGGGGCGCTCGTGGGGTCGGTCGCCCGTCCGCTCGGCGGGATCCTCGCCGACCGCGTCGGCGGCGCGGTCGTGACCATCGGCGCCTTCGCCGTGATGGCGCTCGGGGCCGTGGGCGCGATCCTGGCGCTGGGGTCCGGGAGCTTCCCGCTCTTCTTCGGCTCGTTCCTCGGGCTCTTCGTGGCCACCGGCGTGGGCAACGGCTCCGTCTACCGGATGATCCCGGCGGTGTTCCGGGCCAGCGGCGGGACGGCGAAGGCCGCGGCCGGCTGCATCGGCATCGCCGGGGCGATCGGCGCGTTCGGTGGGTTCCTCATCCCCCGCGGGTTCGCCCTGTCCACCACGGTGGCCGGGTCGATCGTGCCAGCGCTGTGGCTGTTCATCGGCGTGTACGTCGTGATGGCCACGGTCTGCTGGCTGGTCTACGGGCGCGGTGCCATGGCCGCGGCACGGGTCTGACCATGCTCGCCTCCCCCGGGACCGCGGTCGAGTCCCACTGCCCCTACTGCGCGCTGCAGTGCGGCATGTCGCTGACGCCGCGCGCGGCGGTGCCCGACGCCGGTGCGCCGGGTGCCGTGGCGCCCGGTGGCGCGGGTGCGCCGGGTGCCGTGGCGGTGCTCGGCATGCCCGAGGTGCAGCCCCGCGACTTCCCGACCAACCGGGGCGGGCTGTGCCAGAAGGGGTGGACGTCGGCGGCGGTGCTCGGGGCGGCCGACCGGATCACCGTGCCGCTGGTCCGGCAGTCCCTGCTGACGGGTGCGGACCAGCCGACTGACTCGGCCGATCGGCCTGGCGAGTCAGCTGGTTGGTCCGACCAGCCGACTGACTCGGCCGATCAGCTTGGCGAGTCAGCTGGTTGGTCCGACCAGCCGACTGACTCGGCCGATCGGCTTGGCGAGTCAGTTGGTTGGTCGGACCAGCCGACTGACTCGGCCGACGACAGCCGGCGAGTCAGTCCGCTGGTGCCGGTCTCCTGGGACGTGGCACTCGATCTGGTGGCCGGCCGGCTGGCGCGCATCCAGGCGGAGCACGGCCCGCAGGCGGTCGCCGTCTTCGGCGGCGGCGGGCTGACCAACGAGAAGGCGTACGTGCTCGGCAAGTTCGCGCGCACCGTGCTGCGCACGCCGAACATCGACTACAACGGGCGGTTCTGCATGGCGTCCGCGGCGGCCGGCATGAACCGGTCGTTCGGCGTCGACCGCGGCCTGCCCTTCCCGCTGTCCGACCTCGGCGGCGCCCAGGCGGTGCTGCTCCTCGGCTCGAACATCGCCGAGACCATGCCGCCCGCCGTCCAGCACCTCGCCGGGGCGCGCGCGGCGGGCGGGCTCGTCGTCGTGGACCCGCGGCGGTCCGCGACGGCCCGGCTCGCCGAGGACCCGGCGTCGGGCGGGCAGGCGGGCGGCGCAGGGACCGCGGCGGCCCAGGGCGTGCACCTCGCCCCCGTGCCCGGCACGGACCTGGCGGTGCTGCTCGGCCTGCTGCACGTGGTGCTCGCCGAGGGGCTCGCCGATCGGGAGTACCTGGCGGAGCGCACCACGGGGTTCGACGACGTCGCCCGCTCGGTCGCCGGCTGGTGGCCCGAGCGGGTCGAGACGGTCTCGGGTGTGCCCGCCGACGACCTGCGCCGGGTGGCCCGCCTGCTGGCCGCCGCCGCCCCGGCGCACGGCGGCGCGGGCGCATACGTGCTGACGGGGCGCGGCGTCGAGCAGTCCACGCAGGGCACCGCCACGGTCACCGCCGCGATCAACCTGGCGCTGGCGCTCGGCCTGCCGGGCCGTGTCGGCTCGGGCTATGGCGCGATCACGGGGCAGGGCAACGGGCAGGGCGGCCGGGAGCACGGCCAGAAGGCCGACCAGCTCCCCGGCTACCGCAAGATCGACGATCCGGCAGCGCGCGAGCACGTCGCGGCCGTCTGGGGCGTGGACCCCGACTCCCTGCCCGGCCCCGGCCTGCCGGCGGTGCAGCTCCTCCGGTCCCTCGGGGCCGTGGACCCTGACGGCGCGACCACGCCGGGCCGGCCCCGCGCCCTGCTGGTGCACGGGTCCAACCTCGTCGTCAGCGCCCCGAACGCGGGCAGCGTGATCGAAAGGCTGCGCAGCCTCGACCTCCTGGTGGTCTGCGACTTCGTCCCGAGCGAGACGGCGCTGCTCGCCGACGTGGTGCTCCCCGTGACCCAGTGGGCCGAGGAGGAGGGCACCATGACGTCGCTCGAGGGGCGCGTCATCCGCCGTCGGGCCGCCGTCCGGGCGCCGGGCGAGGCGCGCTCCGAGCTGTGGATCCTCGCGGAGCTGGCGCGCCGGCTCGGCGCGGACGAGAAGCTCGCCTTCCCGACCGACCCCGCCGTGGTGTTCGACGAGCTCGCCCGCGCGTCCGCGGGTGGCCCCGCCGACTACTCCGGGCTGTCCCACGCACGGCTCGACGCCGACGAGGCGGCCGGCGGCCCGGGCCTGTTCTGGCCGGTCCCGGCCGGCACCGCGGACGTGTCAGACCCACAGTTCCCTGGGGTGACCCGTAGGTCTGACACGTCGCCGCACCCCGGGACGCCCCGGCTCTTCCTCGACCGGTTCGCGACACCCGACGGGCGGGCGCGCATGGTGCCCGTCGACCATGTGGGCCCGAGCGACGACGTGCGGCCCGACGCTCCGTTCTACCTGGTCACCGGCCGGGTGCTGCAGCACTACCAGTCGGGCGCGCAGACGCACCGCGTGGCCGAGCTGGAGAAGCTGGTGGCCGAGCCGTACGTGGAGCTGCACCCGGTGCTCGGCTTCCGGATCGGCGTGCCCGACGGCGCCCGCGTGCGCCTCACCAGCGCCCGTGGCCGGGTCGAGGCGACGGCGCGCTGGACCGATGCCGTACGTCCCGACACCGTGTTCATGCCGTTCCATTGGAGCGGCGTCGGGTCGGTCAACCAGGTGACGACGGATGCCACGGACCCGATCTCCGGGATGCCGGAGTTCAAGGTCTGCGCGGTGGACGTCGCGGTGGTGGATGCCGCAGTGGTGGACGCTCCGGCGGTCGACGCGCTCGACCGGCCGGGCACCCTACAGAAGGAGCTCTCGACATGAACCTGCGTGTCCCTGTGAAGGTCGTCGTGGTCGGTTTCGGGATGGTCGGTTCCCGGCTCGTCGACGAGCTGCTGCGCCGCGAGCCCGAGGCCTTCGACATCACGGTGCTCGGCAGCGAGCCCTACGAGCCGTACAACCGCGTGCTGCTCAGCGACGTGGTGGCCGGCCGGACCGACGTCGCGGCCATCACGATGCCCCTGCCCGACGGCGCCCGCGTCACCGTGCGCCGAGGCGTCACCGCGACGTCGATCGACCGGGAGTCGCGCGTGGTGCACGCCGACGACGGCACCGCGCACCCCTACGACCACGTGGTGCTGGCGACCGGCGCGGCGGCCCGGATCCCGCCGATCCCGGGCCTGCGCACGCCCGACGGCGGCCTGCCCGCCGGGGTGCACGCGCTGCGCAACCTCGACGACGCCCGCGAGATCGTGGCCGCCACGGTCAACTCGCCGCGCGCCGTGGTGGTCGGCGGCGGCGTGCTGGGCCTGGAGGCCGCCGTCGGTCTCGCCGGCCGCGGCCTGAACGTGACGCTCGTCCACAACGTCCAGGCCATCATGGAGCGCCAGCTCGTCCCGGAGGCCGCCGACGTCGTCCGGGCCGGGCTGGAGGGTCAGGGCGTCACCGTGCGGCCGAACAGCATCTCCAGCGAGGTGCTCGTGGCGGGCGGCCGCGCCGTCGGCATCCGGGTCCGGGACAACGCGGGTGCGGCGTCGGCGGGTGCTGCATCGGCGGGCGGCTCGGCGGGCGCCGCCGTGCGCGACGAAGTGGTCGCCGCGCGGCTGATCGTGTTCTCCGTCGGCACCATCCCCGAGACAGGGCTTGCCGCGGCGGCGGGGCTGACGACGGACCGCGGCGTCGTCGTCGGGTACGACCTCGCCAGCCCGGACGACCCGCGCGTGCACGCGATCGGCGACTGCGCGCAGCCCCCGAGCGGCTCGCGGGGGCTCGTCGCGGAGGGGTGGGACCAAGCACGCCGCCTGGCGGAGCACCTGGTCTCGCTGGTGGAGCCGGTCGCACCGGCCGTCGCGTCGGCCGTTGCGCCGGCCGTCGTGACGCCGGCGGGTGTCGCGGGTGGTGCGCCGGGCGATCCCGCCGGGGCCCGGCCGACGGCGCACCTCCGGCTACCGCACGACGGCGCCCAGCCCAGCATGGCGGTGCGGCTCGGAGCCCTGCTGACCAGCGGTGCGACGACAAGCCGCGCCCAGACGGACCGGGGGATCGACACGCGCGGGACCGACGTCGTGAAGGTCAAGGCCGGCCCGCTCAGCGTCACCACGATGGGGGTCTGCGGCCCGTCGCGCCCGGACGAGCTGACGCAGCGCGCGATCCGCCTCGCCGATCCCAGAGCGGGCCGGTTCATCGAGGTGGTGGTCTCCGACGGCATCCTCGTGGGGGCCACGTGCGTGGGCGACCCGCGCGTCGCCGCCGACCTCACCGCCGCCTACACCCGCCGCACCCCCGCGCCGCTGGACCCCGCGTTCCTGCTGCTCACCCCGGTGATGGCGGCGGCGGCCCCGGCGTCGTCCCCCGAACACATGCCCGAGGACGCCGTGGTGTGCCGCTGCAACGGTGTGACCAAGGGCGACATCGCGGGCGCGTGCCCGCCGGGTGCGCACTCGGTCGAGGAGGTCGTGCGCGAGACCCGCGCGACGACGGGCTGCGGCTCGTGCAAGGACGCCGTCTGCGGCCTGGTTGACTGGCTCCGGTCGACGGCGGAGGCGGTCCCGGAACCGGCATGACGTGCGGGAGGTGCGCTTCTACCCAGTCATCCGGCCCGGAATCACGGGGTTTCCGGGCCGGATGACTGGGTAGAAGCGCACCTTCAGCCCAGCGGGCGGGTCCACTCCAGCGTGTAGCGGAAGAACAGCCGACGGCGGAGCCGCGCCCCCGGCAGCACGGCGCGTGCGGTCCGGGAGATCTCCGCGAACGTCTCGGCGGGGTCGCGCACCGGCATCATGGGTTCGCCGTCCGCTCGGTCGCCGTCCGCTCGGTCGCCGTCCGCCCCGCCGTTGCCCGCGCCGGGACGGTCGCCGTCCGCGCCGCCACCGCCGTCGTCCACAGGGGCACGGACCGGCTGTGGATGCTTGATCAGCCCGACCAGCGGGTTGAGCAGGGACGACGGGAGGTCCCACGCGAGGTCGGTCAGCGAGTCGGCCCACGCCAGGCCGACCACCAGCAGCCGCCCGCCGGGCGTGAGCAGCCCGGCAGCGTGCCGGAGCGCAGCCTCCAGCGGCAGGTGGTGCAGCACCGCGACCATCGTGACGGCGTCGAACGTGCCGTCGACCTCCTCGAACCGGGCGTGCCGCACGGTCACCGCGAGATCGCCTGCGAACCGCTCGGCGGCGATCGCGGCCATGGCGGCGTCGGCGTCCACGCCGAGCACCTCGTCGAACCGCCCGCGCAGCCGGCCCAGCAGGAGCCCGTTGCCGCAGCCGACGTCAAGCACACGGAGCCGCCGGGCCGGGAGCCGCCGCAGGATCCACCCGTGGAAGTGGTCGTTGTGGCTCCACGGGTGCCGCTGGTTGACCCGGTGCAGCCAGCGTCCGCCGGCCCGCACCAACGGGTTGGGCACGGTCCGGATGTCCACGGCGCCACGCTAGCGGTGCATCTCGGCGCGCGGCCAGGCGTCCTTGTCGGTACGCTCAACCGCATGTAACTATCATTGGGGATAGTATCTTTCAAGATAGTAATAGGAGTCGAGATGTCGGAGTACGTCGAGCGGAGACGGCAGACCGCGGAGCTGCAGCACCTGCTCAACCAGGTGGCGAACGGGACGGATCGACCCGGTCGGGCCGTACTCATCCGTGGTCGACGCCGGGTGGGGAAGTCGCGTCTCGTCGAGGAGTTCATTCACAAGGCGGGGCTCCCCAGTATGTTCTTCACGGCGGCTGGCCGCTCGGTGCGTGATGACCTCGCGGCCTTCGCCCAGGACGCTGTCGCCTCAACCCTGCCTGGAGCGGAGCTGTTCGCTGGTGATCCGCCGTCGAGCTGGGACAACGCCCTTCGACTCCTCGTCGCAGCGCTCCCGACCGAGGGCCCCGCAATCGTGGTGCTGGATGAACTGCCGTACGTCACGGCAGCCGACGACGGCTTCGAGGGTGTGCTCCAGAGGCATTTCGACCGTGAGCTCAGCAGGCGTCCCGTGCTGCTCATCGGGATCGGTTCTGACCTGGCGATGATGGAGGCGCTCAACGACTACGACCGGCCCTTCCATCAGAGGGCGACCGAGATGGTTGTTCCTCCGCTCTCGCCGACCGAGGTAGGGCAAATGCTCTCGCTCTCGCCCGGGGACGCGTTCGATGCCTATCTCGTGAGTGGCGGTCTCCCTCTGATCTGCCGGGACTGGGGCAAGGGCCAGGGCCTGTGGGCCTACCTCGAGGAGGCGCTCACGCATCCGACGTCGTCGCTCCTGGTGAGTGCCGAAAGGTCGCTCGCTGCTGAGTTTCCGGGTGACGTGCAGGCTCGCCGAGTGCTCGAGGTGATCGGCCAGGGTCAACGCCGGTTCACCGAGATCGGCTCGAAGGCCGGCGACCTGAGGGCGACCTCCCTGACCCGGTCTCTCGATCTGCTCAAGACGAAGCGCGTGGTGGTGTCCGAGCGGCCGCTCTCGCTCAGGACGTCGACCGACACGAGGTACCGGATCGTCGATCCGTACCTGTTGTTCTGGCTCCACTTTCTCGGTCCTCACCTCGCCGAGATCGAACGAGGCCGAGGTGACCGCGTCCTCCACCGGGTCCGTGACGAGTGGACGCGGTGGCGAGGTCGTGCCATCGAACCGGTCGTCCGGGAGTCGATCGCCCTGATGCGACATGCGGAACTGCCGGTGCCTGTGGACGGGTCGATGTCGGTCGGGGGTTTCTGGAACCGCACCAACAGCGTTGAGGTCGACCTCGTTCTGGCAGACAAGGAGCCTGTCGCGAAGAGCGTCTACGGCGTGGGCTCGATCAAGTGGACCACCAAGCCGTTCGGCGTCAGGGAGCTCGGGGAGCTCATCGCTCACCGGGCTCAGGTGCCTGGCGCGACGGAGAGCACCGGCCTCGTGGTCGTCAGCCGGAACGGTGTCGACGACCAGGTCCGTGCGTCCGAAGCGGTTGTGCTCGGTCCGGATGAGCTGCTTGCCCAGTGGAACTGATCCCTACCCGCTCACCGGGCCGCGATCGGCCCTGTGAGGAAGATGTTCGGCTCGGGTAACCGAGGGCGCACCAGCGCGAAAAACCCGCGACCTACGGTCAAGACATGGTCAATTCCGGCAATCCTCAGCACCTTGTGGTGATCGGCGGTGGCATGGTCGCGCAGCGGCTCGTCGAGGCGCTGCGCGCCCGGGACGACGCCGGTCGCTACCACGTCACCGTCTTCGCGGAAGAGCCCCGCGCGCCCTACGACCGCGTGGGCCTGACCCGCTGGTTCGACGAGGGCCCCGAGGGCATCGCCCTGGGCGACCCGGCCCTGTGGGCGGACCCGCTCGTCACCCTGCACACCGACCGCAAGATCGAGTCGATCGACCGCGCGGCGAAGACGGTCACCGACCGCCTCGGCCACGTGCACCGCTACGGCGAGCTGGTGCTCGCCACGGGTTCCAGCGCCGCGATGCCGCCCATCCCCGGGAACGACCTCCCCGGCGTCTTCGTCTACCGCACCATCGACGACGTCGCGGCCCTGCGCGGCTGGGTCGAGGAGAAGCGCCGGAGCTACCCCGAGGGCAAGCCGGTCCGCGGCGCCGTCATCGGCGGTGGCCTGCTGGGCCTGGAGGCCGCCGGGGCCCTGACCGCGCTGGACGCGCAGGCCACCGTGATCGAGTTCGGCACCCACCTCATGGGTGTCCAGGTCGACCTCGGCGGCGGCCACGCGCTGAAGCGCCTGATCAACGGCAAGGGCATCGGCGTCCGCGCGGAGACCGCGACCAGCCAGATGAAGCCCCACCGGCGTACCGGCCACGTGGGCCGCCTGGACTTCGCCGACGGCGGGCGGCTCGACGTCGACGTCGTCGTGGTCGCCACCGGCGTGCGCCCCCGGGACGAGCTCGGCCGGGCGGCCGGGCTGCCGATCGGCGAGCGCGGCGGCGTCGTCGTCGACCTGACCTGCCGCACCGAGGACCCGCACGTCTGGGCCGTCGGGGAGGTCGCCTGCATCGAGGGACGCTGCCTCGGCCTGGTGGCGCCCGGCAACACGATGGCCGAGGTGGTCGTGGACCGGCTGCTCGGCGGCCTGGCCGAGTTCCCCGGGGCCGACACCGCGACCAAGCTCAAGCTCTCCGGTGTCGACGTCGCGTCGTTCGGCGACGCGCACGCCCGCACCGAGGACGCCGTCGAGGTGGTCTGGGCCGACCCCGTGGCCGGCGTCTACAAGAAGCTCGTCCTGTCCGACGACGCCCGCACCCTCCTGGGCGGCGTCTTCGTGGGCGACGCCGGACCCTACGCCAGCCTGCGCCCCATGCTCGGGGCGGAGCTGCCCGGCGACGACCCGAGCGCGTTCCTGCTCCCGGAGGGCGGCGGCTCCGCCCCGGGCCTGGAGCTGCCGGACGACGCCAACGTCTGCTCCTGCAACAGTGTCTCGGCGGGCACCATCCGCGGCGCCGTCACCGAGCACCAGTGCACCGACGTGCCGGGCGTGAAGGCCTGCACCCGGGCCGGCACCACCTGCGGCGCCTGCCTGCCGCTGGTCAAGAAGCTCGTGGACACCGAGCTGGAGCGCGCGGGCATCGAGGTCAGCACGGCCCTGTGCGAGCACTTCGAGATGTCCCGCGCCCAGCTCTTCGACGCCGTCCGGGTCGCCGACCTGCACTCGTTCAGCGACATCGTGGCCCGGTTCGGGAGCGGCACGACGGCGGACGGCGCGGCCGCCACCGCGAAGGGCCGCGGCTGCGACATCTGCAAGCCCGTCGTAGCGTCCGTCCTGGCGAGCCTCGGCAACGGGCACATCCTGGCCGGCGAGCAGTCGACGCTCCAGGACACCAACGACCACATGCTCGCCAACCTGCAGAAGGACGGCACCTACTCGGTGGTGCCCCGGATGCCCGGCGGCGAGGTCACGCCGGAGGGGCTCATCGTGGTGGGCGAGGTCGCGCGCGACTTCGGGCTCTACACGAAGATCACGGGCGGCCAGCGCATCGACATGTTCGGCGCCCGCGTGGAGCAGCTCCCGGACATCTGGCGCCGGCTGGTCGACGCCGGCTTCGAGTCCGGGCACGCCTACGGCAAGTCGCTGCGCACCGTGAAGTCGTGCGTCGGTTCCACGTGGTGCCGGTACGGCGTGCAGGACTCCGTGGGCATGGCCGTCGAGCTGGAGCTGCGCTACCGCGGCCTGCGCTCGCCCCACAAGCTCAAGATGGGCGTGTCCGGCTGCGCCCGCGAGTGCGCCGAGGCGCGCGGCAAGGACGTGGGCGTCATCGCCACGGACAAGGGCTGGAACATCTACGTGGGCGGCAACGGCGGTCAGACGCCGCGGCACGCGAAGCTGCTCGCGGAGGACCTGACGTCGCAGGAGCTCCTGCGCACCATCGACCGGTTCCTCATGTACTACGTGCGCACGGCCGACCGGCTGCAGCGCACCGCGCCGTGGATCGAGGAGGTCGACGGCGGCCTGGACGGCGTGCGCGAGGTGATCATGGAGGACTCGCTCGGCATCTGCGCCGACCTGGACGCCGCGATGGCCCGCCACGTCGAGAACTACGAGGACGAGTGGAAGGCCGTGCTGGAGGACCCGGAGAAGCTGCGCCGGTTCTCCTCGTTCGTCAACGCCCCCAACGACGCCGACCCGTCGCTGGCCTATGTGACCGAGCGCGGCCAGCGCCGTCCGGCGACGTCGGCCGAGCGCGCGTCCGGCGTCGTCATCGCAGGCCCGAAGCTGGAGGTACGAGCATGAGCGTCAACGAGCTGGCGGAGACCCGGGTGGCTGGGGAGCCGACCGCCCCGAGCCGTTGGGAGCGGGCCTGCCTGCTCACCGACCTGTTCCCCGAGCGGGGCGCGGCGGCGCTCTTCGGGGACGTCCAGGTCGCCCTCTTCCGCCTGCCCGACGACGCCGCCTACGGCGGCCACGCCGGGCGGGTGTACGCCGTGCAGAACCTGGACCCGTTCTCGGCGGCCAACGTGATGTCGCGCGGGATCGTCGGCACCCGCGGCGGCGAGCCCACGGTGGCTGCGCCGGTGTACAAGCAGGTGTTCTCCCTGGCCACGGGCGCGTGCCTGGTCCTGGCCGACAAGACCCCGAAGGACGACCTCCCCGCGGACCTGGTGACCTACCCGGTCGAGGTCCGCGACGGCGTGATCCACGTGGGCCTCCCGTGACCGGGCGCGTGACGCTGGTCGGGGGCGGGCCCGGGGCGCCCGACCTGCTGACCGTGCGGGCCTGGCGCGCGCTGCAGGCGGCCGACGTCGTGGTGGCCGACCGGCTCGGCCCCGTCGAGATCCTCGCCGAGCTCCCGCCGCACGTCCGCGTGGTCGACGTCGGCAAGGAGCCCGGCCGGCACCCCGTGCCGCAGGAACGCATCAACGAGCTGATCGTGGAGCACGCGCTGGCGGGCGCCCACGTGGTACGGCTCAAGGGCGGCGACCCGTTCGTGCTGGGCCGCGGCGGCGAGGAGGTGCTCGCGTGCGCCGCCGCCGGCGTGCCGGTCGAGGTGGTCCCGGGTGTCACCTCCGCCGTCGCCGTGCCGGGCCTGGCCGGGATCCCGCTCACCCACCGCGGGGTCACCACGGGCTTCCACGTGGTCTCGGGCCACTGCGCCTCGCCCCCTGACGTGTCAGACGCACAGATCACCCCAGGGAACCGTGCGTCTGACACGTCCGGGCCGCTCGACGGCGCCGCACTCTCCTGCGTGCGCGACGGCACGGCTACGCTTGTCGTACTGATGGGGGTGCGGTCCCTCGGCGCGATCGTGGCGCAGTGCCTGGCCGCAGGCGCGGATCCCGGGACTCCCGTGGCGATGGTGGAGAACGGTTCCACGCCGGAGCAGCGTGTCACGCGGGCCCGTCTCGACGAGGCGGCCGACGTGGCGGCGGCCCGTGGTGTCCGGTCGCCCGCGGTCGTCGTCATCGGCCACGTGGCCGCGGCTGGGCTTCTGGAGGGCACGAGTGAGCGACGTCTGGCAGGTGCCGGTGTCTGACGTCGCAGCGCCCGCCCACGCCCAGGCCGCCCACCCGACGCTGGGCCAGGTCATGGCCGGTGCGACCGTGCTCGTCACGGCCGAGCGCCGGGCTTCCGAGCTCGCCGCCGCCCTGGAGCGGCGCGGCGCCACGATCCGGCACGCGCCCGCCCTCAGCATGATCCCGCACGTCGACGACGAGACGCTGATCGCCGCGACCCGGGCAATCGTCGCCGCGCCGCCCGACGTCCTTGTGGTGACGACCGGGATCGGGTTCCGCGCCTGGATCGAGGCCGCCGACGCGCACGGGCTCGCCGAGCCGCTCCTCGGCATGCTCACCGGGATACGGCTCGTCGCGCGCGGGCCCAAGGCTCGCGGCGCGATCCAGGCCGCCGGTCTGCAGGCCGACTGGGTGGCCGAGTCGGAGACGTCCGCCGAGGTGGCGGAGGTGCTGCTCAGCGAGGGTGTGCAGGGGCTGCGCATCGCGATCCAGCACCACGGCGCGGGCGCCGACGGGCTGGACGACGTGTTCGAGAAGGCCGGCGCGCAGGTCGCGAGCCTCGTCGTCTACCGCTGGGGCCCCGCACCGGACCCGACGGCGGTCCGCGACTCCGCGCACGCGGTGGCCGACGGCGAGATCGACGCCGTGGTCTTCACGTCCGCTCCGGGCGCCGAGGCCTGGCTGCAGGCCGTCGAGGCGGAGGGCCTGGTCGACCGGGTCCGCGCACGGTTCGCCGACGGCGGCACGGTCGCCGCCGCCGTGGGGCCGGTGACGGCCAAGCCGCTGGAGCACCGCGGGATCGTGCCGCTGCAGCCCGAGCGCGGGCGGCTCGGCGCGCTCGTGCGCGCACTGGTGGGGCACTACGAGCACATCGAGTCCGTGGCACTGAGCACGGTCGCCGGGTCGTTGGTGATCCGGGCCCGCGTGGCGGTGCTCGACGGCAAGGTGCTGCCGCTGTCCCCGACAGGCGTCGCGGTGCTGCGGCTGCTCGCGGCGGCGGAGGGCGACGTCGTGCCGCGTGAGGAGGTGCTCGCCGCGCTGCCGGGCGACTCGCAGGACACCCACGCCGCCGAGGTCGCGATCGCGCGGCTGCGTGAGGCGGCGGGCCGCCGCGACCTGATCCGCACGGTGGTCAAGCGGGGCTACCGCATCGAGCTGGCCTGACGGTCGCTGAACCTGCGCGCTCCCCTTCGAGGCCTAAGTTTCTTCGCTTTGCGGCCGTTCAAAGCGGAGAAAGTCGGGTCTCGAAGGGGACCGGCCGCCCGCGGAATCAGTCGGCCAGCTTGAAGGCGAGCTCCGTGTCCCACTGCGCCATGTCCGGCTGCTCCGCGGGGTCGGTGAGGTAGAACTCGAACCGGCCCGCCCACGCGTCGCCCGAGTCGGTGTCGCGCCGGTCGAACGTGAGCCCCTCCGCGGCCGCCCACCGCAGCAGGGCGCCGGTGGCGTCGACCAGGCCGTCGGGGTGGCCGTGATGGACGGTCGTCACGTAGTGACCGGCCGGGATCGTGCTCACGGCGACGTCGCCCGCGGAGGTGAGCGCGGCGCCGTCGGGCACCGGGAAGCCGACCTCGACGACGAGGTCGGCGGCCATGTCGATCACGTGGTACCGGAAGTACGGGGCGCCGGCGGGGTGCGAGCCGCGCTCGGCGAGCCAGCCGGCGATCTCGGGGATGCGGTCCGCGATCCTCGCGATCTCGGTCATCGGCACGGTGTCCGTGATGCCGGCCGTGGGGGTCTCGGGGCGTGTCTCGACGCGGTAGGTGCTCATGGGGTGCGGACCACCCGGGTCGGCGGAACTCATCGGTCCGGTGACCGCAGCGCCCCCACCAGGACGGACTCGACCACCTCGCGCACCGCGGCCTCGTCGGGCAGCGCGCCCAGCTCGCCGGCGAACATCAGGTGCCCCGTGCCCACGACCGTCATCGCGAGGTAGCGGGGCTCGGGGGTCGGGGCCACGCGCCCGTACGACTGCTCGGCCGTCAGGTAGGTCGTCAGCGCCCGCGTGATCTCCACGAGCAACGGCAGACCCTCGGGCGACGTCTCGCGCAGCCGCCGGCGCAGCTCGTCGCGGGCGGTGACGAGCGCGACGACGGCGAGCGCGACGTCGTCGAGCGTGGCGGCCAGGTACCCCGACACGTTGCCGACCACCGTGCGGGAGCCCGCGGCGGCGACCAGTCGTTCGCCGACCTCGTCGGCGCGCTGGATGCGGGTGCGCACGAGCGCGGCGAGGAAGTCGTCGAAGTCGGCGAAGTGGCGGTGCAGCACGCCCTTGGCGACGCCGGCCTCGTCCGTCACGGCGCGGCTCGTCAGCGCCGTGGCGCCGCCCCTGGCGAGCAGCCGTTCCGCGGCGGCCACGAGCTGGGCGCGGGGGTCGTCGAGCGCGACTCCGGTGGGCACGGGCGCCTCCTCCTGTTCCGGCCGTGCGCGGGTCGCGGGGATGGTCCGCGACCGTTCGGGCCGTAGCAATGTTGCCTGAGTGGGCATGTGCCCACTAGCGTGGGCGCATGCCCACTTCAAGAGTGCCCGACGGCGTCAGCACCGCCCACCTGCACCGTGGTGCGGCCGAAGGCTTCGGCGCCGACGCCGAACGCTACGACCGCACGCGCCCGGTCACGCAGCGGCCGGTCGCCGACGCGGTCCTCCGGTACCTGGCCCACGACGGCGGCCGGCTGGGTGAGCGCGCCGCTCCTGGTGCTCCCGATCGTCAGGATGCCGCCGTGCCCGGCGCAGCCGGCGTCCGGCTGCTGGACGTGGGGATCGGCACGGGGCTGTCCGCCCTGCCGTTCCGCGCCGCCGGAGCGGAGGTGCTGGGCGTCGAGGCCGACGCGCGCATGGCCGCCGTGGCCCGGGCGCGGGACCTGGCCGTCGAGGTGGCGCGGTTCGAGGAGTGGGATCCCGCGGGTCGCACGTTCGATGCCGTCGTGTCGGGCATGACGTGGCACTGGGTGGATCCCGTCGCCGGAGCCGTCCAGGCTGCCCGGGTGCTGCGCGAGGGCGGCGTGCTGGCCGTGTTCTGGCACGCCGCTGACCTGCCGCCCACCCTCCGTGCGGCGATGCACGAGCTGTACTCCGGTGCGCTGGCGGGCACCCCGGGGGCAGCCATGTACGCCCCGGGGCGTACGGCCGCCGACGGGTATGAGGTGATGCTCGACCGTGCCGGGTCGGGCCTGGAGGAGGCGGGCGGGTTCGCCGGTCCGGAGCGCTGGCGGTACGCGTGGCAGCGCAGGTACGGCGTGGACGAGTGGCTCGACCAGGTCCCGACGTCGGGCGGCTTCGCTCGACTGCCTGAGGCGGTGCAGCACGCGGTCCTGGACGGCGTCCGGTCCGTCCTGTCCCACGACGAGGCCGTGGTCGACGGCACGTTCACGGTGGACCACACCACCGTCCTGCTGGCGGCCCGGCGTAGGTTCTGACAGCTCGGCGGTCCGGACTCAACCTTCTGCGTCCTCCGTCCGTTACGGGCAGCAGGACGAGAGGAGCGCTGGCATGGCGCGGTGGGAGGAAGAGCTCGCGGAGCTCGTGGTGCGGCGCGGTGGTGCGCTGGTGGGGTACGGGTACTCGCTCACGCGGGACAAGGCGCAGGCCGAGGACCTGGTGCAGGACGCGCTGGTCAAGGTGTACTCGCGGCTGCGCCGTCCGCCGTCGGTGGTCGGGCAGACGCAGGTCGACCTGGACCAGCCGGAGCCGACCAACGCCGAGGGGTACGTGCGTCGTGCCATGCTGACGATCTACCTGGACGGGTACCGCAGGCGGAGCCACTTCGCCGGGTTCAAGCACCTCCTGGCCGACGACGAGCACACGCCCGGCGCGGACCGGGTCGCCACCGCTCGGGTCGACGTGGGCGTGGCCCTCGCCCGCTTGTCCCCGCGGCAGCGCGAGGTGGTGGCGCTGCGCTACTTCGAGGACATGACGATCCCGCAGATCGCCACGGCACTCGGCCTGAACCAGGGCACGGTCAAGCGGCACCTGTTCGACGCGACGGCGGTGCTGCGCCAGGCGCTCGCCGAGGTCTCGGTGCCCGCCATGGACACCGATCTGGACGATCGGGTGGGCACCGTGGTGGGCGCGACGCGCCGGCGCCGGGTGACGAAGGTGGCTGCGGTGGCGGGAGTGTCGATGGTCCTGGCCGTGGTGCTGGCCCTGAGCGCGTTCGCGGTCAAACCGTGGATCCGGTCGGAGCCGCTGCCCGCGGAGGACAGGATCGAGTACACGCCGGGGTACGTGCCGGTCCAGTGGTCGGCCGGCACAGGCGTCTACTGCGGCATGCCCGTCGAGGAGCTCCTGGCGATGGACACGGGCACCTTCGACGTCGAGATCAGCGGCGACCTGGTGCCCGACCCGCAGGGCACCCAGACGTTCTGGAGCCTGCCGGTCACGGTCTCGGGCGAGGTACCGGAGGGCGTGTTCGACGGTGACTTCAACTCGATGACCTATCCGCTGATCGTCTGGGCGCACGAGGGCCGGATCGTCGACCTGCCGAGCTACTGGCGGGAGGCGGCCAATGTCGAGGCACCCGGGGCACTGGTCGACCACGGCACCTGGACCGGGTCCGCGTCCGCCGACAACGCGTCGACCTGCCGCGCGGAGACCCTGGTGGAAGGAGAATCCGCCATGGACAGCTACTACGACAACGAGCGCGCCGGCGGGCGGTACGAGCTGATCGCGATCGTCGGCGATCCCGTTCGGGCTGACGACCCGGAGGAGGACGCGAAGCGCCTGCTCGTCAGCGACCCGGTCACCGTCGACCTGGACAGCGGCGTGGCGCCGGCGCCGGACTACCCGGCGGCGTCCACCGACTGCAGCGGCGCCGCGTACGCCGGGCGGGAGCTGGTCGCGCCGGGCGTCACGGACGGGGTGCGGGCCGCGGCCGCACGGCTGTTGGAGGCGGTCACGACCTGTGACGAACGGCTGGTCGTGGAGCTGGCCGGCGTGAATCTTGATACCGCGCCGACACCTGAGCAGGACGACCTGCTCGTCAACGAGGTCTTCGCGCTCCCGGAGTCCGGGGGCAAGACGCCCTATGCGACGGTCGCGCGGCTCCTGACCGGGACCCAGCCGGTCAACCGGGACGACAGCGAGTCCTCGACCTGGCCCCGGGTGGCCACCTTCACCAAGAACGAGGCCGCGTGGCAGGAGGCGGTCGATGCTGGTGTCGTCAGCGCGGAGCAGGCCGCCGTCGATCGTCCCGCCGGGAAGTACTCGGGCTGGCAGCTCAACATCCAGGACCACATGCGGGAGGGGCCGACCTGGTCGACCTTCTACGAAGGCGACGACGAGTGGTGCTCGTTCGTGGACGTCGGGCTCGATCCGGAGTGCACAGAGGTTGGGCCGCGCCCATGAGGTTCCGCGAACTGCCCGCGCATCGCCATCATCGTTCTCGCGTTCCCGCCCGTCAGGGAGGATGAAAGCGAGAGGGGGCGTCACCGATGGCGCAGTGGGAGAGCGAGCTCGAGGAGCTCATGGCGCGGCGCGGCCGCGCGCTGGTCGGGTACGGGTACACCTTGTGCCGGGACCGGACGCAGGCCGAGGACCTGGTGCAGGACGCACTCGTGAAGGTGTTCTCGCGTCTGCGCCGCCCGCGCGGCATGGCGGACGACGGCGGGCAGGTCGTGGACCTGGACCAGCCCCGGCTGACGAACGCGGAGGCGTACGTGCGCCGGGCGATGCTGACCATCTACCTGGACGGCTACCGACGGCAGTCGAGCTGGACGGGCATCAAGCACCTCCTGGCCGACGAGGACCGCGCGCCCGCGGCGGAGCGTGTCGCGACGGCACGGGTCGACGTCGCGGTGGCGCTGGCCCAGCTCTCGCCACGGCAGCGCGAGTCGGTGGTGCTGCGGTTCTTCGAGGACATGACGGTGCCGCAGATCGCGCAGACCCTCGGCACGAGCCAGGGGACGATCAAGCGGCACCTGTCCAACGCGATGGAGGTGCTGCGCGGCTCGCTCGCGGAGATCACCGTGCCGGAGATGGACACGGCGCTGGACGAGCGGCTGGACGTGGTCTCGGGCCTGGTGCGCCGCCGGCGCGCGGTGAAGGTGGGCGCGCTGGGTGGTGCCTCGCTGGTACTGGCTGGCCTGCTGGCGATGGCGGCGCTGGGGGGGCCGTCGCGGCTCCTGTCCGAGCCGGTGGTTCCGGCCACCCAGAGCCCGGAGGTGTCGAACGCGGCCGTCGGTGGCTGGGCGCCGATGCAGTGGACCGACCAGGGCCCCCAGTACCGCTGCGGCATGGAGGTCACGGAGCTGACGTCCACCTCCGACACGGTGGAGCTGGAGCTGACCGGCGACCTGACGGTCGACGGGTACGGGCTCACCGCGCAGGTCCGCATCACCCGCACCGACGCCGAGGGTCCGGCGATGGACGGCGGTTACCCCATGCTGGTCTTCGCCCAGAACGGCCAGGTGGTCGACCTCGGGGCGGGCTGGCACGAGGGCGGTTACCCGCTGCCCGGCGCCGGAGAGTCGCAGGACGACGTCGCCGAGGCGGCCGCGGCCACGGCGTGCGGCGACTGGACGGTGGGCATGATCTCGGAGACCTTCCTGGAGCCGCGCCCGGCCGGCACCTACGACGTCTACGCGGTCATGCCGTGGGCCGACGGCGACGGGACGAGCGGGATGGCCGTCAGCGAGCCCGTCACCCTGGAGGTGCCGGAGGTCGACGTACCTGCCGAGGAGCCGCTGACGGTCGACATCCGTGACGGTTACCAGCCCGGGTGGCTGGAGGGCACCCGCCTGGCGTGCGGCGCCCACGCGTCGGACATCCCGCAGGGCCCGCACGTGCCCGCGGAGCGCGGGAACCTGCGGCTCTCGGCGGACACCAGCGGCGGGTCCCTCACCCCCACCGAGGTGACGGCCACGTTCGAGGAGACCGCCGGCAAGGCCGTCGACACCACCCGCACGCCCGTCACCCTGGTCTGGCTCAGCGCGGGCCGGGTGGTCGGGGTGGGCCGGGACGTCTGGTCGGAGCCGGCGGAGGACCTCCGGGTCGACGCCGGGGGCGACACCTCCGTCGTCGTCCCCGTCGAGCCGGACACGACCTGCCTCACCGATCCCGCGGAGGGGTTGCCGGACGGCGGCTACACCCTCTTCGCCTTCACGGAGCTCGACCCGGCGTCGGACGGCGAACCGCAGTACCTGGCCACGGAGGCGTTCGCCGACTACTACATCGGCGAGTGACCAACGAAACCTCCGGACGGCGCGTCATGTGGGTTGTGGAGACGATGACAGCACACACGCACCGGGGAGGTGGCCATGGCGGTATGGGAGAACGAGCTCGATGAGCTCATGAGGACGCGCGGCAGCGCGCTGGTCCGCTATGCCTACATGCTCTCCGGCGACCGCGCCCTCGCCGAGGACCTGGTCCAGGACGCACTGGTGAAGGTCTACTCGCGGCTCCGCCGCCCCGGCCGGGGCGGCGGGGTGGGCGTGGCGGTGGGCAGCCGGGCGCACGACCTCGACTCACCGTTCACCAACGTGGAGGGCTACGTGCGGCGGGCGGTCCTGACCATCTACCTGGACGGCTACCGCAAGCGGCAGCGCTGGTCCGGGATCAAGCACCTGATGGCGGACGACCCCAGCACCCGCGGCGCCGACCAGGCGGCGTCGGCACGGGTCGACGTCATGACGGCGCTCGCCAAGCTCGGCGCCCGGGAGCGCGCCTGCGTGGTGCTGCGCTACTTCGAGGACATGACGGTGCCGCAGATCGCGGACGCCCTGGGCACGGCACAGGGCACGGTGAAGCGGTACCTGTCCGACGCGACCAAGAACCTGCAGGAGATCCTGCGCCCCGACGACTTCCGACCCGCCGAAGGGAGGGCCGCCCGATGAGCCTCGACGACCTGAACGACCGTTCCGACCAGAACGACTTCCTGAGCGGCGCACTCCATGGCGCCGCCGACGCGATGCCCGGTGGGGAGGTGGACGACTTGCACGTCTCGTTCGGTGTGGTGCGCGACCGTGTACGACGCCGTCGTGCCGCGAAGGTCGGCAGCCTCGCCGGCGCCAGCCTGGTGGTGGCGGGCGTGCTCGCCTTCGGCGTCACGCAGACGCCGATGTGGGACAGCGCCGACCCGGTGCTGCCGGGGTCGCCCACCGAGATCGTGGCCCCGAACCGGTCCGCGGACCCGACCAGCGAGCCGTCCCCGTCGGGACCGCCCGCGACGAGCGTGATCCAGGACGGGTACCAGCCTTCCTGGATCCGTGACCTGGGCGCCGGACTGGAGTGCGGCATGCCGGTGGCGGACCTGGAGACGACGGCGGCCGGCTGGTCCGCCGAGTCGATCGGCGACATCTACTCCGTGACCTCGGAGCAGGGCGGCGAGCCCTCGACCACGTGGGGCATGGCGGCGACGGTCGCGGGGACCGACGGGTCGCTCGACGTCCCGCCGGTACTGGTCTGGAGCCAGGACGGTGTGGTGGTGGACCTGGGGACGAACGTCTTCGGGGCGCCGGTGCTCCGCGAGCCCCTGGTGGGTTCCGCCGGGGACGCGACCGAGGCCCAGGGCGGTGCGTTCACCACGTGCGCGCCTGTCGAGACCGAGACCGTCGACAACTTCGCGACCCCCCTGCCCGAGGGCGACTACGAGGTGCGGGTGGTCGCCTTCCCGCAGCTCGCGTCGGGCCAGTGGGCGACGGCGGTGAGCGAGCCGGTCGACGTCCGCCTCGACGCCGACGGCGCGCACAGCCCCACCGGCACGCGCGGCGGCGCCGCGACGATCGAGCCCCCGGAGCCCGTCGAGGGCGAGCTGTCGCGCTTCGTGCTGGACCGCAGCACGGACTGGGTCTCTGCGCGGCTGACACAGTTTGGGTACATCACGACCGGCACGCCGGTGATCACCGCCGAGTGCGAGAGCACCAAACCCGGGGACGTGGTGTCGATCGAGGTGCTGCTGCACTCCGGCGAGTCGTTCATGTCCTTCGACATCCCCTGCGACGGCGAGCGGTCCGTCTCGGATCCCGTGGTGAGCGGCGCCGAGGAGGTCGTGGACCTCCGGCTGGCGAGCGTGCCCGACGGCGTCGCGCGGTTCTGGGCGACCCTCGCCCCGAACACCGGCGGCAGCGGCGGGAGCGGCGACACCGGCGGCGAGGCCGCCGGCGACTGCTCCGCGGACGGTCTCGACCTGGCCTACGACCCGGCGAGCTCGCCGAGCGAGGGGGCCGGGGCAAAGGCGGAGGCCATCGTGGACGCGGCGCTGGCCTGCGACTCCGACCAGCTCATGGGCCTGGCGAACCAGGACGGCACGGAGCTCATGTTCACGACCGAGACGGCGGAGCAGACGTTCGCCCTGCCCGACACGGACACGCAGCACTACGCGACGCTGGCCCGGCTCCTGACCGGCACGGTCGGCGCGGTCGCCGGCGAGAACGGGGGATACCCGACTGTCGTGTGGCCCCGGGTCTCGACCGAGGAGTTCCGCGACTCGGACGAGGCCTGGCAGGAGGTGGTGGACGCGGGCCTGCTCACGCAGGAGCAGGCCGATGCCCAGCGGGCCGACACCACCTTCGGGTACACCGGCATGGTGATCGGCATCGGCGAGGACGGCACCTGGCGGTACTACTCCGCCAGCGACTGACCCAGCCGTCGTCGGACCCTGACCAGGCCGCGCCGGAACGGCCGGAAGATCCCGGCCGAAAAAGTTCGGCCCGCGTCCCAACGGTTCCTGCGCCCCGCTCGTATGTGGGTAAGAGCGGGGCGCAGGACCCGCAGGGTGAGGGGACGAGAACGTGACAGGGCAGACGACGTGACCGGGTCAGGGCAGGCCCTGCGATGAGTGCGCGCTGGGACGATGAGCTCACGGAGCTTGTGACCCGCAGGGGCCGGGCGCTCGTGGGGTACGGGTACGCGCTGACGGGTGACGTGCGCCGCGCGGAGGACCTGGTGCAGGATGCGCTGGTGCGCGTCTTCCGGCGGTTCCGCCGCCCCGAGGCCGCGGGCACCGAGGGCTTCACGGAGTTCCCGCTGAACGACGGCGGGAGCCACGCGGGCATCGAGGCGTACGTGCGCCGGACGATGCTCAACCTCTACCTCGACGAGGCCCGGCGGTTCACGCTGTGGCGCAAGGCCCAGCCCAAGGTGGCCGTCGAGGACCGGGTGCGGGCGCCGGCGTCGGACATCACCGCCCGCGCCGACGTGACCGCCGCGCTGCGCGGCCTGAGCCCACGCCAGCGCGCCTGCGTAGTACTCCGCTTCTACGACGACCTCACCGTGCCCCAGATCGCCGCGACGCTCGGCATCGCGGAGGGCACCATCAAGAGACACCTGGCCGACGGGATCAGCGCGCTGCGCGGGGTCCTCGTGCCGGAGGGAGAGCTGCGATGAGCGGGCACGACGACCACGGCGCCGACGACCTGGGCATCGGCCGCGACGTGCTGCGGCAGACCATCGACGCGCTCGTCTCGGGCGCCACCCCCACCGACGTGCCGAGCGCGCCGGAGGAGAACCTCGGGCTGCTGCGGCGCAGGGTCCGGACCTGGCGGGTCGCCAAGGCGGGCGCGGTCGGGCTGGGCACGGCCGCCGTCGTGGGTGCGCTCGCGTTCAGCGCCGCGCAGGCCTCGACCTTCACCCGGTCCGAGCCGCTGCCCGGACGTCCCACGATCGAGGCCACCGAGACGGGTCCGGTGCCGTCGGAGATCCCGACGACCCACCTCTCGCCGAGCCCGACGGCGTCGGTGAGCCCGTCGCCGTCACCGTCGGACACCCCGGATCCGGTGCCGTCGGGCGCCGCGGCCGTCGAACCGAGCGCGGACCCGAGCGCGTCCTCGGTCGCCACGAACGAGCCGGACCCGATCACCGCGACCTACGTCGACGGCTACGTGCCGCAGGGCTGGCTCAACAGCTTCGAGATCGAGGGGCTCGACGCGCACTGCGGCATGGCCGTCGAGGACCTCCTGAGCGCACCGGACGGGGGCTTCGACCTCGAGACGACGAGCGGTCCGGGCGCACGACAGGGCGAGGACGGCTGGCGGGCGGGCACCCGGCTCACCGGTGACGCCGCCGCGCTCAGCGGCTACCTGGACCCGATGCTGGTCTGGGTGCAGGACGGCGTGGTGGTCGACCTCCCGGCCAACACCGCCTCCAACCTGAGCTACTACGCGCCCGAGGAGGGCGCTGCGGAGGGGCCGTGGGACCTGGAGGCGCTGACGGGGCCCACCAACGCGTGCGCAGGCGAGATCGAGGGTTCGGAGGACGACTTCCCGGTGGTGTACACACACCTGCGCGAAGGCGGCACGTACGACGTCTACGCCGTCATGCCGGTGTTCGGTGAGGAGGACGTCTGGCTCCCTGTCGCCGAGCCGGTGCGCGTGACGCTGGAGGACGGTTCGGGCCGGGCGCGGTAGCTCGCGAGGATGGCGGCGCTGCGCCGGCGGCCCCAGCGCTCCAGGCGCTCGGGGCCGCCGGGCAGCCGGCCGAGCACGCGGTACCGCCACGTGTTGAGCGGCAGCAGGTAGGCGTGGGCCCACGGCGGGCGCAGCGGCAGGCCGAGCTCGCGCATGCTGCGCACCCCGAGGAAGGCCGTGAGCATCGACAGCAGCCGCTCCCGCTCGAACCACGCCCGGGCGGGCTGCCACCACGCCGGCCCGCGGTAGGTCCGCTCGGCCTGCGCGGCCACCACGGCCCGGGCGAGGCGCGGCCCGGCGTCCGAGACCCCGGACTGGGCGAGCAGCACGTGGTGGTTGAGCCGGTGCCGCGCCCACTCGTCGTCGACCAGGAAGTCCGGGTGCACACCCATCAGGTGTCCCACCCACTTCCACAGGTGCATCAGCGCCCGGCTGTCCGACGGCGGGACGGGCACCCCCATCGCCCGGCAGCCCAGGATCAGCGTGCCGTCGAACAGCCCGAGCGTCGCCGCCTGGTCGGCCTGGTTGATCGGCAGGCCCCAGCGGGCCGTGTCCCAGCGGTCCGTGCCCGAACCTTCAGCGCCGGACCGGTCCGCGAACGACGCGCCGACCAGGGCGTGCATGACCCGGACGTGCAGGGTGGCGCGCCACGCCGGGGCGTAGGGCAGCAGCGCGCCGGGCTCGGACAGCCCGACCGTCCACTCCTGCGTCTCGGCGAGCCGGCGCAACGTCCCGCCGGTCAGGGCGCCGGTGGCCACGAGCAGGTCGGTCGGGCCGCCGAACCGGTAGCCGCCCACGAGCGAGAGCTGGAGCAGCACGTCGGCCGCGTTCTGCCCGAGCCGCCGCTGCACCGCGGCGCCCTGCTCGACCAGGTCCCGGTCCACCCACGGGGGCACGGCGGTGACCTCGGCGAGGAACCGTCGCAGCGCGGGCGGCCGCGGGGCGACGCCCGCGCCGTCGGGCGCCGGCGTCCCAGCCGGGCCCGCGAGCGCCGTCCGGAGCTGCGTGTGCGTGACCCGCTCCGGGTCGCCGGCGGGGAGCCGCAGGGCCGCGGCGAGCGCCGCCCCGGCGTCGTCCTCCTCGTTGAAGGCGCGGCCGATCCGGTCGAGCAGGTCCTCGTCGACGCCGCGTACCCGCCCGAGCACGCGCAGCGGGCGGCCGATCCGTGCCCCGCGCGCCTCGGCGGCGCGGAACCGGTGCGGGTACGGCGCCGAGGCGGGCTCGACGTCGTCCACAGGGTTGTCCACAGGTTCGCCCATGTCCTCATCCTGACCCGGACGGCCCCGGCGGAACAGGACCCGGCCCACAGAATGGTTCCGCACGCGTCACAACCTCCTGGCGACCTGGTTCGTCGACACGGTCAGGACGGCAGGAAGGAGCCGGTGATGGGCTGGCACGAAGACCTGGAGCTGCTCGCCACTCGACGTGGCGGAGCGCTCGTGGGGTACGCCTACACGTTGTGCGGCGACGTGCGGCAGGCCGAGGACCTGGTGCAGGAGGCACTGGTCAGGTACTGCTCCCGTCTGGTGGGACGGGGCGGGCGGCGGGGCCGCGCGACGTCGGGCATGCGTGCGGTGCCCCTGGACGGGGACGACGGCGAGGGCCGGGGCTGGGCGGTGCAGCGTCCTGAGGCGTACGTGCGCCGGATGGTGCTGAACCTGTACCTGGACGGCTGGCGGCGGACCAAGCGGTGGGCGGACATCGCCCCGCGCGTCGCCGTGGACGACGTCCCGTTCCCCGACTCCGGGATCACGGCGCGGGCGGACGTCGTGCAGGCGCTGGCCCGGCTCGCGCCCCGGCAGCGCGCGGCCGTGGTGCTGCGCTACTTCGAGGACATGACGATCGCGCAGGTCGCGGACTCGATGGGCACGGTGCCGGGCACGGTCAAGCGCTACCTGCACGACGCCCTGCGCACGCTGCGCGACGTGCTCGAACCAGTGGACGCGACGACGGAAGGAAGCAAGCGATGAACCGGCACGACGACGCCAGGGACCAGGACCACGGCTGGGTGGACCCCGTGGGGACGGGCATGCTGGCGCAGACCCTCGGCGCGATGGCGGACGGCGTGGACCCGGCGTCGCCCAGCGGTCCCGCGGCGGCGATACCGGCCATGAGCAAGCGGGTGCGCCTGCGTCGAGGCGCGAAGCTGGGCGGGCTGGGTGGGGGAGCGCTGGCGGTGGCGGCCGTGGTGGCGCTGGGCGCGACGCAGCTCGCGCCGCCGGACGACGCCGAGGTGCTGCCGGGATCCCCCACGTCCGCGCCGGCGTTCCAGGTCCGGGAGGGTTACCAGCCGCCGTGGCTGGACTGGAGCGACCTGACGTGCGGCATGCCGGTGGCGGACCTGGAGTCCACGGCCAAGGGCTGGTCGGTGGCGCCGGCCGGTGACATCTACTCCCGGACGGCAGTCCTGGGCGACGTCGATCCCGTGCGGACCTGGGGCATGGCGGTCACGCTCCGGGAGGGTCAGGGCACGCTCGACACCCCGCCCGTCCTGGTCTGGAGCAGGGACGGCGTGGTCCTGGACCTGGGGCCGGACCTCGTCGAGGGACTGGACGAGCTGCCGCGACCGCTGCTCGGCGTGAGCGAGGACGACGTCGCCGCCGCGGGTAACTCGATGACCACGTGCATGGGCACGGCGACCGGCGGCGACCCGCAGCACGGGACGCCGCTGCCGGAGGGAGACTACGAGGTGCGCGCCGTGGCCTTCCCGCGGGTCGACGGACAGCTGGCCACGGTGGTGAGCGACGCGGTGCCGGTGCACCTGGACGCCGACGGCGCGCACGGCACGGGCGAGCCCCGGACCGCCGAGCCCGCAGTCGAGTTCCCCGGGCCTGTGGAGGGTCAGGTCTCGGGGTTCGTGCTGGACCGCACCACGGGCCGAGGCACCGCGGAGATGAGCCTGTGGGACTTCTCGTCGGACACCCCTATGCGCGTCATCGGGCAGTGCGTGGGCGGTGACCCGGAGGCGGTGCTCCCGATCGAGCTCGTGCAGCCCCTGACCGGTGAGATGGTCGCGGCCGCCCAGATCTCCTGCGACGGCGACGAGGCGGGGTCGGCGGTCGGGGTGCTGCCCAGCGGCACCACGGAGGTCGTCGAGATCCGGCTGCCGAGCGTGCCCGACGACGTCGCCCGGGCCTGGGTCTCCCTCGAACCGGAGACCCCTGTCGGAGGGGACACCGGGCCCGAGTGCTCGGCGACCGGCTTCGAACCGGACTACGCGCCCGGGTTCGAGCTGACCCAGAACACCTGGGCAACCGGCGGGAACATCCTGGTCCTGGCGCAGGCATGCAACTCCGAGGCGCTGGTCGAGCTGGCCAAGCAGCACGGGGTCGAGCTGATGTCCGGCACCGAGACCCCGGAGCAGGTCTTCGCGCTGCCCGAGTCCGACCCTGGCCGCTATCGCGAGCTCGCCGCCCTGGTGAGCGAGACCACCCCCGTGATCCCCGACGGGGATTCTCCGGACGCGGTGGTCGTGTGGCCACGAGTCGTCGCCGAGGAGTTCCACGACTCGAACGAGGCATGGGCCGAGCTGGTGACCGCAGGCGTGCTGACGGCGGCGGAGGCCGAGTCCCAACGGCCGGACGGGTACCAGGGTCCGCGGGTCGGTATCACCATGGACGGCGACTGGCTGTACTACACCACCGGCGAGTAACCGCTCGACGTGTCGGACGCTCAGTCACCCACGTGACCTGAGCGTCCGACACGTGGGCCGGGGGACCGGCACGGGCGGAGATAATGGCCGGATGACGGACCAGACCCTCACCCCCGCCCAGTCCGCAGCCGCCCGGCCCGCAGTCCCGACCGCCCCGGTCCAGCCCGCGACCGTCCCGGAGGAGGCCCGCGCCCACGCGGCCGACCTGGGCGAGTTCATCGCGGCGTCGCCGTCGTCCTACCACGCGGCGGCCGAGGTGGCCCGGCGCGCGCAGGCGGCGGGCTTCACCCGCCTCGCCGAGGACGCCGCCTGGGACGTCACCCGGGGCGGGCGCTACGTGGTGGTCCGCGACGGCTCGGTCATCGCCTTCACCGTGCCCGGCGCCGCCGGCCCCACCACGCCGTTCACCATCGTGGGCGCCCACACCGACTCCACGGGCTTCAAGCTCAAGCCCAAGCCGACCACGCGCGGCGCCGGCGGCTGGTGGCAGGTGGGGGTCGAGGTGTACGGCGGCCCGCTGCTCAACTCCTGGCTCGACCGCGAGCTGGAGCTGGCCGGGCGGATCGTCACGCACGACGGCACCGAGCACCTGGTGCGCACCGGCCCGATGCTGCGCATCCCGCAGCTCGCGATCCACCTGGACCGGGGCGTCAACGACAACGGGCTCGCCCTCGACAAGCAGCGCCACACCCAGCCCGTCTGGGGCCTCGGCGACGCGCAGAGCGCGGACGTCCTGGCGGCGCTCGCGGCGGACGCCGGCGTCGACCCCGCGGACATCGGCGGCTACGACGTGGTGCTGGCGGAGACGCAGCCGGCCCGGGCCTTCGGCGCGGGGCAGGTCCTGTTCGCGTCCGCGCGGCTCGACAACCTGCTCTCCACGCACGCGGGGCTGACGGCGCTGCTCGGCCGGGCGGCGGCCGCCTCCGACGGCGCCGGCGGCGAGGGCGCCACGAGCGTCGAGATGTTCGCGGCCTTCGACCACGAGGAGATCGGCAGCGCCTCCCGCTCCGGCGCGGCGGGCCCGTTCCTGGAGGAGGTGCTGGTCCGCGTCTCCACGGCCCTGGGCGCCACGCCGGAGGAGCGCTCCCGCGCGTTCGCGGCGTCGCTGCACGTGTCGTCCGACGTGGGGCACGCGGTGCACCCGAACTACCCCGAGCGGCACGACCCGGCCAACCACCCTGTCGCCGGGGGCGGGCCGATCCTCAAGATCAACGCGAACCAGCGCTACGCCACGGACGCGCACGGCGCGGCAGCGTGGAACGCCGCGTGCCGGGACGCGGGGGTGCCCACCCAGGAGTTCGTCTCCAGCAACGTGGTGCCGTGCGGGTCGACGATCGGACCCATCTCGGCGACCCGGCTGGGCATTCGCACTGTGGATGTCGGAGTGCCAATTTTGTCGATGCACTCGGCCCGTGAGCTCACCGCGGTGGTCGATCCGTGGTACCTCTCGCGCGCGATGAGGGCCGTCCTCGGGGGGTGAAAAGTCGAATCGTCCCGGAACGGGGCGAGAAGGACGGTTGATCGGGGCGACCTGCGCTTTTGCATGTTTCCGTTGGTTCTGTCCGGGTATACATTTGGCGCAATGCGGACAGGACTTGGACGTTTGTCCAAGAAAGAACCGGCCTGACCTGCGAAAACGTCCAGTCCTCGCACTTCATCGGTTTGGAAGAAAATACCTAGTACCGTCCAGATGCATGGACCTCGTGGGGGTGATACCACTGTGGTCATCCAGAGCCGTGAACTCGGCAAAAGAGAAATGCCGGACCATCAGGAGCCCCCTGTGCCTCGTGCAACCGTACGCACCTGCGCCCGATGCGGCTGTGTCCTCAGCCGCTACAACTCCGAAGCCCGTTGTGCCGCGTGCCGGCGCACCGAGTCAGTCCCCGTGGTGTCGCTGCCCAGCGTGCCGTCCCGGGTCTGGCAGGACGAAGCAGTCCGTTCGGCGCTCGCCGACTGGGACTTCGGTCAGGTCAGCCGCATGGTGCGGCAGCTCGTCCCGCTGCGGCAGGAGGACGTGGCAGCCCTGACCGGGCTGAGCCAGTCCTACCTGTCGATGCTGGAGTGCGGTGACCGCCGCCTGACCGACGTCTCGCGCGTCGTCCAGTTCCTCACGGGACTGGGCACGCCGCCGGACCTGGTGCGGCTCCCGCTCCCGGGGATCAGCCCGCTGCCCGACGCCGCCGAGCCCGCACGGGCGACGACGTCCGGCCAGGTCAGCAGCGCCCCGGTGGTCGTGACCCCCACGGCGCCGGACCCCGCGCTGCCGTGGACGGCCGACCGCATGCTCACCGCGCTCCGCCTGGCGCACGTCGCCGACAGCACGGCGGACTGGCTGCCCTCGGACGCGAACGGCCCCGTGTCGGCGAACGCGATGAGCGACGCGGCCGGCACTGACACACCGCGGCCGGCATCGGGCATCGCGCTGAACTCGATGATCCAGCGCTGGGACGCCGAGCAGGCCGAGCCGCTGCGCCGGGCCACGGTCGGCACCCGGGTGTCGCTGGAGCTCTGCGGGCACCTGCAGGGCACGCTCGACGAGCTGCGGGTCATGGACAAGGGCTCGGGCAGCGGCGCAGTCGCCGACCTCGCCCGCGCCCACCTCGCCCTCGTCGTCCGGATCCTGGAGCGCAGCACGTACGACGAGGTCACGGGCCGGCTGCTCGCCGCCGTCGCCGCGGACACCGCCACGCAGGCGGGCTGGTTCGCGTTCGACGCCGGGCGCACGGACTCGGCACGCGCCTACATGCTCGCCGGCCTGCGGGCCGCGCACGCGGCCGCCGACGACCGGCTCGGCGCGGGCGCACTGTCCTACCTCGCGATCCACGGCTACTCGAGCGGCGACCCGCGGGACGCGGTGCGTGCGGCCGAGGCCGGCCGGCGTCGGATCGCCCGCCTGGACGCGCCGCACCTCTCCGCGACCCTCCTGACCCGGCAGGCCCGCGGGCACGCGGCCGCGGGCGAGGGCGAGGCCGCACGCCGGGCCCTCGGCGAGGCCTCCGAGCTGTGCGCCCGGGGCCGCGGCGAGGACGACCCGCACTGGCTGTACTGGATGAACGAGGGCGAGATCCACGGGCAGGCCGGATCGGCCCACCTGGCGCTCGGCAACACGGCACGCGCCGTGGAGAGCTTCGGGCACGCGATCCGGGCCGAGCGGGCGGGCGAGCGCCGCACGCACGGTCTGTTCCTCAGCCGGGCGGCCCAGGCGCACGCCCGGGCCGGCGACCTCGACGCGGCCTGCGCCACGGGCGAGGAGGCGGTGAGCATCGCGGAGACCGTGCAGTCGGCGCGGCTGCGGGAGCACCTGCGGGACCTGTCCGCCGACCTGCGGCGCGGCGGTTCCACGAGGCGCTCCGGCATGGGGGCGCGGGTGCTGACCGAGCGGATCGCGGCACTGGCGTCGTGACCGCCGCGCCCACCTCCGGTGGCGACGTCCGGACCGGCGATGCCAGGGCCCTGGTGCTCTGGGACATCGATCGGACCCTCGTCTACGTCGGGGAGGTGGACCGGACGGCATACCGGGAGGCGTTCGCCGAGGTCGTGGGACGACCCGCCGAACGCCTCCCGGCCAAAGGCACCGGCGTGACGATGCCGCTGGCCATCCGTGGCCTGCTGGCGGACAACGGGGTGCCCGAGCGCGAGGCCGAGCGCCTGCTGCCGCGCATGCTCGCGGCGGTCCCGGTGCGCTTCGCGGCCCACACCGACGACGTGCGCCGCCTCGGGACCGTGCTGCCCGGGGCGATGGGTGCCCTCAAGGCGGTAGCGGCCGAGCCCGACCTGGTGGCCACGGTCCTGACGGGCAACCTCGAGGAGAACGCCCGGATCAAGCTCGGCGTCTTCGGCATGGACCAGTACCTCGACACCGCGGTGGGCGGCTACTCGTCCGACGACGCGCACCGCCCGGCGCTCGTCGCGGTCGCCCAGCGGCGCGCCGGCGACCGGTACGAGAGCACGTTCCACAAGGGCAACACCGTGATCGTCGGGGACTCCCTCGAGGACGTGCGCACCGGGCTCGAGGGCGGCGCGTCCGTCGTGGCCGTGGCCTCGGGCACGACGCCGGCGGACCGGCTCGCCGAGGCGGGGGCCGACGTGGTGCTCCCCGACCTGACCGACCCGGGCCGGCTGATCCAGCAGATCCGCGTGCTCACCGACACCGCGGGACCCGTGTAGGGGCAGTCCGATCCAGGTGCGGCGACCTTGATGTTCCGACATAGTGACTGTCGTCACATGTGGGTAGACTCTGGTCTCTTCCCGCCATCGACGTTGCTGGTGGGTCGCATCGGCCTTGCACGGGTCAAGCCCGTGCCGGGCATTTCATATCTGGGGGAACAGCCCCGGAGCTCGTCGAGGAGGACGGATGCTCGAAGACGGCATTGTTTTCGGCGCAGGGAGCTACACCACGGTGGCGGTGATCGCCGTCATCGCGGTCGCTGCCCTCGGGTGCGCCTTCGTGCTGCGCCGCCAGGTGCTCGCCGCGCCTGATGGAACCGCCAAGATGCAGGACATCGGCCAGGCCGTGCAGGAGGGCGCCTCCGCTTATCTCAAGCGGCAGTTCCGCACCCTCGTGCTGTTCGCCGCGGTGGTGTTCGCTCTGCTCTTCCTGCTGCCGGGCGACGGCGGCGTGCGGGTCGGACGCTCGATCGCCTTCCTGTTCGGCGCCGGGTTCTCCGCCGCGATCGGCTACCTGGGCATGTGGCTCGCGGTCCGGGCGAACGTCCGCGTCGCGTCGGCCGCGACCCGCCCGGGCGGCCGGGCCGAGGGCGCCCGCATCGCCTTCCGTACCGGCGGCGTGGTCGGCATGTCCGTGGTGGGCCTGGGCCTGCTCGGCGCCGCGCTCGTCGTGCTCGTGTACGACGTCGACGCGCCCGCCGTGCTGGAGGGCTTCGGCTTCGGCGCCGCGCTGCTCGCCATGTTCATGCGCGTGGGCGGCGGCATCTTCACCAAGGCGGCCGACGTCGGCGCCGACCTGGTCGGCAAGGTCGAGCAGGGCATCCCCGAGGACGACCCCCGCAACGCGGCCACCATCGCGGACAACGTGGGCGACAACGTCGGTGACTGTGCCGGCATGGCGGCCGACCTCTTCGAGTCCTACGCCGTGACCCTCGTTGCCGCCCTGATCCTGGGCAAGGCCGCCATGGGCGAGCAGGGGCTCGTGTTCCCGCTGATCGTCACCGCGATCGGCGCGTTCGTCGCGCTGCTGGGCGTCTTCATCACCCGGGTGCGCGGGTCCGAGAGCGGGCTCACTGCGATCAACCGCGGCTTCTACATCTCGGCCGTCGTCGGGGCCGTGCTGGCCGGGATCGCGGCCTTCGTCTACCTGCCGTCCTCGTTCGACCAGATGACCGGCACCGCGGACCTCTCCGGCGTGACCGCCGACCCGCGGGTCGTGTCCGCCCTCGCCGTGCTCGTCGGCGTGGTGCTCGCGGGCGTCATCCTCTGGGTCACGGGCTACTTCACGGGCACCGACAAGAAGCCGACGCTGCACGTGGCCGAGACGTCGCGGACCGGCGCCGCCACCGTCGTGCTCTCCGGCATCGGCGTGGGCTTCGAGTCCGCCGTCTACACCGCAGGCATCATCGCCGCCGCGATCTGCGGCGTGTTCCTGCTCGCCGGCGGCTCCGTCCCGCTCGCCCTGTTCCTCGTGGCCCTCGCGGGCTGCGGCCTGCTCACCACGGTCGGCGTCATCGTCGCGATGGACACCTTCGGCCCGGTCAGCGACAACGCGCAGGGCATCGCCGAGATGTCCGGCGACGTGGACGAGGAGGGCGCGCAGATCCTCACCGACCTCGACGCCGTGGGCAACACCACCAAGGCCATCACCAAGGGCATCGCGATCGCCACGGCAGTGCTTGCCGCCACGGCGCTCTTCGGCTCGTACGCCGACGCCGTGTCGCACGCGCTCGCCCAGGTCGGGAACGTCGGCTCGGGCCTCGTGACCTCGATGCTCAGCTACGAGATCATCTCGCCCGTCACCCTCGTGGGCGTGATCCTCGGCGGGGCCACGGTGTTCCTGTTCTCCGGGCTCGCGATCGACGCCGTCACCCGCGCCGCGGGCGCCATCGTGTTCGAGGTGCGCCGCCAGTTCCGCGAGCACCCGGGCATCATGACGTTCGACGAGCGTCCCGAGTACGGCAAGGTCGTGGACATCTGCACCCGGGACTCGCTGCGCGAGCTCGTCACCCCGGGCCTGCTGGCTGCGTTCGCGCCCATCGCGGTGGGCTTCGGGCTCGGCGTCGGGCCGCTGGCCGGGTTCCTGGCCGGTGCGATCGGCTCCGGCGTCCTCATGGCCATCTTCCTGGCCAACTCGGGCGGAGCCTGGGACAACGCGAAGAAGATCGTCGAGGACGGCAAGTACGGCGGCAAGGGGTCCGAGGCGCACGCGGCCACCGTCATCGGTGACACCGTGGGCGACCCGTTCAAGGACACCGCCGGCCCGGCCATCAACCCGCTGATCAAGGTGATGAACCTGGTCGCTCTGCTCATCGCCCCGGCGGTGGTGGCGATCAGCGTCCCGGACGACGCCAACCATGCGCTCCGCATCGGCATCGCGCTGGTGGCGGCGGCGGTGGCGTTCGGCGCCGTGATCTGGTCCCGCGTGCGGGCGTCCCGCGTCGACGCGGCCCAGCAGGCGGAGCAGGACCGGGCGGCCGCCGCGGTCTGACGCCGAGGCAGCACAGCGAGGTAGCACCGCAGCGAGGTGGAACCCTGGCGAGACTGCCAGGGTTCCACCTCGCTGCGGTTCTGCCTCGGCAGGGCTCGGACGGGCCTACTGGCCCACGCGGCCGTCCACGCACTCGCGGAGCAGGTCGGCGTGGCCCACGTGCCGGGCGTACTCCTCGATCATGTGCACCAGCACGTCCCGGATCGGGATCTGCTCGCCGTGGTGCGCGACGGTCTCGCCCAACCCGTCCTCGGACAGGGTCTCCATCCAGGCGTCGGCGTCCCGGACCTCGCGCCGCCAGCTCTCCCACGCGTCCTCGACGACGGCGGGGTCGGCCACGGAGCCGTCGAAGTCCGCGTCGGGGTTCTCCGGCGACTTGCCGAACAGCTTGGGCAGGTCCGGCTGCGCCCGCAGCACCCGCTGGAACCAGGTCTGCTCCACGTGCGCCAGGTGCCGCACCAGCCCCAGCAGCGACATGGTCGACGGCGGCACCGACCGGCGGGCGAGCTGCTCGGCGTCGAGCCCGTCGCACTTCATCTCCAGCGTGATCCGGTAGTGCTTGAGGTAGTTCCAGAGGGTCTCCTTCTCGCCGACCGGGTTGGCCAGCGCCTCGCGCGGGTCGTCGTCGGGGTCCGCCCACATGTCGGGGTAGACGGTCGCCGAGGTCCATCGCTCTGTCGTCATGGAACCAGTGCACCCTCCGGTCGCGGGACGGTCAACGAGATACCCGGCCAGGGTTCGCTCCCACTTCGCCCGCGTCATGGTCCAGACTGGGCCGGGTTGTCGCTGGGAGGCACCGTTGCTCGTTCGTACTCGCCTGCTCGCCGCGCTGACCGGCGCGACGCTCGCCGTCGGCGCCCTCGGCGCGCCCGCCGTGGCACGGACCGGCCCGGCGGACGGCCCCACGGACCCCGGCGCCTTTGTCGCCTCCTACGTACCGCCCGAGCCGGTGCCGAGCCCCCGGGCCGGGCTGCGCCTGCCGACGTCGTACCCGTACCAGCCTGACCTGCGGGTCTACCCGGCGAACGCGCGTGACGCCACGGAGCGCAACGGCACGGTCAGCCACGCGGACCTGGCCCCGCGCCTGACGAGGCTGATGGACCGGAGCGACCGGGTCTCGACGCAGGTGGTGGGGCAGTCGACCGAGGGCCGCGACCTCTACCTGGTCACCGTGACGGCGCCGGAGCGGCGGTCGGAGACCGCGCGGCAGGCCGCCTGGCGCACGGAGATCCGGGAGCGGCCGGACCGCGCCGCGCGCGACACCGCCCTGCGCGCGGGCTACAAGACCCCGATCTGGATGAGCGCGAACATCCACGGCGACGAGTGGGAGGGCACGGACGCCGCGCTGCGCGTCATCGAGCGACTGGCGACGGCGGACGACCGCGCGACGCGGGAGACCCTGGCGCACCACCGGCTCGTGTTCAGCCTGACGCTCAACCCGGACGGGCGCACCCACGCGACCCGCGAGACGTCCCTGGGCCTGGACGCGAACCGCGACATGATCACGCTCGCCACCCCGGAGGCACGCTCGTACGCCCGCACCGTGCAGGCGGTGCAGCCGCTCTTCGCGGCGGACTTCCACGGCTACACCGACGTGCTCCAGGTCGAGCCGGCAGGCCCGCCGCACGGCGCGAGCTACGAGTACGACCTGCTCGTGCCGCACGCCTACGCGATCGCGCGCCAGGTGGAGGACGACGTCGTCGCGGCCGACATCGACGGCAACACCTCCTACGACCCCGGCACGGGCGACGCGGTCGAGGAGGACACGGGGTTCGTCAAGATCCCGTACCGGGACACGCCGTCGGGCTGGGACGACTACCCGCCGGTCTTCACCGCGCAGTACGCGTCGCTGCAGGGCGCGGTGACCAGCACGGTCGAGCTGCCGCTGGGCCGCACGGGCCCCACCACGACGCGGGCCGACTCGGCGGTGGACACCGAGGTAGCCGTCACGACGATGACGTCGATGATCGACTACGTCCGGACCCACTCGGACGCCATGCTCGCGAACCAGGTCGAGATGTTCCGCCGCGGGGTGGCGGGTGCGCCGAAGGTCGCGCTGACCACCCGGAACATCGCCGGTGTACCCGGCCCGGACGAGTGGAAGCGGCTCTGGGACCGGGCGGACGACCAGGAGACGGTGCGCCTGCCGCGCGCGTACGTGATCCCGGTGGGCCCTGGCCAGCGGTCGGCGAGCGACGCCGAGGACCTCGTGGACACGCTGCTGTTCCACGGCATCGAGGTGGGGCGGCTGGCCGCCCCCGCGCACCTCCCGGGCACGGGCACCACCTATCCCGCCGGCTCGTACGTGGTGGACCTGCACCAGCCGCTGCGCGGCCTGGCGAGCTCGCTGCTCGGCCCGGGCTCGGACATCTCCGCCACGGTGCCCGCCATGTACGACATCTCGGCGTGGTCGCTGGCGGCCCTCTGGGGCGCGACGGTGGACCGGGTGGGCGCGACCACCGACGGCCCGGTGGGGCGGACCGTTCCCGTCCTCGCGGGGCGCGGGCGCGGCAGCGTCCCGGACGGGCAGCCCTACGTCGGCTTCGACCTGGCCGGCGTAACGGACCAGCGGGCCCTGAACGACCTGCTGGACCAGGGCGTCGCGGTGCGGCTCACGGCGGACGGGCGCGCCGTCGTCGGGCCGCGCGGGCACGGGGCGGCCCATCACGTGGCCGACCGGTACGGCATCGACTTCGCGGCGGCGTCGCGCGCCGCCTGGGCGGCCGGGGAACCGGCCGAGGACCTGACGGTCGCGTACGTGGGCGACCAGGACGACCGGCTGTCGCTCCTGGCGCTCGGGTTCGACGACCTGGTCGCGGTCTCGGCGCGAGGGATCGGCACGAGCGCGGCGGCGGGCCGCCCGACCGGCCTCGAGGGCGCCGACGTCCTGTGGGTGGGCTCATCCTTGGACCTGCCCACGGGCTCGGCCGGCCACGCGTACGTCCGGTCCTGGTTGCGCGACGGCGGCGCGATCGTCGGGCGCGGGGCCGGCGCGTTCGCGGCCGCGGAGTCGTACGGGCTGGTCAGCGGCACCGCGGTGACGGGCGACGCGGACGGCAACGGCATCATCGAGACCGACGCCGCTGGTGACGTGCTGGACGACCACCCGCAGGAGCAGGGGTTCGTCTACCCGGCCGTGTGGTTCACGGACCTCGGTCCCGGCACGACGGCGGAGCTGACCTACGGCAGCTTTCTCGCCGGCCACTGGACGTCCTCGGAGGACGGCGACGGGCCGGAGGCGGCCGATGGGCAGATTGCTGCCGTATCCGGCAAAATAGGACACGCGCGGGCGTTCGTGTTCGGCACCTCGGTCTTCTTCCGCACCCATCCCCGGGGCGGCCTGAGCCAGGCGGGGACGGCGATCCACTGGGCCGCGTCGTGACCACCGCGGACGTCTGATCCGTGCGGTCCGCGGCGCGTCCGGGATCACCAGGGGTATGTGGAAAACCGGGTGCTGCCGCTATCGTCTGCCGTGTTGTGCTCCCGAACGCCCCGTGGTCCGCGGGCGTGGACGGGAGCCCCGACGCAGGGGGCCCCGACGTGGGACCCGGAGCAGGAGAAGGTCCCGTGAGTGCCGACATCGACCCGACCGAGGCCATTCCTCAGGTCACGGCCGAACTGATCGCGAAGGCGGCAGCCCGGCAGGCCCCGCCGCCCGAGCGCGAGGCGACGAGCGCCCCGGCGGGCACGGTGCGCACCGCGCCGGAACGCAGCGCTGCCAGGAAGGCGCCGGACGCCAGGCAGGAGCAGCCGGTCACCGAGCAGCCCGCCGCGCCGGACGCCGTCCTGTCCAAGCGCCCGGGTTCGCCGTTCGTCCCGTCGGAGCCGTACGGCGACCGGCACACGTCGGCCGGCCACATCGCCGCGGGGCACCTGTCGTCGCTCGTGCAGATCCCCACCGTCTCGGTGTGGGACCCGCAGTACCTGGACCACGAGTCGTTCGCGCGGCACCGGGCCGCGCTGGCCACGTTCTACCCCCGCGTGCACGCCCTGCAGAGCGAGCCGGCGGGCGACCACGGCCTGCTCTACCGCTGGCCCGGCAAGGGCCGGCAGGACGTGCTGCACCCCTACCCGGTGGTGCTCATGGCGCATCAGGACGTGGCGCCGGTCCGGGCCGTCGACTGGTCCGGGAACCCGTTCTCGGGCGAGATCCGCGACGGCGTGGTGCACGGCCGCGGCACGCTCGACGACAAGGGCGGGCTGGTCGCGGTGCTCGACGCCGTCGAGACGCTGCTCACCGAGGGCTTCGTGCCCGAGCGCGACATCTGGCTGTTCTTCGGCGCGGACGAGGAGACGGTCGGCGAGTCCGCCCAGATCGCCGTCCGCCGCCTGTACGAGCTCGGCGTGCGGCCGTGGCTCGTGATCGACGAGGGCGGGTCCGTCGCGACCGACGTGCTGCCCGGCGTCGACCGGCAGACGGCCCTGGTGGGCGTCGCGGAGAAGGGCCTGGTCGGGATCAACCTCTACACCACCGACGTCGGCGGCCACGCGGCCACGCCCGGGCGGTGGACCGCGACCACGCGGCTCGCCCGTGCCGTGACGCGCGTGGGCCGGCACCGGTTCGCGGCGCGGGTCGACGCGCCGACCGTGGAGATGCTGGGCAAGGTGGCCCCGGGTGCCACCGGTCTCAAGGGCGCCACGCTCCGGCTCGCGGCCAGGACCGCGGCCGGGCCGCTGCGTAAGCTGGCCGCCTGGGTGCTGGCCGGAGGCGGCCCCGAGGCCGTCGCGACGGTCCGCACCACGGTGGCGGTCACCGAGCTCGAGGGCAGCCCCGGCGCGAGCACCGCCGCCACGACGGCCCGGGCCCGCCTCGACGTCCGGGTGGCGCTCGGCGACACCGTGGACCGGACGGTCGCGCGGCTGCGCCGTGTCATCCGGGACAAGCGGGTCGAGATCGAGGTCGTGGAGAGCAGCGAGCCCAGCGAGGTCTCGCCCACCGACAGCCAGCAGTTCGCGCTCCTGAGCGAGTCGATCGGGGCCGCGTACCCGGACGCCGTCGTGGCGCCCTACGTGACGGTCGCCGCCACCGACGCGCGCCGGTTCACGCCGATCAGCGACCACGTCTTCCGGTTCAGCCCGTTCGTCATGACGCGTGAGCAGCGGCAGTCGACGCACGGCACCGGGGAGCACCTGACGGTTGATTCCCTGAGCCGCGGAGTGCATTTCTATCGTGAGGTGCTGCGCAAGATCCCGGCCTGACCTGGGCATTCAACAAATCACCGAAATTGGACTAAGTTCTCCCTCTACATCGGCGAGGGAGACTTTCATGAGCAGCTCCGCAGCACCGTCCGGCACGCCCGGCGGGTCGCGTTCGCCCGTGAACGTCAACGTCCACACGTACCCCGCGCAGCTGCAGTACCCGCCGCGGTCGTACCTCGTGTTCAGCATTCTGATGACCATCTGCGTCTGGCCCACGGGAATCGTGGCGCTCGTGAATGCGTCGCGCGTGAACGCGCACTGGAAGACGGGTGAGCACGACAAGGCGCGCAAGGCGTCCCGCCGGGCGCGCAACTGGGGTCTGTGGTCGCTCGCCATCTGGGTGGTCATGCTGGTCGTGGTCGTGTTCTGGTCGAGCATCGCCTACCTGAACGGGTAGCACTTCACCCACAGTTCGTCAGCTATCACACGATTGCCCCTCCTGTCCTCCCGGGTTCTGCGGGTAAAGTGCGCGGCTATGAGTGCGACACGGCGCAAGGGCTCGCGGGGCGGTCGTGCTGCTTCCCGCGCCGGTGGTCCCCCCGCGAGCAACGCCCTCACCTGGGCGGAGAGCCTCGCGGCGGGTGAGGCCGCCCCCGGTGCCAGCGCCCTCGAGTGGGCCGAGGGGCTCGCGCAGAACGACACCGCCACGCCCAGCCCGTGGGGCAGCGCGGGTGCGTCCGCCGCCCCCGCCGACCCCGCACCGGCCGAGGAGAGCGGCACCGGATCCCCGTGGGGCCCGGTACCGGCACCCGTCGTCGTCGACGGCGAGGACGCCGCCCCCGGCGAGCCCGAGGGCGACGCGAACCCGTGGGGCTCCGTGGCGGCGGCGGAACCCGCCGCGGCCCGGGGCCGGAGCAAGAACGCCGGCGGCAAGAGCGGCAAGGCCGGCAAGTCCCGCTCCAAGGGCAAGGGCGCCAAGTCGGGTGCCAAGGGCGCGCCGAAGGACGACACCGCCCCCACCCCCGCGGGGGGCTTCCCGCTGAACGTGGGCCCTGCGGCCGACGAGGCCCCGGAGGAGGCGCTGCCGGAGGACGACGTCCCGGCCGCGCCGAGCACGCCCCCGTCCCGCGGTCAGGGCTCCACGAAGGCCGGGAAGGGCCCCCGGGGCCGCATCCCCACCCCCAGCACGGCGCAGCAGCGCAAGATCAAGCGGACCCTGCGCCGCGGCCTGCCTCCGTTCCTCGACCGGCCGATGGTGCTGGTGCTGGCCGGCGTCATCGCCGCGGTGCTGGGCCTCGGCACGGGCTGGGGCATGGACAACCTCCCCTCGTCGGGCGGCGCGATGTCGTCGGCGGACGCCGCGTCGTGCGCGCAGACGCAGATGGCGTGGACGCAGGCCGCCAACGCGCAGTCGGCGATGGTCGAGGACCAGCCCGAGACGCTGCGCAAGGGCTTCATCAACGCGCGCAACGCGCTGGACGGCGTGACGCCGCCGGAGGCGATCTCCGCGGACTGGGCGGTGGCGTTCACCTACTACTCGACCGTGGCGAACAACATCGAGAAGGTGAAGGCCAACGACGGCCCCGCCGTGCTCTCGGCGGTCGGCGGCGCGCAGGAGGAGCTCGACACCGAGGCGATGATCGAGGCGACCAAGGCCATCGGGCTCTACGTCAACTCGAACTGCCGGCAGTAGCCCGTCAGGATGGGGCCGTGCAGCCTCCTGTGACCGACCCCGCCCTCGTCGCCTCCCTCCGGGCCGACCTGCTCGCCTCCGCCTACGACGTCGACGGCGTCGAGGACGTCCTCGGGCCGCTCGCCGCGGCCGCGCTGCACCGGGAGCAGGCGCTGCCGGCCCGCCGGGCGGTCGCGGCGGCGACGGCCGGCAAGCCTCCGTCGGACCGCGACCCGCGCGCCACCCTCGCCGCCCTCTTCCTGCTGGGCGCAGCCGTGCCGCGCGCCGCGGTGGACCGCGCGCTGCCCGCGACCGGCGCGGCCGGGGCGGAGCGGCTGGGCCTGGTCACCGCGCAGGGCTCCGGGGACGACGACGAGGTGCGCGCCGTCGTGGACCTGCACCCCTACTCCTCGGTCGACGCCGTCGGCGACGCGCGCTGGTGGCTGGCCTCCGACCTGGGCGAGCTCGCGACCGGCGGCCGCCTGGCGACCGACCACGTGCTCGGCGCGGGCGGCGCGTCCCTGACGCTCGCGCAGGTGACCGTGCGCAACCCGACCGGCCGGGTGCTGGACCTGGGGACCGGCTGCGGCATCCAGGCCCTGCACGCGGCGCGGCACGCCCGGCAGGTGGTGGCGACCGACATCTCGCGGCGCGCGCTGTCGTTCGCGCGCTTCAACGCCACCCTGAACCAGCCGGACGGGGCCGAGCTGGAGCTGCGGCACGGGTCCCTGCTGGAGCCGGTCGCGGGGGAGCGGTTCGACCTCGTGGTCTCCAACCCACCGTTCGTCATCACGCCGCACGCCGGGGCGGCCGGCCGCGCCGTGGCCGACGCGATCGGCGACTACGAGTACCGCGACGGCGGCCGGGCGGGCGACGACCTGGTGCGCGACCTCGTGCTCGGCGTCGGCGACGTGCTCGCCCCGGGCGGCACGGCCCAGCTCCTCGCCAACTGGGAGCACCGCAGGGGCGAGCCCTGGGCCGAGCGGGTGGGCCGCTGGCTCGACGAGGCGGGCCTGGACGGCTGGATCATCCAGCGCGAGGTGCTCGACCCCGCCGAGTACGCCGAGACCTGGATCCGCGACGGCGGGACCACGCCCGACCGCGAGCCGGACGCCTGGGCCGCCGCGTACGGCGCGTGGCTCGACGACTTCGCCTCCCGCGACGTCGAGGCCGTCGGCTTCGGGATCGTGACTCTCCGGCGGCCCGCCTCGGGTGCCGTGACCTTGCGGCGCCTGGAGGAGCACACCGGGTCGGTGCGCCAGCCGCTCGGGGCGCACATCGCCCGCAGCCTCGCCGGGCACGACTGGCTGGCGGCCCGGGACGACGCCGCGCTCGCCGCGGCCCACCTCGTGACGGCCGCGGACGTGACGGAGGAGCGCTACCTGACGCCGGGCGCCGCCGACCCGAACGTCGTCGTGCTGCGGCAGGGGGACGGGCTGGGGCGGGGCGTGCACGCGTCGAGCCCGCTCGCGGCCCTCGTGGGCGCGTGCGACGGCGAGCTGTCGGTCGGGCAGATCGTCGGCGCCCTCGCGTCGCTGTTCGAGGTGCCCGTGGACGCGCTGGCGGCCGAGCTGCTCCCGGCCGTCCGGGGACTGGTCAGGGACGGTTTCCTGGAGGAGTGAGCCCGAGCGCCTCGGCCGGCGCTGCGGGCCGCGCGCCGTTACCGGGACGTAACGGAATTGTCGAAGACCGATAAATCTTGTCGATGCCCGAGACATATCCGGCTATGACAGATATTTTCCACCGTGTGGAACTCGACATGCGGCACTTGAGGATGGTTGTCGCTGTTGCCGAGTCGGGCAGCGTCACGAAGGCGGCCGCTGCCCTCGGCATCGCGCAGCCGGCGTTGACCGCGCAGCTCAACCGCATCGACCGGTCCCTGGGCGGGAACGTCTTCGTCCGCGACCGGTTCGGTGCGCGACCGACAGAGCTCGGTGAGCTGGTGCTCAGGCACGCTCGCGTGCTTCTCCCCGCCATGGCGGCCCTCGCGGACGACGCCGAACGCCTCGTCAACGGCGACGTCGCCCACGGCGAGACCGTGCGGGTCGGCATCACCGGGACCGGGCTGGGCGGGCTGTTCGTCAACCAGCTGCACATCGGGATGCCCGGTGCGCAGGTCACGACGGCGATGCCCCCGCTGCCCGACGACGTCGCGTCCCGGCTCGCCCGCGGCACCATCGACGTCGGGCTGGTCGGGATGTGCTCCGACGTCTCGCCGCCGGCGGCGGTCGAGGTGTCGTGGACGCGGGTGTGCACCGACCCGATGTTCGTGCTGATCGACGAGCACCACCCGTACGCGGGCAAGCCCGAGGTGTCCCTCGCCGAGCTGGCCGAGGAGCAGTGGCTCTGCGTGCCGTCGCACGGCTGCCTCGAGGAGTGCTTCGTGTCGGCGTGCGTGCGCGCGGGGTTCACGCCGCGCGGCATGGGCGAGGCCGAGTGGACCACCGCCGTCGACCAGGTGCGGGCCGGCCGCGCCGTCGCGCTCGTGGAGCCCGGGCAGCCGGACCCGCCGGGGGTGGCGACGGTCCCCCTGTCCGGGGCGCCCCTGCGCCGCACCCACTACCTGGGCTGGCGGCACGACGCCGACCTCCGGGTGGACCTGGAGGCCGTCGAGGGCGCCGCCCACCGGGCCCACCGCGACGCCGTGCGCCGCAGCCCGCAGTACGAGCAGTGGCTGGCGATGTACGGGATGCTCGGCTGATTCGCTACGTGTCAGACGTCAGGTCACAGGAGTGACCTGTACGTCTGACCCGTCATGCCTCGGCTGAACCTCGTACGTGGTTTGCCCTCCATAGGAAATATGTATGACCTGAGTGTGATCTGGGCGTGAAGTCCATCTCCTCCTACGGTGGCAGGGCGGGTGAAAAATCACCCGCGGGTGGAACTTCACCCTCTCCGATCCAAGGAGTCGCTGGAGATGAGTCGCACTTCCCTCCGGGGCGTCGCCGTGGCAACCGCCACCGTGGGCCTCTTTGCCGGCACCATCAGCGCCGTCGCCGCCGCACCGTCCGACGTCGAGGCCGCCACCGCCGGCTACACGCCGGGTCTCGTCTCCGCCATGGAGCGCGACCTGAACCTGAGCACGGCGGACGCCGTGGCCCAGCTCCAGGCGCAGGAGCTCCTGGCCGACACGCAGCAGAGCCTGGAGAAGTCGCTCGGCGCCTCCTACGCCGGGGCCTGGGTCGAGGGTGCGGACACCCTGCACGTCGCCGTGACCGACGCCGCCGAGGCGGCCGACGTCCGCGCGGCCGGGGCCACCCCCGTGACCGTTGACCACTCGCTCACGGTCCTCGACGCCTGGACCGCGGACCTGGACGGCGCGCTGTCCCCGGCCGACGTGACCTCGTACCACGTGGACGTGGAGACCAACGAGATCGTCGTCGACGTGGTCGACGGCGCCCAGGCCGACGTCCGGGCCGCCGTGGCCGAGGCGGGCGTGCCCGCCGGCGTCGTCTCGCTGACGCGGTCCGCGGAGCGTCCCCGCACGTTCGCCGACGTGATCGGCGGCGAGGCGTACTTCATCGACGGCAGCGCGCGCTGCTCGGTCGGCTTCGCCGTCACCGGCGGCTTCGTGTCCGCCGGGCACTGCGGTTCGGTGGGCTCCTCGGCGAGCGAGCCGAGCGGCACCTTCGAGGTCTCGGAGTTCCCGGGCAGCGACTACAGCTATGTCTCGGTGGACTCGGACACCCCGGTCGGCGTGGTCGACGACTGGGCCGGCGGCACCGTGGCCGTCGAGGGTTCGACGCCCGCCGCCGTGGGCGCCAGCGTCTGCCGCTCGGGCTCCACGACCGGCTGGCACTGCGGCACGATCCAGGCGCTCAACGCCACGGTGAACTACGCCGAGGGCAGCGTCTCCGGTCTCATCCAGACCAACGTGTGCGCCGAGCCCGGCGACTCGGGCGGCTCGCTGCTCGCGGGCTCGCAGGCGCAGGGCATGACCTCCGGCGGCTCGGGCAACTGCTCCTCCGGCGGCCAGACCTTCTTCCAGCCGGTGGGCGAGGCGCTGAGCGCGGCAGGGGTGTCGCTCCTGACGAACTGACGTCCTGAGGAACCGCGGGGCGGGTAGGGGAAGTCCCTACCCGCTCTGCGGCATGTCCGCATATTGCTCCGATATGTCCTAACCGGTATCTGGGAGTTGCCTGAAAGCGACCATACGCTGTGCCGCACTGGGTGAATCCATTGCCCCGACGACAAGGAGTCGCTGGACATGAGACGCACATCCTTCAAGGCGATCACCGTGGCCACAGCCGCGGCGACGCTTCTCGCCGGCAGCATCACCGCTGCTACCGCAAGCGCAGCTGCCGGAGCGGACAAGCCCGAGGTGACGAGCTACGCCCCGGGCATGGTCGCGGCCCTGGAGCGCGATCTCGGCCTGACCACCTCCCAGGCCGTGGACCGCCTCAAGACGGACGAGGCTCTGTCCGACAAGCAGCACTCCATCGTCAAGGCCCTCGACAAGGGCTACGCGGGCTCGTGGGTGGACGGCTCCGAGCTGTTCGTCGCGGTCACCGACAAGGCCGGGGCGGCCGAGGTCCGCGCCGCCGGCGCCACGGCGGTCACCGTCGACAAGTCCCTGGCGCAGCTCGACCGGCTCGCCACGAAGGCGTACCGGGCGGCCCCGCGGGCCGACGTCGCCGGCGCCTACGTGGACGTCGAGTCCAACGCCGTGGTCCTCGAGGTGGCCAAGGGGGCGAAGGCCGCCGTGGCCGCCGCCGTCGCGGACGCCGGGGTCGCGGCAGGCTCGGTCTCCCTCGTCGAGGTGGCGGAGATGCCCCGCACCTTCATCAACGTGATCGGCGGCAACGCCTACTACATCGGCGGCTCGCGCTGCTCGGTCGGCTTCTCGGCCACCGGCGGCTTCGTCACCGCGGGTCACTGCGGCGACGTCGGCAACGCCACCACCAGCCCCAGCGGCACCTTCCGTACCTCCTCGTTCCCGGGCAACGACTACGCCTACGTGAACGTCGGCACGGACGACACCCCGGTCGGCGCGGTGAACAACTACAGCGGCGGCACCGTGAACGTCGCCGGTTCGACGGCGGCCGCGGTCGGCGCCACCGTCTGCCGCTCCGGTTCCACCACCGGCTGGCACTGCGGCACCATCCAGGCCCTGAACGCCTCGGTCACCTACGCCGAGGGCACCGTCTCGGGCCTGATCCGGACCAACGTCTGCGCCGAGCCCGGCGACTCCGGCGGCTCGCTGCTGGCCGGCACCCAGGCCCAGGGCATGACCTCCGGTGGTTCCGGCAACTGCTCCTCGGGCGGCACCACCTACTTCCAGCCGGTGAACGAGGCGCTCAGCGCCGCGGGCGTCACGCTGATCACGGGTGGGGGCGGCACGACGCCGCCCACCGGGTGCGCCAGCCAGGAGACGGCGTTCAGCGGCTCGCTGACCAACGGCGCCTACACCTACAAGCCGAGCAGCAGCGGGTTCTCGGCGTCGTCCGGCACCATCACGGGCTGCCTCGACGGCCCCACCGGCGCCGACTTCGACCTGTTCCTGCAGAAGGTGAGCGGCAGCAGCTGGGTCACCGTGGCCCAGGGCATCACGTCGTCGCCCGACGAGAGCGTGAGCTACTCGGGCACGGCCGGCACCTACCGCTGGATCGTGGAGTCGTACTCGGGCTCGGGCTCGTACACGGGCGGCTACTCCACCCCGTGATCTCCGCCTGACAGGTCAGACGCCCAGGCCACTGATGTGGCCCGGGCGTCTGACCCGTTCCGGGCTCAGGGGCGGGCCGTGGACTGGCGGACCAGGAGCATCAGCGCGAACGAACCGAGCGTCACGGCCACCACCCCGAGCGCCCCGCCCATGTAGGCCGTGAGGTCGCCGCCGATCGGCAGCCCCCAGCCGTAGCCGCGCACGCTGCCCAGCGCGCCGAGGCCGAGGGCGCCGCAGACGACGGCGCCGAGCAGGAGCAGCCCGGCCACGCCCGACGACCCGGGCTCCGCGCCGGTGCGCGGCTCGTCCAGGGACGACGGCGAGCTCAGCGCGCACACGCCGGCGCTCCAGGCGAGCACGACGAGGATCGCGGCGACGACGTCGGACGGCCGGTGCCACTGCCCGATCAGCGTGGACACCCCGGTGGCCGCCGTGTAGGCCGCACCGGCCAGCGCGACGAGCGGGCGCCAGCGCCGCGGCACCGCGATGAGCAGCCCGGCGGCGACGGACGCCGCGACGGTCGTGTGCCCGCTGGGAAGGGTGTTGATGTCGGCCCGCGCGATGTCGAGCAGCGCCGGCCGGTCGAGGACCACGTGCTTGAGCAGCTGCGTGGTGAGGTTGGCGCCGGCCACGAGGATCGCGACCTGTGCCGCGAGCCACCAGCGGCCGCGGGCCAGCGCGAGCACCACGGCGACCGCCAGGCCCAGGCCGACGAACGAGTTGGACACCACGCCGAGCACCGGCTCGGCGAGCTCCCAGAGCACGCCCTGCCCCGTGGCCGCGCCCTCGAGCGCGAGCTGGTCGGCGTGCTGGCCGCGGCCCGAGCCGACGAAGGTGTCCCAGGTGGCCCACACGCCCCACAGCGCGAGCACCGCGACCACGGCGGCCGCGACGCGCGGCACCACCCGGGGCCGGAGGCCCGCCGTCCGGCCGGGCATCGGGCTGCCGACGCTGCCGACATCGCCGGCGTGCGGGGGTCGCGGCAGGTCGCGGCGCGGGAGGGTGCGGTCGGTCATGGGCTCCACCGTAGAGGAGCCTCCTGAAGAGACCGTGTCGCTGGTGTGAGGCTCCCCGTGTCCTTGCCGCCACGTGTCCGTGACGCCGGTGTCTTTGACGCCACGAGTGAAAATCACCACGGTCATGTGAAACCGCCGGGCGTGCCGCTGTGAGCCCGGATAGGGTGCGATCCGTCGTGCCTGGCGTACCGTGAACTCTCCAACGCCACCCGGCGCACGTCCCCAGACCCAGCAGGAAGCAGGCAGGACCGGATGTCCCAGGCACGCAAGCTCGTGATCGTCGAGTCGCCCACGAAGGCTCGCAAGATCCAGAGCTATCTCGGTGACGGCTACGAGGTCGAAGCCAGCGTGGGGCACATTCGCGACCTCCCGCAGCCCAAGGACCTGCCCGCGGAGATGAAGAAGGGCCCGTACGGCAAGTTCTCCGTGGACGTCGACAACGGGTTCGACCCGTACTACGTGGTCCACGCGGACAAGAAGAAGAAGGTCTCCGAGCTCAAGAAGGCCCTCAAGGACGCCGACGAGCTCTTCCTCGCGACCGATGAGGACCGCGAGGGCGAGGCCATCGCCTGGCACCTGATCCAGGAGCTCAAGCCCAAGGTCCCGGTCAAGCGCATGGTCTTCCACGAGATCACCCGGGACGCGATCCTCCGCGCCCTGGAGAACACGCGCGAGCTGGACCAGGACCTGGTGGACGCCCAGGAGACGCGGCGCATCCTCGACCGTCTGTACGGCTACGAGGTCTCGCCGGTCCTGTGGCGCAAGGTGCGGCAGGGCCTGTCCGCCGGCCGTGTGCAGTCGGTGGCGACGCGCCTGGTGGTCGAGCGCGAGCGCGAGCGCATGGCGTTCGTGTCCGCGGACTACTGGGACGTCGCGGGCACGTTCGCGGTCCCGGACGGGTCGGACGGCGGTCAGCCCTCCTTCCGCGCCCGGCTCACGCAGCTCGCGGGCCAGAAGGTCGCGTCGGGCCGTGACTTCGACGACCGGGGCCGGCTGAAGGTCCGCACCGGCGTGGTGCAGCTCGACGAGACGGCCGCCCGCGCCGTCGTCGCCGGGCTGGAGGCCGCCGACTTCGCCGTCCGCAGCCTGGAGACCAAGCCGTACACGCGCCGTCCGGCGGCGCCGTTCACCACCTCCACCATGCAGCAGGAGGCGGGCCGCAAGCTGCGGATGTCGTCGCGCCAGGCGATGCGCACCGCGCAGGGCCTGTACGAGAACGGCTACATCACCTACATGCGTACCGACAGCCCCTCCCTCTCGAAGGAGGCGACGGACGCCGCGCGGCGGCAGGCCGCCGAGCTGTACGGCGCCGAGTACGTGCCGGGCGCGCCCCGCCTCTACAACAGCAAGGCGAAGGGTGCCCAGGAGGCGCACGAGGCGATCCGCCCCGCGGGCGACTCCTTCCGTACCCCGGCGCAGGTCGCCGGCGAGCTGAGCGGCGACCAGTTCCGGCTGTACGAGCTGATCTGGAAGCGCACCGTGGCCTCGCAGATGGCCGACGCGAAGGGGTCGACGGCGTCCGTCCGGCTCGGCGCGACCATCACCGGCGGCGCGCAGGACGGCAACGAGGCGGTGTTCTCGGCGTCGGGCACGGTGATCTCGTTCCGTGGCTTCCTCGCCGCGTACGAGGAGGGTGCGGACGCCGAGACCGACGCGCCGGAGGGTGCCGCGGCGGCGAAGGAGACGCGCCTGCCGACGATGGCCGAGGGTGACGCGCTGGTCGGCACCGACCTCGCCGCGGACGGCCACTCCACCACGCCGCCCGCGCGGTACACGGAGGCCTCGCTGGTCAAGGCGCTGGAGGAGCGCGGCATCGGCCGCCCGTCCACGTACGCCGCGACCATCTCGACCATCCAGGACCGCGGCTACGTCATCACGCGCGGCCAGGCCTTGGTACCGACGTGGCTCGCGTTCGCGGTGATCCGCCTGCTGGAGGAGCACTTCGACCGGCTCGTCGACTACGACTTCACCGCCACGATGGAGGAGGACCTCGACCAGATCGCGGCCGGCTCCCGCGAGCGCGTGGCGTGGCTGCGCGAGTTCTACTTCGGTGAGGTGCCCGGCAACCTCGGCACGTCCGACGAGCTCGGCGTGGACAGCGAGGGCGGCGGTCTGCGCGCGCTCGTGGCGAACCTCGGCGAGATCGACGCCGCGGCGATCAACTCCGTGGACATCGGCGAGGGCATCCGGGTGCGCGTGGGCCGCTACGGCCCCTACCTGGAGGACCTCGCGGCCGAGGTCGAGGAGGGCAAGACCCCGCCCCGCGCCTCGGTGCCGGACGACGTCGCGCCCGACGAGCTGACGGTCGCCAAGGCCCGCGAGCTGCTCGCGGCGGGCGCCGACGACGGCCGTGTGCTCGGCACGCACCCCGAGTCGGGCAACCCGATCGTGGCGAAGAACGGCCGGTACGGCCCGTACGTGACGGAGCAGCTGCCCGAGCCCGACCTCGACCCCGACCTGTCGGCCGCGGCGAAGAAGCGGGCGCTGGCCGCCCTGCCCAAGCCGCGTACGGCGTCGCTGCTCAAGACCCAGGCCCTCGACTCGGTGACCCTGGAGGACGCGCTGCAGCTCATGTCGCTGCCGCGGGTCGTGGGCACCGACCCGGAGTCGGGCGACGAGATCACCGCGCAGAACGGCCGCTACGGTCCGTACCTCAAGAAGGGCACCGACTCGCGCACCCTGCCGTCCGAGGAGGCCATGTTCACGGTCACCCTGGACGAGGCGCTGGAGATCTACAAGCAGCCCAAGCGGGGCCGCGGGCGCACCGCGACGCCGCCGCTGCGCGAGCTCGGCGACGACCCGACCAGCGGCAAGCCGATCCAGGTCAAGGACGGCCGGTTCGGCCCGTACGTGACCGACGGCGAGACCAACCGCACCCTGCCGCGCGACGTCACGCCGGAGTCGATCACGGCCGAGCGGGCCATCGAGCTGCTCGCGGAGAAGCGCGCCCAGGGCCCGGCCAAGAAGCGCACCCCCGCCAAGAAGGCGCCGGCCAAGAAGGCGCCCGCGAAGAAGGCACCGGCCAAGAAGGCCCCGGCGAAGAGCACGTCCACCAAGGAGTAGCCGGGCGGGCGGGTCAGCGGCGCAGGCGGCGGCCCGTCACCTGGGCGGGTGTGATGCGCACCCAGGTGTCGCGGGTGTCCTCCAGGTAGCTGACCAGGTTGGTCGACTCGGCCGCCGCGATGTCGGCATCGGTCTCCAGGATCTCCGCGGTGCCCTTCACGACGACGCTGTAGGCGATCTCGGGCCCCCACTGGTCCACCTCGAACGCGACCTTCTCGTTGATCGCCACCTCCGCGACCTTCGTGCCCGGGATGGTGTGGAAGTAGATGGTCCGGTCCGCGACCGCGAAGTTCAGGGGGAAGATCTCCGGCTCGCCGGCGACGGCGGTGCCGAGGCGCCCGATGGGCTGCATCGAGAGGAACTCCCAGCACTCGTCCACGGTCATCGGCGTGATGCTCTGCTCGTTGTCGTCCATGTCCCCATCGTGCGCCGACTGCGCGGGCGTCGCCCGGCAGGGCGGGCCGGACCGGAGCGGGGGTCGATGTCAGCGGGCCCGGTTAGGGTGGCGGCGTGAACGCACCGGGCTACTTCATCTCCTTCGAGGGCGGCGAGGGCGTGGGCAAGTCGACCCAGTCACGCCTCCTCGGCGACTGGCTGGCGGACCTGACGGGCCGTGAGGTCCTGCTCACGTTCGAGCCGGGCGCCACCGCGCTCGGCAAGGAGCTGCGGGCCGCGGTCATGCACGGGCAGGACATGGGCCCGCGGGCCGAGGCGCTGATCTACGCGGCGGACCGCGCCCACCACGTCGAGACCGTGGTGCGGCCCGCGCTGGAGCGCGGCGCCGTGGTGGTCACGGACCGCTACGTCGACTCCTCGATCGCCTACCAGTCGGGCGGGCGCGACCTGCCTCCGGGCGAGGTGGAGCACATCTCCCTGTGGGCCACCAAGGGCCTGCGGACGGACATCACGATCCTGCTCGACCTCGACCCCGAGGCGGCCGCCGCCCGCCGCGCGGCGGCCGAGGGCAAGGGCGAGCTCGACCGGCTGGAGCGTGCCGGGGTCGAGTTCCACACGCGGGTCCGGGACACGTTCCTCCGGCGCGCGGCGGCCGACCCGGAGCGCTGGGTGGTCATCGACGCCGCGGCGCCGGTCGACGACATCCAGGCGCAGATCCGGGTCGACGTCGCGGCCCGCCTGGGCCTGACGCCGGTGGTCACCGAGGCCGCGAGCGTCACCGGGTCCGACCCGGCCGCCGAGGGGGAGGACCGCTCGTGACGGTGTGGGACGACGTCGTCGGGCAGGAGTCCGCCGTCGCCGCGCTGCAGGGCGCCGTGGCCAACCCGGCCGCCATGACGCACGCGTGGCTCGTGACGGGCCCGCCCGGGTCGGGCCGGTCGGTGGCCGCGCGCGCCTTCGCCGCGGCGCTGCAGTGCCCGCAGGGCGGCTGCGGCGTCTGCCGGTCGTGCACCACGACCATGGCGGGCACCCACCCGGACGTGACGCTGCTGGCCACGGAGAAGGTGGTCATCGCGATCGACGAGGTGCGCGACCTGATCATGACGGCGTCGCGCTCGCCCTCGGGCGGCCGGTGGCGCGTGATCGTGATCGAGGACGCGGACCGCATGGCGGAGCGCACCACCAACGTGCTGCTCAAGGCCATCGAGGAACCGCCGCCGCACACGGTGTGGGTGCTGTGCGCGCCCTCCGTCCAGGACGTGCTGCCGACCATCCGGTCGCGCTGCCGGGCCGTGGTGCTCCGCGTGCCGCCGCCGGAGGCCGTCGCCGACCTGCTGGTGCGGCGCGACGGCGCGGACCCCGCGGTCGCCCTGAGCGCGGCCCGCGCCGCGCAGAGCCACGTCGGCCTGGCCAAGCGCCTGGCGCGGGACGCCGGCGCGCGCGAACGGCGCACCGCGGTGCTGAGCATCGCGCGGCGCATCCGCGGCGTCGGCGACGCCGTGCTCGCCGCGGGCGAGCTCGTGGACGTCGCCAAGGCGGAGGCCGTGTCGGCCACCCAGGAGCGCGACGCCGCCGAGAAGGCCGAGCTGCTGCGCGCGCTCGGCGTGGCCGACGGCGAGACGCTGCCGCCGCGCCTGCGCTCGCAGCTCAAGCAGCTCGAGGACGACCAGAAGCGCCGCGCCACGCGGCACCAGCGCGACGTGCTCGACCGGGCGATGGTGGACCTGCTGTCGCTCTACCGGGACGTGCTCGTGGTGCAGCTCGGGGCGGAGGTCGACCTCGTCAACGCCGAGCTCGCCGAGACCGTGCGCGCGCTGGCCGCCGACTCGACCCCCGAGCAGACGGTGCGCCGCATGGACTCGATCGGCGTGGCCCGCACCCGGCTGGACGGCAACGTGGCGCCGCTCCTCGCGCTGGAGGCGATGGCGATAGCCCTGCGCCCCCAGGGCTGAACACCTTTCGCCGCGGCAGCCACGTGTGAAGATTTCGCACGGGTGAATGTGAACCACCGCGGCACATTGTCCCGAATGCCGTCCCTGGTTAGGCTGCGGGGCGCCCCCAGAGCTCTTCCGTGCGATTTAGGAGTCCACCGTCCGATGAGGATCCTCCTGCTGGTTTCTGCCTTCAACGGTCTTACCCAGCGGGTCTGGTGCTCCCTGCGGGAGCAGGGGCACGACGTCGGAGTCGAGCTCGCCCCGACCTTCGAGTCGGGCGCCGCCATGACCCGCGCCGTCGAGCGGGCGGACCCCGACCTGATCCTGTGCCCGTTCCTCAAGCACCGCGTGCCGGACACGATCTACGACCGCTGGCCGACCGTCATCGTGCACCCTGGCCCCGTGGGCGACCGCGGGCCCTCGTCGCTGGACCACGCGATCCGCGACGGCCGCGACCGGTGGGGCGTCACGGCCCTGTCCGCCGTCGAGGAGCTGGACGCCGGCCCGGTGTGGGCCACCGCCGTCTTCGACATGCCGGACCAGCCGATCTCCAAGAGCGCCCTCTACAACAGCCGGGTCGCGGACGCCGCGATGGCCTGCATCGGCGAGGTGGTCCGCAAGGTCGCCGACGGCGAGCGGCCCATCCCGGCCGAGGCCTGCCTGCGGATCGTGCCGGTCAGCGGTGAGCTGCCGCTGCTGCGCCGCGAGGACTTCCGGGTCGACTGGAGCCGCCCCGCCACCGAGCTGGAGCGGCTCGTCGCCGCGGCCGACGGCGCCCCCGGCGCCCCGGCGGGCGTGAACGGCCGGTCGGTCTGCATCTTCGACGCCGTCGCGTCGCCGGAGCACACCGGCGCGCAGCCCGGAACCGTGGTGGGCCGCAACCTCGACGCGGTGGCGATCGCCTGCGGCGTCGGCACGCTCTGGGTCGGCTACGCCGCCGAGCTGAGCGGACGCCGCGGCACCAAGCTGCCGGCCGCCCAGGTCATCGACGCGAGCAACGCACCGTTCCGCCGCGTCCCGGACGCCCTGGCCGAGACGACCTACGTGCGCGACGGCGCCGTCGGCTACCTGACGTTCCGCTCGTACAGCGGCGCGATGTACACCGAGCAGTGCCGCCGCATGACCAGCGCCGTCGAGAAGGCCCTCACCGAGGACACCCGGGTGCTGGTCATCAAGGGCACCGAGCACGCGTTCTCCAACGGCATCCACCTGGGCACCGTCGACGCGTCGCCGGACCCGGCCGCGGAGGCCTGGGAGAACATCTGCGCCATCGACGAGCTGTGCCTCGCCATCGCCACCGCGGAGCAGCTCACGGTCGCCGCGTTCACCGCGAACGCCGGCGCCGGCGGCGTCATGGCCGGGCTGTGCGCGGACGTCACGCTCGCCCGCGAGGGCGTCGTCCTCAACCCGTACTACGACATGGGGATCTACGGCTCCGAGCTGCACTCGTGGAGCATGCCGGCCCGCGTCGGGGACCACCGCGCGTCGCTGCTGCTGTCGCGCAAGCTGCCGATCTCGGTGGCCGAGGCGGCCCGCATCGGGCTGATCAGCGCCGTCGGGCCGCGTGAGTGGGGCGAGTTCACCACCTGGCTGTCCTCGGCGGCGCAGGGGTACGAGGAGCCCGCGACGCTCGGCTGGATGCTCGCCGCGCGCGCGGAGCGCCGCGCGACGGACCGCCCGCTGTCGTACTACCAGACCATCGAGCTGGCCGAGATGGCCCGCGACTTCTTCGACGACCGCAACGCCTTCTCGGTGCACCGCCGGGCGTTCCTGCGCAAGACGGCGGCGGACGCCACCCCCGAGAAGCTGCGCTTCTCCACCGCCCGCGTCTGACGCCGGCGGCGACCCCGCGGTGACCCGCGGCAGGAGGTCAGGTGATTTGCGGCTCGACGTGCCGATCACCTGACCTTTTGCCAATGTTGGCCGGAGTGTCGTGCAAGATCCACGCCGCTCGCCACATGACACGGGTGGAGGCGTCGCAGTCCTGCGGCACACACCTGGTGGTGTCAGAGGCGAGTGGAAGGAACTGGGCATGAAGATCGAGCGGACGAACCGGTCGGGCAAGACGGCACGGACCCTGGCGCGCACGGGTGCGTCGGCCCTGGGCATCGGGGTGGTCGCGGTCCTCGCGCTGACGGGGTGCGCGCAGTCCGACGTCGGCGGCTCCGAGGTGGCCGGGTCCACGACCACCACGTCCCCGTCCCCGGAGGAGAGCGACGTGACCAGCCCCAGCCCGTCGGACGGCGCCGAGGACGGCAAGCTGCCCGAGGCCGCCGAGATGGAGATCGTGGCCGGAGCGAAGGGCCGCGGCCTGCCGCCGGGCCTGGAGGGCAGCACCGAGTCGACGGCGGGCGTCGCGTGGGCGCCCGAGCCCGGTCTGCTCTACGTCGTGACCAACGGGTCCAGCTCCTGCCCCACCTTCGCGGAGCCCGAGGCGACCATCGGCTCGGGCGGCAAGTCGGACGGCGTCGCCGCGGCGGACGGCGTGCTCGCGGTGACGTTCGTGCCTGCCGACAACGGCATCTGCACCATGGACTTCGTGCCCACGACCACGGTGGTCGAGGCTCCCGCGGAGGCGGACACGGGCCGTCCGGTGCCGGTTCAGCTGGGCGACAAGGGCAAGGTGGAGCTCGAGCCCCGCGACGCCGACGGCGAGGCCGGACCCGTCGCGTGGCTCGACTCGTGAGGGTCGCGTGTCGGTTCGCCAGCGGGTAGGAAATCCACCGAGCACAACCGGTAGGTTGTCCGGGTGATTCGCCCCGCCCGCCGTCGTCAGCCTGCGGCCGTTGTCGCCACGCTGCTCACCTCAGTTCTGCTCCTCGCCGCCTGCGGAGCACCCCCGAAGGTGCAGACGGCGCTGGAGGACGTGGGCAAGTCGGACGGCTCGGCGACGGAGGGCGCTCCCGAGGGCTACGAGGACTACTACGGCCAGTCGCTGGAGTGGACCGAGTGCGGCGGGGAGTTCCAGTGCGCCACGGCGTCGGCCCCGCTCTCGTGGCACGACCCGGGCGAGGGGAGCATCGAGATCGCGCTCAAGCGGCTCCCCGCCTCCGGGCAGAAGATCGGGTCCCTGCTGGTCAACCCGGGCGGGCCGGGCGGGTCGGGCGTGGACTTCGTGAGCGACCCGGCGCGGTTCGGGCAGTCGCTGCGCTCGTCGTTCGACATCGTCGGGTTCGACCCGCGCGGGGTGGGGCAGTCGACGCCGGTCACGTGCCTCGACGACGCGGGCAAGGACGAGTTCCTCAGCACGGACTACCCCTACACGCCCGAGGGCCTGGCCGACCGCCAGGACGCGGTGCGCGCCTGGGGCGAGGCCTGTGCCGAGAACACGGGGCCGCTGCTGGGGAACGTGGACACGCAGTCCGCCGCGCGTGACATGGACATGCTCCGCGGCGCGCTCGGCGACGACGAGCTCAACTACCTCGGCTACTCCTACGGCACCCAGCTCGGGGCCACCTACGCAGGCCTGTTCCCGGACCGGGCCGGCCGCCTGGTGCTCGACGGCGCGCTCGACACCACGCTCAGCTCCGACGAGGTCGCGCTGCAGCAGGCCGAGGGCTTCGAGAGCGCGCTGCGCGCCTACGTCACCGACTGCCAGGCGGGCAGCGACTGCCCGCTCGGCGACGACGTGACCACCGGCCTGCAGCAGATCCAGGCCATGGTGGAGGACGCCGAGCCCAACCCCATCCCGACGTCGTCGGGCCGCGACGTGACCAAGAAGCTCGCGTTCTACGGCGTGGCCGTGACGATGTACGACGAGGCCTCCTGGTCGTTCCTCACGCAGGCGCTGCAGCAGGTGTTCTGGGAGGGCAAGGGCGACGACCTGCTCTACCTCGCGGACGTCTACAACGACCGCAACGACGACGGCACCTTCAAGTCCAACAGCGAGGAGGCGTTCCGCGCGATCAACTGCGCCGACGCCCGCGCCGAGGAGGACATGACGAAGATGCGCGACCTCGCCGAGGACATCCGGAAGGCCGCCCCCACGCTCGGCGAGTCGTTCGGCTACTCCGGCATCGAGTGCACGGACTGGCCGTACCCGGCGGCCGAGCAGGAGTTCGACCCCGCCGCGAAGGGCGCGCCGCCGATCCTGGTCGTCGGCACCACGAACGACCCGGCCACGCCGTACCGCTGGGCCGAGTCGCTCGCCGACACGCTCGACTCGGGCGTGCTGGTCACGTACGAGGGCGAGGGGCACACGGCGTACGGCCGGTCCAACACCTGCGTCAGCAACGCCGTCGAGGCCTACCTCGTCGAGGGCAAGGTGCCCGAGGACGGCCTCACCTGCTGACCGTTCGCCGGCTCGTCCCGGGCCGGCGAGCGGCCTGGTTCGGCGGGTCGACGACGTCACACGGTTTCGCTTTGGAACCTGGGACGTGCATTGGGTACAGTTAGGCCCGCTCACCCATCCGGCTCCGGCCGGCGTGCGGTGCGTACGCCGCCTTAGCTCAGTCGGCAGAGCGTCTCACTCGTAATGAGAAGGTCGTGGGTTCGATTCCCACAGGCGGCTCCACCAAGAAAACCCCGTCCGACCAGGCCATATGTGCCTCGGTTGGCCGGGGTTTCTTGCGTCTCAGGCCCCGTTGCGGGCATCTCGCGCACCCCCCGCGCTCCCCGGGTCGTTGTTGAGCCTGTTCAGCCCTGCCTTGTCGGCGTCGGTTCCAAGGCGCCGCTGCGCGGCGCTGGGCCGTCCGGCCGGCGGGGGCCCGCGATGGGGCCCCGCGCTCCGGGCCGCAAGCGGCCCTCGCGCACCCCACCGCACCCCGACGGCCTACCGGCCCGGTCCGCTAGCCTCCCGCTATGGCAAAAGCGGCAGACCGTGAGCGCGAGCCAGTGACCGGCAGCGGGTGGCCTCGATGACGTTCCGCTACCCCACCGAGAGCCCAGCGGAAAGTGCGGCCTACTGGAGACGCCTGCGACCCCAGGGCACGTTCGTGGTCGGCGTCGCGGTCCTCCTGTTCTACGCGATCGTGGGCGCGCCCTGGTGGTGGGTTGCGATCGTCACCGCAATCTCAGTTGTCTCGGGCATCCCCGCGTTCAGCGCCTGGATCACCGACCGACGCTGGGCACGCCGTCTAGCTGCCATCGGGGACAACCTGCGACCCCGCATGATCACGCTGGGCCTCGTGTTCGGAGCCACGATCCTGCTGCAAGGAATCGTCGGCATGACACTCGGCACCTGGCCTGCGACAGCCCTCGCACCTGTGGCCTTCGCCATCGAATTCCTCATCGCACGGGAACGCCTCCGCGCACGCGCAGCGAACAAGGGCAAGCGGTAGGCCACGAGCCTCCGGCGGGCACCCGGGAGTCAAGAGGATCGGGGGAGCCGCGGTGCCCCTGTTCCTCCGTCATCCATTGGCTTGACCGGGACCCTGACACCGAACCCGCCGCCAGTGCAACAGGTCCCGCCACCACCCAGCACCACCGCACCGAAGTCCGATGAGCGGGACCTGTTGCACTACCGGCAGAACCGACGTCCGAGACGTGCCCCGCGCCAACGGATGACGGAGGAACAGGGACCCCGAAGCAGGAGCATGTTGGGTCACAGACCCGCGATGACAGCTCCGATTCCACGCACCCCCCGCGCACCCCCACCGAGCGAACGCCTGGTTCGAGCGCACCACATGCACGCGGAACGAGGCGAAGAATCTGGCCCGCAGGGCTCCGGGACGTTCTCGTAATGAGAAGGTCGTGGGTTCGATTCCCACAGGCGGCTCAGACAGGCCAGGTCAGAAGCTAGTTTCTGACCTGGCCTTCCTGCGTCATTCACCCAGTTCGGGTGACGACCACCTGCCCGCCGGCCCCTACCGTCGCGCTCATGAGGGGCCTCGGATGAGCGCGGCGGGCACGGCGGCGGCCACGTCGGTCGGCGCCCGTGGGGTGCTCGCGGCGACCTGCATCTCCACCCTGGTCGTCAACGCCAACACCTCCGCCGTCAGCATCCTGCTGCCGGCGATCAGCGAGGACACCGGGATGTCGGTCGACACCCTCCAGTGGGCCGTCACCGGCTACTCGCTCGTCGGTGCCGCGGTGATCATCACGTCCGGCTCCCTGGGCGACGTCTTCGGGCGCAAGCGGGTCTTCCAGCTCGGCCTGGCGCTGTTCGTCGTCTCCTGCGTGCTGATCGCGCTGGCCTCGTCGGGCGGCATGGTGATCGCGGGCCGGGTCATCCAGGGTGCCGCCGGCGCGACCATCCTGGCCTGCGGGCTGAGCCTCCTGTCGGTGGCCACCAAGGGGGACGAGAACCTCCGTGCCGTCTCGCTGTGGGGCGCCGCGGCGGCGGTCGGCGCGGCCGCGGGGCCGCTGGTCGGCGGCGTGCTCGTCGACGTCACGGGCTGGCAGGGACTGTTCTGGATCGACGCCGGCGTCGCCGTGCTGTGCATGGCGCTCACCTTCTTCACCGTCTCGGAGTCCAGCGATCCCGACGCGCCGCGGTCGGTCGACTACCTCGGCACCGTCCTGATCGCGGCCACGCTGGTGCCGTTGATCCTCGGGGTGAGCAAGAGCGGCGACTGGGGATGGATCTCGGTGCCCACGCTCACCTGCTTCGCGATCACCCTGGTCGCGGGCTACGGATTCGTGCAGACCGAGCGGCGCGTCCGGGCCCCGCTCCTGGACCTGGCCCTGCTGCGCAACCGGACGCTGGTCGGCGCGACCATCGCCATCCTGATCGGCGCGGGCACGATCAACGGTCTGATGTACCTGCTCAGCCTCTACTTCCAGGACCCGTCGACCCTCGACCTCTCGCCGCTGGAGGCGGGCCTCGCCACGCTGCCCGCGACGGTGGGCCTCGTGGTCATCGCCCCGCTGGTGCCCCGGCTCGCCGCGCGGTTCGGTGCCCGGCAGGCCATCGGTGCCGGGTTCGCGATCACGACCGCCGGCTTCGTGCTGATCGGCCTCGCCGACGCCTCCTGGCAGTACGCGGCGTTCCTGCTGCCGCTGATTGCCATCGCCGTCGGCATGGGGCTGTCGAACGGGCCCTCGTCGTCGGCGGCCACGGCCGCCGTGCCGCCCGAGCAGGTGGGGGAGGCCTCGGGCTTCTCCAACATGGCGAGGTACGTCGGGGCCGCCGTCGCGACCGCCCTGGCGGCCACGATCTACGCCACCGTCACCGCCAACCAGGTGGCGGACGGCGCCGCGGACGCGGAGGCCCTCTCGTCCGGCCTCGCCGCGGCGTCCTGGGTGATGGCGGTGTTCAGCGCGCTCGGGCTGCTGCTCGCTATCGTCGTCATCGTGCGGCACCCGGCCGGCCGGGGCACCTTGTCCGACTCGGCCGCGGCGGCCGCCGCGCACCTGCACACGCTGCCCACGACCGCGGCCGCCGTAGCCCCGGCCGCGGGCGAGGACACCGCGTCCGTCGACCACCCCTCGGGAGAGACGCCATGAGCAACGAAGCACCGCTGACCGCCGTCCCGTTCACCACCCGGGACTACGCCGCCCGGATGGCGCGGGTGGTCGACGACGCCCGGGCCGCCGGGCTCGACGGCGTGCTGGTGGCGCCCGGTCCCGACCTGGTCTGGCTCACGGGGTACCAGCCCACGGCGATCACCGAACGGCTCACGATGCTGCTGCTCACCCCGGACCACGAGCCCACGCTCCTGGTCCCGACCCTCGAGCGGCCGGACGCCGAACGTGCCGAGGGCGCCCCGGCGACCACGCTCGTGGGCTGGCTGGACGGCGCCGACCCGTACGACGTGGTGCGTGACCTGCTGCGCCCGGACGGGACGTACGGCGTCTCGGACAACACGTGGGCGATGCACCTGCTGGGGCTGCAGACCGCGCTGCCCGCGTCGGGCTACCGGTCGCTGACCCAGCGGCTCCCGATGCTGCGCGCCGTCAAGGACGAGAACGAGTTGGCACGCCTGGCCGCCGCGGGCGCGGCCGCCGACGCGACCTACGAGGAGATCCTGCGGGTGCGCTTCGGCGGCCGCCAGGAGACCGAGGTCGCCGCCGACCTCGCGGACCTGCTGCGCGCCCACGGCCACGAGCAGGTCGACTTCACCGTGGTGGGTTCCGGACCCAACGGGGCCAACCCCCACCACGAGGCGGGGGTGCGCAAGATCCAGGACGGCGACTGCGTGGTGCTCGACTTCGGCGGCCTGATGTTCGGCTACGGCTCCGACACCAGCCGCACCGTGTGCGTCGGCGAACCGACCGCGGAGATCCGCGAGGTGCACGAGATCGTGCGGCAGGCCCAGCAGGCCGGCGTCGACGCGGTCCGGCCGGGGGTGGCCTGCCAGGAGGTCGACCGGGCGGCGCGGCGGCTGATCACCGAGGCCGGGTACGGCGAGCGGTTCATCCACCGCACCGGCCACGGCATCGGCGTCACCACCCACGAGCCGCCGTACATGATCGAGGGCGAGGAGCTGCCCATGGTGCCCGGCATGTGCTTCTCGGTCGAGCCCGGCATCTACCTGCCCGGCCGCTTCGGCGTGCGGATCGAGGACATCGTCACGGTCACCCCGGACGGCGGGCGCCGCCTGAACACCAGCGACCACGCGCTGCGCAGCGTGGAGTGAGCCGGCAGGAAGGGTCAGGCGACGAACGCCTCGGGCCCGAGCCTGCCCCACAGCACGAAGGCGATCAGTGCCAGGTAGGTCAGGTCCACCGCCATGAGCTTCCACTCACGGCGTGAGACCCGGGTGATCGCGGCGCCCACCATGATCATCGCCAGGCCCAGCGCCGCCAGGGGCACCAGCTCGGGCGCGACACCGACCAGCGCGGGCAGCACCAGGCCGAGACCGCCCAGCACCTCGAGCGCGCCGATGGCCTTGACGGCGCCGGGGCTGAAGTCGTCGGTCCACCCGGCGGAGTGCCCGCCCGCGGCGCGGATCCGTTCCTTGCTCAGGATCACCTTGCCCCCGCCGCCGGCCACGTAGGCGACGGCGAGCAGTCCGGCCACTGTCCACAGGGCGATGTTCATCGGGTTCCTCCCGTACCGACGGTCGCTGTCCCCCCGCCGACGAGACGGTCCCCCCGTCCGTGACAGGCGACCCTCAGCCGCGCACCGTGCGGGCCTACCGCCGGATGAACCGCCCGGCCAGGTGGTGCAGCGCCCAGCCCACGGCCGTTCCCACCACGTAGAACGGCAGGTCCGGTGCGTTGAAGGTGGTGCCGAGCACCAGGCGGGCGAGCGTGCTGTGCGCCCCCAGCTCGGCGGGGATCCCGGTGAGCTGGAAGAGCTCGACCGCGACGCTCACCCCGCACGCCACCGCGGCGGCCACCCACCCGCGGGTGCGCGGCGCGACCACCAGCACGAGCCAGAAGATCAGCAGCGCGTAGAGCGCGTCGCCCGCGCACTTCGCCAGGTCGCCGCCCAGCACCGAGCGCACGGACAGACCCGCGGCCACGGTCACCACGGCCGCGGCGGCAGGCGCGGCCCGACGGCGGAGCGCGGCCAGGACGGTCCGGTCGCCGCCCCGAGGTGCGGCCTCGTACCCGCGACGTGCCCGCCTCATCCGACACCCCCGCGTGCGAGCCGCGCGGCCTGCCCGAGCTGCCGCAGCCGGCTCGTCGCACGGGCCAGGTCGGGCGGCGCGGGGCGCCCGGCGGGCACCACGAGCACCTCGTCCAGCGGCCCCGGTGCGGTCAGCACCAGTGGCAGGTCCCGGTCGTAGAGCACGTCCACGAGGTTCACGAACCGCTGCTGCGTGCTGATCCGGCAGTCCGCGAACGGCACGACGTCGGACACCACCCAGCGGTCGAACCGCTCCGCCAGCGACAGCAGGTCCAGCGCGGACACGGGCGCCGCGCAGAGGCCGGCGAAGTCGAACCACACCAGCCCGTCCGACGCCCGCAGGGCGCGCACGCTCCGCCCGCCGGCCAGGGGGACGTCCGCCACCTCGTCCGCCGTCGGCCGGACCAGCCCGGCCTCGGCGAGCCGGCCCGCCGGACCCGGCGTCAGCGCGGACCCGGCCCGCCAGCCGTGCGAGCCCGGCCGGGCGCCCGGCGCGCGGAGCTCGCGGTAGTCCACCGGGCCGGCCACCCGCAGCACGTCCAGCGACGACTCCACGAGCGCGACGAGGGGCTCCGCGAGCTCGTGGAACAGCGGGTCGGGCAGCAGCCCCTGGGGCGGGTAGTTCGACGTCGCGACGAGCGTGACCCCGCGGCCGAGGAGGGTGCGCAGGGCGCGGGAGAGCAGCATGGTGTCCCCGGCGTCGTGCAGGTGGAGCTCGTCGAAGCAGAGCACGCGGGAGTCGCCGAGGAGGGCGTCCAGGGCGCGCTCCATCGCGTCGGGCGTGCCTGTGCGTGCCCAGACCTCGGCGTGCAGCGCCCGGTAGAACTCGTGGAAGTGGAACCGCGGACCGCCGGCGCGGGCGTGGAACCGGTCCAGGAGCCAGGTCTTGCCGCGGCCCACCGGACCCCAGAGATAGGCGCCGGGAACCACGTCGCGGCGAGCGTGCCCCGGCCCGGCGTCCAGGGTGTGCAGCAGGCCCTCGAGGTGCTCCGCGGCGGCCAGCTGCGCGGCGTCGAGCACGTACCCCGCGGCGCCTGCGGCGTCGCGGATCGGCGTGGACGGCATGCGTCGAAGGTACCCTCTCTGCCATGGCATGGACCCGCCCCCGACGACGTAAGCCCGTCACGTACCTGCTCGGCGAGCCGGTCGAGGAGTACCCCGCGACAGCCCCCGAGGTGGACCGCGGCCGGGTGCTGCGCATCACCGAGATCGGCGAGCCGGTGCTGCACAAGCCCGCGCGGACCGTCGAGGAGTTCTCCACCCCGGAGCTCGCCCGGCTGGTCGACGACCTGTTCGCCACGATGGAGTCGGCGCAGGGTGTGGGTCTCGCGGCGCCCCAGGTGGGTGTGGACCTCCGGGTCTTCGTGTACGACCTCACCGACGCCTCCGGGGACCGGCACGTGGGCCACGTGGTGAACCCGGTCCTGGAGATGGACCTGGAGGCCGAGCCCGAGACCGAGGAGGAGGGCTGCCTCTCCGTGCCCGGCGCGTACGAGCCGCTGGAGCGTCCCGGCGCGGCCACGGTGCGGGGCGTGGACCAGCACGGCGGTCCGGTGCAGCTCTCGGGCACCGGCTACCTGGCGCGCTGCTTCATCCACGAGTCCCAGCACCTCGACGGCACCCTGTACTGGGACCACCTCAGCGCCGAGCTGCAGGCGGACGCGCTGGAGCAGCGCGACGAGGAGCGGGCGCACATCGTGGCCGAGCGCCGCGAGATCGCGATCGAGCTCGACAAGACCCCGCCGGAGTACCCGGAGAAGCCGGCCGGCGGCCGCTGACCGCCTCGGTACGTGTCAGACCCTCAGGTCCCCCGGGTGACCTGAGGGTCTGACACGTTCCGCACCCAGGCCGCCACGGCGTCGGCCACGGCCTGCTCGCGTGCGACGCCGCGCATGTCGTGCGCCCCGGACAGGGTCACGGTGGTGACCGGCCCGGGGATCGCGGCGACGTGCTCCGCGAGCTCCTCGGGCGTGCCGAACGGGTCCTTGTCCCCGGACACGAAGAGCGTGGGCACCTCGATCCGCCCGAAGTGCTCGACCCGGAGCTTCTCCGGCCGGCCGGGCGGGTGCAGCGGGTAGCTGAGCAGCACCAGGCCTGCGGCGGGCAGCCCCTCGGCGACCGCCATGGAGCACATCCGGCCGCCGTACGACCGCCCGCCCAGGAGCAGCCGGTCCGTGCCCACGCCGAGCTCGTCCGCCCAGGTGGTTGCCACGGTCCGCAGGTGCTCGACGGCGACCGGCGCCCGGTCCGGCATCCGGCGTCCCTCCAGGCGGTACGGGAAGTCGGCGCGGCGCACGGGCAGCGCCGGCTCGGCGTCGGCCAGGGTGCGCTCGACCGTGACGAGCGCCGGGCTGTCGCGGTTCGCGCCCGCGCCGGGGGTCAGCAGGAGTCCTGCGGGAGTGGTCACCGCCTCAGTCTGCCCCGGGCGGCGCGGTCCGGCCGGGGCGGGCGGCGGGAGCGGGGCCGGGGCCGTGGCCGTGGCCGTGGCCGTGGCGGGAAGCGGGAGCGGGGCCGGGCGGCGCGTCAGGTGAGACGGCGCCAGAGCATCAGCAGGCCGCCCACGGCCAGCAGCGTCCCGCCGCCGAGCACCGCGACCCAGCCGAGCGGCGAGATGACCTCCTTCTCGTCCGCCGCGCGGGTCTGCGCGTGAACCGCCGCCGGCTGGCCGAGGTCGTGCAGCAGGGTCGGGGCCGACGTCGCGGACGGCGAGGGGCTCGGTGTGGTCGAGGCCGTCGGCGACGGGCTGGGCGTGGCCGAGACGGTCGGGCTGGGGGTCGGCGTGGGCGTCGGGGTCGACGACGGCGCCGCGGGCTCGGCAGCGACCGGCGGGGCCGTGGCGGTCGGCGTCGGCGTGGCCTCGGTCGTCTCCTCGGCCGTGGGGGTCGGGGTCGACGTCGGCGTGGAGGTGGGGGCCGGGGCCTGCTCGGCGGCGGTGCACACGCTGCTGTCGGCCGACTCGTGCCAGCTGCTCGCGTCCTCGACCTCGACCCACACCACGCAGTAGCCGTCCGGGTAGGCCTGGCGGGCCTCCCGGAACGACGTCCAGCCGTGGTTCTGCTCGGTCCGGGTGAGGTCGCGCGAGTACGACCGCGCGCTCTTCGACGTCGGCGACCGGACCACGTACGTGACCTCGTCGCTCTCGCGGCCGCGTTCGAACGCGACGCCGTCAGCGCTCACCCAGATGTCGTCGCCGCTGCGCTCGGCGGCCGCGGCCCGCTGCCCGACGACGGCGGTGCCCGCCAGGGCGAGCACGAACAGGAGGAGCAGGGTCAGGGCGAGCCGGCGACGTGCCGTGGCGTGACGTGCCGTCGGCCGCAGCGCTGCGGCGGAGGCGATGGTGCGGATCACGGCGGCGATCCTACCGTCGCGGCCGCGCGGCCGTTCAGAACCGTGGCCCTTCCTCGCCGTGGAGCAGGTTGCGGATCGGCCGCGTGATGACGTCGATCCGGTCCACCAGGTCGGCGGGTCCCGTGACCACCACCGCCCGGTCCGCCGCGGGGGAGTAGACGGCGGTCACGTTGCGCACGGTGACCCGCATGCAGCGCTTCGCCGTGCCGTCCACGTGGAACTGGCGGGTCTCGCACGGGACGTCGTCCACCTCGGCGACGATCGCGCGCATCGCGCTGCGGTAGTCCTGGTACGACTCGGCGAGGTCGGCCACGTCGGCCACCTCGGGCGAGGCGCCCGGGTCGACGTCGGCGTGCAGCGGGGCGACGAGCGCGCCGCTGCAGGCGGCCCGCACGATGTCCTCGATCTGCGCCGGGGTGGCCGGGACGCGGAGGGTCTCGACCTCCACCGTCTCGCCGGCGAACGTGCGGTAGGAGCGCAGGAAGCGTTCCTCCGTGGGGTCCGTGCTGTCGGACACCCCGGTGACTTCCTCCTCGACGAGGTCGAGGCCCCAGGTCAGCGGATCGTCGACCTCGCCGACGACACCGGAGAAGCGCGCGAAGCGCGCGACGATCTGTTCCCAGGACTCGGGGGTCGGGCTCGGTTCGTCCGCCATGTGGCCTCCCGGCGCGGGTGCGGGTCTGACAACGAGACTGCCGGGTGCGCGGGGAGGCGTCAACGACCTTCGCCGGAATCAGCCGGGATTCCGCCCGGACTCGCCGTCGAATCCGCTTGTCCGGGCGTGTCGCCGCGCGGCGGCGCGGACTTTGCCGTTCGCGGGTGGTACATCGTCACGCCCCTGGCGAACATGGGCATCAACCGGTAGGTGGGCGCGTTGGGAGCGCATAGAGTCATTGCGGTCAGGCCTGGTACCGCCGGTGCAGGTGTACGCCGCTCGTGAGGGAGCAGCACATGTTCGAGAGATTTACGGATCGCGCCCGTCGGGTCGTCGTCCTCGCCCAGGAAGAGGCGCGGATGCTGAACCACAACTACATCGGCACGGAGCACATCCTGCTCGGCCTCATCCACGAGGGTGAGGGCGTTGCCGCCAAGGCGCTGGAGTCGCTCGGGATCTCGCTCGACGGCGTCCGCACCCAGGTCACCGAGATCATCGGTGAGGGGCAGCAGGCGCCGAGCGGGCACATCCCGTTCACCCCGCGTGCCAAGAAGGTCCTTGAGCTGTCGTTGCGCGAGGCGCTGCAGCTCGGCCACAACTACATCGGCACGGAGCACATCCTGCTCGGCCTCATCCGCGAGGGTGAG
>NZ_JARVSD010000008.1 GCF_030209445.1 Promicromonospora sp. MEB111
CAGGAGATGATGTCCTGCCACCGCGCCGCGACATCCAGCAGCTCGGCGTCATCGGTGTCCGCCACCTCGACCCGCGTCAGGGCATCGACCAGAACCGCACCCACCGGCAGGCCGGCGAGTTCTGGCAGCGAGGCCAGATCCGCAGTCTCGGTCCGCCTGATCGGCGCGTCGACGAGATCGCTCACCGTCGCATGTGTGCTGAGCCCATGGCCCGGCCAGGTCACTGTGGCAGCCGGCAGGGATCCCTCGCCGCTCAGGGCCTGCGCGCTCCAGCACAGCGTGTGGAACGACGTCGTCGTGCCCGCGGGGGCCGCTGGCAGCGCGGCGAGGGCGCGCTCGACGGTGGTTGCGGGGCTGCCTGTTGTCTCCACCCTGGCTCCCTTCGCCGATGAACTAGGAGAACAAGATGTCCTTGCGTCGAATATATGTTCGATATGGAGCTACCGCACCCCCAGGTCCAGATCTGTGGACAACCTCGGCCGTCGGCAACCGAGCGGCCCACCGGCCGTGACCGGATCCGTCCGCCCCACGACCTGATCCAGCCTCCCGCACGGGCCGCGCCGGGGACCAGACTGGGGTCATGAGCAGAGCACTGATCGTCATCGACGTCCAGGAGTCCTTCCGCGTGCGGCCGCTGTGGGCCGAGACCCTCAACTCTGGCGTCGCGGAACCCGTCAACCGGCTGGTCGACCTCGCCCGCGCGGCCGGCGACCTCGTCGTCTGGGTGCTGCACACCGAGCCGGGGTCGGGCAACCCGTTCGACCCCGCGACCGGACACGTCCGCCTGTTCGAGGAGCTGAACGAGCCCCTGCCCGGCGAGCCGCTGCTGCGCAAGACCTCGCACAACGCCTTCACCACCACCAACCTCCAGCAGATCCTCACCACCCACGGCGTGGGCGAGCTGCGGATCTGCGGCATCCGGGCGGAGCAGTGCGTGGAGACCACCACACGCGTCGCCTCCGACCTCGGCTACGACGTGACGTTCGTCAGCGACGCGACCACGACCGACCCGCTGGGCCGGTTCAGCGCCGCCGACATCCTCGAGCGCACCGAGACCGTGCTCCGTGACCGGTTCGCGCGCATCGCGACCGTCGCCGAGCTCGAGTCCGAGGACCAGGGCGAGTCCGAGGACAAGGCCGGGACCGAGTCCACGGCACAGGCCGAGGTGGCAGCATCGACGGCGTGACCACCGTCGTCTTCCTGCTCCTGCCCGGGGTCCACCTGCTCGACCTGGCGGGCCCCGCGCAGGCGTTCTTCACGGCCGGGGACTTCGGCCACCGCTACGACCTGCGGTACGTCTCCGGCGCCCCGGCCGAGGCCAGCGCGCCCGGTGGCACCCCGAGCGGCACCGCGCCCGACGCCGTCACGGTCGCCTCCGCGCAAGGCCTCCCCCTGGTCGCGGGCACCGACTGGCCGGCGCTCGGCCCGGACGACCTCGTCGTCGTCCCCGGGTGGCGCGTGGGCGACGACCCGCAGGCCTGGCCCCGCCTGACCTCCCGGACGCGCGAGCGGCTCCGCGCCCACCACGCGGCGGGCGGCACCGTGGCCAGCGTGTGCGCGGGCTCGGACGTCCTCGGCCAGGCGGGGCTGCTCGACGGCCGGCGCTGCACCACGCACCACGCCGTCCAGGATGCGCTGGCGGCGCGGCACCCGCGGGCGCACGTGGTGCGGGACGTCCTGTTCACCACCGACGACGGCGTGGTCACCTCCGCGGGCATCGCCAGCGGCATCGACCTCTCGCTGCACCTCCTCGCCATGCGGCACGGCCCGGCGCTGGCCGCCCGCGTGGCCCGGGAGATGGTCGTGTACGCCCGCCGGAACGGGACGGAGCCGCAGGCCAGCGCGATGCTGCGGCACCGGTCGCACGTGGACGACACGGTGCACCGGGCCCAGGACCACATCGACGAGCACTTCGCGCGGACCTTGCCGCTCGCCGACCTGGCCGCGCGGGCCGGCGTCGCCGAGCGCACGCTGACCAGGGCGTTCACCCGGGCCACCGGCGTCACGCCCCTGCGCTACCAGCAGCTGCTGCGGCGCGAGCGCGCCGAGCACCTCATCGGGCAGGGAGCCACGGTGGAGTCCGCCGCGCGGACCGTCGGCTTCGAGGACTCCCGGTCGCTGCGTCGCCTCCGTGAGACCCGCTGACGGCGGCACCGATCAGGCGCCCGCGCCGCCGTCGACCTGGAGCACGGCGCCCGTGACGTAGGACGCGCGGTCGCTGAGCAGCCAGGCCGCGGCCTCGGCGATCTCCTCGGGCCGGGCACCACGGCGCAGCGGGATGCCGGGGGCGAGCTGGTCCATCAGTCCGGGCGTGTACTCCTCCCAGGTCTGGATCATCCGCGTGTGGGTGCCGCCGGGGGAGACGGCGTTGACCCGGATGCCCTCCGGTCCGTAGTTCACGGCCGCGGACTCGGTGAGGCTGTTCAGGCCCCGCTTCATCGCACCGTAGGCGGGCAGCACGGGGTTGGCCCGCAGGCTGCCGATGCTGGTGTTGTTGACGATCGCACCCCGGCCCGCGGTCGCCCGGATCGCCGCGATCTCGGCCACCATCGACAGCCACGGCCCGCGGAGGTTCACCGCGTAGAGGTGGTCGAAGTCGGCCTCGGAGACCTGGTCCAGCGGTGCGGGCTCCGTGAACGCGGCGCCGTTGTTGAAGGCGACGTCGAGGCGGCCGTAACGCTCGACCGCCCGGTCGACGGCGGCGCGCACGCTGCCGGCGTCGGCCAGGTCGGCCACGGCGTGGTCCGCCGTGCCGCCCGCCGCCCGGACCTCGTCGGCTACGGCACCGAGCTCTGACTCCGTGCGCGCCGTGAGGAAGACCGCGGCGCCCTCCCGGGCGAAGAGGTGGGCCGCGGCGGCACCGATACCCCGCCCGGCTCCGGTGATGAAGGCGACCTTGCCGGCGAGCAGGCCGGCCCCGGTCGTCGTGGTGGTTGCTCGTGTGGTCGATTCGCTCATGCCGACGAGCGTGCGCCGGCTGCCGAGGGCCATCCAGGCATCGCGGGTACCTGGCTACGGCCATGCCGCCTGCCCATACTCGGGGTATGGACAGAGCCGAGCTCGCGACGTTCCTGCGGTCCAGGCGCGAGCGCATCGCGCCGGCCGACGTCGGGCTGCCCGCAGGGCAGCGGCGTCGGACGCCGGGGCTGCGCCGCGAGGAGGTGGCGCAGCTCGCGTTCATCTCGACCGAGTACTACACCCGCCTCGAACAGGCGCGCGGCCCGCACCCGTCGCGGGAGGTGCTGTCCGGGCTGGTCCGGGCGCTGCGCCTGTCCGACGCCGAGCGTGACCACCTGCACGACCTCGCGGACGTGCCGCCGGGTCTGCCGTCGGGTCCGCCGCGCGAGGTGCGGCAGAGCATCCTGGACCTCCTGCACCGGCTGCCCTTGTCGGCGGCGTTCGTGACGTCGGCAGCGCAGGAGGTGCTCGCCTGGAACCAGCTCGCGGCGGCACTCATGGAGGACTTCTCGGCGACGCCGCGGCGCGAGCGCAACCTGTTGCGGCGGGCGTTCCTGACCACCGACGCGGACGAGCGACGGCTGTTCGGGGTCTTGGACCTGGACGAGTTCCAGCAGGCCTCGGCCCGCCGGCTGCGCACCGCGCTCGCCCGCTACCCCGACGACCCCGAGCTCGCCGCGCTCCTGGAGGAGCTCCTGCGCGGCAGCGACCGGTTCGCCCGGCTGTGGGCCGCGGGGGACGTGCAGGTGGCGCCGGTGCTGCGCAAGACGTTCCGGCACCCGCTGGTCGGCCCGGTGACCGTCAACTGCGACGCGCTCGACATCGCCGACCGGGACCAGCACGTGGTGATCTACACCGCCGACCCAGGATCGTCATCGGAGGAGGCGCTCCGGCTGCTGTCGGTGCTCGGCACGCAGCGGATGGACGTGACGGCCTGAGCGCGCAGGGCCTCGGGGGACGCCGTTAGACCAGCAGCCCGATGACCACGGCGACCACGCCCAGCAGCGGGACCACGCCCTGCTTGAGCGCGGCGCTGCTCTTGCTCGGGTCCGAGACGATCAGCACGAGCGACGCCGCGACCATGGAGCCCGCGCCCGCCAGCACGAGCGCGGAGCCCGCCGCCGTCGACCCGGTGGCCGTCAGGACGATGCCCACCGCCGTGACGATCGCGAGAAACAGGTTGTAGTACCCCTGGTTCAGGGCGAGCGGCCTGGTCACCTCGGCCTCCTCGGCGCTCATCCCGAAGGTCGCGAGGGTGCGCTTCTCGGTCCAGGCGAAGGACTCCAGGTAGAAGATGTAGACGTGGATGAGTGCCGCGACACCCGCGAGCACAAGTCCGGCGATCAGCAAGGTGGTGCCCTTCGTTCCCTGGTCCGGGCGCGGGTCGCGGCCGGGTGATCGGCAGTATGTCAGCACCCCGCCCGGCCGGCCCCGGGAATAGCCGGCGCGTCCAGATGGCTCCGTCTCGTATGGAGTGGGAGATGACGACGCTGACGCGCGAGCGGCTGTCCGCCGGTGACGTGCGGTCCCGGCCGGGCGCCCTGTGGGCCGTCGTGCTGGCCGGCGCGGCCACGCTGGAGACCGCCGGCGCCCGCCACCGGGTCCTGGCGGGCGACGCGGTGCTCGTCGACGCCCGGACCGCGCACCGGCTCGTGGCCGACGACGAGACCGACCTGGTGCACGGCGACCTGCGGCCCGCGGTCCCGTCCGCGGCGCTGCCGAGCCCGCTGGTCGTCCGCGGGTTCGACCAGCGGCAGCGCGGCGTCGTCGCGCTCGTGACCGCGTGCCCGCTCGACGCGATCTCCAGCCCGGCCCCGTTCGCCGCGAGCTACGCGGGCCTGGTCGGGGCGGCGATGGCGGCGCTGTGGCACGAGACCGTGACGCCCGCTGGCAGCGCCGGCGGAGCTGCCGGCGGAAGCGCCGGCGCGGGAGCCGCGGGGACGGGCATCGCCGTCGCCACTGCCGACACTCAGGTCGCCGACGTCGTCGCGGCGCTCGCGGACCGTCCCGGCGAGCCGTGGACCCTCGACCGGATGGCGGCGCTGGTGCACCTGTCGCGCTCGGCGCTGACCGAGCGCTTCCGCCGGGCCACCGGGCACAGCCCGATGCAGATGCTGCGGGAGGTGCGCATGCACCGGGCGCGCACGCTCCTGATCGACCGGTGCCTGCCGGTCACGCGCGTCGCGTTCGAGGTGGGCTACGGCTCGGTCGCGGCGTTCAGCCGGGCGTTCACGTCCGACCACGGCCTCTCGCCGCTGGCGTGGCGGGCCGGGCCGGACCAGGCGGCGTCGTCCGCCGCCTGGACCGGCCCGAACACGAACCAGGCCCAGCTTTCGGCCCGGACCCGGACCCCGACACGGCCCCGTCAGGCCCGGCCGTGGGTCCCGTCGGCCCCGCTCGGCCCGTCAGGTGCGGGGTACCCGCAGGAACGCCCAGCCGAGTCCCGCCGCGACCGCGGCGGCCGCCCCGACCAGCATCAGCGGCCGGACGCCGTGCCCGTCCAGTAGCACGCCGCCCAGCGACGAACCGGCCGTGATGGCGATCTGGAACGCGGTGACCTGCAAGGACATCGCCGACTCGGCCCGCTCCGGCTCCACCCGCGTGACCCAGAGCTGCGTGATCACCGGCACCATGCTGATCGAGAAGCCCCACAGCACCACCGCCACGGCCAGCACGGGCACCGACGAGGCGAACGCCGTCAGCACCAGGCCCGCGGCCAGAGCGACCGGGGCCGCGGCCGCCAGCGGCCGCAGCCACCGCGCGAGCACCCCGGCGAGCACCGTGCCCACCGTGCCGCCGATGCCCCAGGCCAGCAGCATCCACGTGGTGGCGGCGGGGTCCACCCGCTCGATGGCGATGCGGATGTACGGGTAGGCGGTGAAGTTGGCGAAGGCGACCAGCACCACGCAGCCGATGCCGGCCATCAGCCGCCCGTTGCGCAGCGCCTCGCGGAGCATCCGCAGGCCCGCGGTCGGGTGCGGCGGCACCGAGGGCAGGCTCAGGCCGAGCACGACGGCGCCGAGCGCGGTGAGGACGGCGACGCCCCCGAACGTCGTCCGCCAGCCGACGGCGTCACCCACCACGGAGGCCAGCGGGATGCCGACGACGGTCGCGATGCTGGTGCCGAACGCCAGGGCGGACGAGACCACGTGGTCCTTGCCGGGCACGGCCCGGGTGCCGGCGCCGAAGGCGAACGACCAGTAGCCGGCGAGCGCGATGCCGAGCAGGAGCCGGCCGAGCAGCAGCACGGCGAAGCTGGGCGCGAGGGCGACCGCGAGGTTGGACACCGCCGCCGCGACGAGCAGCGCGACCAGCACGGTGCGCCGGTCCGCCCGGGGGAGCAGCACCGCGATGCTCGGTGCGGTGAAGGCCCCGGCGACGGCCGTGGCGGCCACGGCCAGCCCGGCCGTCCCCTCGCTCACGCCGACGTCGGCCGCCAGCGCGGGCAGCACGCTCGCCGGCAGGAACTCGCTCAGGACCACCATCGCGATCCCGAAGGAGAGGGCCACGACGGGTGTCCAGGTCGGGTTGCCCGACGGCGGGGCCGCAGCGGCGTCGCGCTGCGTGGTGGTGGTTGTGCTCATGGGAACCACCCTGAGCGCCCGCCGCGCCGTCCGGTTGATCGTGCGGCGGGTGCTGTTGACCGGACGGCGCGACTACTCGACCTCGGCCGGGCGGCGGTCCGCGCGGTCGTGGCGCCACGCGCGGATGCCCGCGACGACCGACGCCGCGATGACCACGCCCGCCACGACGTACGCGACGGGGCGCACCGACGGGTCCGACGCCGCGTAGTAGCCGAGCACCGTGATGAGCACGCCCCAGCTCACCGCGCCGAAGATGTTCGCGGTGAGGAACCGCAGGTAGGACATCCCGCCGATGCCCGCGATGACCGGCACGAACACGCGCGCCCAGGGCATGTACCGGCCGATCACCACCGACCACCAGCCGAACAGCTCGTAGAACCGCTCGGTGCGCACCACGGTGGCCTGCACCCAGCGGCCCTTGCGGGTGCTCAGGTACGGCCGCCCGTACTTCCGGCCGAGCAGGAACGCGACCTGGTCGCCCGCCACCGCGGCGACGCCGACGCCGATCGCGAGCACCCAGATGTCGATCCGGTCGGTGCTCCCGGCCACGATCCCCGCACCGAACAGCAGCCCGTCCCCGGTGAGGAACGGGATGAAGACGCCGACGAAGAACGCCGTGCCGACGAACACCAGGCCCCAGACGACCAGGTAGAAGGCGAGGGGTCCGAGCACGTCGAGCCAGCCGGCGACGTCGTCCGAGACGGCGGTCCTGATCATCGAGGGCGTCCTCCGGTGCCGTGGGGGAAGCGTTGGTGAGGACAGCCTAAGCTGCGCCGCCTCACGCGCCGGGCCGGTCCACCACCCGGGACATCACCAGCGCCGTGCGGGTCTTGACCACGTGCGTGACGGTCCGGATGCGCTCCACGGTGCGCTCGATCTCCTCCATGCTCGTGGCCATGACGTGCACGATCGCGTCGGCGTCGCCGGTCACGGTCGAGACGCGCACCACCTCGGGGATGGGCGCGAAGTCGCGCTCCAGCACCTTGGGTGACACGATCCCGGAGCAGAAGATCTCGACGTAGCCCTCCAGGATCCAGCCCATCGCCTGCGGGTCCACCCGCACGGTGAAGCCGGCGATCTCCCCGCGGGCGAGCATGAGGTCGACCCGGCGCTTCACGGCGGGCGCCGAGAGCCCCACCACGCTGCCGACCTCCTGGTACGTGGCACGCCCGTCGCGCAGCAGCTCGCCGACGATCGCCCGGTTCACGGCATCCATGAACGAATCGTTCAATACGCGCTGCGATTGCGCAAGAATCCGCGCCTGGATACGCAACGGATGACTGCCTGTTGTGAATCGGTCCGGCCGTAATCTCGCGCCATGACGCAGACCACCGCGCAGCGGACCGCCACGCCGCGGCACTACCTCATGTGCCCGCCCACGTACTTCGACGTCGTCTACGCCATCAACCCGTGGATGGACCCGTCCTCTCCCGTCGACACCGCCAAGGCCCTCGCCCAGTGGGAGGCCCTGCGTGACGCCTACGAGGCGCGCGGTCACAAGGTCGACCTCATCGAGCCCGAGCCCGGCCTGCCCGACATGGTCTACGCGGCCAACGGCGGCATCGTCGTGGGCGGACGGGCACTCGCCGCCCGCTTCACCTACCCGGAGCGCGCGGCCGAGGGCCCGGCGTACGACCGCTGGTTCGGCACGCCCGCCGCCGACGGCTACCGCCGCCTCGGCGAGTCGGCCGAGATCATGGAGGGCGAGGGCGACCTGCTGACGATCGGCAAGCTGCTGCTCGCCGGCACCGGCTTCCGCACCACGCCCGCCGGCCACGCCGAGGTGGCCGAGCGGCTGGAGCTCGCGGAGCAGGGCATGGAGCTGGTGCCGCTGGAGCTCGTCGACCCGCGCTACTACCACCTCGACACCGCGCTCTCGGTGCTCGACGACGGCGCCGTCTCCGGCGAGACCGTCGTGGCCTACCACCCCGAGGCGTTCAGCCCGGCCGCGCAGGAGACGCTGCGCACCCTGTTCCCCGACGCGATCCTGGTCGGCGCCGACGACGCCGCCGTCCTGGGCCTGAACGTCGTGTCCGACGGCCTGAACGTGTTCCTCAGCGACCGCGCCCGCGACTACGCCGACGCGCTCAAGGAGCGCGGCTTCGTGCCCGTGGGCATCGACCTGTCCGAGATCTTCAAGGGCGGTGGCTCGGTCAAGTGCTGCACGCTCGAGCTGCGTCCCGCCACCACCGAGGAGACCCGATGACCACCGTCCCGTACCTCGACGTCGCCGCCACCGCCCGCTGGGTCGCCCGCCGCGGCCCCGAGGCCGCCATCGCCGCGCTGACCGACGCGCTGGACCGCGACTTCGCGCGCTGGCCCGAGCTCGACAAGCGCCCGCGCATCGCGTCGCACTCGGAGCACGGCGTCATCGAGCTCATGCCCACCTCCGACGCCGAGACCTACGGCTTCAAGCTGGTCAACGGCCACCCGCTCAACCCGGCCAACGGCTTCCAGACGGTCACCGCGATCGGCATGCTGGCCGACGTCGGCAACGGGTACCCGACGTTCCTCGCCGAGATGACGCTGCTCACCGCCCTGCGCACGGCGGCGACGTCGGCCCTGGCCGCGCGCTACCTGGCCCCGGCGAACTCGCGCACGCTCGCCCTCATCGGCTGCGGCTCGCAGGCCGAGTTCCAGGCCCTCGGCATGCGCGCCGAGCTCGGCATCGAGACGCTCCGCGTCTTCGACGTCGACCGCGACGCGATGGAGAAGCTGGCGAAGCACGCCAAGGCGCTCGGCTTCGACGTCGTCCTGGCGGACGACGCCGCCGACGCCGTGCGCGGCGCCGACGTCATCACCACGTGCACCGCCGACAAGCAGAACGCGACCGTGCTGCACGACGTCGACGTGACCGGCGGCGTCTTCATCAACGCGATCGGCGGTGACTGCCCGGGCAAGACCGAGCTGGACCCGGCGATCGTCGCCCGGGCGAGCGTGTTCGTCGAGCTCCCGGAGCAGACCCGCATCGAGGGCGAGATCCAGCGCCAGGCCGCGGACTTCCCGGTGACCGAGCTGTGGCAGGTCGTCACGGGCGCGGCGCAGGGCCGCCGGAGCCAGGACGAGCTGATCGTGTGGGACTCCGTCGGCTTCGCCGTCGAGGACTGGACCGCGCTGAAGTTCGTGCTGGAGGACGTGACGGCGAACGCGCCGGAGCTGCTCCAGCACCTGGACCTCATCGCGGAGCCGGAGAACCCGAAGGACCTGTTCTCCCTGGTCGCGGACGCCTGACCCCGCGACCTCGTTGAGTGCTGGATATTCGCCCTTCTGGCACACAGAAAAGGGCGAATATCCAGCACTCAACGGTCAGAGGAGTTCGGCGTGGAGCGGTGGTTCCGCGCCGAAGGTGTGGAACGGGTGGGTCGGGACCGTCAGGCGGTGGTGGCCCAGGCGGAGCAGGTCCTGGTCCACGCCGCCCGGGGTGAGCATGAGCATCCAGTCGGCCGCCATGTCGTACAGCTCGGGCTCCAGGTAGCCGATCTTCACCACGACGACGTCGGTGCCGCGCGGGTCCAGGCCGATCGTCGTGAAGTCGCTCTCCAGGTGGTACGGCTTGCGGCGCTCGGTGAGGATCACGCGCAGCCCGCCCACGCGTACGACGGCGACGATGCCGGCGTCGGGGTCGCCCTCGCTCACGTGCTCGACCACGCCCGTCAGGCGGACCGGCCCGTGCGGGCCGTCGTCGACCCGGGCGCCGGCCTCGACGTCGACCGCCGCGCCGGGACCGGCCGACGCGAACGTCGCGGCCACGGACCGCGCCGCCGCGGCGTCCGGCAGCGAGGCGTAGATCGCGGTGCTCCCGCCCTCCTCGGCCGGACGGGCGAAGGCCGGCTCCGCGAGGAGCCGCGCGAGCGTCCACGTGACGTCGCCCGCGCCGCCCGCAGTGGGGTTGTCGCCCGAGTCCGACAGGAAGTACGGCCGCGCGTCGCTCGTCAGGGCGGTCGCCACGCACTGGTCGTACGGGGCGGCGGGCGCGACGAACGCGAAGTCGTCGCGCGCGTCCCAGTACTGCCGGGCGAGCTGCTCGGCCTCGCGCACGATCACCTCCTCGTCGTCGCCCGTGACGACGACGGCGGCGCGGCAGCTCGGCTCGTCGGCCCACGCGTACCCGACCCAGAGCGCGGCGTCGACGACGCCCGGCAGGCCGGCCACGCGGGCGACGTCGGCGTAGATCGACGCCGCGGGCTCGATGCGGGTGCTGGTCTTCTCGCCCGGCAGCAGCACGGGGACCTGGAGCCAGGCCTTCTTCGGCGCGCCGCCCGCGCGGAGCCGCGCGAGCAGGTTGGTCGCGGCGCGCTCGCGGGTCTCCCAGGCGTCCTCGTGCGGGGCCATGCGGTAGCAGGTGATCAGGTCGCTGGCCTGGGCCAGCTCGCGCGGCACGTTGCCGTGCAGGTCCATCGTGGTGCTGATCAGCGTCCGGGGGCCGACGACGGCGCGCACCGCCGCCGCGAGGTCGGACTCGGCGTCGTCCCGGCCCACCACGGTCATCGCGCCGTGGATGTCGAGCAGCAGGCCGTCGTACGGCCCGTGCTCCGCCTGCTGGTCGCGCAGGGTCGCCACGATCTCGTCGCGCACCGACTCGTAGACCTCGGCGGGCACGGCTCCGCCGGGCAGTGACCGGGCGTGCAGCACGCCGGTCCACTCGGCGGCGTCGCGCAGGGGAGCGCCGTCGGCGAGGAACGGGTAGTGCTTCACCAGCTCGTCGCCGCGGCGCAGGGTGAAGGCCTCCCACCCGGAGCGGTGCGGGGAGAACGTGCTGGACTCGATCGACATGCCGGCGATCGCGACCCGCGGGCGGGGGTTGGTCATCGTGGTCCTTCCGACGCTGTGGGAGAAGGTGATGGGGACGGAGCAGGAGACGGCGTGGTGGTGAAGGCGTGCGGGACGAGCGCGTCCTCCAGCAGGCGGCCCACGCCCACGAGGTTCGCGTCGGCGCCCAGCCCGGACGGCGCGATCACGAGGTCGCGGGTCATCAGAGGGTGGGCGCCCTCGTAGATCTGGCTGCGGATCGCCGAGACGAACGGCTCCAAGGTCGACAGCGCGCCGCCCAGGTACACGGCGCCGGGGTTGAAGAAGTTGACCACCGTGCACAGCGCCGCGCCGAGGTGCCGGCCCGCGGTGCGGGTCAGCGTGGTCGCCACGGGTTCGGCGTCGCGCACCAGGGCGAGGACGTCGGCCGTCCCCGCGACGTCGTACCCCTGCTCGTTCAGCTGCCGCACCAGGGCGGCGCCCGAGGCCACCGTCTCCAGGCAGCCGCGGTTGCCGCAGGTGCACGGGGTGTCGCCGCCGGCGGGGATGCGGGTGTGCGTGATGTCGCCCGCCGCGCCGCCCGCGCCGCGGTAGAGCCGGTCGTCGACCAGGATCCCGGCCCCGATCGCGCTGCCCGCCTTGACGGAGACGGAGTGCCGGGTGCGCCGGGCGTGCCCGAAGTGCTCGCCGACCGCCATCGCGTTGGCGTCGTTCTCGACGACGGCGGGCACGCCGAGCGCGTCCTCCAGCCAGGAGCCGACGTCGAACCCCGACCAGCCGGGCATCCGCGACGGGCTGTCCAGGGCGCGCTGCGCGACATCGACGGGCCCCGGCAGGGAGATGCCGACGCCGAGCAGGCGGCCGCCGGGCGCTGTGCCACTGCCGGTCCCGCCGCTGCCGGATCCGATGCCGTCGGGCGCGGCGACCGTCGCGGCCAGCTCGCGCAAAGCGGCCGTGACCTGCGCCAGGACCGGCTCGGGGCCGTCGCCGATCGCGAGGGCGACCTCCGTGGTCGTGGCCAGCTCGCCGCCGTGCCGCAGGATGCCGAGCCGGGCGTGCGTGCCGCCCACGTCGACCACGCCGAGGTAGCCGGTGCTGCCGGGCACGCGCAGGGCGCGGGGCCGCCGTCCGCCGCTGGACTCGCCCTCGCCGGTCTCCTCCAGCGCGCCGGCGGCGAGCATCGCCTGCACCCGTTGCGAGACGGTGGACGGCGCGATGCCGAGCGACTCGGCGATCTCCTTGCGCGAGCGGGCGCGGCCGCTCGACACGAGCACGAGGATCTCCCGCTCGAGCCGCGGGGCGGCGACTCGGGGACGCGTGGGCTGGGGCACGGGCCTCCTCCAGGCTGGGTGCGGAACGCGGACGTGGGTGCCGAACTTTTTGCGAGATGTGGAACAAGTTCCGGGCACGAGTCTGCACCACGTTCGTGTCGATCCGGGCAGGCCCGCCTTTTTGCGGGGCCGAATTAACAGTCTTGTTACGGCTTTCGCATAGATCCGGGAAACTTGGTACGTCTACGGTGCTCCATTATTCGGCTGGCGAAACAAGTGCCTCCGGGTCGCACAGGCCCCCGGCGTCGTCAGCCCCGCAGACCAAGGAGACCCAGATGCGCACCACGCATGCCGGACGGGCCGCACGGCTGGCCGTCGGCGCGGCCGCCGCCGTCGCCCTCCTCGCCGGATGCTCGACGTCCTCCGGTGCGGACACGTCCGCCGCCCGAACCGACGTGAACTACGCCCTGCCCGCCAACGCGACCCCCAACTGGATCGTGCCGCTGGGCATCGCGGGCAAGCTCGCGACCCACAACTCCGCCATCATGCGCACCCTCTGGGAGCCGCTGGTGGCCTACGACGGCTCCGAGGGAGAGGTGGGGCGCGTGGCGAGCGCCGATCTCGCCGACGAGATCACCTTCTCCGACGACTCCCGCACCGTGACGATCACGCTCGACGACGACCGCACCTGGAGCGACGGCGAGCCCGTCACCTCGGCGGACGTGAAGTTCTGGTTCGACCTCGTGAAAGCGAACACGGACGTCTGGGCCAGCTACTCCGAGGGCCGCATGCCCGACAACGTCACCGAGGTGGCCACGCCCGACGAGAAGACCGTCGAGCTGACGTTCGACAAGGTCTACAACCCGGAGTGGCTGCAGGCCTCCCAGCTGACGCTCGTGGTGCCGCTGCCGTCCCACGCCTGGGCCAAGACCGCCGACGACGAGGAGCCCGACCCCGCGCTCGCCGAGACGGAGGAGGGCGCCAAGGCGATCTTCGACTACCTCGTGACGCAGAGCGAGGACCTGGGCACCTACGAGTCCAACCCGCTGTGGCAGACCATCAACGGCCCGTACTCCCTGACCGGGTTCACGGACAGCGGCCAGGTCGAGCTCACGAAGAACGAGAAGTACGACGGCGACGACGCCGCCTCGATCACCACCGTCAACCTGCTGCCGTACACGTCGACCGACGCCGAGGTGAATGCGGTGCGGTCCGGCGCCGTGGACTACGGGTACATCCCCACGACCGGCCTGGACGCGCCCGAGCAGTACGAGTCGCTCGGCTACGCCGTCGAGCCGTGGGCGGGCTGGTCCATCACCTACCTGCCGTACAACTTCAACCACCCCGAGCTGGGGCCCGTCTACCGCCAGCTCTACGTGCGCCAGGCGCTGCAGCACCTCGTGGACCAGGAGCAGATCTCCGACGTCATCTGGAAGGGCGCGGCGCTGCCCGGCTACGGCCCCGTGCCGCAGAACCCCGAGAGCGACTTCCTCTCCGAGGAGCAGAAGACCAACCCGTACCCGTTCGACCCCGAGGCAGCGGCCACGCTGCTGGCCGACCACGGCTGGACCGCCGGGCCCGACGGCGTGCTGGAGTGCACCAGCCCGGGCGACGGCGACGACGAGTGCGGCGCCGACATCGAGAAGGGCCAGCAGCTCGCGATCACCATCCTGACGCAGAGCGGCTCGGCCGAGACCGACAACATGTTCGCCGAGATCAAGTCCACGTTCGAGCAGTCCGGCGTGGGCGTGACCATCGAGAGCGCGCCGCTGAACACGGTGCTGTCCTCCATCGCCCCGTGCACCGCCGACCAGCCGGACTGCGACTGGGAGCTGCCGTTCTTCGGCACCGCGGGCAGCTGGTACTTCGGCGGCTACCCGAGCGGCGAGCGCGTGTTCGGCACGGGCGCGGCGTCCAACTTCGGCTCCTACTCGGACGACGAGCTCGACACCCTCATGCACGACTCCACCGAGAGCACCGATCCGTCGGTCATGCAGGAGTACTCGGCGTTCGGCGCCGAGAACCTGCCGGTCATGTGGCTGCCCAACCCCGTCTACCAGGTCTCCGTGATCAAGGACGGGCTGGAGGGCACCACGCAGGACCCGCTCGCCAGCTTCCACCCGCAGCGCTGGAGCTGGGCCGGCTGACATGACGACAGCCATCCCCGCCCGGAGCGGGGCCGTCGAAGCCGGTGCCGCCGCGCCCGCGCCCGTCAGGGCAGCGCGCGGCGGCTTCGGCCGCTTCCTGATCCGCCGCGTGCTCCAGGCGCTCGCCGTGATCCTCGTGGTCAGCGTCATCGTGTTCGCGCTGCTGCACGCGCTGCCCGGCGGCCCCGCCCGTGGTGTGCTCGGCCAGCAGGCCACCCCCGAGCAGATCGCCGCGTTCGAGGCCGCCAACGGCCTGGACCAGCCCGTGGTGCTCCAGTACCTCTCGTTCCTGGGGCGGTCGCTGACGGGCGACCTCGGCGAGTCGTACCTGCTCAACCAGTCGGTCTCCGACGCCATCGCGCTGCGGCTGCCCAAGACGCTGCTGCTGACCGGGCTCTCCCTGGTCGTCGCGGTGCTCGTCGCCGTGCCGGCCGGCATCTACCAGGCCGTGCGCCGCAACCGCGCCGTCGACTACTGGCTGTCCACGCTGGCGATCGTCGCCTACTCGACCCCCACGTTCTTTCTCGGGATGCTCCTGATCCTGCTGCTCAGCCAGAACGCCGGGCTGTTCCCCGCGGCGGCGCCGCAGGGCACGGGGATCGCCGAGGTGCTGGCCCAGCCGGCCGGGCTCGTGCTGCCCGTGCTCACGGGCGCGGTGCCGATCGTGGCGACGTTCAGCCGCTACATGCGCTCCTCCACCCTGGACAACCTCGGCGAGGACTACGTGCGCACCGCCCGGGCCAAGGGCACCGCCTACCGGCGCGTCGTGCTCCGGCACGTGCTGCGCAACTCGCTCACGCCGGTCGTCGCGATGCTCGGCTACTACCTGCCCGTCATGTTCGGCGGCGCGCTCGTGGTGGAGCAGCTCTTCAACTACCCGGGCATGGGCCTGCTGTTCTGGAGTGCCGCGCAGAGCAGCGACTTCCCGGAGCTGCTCGGCTGCGTGCTGGTCATCTCGGTGGCCACCGTCGTGGGCTCGCTGCTGGCCGACCTGCTCCAGGCCCTCCTGGACCCGCGCACCCGAGGAGGTCTGCGATGACGGGGCTGCGCAGGTTCGCTCGCAACCGGCTCGCCGTGGTGGGCGCCGTGGCGCTCGCGGTGCTGGTGCTGTTCGTGCTCGTCGGCCCGCTGGTGTACCCCACCGAGCAGGTGGCGACCGACCTCGGCGCCGCCAACCTGCCGCCCGGCGTCGACGGGCACCCCCTGGGCACGGACGCCCTCGGCTACGACAACCTGGGCCGGCTGACGGTCGCCGGCCGGGTGTCGCTCCTGGTCGGCGTGCTGGCCGGGGCGCTGGCGACGGTGGTCGGCACCCTCTGGGGCGCGGTCGCCGGGTACGTGGGCGGCGTCGTGGACGCCGTCATGATGCGCGTGGTCGACGCCGGCATCGCCATCCCCGCGATCTTCCTGCTGCTGGTGCTCTCCACCATCGTGCGGCCGACGGTCGGCATGATGATCGTGGTGCTGGGCCTGGTGTCCTGGCTGGTCCCGGCCCGGCTCATCCGGGCGGAGGCGCTGTCCGTCCGCACGCGCGACTACGTGGTGGCGGCCCGCGCGATGGGCGCCACGCACCGCCGCACCGTGCTCACGCACGTCATCCCCAACACCGTGGGCACCGTGGTGGTGAACGCGACGTTCCAGGTGGCCGACGCCATCCTGCTCGTGGCCTACATCAGCTTTCTCGGGATGGGCGTCCAGCCGCCCACGACCGACTGGGGCGCCATGCTCAACGACGGCATCAACTACATCTACCAGGGCGCGTGGTGGCTCATCCTGCCGCCGGGCCTCGCGATCGTCATCGTGGTGTGCGCCCTGAACTTCGTGGGCGACGGGCTGCGGGACGTCGTCGACGTGAAGGGGAGGACCGCATGAGCGACGTCGTCCTGCGCATCGCGGACCTGAACGTCACCTTCGACACCGACTCGGGGGAGGTGCCGGCGGTGCGCGGCATCGACCTGGAGGTGCGGCGCGGCCGGGTGGTGGCGCTGGTGGGCGAGTCCGGCTCCGGCAAGAGCGTCACCTCGCTGTCCGTCCTGGGCCTCCTGCCCGCGACGGCCCGGGTGTCGGGTTCGGTCGAGCTGGCCGACGGCGAGGCCTTGCGCGACGTCGTCAGCACGCCCGAGGAACAGCTCGTGGACCTGCGCGGCCGCGTGGCGTCCATGGTGTTCCAGGAGCCGATGACGGCGCTCAACCCGACCATGACGCTCGGCGACCAGGTGGCCGAGGCCGTGCTGAACCACGAGCGCGTGCCGCGCGCCCTCGCCCGCGAGCGGGCCGTGGAGCTGCTGCGGTCGGTGGGCATCCCCGAGCCGGAGCGGCGGGCGGGGCAGTACCCGCACGAGCTGTCCGGCGGGCAGCGGCAGCGCGTGGTCATCGCCGTCGCGCTGGCCTGCGAGCCTCGCCTGATCGTCGCGGACGAGCCCACCACGGCGCTCGACGTGACGGTGCAGGCCGGGATCCTCGACCTGCTGCGCGAGCTGGTGGCGCAGCACGACACGGCGCTGCTGCTGGTCACGCACAACATGGGCGTGGTGGCCGACCTTGCCGACGAGGTGGCCGTGATGAGCGGCGGCCGGATCGTGGAGCACGGGCCGGTCGAACAGGTGCTGCTGGCGCCCGCGCACGAGTACACGCGGGCGCTGCTGGACGCGGTGCCGGCGGCGCCGCCGGCGAGCACGGTCTCCGTGGGCGCCGGCTCGGTCGGTGCTGGTTCTGTCGGCGCGGCTTCGGTCGGCGCGGCCGCGCCACCGGCCGAAGGCCCGGGCGACGACCGCGAGATCGTGCTCGACCTGCGCGGGGTCAGCCTCGAATACCGCGTGCAGGGCCGGCACGTGCGCGCCGTCGAGAACCTCGATCTGACCGTGCGCGCCGGCGAGATGCTGGGCCTGGTCGGCGAGTCCGGTTCGGGCAAGTCGACGGCGGGCCGGGCCTGCCTGGGCCTGCTCGCGCCGTCCGAGGGCGAGGTACTCCTGCTCGGGACGTCGGTGGCGCGGGCGCGCGGCCGGGCACGCCGACGCCTGCTGGCCGACGTCGGCGTGGTGTTCCAGGACCCAGGCGGGTCGCTCGACCCGCGCCGGCTGGTGGGCGAGTCGATCGCGGAGCCGCTGGCGATCCACGGTCGGGACGGGCGGCGGCTGTCCCCGGCCGAGAAGCGGGCGCGGGTGCGCGAGCTGCTCGACGCCGTCCGGCTGCCGGCGGGTGCGGAGCGGCGCTACCCCCACGAGTTCTCCGGCGGGCAGCGGCAGCGCATCGGGCTCGCCCGCGCTCTCGCGCTGCGCCCCCGCCTGCTGGTGGCCGACGAGCCGACGAGCGCGCTGGACGTGTCCGTGCAGGCCGAGGTGCTGCAGGTGCTGCGTGACCTGCACGCGGAGCTGGGGTTCGGCTGCCTGTTCATCAGCCACGACCTGGGCGTGGTGCACGAGCTGACCGACCGCGTGGCCGTGCTGCGCTCGGGCCGCCTCGTGGAGAGCGGCGCGACGGCGGAGGTGTTCAGCGCGCCCCGCGAGCTGTACACCGCCGAGCTGCTGGCCTCCGTGCCGACGCCGGACCCGGTGGCGCAGCGCGAGCGGCGCGCGGCGCGGCTGCGGCTCGCCGGCACGGGCGGGGACCTGTGACGGACGCGCCCACGGCGGGCGTCGACATCGGCGGCACCAAGATCCGTGCCGCCCTCGTCACGCCCGACGGCGAGGTGCTCGCCTCGGCGACCGCGCCGACGCCGTCGGGCGGCCGGGCCATGCTCGACGTCGCGGCGGAGCTGGTCGCGCGGGCGTCCGCGACGGCGGGGCGGAGTGCGGCCGGCATCGGGGTCGGGGCGGCGGGCGTGGTCGACCCGGAGAGCGGCGAGGTGCTCGCGGCGAGCGACTCCTTCGTCGACTGGGTGGGCACCAACCTGCGCTCGGGGCTCGCCGCCCGGACCGGGCTGCCGGTGACGGTCGCGAACGACGTCGACTCGTTCCTCGTGGGCGAGGCGACCTGGGGCGCCGTCCGTGGCGTCCGGTCGGCGGCGGGCATCGCGCTCGGGACCGGCGTCGGGGGAGCGCTGTGGCTGGACGGTGCGCTGTACCGCGGTGCGGGCGCGGCCGGGGAGATCGGGCACATGCCCGGCTTCGGCGACGCGCGGTGCACCTGCGGGCAGCGGGGGCACCTGGAGACGCTCGCGTCCGGACGGTCGGTGGAGCGGCGGTACGCGGAGGCGGTCGGGCCGGACGGCGGCGGACCGGACGGCGTCGGCGCCGCGGAGATCGAGGCCCGCGCGCGGGCCGGGGACGAGGCGGCGCTCCGCGTGCTCACGGACGCGGGCCGGGCGGTCGGGTCGGCCGTGCTGGTGCTGGCGGCCCTGCTCGACGTCGGCCACGTGGTGGTGGGCGGGGGGCTGGCCCACGCCTGGGACCTGCTGGAACCCGCGATCCGGGCCCGGCTGGCGAACGAGCCGCCGGTCTCGGGGCACACGGTCGAGGTGCGTCGGGCGGTCCTGGGCGGCGACGCGACGGTCGTGGGCGCGGCGGCGCTGGCCCGTTGAGGGTCTGCCCTGGCGCCAACGACGACGGCGCCCGGCCGCGGTGTGCGGTCGGGCGCCGTCGGGTGGCTGCCTGAGGGGATCAGGCGGCGGTGGTGACCTCGATGCGCTGCGGCGTGGTGCCGGCGAAGACGCCCGGCACGGTGACCGTCAGCACGCCCGCGTCGTAGGACGCGCGGACGACGTCGCCGTCCACGGCCTTGGGCAGCGTGACGACGCGGCGGAAGGAGCCGAAGCGGACCTCCGAGATGCGGCGGCCCTCGGACTCCTCCGAGCGCTGGTCCTTGCGCTCGCCGCGCACGACGAGCTTGCGGCCCTCGACCTCGACGGTGATGTCGTCGGCCGGGTTCACGCCCGGCAGGTCGAGGCGGGCGACGAGGTCCTCGCCCTCACGGTAGACGTCGGCCGCGGGCACGACGCCCTCGGAGACGCCGAGCTGCTGGCTCCACGGCTCGCGGAGCCAGGTGCTGGCGAACGGGGAGCGGGTAAGAACGGTGGTCATGATGTCCTCCTCCGGACGGGTCTGATGACGGGTACAACCTGAGTCGACCCGACTCAATTTCCGGGTTCGCCGACGGCGGACGTGGCCCCTCTCGCACCCCGTGTCAGTGGCGGGTGATCGTCAGGCTCGCGTCGTCCGGGCTGACGGCGACCTCCGCCGTGCCGCCGACCGGGATCGTGAGCAGCGGGCTGGTGTGCCCGAAGTCCACGCCGGCCAGCACCGGCTTGCCGGCCAGTGCGGGCTGGCGCGCGACGATCTCGTCGAGCGCCGCCCGCGTCATGCCCGTGGCGGTCTGGAACCGGCCGACCACCAGCCCGGTCACGCCCCCGGCGTCGGGCAGCTGGAGCAGGGAGGTGAGGTTGCGCGCGAAGGCGACCGTGTTCGACTCGAAGTCGTCCTCCAGGAAGAGCAGCGCCCCCTCCAGCGACGGCATGTTCGCGGTGCCCTGGAGCAGGTTGAGGGTGCAGAGGTTGCCGCCCACGACCCGGCCGGAGGCCTGCCCCGGGCGCAGCCGCCACCAGCCCTCGTTGGCCACGGGGGTGCGGGCGTCCTGGTCGGCGAACCACAGGTCGTCGGTCCAGGCGCGGGAGGGTTCGACGGCGATCGGGGCGTCGTCGGTCACCGCGGCGCGGAACCAGTCGCCGGTGGGCTCGAAGTGGTCGCGCATGCCCCAGCTCGACCAGTGCGGGCCGGAGTAGGTGACCAGGCCCGTGCGGGCGAGGATCGCGTTCTGGAGCGCGGTGATGTCCGAGTAGCCGCAGAACACCTTGGGGTGCGCGGCGATCAGGTCGAAGTCCAGGTAGGGGAGCAGCTCGTTGCTGTTGAACCCGCCGATGACCGTGAGGATGCCCGCGACGGCCGGGTCGGCGAACGCGGCGTGCAGGTCGGCCACCCGGTGCTCGATCGAGGAGCTGCGGAACTGGTCGTCCTCGTCGACGTGCTCGCCGAACGTCAGCGTGAGTCCCATCGCGGCGAACCGCTCGTCGATCCAGCGGGTGTTGTCGTGCTCCATGATCATGGCCCGCGACCTGGCGGGGGCGATGACGCGGACGGTGTCGCCGGAGCGGAGCCGGGGCGGGACGATGGTTGCGTGCGCTGACATGCCCGCAGCCTAGGACGGCGCCGCCGTCGTCGGCCCCTGATTTCCCGAGAACGGATTTCCTGCGAACTGGAGGACACCGTGCGCGCGACACGCATCATGCCCAACCTTCGGGTGGCCGACCTCGAGGCGGCGAAGGGCTTCTACACCGGCTACCTCGGGCTGAGCACCGAGGAGTTCGACCTGGGCTGGGTGGCGCGGTGCACCTCGCCCGAGACGGGGGCGATCGTCCAGCTCGTCACCCGCGACGCGACCTCGCCCGAGGACGCGGTCGTCTCGGTCCACACGCCCGACGTCGACGGCGCGTACGACGAGGCCCGGCAGCTCGGCTATGAGATCGTGCACCCGCTGACCACGGAGTCGTGGGGCGTGCGCCGGTTCCTCGTCCGGGCACCGGACGGCAACGTGATCAACGTGGTGCACCACCCGGACTGAGGCCGCGCCGGGCGCGGGAATCCCTCGGCCTCAGCCGTGGATCGGGCCGTCCGTCTCGCTCAGGGGACGGGCCGTGGCACCCGAGCGGGCCGCGATCAGCTCGGCGACGATCGACACGGCGGTCTCGTCCGGCGTACGCGCGCCCAGGTCCAGCCCGATCGGGCTGTGCAGCCGGTTCAGCGCGGCGGGCGGCACGCCGTCCTCGACCAGGCGGGCCTCGCGCTCGGCGTGCGCGCGGCGGGAGCCCATGGCGCCCACGTACGTGCCGGCGGGCAGGTCGGTGAGCGCCGTGTGCAGCAGGGGCACGTCGAACTTGGCGTCATGGGTCAGCACGCAGACGGCGTCGTGCGCGGAGACGCGGCCCGCCGCGATCTCGGCGGCCAGGTACCGGTGCGGCCACTCGGTCACCACCTCGTCAGCCTCCGGGAAGCGGGCCGGCGTGGCGAACACGGGGCGGGCATCGCACACCGTGACGCGGTAGCCCAGCAGCCGGCCGGCCCGCGCCAGGGCCGCCGCGAAGTCGATGGCGCCGAACACCAGGAGCCGCGGCGGCGGCGCGAACACCTGCAGGAACACCCGCGTCCCCGATCCGGTGCGCTCGCCGTGCGGCCCGTACTCGCGCAGGGCGGAGGCACCGACGGCGACCTGCCCGACGGCGTCCGAGGTCACCGCCGCGTCCAGGCCCGCGTCCCCGAGGGTCCCCTCCGGGCCGTCGGCGCCCGCCCCGGGGACGACCAGGTGCCGGCCGAGCGCGCCGCCGTCGCCACGACGGTCGCCGGCACCGGCGCCGCCGTCGTCCGCCCCGACGACCGTGGCGAGGCACACGCCCGACGGCGCCGCGCCGCCGTCGGGCGACGAGGCGCCCAGCACCTGGCCGGCGAAGGACCCGAAGCCCGGCCAGGCCGCCCGCGACAGGGGAGCGACGAAGACCTCGATGGTCCCGCCGCAGGTCAGGCCCACGTCGAACGCGTCGTCGTCGGAGACGCCGTAGCGGGCCGCCGCGGGGCGGCCGGTCTCGGCGACCTCCAGGCCGAGGTCGTACACGGCCCCCTCGACGCACCCGCCGGACACCGAGCCGATCACCTCGCCGCCCGGGCCCACGGCCATGGCGGCCCCCGGCTCGCGGGGCGCGGACCGGAACGTGCGCACCACCGTGGCCACGGCCGCGCGCTCGTCGGCACGCCACCAGCCCAGCAGCTGCGGCAGCAGATCCCGCACCCCGGCTCCCTCCTCCGCGCGAACCCGTCCTGCTGCCAGGTTCTCACTTCCGTGTCACGCGCCGAGGTCGTCCAGGTAACCGGTACGTCTGTCACGTCGCGAGGTTCGGGGCGATGATGGGGAGATCGCAACGACGCGGGGAGGACCCCATGAAAGCAGCAGTGGGCGACCGGATCGTCACGGCTTCCGGAGTGGTCGGCGGCGCGGTGCGGGACGGCGTGGTGACCGAGTGCCCCCATGGCGACGGCTCGCCGCCCTACCGGGTGCGCTGGTCCGACACGGGCGAGGAGACCCTCGTCTACCCGGGCGGGGACACATACGTGGACGCGCAGGTGGAGGCCGGCTCGCGCGACTGGGCGGAGGCCCGGCGCGGACGCGCGCTCACCTGGGACGTGCGGATCACCGTGGTCGAGGCGGCGGGCAGCACGACGGCGGAGGCCACCGTGATGAACGGCCCGCCCGACGCCCTGCGCGCCGTCGGGCACGCCAGGAAGTCACCCGACGACGACGAGGTGCCGCTGATCGGCGACGAGATCGCCGCCGGCCGGGCGCTGCGCAGGCTCGCGGACCGCCTGCTCGCGGTGGCCGAGGCGGACGTCTCCGCTGCGGTCGGGCACAAGGCGCACCTGCACCACTGAGGCGGCGCTACGCGAGGATCCCCGACGCGTCGAGCGCCGCGCGCACCTCGGGGTCGAGCCACGGTTCGACGCCCGCCCAGGTGGTGCGCCACGAGACGCCGGTGATCCGGGTGCCGTCGGGGAACGTCTCGATGTAGTCGGCCTGCAGCACCCCGTGCTCGTCGCACCAGAAGGCGTTCGCGGGACTGCCGTCCAGGAGCTGGTCGATGCGCATCGCGGAGACCGAGACGCCGTCGGGCAGCACCAGGGGCTGGGTGTCGGTGCGGACCAGCAGCGCGTGCCGGGTGCGCGCGGGGTCCGTGTCGTCGAGCTGGGTGTACTCGACCCAGGAGCCGACGGCCGCGAGCTCCAGCACCAGCAGGTACCGGGCGAACGAGGGCACGCCGTCACCGACGCCCGGCGGCAGGTCGGCACGCTCGAACGCGACGTCCACGCCGCCCGGCTCGCGCTGGTGCGACCAGCGCACCCAGCGCCGCACGTCGCCCTCGTACTCGACACGGTGGCGGGCCCGCAGCACGACGTCGGGCATCGGGCGCATCGCCAGCACCGACTCGAGCACCAGCAGGCCGTCGGCGGTCTCGGACTCCCGGCGCACCAGGGCGCCGTCCGGGGTGGTCCCGTTGTTGCTCAGCGCCTGGATGTACATGGTCGATCCTCCCGTGCGGCGAGGCTCCCGCGCCAGGGTAACCACCGCCCGGCACGCCGCGCCGGGTAGGTTGCGGACATGAGCGAGCGCGTGGACGTGGAACAGCACCGGGCCGACGTCGCGGAGCTTCTCGCGGGGTTCGTCGAGCGGCCCGGCGAGCAGTCCGCCGAGCGGCCCGGCGGTCGCCCCGTCGAGGAAGTCCCCCTCGACGGGGACGTGCTCGGCCGGGTGCTGGCGCGCGACGTCGTGGCCCCCGAGCCGCTGCCGCGGTTCCGCAACTCGCAGATGGACGGCTTCGCGGTCCGCGCCGCCGACGTCGCCGCGGCCGCCCCCGACGCCCCGGTCACGCTCCCCGTGGCGGGCGACGTCGCCGCCGCGCCGGGCGACCCGGCGCCCCTGGCGCCCGGCACGGCGGTCCGGATCATGACCGGCGCCCCCGTCCCGGCCGGAGCGGACGCCGTGGTCCCCGTCGAGGACACCGACCAGGGGACCTTCAACGGGTCCGGGGCGGCCACGGCTTCCCGGGTCGCGGTGGCCCGCGGCCGAGCGGTGGGCGAGTTCGTCCGGGAGCCCGGGTCCGACGTCGCCGCCGGCACCGTCGTGCTGCCCGCCGGCACGGTGCTCGCACCCCACCACGTGGCCGCCGCCGCGGCGTGCGGCGTGGCCCGCCTCGCGCTCGTCGCCCCGGTCTCGGTCGCGGTCGTCTCCACGGGCAGCGAGCTCGTCGGGCCGGACCGCGAGCCCGGCCCCGGTCAGATCTTCGACGCCAACGGCCCGGCGCTCGCGGCCGCGGTCCGGGCGGCCGGCGGGCGCGTGGGCCTGCGCCTGGCCCTGCCCGACGACCCGGCGGCCGTACGCGCCGGGCTGGAGCGCGCGGCGGCGCTCTGCGACCTGGTGCTCACCACGGGCGGCGTGAGCCAGGGCGCCTACGAGGTGGTCAAGGACGCCCTGCCGGAGGTCACCTTCCGTTCCGTGGCCATGCAGCCCGGCGGACCCCAGGGCCTCGGCCGGGTGGGCGGCACGCCGCTGCTCGCCTTCCCCGGCAACCCGGTCAGCGCCCAGGTCTCGTTCGTCGTGTTCCTCCGGGAGATCCTGCGGGCGGCTGCGGGTCTGCCGCCGGTGGACCGGGTGCCGGCGGTGCTCGACGACGCGGTGGTCTCGCCCGCCGGCCGGCGGCAGCTCCTGCGCGGCCGCTGGGTGCGGGCGGCCGGGCCGGGCGCGTCGGCGGGCACGGGCGGCCCGGTGGGTACGGTGCCGCACGTCGCCGTCGTCGGCGGGCCCGGTTCGCACCTCGTGGCGTCGATGGCCGCCGCGGACGTGCTGATCGACGTGCCCGCGGCCGCGACTACGCTCGAACCGGGTGCCGAGGTGGTCGTGTGGCCGCTGTGACGCCGCACCCGACGGAGAGGGACCGGTGAGGGAGCACGTGATGGACGACGCGGTGCCGGCAGAGGTCGTGCGCGTGACGCAGGAGGTCCTGGACGACGCCGTCGGGCGGGCGGTCGAGGCCGCCGTGGCCGCGCCGGAGTGCGGCGCCGTGGTCACGTTCCGCGGCGTCGTGCGGGACGACGACGGGGGCCGCGACGTGGTCAGCCTCGACTACGAGGCACACCCCGACGCAACCGCCGTCCTACAAAAAGTGTGCCAGGCGGTGGCCGCCGAGACGGGCCTCCGCGTCGCCGCGACGCACCGCTACGGGCACCTCGTGGTGGGGGACGTCGCGCTCGTCGCGTCGGCGTCGGCCGGGCACCGCAAGGAGGCCTTCGAGGCGTGCTCCCTGCTGGTGGAGCGCATCAAGGCCGAGGTGCCGATCTGGAAGAAGCAGCAGTTCACGGACGGCGAGTCCGAGTGGGTCGGTCTGTAACGATCCGCCGGACCCGCGTGACCGCCCGGCCGACCGTGCGGGGGATGCTGGCGGGCAGCAGCTCGGGGAGCCGGGCGACGCGGCCGGGCAGCGTCAGGCTCGGCCGCGACAGGCCGGGCCGCGACGGACCGGGCCGCGACCGGCCGGGCAGGTTGAGGCTCGGCAGGTTCAGGCTGGACAGCGACGGCAGGCTCGGCAGGTTGAGCGTCGGCCGGGTCAGGTGCGGCAGCGTCAGGCTGGGCACGGTCAGGCTCGGCATGTTCAGCCCGGTCAGGCCGAGGCCCGGCAGCCGCTGGATCCCGCGCACCCAGATGCGCTCGCGCACCGGCGGGGGCGGCACGTCGAGCCGGTCGTAGAACGCCTCGGCGCAGGCCCGCCAGGAGAACAGCTCCGCGTACCGGCGGGTCTCCTCGCGGGAGCACGCCAGCGCGGCGAGGCAGGCCGCGCGCAGGTCGTCGTCGACGGCGCCCGCGCCGGAGCCGGGGATGAGGTCGCGGGGACCCGGCGCGTCGAAGCCGGCCACGGGCGTGCCCGAGGCCATGGCCTCCAGGATGACCAGGCCGAACGTGTCGGTGCGGCTCGGGAAGACGAGCACGTCGGCGTCGGCGAAGTGCTGGGCCAGGTCGTCGCCCGAGAGGCGGCCCCGGAAGTGGGCGCCGGGGTAGGCGGCCTCCAGGTCGGCGCGGGCCGGGCCGTCGCCCACGACCACCTTGGAGCCCGGCAGGTCCAGGTCGAGGAACGCCTCGACGTTCTTCTCCACGGCCAGCCGCCCCACGTACAGGAAGACGGGCCCGGGCAGGTCCCGGTAGACGCCGGCCCCCGTGGCCCCGGTCGTGGCGGCCCCGGCCCCGGTGGCGGCCCGCCGGCGGGGGTGGAACTGCTCCGTGTCCACGCCGAGGCTCCACGGCGTCACGTTCCGGATCCGCCACTGGGTGAGCTGCTCGCGCATGGTCGGCGTCGCCACCAGCACGGCGCCGGACTTGTCGTGGAACTTGCGCACGTAGCGGTAGCCCGCCCACAGCGGGATCCACGACCAGCGCGCGCTCACGTACTCCGGGAACTGGGTGTGGTAGCTGGAGGTGAACGGGAAGCCGAAGTGGTCGCAGACGGCGCGCGCGTACCAGCCGAGCGGGCCCTCGGTCGCGATGTGCACGGCGTCGGGCGCGAACTCCAGGAAGCGCCGCTCCACGTCGTCGCGCGCCATGATCGGCACCCGGATCTCGGAGTAGGTGATCAGGGGGATCGTCCGGTAGCCGTCCCACGGCGTGACCACCTCGACCGCGCAGCCCATCCGGCGCAGCTCGGCCACGGTGCGCGAGAGCGCCGTGGCGACACCGTTCACCTGCGGTTCCCAGGCGTCGGTGACGATCATGATCCGCTGCGGCCGCTCGGTCGCTGTCAGCACGGCGCGATTCAACCACGTTCCGGGTGACGCGCCGACCACCGGGCCGCCGGGCGGCCCGGTGGTCGGCGCGGTCACGTCAGTCCTGGGCGTCGAGGTAGGGCTCGACGTTCTCGGTGTACGCCGTCTCGATGCGCGGCGTGACGGCCTCGAACGCCGTGGCCGGGTCGGCGCCCTCGATGATGATCTGCTCGAGCGCGTCGTTGAGCAGGGCGTCGGCGCCGGGCACGAAGACGCGGACGTCGTCCTGCGTGCGGGCCTTGTCGGCGAGCTGGTCCACCGCGGTGCGGAACTGCGGAGTCTCCTCGTAGGTGGCCTTCATCGTGTCGCTCTCCACGGCGGAGGTGCGCACGGGCATGTAGCCGGTGCTCTGCGAGAAGGTGGCGGTGTTCTCGGTGTTCGTGAGGAACTCCAGGAACATCGCGGCCGCGAGCTGCTCCTCGGGCGTCTTGGACGACGGGATGGCCAGGCCGGTGCCGCCGGTCGGGGTGCCGCCGCCCTGCGGGCCGTCGGGCAGGTAGGCCGTGCCCACCTCGAACTTCGCCGCGTCGAGCGCGCCCTTGAGCGAGCCCGTCGAGCCGATCGTGGAGGCGATGAGGCCGGACGAGAAGTCGGCCATCGCGTCGTCGGCGGACAGCGTGGCGACGCCGGACTCGTGGAAGAGGTCGTGCACGAACTGGCCGCCCGCGACGGCCTCGGGGGTGTCGAGGGTGAGCTCGAAGCCGTCGGAGTACGCCCCGCCCTGGCCCCAGATCATGTTCTCGAACCACCAGGCGCCCCACGACGGCCCGGTCGACAGGCCGAACGTCGAGCCCTTCTCGGGCACCTCCTTCTTCAGGGAGGCGTCCCACTCCTCGAGCTCGGCCCAGGTCTCCGGGCCGCGGTCGGGCAGGCCGGCGGCCTCCCAGAGGTCCTTGTTGTAGTAGAACAGCGGCGTCGAGCGGGCGTACGGCACGGCCCAGTGCCGGCCGTCGTACTCGTAGTCGGAGTAGAGCGCGGGCTGGAAGTCGGCGGCGTCGGCGTCCAGGAACTCCATGACGTCGTCGACCGGCATGATCTGGTCGTTCAGGTGGTAGCGGAACCACCACACGTCCGAGGCGATGACCAGGTCCGGCAGGTCGTCCGTCTGCGAGGCGGCCTGGAACCGCTGCGCGACCTCGTCGTAGTCGGCGCCGGCGGTGACCAGCTTGACGCTGATGCCGGTCTCGGCCTTGAAGTCGTCGATGAGCTGCTGCTCGACCTCCTGGGACGCGCCCGGGTGGTTGCTCCACCAGGTGATCTCCTGGGCGGGCTCGACCTGCGACCAGTCGACGGCCTCGGCCGACGCCTCGTCGGAGCCGCCGGTAGCGCCGACGCTCGGGCCGGCGCACCCGGCGGCGGTCAGGGCGGTGAGCGCGGCGAGTGCGGTGACGACGGCGGCGCGGGGGCGCCGGGCGGCCCTGCGGGCAGGACTGTGGGACACGGGGGTGCTCCTTGGGTTTCGTTCCGGGACGGCGCACCCGGTTCCGGGCGCTGGGGGAGGGGAAGGAGGGGGCGGCTCAGCCGGTGACGGCGCCCGCGGTGAGGCCGGCGACGAGCCGGCGCTGCAGGACGAGGAAGACCAGCAGGATGGGGAGGGTCACGACGACGGTGGCGGCGAGCAGCACGCCCCAGTTCGTCATGCCGTCGGTGTTCTGCAGCAGGGTGAGCCCCACGGGCAGCGTCATCGTCGAGGGGTCGTCGACCACGAGGAACGGCCACAAGTAGTCGTTCCACTCGGTCACGACGGAGACCAGGGCGACGGCGGCGAGGGTCGGCGTGCTCATCGGCACCACGAACCGCCACAGCTTGCGCCAGTGCCCCGCCCCGTCGAGCTCGGCCGCCTCCAGGACGGACCGCGGCAGCGTGAGGAAGTGCTGGCGGAAGAGGAAGGTGCCGAACGCGCTGGCCAGGCCCGGCACGAGGATGCCCTGGTAGGTGTTGAGCCAGCCGAGGCTCGCCACCAGGGTGTAGTTGGGGATGATCGTGATCTGCGGCGGGATCATCAGCGTCGCGATGACCAGCCCGAACACGACCTTGCGGAACGGGAAGTCCAGGAAGACGAGCGCGTACGCGCAGCACAGGCCGAGCGCCACCTTGAGGCCCGCGCCGACGATCGTCAGGCCGATGCTGTTGGCCAGCAGCCGGCCGAGCGGGATGGCACCCGCGGCCTGCGCGTAGTTGTCGAGGTCCGGCTGGGCCGGGAGCCACTGCAGCGGGAGCTGGTAGAGCTCGTCGGGGGCCTTGAGGCTGGCGAGCGCCATCCACAGCAGCGGCGCGCCGAGCACGACGGTCGCGAGGATCATCGTGAGGTAGCCGCCGACCTGGGGCGAGCGCCGTCGTCGGGCGGACTGCTGGAGCGTGGCGGCGGTCATGCGTAGTGCACCTTCTGCTGGACGAACCGCAGCTGCACGGCCGTGACGGCGAGCAGCACGAGGAACAGGACGGTGGCGACGGCGGACGCGTACCCGGCCCGGCCGTTGACGAAGCTCTCGACGTAGATCGAGTACATGAGCGTGGTGGTGGACCCGAGCGGGCCGCCCTGCGTCATGGCCTTGATGGTGTCGAAGGACTGCAGGGAGCTGAGCAGCATCGTCACGAGCAGGAAGAACGTCGTCGGCGTGAGCAGCGGCAGCACGACCGAGCGCAGGGTGCGGGCGGCGGACGCGCCGTCGATGGCGGCGGCGTCCTTGAGGTCCTGCGGCACGGCCTGCAGGCCCGCCAGGTAGATGAGGGCGACGTACCCGAGGTTCTTCCACAGGTAGACGACGATGACCATCACCAGCGGCCACGGGCGGTTCGTGTACCACTCGGGGGAGGCGATGCCCACCCAGCCGAGCACCTCCTGGATCAGGCCGTAGCGCGGGTCGAACATGAACAGCCACAGGATGCCGACGGCGAAGCCGCCCAGCACGTACGGCGCGAACGCGACGGTGCGGGCGACACCGCGGCCGCGCAGCCTGCGGTTGAGCAGCAGAGCCAGGCCGAGGCCCAGGACCATGGCGCCGCCGACGGTCGCGACGGTGAAGACGAGGGTGGTGGTGACGACCCGCCCGGTGGTGGGTGCGGTGAACCACTCGACGTAGTTGCCGAGGCCCACGAACCGCGCGGTGGGCGAGCCGAGGTTCCACTGCAGGGTCGAGAGGTAGAGGCTCTCGACCAGCGGCCGGTACACGAAGACGAGCAGGAGGGCGATGTTGGGGCCGGCCAGCAGCAGCGCCCAGAGCAGGGCGGTGCGCCGGCGGCCGGCCGCGAGGCGGCTGCGGCGCGGGCGCTGCGGTGCTGTGCGCTCCGGGGCCGCGGAACCGGCCGGCGGGGCGCCGGGGTCCTCGGGCGCCCGTGGCGTCGCGATGGTGGTCACGTGCCGTGAGCCTAGGAACCCGTCTGGGCGTTATGCGGCTTTTTGCCGCCCGCGGGGGTGAGGCTTCCGGCAACGTACACGCAGCCGTTCCCCGGGGGTCACCTGGGACGGCTGGAGGTCATGCGGGCGACATGTCGCGCCGGTTCGGCTCAGGGGCCGAGCAGCGCGAGTGGGACAACCGCGACGCCGTCAGGCCGTCGGTAAGCGAACTCGCCCGTCGTGACGACAACTCGATCGGCCATTCGGTCGCCGATCTGGTCGTGAAGCCAGTTGAGATGGCGCACGTCTTTGTCGGTGACCGTCGCAGCGAGCTTGACCTCGACAGCGACGACCTTCCTGTCCTCGCCTTCGACGATCAGGTCCACCTCGTGGTCGGTGTTCTTGGTGCGGAGGTGGCCGACCTCGGCGTCGAGAGCTCCTGCGTAGACGCGCACGCTTTGCGCAGTGAGCGACTCGAAGAGCGCCCCGAGCCAGGTCCCGGTCTGTGCCGAGACGCGGGTGCCCTCGCCGCGGAGCAGACCAGACTTTCCAACGCCAACGAGGCGAGCGGCGATCGCGGGGTCGACGAGGTGGTGCTTGGGAGCCTGCGTGAGCCGCTTGAGAGTGTTGAACGTGGGTATCCAGGCAGGGATCGGGTCGAGGATGAAGATGCGCTGGAGATGCTCGCGGTAGGAGTCGGCAGTCACTCGGCTCGGCTTGTCGTCGTCACCAGCCGTCGCGGCGTCAAGGATCGTGGTGTAGGAGGCATCGGTAGCTGTCGCGGCGCCATAGGCGGCAAGCCAGGCTCTGAGCGCATTCGGCCGCCGTACGGTGACTCCGTTCTCGGGAAGCTCTCGTTCTGCGATTCGTGCCACATAGCTGTCCAACTGGACCCGCCGGGCGCGCTCGGGCAGGCCCCGAATGCCAGGGAATCCCGACCGAAGGATCTCATCGGCATATGTCTGCAGGTCAATGCTGGTGCGACCGCTGATCGTCGGGTGTTCGCCGCGGAGCAGCGCCCCAAGCGAGACCGTTGGGTCCTCGAGGCCTCGTTCCGCGAAGGCGAGGGGACGCATCGGGAAGCTGACGATTCGCCCGGCCCCCGAGTGAATGCGCACTCCGGACGGCACGCTCGCTGACCCGGCCAGAAGGAACTGTCCACCCTTGCTGTTGTCGTCGACGGCTCGGCGCACGCGGTCCCAGACAGACGGTTCCAGCTGCCATTCATCGATCAGCACGGGCGGTGGCGCCTGGACTACATAGTCGGGGTTGCCTGCGAGCACCTCACGCTGGCGAGGCTCGTTGAGCGTGAGGACCGTTGCGGCTCGCTGGCTGGCAGTGGCCGTCTTTCCCACACCCTTGGCGCCCTCCAGGGCAATTGCCGCCAGGTGGGGGAAGAGGTCGTCGAGAACATCGTCAACAATCCGGCGCTGGTATGCCATGTGCCCAACCTAGCAGTTGGACGGTGCTCTATTAGGCATTTCGACGAGATTCTACTATGCAGATGGACGGCCTTCTACCGGTCATCTCGACGAAGCGACATGTCAGCCGCCGATGGCGCCCATGCTGCGCTCGGTCTCGGCGAAGGCGTCGGCGGCCAGCTCGACGGCGTCGCTGCCGTGGGCGCGGGGCTTGGCCCACATCGCGGCCCGCCACGCGTCGCCCACCTCGTCGTCGGTGGCGCCGTCGCGGAGCAGGGACTTGAGGTCCGTCTCCTCGTTGCCGAACAGGCACGAGCGCACCGTGCCCTCGGCGGTCAGCCGGGTACGGTCGCAGGCCCCGCAGAACGAGCGGGTCACGGACGCGATGATCCCCACGGTGGCGGGGCCGTCGTCGACCAGCCACTCCTCGGCCGGGGCGGACGGGTCCTCGCGGCCGGCGGGGGTCAGGGTGAACCGCTCCTCCAGCACCCCCAGCAGGTCGGCCGCGCTCACCACGTCGTCGCGGGTCCAGCGCCCGTCGGCGTCGAGCGGCATCTCCTCGATGAAGCGCAGGTTGCAGCCGTGCGCCACGGACCAGGCGAGCAGGTCGGCGGCGCCCTCCAGCGTCTCGGGCAGCAGCACCGCGTTGATCTTGACGGGCGACAGCCCGGCGGCCAGCGCCGCCCGGATCCCCGTGAGCACGTCGTCGAGGCGGTCGCGCCGGGTCAGGGTCGCGAACGCCTCGCGGTCCACCGTGTCCAGCGAGACGTTGACGCGGTCCAGCCCGGCCGCGACCAGGGCGCCGACGCGCTTGTCCAGCCCGAGCGCGTTCGACGTCATGGCGATGCGGACGCGCTCCTGCGATCCCAGGGCGCGCATCGCGTCGTCGGCCGCCGTGCGGGCCGCGCCGATGATCTGCTCCAGGTCGCGCCGCATGAGCGGCTCGCCGCCGGTGAACCGGATGTCGCGGATGCCGAGGTCGCGCACGCCGACGCCGACGAGCCGGCCGATCTCGTCCGGTGTCATCAGCTCGTCGCGCGGCACCAGGGGCAGGCCCTCGGCCGGCATGCAGTACGTGCAGCGCAGGGAGCAGGCCGTCGTGATCGACACCCGCAGGTCGCGCGCGACCCGCCCGTACCGGTCGACCAGCAGCGGCGTCTCCGGGCGCGGCCGGCCCGCCGGCGTGGCCGCGCGCCGGGGCACGCCTCGCACCGACGGGATACCGAGAGTCACAGCGGTCATCCCACGAGAGTAGTCCGCGAGGTCGAGCTCGGGCGTCGCCTGTCTGACGCCTGGGCCTCAGGCGTAGCTGGCCTTGACCACCAGCACCGGCGCCGGGGAGTCGAGCAGCACCTGCTGGGTCGTCGCGCCGACCAGGAACGTGCCCACCGTGGAGTGCTTGCGCGAGCCGATGACCACGAGCTCCGCGGCGACGGCCTCGGCCCGGTCGACGATCGCGTCGGCCACCTCGGCCTGCTCGGCGCGGAACGTGACGGGCGCGACGGTGACCGTGCCAGGGACGGTGTCGAGCAGGTGCGCGAGCGACGCGGGGACCTTGGTGTCCGCCTGCGGCGTGAGCACGAGGACGGCCAGCTCCTGCCGGCGTCGTACCGCCTCGGCGACGGCGGCGCGCATGGCCGCCTCACCCTGGGGCGACTCGTTGTATGCCACGAGGACGGTCATCGGTCCTAGCACCTCCGGACAGGTTCGCCGGGTAGTCACCCTGCGGTGAAACTCTCTCACATGTCCGGTCCACCGGCAGGTGCCGGACAACGCGTGGAACATCCGTGGGACGTCCTGGGCACCGAACGGGACTCCTTTTCGTTTGCCGGGACGTACCGGACTTGTAGCGTCCGAGTGCTTGGGGTTTCCGGGCGGGCGCCCGGGCGGAGAGAAGAGGAAGACGACATGGGCCTGCTGGACAAGATCAAGGGTGAGCTGGTCGACATCGTCGAGTGGCTCGACGACACCCGGGACACGATCGTCTGGCGGTTCCCCCGCTACGAGAACGAGATCAAGATGGGCGCCCGGCTCGTGGTGCGCGAGTCGCAGACCGCGGTCTTCGTCAACGAGGGCGTGATCGCGGACGTCTTCCAGCCCGGCACGTACACGCTCGAGACCCAGAACCTGCCCGTGCTGTCGACGCTCAAGGGCTGGAAGCACGGCTTCCACTCGCCGTTCAAGGCCGAGGTGTACTTCGTCAGCACCCGCCAGTTCACGGACCTGAAGTGGGGCACCAAGAACCCCGTCATGATGCGGGACCCGGAGCTGGGCATGGTGCGCGTGCGGGCCTTCGGCGCGTTCTCGGCGCGGGTCACCGACCCCCAGGTGCTGCTGCGCGAGCTGGTCGGCACCGACCCGCAGTTCCGCACCGACGAGGTGCACGAGTACCTGCGGCAGAACGTGGTGAGCCACCTCGCGAGCGTGCTCGCCTCGTCCGGCATCCCCGTGATCGAGCTCGCCGCGCACCACGGCGACCTGGGCGACCAGCTCGCGACCCGGCTCACCGACGAGCTCGCGGACCTCGGCATCTCCGTGCCGAAGTTCGTCATCGAGAACATCTCGCTGCCGCCCGAGGTCGAGGAGGCCCTGGACAAGCGCACGTCCATGGGCATCGTCTCGTCCGGCACCGTGGGCAGCATGGCCGCCTTCCAGCAGTTCCAGGCCGGCCAGGCCATGGAGGCGGCGGCCGACGGCGGCGGCAGCGCGGGCGCGGTGATCGGCATGGGCCTGGGCCAGTCGGTCGGCAACGCGATCGTGCCGCCCACGCAGCCGGCGCCCGCCCCGGCCCCCGCAGCGGCGTCGGGCCCGCCGCCCCTGCCCGGTGGCTGGTACCTGGGCAACGGCGGCGCGCAGACCGGCCCGTTCGACGACGCCGCGCTCGCCGGCCAGGCCGCAGTGGGCACCCTCACGGCGAGCACGCTGATCTGGCGCGCCGGCATGGCCGGCTGGGAGCCGGCCGCGTCGGTGCCCGACGTGGCGAAGCACCTGGGCGCGACGCCCCCGCCGCTGCCGCAGGCCTGAGATGGCGGAGCTCACCGACGGCGGCCGGGCCGCCCACCACGCCTACCCCTGCGCGCAGTGCGGGGCAGCGGTCGAGTTCGCGGCCGGGACCGGCACGCTGACCTGCCCGTACTGCGGCCACGAGCAGGAGGTCACCGCCGCCGTCCGCGAGGTGCGCGAGCACGACTTCGCGGCCCTGGCGGCGACGGCCCGGCCCGCCGCGCCCGCGGCGCACGACTACCGGTGCGGCACCTGCGGCGCGGTCACCACCAGCGACCACCTGTCCCAGAAGTGCGGGTTCTGCGGGTCGCCGATGGTCGCCGAGGTCGAGACCCTCGGCCTGGTCGAGCCCGAGGCCGTGCTGCCCTTCGAGGTGGACCGGGCGGCCATGCAGGGCGCCCTGCAGACCTGGGTGCGCTCGCGGTGGTTCGCGCCGTCGGCCCTGAAGAAGGTGGTCTCGGCGGAGCAGGCGCACGGCGTCTACCTGCCGCACTGGACGTTCGACGCGCGCACCCGCTCGGACTACACCGGGCAGCGGGGCGAGCACTACTGGGTCACCGAGACCTACACGACCACCGACTCCGAGGGCCGCAGCCAGACGCAGACCCGGCAGGTGCAGAAGACCCGCTGGTACCCGGCGTCGGGCACGGTGGCGCGGGACTTCGACGACGTCCTCGTCACCGGGACCCACCGGGTCATGCCCGAGCACCTGGCGAAGCTCAGCCCGTGGCCGCTGCAGCAGGCGCGGGCCTACCAGCCCGACTACCTCGCCGGCTACGAGACGCTGCGGTACGACGTCGAGCCCGAGGCCGGGCTGGAGGCGGCCAAGCAGGACATGGCGCCGGTCATCGAGAACGACTGCGAGCGCGACATCGGCGGCGACGTGCAGCGCGTGCACCAGGTGCGCACGAGCTACGCGGCGGTGACGTACAAGCTCCTGCTGCTGCCCGTGTGGATCGCCACCTACCTGTACGGCGGCAAGCCGTTCCAGGTGCTGGTCAACGCCCGCACGGCCGAGGTGGTCGGGGAGCGGCCGTGGTCGGCGTGGAAGATCACGCTCGCCGTGCTGGCGGGCCTGCTCGTCGCGGCGGCGATCGTGTGGGCGGTCGTCGCGAACGGGGACGGCGGCTCGGCCGGCGCCCTCGCGGAGGCCGCCCTCGGGCAGGCCGGCCTCGGCGAGGCCGCCGCGCACTGGGCCGCGCCGGGTTGGCGTGAGAGCGTGGGAGTCCCGGTGTACCCGGTGGTGTAGGAACCGCAGACCCGTCCCGTCCGTTGGTGAGCGGTAACGACGACCGCGAGGAGACCATCCCGATGCTGTGCCCCATCGACCAGACCACGCTCGTCATGTCCGAGCGCAAGGGGATCGAGATCGACTACTGCCCCACGTGCCGTGGCGTGTGGCTGGATCGTGGCGAGCTCGACAAGGTGATCGACCGGTCGGTCGAGGCCGAGATCGCCGCGGAGAATCGCCCGACGACGCCGTCGGCCCCTGTCGCGCCGCCCGCCCCCGCCGCTCCGTCCGCGCCGAACCCCGTGCACGCCGGCCCGGCCTACGGCTCGCCGCAGCCGGCCTACGACCCGCGCTACGACGACCGCCGACGCGACGACGACCGCCGCTACGACCGGGACCGCCGGTACGACGAGGGCCGCCGGTACGACAACGAGCGCCGGTACGAGTCCTACGGCGACCGCCGCCACGACCCGCGGTACAAGAAGAAGCGCAAGGAGTCCTTCCTGGAGGACCTGTTCGACTTCTGAGCCTCTGAGCCTCGACGTCGAACGTAGGACCGGTCGCTCCAAGGTGTCGAACGTAGGGGTAGTCGCTCTGTCAGCCCCGACAGAGCGACTACCCCTACGTTCGTCAGAGCCCGACGCGCGGAGCGGCTTGACCTCAACTCCGGTTGAGGTCTTAGCGTCTCCCACCTGGACATACGGACCCATTCCGTGATCTGCGACGGGGGAGACGCGATGAGCGAGCTGGAGCTGGGACGGGTGGGGCTGGTCCTCAACGTGGCGGACGATCGGGCCCACCTCGAACAGGCCGCCGAGGCCGAGCGGCTCGGCCTCTCCGCGCTGTGGCTCTTCGGCGGCCAGCTGGAGCTGCTCGAGCCGCTGGCCGAGCTGCTGCACGTGACGAAGACCGCGGCGGTTGCGCCCGCGATCGTCTCGCTCGACGTCCACGGTGTCGACGACGTCGTCCACCTCCTCAAGATGCTGGACGACAGCGAGGCGGAACGGCTGGTAGGGGGCTTCGGGGCGCCGCAACAGGCTGCGCGGCCGCTCGCAGGGCTGCGTGCGTTCCTGGACGAGATCGACGCCGCGGATGTGTCGTTGCCCGCGGAGCGACGGCTGATCGCGGCGCTGGGCCCCCGCAAGCTGGAGCTCGCACGGGACCGCGCGGCAGGCGCCATCACGATGCTGGTGACGCCCGGCTACACCGCGTGGGCGCGAGAGGTCCTGGGGCCGGACGCGACACTCGTGGTGATCCAGCCGGTGGTGCTGGACACCGATCTCGACCGCGCCCGGCAGACCGTGCGCGGGCCGCTGGGCTTCCTGCTCTCCGTCGGCGGGTACGCGGCGAACATGCGCCGGATGGGTTTCGATGACGACGACGTCACGGGCCTCAGCGACAAGCTTGTCGACGCCGTCGCGACCGTCGGCGACGCCGACGCGATCGCTGCCGGGGTGCGGGCGCACCTGGCCGCCGGGGCGAGCCACGTGGCGCTCTCCGTGCTCTCCGACGGGCAGCAGCCCGGGGCGATCGAGGTCGCCCGCGCGATGGCGGCAGCCGACCCGACCCTGCCGGGGTAGCCGGGCAGCAGAGACGCCTCCCGCATCAGGGGGCCGTTAGCGAGCGCCCAGGCGCCGTCAGCATTCCGTCAAGGACTGGTTCCACCGGTCGCGCGCAGGCGTAGACCAGTGGCATGACCGATCTGGCCTTCATCCTCCTGACCGTGGCGTTCTTCGCCGCGGTGGCTCTGGTGGCGCGCCGCGCCTCCGCGAGCACCGACTCCGCCCGCCCCTCGGGGAGGCGGAAGTGAACCCCTTCGACGCCGTGGGCCTGGTGCTCACCCTGGCGGGCCTCGTCTACCTGTTCGTGGCGCTGATCCGCGCCGACCGGACGCGGTGAGCGCCATGAGCACACCGGTTCTCGTCGCGGTCGCGCAGGTGCTCGTCCTGCTCGCCCTGCTCGCCGCCGTCCACGCGCCGCTGGGCGCGTACATGGCGCGCGTCTACTCCAGCCCGAAGCACCTGCGTGCCGAGCGTCTCTGGTACCGGCTCGTCCGGGTGGACCCCGACGCCGAGCAGCGCTGGACCACCTACCTGATGTCCCTGCTGGGCTTCTCGCTGGTCTCCGTGCTCTTCCTCTACGGGATGCTGCGCCTGCAGGCGTACCTGCCGTGGAGCCTGGGCTTCACCGGGTTCGACCCGGCGGGCGCCTGGAACACCGCGGTCAGCTTCGTGACGAACACGAACTGGCAGTGGTACTCGGGTGAGGCCGCCGCGGGCCACCTGGTGCAGATGGCCGGCCTGGCGGTGCAGAACTTCGTGTCTGCCGCCGTCGGTATGGCCGTCGCGATCGCCCTGGTGCGCGGCTTCGCCCGCTCCGGGACGGACGCGCGGGTCGGCAACTTCTGGTCGGACCTGACGCGCGGCGTGACGCGCATCCTCCTGCCCCTGTCCCTGGTCGCCGCGGTGCTGCTCATGGCGGGCGGCGTGATCCAGAACCTGGACCCGCACACCGCGATCACCACGGTCGAGGGCGCCACGCAGCAGTCGCTGGGCGGTCCGGTGGCCTCCCAGGAGGTCATCAAGGAGCTCGGCACCAACGGTGGCGGCTTCTTCAACGCGAACTCCGGCCACCCGCTGGAGAACCCGACGCCGTTCACCAACCTGGTCGAGATCTTCCTGATCCTGCTCATCCCGTTCACGCTGCCGCGCACGTTCGGCATCCTGGTGGGCGACAAGCGGCAGGGCTGGGCGATCCTCGGCGTCATGGGCGGCCTGGCGCTCGCCTCGCTCGTGCTGACCACCTGGGCCGAGATGGCGGGGCCGGGTGCCGCGCCGCAGGCGGCGGGTGCCGCGATGGAGGGCAAGGAGACCCGGTTCGGGCTCGCGGGCAGCGCGCTGTTCGCGGTGGCGACGACGGCGACGTCGACGGGCGCGGTGAACGCGTCGCACGACTCGCTCACCGCGCCGGGCGGCGGCCTGGTCCTGTTCAACATGCTGCTGGGCGAGATCGCGCCGGGCGGTGTGGGCGCCGGCCTGTACGGCATGCTCGTCCTGGCCGTGGTCGCGGTGTTCATCGCCGGGCTCATGGTGGGGCGCACCCCGGAGTACCTGGGCAAGAAGATCGGCCGGCAGGAGATGACGCTCGTCGCCCTGTACGTGCTGACCACGCCCGCGCTGGTCCTGGTGGGCACGGCGGCCGCCGTGGTGGTCGAGCCCGGCCTGGTGGGCATCCAGGAGTCCGGTCCGCACGGCCTGTCCGAGGTGCTGTACGCCTTCGCCTCGGCGGCGAACAACAACGGCTCCGCGTTCGGCGGGCTCACGTCGGGCACCCCGTTCTACGAGGTGACGCAGGGCCTGGCGATGCTCGCCGGCCGGTTCGTGCCGATCGCGCTGGTGCTGGCCCTGGCGGGTCGCCTCGCGAGCCAGACGGCGGTCCCGGCGACGTCGGGCACCCTGCCCACGCACCGCCCCCTGTTCGCGGGCATGCTCGCGACGGTCGCGATCATCGTCGTGGGGCTCACCTTCATCCCTGTCCTTTCCCTCGGTCCCGTTGTGGAGTCCCTGTCATGACCATCGACACCCGGAACGTCCCGGACGCTCCGACCCAAGAGCCCGCGACCGGTGGCGGCACGCGGCACCCCTCGAAGCGGCGGACGCCGCGCGCTCTGACCTGGGCGCAGCTGCGGTCCGCCCTCCCGGGCGCGCTGCGCAAGCTGGACCCGCGCGTGCTGTACACCTCGCCCGTCATGTTCGTGGTCGAGGTCGGCGCGCTGGTCACGACCGTGCTCGCGGTCATCGAGCCGGACATGTTCGCCTGGTGGATCGCGGTGTGGCTGTGGGCCACCGTGCTGTTCGCGACGCTCGCCGAGTCCGTGGCGGAGTCGCGCGGCAAGGCGCAGGCCTCCACGCTGCGCGCCACGCAGAAGCAGACGACGGCGCGCAAGGTCAGCGCCCCGCAGGACACCCTGACCTCGGGCACGCGGCTGGACCTGCTGCCCACGGTCGAGGTGCCGTCCTCGACGCTGCAGGTGGGCGACGTCGTCGTGGTCGCCGCGGGCGAGACCGTCCCCGGCGACGGCGACGTCATCGAGGGTGTCGCCTCGGTGGACGAGTCGGCGATCACCGGCGAGTCCGCTCCCGTCATCCGCGAGTCCGGCGGTGACCGCAGCGCCGTCACGGGCGGCACGGTGGTGCTGTCCGACCAGATCGTCGTGCGCATCACGGCGCCCGCCGGGGCCACGTTCGTGGACCGGATGATCGCCCTGGTCGAGGGCAGCGAGCGGCAGAAGACGCCGAACGAGATCGCGCTGAACATCCTGCTCACGTCGCTGACCATCGTGTTCCTGCTGGCGGTGGCCACGCTGCAGCCGTTCGCCGTTTACTCGGGCTCGCGGCAGTCGCTGCTGGTCCTGGTGGCGCTGCTGGTCTGCCTCATCCCGACGACGATCGGCGCGCTGCTGAGCGCCATCGGCATCGCGGGCATGGACCGGCTGGTGCAGCGCAACGTGCTGGCGATGTCCGGCCGCGCCGTGGAGGCGGCGGGTGACGTGGACGTGCTGCTGCTCGACAAGACGGGCACCATCACCTACGGCAACCGCCGTGCCACCCAGGTGCTGCCGGTGAGCCGGGTGACGCCGCAGGAGCTCGCCGTCGCGGCGCGCCTCGCGTCGCTGGCCGACGAGACCCCGGAGGGGCGCAGCATCGTCGAGCTGGTGGACGAGAAGTACGGCGCGGGCGAGGAGCTGCCGCTGGACGCGGAGCTGGTGCCGTTCTCGGCCCAGACCCGGATGTCGGGCGTGGACCTGCCGCTGACCCGGTCCAGCGAGGCCGGCGGCGCGGGCCACACTGAGCTGCACCGCATCCGCAAGGGTGCCGGCAGCGCGATCCAGCGCTGGGTGCACAGCACGGGCGCGCAGATCTCCGACAAGGAGGTCAAGGACCTGGAGAAGCACGTCGACTCCGTCTCCCGGGCCGGCGGCACGCCGCTGGTGGTCGCGGAGCAGGTGGGCGAGGCGCCCGCGCGGGTGCTCGGCGTCGTCCGGCTCAAGGACGTGGTCAAGGAGGGCATGCGCGAGCGGTTCGACGAGCTGCGCGCCATGGGCATCCGGTCGGTCATGGTGACCGGTGACAACCAGGTGACCGCGCGGGCCATCGCCGCGGAGGCGGGGGTGGACGACGTCCTGGCGGAGGCCACGCCCGAGGACAAGCTCGCGCTCATCAAGCGCGAGCAGGAGGGCGGCAAGCTGGTCGCGATGGCCGGCGACGGCACGAACGACGCCCCGGCGCTGGCCCAGTCCGACGTCGGCGTGGCGATGAACACCGGCACGTCCGCCGCCAAGGAGGCGGGCAACATGGTGGACCTCGACTCGGACCCCACCAAGCTCATCGAGATCGTGGAGATCGGCAAGCAGCTCCTGATCACGCGCGGCGCGCTGACCACGTTCTCCGTGGCGAACGACGTCGCGAAGTACTTCGCGATCCTGCCCGCCATGTTCATGACGGTGTTCCCGCAGCTCGAGGCGCTGAACATCATGCGGCTGGCGAGCCCCGGCTCCGCCATCCTGTCGGCCGTCATCTTCAACGCGCTGATCATCCTGGCGCTGATCCCGCTGTCGCTGCGCGGCGTGAAGTACCGGCCGGCCTCGGCGTCGTCCCTGCTGACGCGCAACCTGCTGGTCTACGGCCTCGGCGGCCTGGTGGCGCCGTTCATCGGCATCAAGCTCATCGACCTCGTCGTCTCGCTGCTCCCGGGCCTGTAGCCCGGTCCCGAGCAGACCCGAAAGGAAATCTCATGGCATCGACCACAGTCGCGAGCGACCTCGCGGCGCTGACCCGGCACTCCCTGGCGGGGCTGCGCATGCTGCTCGTGTTCACCCTCCTGCTGGGGCTGGCGTACCCGCTCGCGGCGACCGCCGTCGGGCAGGTGGCCTTCCCCTGGCAGGCCGACGGATCGCTGGTGCGGTCCGACGGCACGCACACCACCGACCGCTCCGAGGCGGTGGGCTCCGCGCTCGTCGCGCAGGGCTTCGAGGGCGTCGAGTACTTCCACCCGCGGCCGTCGGCCGCCGGCGACGGGTACGACACGTCGGCCTCCGCGGCGTCCAACCTCGGCCCGCTCAACCCCGACCTGGTCGCGACGATCGAGGAGCGCAAGGCCGCCGTCGCCGAGCTGGAGGGCGTGGACCCGGCGGACGTCCCGGCCGACGCCGTCACGGCGTCCGGCTCGGGCCTGGACCCGCACATCAGCCCCGAGTACGCCGCCATCCAGGTGGCGCGCGTCGCGGAGGCACGCGGGCTGTCCGTGGCCGACGTCGAGGCGGCCGTGGCCGAGCACACCGCCGGGCGCGACCTGGGCGTGCTGGGTGAGCCGCGGGTGAACGTGCTGGAGCTCAACCTCGCCCTCGATGACGCACACTGATCCCATGACCACCGGACGCCGGGGCCGCCTCACGGTCTACCTGGGGGCGGCCCCTGGCGTGGGCAAGACCTACGCCATGCTGGACGAGGCGCACCGGCGCCGCGCGCGGGGCACCGACCTGGTGATCGGCCTCGTCGAGACGCACGGGCGGGCCGCGACGGTCGCCAAGATCGGCGACCTGGAGATGATCCCGCGGCGGCTGGCCGAGCACCGCGGGTCGACGCTCACCGAGCTCGACGTCCCGGCCGTGCTGGAGCGGGCGCCCGAGGTGGCGCTCGTGGACGAGCTGGCGCACACCAACGCGCCCGGCTCCCAGCACGCCAAACGCTGGCAGGACGTGCACGACCTGCTGGACGCCGGCATCGACGTGGTCACCACCGTCAACGTGCAGCACATCGCGTCGCTGACGGACGACGTCGAGGCCATCACCGGCGTGCGGCAGCGCGAGACGGTGCCCGACCAGGTGGTGCGCGACGCCGACCAGATCCAGCTCGTGGACCTCTCGCCGGAGCAGCTCCGGCGCCGGCTCGCGCACGGCAACGTGTACCGGGCCGAGCAGATTGACGCCTCGATGTCGTCGTTCTTCCGCGTGGGCAACCTGACGGCGCTGCGCGAGCTCGCCCTGCTGTGGCTCGCCGACCGGGTGGACGACGCCCTCACGCGGTACCGCGCCGACCACTCGATCGGCGGCACCTGGCCGGCCCGCGAGCGCATCGTCGTGGCCGTCACTGGCGGGCCGGAGACGGAGACGCTGCTGCACCGGGCCGCGCGCATCGCGCAGCGGGCCGCGGGGACCGAGCTGCTGGCGGTGCACGTGCTGCCGACGGACGGGCTGCCGTCCACGCCGTCGGCCACCATCGCCGCCCACCGCGCGCTCGTGGAGTCGCTCGGCGGCGTGTTCCACACGGTGGTGGGGGAGGACGTGCCGTCCGCCGTCGTGGACTTCGCGCGCGGGGTCAACGCGACCATGATCGTCGTGGGCGTGTCCCGCCACCCCGTGTGGCGGCAGGCGCTGCTGGGCTCGTCCAGCGCGGAGATCGCCCGGCTCTCGGGCACGATCGACGTGCACCTCGTGACGCACGAGCGCGCCCGGGTCGGCGTGGGGGTGCGCTCGCGGTACTCCTCGCTGTCCCCGAAGCGCCGCGCTGCGGGCTGGGGTTCGGCACTGCTGATCCCGGCGCTGCTGACGGCCGCGCTCCTGGCGATCGGCACGGACGACGTCGCGCTCGCCACGGACGCCATGCTGCTGCTGGCGGGGGTGGTCGGCGTCGCGCTGATCGGCGGGCTGTGGCCCGCCGTGGTGGCGGCCGTGGTGTCCAACCTGTGCCTCAACTGGTTCTTCGCGCCGCCGGTGGGCCGGTTCACGATCGCCCAGGGGGAGAACGTGCTCGCGCTGGCCGTGTTCGTGGTGATCGCGGTCGCCGTCGCCTCCGTGGTGGACCTGGCCGCGCGGCGCACCACCCAGGCGTACCGGGCGCGGGCCGAGGCGTCCACGCTGGCCGCGCTGTCGCGCTCGGTCCTGTCGGGCCAGGACACGGCGCAGGCGATCGTGCACCGCCTCGCCCAGACGTTCGCGATGGCCGACGTGCGCCTGGAGGAGCGCACCGACGACCGCTCGCCGTGGTCGGTGGTGGCGCACGAGCGGTGGGTCACGGACGCGGAACCCGTGCCCGCCGGCGCCGAGGCGGACCCGACGGTGACCGAGGTGGTGATCGATGACCGGCACCGGCTGGTGCTCGCCGGCCGCGTGCTGCCGGCGAGCGACCGGCAGGTGGTCGAGGCGTTCGGCGTGCAGGCCGGCATCGTGCTGGAGCGGCGCCGGCTGCGCGAGCAGGCCGCCCAGGCCGAGGTGCTGGAGCGCACCGAGAGCACCCGCACCGCGCTGCTCGCCGCCGTCTCGCACGACCTGCGCACGCCGCTCGCGGCGATCCGCACCGCCGTGGACGGACTGTCCTCGCCCGACGTCGAGCTGGACCGGGAGGACCGCGACGTCCTGACGGCCACGATCGCGGACTCGACGCACCGGCTGGAGCGCCTCATCGGCAACCTCCTGGACCTGTCCCGCATCCAGACCGGCGCCGTCCGGCCCGCGCTGCGGGCCGCGTCGCTGGAGGAGGTGGTGCCGATCGCCGTCGAGCCGTGGCTGTCCGACCTGGCGCTCGACGTGCCGGAGGACCTCCCGCTCGTGCACACCGACCCCGGCCTGTTCGAGCGGGTGGTGGCGAACGTCGTGTCCAACGCGGTGCGGCACTCGCCGCCGGGCGCCAAGGTGCTCTTCACGGCCTCCGCCGCGCGCGACGCGGTGGAGCTGCGCGTGGCCGACACCGGGCCGGGCGTGCCCGACGAGCGCAAGACCACGATGTTCGAGCCCTTCCAGCGGCTCGACGACACGAGCGCGGGCGGCCTCGGCCTCGGTCTCGCGGTCGCGGCGGGCCTCGCGAACGCCGTCGGCGCCCGGATCTCGGCCGAGGACACCCCCGGCGGTGGCCTCACGATGGTGCTGACGGTGCCGCGCGAGACCGCTCTGGATGATGGGATGTCCTCGTGACCGGTGAGACGGACGGCGAGGTGCGCGCGGCGACGTCGGGCAACCGCGTGCTCGTGGTGGACGACGACGCGGCGCTGACCCGCGCCCTGGCGATCAACCTGCGCGCTCACGGCTGGGACGTGACCGCGGCGCCGACGGGCGCGGCGGCGCTCGACGCCGTGGCGTCGGCGCGGCCCGACGTGGTGCTGCTCGACCTGGGGCTGCCCGACATGCCGGGGCTCGAGGTCATCGCGGGCATCCGCGGCTGGACGCGGGTGCCGATCGTGGTGCTGTCCGCCCGGCAGCTCGGCGACGACAAGGTGGACGCGCTCGACGCCGGGGCCGACGACTACGTGACCAAGCCGTTCGCGATGAACGAGCTGCTCGCGCGGCTGCGTGCCGCCGTCCGCCGGGCCGAGCCGGCGCAGGCCGAGGAGCCCGTGGTCACCGCGGGCGACCTGCGGATCGACCTGGCGCGGAGGCAGGTCTCGCGCGCCGGGGAAGAGGTGCGCCTGAGCCCCACCGAGTGGGCGCTGCTGGAGGTGCTGGTGCGCAACCGCGGTCGGCTCGTGGACCGCAAGCTGCTGCTGCACGAGGTGTGGGGCCCCGCGTACTCGACGGAGACCAACTATCTGCGCGTCTACACCGCTCAGCTCCGGCGCAAGCTGGAGCAGGACCCGTCGCACCCGAAGCACATCCTGACGCACCCGGGGGCGGGGTACCGGTTCGAGGAGTGAGGCGGCTGCCCGGCGGACCCGTGCCCTACGACCCGTCCAGGAGGAAGGCCGTGACGTCGGGCGCGAACCGGCGGTCGGTGAGGACCTGCTCGTGACCGCCGCCCGGGTAGGTGGTGACCGTGGCGTGCGGGAGCCGGTCCGCGGTCTCGCGTACGCGGTCCGTCGGGTACACGCGGTCCTGGTCGCCGTGGATCAGCAGCACGGGTGACGCCACCTGGCCGAGCCGGTCGGCGATGTCGAACGTGTCCTCGGCCTGCAGCACGGTGGCGGCATCGGTGTGGTCGCCGGGGCCGTCGGCGAGCCACAGACCGGCCGCCACCAGCGGCTGGAGCGCGGGCGTGCCGGTGACCAGCGGCGCGAGGGCGGGGCTGGGCCGGTGTCCTGCCAGCGCGCGGTCGACGTAGCGGCGCTGTGCGTTGCGGCCGAGTGCGCCGAGCGAGTGCGCGGTGGAGGCCAGGACGAGCCGGTCGACGAGGTGCGGGTGGTCCACGGCGAGCTGCAGGGCGACGGCGCCGCCGGTGGAGACGCCCAGGACGTGCACCGGACCGGACGACAGCCGACCGATGCCGTGGGCATGGACGGCGGCGATGTCGGCCATGGTCGAGCCGGCGGGCAGGCCTGGCGGGCGGTTGAGCACGTGCACGGTGAAGTGCTCCGCGAACGGGCGCACGAGGCGCAGCACCGACCAGCGGCTCAGGCCGGTGATCGCGCCGGCCCGAGGGAGGAACAGGAGGACGGCCAGCGGTGGTCCATCACCTACGACCAGATCGGTAACCTGCGACGTCATCGCACCATCATGGGGCCTACCGGTCGGTATCGACCCGCGGCGGGCATCAAGGTCCCGTCAGGATCCGGCTGGCCGGCGTAGGGATTGCGTTCACGCGGCCCGGTGAGCCGCGGGCCGTTCATAGCGTCGCTGGTATGGCCCTGACCTCTGCCTCCCGCCGCTCCTCCGGTGCCGAGCCGGCGCCCGACGCGGCCCTGGACGACACCGACCGGGCGATCCTGGAGCTGCTGCTGCACGACGGGAGGGCCACGCTCCACGAGCTGGCCGCCGCGACCGGCCTGAGCACGTCCGCGACGTCCGTGCGGGTGCGCCGGCTGGTCGAGCGGGGGGTCATCGCGGGCTTTCACGCCCGGGTCGATCGTGCGCTCCTCGGCCGGCCGGTGGAGGTCCTGGCGCAGGTCCAGGTCCGCGCGGACGCCGACCTCGCGCTGTTCGAGGGCATGCTGGCGGACAGCGTGGCCGTGGTGTCGGCGTGGCAGGTCACGGGGGAGTTCGACTACGCCGTCCACCTCGCGTGCCGGAGCCTGCCCGACGTCGAGGCGGAGCTGCACCGGCTGCGCGAGCAGCCCGGCGTGCGGCGTACGTCGGCGCAGCTCCTGCTGCACCGCGTGCCGTCGTGGTCGGGGGTGGCGTGATGGAGGTCCGCCTGATCACCGCTCCCGCACCGTGGACGGGCTGCCCGAGCTCTCCTGGCCCCTGGGCTACCCGCTCGCCGTGCTCGTGATGGCGGGCTGGGCCGTGCGGCTCTACGTCGGGTTCAAGAAGCGCCACTGGCTCAGAGCAGGCGCAGCGCGCCGCCGTGCGCGTCGGGGTGGTCGAGCCGGGCGAGGCCGCTGTGGAAGTCCGGGAGACCCTCGTACACCTCCAGGTCCCGGCGGATCGCTGCGGTCTCCTCGGGGACCGGTCCCACCAGCGGCAGGCGCACCCGGGCGGTGGGCAGCAGGCCGAGGCCGCGCAGCACCACCTTGGTCGCCACGGCGGGCGGCACGTGGCGGTGCAGGGCGTGGTCGAGCGGGGCGAGACGCCGGGAGCAGTCGTCCGCGGCGTCCAGGTCGCCGCCCAGCAGGGCGTCGACGTAGGCCCGCCAGAGGGCGGGCTCCACGTTGACGCCGACGCCGACCACGCCCTGCCCGCCGGCCGTCAGGACCATGGCCGCGGCGTCCGACCCGGCGTAGTACGCCAGGTCGGACAGTCCCATGAGCTCTGCGGCCCGGTGCGGGTTCTCCGTGGCGTCCTTGACGGCCCAGACGTTCGGGTGCTCGGCCGCGCGCAGCAGGGTCGGCATCTCGAAGCCGACCCCGAACCGGCGGGGGTTGTCGTAGAGCATGACGGGCACGTCGGCGGCGTCGGCGAGCGCCCGCACGTGCGCGAGGAGCCCGGCCTGCGAGGGGCGGCTGGCCGCGGGCGCCGCGACGAGCACGCCGTCGGCCCCGGCCCGGGCGGCGTCGACGGTGAGGGCGATGCCTGTGGTCGTGTCGTGCTCGCCCACCCCGGCGACGACGACGGCGCGGTCGCCGGCGGCGTCGCCGGCCGCACGCAGCAGCGCGACCCGTTCCTCCGGGGCGAGCGCGCCGGACTCGCCCGTGGTCCCGCCGACGACCAGCCCGTCCACCCCCTCTCGCACGAGGCGGTCGACGTGCACGGCGAGCGCGTCGAGGTCGAGGTGACCGTCGGAGGTGAAGGGCGTGACAGTCGCGGCGAAGAGCCGCGTGGAGCGTGGATCAGGCACACGATCACGCTATGCCGGTGGGTGGGGCACGGTCCGTACGGGCTGCGTCAGGACTTGGCCCGCGCCCGTACGGGATGCGTCAAGGCTCCCGTTCCCGCGGTCGCGGGCGCCGTACGACGGAGGGCATGACCCTCACCGCGATCCTGCCCACGCTCCGCGCGAGCATCCCTGATCCGCTCGCCGCCGACGCGTGGCCGGCCGACACCCGGGCGACCACCACCGACGTCGTGGTGGACGGCGTCTCCCTGCACGGTCTCGCGCTGCTGTGCAGCACGCCGTGCGTGCACACGGCGGACGGCCCGGAGCCGTTCGTGGTGGTCACGACCGTCCTCGACACCACGATCACGCACGACGGCCGGCGGGTCCTGGTCCTCGACGCGGGCCTCGCCCGCCCGGGCGTCGTGACCTGGCCGGAGCTGCGGCTGCTGGGCCGGGCGTCGGTGGCGCGCCTGGTGCCCACCGTCGTCTGCGACCCGGACAAGGTGCCGCTCGCGGAGGTGCCGATGCCCGCCGACATCGGCGCCCCGGACCTGCTCGGCGTGCCGTGCGCGGGCGATCCGCGCCGCGGGCTCGCCGGCGGTGCTGCCGCCGTCCGCACCACCACCGCCGGCCGTGCCGGACGGTGGTCGTGATCCACCTGGCGGCCGCGTCGGAGCTGGTCGGCACGAGCCTCGGTGACGTCGAGGTCTGCGTCACCGGCGGGCGGCGCGGGACGGTCCTGTTCTTCCCGGGCGGGCACTGTGCCGCGACCGTCGACTGCGGCTGGGAGTCGTACACGCGCCTCGGGTACCGCGTGGTCGCGTTCTCGCGGCCCGGCTACGGCCGGACCCGGGTGGGTGACCTCACCGCGGCCCGGTTCGTCCCGGCGGTCGACGAGGTGTGCGCCGAGCTCGGCATCTCCGCCGTGGCGGCCGTCGTCGGGGTGTCGTTCGGCGGGCTCCAGGCACTGCACGTCGCGGCGTCCGGGTCGGTCCGGCCCGCGCGGCTGGTCCTGCACAGCGCGGCGCCGTCGACGCTGCGCTACCCGGACTCCGCCGGGCGGCGAGCGCTGGGTCCCGTCCTCTTCGGCCCGCGCGCCGAGCGCGGGCTCTGGTCCGCGGTGTCCCGCGCGGTCGCCACGGACGCCGGGCTCCGGATGGCGGCCGGATCGCTGTCCCGGCTGCCCGCGAGCGCCTGGTGGCCCACCTGGAGCCCGGAAGACCGCGGCCGGGCCCGCGCGGCGTTCCTGGCGATGGGGTCCGGCAGCGGCTTCGCCGCCGACCTGCGGCAGGGCCGGCCGGACGACGACGGCGCGCGGCACACGCTGCTGCGCCGGGTGTCGTGCCCGACGCTCGTGACGGGGTCCCGCCACGACGGTGGCGTCGACTTCGCGCACGCCCTGGACCTCGCCGAGCACATCGACGACGCGCGCCTGGCCGAGCTCGACTCGCCGACCCACCTGTTCTGGGTCGGGCCGCACGCCGCGCAGGTGCACCGGGCGGTGCAGGGCTTCATGTCCGAGTGCCTCTGACGAGCGGGCACGGGGCCTCAGCCCCGGGACGCGTCCAGCGCGGTGAGCGCCCGCTCGAACGCCGCCCGCTCGTCGGCCGGGAGGTCGCCGAGCAGCTCCCGCTCCATGGCGGCGATGCCGGCCTGGCAGGTGGTCAGCACCTGCCGCCCCTCGGCGGTGAGCGAGACCACGCGGTTGCGGCGGTCGGCGGGGTCGGGGGCGCGCTGCACGAGCCCGAGCTCCACGAGCCGGTCCAGGTTGCCGATCAGCCGGGTCTTGTCGCGACCCGTGGCGGCCGCGAGCTGCGCCTGCGTCGGGGCGTCCTGCTCGCCCAGGGCGGAGAGCACCGCGTAGTCCCACATCACCAGGCCGGCGGCCGCGAGGATCGGCTCCTCCCGGGCGATCACCACCCGCAGCAGCCGGGTCAGCAGGTAGCCAAGCTCGGGACGCTCCACCCGGCGATCCTAACCAGCAACCTACGATCTACGCGGGTGTATCGTCTACGCATGCTTACTTATTCGGAGATGCTCACCCTGCACCACACCGCCCTCGCCGACACCACCCGTCTCGTCGAGCGGGCCGCCCGGGGCCCGCTCGACATCGCGACGCCGTGCGACGAGTGGGACCTCGCCGCCCTGCTGTCGCACATGATCGGCCAGAACCACGGTTTCGCGGCCGCCCTCGGCGACGGCGACGCCGACGTCGCGCACTACGCCGGTCCGGAGGTGACGACGGCCGGCGCCGTCGACGCGTGGGAGGCGTCCGCGACGGCGCTGCGCGAGGCGTTCGCACGCGCGCAACCGGACGCCCCCGTCCACCTGGCCGAGTTCGACGCCCAGGTCTCGGCGACGCTCGCCCTCGGGATGCAGCTGCTCGACACCGCGGTGCACGCCTGGGACGTCGCCGAGGCGCTCGGCACCACCTACCGGCCCGACGACGCCACCGTCGCCTTCGTGCTCGAGAGCGCGGGCCCGATCGCAGCGCGGCCGGGCGGGACGCCGGGGGTGTTCGCGGCGCCGGTGGCCGAGCCGTCTGCCGGTGACGCCGACCCGTGGTTCACCGCGCTGCGCCTGCTCGGCCGGGACCCGGTGAGCTCCTCCCGCTGACCGGCGCCGGCGCGGGTCGCCGTCGTCGTCCGGCCGCTCACACCGTGACCGCGATGCCGCCCCCGGCACCCGGTGGATCTAGGCTTGGCCGTGGCTCGCCCCGCGAGCCTGCCGGGCACCCTGCCCGGACCCACGGATCCAGAACTACGAATCGGAGCATCCAGCGATGGCTCGCCACCTTGTCACCAGTGCGCTTCCGTACATCAACGGCATCAAGCACCTGGGGAACATGGTCGGGTCGATGCTCCCGGCCGACGTCTACGCGCGGTACCTGCGCCAGCGCGGGCACGACGTGCTCTACATCTGCGCCACCGACGAGCACGGCACGCCGGCCGAGCTGGCGGCGGCCGAGGCGGGCCTGCCCGTCGCGGAGTTCTGCGCGGGCGCGCACGAGACGCAGAAGAAGATCTACGCGGGCTTCGGGCTGTCGTTCGACCACTTCGGGCGCAGCTCCTCGACGCAGAACGCCGAGACCACGCAGCACTTCGCGCGGCGCCTGCACGAGCACGGCTTCATCGAGGAGCGGGCGATCCGGCAGGTGTACTCGCCGGTCGACGGCCGGTTCCTGCCCGACCGCTACGTCGAGGGCACGTGCCCCCACTGCGGGTACGACCGGGCGCGCGGCGACCAGTGCGAGAACTGCACGCGCGTGCTGGACCCCACGGACCTGATCGACCCGCGCTCGGCGATCAGCGGCTCGACCGACCTCGAGGTGCGCGAGACCAAGCACCTGTTCCTGCTCCAGTCCAAGCTCCAGGCCGAGGTCGAGGCGTGGATCGACCAGAACAGCAAGGACTGGCCCCTGCTGTCGACGTCGATCGCGCGCAAGTGGCTCGCCGAGGGCCTGCACGACCGCGCGATCACGCGCGACCTGGAGTGGGGCGTGCCGGTCCCGGCCGACACCTGGCCCGAGCTCGCGGCCGACGGCAAGGTCTTCTACGTCTGGTTCGACGCCCCGATCGAGTACATCGGCTCCACCCAGGAGTGGGCGGACGCCGCCCCCGTCGGCGAGGCCCGGGACTGGAAGTCCTGGTGGTACGAGGCCGACGACGTGCGCTACACGCAGTTCATGGCCAAGGACAACGTCCCGTTCCACACGGTGATGTTCCCCGCCACGCAGCTCGGCGTCCGTGAGCCGTGGACCATGGTCGACTACGTCAAGGGCTTCAGCTGGCTCACGTACTACGGCGGCAAGTTCTCGACGTCGCAGAAGCGGGGCGTCTTCACCGACGCCGCGCTGGAGATCCTGCCTGCCGACTACTGGCGCTGGTACCTGATCGCGAACGCCCCGGAGTCCGACGACTCGTCGTTCACCTGGGAGCACTTCGCCGGCACGGTGAACAAGGACCTGGCCGACACGCTGGGCAACTTCGTCAACCGGGTGCTGACGTTCTCCGCCAAGCGGTTCGGTGAGACCGTCCCCGCGGGCGGCGAGCCGGGGGAGGCCGAGGAGAAGCTCGGCGCTGAGGTGTCCCGGCTCCTGGCCGAGTACGAGGGGCACCTGGAGGCCCTCCAGTACCGCAAGGCCGCGAACTCCCTGCGCGCGCTGTGGTCGGCCGGCAACGCGTACCTGGTCGAGAAGGAGCCGTGGAAGCAGGTCAAGGTCGATCCGGAGGCGGCGGCGGTCTCGCTGCGCACCGCGATGAACCTGATCCGCCTCTACGCGGTGGTCTCCGAGCCGTTCGTCCCGCAGACGGCTTCCACGTTGCGCGGGGTGTTCACCCTCGACGACACCGCGACCTGGGTCTCCCCGGAGGCCGCGACGTCGCTCGACGCCGTCCCGGCCGGGACGGCCTTCACCGTCCCGCCGGTGCTCTTCGCCAAGATCAGCGACGACGACCTGGACGCCTACCGCGAGCGCTTCGGCGGCGGCGAGGTCTGAGCTCGGCAGTTCGCCCGTGAGTTCGGCAGTTGGCCGGTGAGCTCGGCAGTTGGCATCGAGGTCGGCACAGGCCTGTGCCGACCTCGATGCCAACTGCCGAACTCACGGCTGTGGGCCGTGCAGACCGCGGGCTCAGACCTGCGCGGCCGCGAGCTGCTCGCGGACCTGGCGCTTGGCGCGGGTCAGCATGCCGGCCATGCCGTTCAGGCGCAGCAGGCTCACGACCTTGGTCAGGCCGAGCTGCAGCGGGTAGTCCTCCGGAACATCCAGCACCTGCTGCGCCGTCAGCCCGGTCAGGCCCTGCGCCAGGATCGACGCGAACCCGCGGGTGGTGGGCGCCTCCTCCGGTGCGCTGGCGTGGAAGGTGACCACCCCGGCGTCGTCCACCTCGGCGAACGCGTAGACCGGTGACTGGCACTCCTGCACCCGCTCGAGCCGTTCGGGCGCGTCCGCGTACTTCTCCGGCAGCGGCGGCAGCTCGCGCGAGACCTCCAGCAGGAGCTGGAGCCGGTCCCGTTCGGGCGTCTCCAGGAAGGCGTCCCGCAGCTCGGCGAGAGCCTCGGGCAGGTTGACGTCGTCGGTGCTCATCCGTTCATCCTTTCACCGTCGCGGTGGCCCGGGCGAGCTCGCGAGCGGCGTCGTAGCGTGGCCGCATGGCCGAGAACAAGGGGCCGGGCGGCGGCCCCGACCGCTGGTCGCAGGACGTCACCGAGGGCAGTGACGCCCTGGACCTGGAGGAGGGCGTGTTCACCTGGGACGACCCCGCCCGGATCGCCGCCTCCCTCAAGCGCTCCGCCGAGGCCAGCGGCCGGCGCAAGAGCTCTCCGTACCGCTCGGCGATGTCCATGCTGACGTTCTACGTCAACCGCGCGGGCAAGGACCTCGACGCCGGCCAGCGCCAGGTGCTGGAACGCGCCAAGGACGAGCTCCGCAAGGCCTTCGGCCGGGCCTGACCCGTCAGACGGAGCCCGGCTCGGAGCCCGTCGCGACCGGGACGCGCACCGCGTTGCCCCACTCGGTCCACGAGCCGTCGTAGTTGCGCACGTTCGTGTAGCCGAGCAGGTAGGTGAGCGCGAACCAGGTGTGGCTGGAGCGCTCGCCGATGCGGCAGTAGGTGACCACGGCGTCGTCCGGGTCGAGGCCCAGGCCCGACGTGTAGATCGCGTCGAGCTCCGCGCGCGCCTTGTAGGTGCCGTCCTCCGCCACAGCCGTGGCCCACGGGACGTTGCGGGCCGTCGGGATGTGGCCGCCGCGCAGCACGCCCTCCTCGGGGTAGTCCGGGATGGCGATGCGCTCGCCTGTGTACTCCTGCGGGGAGCGGATGTCGACGAGCGGGCCGTTGCCGAGGTGCGCCAGCACGTCGTCGCGGAAGGCACGGATCGTCGTGTCGTCGCGCTCGACCACCGGGTACTCGACCGGGGCAGGAGCGGGCACGTCGGTGGTGAGCTCGCGGCCCTCGGCGGTCCACAGCCCGCGGCCGCCGTCGAGCAGGCGCACGTCCTGGTGCCCGAACAGCGTGAACACCCACGCGGTGTACGCGGCCCACCAGTTGTTCTTGTCGCCGTACAGCACGATCGTCGTGTCGCGCGCGATGCCCTTGCCGCCCAGGAGGGCGGCGAACGCGGCGCCGTCGAGGTAGTCGCGGATCTGCGGGTGCTGCAGCTCGGTGTGCCAGTCCACCTTCACGGCGCCGGGGATGTGCCCGGTCTCGTAGAGCAGCACGTCCTCGTCCGACTCGACGACGACGATGCCCGGGTCCTTGAGGTGCTCGGCCAGCCACGCCGTGCTCACGAGCCGTTCGGGGTGGGCGTACTGCGCGATCTTGTCCGACGGGTCGATGGGAGCGGGCATGGTTCCTCCTCGATGAGCGCGTGCACTGTCGAGTCTAGGAACACAGGCAAGGGTCAGGATGATCCCGGCCCGTACCGCTCAGGAGAGCCTTCGTTCCAGCACGGCCAGGTGCGCCCGCGCGCGGGCGGCCCGCGGTCCGCCGGGCTCGGTCAGCCGCACCAGTCGTGTCCAGGCCGTGTGGTCCTCCGCGCCCTCGTCACGGGCGGTCCACTGCTCGACGGCGGCCGCGTCGTCGCAGGCGTGCACGGCCGCCCGCACCTCGGCCTCCAGCTCCTCGCGCAGCCGCTCCACGCCGGGCGCGACCGACCGGCGCAGCAAGGGCTCGGGGTACGCCGACAGCGCCCCGCGCACGTCGCCGTGCCGCAGCCGGGTGCGCACCGTGTCGACGTCGGACCGGAGCATCCGGGCGAGCCGGTACGGACGGGAGCCGGCCAGCAGCGGACCGTCGAGCACGCCGTCGGCCACCCGGCGCAGGCGGGAGATCTCCGCCCGCACGGCCACCAGCGAGAGGTCGCCCGGGTGCAGCAGCACGGCGAGCTCCTCGGCGCTGAGGCCGCGGGGGCGTTCGGCGAGCAGCAGCAGGATCTCGGCGTGCCGCAGGGAGAGCCGGCGGCCGCGCAGCGTCGGCGCGCCGAGCAGGCGCAGGTCGGGGGCGGGGTCGGCCGCACCACCTGCCGTGCCGGCGTCCCCGTCCGGGCCGACGTCGCCCGCCCAGGGCGCGCGCCCGCCGTCCGCCGCCGTCGCGGCCGTGGCCCGCAGGGCGAGCTCGCGCTCGACCATGGCGACCGTGGCGCGCACCAGGGCGAGGGCCACGTGGGACCCGGCGGCGCTGCCGCCGGTCAGGTCGAGGACGCCGATGATGCCGCCCGCCGGGTCGTGCACCGGGGCCGCGGTGCAGTTCAGCCGCTGGACCGGGCGCGCGAAGTGCTCGGCGCCGAGCACCTGGACGGCGCGGCGCGTGGCGAGTGCGGTCCCGGGCGCGTTGGTGCCCACGGAGTCCTCCCGCCAGAGCGCGCCCTCGACGAAGCCGACGCCGTCCACGGCGGAGCGCACCTGCCCGCGGCCCTCGACCCACAGGAGGCGGCCGACGTCGTCGGACACCGCGACCACCAGGCCGTCGCCCGTGGCCCCGCCCACCAGGTCGCGGACCAGCGGCATCGCGCCGGCCAGGGGATGGGCGCTGCGGTACTCGTCCAGCTCGCCCGACGCCGCGACCGTCACCGCGCTCGGCCGGTCGGGGTCCACACCGTTGCGCAGGCTCCGCCGCCACGACGCCGCGACGATCGGGTCGATCCCGTCCGGCTCCAGTGAGCCGGCGGAACCGACGAAGCTCTCATATGCCGCGCGAACCCAGCGCGCGTCCCGGTGTGGCACCTGCTGCATGCTGCCCCTCACCCTGTCCCGACGTCGTCGTCGAACCACGCCAGTGTAGGCATCGGACCAAGTTCATCAACAAGTTGTCCACCGTGATCGCCAAGTTTTCCACCGTCTCAGACGGGTTTTCCACAGATCACAGACGCATTACGGTCTCGCCGCGCGTGACGCGGAAAGTAGTCTTAGCGTCAATCGCACCGGTAGTTAAACGGGCTTCGCGTCCGACAGATAGTTTTCATGAGAACTCTCTTTGGGGGAAGAGTTGAACACCATCGCTTTAGCTAGACCGGAATCGCAGATGTCTGAAACTGATGAACAGGCCGGAGACAGTCCGAGCCGCGCACTGCCCGCGATCGAGCTCGCGAACCTGCCCGCGCTCGACACCCCTGCGCCGCCGCCCGAACCCGGCGCCGGCCTCGACCTCGCCGGCGCGCGTGGCCGCCGCCGGTGGACCTTCGGCGCCGCGATCATCACGTGCCTGGCGGTCGCCGTCACGCTCTGGTCCATGTCCGCCCGCGCCGAGGAGACCGGCCGCATCCTCACCCTGACCGCCCAGATCGACACCCAGGTCACCAGTACCTCGGCCCGGTCGCACGACCTCGCCGCCGTGCTCGAGACGGCCGAGCGGGTCTACGAGGGCTCGGAGGGCCAGGTCGCGGACCCGGCCACGCGCGACGTGCTCGCCCAGGCGCTCGCCGAGGCGCGCCAGGCCGGGGCCCAGCGGCTCACCGACGCCCCGCCCACCTCGGTCACCCAGGCTCGCACCCTGCTCGCCCAGGCCACCCACATCGAGACCTCGCTCGACTGGGCCGTCGAGGACCTGCGGGTCGCCGTCGACATGGTCCAGCAGTCGCAGGGCGCGCAGCGCGCACTCGACTCCCGCGAGCCGCTCGGCAACCGGACGATCCTCACGTCACGCGACGGCTCCTGACCGCCCCGTGGTCGGCCGGCCGCCCGGAGCGCACGGTCCACCTCGAGAACGACCTCGGGGACCGAAAGCGCGAAGATCGGTGTCCGGCGTCATTCCCCGGTAGCGTGCGGCCGGTGCGGATTCGAATTCGGCATTGATCGCGTCCGGTCGAAAATTCCCGGACGGTTCGTCGGCGGTAAAACTATCTCCAGCGCTTTCTGTATGTCTTTCGATCGGGTTTGTCGAAAGCGCACCGGGTGACAGACGCGGTCCCGCGTCGAGATCACCCCACCCTCACCCCATCTCGCGGTAGGCGTCGACCAGGTCGACGAACTCCGCCCGCAGCCCGTACGGGTCCGTGCCCAGCGCACCCGCCGCCCGGGTGCGAGCCCCGTCGAGGTTCGCCTCCGCCCGGTACTCCGAGCCCGTGGCGATCAGCCCCAGCTCCGCGACCGCGGAGGCGAACTCGAAGTCCGCGGACGGCGCCGTCGTGTACGCGGCGGCGCCGACCGGGAACTCCACCTCGGTGCTCGCGGCTGACACCCCGCCGTCCGGCGACTTGTACCGCACGTGCACCGTCATGAAGTCGTCGCTCGTGCCGACCTCCCGGTCGGAGTACTTCAGGCCGCCGTCCGAGCCCCTGCCGCCGACCGAACCGGCCGGGACGAGCTCGTAGAACGCCGTCACGGAGTGGCCCGCGCCCACGTCGCCCGCGTCCTTCGTGTCGTCGTCGAAGTCCTCGTCCGCCAGGCGCCGGTTGTCGTACCCGATCAGCCGGTACGAGCCGACGGCGGCCGGGTTCAGCTCGACCTGCAGCTTCAGGTCCTGGGCCACGACGAACATCGTCGAGCCGAACTCGTCGACCAGCACCTTGCGCGCCTCGGCCAGGGTGTCGATGTACGCGTAGTTGCCGTTCCCGTGGTCCGCGATCGCCTCCATCATGCTGTCCTTCAGGTTGTACATGCCGAAGCCCAGCACCGACACGTACACCCCGGACGCCCGCTCCGCCTCGACCAGCGTCGTGAGCTCGTGGGGCGAGGACGGCCCCACGTTGAAGTCGCCGTCGGTCGCCAGGATCACCCGGTTGTTGCCACCCTCGACGAAGTTCTTCTCGGCCAGCTCGTACGCCGTGGTCAGGCCGGCCGCACCACCCGTGGAACCACCGGCCCGCAGCGACCGCAGATGGTCTACCAGCACGCCGTGCTCCGAGCCGGGCACCGAGTCGGCGACCACGCGGTTGTCGCCCGCGTAGGTCACGATCGACACGCGGTCGCGCTCGTCGAGCTGCTCCACCAGCAGCGCGAACGACTCCGCCAGCAGGGGCAGCTTGTTCGGCTCGTCCATGGACCCGGACACGTCCAGCAGGAAGACGATGTTGTTGCCCTCCGACGTCGGCACCGCCTCCGTGGCCTGCACGCCCACCATCGCGAGCTGGTGCTCCGGGTTCCACGGGGCCCGCGCCACCTCGGTGGTCACCGAGAAGGGGTGCTCGGCCCCGGCGGCGGGCGCGTCGTAGTCGTAGTCGAAGTAGTTGACCAGCTCCTCGATGCGCACCCCCTCGGGCGCGACGCCCTGGTTCACCTGACGGCGCAGGTTCGAGTACGACGCCGTGTCGACGTCGGCCGAGAACGTGGACAGCGGGCTCGTGGCGACGTCGAGGAACGGCGACTCGGGGGAGTCGTCGTACTCCTCGCCCGCGGGGTCGACCGGGCCGGGCTCGGGGTAGGGCTCCGGGTACGGCGGGACGAACGCCTCGTCGCTCAGGGCCTCGGGAGCCCGCGCGGCATCCGGGGCCGGCGCGCCGTCGGGGGCCGCGTCGGGGGCCGACAGGCTGGTCGCCTCCTCGGCGGCGCCCGACCCGCCGTCGTCGGCGGTGCAGCCCGCGAGCGCCAGCACCACGCTCAGTGCCGCGGCGAGCGGGACCATCAGCGGGACCGTGGGGGCGGTGCGGCGTGGTGCGAGGTTCATGGGGGCTTCTCCTCGGTGTCGGCTCGTCGCACGGGCACGGTCGGTCCGGCGATCTGTCCTCATGAGTCCATCTGTGCCGGCGCCCTCCCGGCTTGCCCCTGCGAGGTCACGGTCGGGTTGCAACGCGGATGCAACGCCCCGCTGCCTAACCTCGCCGCACTCGGGCGCACCGGTGCGCCCGGGGCGCGGCTCCGCCGTCGGGCAACCCGGAGGCGGGCGCGAGATCCTGCGAGGAGGCAGACCATGACCGTGTACGCAGCCCCAGGTACGGAAGGTGCCATCGCCAGCTTCCGGCCCCGGTACGACCACTGGATCGGTGGCGAGTACGTACCCCCGGCGAACGGGCAGTACTTCGAGAACCCCAGCCCCGTGACCGGACGCACCTTTACCGAGGTCGCACGCGGCGACGCCGACGACATCGACCGGGCCCTCGACGCCGCACACGGCGCGGCACCCGCGTGGGGACGCACGTCGGTCACCGAGCGCGCGATCATCCTGAACAAGATCGCCGACCGCATGGAGGAGCACCTCGAGGAGCTGGCCGTCGCGGAGACCTGGGAGAACGGCAAGCCCGTCCGCGAGACCCTCAACGCGGACCTCCCGCTGGCCATCGACCACTTCCGCTACTTCGCGGGCGCGATCCGGGCACAGGAGGGGTCGATCAGCGAGATCGACGGCGACACGATCGCGTACCACTTCCACGAGCCGCTGGGTGTCGTGGGGCAGATCATCCCGTGGAACTTCCCGATCCTGATGGCGGTGTGGAAGCTGGCGCCGGCGCTCGCTGCGGGCAACGCCGTGGTGCTCAAGCCGGCCGAGCAGACGCCGACGTCGATCCTGTACCTCATGGAGCTCATCGCGGACCTGCTGCCGCCGGGCGTCGTGAACGTGGTCAACGGGTTCGGCGCGGAGGCGGGCAAGCCGCTCGCGAGCTCGTCCCGGATCCGCAAGATCGCCTTCACGGGCGAGACCACGACGGGCCGCCTGATCATGCAGTACGCGTCGCAGAACATCATCCCGGTGACGCTGGAGCTGGGCGGCAAGTCGCCGAACCTGTTCTTCAGCGACGTCGCGGCGGCGCACGACGACTACTACGACAAGGCCCTGGAGGGCTTCACGATGTTCGCCCTCAACCAGGGCGAGGTGTGCACGTGCCCGTCGCGCGCGCTCATCCAGAGCGACATCTACAGCTCGTTCCTGGCCGACGCCGTGGCGCGCACCGAGGCGATCAAGCAGGGCAACCCGCTGGACACCGACACGATGATCGGGGCGCAGGCGAGCAACGACCAGCTCGAGAAGATCCTCAGCTACTTCGACATCGGCCGGGCGGAGGGCGCCAAGGTGCTCACCGGCGGCCACCGGGCGGAGCTGGAGGGCGACCTCGCGGGCGGCTACTACGTGACGCCCACGATCTTCGAGGGCAAGAACGAGATGCGGATCTTCCAGGAGGAGATCTTCGGGCCCGTGGTCGCGGTCACCGAGTTCGCCGAGTTCGACGACGCGATCAAGATCGCCAACGACACCCTCTACGGGCTGGGCGCGGGCGTGTGGACGCGCTCCGGCGCGGACGCGTACCGGGCCGGGCGGGCGATCGAGGCCGGCCGGGTGTGGACGAACAACTACCACGCCTACCCGGCCGCGGCGGCGTTCGGCGGGTACAAGGGCTCGGGCGTGGGCCGCGAGAACCACAAGATGATGCTCGACCACTACCAGCAGACCAAGAACCTGCTGGTCAGCTACTCCCCGAACAAGCTGGGCTTCTTCTAGGCCGGGGGGCACCTCGTCGGGCGGGAGGCCGGGCCGGTACGTCACCGGCCTCCCGCCCGGCCGTCCGGTTCGGCTTCGAGTTCTGGGAGGTTCCATGTCCGACGACGTCCGCCCCACCCCCGCCCCCGTGACCGGGTCACCCGCCGCGCGGGTCGCCGTGACCGACGACGCGGCGGCGCTGCTCGTGCGCCTGCGGGACAAGCACGGCGAGCTCATGTTCCACCAGTCGGGCGGCTGCTGTGACGGCTCGTCGCCCATGTGCTACCCGGACGGCGACTTCATCACGGGGGACGCGGACGTGCACCTCGGCGACCTCGCGATCTCCGCCGCGGAGGCCGGGTCGTTCACGGTTCCGGTCTGGATGCGCCGCAACCAGTTCGAGTACTGGAAGCACACCCACCTGACGATCGACGTGGTCCCGGGCCGTGGCGCCGGCTTCAGCGTCGAGGCGCCCGAGGGTGTGCGGTTCCTCATCCGGTCGCGCCTGTTCACCGACGACGAGTGGGAACGGCTCGAGGCCATCGGGGCCTGATGCGGGGCTCGGGTCCGGCCGGCGCGTCGTCCGGAGGCGATGCGGCGTCCGGAGCCAGCGCGGCGACGCCGTCCGCCGTCGCGAGGAAGAACGCGGCGACCGTGAGCCCGTGCTCGGCAGCGGCGGACCGGAGGGCCGCGTGCCAGGCGTGGTCCTCGGGCGAGGCGTAGGGGGAGCCGGGGCGTTCCAGCACGAGCAGCACCGAGGCGCCCGGCTCGCCCCGCAGAATCTCGTGCCAGGCCCGGCCGAGGTTGCTCGTCAGGAGCACGTCGGGCTCGTCCGGCACGAGGTCCACGGGTACGACCATCGGCAGCGGGCGGCGCGCGCCGTCGAGCAGGGCGAACCAGAGCGTGCGGCGGCGCGGCCGGATGCCGCCGTGCAGGAGGTTCGCGAAGGCGAGGAGCGCCGCGTCGTCGACCAGGGGCTGGTCCGGGATGATCTCGCTCGATGCTGTCATGACGATCAGTCTGGGCGCGAGCGGCATCGGACATGAGTTATCCACAGGTTTAGTTGCTTGATCATGCTTGATCCGCGGAGACTGGGACTTGAAGTTGACGCGACGTCAACCTTTACGGTGATGAACATGCAATGGTCCATCCAGGAGATCTCGCGGCTGACCGGCGTCACGAGCCGGACGCTGCGGCACTACGACGCCGTCGGCCTGCTGCCCGCCGTCCGCACGACGGATGCGGGCCCGCGCCGTTACGACCGCACCGCGCTGGTGCGGCTGCAGCGGATCCTGCTGCTGCGTGATCTCGGGCTCGGCCTCGGCGCCATCGCCGAGGTGCTCGACGCCCAGCGGGACGAGGCGCAGGCGCTGCGCATGCACCTCGTGTCGCTGCGGGCGGAGCAGGGCCGGCTGGCCCGGCAGATCGCGTCGGTCGAACGGACCGTCGCGGATCTCGAGAAGGACCCGGACACCACCGAGGAGAACATCATGGCGAAGGACATGTTCGACGGCTTCGACCACACGCAGTACGAGCAGGAGGTCACCGAACGCTGGGGCCGCGACGCCTACCAGCGGGGCGACGCGTGGTGGCGCGGCCTCACCGCACGGGAGCAGGAGGAGTGGAAGGGGCGGGTCGCGGCGCTCAGCAAGGACTGGGCCGACGCCGCGGTGGCGGGGACCGACCCGGCCTCGGACGAGGCCCAGGCCCTGGCCGCACGGCACGCCGAGTGGCTCGCGTCCGTGCCGGGCACGCCGGGCGCGGGGCAGCCGCTGCCCGACCGCGGCTACCTGCTGGGCCTGGCCGACATGTACGTGGCGGACGACCGGTTCGCCGCGAACTACGGCGGCACGGAGGGCGCGACGTTCGTCCGGGACGCGCTGCGGGTCTTCGCGGAGCGGGCCTATCCCGCCGTGGCCGACGCGGACGGTGCGTACTGAGCCCGGTACAGGTCGCGCAGCAGACAGATCTCGCCGCCGTGCGCCATGGCCTCGCGGTTGAGGTGGGTCACCAGCGCCGCCATCGGGAACTCGGCGAACGCCACGCCCTTGGGGCCGATCGGGCGCATCAGCGACTCGTCGTCCAGAGCGGCGATCCCGGCCTGCCACGATCGGTAGCCCTCCTCGAGCACGGCCAGGCCGCCGTCGGCCGTGACCGGGGCCTCGGGCCAGTGCCGCGCGTCGAACATGTCGGCGTCGGGCGGCGCGTCCGTCGGGCCGAACAAGGCCCGGGCGCGCCGCCCGAACACGTCGCGGCCCACGTGCACCATGCGCCAGGCGATCGTCGTGACCGGCGGGATCTCCGGCTCGGGCACCTCGTGCTCGAGCCGGGGCTCCCCGTCCGCCCCGGCGCGTACGCTCCATGCCGGCGAGGCGGGCTCCCACAGATACTCGGCGTCGGTGAGGCCCTCCAGGCGGGGCCACAGGTGGACGTCCCAGTAGAACGAGAGCTGGTCCAGGAGCAGGTCGCGCCACACGGCAGGGCGCGTTGTCGGCGGGATGGTCGGCTCCGTCGTGGTCATGTTCGGACAGTACGCCCGGTCTCTGACATCCGGTTTCAAAGGTAGCCTCTGCCCCATGTGCGACACCGCCGCCAAAGCTCCGCAAAAACCCCCGGTGACCTGCTGGTTCGCAGGTCTCACGACGCTCGATGTGATCCACCGCAGCGCCGTCCGGCCCGGACCCAACGAGAAGATCACCGCCGTCCGTCAGGACGTCTCCGCGGGTGGCCCCGCGGCGAACGCCGCGGTCATCGCGGCGACGCTCGGGGCGCGTGCGCTCCTGATCAGCGCGATGGGCACCGGTCCGGTGGGTTCGGCCGCCCGGGGCGACCTGGAGCACCACGGGGTCGAGATCCACGACGCGGCGGGCGGCCGGGAGATCCCCATCGCCGTCTCGGCCGTGCTGGTCGACGACGTGACCGGCGACCGTTCGGTCGTCTCGCCGGACGCCACCCTCACCAACGGCCTCGACGTCACCCGCGTGGAGCTCGACGCCCTGCCGCGGCCCGACGTCGTCCTGCTCGACGGGCACCACCCCGACCTGGCGCGGAGCGTGCTCGCGTACGCCCTCGCCCTCGAACCCCGCCCGCTCGTCGTGCTCGACGCCGGTCGTTGGCGCCCGGTCTTCGCGGACCTGCTCGGTGCGGCCGACGTCGCCGCCCGGTCCGCGGACTTCCGGGCGCCCGACGACGCCGCCACGTCCCAGGCGGTCGTCACGACGCACGGATCCGCCCCCGTGACCTGGTGCGACAAGGACGGGCGGCACGGATCCACCTACGTGCCGAGCGTCGAGGTGCGCGACACCCTCGGCGCGGGCGACGCGTTCCACGGCGCCCTGTGCGTGGCGCTCGCCCAGGGCGCCGGGCTGGAGTCCGCGGTCCAGGAGGCGATCCGGGTGGCGTCCATCCGCGTGCAGCACGTCGGCCCCCGGTCCTGGCTGGAGTACGCGCCGTGCGCCTGACCACCGCGGAGCTCGTCGAGCGCGCGGCCCGGCTCGCCGACGACGCCGGCCGGCGCGGCGAGGCCCGGGTGCTCGGCATCACCGGCCCGCCCGGCGCGGGAAAGTCGACCCTGGCCGCCGCCCTCGCCGACGGACTGGCGCCTGGTACGGCCGTGGTGGTCGGGATGGACGGCTTCCACCTGTCCAACGCCGTGCTGGAGGCCCGCGGCAGCCGCGCGCGCAAGGGCGCGATCGACACCTTCGACGACGCCGGCTACGCCGCCCTGATCGGCCGCATCGCGGGCCGCCGGCCGGGCAGCCCGCAGGTCTTCGCGCCGGAGTTCCGTCGCGAGATCGAGGAGCCCGTGGCGGCAGGAACCGTCGTCGCCGACGAGCCGCTGGTGATCACGGAGGGCAACTACCTCCTCGCGGCCGACGGCGCCTGGCCCGCAGCCCGCGCCCGGATGGCAGAGGTCTGGTACGTCGACCTGCCCGACGCCGAGCGCCTGCGGCGCCTCGTCGCGCGCCACCACGCGTTCGGCAAGCCCCTGCCCGACGCCGAGGCGTGGGCCCGCGGCACCGACCAGCGCAACGCCGACCTCATCGCCACCACCCGGGACGCCGCCGACCTCGTCGTGGAGTGGGTGTAGCCACCCGGTCAGCCGATCTCGAGGACCGCGACGCGCCACACCCCGCGCCGTGCCTCCAGCCGCACGGCCGCGGCGCGCACCCGTCCCTCGTCGTGCAGGATCACCGTCGCCTCCGCGGACGTGGCGCCCAGCCGGACCAGCCGCACGCGCCGTACCGCGGCCGGGTGCGCCTTGGGCCGCGGCGGCCGCACCTGCCGGGCCTCCCGCATGAGCCGGCCCCGCTCCAGCAGCTGGTCGTAGACCTGTGGCGTCACCCACCGGGCGAGTTGCGCGGCGGGGCGCTCGCCGCGCAGCACCTCGACCGCGGCGCGGACCACGCGGCACACCTGCGCGGTGGGGTCGGGCAGGGTGGGGTCCGGCTCGGGCACCGGTCGGCCGGACAGCGCCTCCAGAGCAGCCGCCGCGTTCTGCAGCTCGGGGTACGGCGTGCCGCCGATCCGCATGCGGCGCAGCCGCCGGCCGATGCCGGGTCCGGTGACCGGTCCTGCCGGCGGCACGGCGGGCCGCTGGGCGGGTAGCGCCGCCGCCCCGGTCGCCGGGCGTGGAGTAGTGCGGCGGGTGCGGGACGGCGTGGCGGGCTCCGTCGCGGTGTTCGTGGCCTCGGGTGGGCTGTCGAGCGTGGTCATCCGGAATCTCCTGGGGGCGCGGTGCGGGTGCGAGGCGGTGCGGTGGGTCGGACGACTTTCAGGGCTGGTGCAGCACCGTGCCCGGGCGGATCAGGTCCGGGTCGGAGCCCAGCACCTGGCGGTTGGCGTCGTGCCAGCGGTCGACGGCCTCGGCGATCTCTGCGTCGGACGGCCCATCGTTGTCGGCCGGGCTGCCGGCCCGGGCCGACCGGTCGCCATCGGACGGCCTGTCGGCAGCGAGCCCGTCGGCGGCGATCGCCCACAGCGTGTCGCCCGTCTCGACCGTCACCGGTTCCCGGCCCGCTTCCGCACGCCGGTCCTGGTCCACCAGGGACGCTCGCCCGGGCGTCGACCCGGTGCCCGAGGCGACCGACCGGCCCGGGCGGCCCGTCGGCTCCCCGCTCATCGTGCTCGTCGGCCGCCAGCCGAGGTCGAGGACGACCGCGGGCCCCGCCTCCGCGGCGGGTACCCCGACGGCCTCCGGCAGGGCCATCGCCGTCGGCGCGGTGAGCGCCAGACCGAGCCCGGCACCCGCGGCGACCCGGGCCAGGCGCCGCACCACGGCCGGCGCGTGGCGGGCCACGGCGCGTTCCGCCGCCGCCCAGCGCCTGCCGCGCCGGTCCGCGAGGACGCAGGCCAGCGCGAGGAGCGCGTGCACTCCCGTCCAGCCGGCCACCGCCGTGCCGACGGCGACCGCCGCCAGCTCGACGACGTCCTCCACCGGGAACAGCGCCGCACCGAGGCCGGACCCCACCTGCCACGTGCGGGTGCCGAGGACACCGCACGCCGCGACGAGCGCCGTGCCGACGGCGAGCAGCCCGAGGAGCCCTCTCCAGGTGCCTCCGGTCTCCGCGTCCGCGTCCGAGGCCGGGGAGCCGGCCGTCGGGCGGTCGGGGTGCGATGGCTTCCGGCCGACGTCGTGGCGGTCGGCAGCCGGTACGTGCTCAAGGGCGTGCGTCGACATGGTTCCCCCTGCTGCGGTTCGATTCCTGACACTATGAGTCCGAACGGCACTGGTGATGACACTTGATGTCGTCCGGCGATCGTTATTCAACAGGGGTGTCAGGCGGGTGTCCACCGGAGAGCGGGATGCCTGTGGATGGCGCAGGGTGTCTCCATGACATCCGTGCGCCCGACCGGCCCCACGCGCTGGGAGGCGCTCTTCAGCGATCTCGAGGCGCAGGCCCGCGCGCAGGTGGCGGCGGAGGCCGACGCGCTCGTGTCCGAGCTGACGCGCGCCGAGCACGCGACGATGACGCTCGCCGACAGGTTCCGCGCCGTCGTCGGCGCGGTGGTGACGGTCGAGCTGCTCGACGGCGCACCGTTGCGCGGCGTCGTGCTGGAGACGGCGGACGAGTGGGTGTTGCTCCAGGGGGTCCGGCCGGAGCCGGCGAGCCAGCACCTCGTGCCGCTGGCCGCGGTGGCGGCGGTGCACGGGCTGACCCGTCACGCGGCGTCCGCGACGTCGCGGCGGGACTCCGTCGGGCTGGGACCGGTGTTGCGGAGCCTGCAGCGCGACCGGGCGCGGGTCGCCGTGCGCACCCTGAGCGGGGTGTCGGCCGGGCGCATCGCACGCGTGGGCCGCGACCACCTGGACGTCGACCTGCTCGACGGGCGCGGAGCCCGGCTGGTTCCCTTCCCGGCCCTGCTGGTTGTCAGCGAGGCACCCTAAACCGACTGGAATGCCCGGAAATGGACAGCGGGACCGGTCTCACCCCGTATGGAGTGTGCCGGTCCCGTCGGTGTACGACGCGGCCTTTCAGTCGTCTGCTCAGCCGTCAGCGGCCGCAGAGCCCTTGAGCCGCTCACGGCTCTTTGCGTACATACGCTCGATGTACGACTCGAGCTCGGCTGCCTCGACGCGCCAGACCTTCTTGGGCCCCACCTGGATGGCGGGAAGGTCGCCGGTACGAACCAGTGCGTAGCCCTGGGCCATCGAGATGTTGAGGGTCTCGACCACATCCGCCAGAGAGAGAAAGCGCTTTTCCATGGGAACAGTGTGGCACGAGACACCGACATGAGGGGGTTATCCACAAGAAGTGTTTATCTGATGCCGGATCGGCGGCGTTCGATCACTATGGTTCCGGCGCTCTGCCCAGGCTGTGCACCATTCTGAGCGGGTTCGGGGCTCAACTTCTACTCGACGCCCTACCCAAAGTCCACCAAAGTACGCGGAAGGACCGAGATGACGTATGCCCCGGCCGCCCCGGCGCCCGCAGTCCGGGAGCAGGGCCTCCCCGAGCCGGTCGCGACCAGGCTGCGCAGGCCCGGCTGGCGCGACCCGCGGCTCGTGACCGGCCTCGTCATCGTCGCGCTGTCGGTCGCCTGCGGTTCCTGGGTGGTCTCGGCGGCGAGCCGCACCACCCCGGTCTTCGTGGCCGACGGTGCCCTCACGCCCGGCGCGCCCCTGACCGCCGAGTCGCTGCGGACGGTCGACGTCCGCCTCGGGTCCGGGACGGGCCGCTATCTGTCCGCCGCCGAGCCGTTGCCCGCGGACCTGGTGGTGCTCCGCGTGGTGGACGACGGCGAGCTGGTGCCGCTGACGGCCCTCGGCGCGGACGCCGACGTCCGCTCGGTCTCCGTCCCCGTGGGCTCGGGGCTGTCGGACCGCATCCGGGCCGGCGTGGTGGTGGACCTCTGGTTCGTCCCCGAGGTGCCCGTCACGCACGAGGCGGGCGCGGGTCGACCGGAGCCGGCCACGCTGGCGAAGGACGTGGTGGTCGAGCAGGTGGACGCGCAGGACGGCGCGATCGTCGTGGACGGCACGGTGACGCTGCACGTGCTGGTCCCGGAGGACTCCCTGCCGACCGTGCTGGCCGCGCTCTCCGACGCCGGCACCGTCGCCGTCGTGCCCGTGGCGGGCGGTGTCCGGTGAGCGAGGACCGGACGGTCACCGTCCTGGTCGCGGTGCAGGCACCCGAGGAGGAGGCGGCGGTGGTGACCGTGCTCGGCGCGCAGCCGCGGATGACCGTCTCCCGGCGGTGCGCGGAGCTCGCCGAGCTCCTGGCCGCGGCCGAGGCGGGCGCGGGCACGGCCGCGGTCGTCTCCGGGGACCTGCCGGGCCTGGACCGGGACGCGGTGGCGCGGCTGCGGGGCGCGGGCCTGCGGGTCGTCGTGGTCGAGGATCCGGCAACGCCGGCCGCCCGCCTCGCAGGTCTGGGCTGCGACGCCGTGGTCGCGGGCGGTGACGCGGAGAACCTGGTCGCCGCGGTCCGCGGCGACGGCTCGGCCCACGACGCCGGACCCGCGGTGGGCGCTGCTCCAGCAGCCCTTCCCGACAGCGGGACCAGGCCCGGCATGCTCGTCGCCGTCTGGGGTCCGGCCGGATCGCCCGGCCGGACCACCACCGCCATCGAGCTCGCCGCGGCCCTCGCGGGGGTGGGCGCCACCGCGCCGCGCCGCTCCGGCCTGCTGCGCCGGCCGCGTCCGGTGCCCCCGGCGCACGGTGCGAGCACGGTGGTGCTGGCCGACGCCGACACCTACGCCTCCTCGGTGACCTCCCGCCTCGGCCTGCTCGACGACGCGCCCGGCCTGGCCGCCGCCGCCCGCGCGGCCGGCCAGGGTGTGCTCGACGTGCGGACGCTGGCCGGGCACGCCCCGGTGGCGCTGCCGGGTGTGCGCGTCCTGACGGGCATCACCCGGGCGTCCCGCTGGCCCGAGCTGCCCGCCAGCTCGCTCGACGTGGTGTTCCAGCGCAGCCGCGAGCTCGCGGCCTGGACCGTGGTCGACTGTGGCCCGGTGCTCGAGGCCGACGAGCTGCTCATGTACGACACGCGCGCACCGCAGCGCAACGGCGCGACCCTGAGCGCGCTCCAGGCCGCGGACGTCGTGGTCGTGGTCGGCAGCGCCGACCCCGTGGGGCTGCAGCGGCTGGTGCGCGGCCTGGAGGACCTGCGGGATGCCGCGGTGGCGATCCCGGCGGCCCGCGTCGTGGTCGTGAACCGGGTGCGGGTCTCCGCCGTCGGGCGCCGGGCCGAGGCCCAGGTGCGCGACGCCCTCGCGCGCTACGGGGGAGTGGGCGACGCACACCTCGTGCCGGACGACCCGGCCGGGCTCGACGCCGCGCTGCTGGCAGGCCGCGTGCTGGCCGAGTGCGCGCCGGGATCGCCCGCGCGGGCCGCGTTCGAGGGCCTCGCGACGCGGGTCCGGGAGCTCGTGCCCGCGGTGGTCTGAGCGGCCCGGCGGCCCGCACGGGGCACATCGCGCGTAACAATCCGCCCGTCCGGCGCGGCTAGGCGGCGGAAAGTTGGCATCCGGCGCTAGGTTGTGCCCGTGGCCGCCGTGACGAAGGACAACTACGCCGACGACCTGCGTCTGGCGCACGTGATCGCCGACCAGGTCGATTCCATCACCATGTCCCGCTTCCGGGCGCTCGACCTCAAGGTGGAGACCAAGCCCGACCTGACGCCGGTGTCCGACGCCGACCGCGCGGCAGAGGACTTCATCCGCGGCCAGCTCGCCCGCGCGCGCACGCGCGACGCGATCGTCGGCGAGGAGTACGGCTCCGCGGGCAGCGGCGCGCGGCGCTGGATCGTGGACCCGATCGACGGCACCAAGAACTTCGTGCGCGGCGTCCCCGTGTGGGCCACGCTCATCGCGCTGGCCGACGGCGACGAGGTCGTCGTGGGCCTGGTCAGCGCACCCGCCCTCGGTCGGCGCTGGTGGGCGGCCAAGGGCTCGGGCGCGTGGACCGGCAAGTCGCTGGCGTCCGCGTCGCGGATGTCGGTCTCCGGCATCTCGCGCGTCGCCGACGCGTCGTTCAGCTACGCGTCCCTCGGCGGCTGGGAGGAGCGCGGGAAGCTGGACGGGTTCCTCGACCTCACCCGCGCCTGCGCGCGGACCCGCGGGTACGGCGACTTCTGGTCGTACATGCTGGTGGCCGACGGCGCCGTCGACATCGCGGCCGAACCCGAGCTCGAGGTCTACGACATGGCCGCGCTCGTGCCGATCGTCACCGAGGCGGGCGGCACCTTCACGTCGCTCGACGGCCGGCCCGGCCCGTGGGGCGGGAACGCGGTGGCGACGAACGGCAAGCTGCACAAGGAAGCGCTCGACTTCCTCGGCTGACGGCGGCGTCAGGCGCGCGGGACGTCCTTGATCTCGCTCCAGTCGTACCAGAGCAGGTCGCGGTCCGTGACGCGCTGCAGCGCCTCGTCCAGCGCGGTGTCGGACTCCTCGCCCACCTCGGCCGTCGTCTCGGCGTCGCTCTCCTCGTCGGCTGCGGCCAGCACGTCGGCGATGTCGGCGCCGGCCTCCGGCTCGTCGACGTGCACGCAGACGATCGCCACCTGCTCGACCGTGCTGGTCACCTGGACCTCGGAGGCGACGGGCTCGTCGTCGTCCGCGCCGCCGGCCGGGACGGGGCCGACCGCCGCGTCCGGGACCTCCACCGTGATGATCACGCGCTGGTGCGGGGCGTCGGGCCGGCCGGCGATCAGTGCCAGCGAGTCGTCGGCGGCGTTGAGCGCGGCGACGTACTCCAGGCTCTCGGCGTCCTCGTCGGGCAGGGCGGCCTCGAGCTCCTTGGTCACGGCGTGGGCCCGGCGGGGCGCGACGGTCCAGCGGGCGGCGTCGGTGGCGTGGGAGACGGCGTCGAGCTCGTCGAGCGTGGCGGGCACGTAGATGCGCATGTGCTCAGTCTGCCGTGTGTCGAGCCCACGCGAGTGGAGTGGCGGTGTCACCCAGTCCCCGTACTCTCGTGTCCGGCGCCGGGGCGGGACGCCGAGGGTAGTGGTAGCAGCCGAGGGCAGGAGACGAGATGGGTGCCAAGACCGCGATGCTGGTGTACGCGGACGGAGACGTGGCGACGGGTCTGACGGGCGCGGCCGAGTTCGCCGACGAGGCGAGCGCTGCCGAGCTGCTCGGCCTGCTGTGGCCACCGGCCCGGATCCGGCCGGACGGCGAGGAGCCCTGGGACCTCGGGGACGCGGTGTTCCCGCCCGAGGGCCGGGCGTGCGCCCTGTCGACGCCCGAGGTGGACGTGCTGTGCGACCAGGCCCTCATGCTCGACCGGCCCTCCCAGCTGCCCGCCCACCTGGTCGACGCGAGCATGGGCCGCACCCTGTACCTGCACGCGATGCACAGCGTGGTGGACTGGTTCGCCTTCGCGGTGTGGCGGGACGGCACGCTCGTACGCTCGCTGAGCCTGTCCCCGGACGACGGCGTGCTGGAGGACAGGGGCGAGCGCCTCGCCTTCGAGCAGCCGTTCTGGGCGGGCGAGCACCCGGCCGGGGGTGACTACGCGCTCCCGTTCCACCCGCTGGAGCTGGGGGAGCACGCCCTGAGCGAGTTCTTCGGCTTCAACATCGAGGGGGCCGACGACGGCGGCCCGTCCGCCGGCCGGCTGGACCCGTGGGCCGTGGAGCTGTTCGGCTTCCAGGTGGTGTAACCGGGTCCAGCGCTCGACAGATCTCCGAAACACTCGTACATTTGTTCGAGAACGAGGAGGTCGTCATGCCCGAACCCACCACAGCCCGTCCGACCGGGGTGGTCCCCATGCTGTCCTACCAGGACGGCGTGTCCGCCATGGACTGGCTCATCAAGGCCTTCGGCTTCACCGAGGCGGAACGCTGGCTGGACGACGACGGACATCTCTCCCACGGCGAGCTCGACGCCGGCGGCGGTCGCGTGATGCTCTCCGAGCTCGCGTCCTACGAGGGACCGGCCGAGCACCGCAAGCACTGCCGGGCCGCCGACGCGTGGCTGTCGACGCCCTGGGTGATCGACGGCGTGCTGGTCCACGTGGACGACGTCGAGGCCCACCTCGCCCACGCCCAGGCCGCCGGCGCGGGGGTGCTGTCGAAGATCGAGGAGGCGCCGTACGGCCGCTCGTACCGCGCGGAGGACCTGGAGGGGCACCGCTGGATGTTCCTCCAGCCCTGACGTGTCGGCTACGCCGGGTCCCCGCCGCGGGCCAGCCGGTCCACGCGGCGCAGCGCGTCGGGGAACCGCGCCTCGCCGGCCATCTCCCGGACCAGGTCGGCCGCGGCGTCGAGCGGCATCCCCGACGCCGTGACGTACAGGGGACGGGCGGACTGGCCGCGCAGCACCTCGGCGGCGTGCGACGCGGCGTGGAACCGGGTCTTGGCCACGCCGAGCACCACGGGGGCCAGTCCGGCGTCGGCCACGTGGGCGCCCAGCCCCGGGCTGCCGGCCGGGTCGAGGTCCACGTAACCGTCCACGATCAGCAGGTCCAGGGGTGCGATGCCGGCCAGCACCTGGCGGAGCGGCGGCAGCTCGCGCTCGTAGAACCGCCCCGGCCGGTACTCCGCGACCTGCTCGACCAGCACGGAGCGCTCCTCGACCAGCGTCGCGAACGTCGGGTCCTCGGCGACGACCAGCGCGGCCCGCGCCCCGCCGTCGTCCAGGTACTGCACGTCCACCGCGCCGTAGCGCGGGGTGCCGTCGGTCATGGTCAGGCGTCCGAGCCGGTCCGGGACGACAGCAGGCGGCGGAACGAGGCGAGCCGGGCTGCCCGGGCCTGCCGCTCGTCGTCGGGGGAGGCCTCGACCCAGTCGTCGAGGGCGCAGTCCGGGGCGTCCGCGAGGTGCGTGCAGCCGCGGGGGCACTCCTGCGCCACCTCGTTCAGGTCCTCGAACGCCTGCAGCAGGTGCGCCACCTCGACGTGCGCCAGGCCGAACGAGCGCACGCCCGGCGTGTCGATCACCCAGCCGTCGAAGGCCTCGCCAGGCTCGGCGCCACCCTCGCCGGGCGCGCCGTCGTCCTCGAGCTCGCCCTCCGGGGCCCCGACCGGGAGCCGCAGCGCGACCGCCGACGTCGAGGTGTGCCGGCCGCGCCCCGTCACGTCGTTGACCACCCCGGTGGCCCGCCTCGCCTCGGGCACCAGCGCGTTGATCAGCGTCGACTTGCCGACGCCCGAGTGCCCCACGAGCACCGACACCAGGCCGCGCAGCCGGTCGCGCACCTCCTCGACGGACTCCGGCGTGAGCACCACGGCGCCGTCGTCGCCCGACGGCGCCCGCTGCGTCACCACGACCTCGACCCCGAGCGGCTCGTAGAGCTCGCGCAGGTGGTCGGGGGAGGCGAGATCGGCCTTGGTCAGGCACAGGAGCACCGACATCCCGGCGTCGTAGGCGGCCACGACGCAGCGATCGATCATGCCGGTGCGCGGCTCCGGCTGGGCCAGCGCGGTGACGATGACGAGCTGGTCCGCGTTGGCGACGACGATCCGCTCGTAGGGGTCGGTGTCGTCGGCGGTGCGGCGCAGCGTGGCAGTGCGCTCCTGGATGCGCACGATCCGCGCGAGCGACCCTTCCTCGCCGGAGGTGTCGCCCACGACGTCGACCCGGTCGCCGACGACGACCCGCGTGCGGGTGAGCTCGCGCGCTTTCATGGCGGTCACTGTCAGCGCCTCGTCCACGAGCAGCGTGTACCGCCCGCGGTCCACGCCGGTGACCAGCCCGGTGACGGCGTCCGAGTGCTCGGGGCGCTGTTTGGTCCGGGGCCGGGACCCGCGCTTGGACGGGCGGGACCTGAAGTCCGACTCGTCGCGGATGTCGCGCCGGCCCATCAGCCCAGCATGCCCAGCCACATGCCCGTGAAGTCGGGCAAGGTCTTGGCCGTGGTGCCGATATTCTCCACCAGCACCCCTGGCACGCGCAGGCCGAGCAGCGCGGCCGAGGTGGCCATGCGGTGGTCGGCGTACGTGCGCACGACGTCGCCGCGCAGCGGCCGCGGCGTGATGACCAGGCCGTCCCGGGTCTCCTCCGCCTGCCCGCCGAGCCGCGTGATCTCGCGGGCCAGCGCGGCCAGGCGGTCGGTCTCGTGACCCCGCAGGTGCGCGATGCCGCGCAACCGGGAGGGCGAGTCGGCGAGGGCCGCCAGCGCGGCGAACGTCGGTGCGAGCTCGCCGCCGGCGTGCAGGTCGACGTCGATCCCGTGGATCTCGCCCGTCCCGGTCACGGACAGGACGCCGTCGGCCAGGGTGGACGTGCCGCCCATGCGCTCCAGCAGCTCGGGCACCATGGCGCCCGGCTGGGTGGTCAGGGTCGGCCAGCCGGGGACCCGTACCGTGCCGCCCGCGACGAGGGCCGACGCGAGGAACGGTGCCGCGTTGGACAGGTCGGGCTCGACGCGCACGTCGCGGCCGGCGATGGGGCCGGGGCGCACGCTCCAGATGCCGTCCCGCGAGTCGTCGACCTCGACGCCGACGTCGCGCAGCGTCGCGACCGTCATCTCGATGTGGGGCAGGCTCGGCAGGGTGGCGCCGATGTGCCGCAGCGTGAGGCCACGCTCGTAACGCGCGGCGGCGAGGAGCAGCCCGGACACGAACTGCGAGGACCCCGAGGCGTCGACGTCCACGGAGCCGCCCGGCACGCTGCCGCGGCCCTCGACGGTGAAGGGGAGGTAGCTCGGCAGGTCGCCGGTGTCGCCCGTGCCCTCCGGGTCGTGCACCGTGATGCCGAGGGCGCGCAGCGCGGCGAGCACCGGCAGCATCGGCCGCACGCGGGCCTCGGGGTCGCCGTCGAACCGGACCGGGCCGTCGGCGAGGGCGGCGAACGGCGGCAGGAACCGCATCACCGTGCCGGCCAGGCCGGTGTCGACCTCGGTGCCGCCGGTGACGGGCCCCGGCGTGACGTGCAGCGTGCTCGGCTGGTCGCCCTCCTCGATCCGCGCGCCGAGGGCGCGCAGGGCGCCGATCATCAGGTCCGCGTCCCGGCTGCGCAGGGCGCCGCGCAGGGTGCCCGGGGAGTCCGCGAGGGCGGCGAGCACCAGGAGCCGGTTGGTCAGCGACTTGCTGCCGGGTACCTCGACCGTCGCGTCCAGCGGCGCGCCGGCGAGCGGCGCCTCCCATGTCGGTGCGGGCGCGGTGGTCGAAGAAGTCATGTGCCGAGATTATCGCGGAGCGGAGCCGCGCGGCGGCTCGTGTCCGGCGCGCCGGTCACCGGGGGTGGCCTGCGCGTCCGGCACCCGGCGGTCACGCCTCGGCGGCCGCGGCCTTCTTCTCCGCGCGCGCCGCGCGAGCCTGCTGGACGCGCCACGACATGCCCGGCCGGCCCTCCAGGTCCGCACCCGCGATGAGAGCGGCGCCGACCGAGGCGAGGTTGTGCAGGAACCGGTCGGTGCGCGCGGGCCGCTCCGCCTTGGGTGCGGTGAAGGGCTGGTTCACGACGGCGAGCGGCAGCGTCAGCAGCGCGAGGGCGAGGGCGGAGGCGCGCGGCGCCTTGCCCAGCGCGAGCAGCGTGCCCGCCGTGGCGGTCGCGATCCCGTGCGCGCGCACGAGCGTGGCGACCTGCTTCTCGCTGAGCGGCTCGGCACCGAGTGCCTTGGTCGCCAGGGCCGATCCCGTGCGGGCGGCGGCCACGTGCTCGCTCGGCTTCCGGGCAGCCTGCACGCCGTCGTAGATGAACGAGGAGGCCAGCAGCGGTCGCGCGATGTGTCGAAGCAGCATGGCTCCACCTTGGCAGATGCGGGCCGCGGTCGCAGCAGGATGCCGCGCGCGCCGCCGGGAATTCGAGGCCGTGGACGGCGGTTGAAGCGGACGTGGAGCAATGCCTCGAGAAGGATGCGGTGAACGACACGGTGATCGGCACGGTGACAAACGCAACAACCAGCCCGGAGACCAGCGGCCTGCCCGGTGCGACGGCAGGTTCGTCGGCGGTCGCGCAGAGCGCTCCCCTGATGTTCGGAGCAGTCCCGACGCACCTCCTGGACGCCGGTACCGACTCGGCGAAGGGCACGGCGGACGTCCTGTCCGGCGCCGCCTCGAGCGCTTTCGGCGCCGTTCTGGCGAACACCGGCTGGCCGACGCGGCTAGGCTCAAGGGCGATGACTGACACTTCCCGTGAGCAGAACCAGGGCGCAGGCGCCGATGCCGGCAGCGCCGACGTCGAGGCGCGCCCCGGCGAGGGTGCGAGCGAGGCCGTCGTCGGGACCACGGGACCGACCGAGGGCACCGACGTGACCACCGACGTCGACCCCGAGGACGCCGAGGGAACCGAGCGGTCCCCCCAGGAGGAGGACTCGACGGCCCGCGCCGCGCGGTTCGAGCGGGACGCCCTGCAGTACCTCGACCAGCTGTACTCCGCCGCGCTGCGCATGACGCGCAACCCCGCGGACGCGGAGGACCTGGTGCAGGAGACGTTCGCCAAGGCGTTCGCGGCGTTCCACCAGTACCGGCCGGGCACCAACCTGAAGGCCTGGCTGTACCGGATCCTCACGAACACGTTCATCAACAGCTACCGCAAGAAGCAGCGCGAGCCGCAGCAGTCCCAGGCGGAGGACGTCGAGGACTGGCAGATCGCGCGCGCGGCGTCGCACACGTCGCGCGGCCTGCGCTCGGCCGAGGCCGAGGCGCTGGACCGGCTCCCGGACAGCGATGTGAAGCGGGCGCTCGCCGAGCTCCCGGAGGACCGTCGGATGGTCGTCTACTACGCCGACGTCGAGGGCTTCCCCTACAAGGAGATCGCGGAGATCATGGGGACGCCGATCGGGACCGTCATGTCCCGTCTGCACCGCGGACGCCGGCAGCTGCGTGAGCTCCTCGCCGACTACGCCGCTCAGCGAGGACTCGTCAGCCAGGCGCCCGGAGGTGCGCAGTGAACAACATCAAACCCGTACCGCACGACACGGCGGGGGAGTCCGAGTGCGAACACGCACTGACGCACCTGTACGAGTACCTGGACTCCGAGATGACGCCGGACGACGAGCAGCGCATGCGCGCCCACGTCGCCCACTGCTCGCCGTGCCTGGCGGAGCTGAGCGTCGAGGACCTGGTCAAGCAGCTCGTGAAGCGGTCGTGCAGCGAGCGCGCGCCGGACACCCTGCGCGTACGGATCCACGAGCAGCTGACGGTGATGTCAGTGGTCTCGGTGGCCGACTGACGCAGCAGCCCGAGGCATGACAAAGGGCCGGTACCCCGTGGGGGTGCCGGCCCTTTCGCATGCTCAGGCTGTTCGCCTCAGGCGTTGGGACGCTTGCCGTGGTTGGCGGCCGAGCCCTTGCGGCTACGGCGCTTGCGACCGCGCTTGCTCATGGGTGTCTCCTGACAGGTGACGGACTGAATGGCTCAATGGTCCCACAGATCCGGGGGTTGTCAGGCCGCACGGGGTTGTCAGGTCGAGTAACGCGATATATCGTGTCTGGCATCAACGCGATATATCGCGTTCAGGACCTGACCATCGGAGGCACTCATGAGCACGGACAGCTGGACCGTCACCGGTCCGCAGACCATCGAGCTGAGCGACGTGACCACCGTGGACGCCCACGTCGTCGACGGCCGGCTGGACGTCGTCGCCCACGACGAGCCCGTCGTCCGCGTCGAGGTGCACTCGGTCGAGGGCCGGTCCCTGGAGGTCCGCCTCGAGGACGGCCGCCTGGTCATCGAGCACGAGAGCGGCCTCAGCGGCTGGGGCTCGTTCATGAAGCGGTTCGCCGACTTCGGCGGCAAGGCACGCGCCGACATCCACGTCGCGGTACCCGCCGGCACCGCGGTGCGCCTGGGCACGATCCGCGGCGAGTGCCTCCTGGCGGGCACGACGGCCGGGGCGTCCGCGTCCACCGTCTCCGGGTCCCTGCTGGTCTCCCGCACGGCCGGCGACCTCAGGCTGAACACCGTCTCCGGCGAGGTGACGGTCCGCGACCACGTGGGCGACATCACGAGCAATACCGTGTCCGCCGACGTCGTGGTGAGCGGGTCCGCCGAGTCCGTCGTGTCGTCGTCGGTCTCCGGGGACGTGACGATCGACCTGGCGACCCAGCCGCGGTCGGTCAAGGTCAACTCGGTGTCCGGGAACCTGCTGCTGCGCGTGCCGGACGACGGCGCGGTGGCCGTGTCCGCGCAGAGTGTCAGCGGGCGCGTGACGGTGGGCGGCGCCCAGTTCTCCGGCGGCGGCGGTGCCACGTTCTCCGGCGTCGGCCGCACCGATGCCGGGCCTGCCGGCCCGGGGACCACCCGGCTGCGGGCCACCAGCGTCTCCGGCGAGGTCACCGTCGTCGGCTTCCCGCAGGACGCCCCCGTCGACGCCACCCCCGCGGACCACTCGACCGTGGAGCTGTGATGCCACCGGTCTTCGCCCACGGCGAGCTGCGCCTCTACCTCCTGGTGCTGCTCATGGACGGGCCCCGGCACGGGTACGAGCTCATCACCGAGCTCACCCGGCGCTTCGGCGGCACGTACCGCCCCAGCGCGGGGACCATCTACCCGCGGCTGGCCCGGCTCGAGGAGGAAGGGCTGGTGCGCCGTTCCGCGCCGGGACCCGGCACGGCCGGACCCTCCGGCGCCGGGCGCAAGGGTACCTACGAGCTCACCCCCGCCGGCCAGGCCGAGCTCGACTCCCGCCTCGACGACGTCAAGCGCCTGGAGCGCAGCGTCGCCGAGACGGTACGCAGCCTCGCGGACGACGTGCGGGCCGACATCCGCGACACGATGCGCGGCCTGCGGGCCGAGCTCGCCGCCGCGGCGCAGGAGGTGCGCACCCGCCCGCGACCGGGCCCCGACACCACGCCGGACCCGCGCCGCACCCAGTCCAACTCGCTGCGGCACGACGCCGAGGCGGTGCTGCAGCGGTTCCGCAACGACGTGCTGGCCGACCTGCGGGAGGCCGACGTCGCCGGTACGGTGTCGGCGCTGACCGTCGAGACGCTGCGCACCGTCCTCGACTCGGCGCGTGCCGCGATCCGTGGGACCCTGCCGAACAGCGCGAGCAGCTCACCGCCCGCCGCACACCGCACGAGCCCGCAGTGACCAGATCAGTGACCCCCCATCCCCATGAACGGAGCACAGCGATGACCACCGAGTCCTGGAGCGTGGCCGCACCGCAGACCATCGAGGTCGGCGGCGCCACGACCCTGACCGTCCGACTGACGAACGGCCGCGCTGAGATCGTGGCCGACCCGAACCGCACGTCCGGTGCCGTCGTGGAGGTTCTCGAGGTCTCGACGCGGCCGCTGCAGATCCTCGCCGAGCACGGCAACCTCCGGGTCGCGTACGACTTCCCGGGCCTCGAGGGCTTCGTGGACCGGTTCCGCGGCCTCAAGGACCAGGACAGCGCCGTCGTGCGGATCACCGTGCCGGCCACGTCCGTGGTCGACGTCGCGACCGTGGGCGCCGAGGTGGTGGTGACCGGCGCGCAGGCCGGCGTGAACGTCAAGACCGCGGGCGGCGCCATCACGGTCACCGGGACCACCGGTTCCGTGACCACCAAGTCCGGCACGGGGGCCGTCAGCATCGCCGAGCACTCGGGCGACGCGTCGGCCACGACCGTGTCCGGCGCCGTGTCGCTCGCAGGTGCCCTGGGCCGGGTCTCGGTCCAGACCGTGTCCGGTGCGGTCGACGTCACCGCCGTCGGCACCACGCCGCTGGTCAACGCCAAGACGGTCTCCGGCGCGGCGGCGGTCCAGCTCGACGCCGGCGCACCGGTCAACCTCCGCGCACGCAGCGTGACGGGCAAGGTCGTGATCGACGGGGCGCAGGCGACGTCGAGCGCGCAGCGCACCGTCGTCGTCGACCACGCGGAGCCGGGCGCCGCGGCCTACATCTCGACCAACACGGTCTCGGGAACGGCCACGATCACCCGCGGCTGACCCCGGTCGCCGTAGTGCAGGAAGCCCGGGTCACCTTGGTGACCCGGGCTTCCGGCGTGCGCCTCCGGCGCACGCTCTGCTTGTTGGTCGCCTGAGCCTGCGGTTCCGCTCCGGGCGGGTGCCTCGTTCCTCGGCCCCCACCCTGCGCTGCACCTCCGGCGCACGCTCTGCTTGTTGGTCGCCTGAGCCTGCGGTTCCGCTCCGGGCGGCTGCCTCGTTCCTCGGCCCCCACCCTGCGCTGCACCTCCGGCTCAGGCGACCTCGTCCTGGGGCAGGCCCAGCCAGCTGTGCCACCCCGTGTGCAGCACGAGCCACGCCATGAGGCCGTAGCCCGCCTGGCCGGGGTAGGTGCCCCCGCCCTGCGCCAGGTCGGCCAGCCACTGCTCGTGCTGCGCCAGCGGCGTGTACGTGTCGACGTACGGCACGCGGCGCCGGCTGGCGACGTCGGCGAACGCGTCGGAGAGCTCCGCGATCCGGTCGCCCTCCGCGGGCGCACCGGGCGGCGGCCCGACGACGAACGCCGCCGTGCGGTTCGAGTCCGCGACGTCGAGGATGTTCGCCAGGTTCAGGCGTGAGCGCGCGACCGTGAGCCCCGCGGCGACGTCATGCCGCCCCAGGGCCACGACCAGGCGGTTCTCGACCTCGGAGTCCGGGCCGAACCGCGCCGCGGTCTCGGCCTCCCAGCGGGCGCCGAGCTGCGTGCTGTTCTCGCCGGGGACGGCGAGCGTGAAGAGCATTGCGGTCCGGGAAAAGTGGGTGCGCGCGACGACGCGGCCGGTCCAGCCGAGCGCACGGGCGTCTCCGACACCCGTGGCCAGCTCGTCACCGACGACGCAGATGCGCACCTCGCGATCCTGCAACGGACTCTCCTTGCCTGTTCCCGGCAGCCTGGCGGACGGCCGGTTCCCCATTGTGGTGCACGGAGCGCGGCCGATCGGTGACAACGCGCCGACGGCCGCGTGCCGCGTCGCGACAACGCGGAGGTCGTCAGAGCAGGGTCATCCCCCAGCGGACGCCGTGGTGCTCGTCCGGGGCGAGGTGCACGAGTCGCTCGCCGGTGCGGAAGGCGTCCGCGACGCAGGTCATGGGCTCGGCGGCCAGCCCCATCCGACGGCGGCCCGGTTCGATGTGGTCGCCCGTGCAGACCTGCCAGACGTCCTGCGACTCGTCCATCCAGACCGCGGCCGTCCTCCCGTCCGGGCCGGTCAGGTGGGCCCAGGACAGGCCGTTCTCGTCGCGGGTCACGTCCACGTAGGCGTCGTCCAGGTCGACGCCGGCGGCGCTGCGCGCCTCGCGCAGGTCGAACATGCCCGACGCCGGCTCGGTACCGGTCGGCAGCAGCCGCTCGTCGGTCGTCACGCGGGTCGCGGCGTCCAGCCGCAGGGTGCACTCGTCCAGGTCCGCGCCGCCCGTGGACAGCCAGGGGTGGAACCCGCACCCGTACGGCGCGGTGTCGGCGCCCACGTTGGTGACGTCGAGGGTGATCTCGAGACCGGCGTCGGACAGGGAGTAGCGCATCTGCGCCACGAGCTGGAACGGGTAGCCGGGCCGTGCCACGAGCTCGAGCTCGAGCGTGACGGCGGAGCCCGTGTGCTCCACGACGGACCAGCGGTCGAACGCCGCCAGGCCGTGCAGCGCGGTGTTGCGCGCCGGCTCGGTCACGGGGAGCTGGTGGCTCACGCCGCCGTACTCGTAGGCGCCGTCCCGCAGCCGGTTGGGCCAGGGGATGAGGACCGCGCAGTTGAACACGGGGTTGATCTCGTCCGCGCCGAACGGCACCACGACATCACGGCCGTCCACCGAGTACTCTCGCAGCGCCGCACCCACCTGGGTGACGGTGGCGCGATGGCCCGCGTGGCTGATGCGGAACTGGTCCCCGGAAGGATGGGGCCTTGCGGCAGCAACCGGAGGAATTTCTGTCGTCACACTCACACCGTAACCGTAGGGCAATTCTCGCCTGCGCCACGTAGCGTGAGACAGCAGACTAGAGAGCAGGCTAGACGGTCGGGCCCCACCCAGCACGCAGGGCCCCGCTGAACGACTGGACCCGACGGCGGGTCCGCGCGGGCAGCTCTGCCCGCCCCAGCAGTAGGAGGAACCATGGAACAGCAGGTACTCGGACGGACTGGTCGGCTCGTATCGGCCGTGGGCCTGGGCACCTGGCAGCTCGGCGCCGACTGGGGAGAGGTCAGCGAGAGCGATGCCCACGCCGTTCTCGAGGCCTCGCTCGAGGCCGGGGTGACCTTCTTCGACACGGCGGACGTCTACGGCGACGGCCGCAGCGAGCAGGTGATCGGCGCGTTCCTCAAGGAGCACCCCGAGGCCGGGATCACCGTGGCCACGAAGATGGGCCGGCGCATGGACCAGGTGCCGGAGAACTACGTGCTGGAGCACTTCCGCGAGTGGACCGACCGCTCCCGGCAGAACCTCGGCGTCGACCGCCTGGACCTGGTGCAGCTGCACTGCCCGCCCACGGCCGTCTACTCCACGGACGCCGTGTACGACGCGCTCGACGAGCTCGTGTCCGACGGCGTCATCGCGGCGTACGGCGTGAGCGTCGAGAAGACCACGGAGGCCCTGGAGGCCATCGCGCGTCCGAACGTCGCCTCCGTGCAGATCATCCTCAACGCGTTCCGGCTCAAGCCGCTCGACGAGGTGCTGCCCGCGGCGTCCGCGGCGGGCGTCGGCATCATCGCGCGGGTGCCGCTCGCCTCCGGGCTGCTCTCCGGCAAGTACACCAAGGACACGGTGTTCGCGGAGAACGACCACCGCAGCTTCAACCGTGACGGCGCCGCCTTCGACGTCGGCGAGACGTTCTCCGGCGTGCCCTACGAGGTGGGTCTCGAGGCGGCGGCCCGGTTCACCGAGCTGTCCCGGGAGATCCTGGGCGACACCCTCACGCCGGCCCAGGCCGCGATCGCGTGGGCGTGGCAGCGGCCGGGCGTCTCGTCCGTCATCCCGGGCGCGCGCAACGTGGAGCAGGCCCGGGCCAACGCCGCTGCGGGCGACGCCGCGACGCTGGGCCCGCTGTTCATGTCGGGCGTGCGGGAGATCTACGACGAGCTGATCAAGGAGCACGTCCACGACCGGTGGTGACACCGCTCGCACACGCCAAAGGGCGGGCACCCCGTGGGGTGCCCGCCCTTCGGCGTGTGCGGACTGTCAGCCGCGGGTGAAGGCCTGCTCCAGCAGCGTCTTCTGCTGTGCCTGGTGCAGCTTCGCGGTACCGGCCGCCGTCGAGGCCGACGCCGGGCGGGAGACCACCTTGACGTACGGCACGTCCAGCGGCAGCGCCAGGTGGATGAAGCCCCACGCGCCCTGGTTCTGCGGCTCGTCCTGCACCCAGACCACCTCGGCTTCGCCGTACTTGGCGATCTCGGCGCGGATCTGCGCCTCCGGGAACGGGTAGAGCTGCTCCAGGCGGACGATGGCCACGCCCTCGTCACCGCGCTTGGTGCGCTCGGCGAGGAGGTCGTAGTACACGCGGCCAGTGCAGAGGATCACGCGGTCGACCTTGGCGGCGTCTGCCGTCGAGTCCGCGATGACCTCCTGGAACGTGCCCGAGGTGAAGTCCTCCACCGCGGACGCCGCCGCCTTGAGGCGCAGCAGCTGCTTGGGCGTGAACACCACCAGCGGACGGCGCGGCCGGGCGTAGGCCTGGCGGCGCAGCAGGTGGAAGTACGACGCCGGCGTGGACGGCTGCGCGATGGTGATGTTGTCCTCGGCGCCGAGCTGCAGGAACCGCTCGATGCGGGCCGACGAGTGGTCGGGCCCCTGGCCCTCGTAGCCGTGCGGCAGCAGCATGACCACCGACGACGACTGGCCCCACTTCTGCTCGGCGGACGAGATGAACTCGTCGATCACCGTCTGGGCGCCGTTGACGAAGTCGCCGAACTGCGCCTCCCAGAGCACCAGGGCGTCCGGGCGCTCCACCGAGTAGCCGTACTCGAAGCCGAGCGCCGCGTACTCCGACAGCGAGGAGTCGTAGACCCAGAACTTGGCCTGGTCGCCCGACAGGTACAGCAGCGGGGTCCACTCGGCGCCGGTCTCCCGGTCGTGGAGCACCGCGTGCCGCTGCACGAACGTGCCGCGCCGCGAGTCCTGCCCGGCGAGGCGCACCGGGGTGCCCTCCGCGAGCAGCGAGCCGAAGGCCGCGAGCTCGCCGAAGCCCCAGTCGATGCCGCCTTCCTTGGCCATGAGCTGGCGCTTCTCCAGCAGCTGGGCCAGCTTCGGGTGGACCGTGAAGCCCTCCGGCGGCGTGGTGTGCACGTCGCCGACCCGCTGCAGCGCGTCGTGGGAGATCGCGGTCTGCCAGCCGACCATCGTGCCGGCGTCCTCGCGCTGCGACTCGGGGCGCTCCAGGCCCGCGAGGTGCTCCGTCTCCGGGGCGGGCGTGAAGCCGGACTTGGTCTCGGTGAAGACCCGCTCGAGCTGCGACTGGTAGTCCTGCAGCGCGTGCTCGGCCTCCTCCACGGTGATGTCACCGCGCGCGACCAGGTTCTCGGTGTACAGCTTGCGCACCGAGCGCTTGGTCTCGATGAGGTTGTACATGAGCGGCTGCGTCATCGACGGGTCGTCGCCCTCGTTGTGCCCGCGGCGGCGGTAGCAGATGAGGTCGATGATGACGTCCTGGCCGAACTGCTCGCGGAACGCGAAGGCGAGCTCCGCGGTGCGGACCACGGCCTCGGGGTCGTCACCGTTCACGTGCATGACCGGGACCTGGTAGCCCTTGGCGACGTCGGTCGCGTAGGTGGTCGACCGCGACGCCGTCGGGCCGGTGGTGAAGCCCACCTGGTTGTTGACGACCACGTGGATGGTGCCGCCGGTGCGGTACCCGCGCAGCTGCGACAGGTTCAGCACCTCGGGGACCACGCCCTGGCCGGCGAACGCCGCGTCGCCGTGCACCAGGATCGGCAGCACGGAGAAGCCGTCGCCACCGAGGTCGATGCGGTCCTGCTTGGCGCGGACGATGCCCTCGAGCACCGGGTCCACGGCCTCCAGGTGCGACGGGTTGGCCGCGAGGTAGACGCGCGTGGTGGCGCCGGACTCGGAGGTGAAGGTGCCCTCGGTGCCGAGGTGGTACTTCACGTCACCGGAGCCCTGGACGCTCTTGGGGTCGAGCTGGCCCTCGAACTCCTTGAAGATCTGGCCGTAGCTCTTGCCCGCGATGTTCGCCAGCACGTTGAGGCGGCCGCGGTGGGCCATGCCGATGCCGACCTCGTCGAGGCCGCCCTCGGCGGCGCGCGACAGGATCGCGTCGAGCAGCGGGATCAGGGACTCGCCGCCCTCCAGCGAGAAGCGCTTCTGCCCCACGAACTTGGTCTGCAGGAACGTCTCGAACGCCTCGGCGGAGTTCAGCCGGCGCAGGATGCGCAGCTGGTCCTCGCGCGGGGTCTTGGCGTAGCCGGCCTCCAGGCGTTCCTGGAGCCACTTGCGCTGACCCGGGTCGGCGATGTGCATGTACTCGATGCCGATGGTGCGGCAGTACGAGTCGCGGAGCAGGCCGAGGATGTCGCGCAGCGTCGCCTTCGGCTTGGGGCCGAAGCCCGCCGTCGGGAACGTGCGGTCCAGGTCCCACAGCGTCAGGCCGTGGGTCTGGATGTCCAGGTCGGGGTGCTTGCGCTGGCGGTAGGCCAGCGGGTCGGTGTCGGCCATGAGGTGACCGCGCGAGCGGTACGCCTGCACGACCTCGGCGATCTTGGCCGGCTTGGCGGCCTCGACGTCGGCGTCGACCGTGTTGTCGCGCACCCAGCGCACGGGCTCGTACGGGACGCGCAGCGCCGCGAAGACGCGGTCGTAGAAGCCGTCCAGGCCGAGCAGCTTGTTCGAGATGATCTTCAGGAACTCGCCGGACTGGGCGCCCTGGATGATGCGGTGGTCGTAGGTCGACGTGACCGTCATGACCTTCGAGATGCCCATGCGGGCGAGCTGCTCCTCGGACGCGCCGGCGAACTCCGCCGGGTAGTCCATGGCGCCGACGCCGATGATGGTGCCCTGACCCTGCATGAGGCGGGGCACCGAGTGCACGGTGCCGATGCCGCCCGGGTTGGTCAGCGAGATCGTGGTGCCCTGGAAGTCCGGCACGCCGAGCTTGTTGCCGCGGGCCTTGCGGACCAGCTCCTCGTAGGCCGCCCAGAACTCGGCGAAGTCGAGCTCCTCGGCCTTCTTGATGCTGGGCACCAGGAGCTGGCGCGAGCCGTCCGGCTTGGCCAGGTCGATCGCGAGGCCGAAGCCCACGTGCGCCGGCTGGTTCACGCCCGGCTTGCCGTCGACCGGCTCGTAGTGGGCGTTCATGACGGGCATGTCGGCCAGCGCCTCGACCAGCGCGAAGCCGATGAGGTGCGTGAACGAGATCTTGCCGCCGCGTCCGCGCTTGAGGTGGTTGTTGATGACGATGCGGTTGTCGACCATCAGCTTGGCGGGCACGGCGCGCACCGAGGTGGCGGTGGGGACCTCCAGCGAGGCCTCCATGTTCGTGACCACGCGCGCGGCGGGGCCGCGCAGCTTCTGGATGTCGTCGACGGCGTCCGGGTGCGCCACGGGGCGCTCGAACGTGTCCGCGTAGTGGGTGGTGGGCGGCGTGGCGATCGGGCTGGCCGGGTTGACCTTCGGGTCGGCCGGCAGGGCCTTCTCCCGCACCGGCTGCTCGGCCTCGGCGGCGGCGGTGCCGCCGGTCACCGGGCCGGCGCTCGGGGCGGGTGCCTCGGGCACGGGCGTCGCGGCGGGCGCGGCAACCGGGGCGGACGCGGCGGGCGCGGCCGTAGGTGCCGCGGTCGGTGTCGGGGAGGCCGGGGCGGGCGCCGTGGCGCCGTCCTTGGCGGAACCGTTCTCGCCCGGCGTGTAGTCGGCGAAGAAGTCCCACCACGCGGGGTCCACCGCGTTCTTGTCCTTCAGGTACTGCTGGTAGAGCTCGTCCACAAGCCATTCGTTGGCTCCGAATGACGAGCTCGCCACGCTGATCGACTCTGAACCAGCCTTAGGGGACACGCGCGGATCGCCCACCTTCACCACAGTTGCGTTCGTCGCGCGCCGCACAGGGGTCACAGCGCGCACAGCCCGAATGGTTTTCGGACCCTCCAAGGGTAGGCCCTCCGCGCTCCGCGGGGGGCGTGATCCCGCGGGTGTTGCGGGCGGGTCCGGTGTCAAAGAAGTAGGTTCGTCATGTTTCTCGCACCCAGAGCAAAACCAGGGCAACATTCGGCCTCGAAGTCCCCAACGTGGTGTTACGGGGTTTCGCCCGGCACGGACAATCTTTGGCGTCTGTGACAGAAATCACGGGACTCCGTCTCACGTTCTGGCGCCTCGCAGCCCTAGGCTGCTGGGTTTCTCGTCGGACGCCGCCGGGCGGGACGTCGCCCGGCTCAGACCGTGTGCGTCGTCGTGACACCCGGTGCCGGGTGGGCCCGCGCGGGGAGCGTGACGCGCATCGTCGCGCCGCGGTCGGAGTCGACCACCTCGACGTGCCCGCCGTGCAGCTCGACCGCCCAGCGGACGATCGCGAGGCCGATCCCGGTGCCGCCGCTCGACCCGACGGTGCCCGACCCGACGGTGCCGTCGGCGCCGCTCATCGTGTCGACCAGGGACTCGTCGACGGTGCCGGCCCGCCCCTTGTCGCCCTTGTCGCCCCGGTTCCGGCCGCCCCGGCGGCTGACGCCCCGGCCGCCGCCGTCGCGCCCCCCGTCACCGCGCTGCGCGCCGGTCGACCCGGTGCCGCGGACGAACCGCTGGAAGATCCGCTCGCGGTCGGCGGCGGCGATGCCGGGCCCCTCGTCGCTCACCTCCAGCACGATGTCCGACCCCTCCGTGCCGTCCACGGGGTACGCGTCCAGCCGGACGACGCCGCCCTGCGGCGAGTGCCGGATGGCGTTCTGCAGCAGGTTGATGACCACCTGGTGCAGGCGTTCCGCGTCGCCCTCGATGGTCAGGTCCTCGGGGGTCACGTCGATGACGTAGTGCAGGTCCTTGGCGGCGTCGACCATCTGGAGGTCCTCGGCGCAGTGCTCCAGGAAGTCGCCGACGGCGATCTCGCCGACGTTCAGGGCCGAGGCGCCCGCCTCGATCCGGGAGAGGTCCAGCAGATAGGTGACGAGCCGGGTCAGCCGCTCGGTCTGGGCGTGCGCCTGCTCCAGCGCGGCCGGGGTGGGCTGCACCACGCCGTCCACCATGTTCTCGAGCTGGGCCTGGAGCGCGGCGACGGGCGTGCGCAGCTCGTGCGACACGTTCGCGATGAGGTCGCGGCGGGTCTGCTCCACCGAGGCCAGGTCCTCCGCCATGCGGTTGAAGGCGTGCGCGAGCTGACCCACCTCGTCGCTGCTCGTCGCGCGTACCCGGCGGGTGTAGTCGCCGTCGGCCATGGCCTGGACGGCCTCGGTGATCTCCCGCAGGGGCGACGTCATGCCGCGGGCCAGGATCTGGGTGACCAGCAGCGACAGGATGATGGCCAGGGGGAAGGTGCGGCTCGGCCCCAGGGACGCCTGGAGGCCGAGCCAGGTGATGAGCACAGCGGCCGTCACGGTGGCCGCGACGAGCACGCCGAGCTTGATCTTGAGCGAGCGCAGGGGGTCGAGCGGCCGCACGTCGGGGACGCGGGGCACGTGCGGTCTCATCGGAACGACACCCGTGCTACTGGTTGGCGGGCGGCTCGAACGCGTACCCGACGCCGTGGACGGTCCGGATCAGGTCCGGACCGAGCTTGCGCCGCAGCGCCTTGATGTGGGAGTCGACGGTGCGGGTGCCGCTGGCGTCGGCCCAGTCCCAGACCTCGGCGAGCAGGCGCTCGCGCGTGAGCACGGTCTTGGGGGAGCCGGCGAGCATGACGAGCAGCTCGAACTCCGTGGGGGTCAGGTGCACTTCCTCGCCCCCGCGGTAGACACGGCGCTGGGCGCGGTCCACGGTCACGTCGCCCATCGTCATGGGCGGGTCGGCGGGCGTGGTCGCGGCGGCCTGGGCCGCGCGGTCGACCCGGCGCAGCAGGGCCTTGATCCGTGCCACCAGCTCGCGCATGGAGAACGGCTTGGTCATGTAGTCGTCGGCGCCCACGCCCAGACCGACCAGCATGTCGGTCTCGTCGTCGCGTGCGGTGAGCATCAGGATCGGGGTGGGGTGCTCCGCCTGGATGCGGCGTGTGACCTCGAGCCCGTCGATGCCCGGGAGCATCACGTCGAGCACCACGAGGTCGGGGCGCAGCCGGGAGGCGGCGTCGACGCCGGACAGGCCGTCGCGCGCGACCTCGACGCGCCAGCCCTCGGCGGACAACCGCTGGGCGATCGCGGTCGCGATCGTGGGCTCGTCCTCCACCACGAGGACGGTCGCGCTCTGCTGACCGGTCGAGGTGGCGGCCGACGCCGCGCCGGCCTGCTGCGGGGCCCCAGACGGCTGGGGAGTACCAGATGACATAGGTCAATCATGCCCGTACCTGCCTGATAAGACACTGAAGCCAGCCTGAGAGTCGGACCCCGAGGCGCTCGGAGCGCTGTTCCCGCTACGATCTATCGCACGATGATCGAGCGACATCCAGACCGAGAACCCTGGACCCATCAGGACCCCCGCAGTGCCCTCCGGAGGGCGAGATGACCGGCGACTGGATCATGGTCGCCGTCGGCGTCCTCCTCACGGCCGGTACTGCCGTCTTCGTGGCGGGAGAGTTCTCCCTCGTCACCATCGACCCCGCCGTGATCGGCGACTCCGACGACTCGGAGGGAGACAGACCCGGCGGGTCCCGGTCTGCCTCCTCGTCCGACCCGGGCCCCGGCGCCCGGCCCGGTTCCGGTACCCAGCCCGCCTTCGGGAACGGCATGCGGGACCGCAGCGTGCGTACCGCGCTGCGCCACCTCTCCACCGAGCTGAGCTCGGCCCAGGTCGGCATCACGCTGACCACCATCCTGCTCGGCTACACCGCCCAGCCGGCGCTGAACTCCCTGATCTCGGCCGCCTTCGGGTCGACCTCCGTGCCGACGGCGGTCTCCGCCGGCCTCGCGGGTGTCCTGGCCCTCATCCTGGTGAACGCGTTCTCCATGGTCTGCGGCGAGCTGATCCCCAAGAACTTCGCGCTGTCGGCCCCGCTGGCCACCGCGCGGCTCGTGGTGCCGATCCAGCGCGTGTTCACCATCACCTTCAAGCCGCTGATCGCGGTGCTCAACGGTTCGGCCAACGCGCTGCTGCGCCGCCTCGGCGTCGAGCCCCGCGAGGAGCTGTCCGGGGCGCGCTCCGCGTCCGAGCTCGCCTCGCTGGTGCGCCGCTCCGCCGAGGAGGGCACGCTCGAGGAGTCGGTGGCGACCCTGCTGACCAACTCGATCGAGCTGGACACCCTCAGCGCGCGCGACGTCATGACCGACCGCCTGCGCATGTCCGTCGTGGACCGGGACGCGACGGCGGAGGACGTCGTCGCGCTCGCCCGGCGCACCGGGCACTCGCGGTTCCCCGTGATCGGGGAGGACCGCGACGACATCGTCGGCCTGGTGCACCTGCGCCGCGCCGTCGGCGTGCCGCACGACCGGCGGGCCGAGGTGCCCGCGGCCGCTCTCATGGTGGACGCGCCCCGTGTCCCCGAGACGGTGCGCCTGGGCCCCCTGCTCGTGGAGCTGCGCGGGTTCGGGCTGCAGATGGCCGTGGTCGTGGACGAGTACGGCGGCACGTCCGGTGTCGTGACGCTGGAGGACGTCGTCGAGGAGCTGGTGGGCGACGTCGCCGACGAGCACGACCCCCGCCGTGCCGGCGCCTCCCGCGCCGCCGACGGGTCGTGGATCGTGCCGGGCGTGCTGCGGCCCGACGAGCTCGACGAGTACACCAACATCGAGGTCCCCGAGGGGGCCGCGTACGAGACGCTCGGCGGCCTCGTGATGGCAGAGCTGGGCCGCGTTCCCGTGGTGGGCGACGAGGTCGTGGTGGGACAGGCAGGCCCGCAGGGCCTGCACGCCCGGGTTGCGCTGCGCGTCGAGGCCATGGACGGCCGGCGCGTCGAGCGCCTCCGCGTCCGCCCGCTGCCCGACGACGGCCCGCCCGACGGCGCCGGCCTCGACCGGACCGGCTCCGGGAAGGGGGCGAACCGATGAGCACCACCACCGCACTCGTCATCGGCCTCGTGCTGCTCGCGGGGAACGCGTTCTTCGTGGGCGCCGAGTTCGCCGTCATCTCCGCGCGCCGCAGCGCCATCGAGCCGCTCGCCGCGGCCGGTGACCGGCGCGCCGTCACCGTCCTGTGGGCCATGGAGCACGTGTCGCTCATGCTGGCCTGCGCGCAGCTCGGCGTGACCGTCTGCTCCACCGGGCTGGGCATCGTGGCGGAGCCCGCCATCGCGCAGCTCCTGGAGGGGCCGCTGCACGGCCTCGGCGTGAGCGAGGACCTCACGCACCCGATCGCGCTGGTCATCGCGCTGTCGCTGGTCGTGTACCTGCACGTCGTGCTCGGGGAGATGGTGCCCAAGAACCTGGCGGTCTCCGGTCCGGACCGGGCGGTCATGTGGTTCGGGCCGCCGCTCGTGCTCCTGGGCCGGGCGCTCCGCCCCGTCATCCTGGGCCTGAACTGGATCGCGAACCACGCGGTGCGGCTCGCCGGCGTGGAGCCCAAGGACGAGGTCGCCTCGGCGTTCACCGCGCAGGAGGTCCAGTCCATCGTGGAGCACTCCCAGGCGGAGGGTGTGCTGCGCGACGAGCAGGGACTGCTGACGGGCGCCATCGAGTTCTCCAACCGCACCGCGCGCGACGTCATGGTGCCGGTCGGCGGCCTGGTCGCCGTGGACGAGACCAGCACGCCCGACGACGTCGAGCGGCTCGTCTCCAAGCACGGCTTCAGCCGGTTCCCGGTCGTGACGCGCCGGGACGACGGCGACGAGCTCGTCGGCTACCTGCACCTCAAGGACGTCCTGTACGCGACCGGGCCCGCCCGGTTCGAGCCGGTCGCCGTCTGGCGCGTACGCGCTCTGGCGGCCGTCGCGCCCGACGACGAGGTCGAGGACGCGCTGCGCGTGATGCAGCGCTCGGGCTCGCACCTGGCGCGGGTCGAGGGGCCGGACGGCGAGGTGCTCGGCGTGGTGTTCCTCGAGGACATCCTCGAGGAGCTCGTGGGCGAGGTGCGTGACGCGATGCAGCGCCGCTGATGCCGGGACGGGCGCGACCGTCCACAGGCCGGGCTTGGCAGCCGGGCCGACCCAGGTTAATGTCACGTGCACATAACGGAACGCGAGGGGGCCGCGGACACATGACGACGGAGGACGAGTGGAGTCCACGGCTGTGACGAGTGCGCCCGTGCTCATGACGCGTCGAGAGCGGCGCGAGGCGGAGCAGCACACGCAGGCGATGCGCAAGGTGACGTCGTTCGACCGGCTGGTCACCGGAGCGGTTCCCCGGGCACCGCGGCCCACGTCCTCGGTCCCCGCCGGGCAGCGGCTCATCTCCCGGGCCGCCGTGGTCGGCACCCTCGCGGCCGCGACCATCGCGGCGCCGTTCGCGCAGGCGGTCGACAAGCCGGGCGACTCCCCGTTCGACGTCGAGGCCCCACCCACCGGACCGACGGTGCTCGACCTGGTGACGCAGCCCGTGGAGCGGCCGGAGACCTCGGGATCCGTGGTCCGCGCCGAGGCCCTCGCCCGGCCCGAGTCGGCCGCCAGCCGCTCGCTCGACCGCAGCCCCCTGCCGGACTGCGACGTCAACGCCTCCGTGGACGGGACGAACGGTGGGCTCGCCGACCACTCGCTGTGCGAGCTGTGGCAGCCGGGGGAGTACCTCCGGCCCGACGCCGCGATGTCGCTCAGCGCGCTCAACGAGGCGTTCCGCGCGTCGTTCGGCCGCGAGCTGTGCCTGGTGGCGAGCTACCGCGACCTGAGCACGCAGTACGAGCTCAAGGCGTCCCGCGGCTACTACGCCGCGTCCCCGGGCACCTCCATGCACGGCTGGGGCCTGGCGATCGACCTGTGCTCCAAGGAGACGGGCGACAGCGACGTCTTCTCGTGGCTGTGGGCCAACGCGCCGGCGTACGGCTGGCAGAACCCGTCCTGGGCGCAGCTCGGCGGCAGCAAGTACGAGCCGTGGCACTGGGAGTTCGTGACCGGCGTCGTCGAGAAGGGCGAGTGGCGGGGCTGACGGTGCCAGCGGTGCCTCGGAGCCGCCTCGCTCAGAGGCGCAGGTGGGTGTTGGGCCCGAAGTCCTGCCGGAAGGTCGGCCCCTGCTCCGCGAGCTCCGTGGCGAACGACGGCGCCCACGCGCTGTAGGGCTCCATGGCCAGCGACTCGTTGGAGAACCGGCGGTCGTCGGTGATCTCCGTGACGCAGAAGTCCGGGATCTGCAGGCCGGTGACGGGGCCGGAGCGCTCGCACTCGGCCACCACCAACGGGTGGTTGGGCCCGCCGAAGACGTCGATCGACCAGCCGTCCGCCCCGAGCCACGCGGCGTAGCGGACCTTGACGATCGGGGCGCCGCCCCGGCGCACCAGCTCCACGCCGACGCGCGGGTCCAGCTCGCGCTCCGCCTCGTAGCGGGTGCCCCCGACCGCCGGGCCCTTGACGGTGACAGCGGCGAAGTCGATGTCCGCGACGTGCGCGCGGAGCAGCTCGGCCGGATCGGTGCCGGCGGTCAGGTCGGCGTCGACGTCGCCCGCCTGGACCCGGACGCGCAGGGCGTAGCCGTCGTCGGCCAGGAAGTACGACTGGACGATGAGGGCCGGCGCGTCCTTGAGCTCGGCCGGCAGGTCGCGCACGAAGAACCGGCGCTCGAACTCGAAGTCGGCATAGCCGCGGTCAGGATCGGGGTCGGGGGCGGCCGGCCCGTCGAAGAGGTCGTCGCTCATGAGAGGTCCCTCGCCATGCTCGGCAGATGATTCTCGGCGGATGATCCCAGAAGTCTACGCAACCGGCTTCGCCTGGGGCGCGTGGCCGGCGACGAACTCGGTCAGCGCCGCGGAGAGCTCCTCCGGACGGGTCGCGATGCTCCCGGGCTTCAAGACCACGGGGGTGCCGACCGCGAGAGAGTTCACCGAGGCGGCGATGCGCCGGACGACGGTGCGCTGGCGGACCACGACGGCGCGCGGGTCGGCGACGTCCACGGCGAGCACCCGTCGGAAGGCCAGCCGGGTCTCCCGGACGCCCGTCACCTCGGACCAGAGCACCTGCTCGACGCCGAGGTTGGGCAGCCAGTCGGTGAGGCCGTCGTCGTCGAGCGTGAGCACGGGCCACGCGGGCAGCAGCAGGCGGCGCACCACGATGAGGCCGAGGCCGGTGAAGACCAGCACGCCGATCGCGCTCACGGAGACCACGGTCAGCGCCGCCGGTGAGCCGCTGGTCTGCGCGGCGTCGAAGCCGAGGCGGGTGGCGATCGCGCAGAGCACCACCAGCGCGAGGGTGGTGAGGGCGAGCGTGACGACGTGCGCTCGGGACGGGTAGAAGTCGACGGATTCGTCGGGCATATCCGGACACTAGCGGCCCGCAGGGGCGGATCGGTAGCCCGGGGTCGCCGGGGCCCGGGCTCGGCGGTCGGGTCAGGCCAGCAGGAGGCGCGCGCCCGCCGCGGACGTCGCGATCAGCACGACCGTGCTGAACACCGGGCCCGAGATGCGGTGGGCCACGAGCTTGCCCAGCACGAGGCCGGCGACCAGGCCGGGCAGGAGGACGAGCGAGACGTGCAGCGACGCGGGGGAGACCAGCCCCAGCCCGGCGCTGAACGGGAGCTTGGCCACGTTCACCGTGAGGAAGAACAGTGCGACCGTGCCCAGCAGACCGGCGCGCGAGATCCCGGCCCGCAGCAGGTAGAGGCTCATGGGCGGTCCGCCGGCGTTGGCGATCATGGTCGAGACCCCGGCCGTGGCCCCGAGCGCGGTGCGGATGACCCGCTCGCGGAGGCGAGGGCGGGTGGGGGCGGCGTCGCCGTCGGGCACAGGCTCCGGCGTGGGACCGGCGGGGCGGCGCGGTCGGCGGCGCGCGCGGCGCGCGGCGAGCTGCCGGACCAGGTCGCCGAGCCCGGCGAGGAGGAGCAGCGCTCCGACGATCCGGGCGCTGACGTCGGGCGGGGCCCAGCGCAGCGCCGCGAAGCCGACGATCAGCCCGAGCGTGACGCTCGGGAGCAGACCCCGCAGGACACGCCACCGGACGTCCCGGCCGTATGCGCTGACGGCGACGAGGTCGCCGACGATGAGCAGGGGCAATGCGACCCCGGCGGCCTGGACCGGCGGGAGCACCGAGGCGATGACGGCCGCTCCGAACGCGCCGAGCGGCGGCAGGCCGGTCTTGGACAGGCCCATGAGGAGTGCGGCGACCGTGCCGCCGACGACGACGGTGACGGTGAGGTCCAGTGCGGGGTCCATGACGGGGTGGACTCTACGGCGGAACGACGACGGACCGCCGTGGCCGCTCGCCCCGCGGGACCCTCCTCGACATGTCAGACGTACAGGTCACCGGAGGGACCTGTACGTCTGACACGTACCTCGGGTCAGTGCGCCCCGGGGCGGGAGGTGCTGGAGGCGTCCTCGGCCTCGCCGGCCGGCTCGGTGGTCGTGGCCGCGTCGAGCTCCTGGGTGCCCGGCTCGGTGCCGGCGTCTGCCGCGTCGTCGTTGCGCGTCGCGTGGAGGCTGGTGAAGGTGACGATGACGAGCACGCCGATGATCACGCCGAGCGAGGCCAGGGTCGGGATCTCCGGCACGCCGGCCCAGATGCCGTGGGCCCAGTGCAGCACGAGCTTGACGCCGATGAAGGCGAGGATCGTCGCGAGGCCGTAGCCGAGGTGCACGAGCTTGCTCAGGGCGCCCTGGAGCACGAAGTACAGGGCACGCAGGCCGAGCAGGGCGAACGCGTTGGTCGCGAACACGAGGTACGGGTCGCTGGTGATGCCGTAGACGGCAGGCACCGAGTCGACGGCGAAGACGACGTCGGCGGCGAAGATCGCGACGACCACGACCGCCAGGGGCGTGAGCATGCGCTTGCCGCCCTCGCGCACCGAGAGCGCAGGGCCGCGGTAGTCGTCCGTGACGGGCATGAAGCGGCGGATCACCTTGACCGACCGCAGCTCGGAGACGTCGATCGCGTGGTCGTCGCCCTTGACCTGGTCACGGAGGATCTTGACCGCGGTGGCCAGCAGGATCGCGCCGAAGAGCAGGAAGGCCCAGCTCAGGTTGGCCAGGACGGCCGCGCCGAGCGCGATGAAGACGCCGCGGAGCACCAGCGCGCCGACGATGCCGAGCAGGAGCACGCGCTGCTGCAGAGCCTTGGGTACCGCGAAGGCGCTGAGCAGCAGCATGAACACGAAGAGGTTGTCCACGGACAGCGACTTCTCGACGAGGTACCCGGTGAGGTACTGCACGCCGGTCGACGAACCGAAGGTGGCCCAGATCCAGCCGCCGAACGCGAGCGGGAGGGCGATGTAGAAGGCGCTCCAGCCGAGGGCCTCCCGCATCGAGACCTCGTGCGGGCGCCGGGTGATGAGGAAATCGACGACGACCAGAGCGATGACGGCGACGATGGTGACGGCCCACATCGTGGGGGTGGCCACCGTGGTCAGGCCGGAGGCAGGGGCAGCAGAACTCGTCAGCGAGGCGAGCAAGGAGTCTCCAAAGATAGGTCGGCTCCGAGGTCTCCTTCGCCTTGCTGAGCAAGGCCGCCGCCCGAGGCGCTGGTAGCGCCGTAATGACCGGGACGGTGTTGGGAAGTACTCCCCCCGCGCAGCAAACTGTACGGCATGTCTCCCGAAAGGGGCAGACAGGCCGGGTGCTCGGGGTCGATCCGGAGGTGCCCGCTCGGGGTGTCGGCCCGGGGTGTCGGGTCGGGGGAACGCCGAGGTTTCGCCCGCTGCGTTGATCGAGCGTATCCGTTGCGGACGCTAGCCTCGCAAACAGATAGGTGCAGCTAGGAGCTGGTGTGGCGCTCTTGCCCCGCGAGGATGGAGTCCGTGATGATCAACGAATGGTGGGCACTGGCGTCCGATCAGCGGTACTGGATGGAGACGATCAAGCGCCGCGACTATGGCGATGCCATCCGCGCGCCACACCGGAAGCAGAACGGCGCGGCCATGCCCTACTACGAGCTCGTGAAGTTCGTGCGCGACGGAGATGTCGTTCTGCATTGGGATACCGAGCGTCCCTTCGGCGCCCCGTCCGCATTCGTCGGGTGGTCGGTCGTCGATGGCGCCCCTTATGACACCGACAATGTCGTCTATAGCGACGCTTCGCCCACGACTGGCACGGAAGCCCTTCTCCGCGACTACACCGCGTTCCGGCAGCCGCTCGACTATCACCAGCTCAATGACCGATTCGCAAAGGTTCGTGCTCTCCGTGATCAGTTGGCGAGCCAGGTTGACGGCACGAACTACTTTCCGTTCAACATCCGGAAGGACGGCACACTCCGCGCTGGGCAGGGCAACTACCTGACGAAGTTCCCGGTAGAGCTGTTCGACGCCTTGCCCGAGCTGGCGGAAGCGCGGCGTGGCGCCCAGATTCCGAGAGTGGAAACCCGGTACGCAGGCTGGTCCCGGGAGGCGCGTGGGGACCGGCGCCAGGCCACTGAGGCTGGCTACATCGCTGACGCCAAGGTTCGCCGTGCGATCGAGATGCAAGCGGTACATCAGGCGATGGCCTACTACGAGGCTCTTGGCTACGACTGCCTCGACGTGGGTGCGTCACGTCCCTACGACCTGCACCTGACCCGAGCCGGCGTCGACGGCGAGCGGCACATCGAGGTCAAAGGGTCGATGGGAGAGGCGGCGGAGGTCGAACTGACGATTGGCGAGGTGAACCACGCTCGCGACTTCCAACCCACGGATCTCTTCATAGTCGGCGGCATCACGTGGAAACGGGAGGGCGACAGCGTCGTTACCGAGCCGGGGCAAGCCCGCGTGATCGAGAACTGGACGCCGCGGAACTTGTCATTAAGGCCCATTCGGTTCCGCCACACCGTCCCACGGGCAGTGTCCATCGAGTGACCGGAACCGTATGCGCAAAACACGGTGCGACCAAGGGGCGCGCGATGAGTATGGTTCGCGCCGTCGAGCGGCACTGCCATGCTTTCGGTGGAACCGGCGAGCTGCACATGACGCGAGACGGCCTCGGACCTGGAGCCCAGGGCCGTCTCTTCGTGCCTCACGGGTCGCTGACCTGTGGTGGGGAGAGTGGTGGGGAACCACTCCCGGCTCGGGACAGCGAAAGGGCCCCTCATCTGGCGTGATGCCTGGTGAGGGGCCCTTTTCGGGTGGTGCGCTTGAAGGGATTCGAAACCCCGACCTTCTGCTCCGGAGCCGAAAACGGTCGCCGATCCGCCTTCCCCGTCGAGGTCCGCTCGCCGCAGACCTGTTCAGACCTGTACAGGTCTGTCCGGGCATGGTCGCCCACATGGGCCAGCAGTTAGGCCAGCAGATAGCCCAGCAGCCGGACCGCCGCGCGACTCACAACGAAGGCGGCCGGTTGGGCTCGCTGCCTGGCGGCCCGCACCAGTGAGAGCGCCCGGACGTGACGGAATCACCGCCTGAGACGCCGGTGTCGCGGTCAGTCGTGAGAGACGTAGATTCCGTTCACGCTCCGCATGAAGTCGTCCTTCTGTGCGGACGACAGCGCCTCGGGGGCGAACTGCACAACGATCCAGCTTGAGCGGAGCGCGTCGGGCAGCGCGTTCACGGCCTCCTTGGCATCGTCCTGGCCTGCGAACATCAATACAGTCGAGGTCTCGGATCGCACTGCCCACCGGCAGGGTAGATCCTCGTTGCAGACGTCCGCAGTGGCGTCGTGGGCACCGGGCATGAGGTATGGGTCACCTTCGGCGTTCGGTAAGAAGGCAGCCTGGGGAATCTCATCTCGGGTCTCCCAAGTGGCAGCCACCAACCATGCGGCCGCAGCGATGAGCGCAACGAGCAAGGCAGCGAGCCATCGTGATCGTGTCATAGCGTCCTCACCACTTGTGCAGGTGGGCCTGCCGGGCCCACCGGGACCTATTCGCACGAGCCTTCTCCAGGTCCCAGTGCAGACCGGCGAGCCAGACAGGGTAGCCCAACGCCACCGTGACCGTCCGCGAGCTACGGGCTGAACCGTAGGCACCTCCGGCCCCACTGCCTCAGACATGCGTGCCTCCCAGCACTTCGAGGATCGGTGGGTAGATGGTGCTCTCCGGGATGAACTTTGCTAGGTCCGACCCATGCGACGCTGGCGTTCTCCGCGACGTCGCGATTCTCCGCCTCACCGGCGAGGTAGTGCTCTCCCAGGGAGAGGTTCCGATCGAGGAGGTCTCGCGGCTCGTCGAGCACAGCGACATCGGGACGACGGAGAACGTAGATCGGCACGAGCTCCGGCCCGTTCTCCAGAACGGAGCACGAGTGATGGACGGCGTACTCAGCAGCCCATAGGCCAGCAGTGGCCGAGAGGGGGTCGGGAGAGCGGGGAAAACAACAGGCCGTGACCAGCAAACGCGCTGGTCACGGCCTATTTCCGTCTGTGCGCCTGAAGGGATTCGAACCCCCGACCTTCTGCTCCGGAGGCAGACGCTCTATCCACTGAGCTACAGGCGCGTGACCGTTGTCCGGGGAGGCGATGCTCCCCTAACGGCCGAAGCGAGACTACCAGGTGAGCGGCCCGGAGTGTGCATCGGGCGGTGTGACCCGCGCTGCCGTTCGGGCCGGGGGAGCATGCCACGTGAGACCCGGTGGCGGGCAGGAGAGGTGTGGATTGCCCGGCAACCTTCTCTCGACCGCGTGCGTCTGTGTGCCGTGAATCTTCGATGTGCTCGAGACCTGAGGCGTACGGACGGGTACGCGGACGACGAACGAGGTGGTGGACATGGCGAGTGACGACGCGGCGGTCCTCGACGACCCCCGTGCCAGGGTGGTGACCACGGGTACGGCGGCGGAGCGGTTCACGGTGTTCGCACGGGAGCGGTCGCCCGAGCTGTCCCGGATCGCCTACCTGCTGTGCGGCGACGCGCACCGGGCCGCCGACCTGGTGCAGCTCGCACTGGAACGGACCTACCGGGCCTGGGGCCGGGTGGGCGACGGCGACCCGTTCGCCTACGCGCGGCGGGTGATAGCCACGGCCCGGATCGACAGCTGGCGACGGACCCGGCGCGACGTCCTGGTGGCCCCGGCCGACCTGCGACCCGGTGCCGCGTCGGACGGCACGCAGCACGTCGTCGACCGCGACGCGCTGGTGGGGGCACTCCGGCAGCTCCCGGCGGGACAGCGGCGCGTCGTCGTCCTGCGGTACCTGCTGGACCGGACCGAGAAGCAGACGGCGGAGGACCTCGGGATCTCCGTGGGGGCCGTGAAGTCGGGCGCGTCCCGCGGCCTCGACCGGCTGCGGGCGGTCCTCGGCACCGGCCAGTCGGCGGCCGCCCAGGCCGGCACACCCAACACCTCGCGAAAGGAGGCGCAGTGATGAAGGAGCAGAGCGACACGCTGGTGACCCTGATCCACGACGCGGCGGGCCAGGTCGGGCCCGTGGCCGGGATCGACGGCGAGATGATGGCCCGGCGAGCGATCCGGCACGAGCGCACCCGGCGCGGGGTGATCGGCGGCGCCGTGGCGCTCGCCGTCGCGGCGGTCGTGACCGTCGGCGGCCTGGTCGCGACCGGCAGGCAGACGCTGCCGGCCGGATGGCCCTTCGGGGGCGGGTGGCACGACGTGTCCGGGGGCGGGCTGCTGCTGTCGGTGCCGGCTGACTGGGATGCGTACGACCAGGGCGAGGGCTACCCCTCCTGGGGCACGGACGAGAAGGACGGCGCGTTCGACCCCGCGGCGGTCACGTCGGCCGTGACGGTCGTGCCCGTCGACGAGGGCGGGGCGCTGACGGAGGCGGACGGCGACGTGGTCGAGACCGACGTGCCGGGCGCGGCGTCGGCGCAGTACCTGTTGATGGAGGAGGGCTGGACGGGCGGTCCGGAAGGAGCGCTGGACGTCGAGCTGGAGTCCGGGCGAACCGTCCGCGTCCTCGTGGTCCTGCCCGACGCGCCGGAGTCCGCGGGGCTGTTCGAGCGGCTCGTCGAGGGCGTCCGGGTCGACCCTGACGCGACCGAGGATGATCTGGAGGGACAGGGGCCGATGCTCGACGTCATCGAGGAGCACCCCGCGGACTGGGCGGTCCAGGAGCACCAGGGCCTGAGCTTCGCGGTGCCGGGCGACTGGGTGGAGGACGAGCTGTCCGCCACCCGGGAGGACAACTGGCCGACCGTGTCGATGGACGACGCCGACGGGGAGCTGCGACTGCAGGTGACCACGTCCGGGGCCTCACCTGGCCCGGACGAGGAGTTCGGGTACGCGTACGGTCTCGACCTGCCCCCGGGCGCCGACCGCGCCGGCGCCGAGCTGGACCCGCAGGACGGGACGCTCCACGCCTTTGTCGAGGTCCGACGGGCCGGAGGGCGTACCTACTCGATCGACGTCTACGTCCCGGAGGGCGCGGACGGCGACCGGGTCGTGAGCACGATCGCCGGCAGCCTGGAGTTCACGCCGGAAGCGGACGACCTGCCCGCCTACGAGGACCTGATCGACGCCCGGGCGCTCGTGGACGCCGCACCGGCCGTCCCGCAGGACTGGGTGGTCGTGTCCGACGTCCCGGGCATGCGCCTGCGGGTGCCGTCGGACTGGATCGACCAGGCCGGAGGCGACGGCACGATCGCGCGCTACGCCCCGGGTGACCAGGACGAAGGCGTGGGCGCCTTGATCGAGGAGGCCGGGATCCTCGGCAACGGCGAGATCCCGGTCGGCGGGTACCGGCTGGATGTCCCGGGAGCGGAGCGTGCGATCGTCCGGATGACCGACTACACCGCCTACGGGGAGGCCGAGGCCGCGGCGTTCAACGCCCGGGCCGAGGTGGAGCTCCCCGACGGCAGGTTCGTGCAGCTCACCTACGACGGGCCGCCGGACTCCGGCGAGCGGTTCTGGCAGATGCTCGGCACCCTCGAGGTGGGCACGGACTGACGGTCGTTCCGGACGGCGGTGGTGCATCCCGGTGTGGGGTGTGCCACCGCCGTCCGGCGCCTGTGGACAACCGGGGCGGGGCACCCGGCCCGGCCGATAGAATCGATCCGTGACCCCCACCGAGCTCTCCGAAGCGCTGAGCGCTGCCCTTGCCGCGGCCGTCGCCGACGGCACACTCGCCCTGCCTGCCGATGCCGTCCCGGCCTCGGTCCACGTGGAGCGACCCAGGCAGCGAGAGCACGGGGACTGGGCCACGAACGTGGCCCTCCAGCTCGCGAAGAAGGCGGGCACGACGCCGCGGGCGCTCGCGGAGGACCTGGCGGCGCGCCTGGGCGCGACCCCGGGCATCAAGTCCGTCGGCGTCGCCGGCCCGGGCTTCCTCAACATCACGCTCGACGCGGCCGTGGCGGGCGAGCTCGCCCGCACCATCGTGGAGGCCGGCTCGGCGTACGGCCGGGGCGAGGCCCTGACCGGCCAGGTGATCAACCTTGAGTTCATCAGCGCCAACCCGACCGGCCCGCTGCACATCGGGCACACCCGGTGGGCCGCGCTGGGCGACTCGCTGGGGCGCATCCTCCGCGCCGCGGGCGCCGACGTGACCGCCGAGTACTACATCAACGACGCGGGCGCCCAGATGGACCGCTTCGGGGAGTCCGTGCTGGCGCGTGCCACGGACGGCGAGGTGCCCGAGGGCGGCTACCGCGGCGAGTACGTCAAGGAGCTCGCGGCCAAGGTGCTCGCGGACCGCCCGGACCTGCCCGAGCTGCCGCACGACGAGGCCGTCGCGGTGGCCCGCGAGTCGGGCTACGCGCACCAGCTCGCCGAGATCCGCGAGGTGCTGGAGAGCTTCGGCGTGCACTTCGACGTCTGGTTCTCCGAGCGGGACCTGCACAGCTCGGGCGCCGTCGAGAAGGCCGTGGCCCGCCTGCGCGAGCAGGGGCACGTGTTCGACCAGGAGGGCGCGGTCTGGCTGCGCACCACCGACTTCACCGACGACAAGGACCGCGTGATGGTCCGGGCGAACGGCGAGCCCACCTACTTCGCGTCGGACGCCGCGTACTACCTGTCCAAGAAGGACCGTGGGTTCCCGGGCAAGATCTACCTGCTCGGCGCCGACCACCACGGGTACGTCAACCGGCTCAAGGCCATCGCGGCGTGCGCCGGGGACGACCCGGAGACGAACATCGAGGTGCTGATCGGCCAGCTCGTCAACGTCGGCGGCGCCAAGCTGTCCAAGCGCGCCGGCAACATCATCGAGCTGCGCGACCTGGTCGACTGGATCGGCAAGGACGCCGTGCGCTACTCGCTCGCGCGCTACCCCGCGGACACGCCGCTGGAGCTGCAGGGCGAGGACATGCTCAAGCAGACCAACGACAACCCGGTCTTCTACGTCCAGTACGCGCACAGCCGCACGGTGCAGATCGGCGCGAAGGCCGTGGAGCGCGGCGTGCGTCGCGCGGACGGGTTCGACCCGGCGCAGCTCTCGCACGCCTCGGAGGCGGCGCTGATCGGCCGCCTCACCGAGTTCCCGCGGATCGTGGCGCAGGCCGCCGAGCTGCGCGAGCCGCACCGCGTGGCCCGCTACCTGGAGGCCCTCGCCGGCGACTTCCACTCCTGGTACAACGACGACGAGAAGCTGCGCGTCACGCCGTACCCGGACGAGGAGGTCACGGACGCGCACCGGGCGCGGCTCTGGCTGAACGACGCCGTCCGCACGGTCCTGGCCAACGGCCTCGACCTGCTGGGCGTGAGCGCCCCGGAGCGGATGTGACCGGCGCGCCCTGGTCCACCGGTGTCGGCCGGCTGCCGGACGGCGCGCTGGCCGTCGCCGGCGTGGACGTCCGCGACCTCGCCGCCGAGCACGGCACGCCCGCCTACGTGCTGGACGAGGCCGATTTCCGGATGCGCGCCCGCGCGTACCGCACGGCGTTCGAGGCCGCGTTCGGCGCGGTCGGCGCGGGTGTGGACGTCTACTACGCCGGCAAGGCGCTGCTCACCGTGGCCGTCGCGCGCTGGGCGCGCGAGGAGGGGCTGCGGGTCGACACCGCCTCCAGCGGTGAGCTCGCCGTGGCGCTGCGGGCCGAGGTACCCGGGGCGGAGATCGGCCTGCACGGCAACAACAAGTCCGACGCCGAGATCCTGCGTGCCCTGGACGCCGGGGTGGGCCGCATCATCGTGGACTCGCTGGTCGAGATCGAGCGCGTCGCGCGGCTCGCGGCGGAGCGCGGGGTCGTGGCGCCGGTGATGGTCCGCGTGACCACGGGCGTGCACGCCGGCGGCCACGAGTACATCGCGACGGCCCACGAGGACCAGAAGTTCGGCCTCTCCGTTAACGCGGCGGACGGGGCGGAGAGCCCCGCGATGGCCGCCCTGCTGCAGGTGCTCAAGCACCCCGAGCTGAGGCTGCTCGGCATCCACTCCCACATCGGCTCGCAGATCCTCGACCCGGACGGGTTCGAGGCCGCCGCCCGCGTGGTGCTGCGCCTGCGCGCCGACCTGGCCGAGCGGTCGGGCGAGCTGGTCGACGAGGTCGACCTCGGCGGGGGGTACGGCATCGCCTACCTGCCGGGCGACGTCGCGCTCGACCCGGAGCGCGTGGCGAAGGACATCGCGCAGTCGGTCGCCGGGGTGTGCCAGGAGCTGGGCACGAGCCTGCCGCGGTTCTCGATCGAGCCCGGCCGGGCGATCGTCGGCCCCGCGGGCCTCACGCTGTACACGGTCGGCACGGTCAAGCCCGTCACAGTCTCGGCCGACGACGGCGCGGACTTCACGCGCACCTACGTGTCCGTCGACGGCGGCATGAGCGACAACATCCGCCCGGCCCTGTACGGCGCGGCGTACCACGCCGAGGTCGTGGGCCGGACGTCGGCGGCGGAGACCGTGCTGGCGCGGGTGGTCGGCAAGCACTGCGAGTCCGGCGACATCGTGGTGCACGAGGTGCGCCTGCCCGCCGACGTGCGCGCGGGCGACCTGCTCGCCGTGGCCGCCACCGGTGCCTACGGGCGCTCGATGGCGTCGAACTACAACATGCTGCCCCGCCCGCCCGTGGTCGCGGTGGCCGGCGGAGCCTCGCGGGTGCTGGTGCGGCGCGAGACCGAGGACGACCTGCTGGGCCTCGACCAGGGCTGAACCGGGTGCCGGCCGCGCGGCCGGCACCCAGGTCAGACGCCCTGGGCGTCGTCCACGTGGCACCCCTCGGCGGTGTCCTCGTAGTCGTCGATGTGCCCTTCGATCTGCTTGCCCAGCTCCTCCAGCTGGACGCTGAGCGCATCGATCTCGGAGCCGATGGTCTCCGCCGCGGAGATGTCGCCTGCGTTGATCGCGGCCATGAAGTCGTTCAGCCCTTCCAGGTAGACGACCGTCTTGTCGTCCAGCTTGGCCGAGACCTCGAGCATGGCGTCCGCGTCGTCGATCGCGCCGATGCAGGCGGTCGCCGTGGTCTCGGCCCGCTCCTTGGCGATCTCCAGGTCGTCGATCGTCGCGCGGGCCTCGGCGAGGGTCTCCTCCGCGCCCGCCAGGTCCGCCGAGAGCGCCGCCGCACGCGACTGCCAGTCGTTCGTCGAGACCACGCCGAGCGCGCCCCACACCACGGCCGCGATCAGCAGCACCACCAGCACGAGGGTGACGGCGTGGTTCTTGACGAACGCCACGGCGCCTCCGAGCGCCTGCCCCGGCGCCGGAGCGTCCGGGGCGCCAGGTCCGGTCGGTGCCACCGCTGACGGCTCCGGCGCTCCAGCCGGCCCGGCCGCGTCGGCATCTTCAGCCGGCCCGGCCGCGTCGGCCGCGGGCGGCGCCGCGCTCTCGGCGGTCAGCACCTGGCCGGCCGCCGGCTCCGCTCCGTCGTTCGCGACCTGGCCGGCCGCCGGCTCCGCTCCGTCGTTCGCGACCGGGTCGTTCGCGACCGGCCCGGCCGCCGTCGTGCTGCCGTTCGTGGCGTCGGAGACGGAGCCGTTCGATGCGTCCGGAGCCGGAAGGGGCTCGCCGGACGGATTCAGTTCTGGAGCGCGGGTCGCGCTCTCGTCGTCGGACATGGGCGCACCGTATCCGGCCAAAAGGGCGAAAGCCGACGTATTTGAGCCGGAGGTGAAAGATCACCCGGCCTGGTTCGTGGCCCCGCTCGCGCTGCCGCCCCCGAGCAGGCCGCCGACGACTCCGCCGACCACGCCCTCGACCGTGTCGCCGACCAGGCCGACCGTGCCGCCGACCACGTCCTCGACCAGGCCCGAGCCGGTGGGGGAGTCCGGGTCCTCCTGCGCGGGCGGTTCGGTCGGCGTGGGCTCGGCCGGGGCCGGCGGCTCGGGAGCGGTCGGCGTGCTGCCGCCCGGTTCCGCCGACGAGTCGCCGGAGACCTCGGTCCCACCGGATCCGCCGTCCTGCCCGCCGTCCGAGCCGGTGCCGGAGCCGGCCCTGCCGCCGGACGCCGGCCGCTTCGTGGCCGCGGCCTCCTCCGCGGGCCGGGAGCCCAGGTTCGCCGGATCGGTCCGGGACGCCGGGACCGACCCCCACGTGCCGACGTCGGCCGGATCGATGGCCCGGTTCGGTATCGAGCCCGCCGCGAAGAACTCGAAGTGCCACGGCTCCGGCTTGGCGCCGTCGAGCCGGGCCCAGGACGGGTTGTCCCAGCCGTAGTCGGGCGCGTGCAGGCGCAGCCACACGTACTCGGGGGAGCTGCCGCCGGCGACGGGGTCGCCCAGGTCGATCGCGAGGCCCCAGCCGTGGTTCGACGTGCCGGGGATCGCGGCCAGGTGCGGCTTGGTCCCCTTGACCACCACCTGCATGTCGTACGAGCGGTAGGAGTCCGTCAGCGGGATCGGGTGGCCGAACTCGTCCTCGAAGCGTGCGCTGAGAGCCGTCAGCCGCTCGGCCGCGTCGCAGCGCAGCAGGTGGCCGGGCGCGAAGGGCAGCGCGCAGAGCACGTCCGCGGGGATGCGGCCGTTGGCGTACCCCGCGGTGGAGTCGCCGTAGGCCGCCACGGTCTCCAGCAGGTTGCGGCGCAGCGAGGTGCCCGCGTCCGGCAGCGTGTCGATCAGCGCGGTGGGCGACGACGGGTCGAGCATGTTGGCGAGCCGCATCGCGGCGACGGCCACTTCGTCGAACGTCACGTAGCCCGGCCCCTCGTCGGGGACGGCGCGCTTCGGCGGGAAGGCCTCGGACGGGCCCCACTCCGGGGCCCTGCTCTGGTGGAGCGCGCTCGTGACGGTCCGGGACACCTGCTCGGCCCGCACCGCCTCGGCCGCGGGGGTCGCCGTGCCCGACTCGCCCGCCGCCGGCGCCGACTCGACCCGGAGCGGCCGGTCGGCCTCGGCCAGGGCGAGCTGTTGCGCCTGGTAGGTCGTGTAGAGCATGCCGAGCTCCGCGGCGGCCTGGGCGACGCCGGGGCTGGGTGACGAGCTCTGCCGCAGCGTCCGCTCGGCGCGGTCCAGGACGGCGAGGACCTGGCTGACGGTGACGCCGTCCGCCGGGGTGGCCGGTGCGGTGACCGGTGCGGTCACGGCCTGCCGGACGGCGCCCAGCCGCACCGCAGCCTGTCCCGCGCCGGACGCCGCGGGCACCGCCGACACACCCGCCGTCGACGCGCCGAGGAGCCCGGCGCCCGCCGTCGGGACGCTCGCGGACGCGCTGACGAGCACCCCGCCGGTCACCGCGAGGGCGACGACGCCGGTCCAGGCGCAGCGCCCGTGGCGGCCCCGGGTTGCGCGGCGCCGGCCGTCGGATCGGCGGAACGCCGCTCCCGGCTGGGACGACTGCGAGCCTGACACCCCTGGCCCTGACGCCCCCGGCTCGGCAGCACCGGCATGAGGCCTGCCCGGACCGCCCTCGCCCGACGTCCGGTCCACCGGCTGTGCACCGTTCGGCTGTTCGCTCACTGGTCAACGCCCCCTTGCGTATGACATCGGCGCCGGCGGACCACGGTCCGCCCGCCGACCGGTCGGGGCAGCGGAGCGGTCCGGAGACCCGCTGCCGTCCGTCGAAGAACGCCCAGGGTAGCGCTACTGACGGTATGTGCAACAACCGGAATGTCGCGCTTGCCGGCCCCACCCTGGCGGCACCCGCGCGCACTCCGCGCGCACCCCACGCGGCGCCCCGCGAGAGTGCCCGACGCCGCGCCGGTCTCACCCCAGGGGTGGTGGGGCGCCGAGAGAGCGGCGACCGGCACGGCGTCGGGCGGTGGAAGGGACGCCCCGCCACAGCGGGGCGTCCCAGCCTGAGGTCGACCGGCGGCTACGGCCGGTCGACGGGCGAGCCCACCAGGTGCCCCTGGTAGGCCGGGCTCGTGAGGAACGCCGGGAAGTCGTCCTCGAGAGCGACGCCCCGGAAGATCTCGGCCGCGTCGTCGATCCGGTTGCCGTGGCCGTGCGGCAGCGAGGCCACGACGTCGAGCAGGATGGCCTCGACGCGCTCCCGGGTCACGGGCTGCCGGTCGTCGTCGGTCACGGTGCCCGACGCGATCCACTGCCACACCTGGGACCGGGAGATCTCCGCGGTGGCTGCGTCCTCCATGAGGCTGTCCAGCGCGGCGGCCCCGGTACCGCGGAGCCACGCGTCGAGGTAGCGCACGGCCACCGAGACGTTCGAGCGCAGCCCGGCGGACGTCACGGTCGCCCCGGCCCGCCGCGCCGACGCGACGTCGAGCAGCTCGTGCTGCCCCACGGCGACGTCGGGCCGCAGGCGGGTGACCTGGTTCGGCGCGTCGCCGAGCACGGCGTCGAACTCGGCCTCGGCCACCGGGATGAGGTCGGGGTGGGCCACCCAGGTGCCGTCGAAGCCGTCGCCGGCCTCGCGCTTCTTGTCCACGGCGACCTGCTGGAACGCCTGCCGCGTGACCTCCGGGTTGCGGCGGTCGGGGATGAACGCGCTCATGCCGCCGATGGCGTGCGCGCCGCGCTTGTGGCAGGTGGCCACCAGCAGCTCGGTGTACGCGCGCATGAACGGCGCCGTCATGGTGACCTGGGCGCGGTCGGGCAGCACGTACGAGTCGCCGCGCGTGCGGAAGCACTTGATCACCGAGAACAGGTAGTCCCAGCGGCCGGCGTTCAGCCCGGCGCAGTGGTCACGCAGCTCGTAGAGGATCTCCTCCATCTCGAACGCCGCGGGGAGCGTCTCGATGAGCACCGTGGCGCGCACGGTGCCGCGCGGGATGCCGAGCGCGTCCTGCGCCACCTCGAAGACCTCGTTCCACAGCCGCGCCTCCCGGTAGCCCTCGAGCTTGGGCAGGTAGAAGTACGGGCCACGGCCGCGGGCGACGAGCTCGGCGGCATTGTGGAAGAAGTAGAGACCGAAGTCCACGAGGCTGCCGAGCGTGCTGCTCGTGATGCCGTTCGCGTCCGTGTACCGCAGGTGCGCCTCGTCGAGGTGCCAGCCGCGCGGGCGGAACACGATGGTCGGGAGGTCCACGAGGTCGGCCGACCGCAGCGTGTACTCCTTGCCGCCCTCGTTCGTGAAGCTGAGCGTGCCGCGGATCGCGTCGTGCAGCGCGAGCTGCCCCTCGATCACGTTGGGCCACGTGGGGCTGGACGCGTCCTCGGCGTCGGCCAGCCAGCACCGGGCGCCCGAGTTGAGCGCGTTGATGGTCATCTTCGGGTCGGTGGGACCCGTGATCTCGACGCGCCGGTCCTCCAGGCCGGGCGCGTTGCGCGATCCGGCCACCCGCCAGTCCGGGTCGTCCCGCACCGGCCGCGTCGAGGCCCGGAAGTCCGGGTCGCTGCCGTCGGCGATGTCCTGGCGGCGCAGCTGGCGCTGCGCGATCAGCTCGTCGCGGCGGGCGTCGAACCGGTCGTGGAGCAGGGCGAGGAACGCCAGGGCCTCCGGCGTCAGGATCTCGCCGTACCGCGGCCCGACGGCCGCGGTCACGGTGATCACGCCCCGGCGGGCGCCGGTCCCCGAGGCGCCCACCCCGCCGTTCGGCAGCGTGCTGGGGGCCGAGCTCCGGGGCGCGGGAGCCGGGGCGGGCACCTGCGTGGGAGCGGGGGTCGACGGGGTGGACGCGGTGCGGGGCGCCGTGGCGGACCCGGTGCGGGCCGCCGGCGGGGTGCCGATCCCGGCCAGGCCGGCGTCGGCGTCGTAGGGGCTGGTGCCCTGGGCGCGGGTGTCGATGGTGGCGGTCATCAGAACTGCGCCGCCTCGGTCGAGCCGGCCAGGGCGGTGGTCGCCGAGTCCGGGTTGAGCGCGGTGGCGACGCGGTCGAAGTAGCCGGTGCCGACCTCGCGCTGGTGCCGCGTGGCGGTGTAGCCGCGCTCCTCGGCGGCGAACTCCAGCTCCTGCAGCTTCACGTACGCCGACATCTGCTCGCGGGCGTACCCGTGGGCGAGGTCGAACATCGAGTAGTTCAGGGCGTGGAAGCCGGCCAGGGTGATGAACTGGAACGTGAACCCCATCGCGCCCAGCTCGCGCTGGAACTTCGCGATCGTGTCGTCGTCGAGGTGCTTCTTCCAGTTGAACGACGGCGAGCAGTTGTAGCTCAGCATCTGGTCGGGGAAGTCGGCCTTGACGGCCTCGGCGAACGTGCGGGCCAGCTCCAGGTCGGGCGTGCCGGTCTCCATCCAGATCAGGTCGGAGTAGGGCGCGTAGGCCTTGGCGCGGGCGATGCACGGCTCGATGCCGTTGGTCACCTTGTAGAAGCCCTCGTTGGTGCGCTCGCCGGTGATGAAGGGGCGGTCACGCTCGTCGACGTCCGAGGTGATCAGGGTCGCCGCCTCGGCGTCGGTCCGGGCGATCACGATGGACGGGACGTCGGCGACGTCGGCCGCGAGCCGCGCGGCGTTGAGCGTGCGCACGTGCTGCTGGGTGGGGATGAGCACTTTGCCGCCCAGGTGGCCGCACTTCTTCTCCGAGGCGAGCTGGTCTTCCCAGTGCACGCCCGCGGCGCCCGACTGGATCATCGACTTCATCAGCTCGTACGCGTTGAGCGGGCCGCCGAAGCCGGCCTCGGCGTCGGCCACGATCGGGGCGAGCCAGTCGCGGGTGGGGGTGCCGTTCTCGGCGACGTCGATCTGGTCGGCGCGCAGCAGGGCGTTGTTGATGCGGCGGACCACGGCGGGCACGGAGTTGGCCGGGTAGAGCGACTGGTCGGGGTAGGTCTGCCCCGAGAGGTTCGCGTCGCCGGCGACCTGCCAGCCGGAGAGGTAGATGGCCTGCAGGCCGGCCTTGACCTGCTGCACCGCCTGGTTGCCGGTCAGCGCGCCGAGGGCGTTGATGTAGTCCTCCTCGTGCAGCTGGCGCCACAGGCGCTCGGCACCGCGGCGGGCGAGGGTGCTCTCCTCGCCGACCGAGCCGCGCAGGGCGACGACGTCCTCGGCGGTGAAGCTGCGCTCGATGCCGGCCCAGCGGGAATCGGTGTCCCAGGACTGCTGCAGCTCTGCGGCCGTCTGGACCTGGTCCCCGGCGCGCACGGAGGCCTGCGCCGGCACCGCGGTCGTCGCGGACGTGGTCGCCTCGGACGTGTGGTCGATCGTGGGTGCGCTCATGGCGGGTCTCCTTCTCGGGACGGAACGTTGTCACCGCGTCTGCCGGTGACGTGTTACGACCATCTGCCCTCCGCGACCCCCTGCTCAAGCAGATCCGCGCAGAAGTTTTCGTGTTCTTCTGTTGATCGGAAGCCTTTGCCTATGTCACCCTCTGGCATGGCAGGAAGCACCGAGAATCGCGGAACCGCCCGAAACGCGGCATCCTCGCGTTCCCCGCAGAGCGGGCAGAGCGGTCAGCCGCGCCGGCAGGCGGCGGGCGCCACGCGCCGTCCGGTGGCGCGCCCCGCGCCTGGCGCGGCGGCGGGTGCCGCAGGCGGCCCGACGGCGGACGGCGAGCCGGACGCGCTCACGATCGGCCGGCGCATCCGCTACCTGCGGACGAGCAAGGGCATGACGCTCGAAGACCTCGCCGGCGCGATCGACCGCGCCCCGTCGCAGGTCAGCACGCTGGAGAACGGGAAGCGGGAGCCCAAGTTCTCCCAGCTCCAGGCCATCGCCCGGGCGCTCGGCGCCGGGGTGGACGACCTCCTGTCGGCCGAGCCGCCGTCGGAGCGGGACGCGCTGGAGATCGAGCTGGAGCGGGTGCAGCGCGGCCCGCTGTTCGCGTCGCTCGGGATCGACGGTGTGCGGATCGGCAAGTCGCTGCCCACCGACGCGCTCGGCACCATCCTGGCGCTGCACCGGGAGCTGGAGCGCCTGCACACCGAGCGTGCGGCCACCCCCGAGGAGGCGCGCCGGGCCAACGGCGAGCTCCGCGACGACATGCGCGCCAAGGACAACTACCTGCCCGAGCTGGAGCAGGTCGCCAAGGAGCTGCTCGCCGACGTGGGGCACACCTCCGGGCCGCTGCCGCAGCGGATGGCCGCGGAGATCGCCGCGCACCTGGGCTTCACCCTGCACTACGTGAGCGACCTGCCGCACTCGACGCGGTCGGTGATCGACACCCGCAACCGCCGCGTCTACCTGCCGTCCAAGGGGTTCCGTGGCCGCTCGAACACCCGATCGGCGCTGCTCCAGGCGCTCGCCTCGCACGTGCTCGACCACACCGAGCCGGGCCACTACGGCGAGTTCCTGCGCCAGCGGGTCGAGGCCAACTACCTCGCGGCGGCCCTGATGGTGCCGGAGAAGCCGGGCGTGAAGTTCCTGCGCGACGCCAAGGACGAGCGCTCCATCGCGATCGAGGACCTGCGCGACGCGTTCGGGGTGTCGTTCGAGACCGCCGCGCACCGGTTCACGAACCTCGCCACGCGGCACCTCGGCATCCCGGTGCACTTCATGAAGGTCCACGAGTCGGGGATCCTGCACAAGGCGTACGAGAACGACGGCGTGCGGTTCCCCTCGGACGCCCTGGGCGCCGTCGAGGGCCAGCACGTGTGCAAGCAGTGGACGGCGCGCCAGGTGTTCGACGTCGAGGACCGGTTCAACCCGTACGCGCAGTACACGGACACGCCGTCGGGCACGTACTGGTGCACCTCGCGCGTGGAGAACACGTCGGACGGCGCCTTCTCGGTGTCGGTCGGCGTGCCGTTCGCGCACGTCAAGTGGTTCTCCGGCCGCGAGACGACGGTCCGGTCGGCCTCGCGGTGCCCCGACGAGTCGTGCTGCCGGCGTCCGCCCGCGGACCTGACCGAGAAGTGGGGCGACTTCGCCTGGCCCTCCGCCCGGCCGCACGCGTCGATGCTCGCCGCGATGCCCTCGGGCGCGTACCCGGGCGTGGAGACCACGGAGGTCTACACGTTCCTGGAAAGGCACGCCCCCGAGGGCTGAGCGGATTCGGCAGCGCTGCGTCAGCAGCCCGTGACCAGGTCGTACACCCCCTCCGACGTCTCCCGCAGGGTCGTCACGGTCGCGTTCCCCTGGCCGAGATAGTCCAGGGAGCCGACGGCGTAGAACGGGTTGTACGGGTTGATGCCGTACGACGTGGCCCGGCCCGCGGCCTGGTGCTGGGCGTTCGTGGCCGCGCCGCAGAACAGGCCCGGCGGGTCCGTGGGCGGGTCGGTGGGCGGGTCCGTCGGCGGGTCGGTGGGCTCGGCCGACCGGTCCACGCGCCGGTTGTTGTCGAAGAAGAAGTCCGTCACGTAGGCGGGGTAGTTCACCGAGCTCGTCGAGATGTACGAGCCGCCCGGCCCGCCGCCGGCCGGCCACGCGTGGCCCACGTTCGTGTTGGCGATGAGGGAGACGCGCGGCCCCGCGGCGTCGGACCACAGCGTTCCGCTGCCGGCGGTGTTCGTGCCGGGCAGCCCCGCCAGGGAGAACGACGACTGGCTGGACGCGCCGTAGATACCGGCCATGACCTGCGCGTTCAGCGTGTTGTAACCGGTCGCGACGGTCGTGTCGGACGACCCGTACACCACCGACGTCACCTGCGTGCCGAAGCCCGGCGACCCGGTCGAGGCGAAGTTGCGGCAGACGGTGGTGGCCTGCGCCTGCGTGGTCGCCACCGACCCGATCTGGCCGGACGTCGTGCCGACCGTGGGGCCGGCGTTGATGCCGATCCCCGCGAAGACGTCGGGCGCGAGGCAGCCCATGACCATGGTCTCGCCGCCGCCGGAGGAGAGCCCGGAGAGGTACACCTGGTTGGGGTCGATCCCGAGCGAGGCGTCCCCGAGCAGGTCGTCGACGAGCTGCAGCAGGTTGTCGTCGTGCCGCGCCGGGTTGGCCCGCGAGTGCGAGGTGTCGTAGTAGTCCCAGCAGCCGAGCAGCACGCCGCCGTTCGGCGCCGCGGGGACGGCCACGACCATGCCGTGCTCGTCGGCCGTCGTGGTCCAGTTGCCGCCGCTCCTGAGGTTGGCCGACGTCTGCACGCAGCCGTGCAGGTTGATCATCAGCGCCCGCCCGGCCGCCAGCGCGGGTTCCGAGGTCGGCACGTAGAGCTGCGTGGTCATCCCGCCCGCCGTGCGGGACGACCAGGCGCCGGCCGCGGCGACCTGCTCGACGGCGGTGGGCGCGCCGGGCTGGGCGGCCGCGGTCGTGCTCGCGACGGCGGCCGCCGCGGGCGGGACGAGCGCCACGGCGACGGCCGCGATCCAGACGAGCGCACGGCGGCCGGGTCGGCCGGGCGGGCGCGGGGACGGGTGTGTCATGCGAACCTCCACGTCGAGGTCGTGCTGCCCGAGGCGCTCCGATGCGCGGGGTCAGCCGGACATCTGCGGACATTAGGTGCGACCTGAATCACCTGTCAATAGTTCACCCGGCCGGTTCCGCGGGCGGATGGGTTGACACGAGATGCCCGTCTCGTCCACTATCTCCGCAACCTGAATCGCCTCTCAGGTTTGGGCGACGTAGCCCGCACCCCACGAGCGGCGACCACCCGAAGAAGGGCAGAGTCATGCGGACGAGGAAGTCCCTCATGGCCGTCGCCGCCGCGGCGGTGACGGGCCTGGCGCTCGCAGCGTGCGCGCCGACCGGCGCGACCACCGGCGGCAGCGGCGACGACGGCGCGGACGCGGTGCCGATCGACGTCGGCATCGTCTACTCGGAGTCCGGGCCGCTCGCCGCCTACGGCGCGGCCTACAAGCAGGGGTTCGAGGCGGGCATCGAGTACGCCACCGACGGCACCGGGACGGTGGCCGGCCACGAGCTCAACGTCACGTTCCACGACGACGCCGGCGACCCCGAGAAGGCGGTCTCGCAGGCGAAGGACCTGATCGGCAAGGGCTACCAGATCCTGGGCGGCACGGTCGTCTCGGGCGTGGCGCTGCCGCTCGCCGAGCAGGCCGAACAGAACAAGGTCCTGTACGTCTCCGGCCCCGCGGCCGTGGACACGCTCACCGGCATCAACCGCTACACGTTCCGCAGCGGCCGGCAGTCGCTGCAGGACGTCGCCGCGGCGGGCACGTTCGTGGACCCGGAAGGCGCGAAGGTCGTCGTCTTCGCCCAGGACAACGCGTTCGGGCAGGGCAACCTCGCCGCGGTCGAGGGCGTGCTGGGCGGCCAGGGCGCGGAGGTCTCCTCGGTGCTGGTGCCCGAGGACGCGACCGAGTTCACGCCCTTCGCCAAGAAGGTGCTCGACGCCGAGGCCGACATGGTCTTCGTGGCCTGGGCCGGCGCCACGACGGGCGCGATGTGGCAGGGCCTGGACCAGCAGGGCGTGCTCGACGAGACCACCGTCGTCACGGGCCTGGGCGACGTGGCCACCTACGGCGCCTACGGCGACGCTGCCCAGAAGGTCAGCTTCCTCAACCACTACTTTCCCGGCGCGGCGGGCACCGAGACCGAGACCGCGATGCTGGACACCGTCGAGGCGGCCGGCGGCACGCCGGACCTGTTCACGCCGGACGGCTTCGTGGCGGCGCAGCTCGTCGTGCACGCGATCGAGGAGGGCGCCGGCGACGTCGAGGCGATGGTCGACGCGCTGGAGGGTTATACGTTCGAGGGCCCCAAGGGCGAGACCACGGTCCGCGCCTCCGACCACGCGCTGATCCAGCCGATGTACCAGGCCAAGCTGGTCAAGGACGGCGACGCCTGGACGCCGGAGCTGGTCGAGGTCATCGACGGCGAGGCCGTCGCGCCCGCCGAGGCGACCGACTGATGGCAGCGGGTGGCGAGCCGGTCCTCGAGACGGCCGGGCTCGGGCTGACGATCGGCGGCGCGCGGATCCTCGACGGGGTGGACCTCCGGGTGGGGCGCGGCGAGCTGCTGGGCGTGATCGGTCCGAACGGCGCGGGCAAGACCACGCTGTTCAACCTGATCAGCGGGATCTACCGGGCCACGAGTGGCCGCGTGCTGCTCGGGGGCCGGGACGTGACCGCGGCGTCCGTCGCCGTCCGGGCCCGCGCCGGCCTGGGCCGGACGTTCCAGACGTCGAGCCTGTTCCCGCGGCTGTCCGTCGTGGAGAACGTCCGGCTCGCCACCCAGCGCCGCCTCGGCGGCAGCCTCTCGGTCCTGAGCTTTCCCCGGCGCGGCGACGTCGCGTCGGTGGAGGCCGCCGAGCACCTGGGCACGGTGGGTCTGACCCACCGGTCCGACGCCGCGGCCGGCGACCTGTCCCACGGCGACAAGCGCAAGCTGGAGATCGCCGTGCTGCTGGCCATGGACTCGTCGGTGGTGCTGCTGGACGAGCCGATGGCGGGCGTGGCGACGGGCGACGTCGCCGGGCTGGTCGAGGTGATCCGGTCCATCAACGACTCCGGCCGCACGGTGCTCATGGTGGAGCACCACATGGACGTGGTGCTAGGCCTGGCCGACCGGGTCGCCGTCATGCACCACGGCGAGCTGCTGACCTGCGACGTCCCGGAGAAGGTCATGGCGGACGAGACGGTGCAGTCCGCCTACCTGGGCACGACGGCCGGCTCGACCGCGGGGAGTGCCGCATGAGCGGGCCGAACGTGCTGGAGGTGCGCGGCCTGTCGGCGCGCATCGCCGGGCAGCAGGTGGTGCACGACGTGTCGTTCGAGGTCCCGGCCTCCGGCGTCACCGCGGTGCTCGGCCGCAACGGCGTCGGCAAGACGTCCAGCCTGCGGGCGATCCTCGGCCTGATCGAACGCTCGGGCGAGGTGCTGCTCGACGGCGTCCGCGTGGACGCCGAGCGCACGGACCGCATCGTCCGGCGCGGCGTGGGCTACGTGCCGGAGGACCGCGAGGTGTTCGCGGGCCTGACGGTGGCGGAGAACCTCCGGCTCGCGGAACGCGGCGGTTCCACGGCGGAGCACCGCGAGCTCGTCGACACCCTGTTCCCGGACCTGGTCAGGCGCGCCGGACAGCGTGCGGGCACGCTCTCGGGCGGGCAGCAGCAGATGGTCTCCCTGGCACGGGCGCTGCTCAACGAGAACCGGATCCTCCTCGTGGACGAGCCCACCAAGGGGCTCGCCCCGCGGATCGTGACCGAGGTGGCCGAGACCCTGGCCGCGGCCGCCCGGACCGTGCCCGTGCTGCTCGTGGAGCAGAACCTGCAGGTCGTCGAGCGGCTGGCCGAGCGCGTCGTGGTCATCGACGCCGGACGCGTGGTGCACACGGGCCCGGCGCGGGCCCTGCTCGACGACCCCGACCTGGTCCAGCGGCTGCTGGGAGTCTCGGCCGGCGAGCACGACCCGTCCGGCGAGGAAGCAGCGACCACCGCGGAGGCCGGCCGATGAGCACCCTGATCCTCCTGCTCGCCACGGGCCTCGGCCTGGGCGGACTGTACTTCCTCGTCGCCTCGGGCCTGTCCCTGATCTACGGCCTGATGGGCGTGCTGAACTTCGCGCACGGTTCGTTCCTCACGCTCGGCGCGTTCGTCGGGCTGGCGGCCGGCAACCTCGTCGGCGCGGGCACCTGGGGCGGGCTCCTGTTGGGCCTCGTGGTGGGCGCGCTGACCGGCGCGGCCGCGGCGACCGCCACCGAGCTGGGCCTCATCCGTCCGCTCTACGACCGGCACATCGAGCAGGTGCTCGTCACCGTGGGCCTCTCGCTCGCCACGGTCGCCCTGTTCGAGGGGATCTGGGGGCCGAACCCCCGGAACGTCACGCGCACCGAGTGGCTCGCCTCGACCACGGACGTGCTGGGCGCGCACGTGCCGAACACCGCGTTCCTCAACGTGCTCGCGGCGGCCGCCGTGCTCGGCGGCATCGTCGCGTTCCTGCGGTACACGCGGTACGGCCTGATCATCCGCGCCGGCGTCGAGAACCGGGCCATGGTCACGGCACTCGGCATCGACGTGCGCCGCGCGTTCACGCTCGTCTTCGCCGTGGGCGGGGCCGCGGCCGGCCTGGGTGGCGTGCTGGCCACGCAGTCGCTGAACTACGTCTCCCCGCACATGGGCGCGAGCCTGCTGATCTTCGCGTTCATCGTCACGGTGATCGGCGGCATGGGCTCGCTGACCGGGGCCGCGGTGGCGTCCGTCGTCGTCGCCGTGCTGCAGCAGCTCGCGAACTTCTACCTGAACAACACGGGCGACCTGATCGTCGTCCTGCTCCTGGCGCTCGTGCTGCTCGTGCGCCCGTCCGGACTGATGGGGAGGCCCGCATGACCCGCGCAAGCACCCGCCTCGGTGGCCTGGCGCTCCTGGTGCTGCTCGCCTGCCTGCCGCTGCTCGCGCTCCCGGTGCCGGGCGTGCTGCCCGGGTACACCTACGAGCCCGGCACGCTCCAGCTCCTCGCCCTGTGCTGGCTGACGGCGGCGCTCGCGCTGTCCTACCACCTGCTGTTCGGGGTGGCGGGCCTGATGAGCTTCGGGCACGCGCTCTACTTCGCGGCCGGGATCTACGGGCTGGCGATCGTGCTGGACCGCACCGACGTGCCGCTCCTGCCCGCCGCCGCACTGGTACTGGTGGGCGGCGTGGCCCTCGCGTTCGTCGTGGGCGCCATCTCCCTGCGCGTCACCGGCATCTCGTTCGCGATGGTCACGCTCGCGTTCGCCCAGGCGGGCAACGTGCTGGTGCGCCGCGACCAGGGCGACCTGACCGGCGGCGAGGAGGGCCTCGCGCTCGCGACCGACGGCGTGCCCGCCGCCCTGGTGGGCGTGGTCAACACCCGCAACCTGTACTGGCTGGCGCTCGCGGTGCTGCTGGTGGTCTACCTGGTGGTGCTGTGGATCGAGCGCAGCCGGGCGGGGCACATGGCCGCGGCCGTGCGCGAGAACGAGGTGCGCGTGCGGATCATCGGCGGCCGCCCGTACCTGACCAAGCTCGTGGTGTTCGTGCTGGCGGCATCGCTCGCGACCGTGGTCGGGATGGCGTACCTGCTGCTGCAGTCCGGCGCGTCGCCGGCGACGTCGACCGCGGACTTCACGCTCACGCTCCTGGTCATGGTGGTGCTGGGCGGCGTCGGGTCGCGGTGGGGCGCGGTCGTGGGGGCGGTGCTCTACACGCTGCTGGACCAGCGCCTCGCCGAGCTCGCGCACTCCGAGGCCGTGGCCGGGCTGCCGGCCGTGCTGCGGATCCCGCTGTCGGAGCCGATGTTCCTGCTGGGCACGTGCTTCGTGCTGGTCGTGATCTTCCTGCCGGGCGGGCTGGCGGGCGCGGCCGAGCGGCTGGCCGCGCGCCGTCGGCCCGGGAGCGACAGGGACGGGAGCGGCCCCGCGCCCGGAGTGCCCGCCCCCGAGGGGGCGGTCGCATGAGCGACCTGCACACGCTGGGCCGGTGGCCGCGCGACCGCGCGCTGGCCACGCCCGACCGGGTGGCCGTGGACGACCGCGGCGTCACCCTGACATATCGCGCCCTGGACGCGCGAGCCACGGCACTGGCGGCCCGGCTGCTCGACGCCGGGTACGTGGCGGGCGACCGGATCGCCACCGTCACCGGCAACAGCTCCGACCAGGTGGTGCTGTTCTTCGCCTGCGCCAAGGCCGGGCTCGTGCTCGCGCCGCTGTCGTGGCGGCTGTCCCCGCACGAGCTCGCGGCGCAGCTCGACCAGGCCGACCCCGCGCTCGTGCTCGTCGAGGAGGAGTGCGGCACCCTGGCGGACGCCGCGCTCGAACGGCTGCCGCTGCCGCCGTCGCGCACGGCGCTCGGGCCGCACGGCGTGGAGGCGCGCGTGCCCGCGCCCACGCGGCGGACGTCGCTCGCGGAGCCGTCCGCCGGAGCGCGGGGCCGGGTGGTGCGCGACGACGACCCGCTGCTGCTGGTGTTCACGTCCGGCACGGGCGGCGCCTCGCGGGGTGCGCTGCTCACCCACGCGAACTGCTTCTGGAACAACCTGTCGCTGTCCCGGACGGTCGAGCTGACCAGCACGGACGTGGTGCTCTCGGTGCTGCCCCAGTTCCACGTGGGCGGCTGGAACATCCAGCCGCTGCTGGCCTGGTGGACGGGCGCCACCGTGGTGCTGGAGCGCACCTTCGAGCCCGAGCGCGTGCTGCGCCTGGTCGCCGACCGGCGCGTCACCACGATGATGGGCGTGCCCACCAACTACCTGCTGCTTGCCGAGCACCCCGGCTTCGCGGCGGCCGACCTGAGCTCGCTGCGGCACGCGGTGGTGGGCGGCGCGCCCATGCCGGAGCCGCTGCTGCGCGCCTGGCACCGGCGCGGCGTCGCGCTCACCCAGGGTTACGGGCTCACCGAGGCGGGCCCCAACGTGCTCTGCCTGCCCGACGACGTGGCGCGCGACCGCGTCGGCTCCGCCGGCGTGCCGTACCCGCACGTCGAGGTGGCGGTGGCCGACCCGGTCACCGGCGAGCATCTCGTGGGCACCGCCACGGGCGAGCTGCTGGTGCGCGGCCCGAGCGTGTTCGCGGGCTACTTCCGGGAGCCGGAGGCGACGGCGGCGTCGTTCGCGGGCGGCTGGCTGCGCACCGGTGACCTGGTGGAACGCGACGCCGACGGGTACTACCGCGTGGTCGACCGGCTCAAGGACGTGTTCATCACGGGCGGCGAGAACGTCACCCCGGCCGAGGTGGAGGCGGCGCTGCGCCGGCACCCCGCCGTGGCGGACGCCGCCGTGGTGGGCGTGCCCGACGAGCGCTGGGGCGAGGTGGGCCACGCGTTCGTGGTGCCGCGCGGCGGGCTGCTCACCGACGCGGAGGATCTCGCGGCCTTCTGCCGGCGCGAGCTGGCCGGCTACAAGGTGCCGCGGCACTTCGACCTCGTCCCGGACCTGCCACGCTCGTCCCTGAACAAGGTGGTGCGCTCGGCGCTCCACGTACGCCCTGCCAAGGAGGCCCGGTGAGCACCATCTCCCAGCCCATGACCAAGGGGGAGCGCACCCGCGCGCGCATCCTCGTCGCCGCCGAGCGGGTGTTCGCCGAGCTCGGCTTCCACGACGCCTCGATCGTGAAGATCACGGAGGCGGCCGGGGTGGGGCAGGGCACGTTCTACCTGTACTTCACCTCGAAGATCGAGATCTTCGACGAGGTGGTCGAGGACCTGAACCGGCGCGTGCGGCACGCGATGATCGCGGCGTCCTCGCAGGCGTCGGGACGGATCGAGGCGGAGCGGGCGGGGTTCCGCGCCTTCTTCGAGTTCACGGCCGAGCATCCGGCGCTGTACCGGATCGTGCGGCAGGCGGAGTTCGTCTCGCCGGGCGCGCTGCGCCTGCACTACACGCGGATCGTCGAGGGGTACCGCGACGGGCTCGCCAAGGCGCAGGCCGCGGGCGAGGTCGGCGACATCGACCCCGAGGTGGCCGCGTGGGCGCTCATGGGCATCGGCGAGATCGTCGGCATGCGGTGGGTCCTGTGGGGCCCCGACGTCGAGCCCGGCGGCCCGACGTCGGCCGTCCCGCCCGAGGTGTTCGACCAGGCGATGAGGTTCATCGAGCGGGCGCTGGCGCCCGGCGGCACCGGCCCCGGCCGGAGCGAGGGGGAGAAGCGTCCATGAGCGTCGTCGACCAGGTGGAGGCCACCGGCTCGCACACCTACACCACCCACGACGTGGCGGTGGCGGGCGGCGCGCTGCGGGTGGGCGTCTGGGAGCCGACGGCGCCCGAGGCGACCGGCCCCGACGGCGCGCCCCTGCCCGCCGTCGTGCTGGTGCACGGCATCACCGCCTCGCACCGCGCCTGGCCCGCGGTCGTCTCCGCGTTGCCCGGGCGCCGCGTCGTCGCGCCCGACCTGCGCGGCCGCGGCCGCAGCAACACGCTGCCCGGCCCGTACGGCATGGCCGCGCACGCCGACGACGTCGCGGCCGTGATCGGGGCGCTCGCGGCCGGGCCGGCGGTCGTCGTCGGACACTCCATGGGCGGTTTCGTGTCGCTCGTGCTGACGCACCGGCACCCGGACCTCGTGGCCCGGCTCGTGCTCGTCGACGGCGGTCTGCCCATCCCGCTGCCGCCGGGGGTGCCGGACGGCGCGACGCCCGAGGAGCTGGTGCGGGCGCTGCTCGGCCCCGCGATCGAGCGGCTGACCCAGACCTTCCCGAGCGCCGAGGCGTACCGGGAGTTCTGGCGGGCGCACCCCGCCTTCGCCCGGTGGAACCCCGTCGTGGAGCAGTACGTGGACTACGACCTGGCGGAGTACCCGCCGGTGGGTGCTGCCGTTGCCGGGTCGCCGGGCGCGCCGGTGCTCCGGCCCGCGACGTCGCCCGACGCCGTCGCCGCGGACTCGGCCGACTCCGCACGGGGCGACGCCGTGCCCGCCGCGCTCGCCTGGGCCGCCGAGACCGGCCTGCCGATCACGTTCCTGCGGGCGCCGCGCGGCCTGCTCGACCAGCCCGGCGGCATGTACCCGGCCGACACCGTCGCGGAGTGGTTGGGCCGGCTCCCCGGGCTGACGGCGAGCGAGGTGCTCGGCGTGAACCACTACACGATCATCATGGCGGAGCCGGGCATCTCGGCGGTGAGGGCCGCGGTGACCACCGTCGAGGGCTGACCGACGCCCCGGCGAGCGGCCGCGGATCGAGATGCCGCGGGGGAGCGCCGCGGGGTGACCACCGCTTCTGCGGAGGTGGCCGGGTGGGCTGAATCCCGTTCGTTCCGGCTACGGACTTTCTGGCTCTGCCGGACTGTCTGGCAAGGCCGTATTCAACGGGTCCGGGGTGGACAAAGTTCAGCCCACCCGGCCACCTCTCCCGGTGTGTGCCTCACCCCGTCGAGCTCCGCGCCGCCCGCCGGGCCGCGCCTCTGGTCCGGCGATGGTCCAGCGCCGTCAGGCCTCCGGGCGCCGGCCCAGCATGCGGTCGCGCTGAAGGTTCATCTCGTCGGCCAGCACCTGGACGACAGCCGCCACGGCCGGCCGGCGCCAGGACTCGCTGCGGATCACGGCCCAGTAGGGCAGGCGTTCGGTGACCTCGTCGGGCAGGAGGCGCACCAGGTCGTCGTGCCGGTCGGCCATGAAGCAGGGCAGGAACCCGAGCCCCGCGCCCGCGCGCGTGGCCTCGACGTGCACGAACACGTTGGTCGAGGCCAACGCGTCCGGCATGCCCGGCACGAGGCGGCGCGGGGCGTCGAGGTCGTTCACCTGGAGCATCGAGTCGACGAAGTAGACCAGGCCGTGCCGCGACATCTCCTCGACCGTGGTGGGCGTGCCGTGCCGCGCCAGGTAGTCCCGCGAGCCGTACATGCCGAGCACGTACTCGCCCAGGCGCACGGCCTTGGCCCGCTGCACCTTCGGGTCCCCGACCACGACGTCGATGTCGACCCCCGAGCGGTGGTGGGTCGCCACGCGGGTGACCGTGACGAGCTCGACCGACAGCTCGGGGTGCGCGCCCCGCAGCCGGGCGATGGCGGGGGAGGCGACGTACGCGCTGAACCCGTCCGTGGCGGTCATGCGCACCACGCCGGTGACCGGGTCGGCCTCGGCGTCGCCCCCGACGAGCCGGTCCACGGCGTCCGACACGGCCTCGCCCGCCCGGGCCGCGCGCCGGCCGAGCGTCGTGAGCTCCCAGCCGTCCGCCCCGCGCACCAGGAGGCGCCCGCCGAGGGCGCGCTCCAGCGCCGTGATGTTGCGGGCGACGGTGGTGTGGTTGACGCCGAGCGCCTGCGCCGCCGTCGTGTACCGGCCGGTGCGCGCCACGGCGAGCAGCACCAGGAGCTGGTCGGCGACCTGGCCGGCCGGCGGGTCGTTGCGGGCTGACATGCCGTGACGTTACCAAGTGTGCATCCGTGCACATGCCGTCTGCCGACTTCGTCATTGCTGTGCACAGTGCTTCCCCGGAACACTCGGCGAGTCACAGGTGGCGGGCTGCGCGGATCGCGCGGGCCGGCCGCACACCGTGTCAGAGTCGACACCTAGGAGCAGCAGCATGTCCGCACAGCAGGGCACACAAGCACCGGACGACCGGTCGCTGATCAGGCGCATCGTCGCCGCCTCGATGGCCGGCACCGTCGTCGAGTGGTACGACTTCTTCCTCTACGCGACCGCCGCGGCGCTCGTGTTCAACAAGGTGCTCATGCCCGAGACGGGCAACGCCTACGACGCGATCATCGCCGCGTTCGTCACCTACGCCGTCGGCTTCCTCGCCCGCCCGCTGGGCGGCATCATCTTCGGCCACCTGGGCGACAAGCTCGGGCGCAAGTACACGCTGCAGTTCACGATCGTGCTGATCGGCGTGGCGACCGTGCTCATGGGCTGCCTGCCCACGTTCCAGCAGGTCGGCTTCCTCGCCCCGGCGCTCCTGGTGGTCCTGCGCTTCGTCCAGGGCGTCGCGCTCGGCGGCGAGTGGGGCGGCGCCGTGCTGCTCGTGGCCGAGCACAGCAAGGACTCCGAGCGGGCCCGCTGGACGGCGTGGCCGCAGGCCGGCGTCCCCGCGGGCAACCTGCTCGCGACCGTCGTGCTCTACACGATGTCGGCCACCCTGACGGACGAGGCGTTCCTCGCCTGGGGCTGGCGCGTGGCGTTCTGGCTGTCGGCGGTGGTCATCGTCGTGGGTTACTACGTGCGCACCCGGGTCTCCGACGCCCCCATCTACGAGGAGGCGAAGGCCGAGATCGACGAGGGCGCCAAGGGCTACGGCGTGCTCGAGGTGATCAAGCGTTACCCGCGCGGCGTGCTCACGGGCATGGGCCTGCGGTTCGCGGAGAACATCCTGTACTACCTCGTGGTCAGCTTCTCGATCGTCTACCTCGGTACCGCGCTCGGCATGGACACCACCCGCATCCTCGGTGTGGTCGCGGCCGCGCACGCCTTCCACTTCGTGGTGATCCTCGCCGTGGGCCGCCTCGCCGACAGCATCGGCCGCAAGCCGCTGTACATCGCGGGTGCCGTGCTCGGCGCGACCTGGTGCTGGTTCGCCTTCCCGGCGATGGACACCAAGAACGTCTGGGTCATCCTCGCCGTGCTCATGGCCGGGCTGCTGTTCCACGCCCTGATGTACGCGGTGCAGCCGGCCATCATGGCCGAGATGTTCCCGACCCGGATGCGGTACTCCGGCGTCTCGATCAGCTACCAGGTCACCTCCATCGTGGCCGGCTCGCTGGCCCCGATCCTCGCCACGACGTGGCTCAAGAACACCGGCTCCTGGTGGCCCACCGCCGTCTACATGGCCATCGCGGCGGTCATCACCCTGATCGCGGCGCTCGCGCTGCGCGAGACCAAGGGCGCGTCCCTGCACGCCCTGGACGCCGAGGACCAGGCCCGCGAGCGGGAGCTCGCGGAGGGCCGTTCGTGAGCCCGACCCTGGAGGGCCGCAGGGCGCTGGTGACGGGCGGCGCGAGCGGCATCGGCGCCGCGTGCGTGCGGGAGCTCGCCGCCCGCGGCGCGCACGTCACGGTGGCCGATCTCGACGGCGACGGCGCCAAGGCCGTCGCGGAGGAGGTGGGCGGCGAGGCCTGGGTGGTCGACCTGTCCGACACCCGGGCGCTCGACGACCTGAGCCTGGAGACCGACGTGCTGGTGAACAACGCCGGCATCCAGCGGGTCAGCCCCATCGAAGACTTCGTGCCGGACGACTTCCGGCTGGTCCAGCGGATCATGCTGGAGGCGCCGTTCCTGCTGGTGCGCGCGGTGCTGCCCGGCATGTACGCGCGGGGCTGGGGGCGGGTGGTCAACATCTCGTCGGTACACGGGCTGGTGGCCTCGCCGTTCAAGTCGGCGTACGTGGCGGCCAAGCACGGGCTGGAGGGCCTGTCCAAGGTGACGGCCCTGGAGGGCGGCGAGCACGGCGTCACCAGCGTGTGCGTCAACCCCGGCTACGTGCGCACGCCGCTGGTGGAGAAGCAGATCGCCGAGCAGGCGCGGGTGCACGGGATCGCGGAGTCCGAGGTGATGTCGCGGGTCATGCTCGCGGAGTCGGCGGTGAAGCGGCTGGTGGAACCGCACGAGGTCGCCGCCCTGGTGGGCTGGCTCACGGGGCCGGAGGCCGCGATGGTCTCCGGCGCCTCGTGGACCATCGACGGCGGCTGGAGCGCGCGATGAGTCGCCGCCCGGGCCGTGATGGGTGTGACACTGGCACATGGCATGACCTGCCGGTACTGACCTGATGAAGGAGTCAACGATGACTGTGGCACGCACCGGGTTCGACAAGGTGGTCGCGAGCGCGGCCGAGGCGGTGGCCGACATCCCCGACGGCGCCTCGCTCGCCGTGGGCGGGTTCGGGCTGTGCGGCAACCCGATCGCACTGATCGAGGCGCTGCTGGCGCAGGGCACCAGCGGCCTGTCCGTGGTGAGCAACAACTGCGGCGTCGACGACTGGGGCCTCGGCGTGCTGCTGAACGCCCAGCGGATCGCGAAGATGACCAGCTCGTACGTGGGGGAGAACAAGGAGTTCGAGCGGCAGTTCCTCTCGGGCGAGCTCGAGCTGGAGCTCACCCCGCAGGGCACGCTCGCCGAGAAGCTCCGCGCCGGCGGCGCGGGCATCGCGGCCTTCTTCACGCGTACGGGCGTGGGCACCCAGGTCGCCGACGGCGGCCTCCCGCGCAGGTACGACGGCTCCGGCGGCGTGGCGATCGCCTCCCCGCCCAAGGAGGTGCGCACGTTCGGTGCGGACGACGCCGAGTACGTGCTGGAGGAGTCGATCAGCACCGACTTCGCGCTGGTGCACGCCCTGCGCGGCGACCGGCACGGGAACCTCGTGTTCAACAAGTCGGCGCGCAACTTCTCGCCGCTCGCCGCGATGGCGGGGCGCATCTGCATCGCCCAGGTCGAGGAGCTCGTGGAGCCGGGGGAGATCGACCCGGACACCGTGCACCTGCCGGGCGTCTACGTGCACCGGGTGGTGCACGTCGGCACCGACATCGAGAAGCGCATCGAGCGCCGGACCGTGACGGAGCCCGCCGCGGCGTCGTCGGGCGAGGAGGGCTGAACCATGGCACTGACCCGACAGGAGATGGCCGCGCGCGCCGCGCGCGAGCTGCAGGACGGCATGTACGTGAACCTGGGCATCGGGCTGCCGACGCTCGTGCCCAACTACGTGCCGGACGACCGGCACCTGGTGCTCCAGTCCGAGAACGGCATCCTCGGCGTGGGGCCGTACCCCACGGAGGACGCCGTGGACCCGGACCTCATCAACGCGGGCAAGGAGACGGTGACGCTGCTGCCGGGCTCGTCGATCTTCGACTCGGCGACGTCGTTCGGCATGATCCGCGGCGGCAAGATCGACGCCGCGATCCTGGGCGGCATGCAGGTCTCGGCCACGGGGGACCTGGCCAACTGGATGATCCCCGGCAAGATGGTCAAGGGCATGGGCGGCGCCATGGACCTGGTGCACGGCGCGGGCCGCGTCATCGTGCTCATGGAGCACGTGGCGCGCGACGGGTCGCCCAAGATCCTGCGCGAGTGCTCGCTGCCGCTGACCGGCAAGGGCGTCGTCAACCGGATCATCACCGACCTGGCGGTGCTCGACGTGACGCCGTCCGGGCTGGTGCTCCGCGAGCTCGCGCCGGGGGTCACGGCCGAGGAGGTCGTGGAGAAGACGGAGCCGGAGCTCACGGTGGAGCTGGTGGGTTCGGCGGGCTGAGCTCGCGCGCGACCGCTGAGCTCGTCGGTGAATCCGGGGGATACGCTGGGAAGAACGGCCAAAGGAGGTCTCATGAGTGACGCATTTGCTGCTCCGACGGGTGCCACGAGCACCGGTCCGGGCGCCACGGGTCCGGGCGCGACACACAGCGCCGACGACGTGGTGATCGTCTCGGCGGCGCGGACGCCGCAGGGGCGGCTGAAGGGTTCGCTGTCCGCGCTGAGCGCGGTCGAGCTGGGCGCCGTGGCGGCGCGCAAGGCGCTGGAGGGCGCCGGCGCGCTCGCGGCCGACGTCGACAAGGTGGTCCTGGGCCAGGTGATCCAGGCGGGCGCGGGGCAGAACCCGGCCCGGCAGACGGCGGTGGCCGCCGGCGTGTCCTGGGACGTGCAGGCCGTGACGGTGAACAAGGTGTGCCTGTCGGGGCTGACGTCGATCATCGACGGCGCCCGGATGCTGCGCACGGGCGAGGCGTCCGTGGTGCTGGTGGGCGGCCAGGAGTCCATGACCAACGCCCCGCACCTGCTGGCCGGCGCGCGTTCCGGGTTCGGCTACGGGTCGGCGGAGCTGGTCGACTCCGTGGCGCACGACGCCCTGACGGATGCGTTCGACGACGTCTCGATGGGCATCTCGACGGAGGACCACAACTCCGGCGCGGTGTTCGTGTCGCGCGAGGAGCAGGACGCGATCGCGGCCGCCTCGCACCAGCGGGCCGCCGCGGCGGCCAAGGACGGCGTGTTCGAGGCCGAGCTGGCGCCGGTCTCAGTGCCGCAGCGGCGCGGTGAGCCGGTCGAGGTCCGCACCGACGAGGGCGTGCGCCCCGACACCACGCCGGAGTCGCTCGCGCGGCTTCGCCCCGCGTTCAAGAGCGACGGGACGCTGACGGCGGGCAACTCCTCGCAGATCTCCGACGGCGCGGCCGCGCTCGTGCTCACCACGCGTGGCCGGGCCGAGGCAGCCGGTGTGCCGGTGCTCGCGACGGTCCGCGCGCACGGTCAGGTGGCCGGGCCGGACAACTCGCTGCACTCCCAGCCTGCCCGGGCGATCGGCCAGGCGCTGGAGCGCGAGGGCTGGACGGCTGCCGACCTCGATCTCGTGGAGATCAACGAGGCGTTCGCCGTGGTGGTCGGGGTCTCGGCGCAGGCCCTGGGCGTATCGCTGGACATCGTCAACGTGCACGGCGGCGGCATCGCGCTGGGGCACCCCGTGGGGGCGTCCGGCGCGCGCATCGCGGTGCACGCGGCGCACGAGCTGGCCCGCCGTGGTGGTGGCCGCGCCGCCGTCGGCCTGTGCGGTGGCGGCGGGCAGGGCGAGGCGCTCCTGCTGGAGGTCTGACCGGCCGACCAACCCACTGACTCGGCGTACGCACCCTGCCGAGTCAGTGGGGTGGTCGGACCAGCCTGCTGACTCGGCGTATCCGCCCTGCCGAGTCAGTGGGGTGGTCGGGCAGGGGTCAGTGGGTCTCGCGGTCCTTCGCGTCGCCGATGTAGTCGTGCACGTCGTCCGGGCGGCCGTCGAGGTTCATGTCCGACGTCCTGGAGTGCCGGGCGTCCCGGCGCAGCGCGATCGCGCCGAGGATCGCCGCCAGCACCGACGAGCCCAGGATCGCGATCTTGGCGCCGTCGGTGTGCTCCGAGTCGCCGAACGACAGCTCGCTGATCAGCAGGGATACGGTAAAACCGATGCCGGCCAGGAGCCCCACCGGCAGCAGGTCGCGCACGCCGATCCCGTCGGGCAGGCGCAGCGGCGTGAGCCGGGTGACCAGCGCGGTGGTGCCCAGCACCCCCACGAGCTTGCCCACGACGAGGCCGGCGGCGATCGCCGCGACGACCGGCTGGCCGATCACGGCGCCGGGCCCCGCGCCGTCGACGAGCGAGACGCCCGCGGCGAAGAACGCGAACACGGGGAGGGCGAAGCCTGACGAGAACGGCCTGATCTGGTGCTCGTACCGCGTGGTGCGCGACGTCGCCTCGCCGTGCAGCGCGACCGCCGGGACGGTGAAGCCCAGCAGCACGCCGGCGATCGTCGCATGCACGCCGGACGCGTGCATGAGGGCCCAGGCCACCAGGGCGAGCGGCAGCAGCACGAACCACCGGGGCGTGCGGGAGCGCACGTGCCAGCCGAACAGCCCGGCGCAGACGAGCGTGCCGAGCAGCGGCAGCCAGTGGATCTCGCTCGTGTAGAAGATCGCGATGACCACGATCGCCAGGAGGTCGTCCACCACGGCCAGGGTGAGCAGGAAGGTCCGGATCGCCACGGGCAGGCCGCGGCCGAAGATCGCCAGCACGCCCACGGCGAACGCGATGTCGGTCGCAGTGGGGATGGCCCAGCCCCGCAGCGCCCCGGGCTCGTCGAGCAGCAGCAGGGTGCCGACGTAGATCAGCGCGGGCACGGCCATGCCGCCCACGGCGGCGATCATCGGGACGCCGGCCTCCCGGGGGTTGCGCAGGCTCCCGGCGACGAACTCCTGCTTGAGCTCCACGCCCACCACGAAGAAGAAGACCGCGAGCAGCCCGTCGGCGGCCCAGGTGGAGAGGGACAGGTCGAGGTGGACCGGGATCGGGCCGATCGCGGCGGGCCCCACGACGGCGTCGGACAGCGCCTGGTAGGACGCGCGCCAGGGGGAGTTGGCCCACAGCAGCGCGAGGAACGCGGCCCCGATCAGGAGCGCCCCGCCGGTCGTCTCGCGGGACAGCCAGGTGCGCAGGCGCTGGGCTCGGGTGGGGGCTGGGGCGGTACCGGTCAACGGTCGTCCTCTCGGGTGCGGGGTCGGCTGACACGGACCGGTCGACCCGGTCCACGCCGACCAGACTTCCCGGCACTCCCAGGGCCTCATCCTACCGGGCCGGGGCCGGGGACTACCTGGAGGCCAGCCCGGCGCAGGCGGCGCGCAGCTTGGTGATCGTGTTCCAGTTGCGGGCCGTGGTCGGTGCGCCGACCGCCCGGTCGATGACCTTCGGCGTGAGCTTGGACCGGCCGATCCCGTCCACGTAGTGCACGTACAGCACGCCCGCCGCCGTCGCGAGCATCTCCCGGCCGGGGCTGGCCAGGTCGAGCCTGGCGATGCCCGCCTCGTCGAGGTCGCCGAACGGGACGTGCACCTGCAGGTGGGACGGGTCGTCCCGGGCCGCGGCCGGGAACGGGTTGGCCGCGGCGATGGCGTCGAGCTGCTCCGCGCTCAGCCCGACGGCGGACACGTCCTGTCCCACGCGCTCCGCGAGCCGCTCCTCGACCAGCCGGGCGACGTCGGCGGCGCTCCCGGCCCCGGAGCTCCCGGGCGTCACCACGAGATTGCCGCTGTTCAGCAGCGTGCGGGCGTCGGCGAGGCCCGCGTCGTCGGCGGCTCCGCGCAGGTCCGCCGACGACACGCGCAGGCCGGGTCCGATGTTCACGGCTCGGAGCAGGACGGCGAAGGAAGCCATGTGACCATCCTGCCGCCTGGGCGCGCCTCTCTGCGAGTTTTGCTATTCCTTGGAGGAAAAATCAAGCTATTGCCACCATGTGAACAGTTCGTGACAACTTGCGACCCGCCGGGGCGAGGGTCTGGTCACGGGATGGCAGTGAGCGTAGTTTCCACCTCAGGGACGGCACCCAGTCGCCCCTTCGGGAGGCCAACCTATGGAGTGCTCGCTCCGTGGAGAAGGGCCGGCCCCGGCTCTGCGCCACGACGCGGCGCACCGAGTCGGTCGCTCGGCCCATCCACCAGCCCCGGTTCGACCGGGTCGGTTCCGCCGACAGGCGGTACCCGCCAGGTAGCGACGAGGCTGTCACGGCGTTTCGGCGCCGGAGGGAGAACCGCAGTGAGCCATTCCGCACACACCACCCGTCCGTCCGACCAGAGTGCCGACGCCGCTGCCGGCGCGGCAGGTGACGAACGCAGGACCTTCGTCATCGACACGTCAGTGCTGTTGAGTGACCCGAAGGCGATGTTGCGGTTCGCGGAGCACGACGTCGTACTCCCGATCGTCGTGGTCACGGAGCTGGAGGCCAAGCGCCACCACGCCGAGCTCGGGTACTTCGCCCGGAGCGCCCTGCGGATGCTGGACGAGCTGCGCGTGCAGCACGGCCGGCTCGACTCACCGGTTCCCGTGGGGGAGACGGGCGGCACGCTCCGGGTGGAGCTCAACCACATCGACCCCTCGGTCCTGCCCGCCGGCTTCCGGCTGGGCGACAACGACACGCGCATCCTGGCCGTGGCCGCCAACCTGGCGGCCGAGGGCAGCAGCGTCACCGTCGTCTCCAAGGACCTGCCCATGCGGGTCAAGGCGTCCGCCGTGGGCCTGCAGGCCGAGGAGTACCGGGCCGAGCTCGCGGTGGACTCCGGCTGGACCGGGATGCGCGAGATCGACCTCTCGGACGAGCAGATGGGCGCCCTCTGGGAGAACGACTCCGTCGAGATCGCGGCCCTGGACCCCGCGACGGTCGAGGCGGCCTCGCCGCTCCTGGTGCACACGGGCATGGTCGTGCACTCGCCGGGCGGTTCCGCGCTCGGCCGGGTGACGCCGGACAAGAAGGTGCGGCTGGTCCGCGGCGACCAGGAGGTGTTCGGCGTGCACGGTCGCTCGGCCGAGCAGCGCGTCGCCATCGACCTGCTCCTCGACGAGGAGATCGGCATCGTCTCGCTCGGCGGCCGGGCCGGTACGGGCAAGTCGGCGCTCGCCCTGTGCGCCGGCCTGGAGTCCGTGCTGGAGCGGCAGCAGCACCGCAAAGTGCTCGTCTTCCGGCCGCTGTACGCGGTGGGCGGGCAGGAGCTGGGCTACCTGCCCGGTTCCGAGTCCGAGAAGATGAACCCCTGGTCGCAGGCCGTGTACGACACGCTTGGCGCGCTGGTCTCGCCCGACGTCGTCGAGGAGGTCATCGCCCGCGACATGCTCGAGGTGCTGCCGCTCACGCACATCCGCGGGCGCTCGCTGCACGACTCGTTCGTGATCGTGGACGAGGCACAGTCCCTGGAGCGCAACGTGCTGCTCACGGTGCTGTCGCGCATCGGCCAGAGCTCGCGCGTGGTGCTCACCCACGACGTCGCGCAGCGCGACAACCTGCGGGTGGGGCGGCACGACGGCGTCGCGGCCGTGATCGAGGCGCTCAAGGGGCACCCGCTGTTCGCGCACGTGACCCTGACCCGGTCGGAGCGTTCGCCGGTGGCGGCGCTGGTGACCGACATGCTGGAGCGGCTGGAGGTCTGACGTCCCGCCGGACGCCCGTGCTCGGAGATGCCGGACGCCCAGGTCACCGCAAATGACCTGGGCGTCCGGTTCCTTCGGAACTTCTGGCACTGGAGAGGCGGGCCGGCCGGACGGAACCCCCCAGCCCCGCATGTCCGGTGGACCGCCTCTCCTGCGTGCTCTGCGAGGATAGCACCTTAGGTAAGGCTAACCATAGTCATGGATCAGGATGAGGTTCTCGGCCACTGGTTCAATCGGGGCGTGTCTCGCTTGTCGGATATAGCATCTGCCCCATGCTGATTGCCGAAGACTTCCTGCTGCTCGCCGTCGACGACGAGACGGGCAAGACCGCCAACGTCGACAACCTGGGTGTTCGCCTCGCCGGTGCGCTCCTGGCCGACCTCTCCGACGCGCGCAAGACCCTGCTGCGGGGTGCGCCCGAGGCCGGTGCCACCAAGGAGGAGCGCGAGAAGGCCGGTGACGCCACGATCATCGTCACTGACAACAGCCCCGTGGGCCACGTCGCCCTGGACGCCGCTCTGCAGTCCGTGCTCGCCACGCCCGACGCTCCCGCGCGGAAGGTCGTCGAGGCGATCTCCAAGGACGCCGAGGAGAACCTCCTGGCCGCGCTCGTCGAGCGGGGCATCCTGGAGAAGGAGGAGTCCAAGCTCTTCCGCATGCTCCCCGTGACCCGCTGGCCGGCCGCCGACTCGAGCCACGAGACCGCGCTGCGCGCCAACCTCACCAAGGTCCTCGTGGAGGGCGCGGAGCCCGACGAGCGCACCGCGACCCTGATCTCCCTGCTGCACGGCTCGGGCCTGATCTCCGGCCTGGTCGGCAAGGAGCAGCGCAAGGCCGCCCAGGACCGCGCCGAGGAGATCGCCGGCAGCGAGTGGGGCGTCGCCACGGTCGCCACGCAGGTCGCCATCGCGGCCTCGGTCGCGGCCGTCGCCACCGTCGGTGCCGCGGTCGCCGCCGCCGTCATCATCTCGGCCACCAAGGAGAACGCGGAGGCCGAGGCCGCCGCGATCCCGGCCGCCGAGGGCACCCCGGTCGCCTGACGACCCCGCCGTACTGACACGAAGAGGGCCGCTTCCGTCCTGGAAGCGGCCCTCCTTCGCGCGTACCGAACGGCTCAGGCCTGCGGCGGCCGCGTCATCGACAGCACGTCGAGGGCCGTGTCGAGCTGCTCCTCGGTGACCTCGCCGCGCTCGACGAAGCCGAGGTCGACCACGGCCTGGCGCACCGTGATGCCCTGCTTCACCGCGTGCTTGGCCACCTTGGCGGCGGCCTCGTAGCCGATCGCGCGGTTGAGCGGCGTGACGATCGACGGCGACGACTCGGCCAGCGCGCGGGCGCGCTCGACGTTGGCGGTGATGCCCACGATCGTCTTGTCCGCCAGCACGCGCGACGCGTTCGAGAGCAGGCGGATCGACTCCAGCACGCCCTGCGCGATCACCGGGATCTGCACGTTGAGCTCGAAGGAGCCGCTCGCACCGGCCCACGTCACGGTGGCGTCGTTGCCGATGACGCGCGCGCACACCATGAGCACGGCCTCGGGGATGACCGGGTTGACCTTGCCCGGCATGATCGAGGAGCCCGGCTGCAGGTCGGGCAGCGCGATCTCGCCCAGGCCGGTGTTGGGGCCGGAGCCCATCCAGCGGAGGTCGTTGCAGATCTTGGTCACGGAGACCGCGATGGTGCGCAGCGCGCCCGACAGCTCGACCAGGCCGTCCCGGGCGGACTGCGCCTCGAAGTGGTCGCGCGCCTCGGTCAGCGGCAGGCCCGTGTCCTGCGCGAGCAGCGCGATGACCCGCTGCGGGAACCCGGCGGGGGTGTTGATACCGGTGCCCACGGCGGTGCCGCCCAGCGGGACCTCCGCGGCGCGCGGCAGCGCGGACTGCAGGCGCTCCACGCCGTAGCGGATCGCGGCGGCGTACCCGCCGAACTCCTGGCCGAGGGTGACCGGGGTGGCGTCCATCAGGTGCGTGCGGCCGGACTTCACGACGGTGGCGTACTCGTCGGACTTGGTCCGCAGCGCGTCGGCCAGGTGGGTCAGCGCGGGGATCAGGTCGTTGACCACGCCCGACGTCGCGGCGACGTGCACCGACGTGGGGAACACATCGTTCGAGGACTGCGACGCGTTGACGTGGTCGTTCGGGTGCACGTCCTTGCCGAGCGAGGCCGTGGCGAGCGTCGCGAGCACCTCGTTGGTGTTCATGTTCGACGACGTGCCCGAGCCGGTCTGGTAGACGTCGACCGGGAAGTGGCCGTCGTGCTTGCCGGAGGCGACCTCGTCGGCCGCGGCGACGATGGCGTCGGCGATGTCCTGGTCGAGCACCCCGAGCTCCGCGTTGGCGGTGGCGGCGGCCTTCTTCACCCGGGCGAGCGCCTCGATGTGGGCGCGCTCCAGCGGGGTGCCGGAGATCGGGAAGTTCTCGACGGCACGCTGCGTCTGCGCTCGGTACAGGGCGTTCGCGGGGACGCGGACCTCGCCCATGGTGTCGTGCTCGATGCGGTATGCGGCGTTGGTGTCGCCGGGCTCGGTCGAGCCCGACGAGACGACGGTGTCAGCAGTCATGGGTCTATCGTGCCGCAGGCTCGGGCGGGTGACGCATCCCAGCGCGTGACTCGTGTCACCCCGGCCCGCCCGAGCCCTTCCGGTCGCCCGTCGGTCAGGGCCGTTCGCCGACCTCGCCGATCACGTCGACCATGCGCGCGCTGCCGACGGCGAGGTCGTACTCCAGGCCGACGACGGCGCACCGGCCCTCCTCGACCGCGCGGGCCAGCGCGGCCGAGTAGCCGTGCAGCATCCCGACCGTGTGCTTCACGTGCTCGCGGCGCAGCACGTCCTGGTCGGACAGTGCGGCCATGGCCTGGGCGGGGTCGCCCGACGTGATGCTCGCGATGGACGGGATCACCCGGTCCACGACGGCGCGTACGAACCCGGGCGGCTGCTCGCCGGTGGCGAGCGTGTGGGCGGCGGCGGCGACCGCGCCGCACGAGTCGTGCCCCAGCACCACCACGAGCGACGCGCCGAGCACCTCGACGCCGTACTCGATCGAGCCGACCACGGTGGTGTCCACGACGTGTCCCGCGGTGCGCACCACGAACACGTCGCCCAGGCCCTGGTCGAAGATGATCTCCGCGGCCACGCGCGAGTCCGAGCAGCCGAAGATCACGGTGTGCGGGTGCTGCGCGGCCTGCAGCTCACGCCGCCGGTCCGCGTTCTGCGAGGGGTGCGCGGGGGCGTCCGCGACGAACCGGTCGTTGCCCTCGCGCAGCCGCTTCCAGGCCTCGCTGGGGCTGAGCTGATCCGGGTTCTGGGTGGTGCTCACAGGCCGACCTCCTCGCGACGCGGCGGGTTGGCACCCGCCCGGGAGACGGTGATCGCGGCGACGGCGACGCAGCGGTCCAGGAGCCGCCGCACCGTGTCCGCGTCGACCGCGTTCAGGGCGTCCCGCCGGGCGGCACCCAGCAGGTCGTGCTCCCACAGGCCGTCGATCAGGGCGCCCATGAACGAGTCGCCGGCACCCACGGTGTCGACCACCTCGACGCTCGGCGCCACGGCCTCGACCTCCCCGGCGTCGGACACGGCCACGGCGCCCTTGCCGCCGAAGGTGACGACCACCAGCGCGGGCGTGCCGCGCTGCCAGTCCCGGGCGACGGCCACCGGGTCGGTGCCCGGGTAGAGCCAGGCCAGGTCCTCGTCGCTCACCTTGACCACGTCCGAGAGCTGCACGAGCGCCTCGACGCGCGGGCGCACCTCGTCGGCCGGGCCCATGATGGCGGGCCGGGCGTTCGGGTCGTAGGTCGTGGTCGACCTGGCCCGCGCGGCCTCCAGCACCTGCCGCACCTGTGCGGCGCCCGGCTCCAGCATCGCCGCGATCGAGCCGGTGTGGACGGCGAGCGCGTCGCCGGCCCCGGCGTCCTGCAGCGCTCTCGCGGGCACCTGCCAGGTGAGGTCGAAGTCGTAGCCGGCCGAGCCGCCGTCGTCCAGCGTGGCCACCGCGACGCTGGTGCGCTCCGCGCCGTCGCTGCCCTCGACGAGCCCCACCTGGGACTCCGCGAGCCAGCCGCGCACGAGGTCGCCTCGCGCGTCGGACCCGAGCCACGTCGCGAGCCGGACCTCCCGGCCCAGGCGACCCAGCGTGAGCGCCACGTTGGCGATGCTGCCGCCGGGGTGCTCGGCCGAGGTGCCGTCGGGCCGGCGCACCTCGTCCACCAGGGCCTCGCCCACGGCGAGCACGTGCGCGCTCACTCGGCGTCCTCCGGCGAGTCGGCCGCGGCCGTCGACGCGTTCTGCGCGGCGGCGAGGCGCTCCCGGGCGCCGTCGAGCCACTCCTGGCAGCGGGCGGCCAGGGCCTCACCGCGCTCCCAGAGCGCGAGGGACGCCTCCAGCGGCTCGCCGCCGGCCTCCAGCCGGCCGACGACCTGCACGAGCTCGTCGCGGGCCTGCTCGTAGCTGAGGGAGGCGACGTCGGGGGTCTTCACCGGCTCGCCTGCATCGGTCACAGCATCTGTACTCACGGGGAACAGTCAACAGCACACCGCCGACATCCGGGGTCCGCTGTCCACAGGTTCGACGGCCGACAGGTCCGACGTCCGACGGGCGGACCGGAATCAGTTTGGTCCCGGCCGGTCCGGCATCGGACCATGGTGACCCATGGGTCATCTTGAAGTCGCGCACGCCGAGTGCCACCTGCCGGACGGCCGGACCCTCCTGGGGGACGTCTCGTTCCGCGTGGGCGAGGGCAGCGCGACGGCGATCGTGGGCCCGAACGGCGCGGGCAAGACGACGCTCCTGCGTCTCATCACCGGTGAGCTGGAGCCGCACGGCGGCTCCGTGGTCGTCAGCGGCGGGCTCGGCGTGATGCGCCAGTTCGTCGGCTCGGTGCGCGACGAGACCACGGTGCGCGACCTGCTGGTCTCCGTGTCGGACGCGCGGCTGCAGCAGGCGGCGCGAGCGGTCGACGAGGCCGAGCACGCGATGCTCACCGTGGACGACGAGGACGCGCAGATGGCGTACGCACAGGCCCTGTCGGACTGGGCCGAGGTGCGCGGCTACGAGGCCGAGACGCTGTGGGACGTGTGCACCATGGCCGCGCTGGGCGTGCCCTACGACCGCGCCCAGTTCCGCGAGGTGCGGACCATGTCGGGCGGCGAGCAGAAGCGGCTCGTGCTGGAGGCGCTGCTGCGCGGCACCGACGAGGTGCTGCTGCTCGACGAGCCGGACAACTACCTGGACGTGCCGGGCAAGCGGTGGCTGGAGGAGCAGCTCAAGGCCACCCGCAAGACCGTCCTGTTCGTCTCGCACGACCGCGAGCTGCTCTCCACGGTGGCCGACCGCATCGTGTCGCTGGAGCCGGGTCCGGCCGGGGCCGACGCCTGGGTGCACGGCGGCGGGTTCGCCACGTTCCACGAGGCACGGCGCGAGCGGTTCGCGCGGTTCGAGGAGCTGCGCCGGCGCTGGGACGAGAAGCACGCGCAGCTCAAGAAGCTCGTGCTGACCCTGCGGAACCAGGCCGCGAGCAGCCCCGACATGGCCTCGCGCTACCGGGCGGCGCAGACCCGCCTGCGCAAGTTCGAGGAGGTCGGCCCGCCGCCCGAGCCGCCGCGCGAGCAGGACATCACGATGCACCTGCGCGGCGGGCGCACCGGCCTGCGGGCCGTGACCTGCGAGGGGCTGGAGCTCACCGGGCTCATGAAGCCCTTCGACCTGGAGATCTTCTACGGCGAGCGGGTCGCGGTGCTGGGCTCCAACGGGTCGGGCAAGTCCCACTTCCTGCGGCTGCTCGCGGGCGGCGACGTGGCCCACACGGGCTCGTGGAAGCTCGGGGCGCGGGTGGTCGCGGGCCACTTCGCGCAGACGCACGCCCACCCCGAGCTGTTCGGCCGCGCGCTGCTCGACATCCTGTGGGAGGACCACGCGCAGGACAAGGGCAAGGCGATGGCGCGGCTGCGGCGCTACGAGCTCACCGTGGCGGCCGACCGGCCGTTCGACCGGCTGTCGGGCGGCCAGCAGGCCCGGTTCCAGATCCTCCTGCTCGAGCTCGCGGGCTCGACCGCGCTGCTGCTCGACGAGCCCACCGACAACCTCGACCTGGAGTCGGCCGAGGCGCTGCAGGAGGGCCTGGAGTCCTTCGACGGGACGGTGCTGGCCGTGACCCACGACCGCTGGTTCGCGCGGTCGTTCGACCGGTACCTGGTCTTCGGTTCGGACGGCATGGTGCGCGAGACCCCGGAGCCCGTGTGGGACGAGCGGCGGGTCGAGCGGGAGCGCTAGTCCGCCGGGCGCACGCCGTGCTCGGCGAGCCGGTCCACGAGCACGGCGTGGCCCTCGTCCAGGCACCAGTGCACGGCGGCCATGCCCGTGGACCGCGCTCCCTCGACATTGGCCGGGTGGTCGTCGACGAACAGGATCTCGGCGGGCTCTGCCCCGATCCGGGTGGCGGCCTTCTCGAAGAAACCGGGGTCGGGCTTCGCGACGCCGAGGTCGCACGAGTACAGGCTGACGTCGAACAGCTCGTCGTACCCGAGCACGGCGCGCAGGTACTCGGCCCGCCGGCGCACCTGGTTGGTCCCGAGGTGCACCCCGTAGCCGGCCGCACGCAGGCGTCGCACCAGGTCGAACGACGACGCCGACGGCTCGGTGTTCTGCCACACCGCCGCGTACAGGTCGCTCGCGGCGACGTCGAGTCCCTGCTCCCGCAGCACCTGTGCGAGCACCGGCAGAAAGTCCTCGTCGCTGCCCAGGAGCGGTCGCTCGCGGTCGGACGCGGTGTCCAGGACGGCGCGCGCGTGGTCGCCCAGCAGCGCCTCCGCCGCGGTGTAGAAGCCGCCGCGGATCTGCTGGAGCACGCCGTCGGCGTCGAACAGGACGTGTCGGATGGTCGCCACGTGCGAACCGTAGCAACCGGGTCGGAGCGCCCTGCCGCGGCGCGTGTGTCACAGATCCGGGGTGCATCCGGTCGAACACGTGACGGGCCGTCCGGGCCCGTCGCGCGAACGACGCGAAACTGAGGAGCACACCATGAAGATCGTGGTCATCGGCGGCACGGGCCTCGTCGGCAGCCAGGTAGTGAACAATCTGCGGGCGCACGGGCACGAGGCGGTCGCCGCCGCGCCGCAGACCGGCGTGAACACCCTGACCGGTGAGGGTCTCGACGAGGTGCTCGAGGGCGCGCAGGTGGTGATCGACCTCAGCAACTCCCCGTCGTTCGCCGAGGAGGACGTCACCAACTTCTTCCGGACCTCGACGACGAACCTGCTCGAGGCGGAGAAGAAGGCCGGCGTGCAGCACCACGTGATCCTCTCGATCGTGGGCGCCGACGGCATCGACTCCGGCTACATGCGCGCCAAGATCGTGCAGGAGGACCTGGTCAAGGCCTCCGGCTCGGGCTGGTCGATCGTCCGGTCCACGCAGTTCTTCGAGTTCCTCGCCTCGATCGCCGACACGGCGACCGTCGACGGCGTCGTCCACATCGCGCCCGTCCGCTTCCAGCCGATCGCCTCGGCGGACGTCGCCAAGTTCGTCGGCCGGACCGCCGCGGGCACGCCGCTCGGCGCGACCATCGAGATCGCCGGCCCGGACACCTTCGGGTTCGACGAGATCGTGCGCAAGCACCTCGCCACCAAGGACGACCCCCGCGAGGTGCGCGCCGACCCGAGCGCCACCTACTTCGGGGCGGAGCTCAAGGACGCCGAGCTCGTCCCCGCCGGCGAGGCCCAGCTCGGCGAGGTCAGCTACGACCAGTGGCGGGCGGCTCAGGCGTAGTGTCCCCGGCGTCGGCCTCCGGCGTGGCCTGGTCTCCCCAGGCCCGCCGGAGCGGCGCCATCTTGTCGGGGTTCATCTGCCACATCAGATCCTGCACGCCCTCGTCGGACACCGTGACGGACAGGACGCCCACCAGTGCGCCGTCCCGCTCCATCGCGAAGCCCTCCGCGCCGTTGACCTCGATCGGCCGCGTGGTGATGCCCGCCCAGAAAGCCTCCGCGAACGACGACAGGACCCGGGCCACCTTGTTCCGGCCCTGGACCGCGACCCGGGCGACGTGCTTGGCCCGGCCGTTGCTGTCGGCACGCGTCACGACGTCCTCGGCGAACAGCTTCTCCAGCCGGGCGACGTCGCCCACCCGGGCCGCGGCGAGGAACGCGGCGAGCAGGTCACGCCGGGCCGTGTCGCTGACCGTGTTCCTGCGCTCCGAGGCGAGGTGCTTGCGGGCCCGGCTCACGAGCTGGCGGGTGGCGGTGGGGGAGACGCCCACGATCTGGGCGATCTCCGGGTATCCGTAGTCGAACGCCTCGCGCAGCACGTACGCGGCGCGCTCCGTGGGGGAGAGCTTCTCGAGCAGCACGAGCACGGCGACGTCCAGGGCCTCGGCGCGCTCCGCACCCAGCGTCGGGTCGTCGCTCGTGTCCACCGGCTCCGGCAGCCACGGACCGACGTACGTCTCGCGCCGCGACCGCGCGCTCTGCAGCACGTTGATCGCCAGCCGGGTCGCCGCGGTCGTCAGGAACGCCTGCGGGTTGACGACGACCGACCGGTCCGTCGTCTGCCACCGCACCCAGGTCTCCTGCACCACGTCCTCGGCCTCCGCGGCCGAGCCGAGCATGCGGTACGCGATGCCGAACAGCCGTCGCCGGGCCGACGCGAAGACCTCAGCGGCGTCATCGAGCGTGTCCACATCGCCTGTCATCGTGCTCTCCTGGGGTAGCGCAGATCTCCCCGGGGGAGACACCGGTCCTTCGCGCACGGCCGGTGTCTCGTCCGGTCGCGCGCCTCGATACCCTCCCGACCGTACGCGACCGAATGACCTTGGGCCGGGTCCGACGGTAGGTGAACATTGTTGCCATGACCACACCCGACCCGATCTTCGTGGACCCCCGCCTCGCGCGCCTCTACGACGCCTTCGACGACGACCGCAGCGACCTCGACCTGTACGCCGGCCTCGCCGAGCGGCTGGGCGCCCGCAGCGTGGTCGACGTCGGCTGCGGCACCGGCGTGCTCGCCCTGCTGCTGGCCGCGCGCGGCCTGGACGTGACGGGGGTCGACCCCGCCGCAGCGTCCCTGGAGGTCGCCCGCCGCAAGCCCGGCGCCGAGGACGTCACCTGGGTCGAGGGCGGGGCCGACGCCGTCGCGGGGCTGGGCCTCGCGGCCGACCTGGCGACGATGACCGGCAACGTGGCGCAGGTCTTCACCGGCGACGACGACTGGGCTCGGGCGCTCGCGGCGGTCCACGACGCGCTCCGGCCCGGTGGCGTGCTCGTGTTCGAGACCCGGGTCCCCGCGCGCCAGGCCTGGCTCGGCTGGACACGCGAGAACTGGTCGGCCCGCCGCACGATCCCCGGCGTCGGCGAGGTCGAGACCTGGACCGAGCTGCTGGAGGTCACGCTCCCGCTGGTCACCTTCCAGCACACCTACCGCTTCCCGCCCGGCCTGCTGCCCGACGGCGACGTGGTCGCCTCGGTCTCGACCCTGCGGTTCCGGGAGCGCGACGAGGTGGAGGCGTCGCTGGCCGCCGCAGGGTTCACGGTCGAGGAGGTGCTGGACGCGCCCGACCGGCCGGGTCTGGAGTGGGTGTTCGTGGCTCGCCGGGACTAGGGGCGCGGCGCTCTTTTTATGGCAGCGCCATGCCATAGAATCCCCGCATGGCGAGGCAGAAGGATCCGGCGGTGCGCACGCAGCTCCTGGAGCGCGCGGCGCGGATGCTGCGCGAGCGCGAACCCATCACGCTGCGGTCGCTCGTCGACGGGACCGGGGTCTCGACGATGGCGGTCTACACCTACTTCGGCGGGATGGACGGTGTGTGGCGCGCGCTGCGCCAGGAGGGCTTCACGCGGCTGGCGGCCCGGTTCGAGACCCTCGTCGTGCCCGACGACCCCGTCGAGGACCTCGTGGCGGGGGTGGCGGCCTATGTGGTCAACGCACTCGAGTTCCCCGACCTCTACCGGGTCATGTTCGACGCGACCGTCGAGCTCGAGGACGTCGAGGCGGCCGAGTCGACTCTCGGCTACCTCGTGCGTGCCGCGCGGCGCTGTCGCGACGAGGGCCGCATCGCCGAGGACGCCGACCCCGAGCGGCTCGCCAACGACGTCTGGACCGTCAGCCACGGGATCGTGTCGCTGGTTGTCAGTCGGGTCACCTCCCGGCGCACCCTCGCCTCGGGCGTCCCCCTGCTCACCGCGGTGATCGTCGCGGCCGGCGACGATCCCGCGGTGTGCCGGCGCTCGGTCGAGGCCGGCTGGGTCGCGCTGAGCCCGCCTCAGGGCAGCACGGCGATGGCGTCGACCTCGACCAGGTAGCCCGGCGCGGCCAGCGAGCTGACCCCGATCCAGGTGCTCGGCTGCTGGAGCTCGACGCCCAGCGCCGCCGCCGCTCGCTGACGCCCGATGACGAACTGCTCGGCCTTGGCCGCGTCGAGGTCGACGATGTAGACGGTCACCTTGGCCAGGTCGGCCGCCGTCGCCCCGACCGCGTCGAGCGCAGCCGCGATGTTGAGGTAGGCCTTCTCGGCCTGGGCGGCCACGTCGTCACGACCCACGAGGTTGCCCGCGGTGTCCCACGACACCTGCCCGGCCAGGTAGATGGTGCGCGAGCCCTGCGTGTCGGCCACCTGGTGGTGGACGTCGACCCGGTTGACGCCTTCGGGGTGCACCAGCTTGACGGTCATTGCCCTGCTCCTTCTTCTCCACGGTCTCCGCGAACTCCCGAAACATAACACAGCGATGCTATGTTATCTGCGAGGTGTGGTCAGGGTCACGCCCGGCTCTGCCGTGCGTGGGGCTGGCCCGGCCGGAGCCCGGGTCAGTCGAGGCTGCGGAAGAAGTCGCGGATGTCGTCCGCGAGCAGCTCGGGCTCCTCCATCGCGGGGAAGTGCCCGCCCTCGGCGTGCTCGCTCCAGTGGCTGACGGCGTTCCACGGGTCCAGCGCGCGGCGCATGAGCGGGTGCGTGTCGAACACGACCCAGCCGGCCGGTACGCCGGAGGGGGCGAGCCAGTCGAGGCCGGAGTGCTCGGACTCGTAGTAGAACTGCGCGCTGGAGGCGCCGCTGCGCGTGAACCAGTACAGGCTGACGTTGGTGAGGAGCAGGTCGCGGTCGACCGACTCGTCCGGCGTCGGGCGGGCGGGGTTGGTCCAGGTCTGGAACTTCTCCGCGATCCACGCGAGCTGGCCCACGGGGGAGTCAACCAGGGCCGCGCCGATCGTGTCGGGGCGGTGGTTCTGCATCTCGAAGTAGCCGCGCTCGGCCGCGTCCTTGGCGCGGACGGCGTCGATCTGCGCGATCTCGTCGTCGGACAGGCCCTCGGGGTACGGGAACTTGTCGCCGACCATCCCGAGCGACCGGCCGTCGCTGCCCACGTGGGTGCCGATGACGCGCTCCGGGTAGAGCGCCGCGAGGCGGCCCGTGATGCCCGCGCCGATGTCGGTGCCGTGCGCGGCGAACCGTTCGTAGCCGAGCCGCGTCATGATCTCGGCGTACGCCTCCGTGGTCCGGGCCAGCTCCCAGCCCGTCCCGGACAGGGGCGTCGAGAACCCGAAGCCGGGCAGCGACGGGATCACCACGTGGAACTCGTCGGTGAGCAGCGGGACCAGGCGCTGGTACTCGACGAACGAACCCGGCCAGCCGTGGTTCAGGATGATCGGGGTGGCGTCCGGGTTGGCCGAACGCGCGTGGACGACGTGGAACGTCTGGCCGTCGACGACCGTCGTGAACTGCTCGTAGGCGTTGAGCGCCGCCTCCTGCGCGCGCCAGTCGAACCCGTCGCGCCAGTACTCGGCGAGCTCCGTGAGGTATGCCTGCGGGATGCCGCGGCTGAAGTCCGCGCGGTCGTCGCGGCCAGGGACGGGGACCGGCCGCCGCGTGCGCGCGAGCCGGTCGTGCAGGTCGTCGAGATCGGCCTGGGGGATGTCGATGCGGAACGGGGTGAGTGCGGTGTTCTCGGTCATGACAGCTACCTTTCCAGGAGAGGCGGACAGGTCCTGTCCGCTTCTCCGACCGTTCGTGCCTAGGGAATTGTCGCGGTGACCTCCGCGTCGAGGGCGCCCTGCGCCAGGCGCACGTGCACGCCCGCACCGACCGTCACGTCGTCGGGACGCCGCACCACGTGGCCGTCCGCACGCTGCACGACGGCGTAGCCGCGCTCCAGCGTCGAGGCCGGCGACAGCGCCCTGACCTGGGCGCCGAGCCGGCCGATCTCGCCGCTCGCCCGCAGGAGCAGCGCGTCGAGGGCGTGCCGGCCGTGCCGGATCGCCTGGAGGACGTCGCGTTCGCGCGACTCCAGCATCGTCTGCGGCATCGCGAGGACGGGACGCGAGCGGACGCCGTCGAGCCCGCGCTGCTCGCGGTCCAGCATGGCGGCGACGGCGCCCCGCATCCGGGTGCGGGCCTGGTTCAGCCGGAGCCGCTCCTCCGAGACGTCGGGCACGATGCGCTTGGCGGCGTCGGTGGGGGTGGAGGCGCGGTAGTCGGCGACCAGGTCGAGCAGCGGTGCGTCGGTCTCGTGACCGATCGCGCTGACCAGGGGCGTGCGGACCTGGGACACCGCGCGCACCAGCGACTCGTTGCTGAACGGCAGGAGGTCCTCGACCGAGCCACCGCCGCGCGCCACCACGATGACGTCGACCCGGGGGTCCTGGTCGAGCTCGGTGATGGCGTTCGACACCTCGCGGACGGCGTTGACGCCCTGCACCGCGACCTCACGGATCTCGAACCGCACCTGGGGCCAGCGGGCCCGGGCGTTGACCACGACGTCGTGCTCTGCCTTGGACTCCCGCCCGCAGACCAGCCCGACGACGGCGGGCAGGAACGGGAGGGCTCGCTTGCGGGAGGCGTCGAACAGGCCCTCCGCGGCGAGGACCTTCTTCAGAGCCTCGATCCGGGCCAGCAGCTCGCCCACGCCGACGGCCTTGATCTCGTTCGCCTGCATCTGCAGCGTGCCGCGCTTGGTCCAGAAGACGGGCTTGGCGTGCACCACCACGTGGTCGCCCTCGGCCGGCGGCTGCGCCAGGGTGCTCAGGACGCGCGAGAAGATCGTCACGGGCAGGGACGCGTCGGCGTCCGTGTCGCGGAGCGTCAGCCACTGCATGCCGGAACCGGGCCGCAGGTTGAACTGCACCACCTGGCCCTCGACCCAGACCGGCGGCATCTTGTCGATGTAGCCCTTGATCTTCTCCGAGAGCACGCGCACCGGCCAGGGGCTGGTGGGCGTGGTGTCGAGCGCCTTGGCGGGGAGCTCGGTCGGGAGGATCTGCTGGGTGGGTTCCGTCACGTGTCCAACCCTGCCACCCACCACCGACACAAGCCCTCCGCACACCGCCCCTAGACTGAACCCGTGAGTGTCACGAGCCCTGAGCGTCCTGCCCGGACCAAGACGAAGCGCGTCCTGCTGGCTGCACCCCGTGGTTATTGCGCCGGCGTGGACCGCGCCGTGGTCGCCGTCGAGAAGGCCCTGGAGACGTACGGCGCACCGGTGTACGTCCGCAAGGAGATCGTGCACAACAAGCACGTGGTGGAGACCCTGCGCGAGCGCGGCGCGATCTTCGTCAACGAGACCGACGAGGTGCCCGAGGGCAGCCGGCTCGTGTTCTCCGCCCACGGCGTGTCGCCCGCCGTGCGCGCCTCGGCCGTGGCGCGGAGCCTCGACACCATCGACGCGACCTGCCCCCTGGTCACCAAGGTGCACAAGGAGGCCGTGCGGTTCGCCAAGGACGACTACGACATCCTGCTGATCGGGCACACCGGTCACGAGGAGGTCGAGGGCACGGCGGGCGAGGCGCCCGAGCACGTGCAGATCGTCAACTCGCCCGACGAGGTGGACCAGGTCGTGGTGCGCGATCCCGACAAGGTCGTGTGGATCTCGCAGACCACGCTCTCCGTGGACGAGACCATGGAGACCGTCCGTCGGCTGCGCGAGAAGTTCCCGTCCCTGCAGGACCCGCCCAGCGACGACATCTGCTACGCCACGCAGAACCGCCAGGTCGCGGTGAAGAAGCTGGCGCCCGAGTGCGACCTGGTCATCGTGGTCGGCTCGGCGAACTCGTCCAACTCGGTGCGGCTGGTCGAGGTGGCGCTCCAGTCGGGCGCCACCGCCTCCTACCGCGTGGACCGCAAGACCGAGATCAAGGACGAGTGGCTGGAGGGCGTCACGACCGTCGGCGTGACCTCCGGCGCGTCGGTGCCGGAGATCCTGGTGCAGGACGTCATCGCGCACCTCGCGGACCACGGCTTCGGCACCGTCGACGAGGTGCGGACGGCCACCGAGGACCTCATGTTCTCGCTGCCGCGCGAGCTGCGCGCCGGGCTCAAGGCGGCGGGCGAGGAGACCAAGCGCCCGCGCCGCGAGTCCCGCAAGGAGCTCCCGCAGGCCTGAGGGCCTGGCGCCGGGGCGGCGCGGCGGCTCAGCCCGCCGCGCTGCCCTTGGCGTCGTTCTTGGCGGCCTCCTCGACGGCTTCCAGCGCGCGCTTGTCGGTGACCGCGAGCTCGGTGACCTCGAGCGCCTGCACCAGGATCCCGTCGGCGGCGTCCTGGTCCTGTGCCCGGTCGATCGCGACGACGCCGCCCTCCTCGGCGGCCAGCAGCTCGGGCTTCGTGATCGGCCGAGGCACCTCCTCGATGCCCCGAATCTCCTCGATGCTGTCCTTCTGGTCGACCACGTCGAGCTCGACCATCCGGCGGGCCGAGGTGAGCACGTTGCGCTCCAGCGAACCGATCATCTGGTTGTAGCTCTTGGTCGCCGACTCCAGCGCGCGGCCCGTCCGGGTGACGTGGCCGGTCATGGTGACCAGGCGCGCGTACAGCTCCTTGCCGACGGTGAGCACCCGCTGCGCGTTCTCCGCGAGGGCCTCCTGCCGCCAGGCGTAGGCGACGGTGCGCAGCAGCGCGAGCATCGTGGTGGGCGTGGCGATGATGACGTTCTTCTGCGCCGCGTACTCCAGCAGCTCGGGGGCGCGCTCCAGGGACGCCGACAGGAACGCCTCGGCCGGCACGAACATCACGACGAACTCGGGCGCAGGCTCGAACTGGTTCCAGTACTTCTTGCCGGCCAGGTCGTCCACGTGCTTGCGCATGTGCCGCACGTGCGCGTCGAGGCGCTGCTCGCGGTACGCGGCGTCGTCCGACTGCTGAGCCTCCAGGAAGCCCAGGAACGCGACCTTGGAGTCCACGACGACGCGCTTGCCGCCGGCGAGGTTGATGACCATGTCCGGCCGGAGGATGCCGTCCTCCGTGGTGACCTGCGCCTGCTCGGTGAAGTCGACGCGGTTGATCATGCCCGCGGACTCGACGACCTTGCGGAGCTGCAGCTCGCCCCACGCGCCGCGGGTCTGCGACGAGCGCAGCGCCGTGACCAGGTCCGCCGTGCCGTTGCGCAGGTCGGTCGACACCTCGGCGACGTTGCGCATCTGCTCGACCAGGGCACCCTGCCCCTCGATGCGGGCCTTCTCCGCCTGGAGCACCTCGCTGCGCACCAGCTCGACGGCCTTGGTCAGCGGGTCCACCAGAGACTTCACGGCCTGCTCGCGCTGAGCGAGGGCCTGCTCCCCGGCCGACGCCGACCGCTTGAGCCGCTCCTCCGCGAGCTCCAGGAACCGCTTGCTGTTGGCGTCCAGCGCGTCACCGGCGAGCGCCTGGAACTGCCGCCGCGCGTGCTCCTGCTCGGTGCGGGCGGCAGCGATCTGCTCGGCGGCGCGCTCCCGGGCGTCGGCGATCTGCTCGTCCGCGCGGTCCCGCGCGGCCTCCACCTGCCGTTCGGCCGACTCGACCTGGGCGCGCAGACGCACGGCCTCCAGGTCCGACTCGCGTACGGCCGACGTGCTGCGCTGCGCGTGCCCGAGCCACCCCAGCAGCGCACCGACGACGAGGGCGCCGAGGGTCAGCAGGATCGTTGCGGCGATGTCCATGTGCGACAGGCTGCCACGACCCACCGACACTCCTGTACGCCGACACCCCGAGCGTCCCCGATCGTCCGGTATGCGCCGGACATCGTGTCCGTATCGCCGCAGGTGGCGTCGTCCGACCCGAGGCGGACCATCTATCACCCGTACTCATCCTCGCGTCGGATCCGGTGCGTCGGAGGTCCCGGCTAGGTTGGTTGCCATGACGACCCCAGTCGACCCGAGCCCGCCGGGAAGCGCCGGCCCGCAGGGCGCCCCGGAGCCGCCCCCGTACGACCCGTCGGCAGCGCTCAGCGTCCGCGGCCTCTGGAAGCGGTTCGGCCAGAAGATCGCCGTCTCCGGCGTCAGCCTCGACGTACCGCGCGGCTCGTTCTACGGCCTGGTCGGCCCCAACGGCGCGGGCAAGACCACCATGCTCTCGATGGCCACCGGACTGCTGCGCCCGGACTTCGGCACCGCCTGGGTGCACGGCGTGGACCTCTGGGCACGCCCCGACGAGGCCAAGGCCACCCTCGGCGTCCTGCCGGACGGCGTCCGCCTCTTCGACCGCCTGACCGGCCGCCAGCTCCTCACGTACGCCGGCATGCTGCGCGGCATGGACAAGGCCACCGTCGTCGAGCGCACGAACGACCTGCTCCAGGCGTTCGACCTCGGCGCCGACGCCGACACGTTCGTCGTCGACTACTCCGCGGGCATGACCAAGAAGATCGCGCTGGGCAGCGCCATGATCCACGCTCCGCGCACCCTCGTCCTGGACGAGCCGTTCGAGGCGGTGGACCCGGTGAGCGCGGCCAACATCCGCGACATCCTCAAGGACTACGTGTCGGGCGGCGGCACCGTGATCGTCTCCAGCCACGTGATGGACCTGGTGCAGCGCATGTGCGACCACGTCGCGGTGATGGCGGCGGGGCAGGTCCTGGCCGCGGGCACCGTCGACGAGGTGCGCGGCGAGCAGAGCCTGGAGGACCGGTTCGTCGACCTCGTCGGCGGTCGCCAGCACTCGGAGGGGCTCTCATGGTTGCGCGGTTCCTGACCCTCAAGCTGACGCTGATGGGCAACACGTTCCGCAAGAGCGTGTGGCAGACGATCGGGCTGGTCGTCGCCTCGCTGTACGCCCTCAGCATCGTCGCTCTGGTGGTCGTCGCCGTCGTGGGCCTCGGCGTGCTGCAGGACCCGGCCTGGGCCGGGCTGGCGATCACGCTCGGCGGGGCCCTCACCGTCCTGGGCTGGTGGATCATCCCGATCTTCGCGTTCGGCGTCGACGCCACGCTCGACCCGCACCGGTTCGCCACGTTCGCGATCCCCCGGCGCACCCTCGTGGCCGGGCTGGCCGTCGCCGGCCTGGTCTCGGTGCCCGGCATCGCGACCGTCCTGGTCGTCCTCGGCACCTCGTTCGCCTGGGTGCTGGAGCCGGGCACGCTCCTGGTGGCGCTCGCCGGCGGGACGCTCGGCGTCGCGACCTGCGTCATCGGCTCCCGCGCCATCACCACGCTGCTGGCGCCCGTGCTCGAGTCCCGGCGCTACCGCGAGGTCGTCACGCTCGTGGCACTCGTGCTGGTGGTGTCGATCGGCCCGCTGATCGGCTGGCTCGCCAACGGCGTCGAGGTGTCCATGGAGGCGGAGCCCGAGAGCAGCACCGGCATGCAGCTCCTGCCCGTCTTCGAGCAGGCGGCCGGCTTCGTGGGGTGGACGCCGTTCGGCGCGGCCTGGGCGCTCGCGGGCAGCGCGCACGACGGCGACTGGGCCGGTCTGGCAGGACGGCTCGCCGTCGCGCTCGGGACGATCGTGCTGGGCTGGCTGGTCTGGGACCGCGCCCTCGCCCGCGCGCTGGAGCGCCCGCCCGTCGGTGACGGCGGCGGTGGCCGGGCGAAGGGTCTCGGCGCGTTCGGGCGGGTCCCGTTCTCGCCCACCTGGGCCGTGACCGCCAGGACCGCCACGTACTGGCTGCGCGACCCGCGCTACTCGGGGTCCCTCGCGATCGTGCCGCTGCTGCCCGTGATCATGTACTTCTCCGGCCAGAGCACGGGCAACTACTTCCTGCTGCTCGCGACGGGGCCGTTCGTGGCCTGGATCCTCGGCTTCAGCATCTCCAACGACATCGCCTACGACAACACGGCGTTCGCGCTGCACGTCGCCTCCGGCGTCGACGGGCGGGCCGACCGGTGGGGCCGGGCCATCCCGATGCTCACCGTGGGACCCGTGGTCAGCGCGGCCACCGTGATCGCGTCGGTCTGGGTGGCCGATTCCTGGCACCTCACGCTGCCGCTGCTGGGACTGGCCTTCGGCTCCCTGCTGGTGAGCACCGCCGTGGCGTGCGCGGTCTCCGCCCGGCTCGTGTACCCGGTGGCGAAGCCGGGGGAGAGCCCGCTCAAGTCCCCGCAGGGCGCGGCCGTGGCCACGATGGTGTCGCAGGGCATCGGCTTCGTGGTCACCATGGGGCTGTCGGTTCCCGTGTTCGCGGTGGGGATCGCGGCCCTGGTGCTGGGCGGGGTGCTCTGGGGTGTCGCCACCCTCGTGGTCGGCGTCCTGTACGGCGTGCTGGTCCTGGTGCTGGCGGTGCGGTTCGGCGCCCGCGTGTACGACCGGCGGCTTCCGGAGCTGCTGCAGCAGGTGCAGTCGTTCCCGTGAGTTCCGGGCCCGGCCCGTGCGACCTGGGCCTGAGGCCTGGGGCGCGCGGGCCGGATGTCAGAGGCTCGGCGTAGCGTCGCCCGCATGAACCAGATCACAGGACGCGTCGACGGCATCGAGGGCGCCGACCTCCGCGGGGCCGTCGTGCGCGACGCCGACATGAGCGGCGCCTCGTTCCGCGAGGTCGCCCTGAACGGTGTGCGGATGCGCGGGGTGGAGCTGGCCGGTGCCGACATCGACGGCGAGATCTACGACCTGCGCATCAACGGCGTCGAGGTGGAGCCGCTGGTCGAGGCGGAGCTGAACCGGCGGTACCCGGAGCGCGCCCTGCTCCAGGACCGCACGCTCGCCGGTCTTCGCACGGCCCTGGACGCGTACGAGCGCATGTGGGAGGCCACGGTCGAGCGGGTCGCGTCGATGCCCCCGGGCACGGTGGACGTCTCGGTCGACGACGAGTGGTCGTTCGCCCAGACCCTGCGGCACCTCGTGTTCTGCACCGACGGCTGGCTGCGCTGGGGCGCGCAGGGCCGTCGCGACGACGTGTTCTGGCCGGCCGGCGTGCCCCACTCCGGGTTCGCCGCCGGGGCGCCGGGCCTCGGGATCGACCCGGCCGCCACGCCGTCGTACGAGGAGGTGCTGGAGGTGCGCCGGAGCCGGCTGCGTGAGGTGCGGGACTATCTCGCGACCGTCACGCCCGACCAGGCCGGCAGCCCGGCGGAGCCGCCGCCGTGGATGGACCAGTCCGAGGCGTTCCTCGCGGCCCAGTGCGTGTGGGTGGTGCTCACCGAGGAGTGGCACCACCACCGGTACGCGACCCGGGACCTGGACCTGATCGACGCGGGCGCCGCTCCGTCCACGTAAACTTGCGCGACGTGGCTCTCACTATCGGCATCGTCGGCCTGCCCAACGTCGGCAAGTCCACCCTCTTCAACGCTCTGACCCGCAACCAGGTGCTCGCGGCGAACTACCCGTTCGCCACGATCGAGCCCAACGTCGGCGTGGTCTCGCTGCCCGACGAGCGGCTGGCCAAGCTGGCTGAGATCTTCGAGAGCCAGCGGATCCTGCCGGCCACGGTGTCGTTCGTGGACATCGCGGGCATCGTCAAGGGCGCCTCGGAGGGCGAGGGCCTGGGCAACAAGTTCCTCGCGAACATCCGCGAGGCCGACGCGATCTGCCAGGTCACGCGCGCCTTCGACGACCCGGACGTGGTGCGCGTCGACGGCTCGCTCGACGCCCCCGGCGACATCGAGACGATCTCCACCGAGCTCATCCTCGCCGACCTCCAGACCCTCGAGAAGGCCCTGCCGAGGATGGAGAAGGAGGTCAAGATCAAGCGTGGCGACCCCGTGCTGTACGCGGCCGCCAAGAAGGCGCAGGAGATCCTCGACAGCGGCGTGACGCTCTACCAGGGCGCCGCGGACGCCGGCCTGGACCTCGCCGAGATCGCGAGCCTGCAGCTCATGACGGCCAAGCCGTTCATCTACGTCTTCAACACGGACGACGCCGGCCTGGCCGACACCGCCTCCCAGGAGGCGCTGCGCAAGGTGGTCGCGCCCGCGCAGGCGATCTTCCTGGACGCCAAGTTCGAGTCGGAGCTCGTCGAGCTCGAGCCCGACGAGGCAGCCGAGATGCTCGCGGAGACCGGCCAGGAGGAGTCGGGCCTCGACCAGCTCGCCCGCGTCGGCTTCGACACGCTCGGCCTGCAGACCTACCTCACCGCGGGTCCCAAGGAGTCGCGCGCCTGGACCATCCACCGGGGCTGGACGGCACCGCAGGCCGCCGGCGTGATCCACACCGACTTCGAGCGCGGGTTCATCAAGGCCGAGGTCATCTCGTTCGAGGACCTCGTCGAGACCGGCTCCGTGGCCGGCGCGAAGGCGGCGGGCAAGGCCCGCATCGAGGGCAAGGACTACGTGATGCAGGACGGCGACGTGGTGGAGTTCCGCTTCAACGTCTGAGCATCGCCCCGGTATCGGCTTGGTCGCCCGACCAGGCCGGATACCGGTTGACCTGCGGTAACGCTTCTGAGCCTGCGGGACAGCGGTGGACGGAAGTGGCCTCCAGGGGCCATCCCCCGTGGTTCCCCTACGGGAATCGGGGCGCTGTCGCAGGTGGGTGCTAACAGCTGAGAGGGTCCGGTCAGGCAGGTTCGGCGGCGGGTGCGAGCGTGGCAGCCAGAACCAGCCAACCCTCATCCGAACGCACCCAGAGGCGCGTGTAGATCAGCCGCGCAGAAACTGCGGTGCCGCCCTGGATCGCATCCACAGCGGCGACGAGCCTGGTCACCCCGCTCAAGTCGTCCTCCTGGACGTCGAGCGATTCCTCCTCCAGGCGGGTGATCTGCAGCGAACCCGAGCGGTAGCTCTCCAGGTCGTCCTCCTTGGAGAACACAGACCCGTCCGGGCCGGTCCCGACGCAACCAGGATGCAGCAGTGCCTCCAGTGCGGTGACGTCGCCGGCACGCTGGGCGGCTTGGAGCGCGCGCTCTGCAGCAAGAAGACTCATCGCGCGAGTCTACGCACCGGGACCGGACGATTGCGGGCATATCTCCCGCAACCGGGTCCTCACCGGTGGTGCAGCGCCTGCCACTCCCGAGGCGTGACCTCGTACGCCGCCCGGAAGCGGGTCGTGAAGTGGGAGGGACTGGTGAAGCCCCAGCGGCGTGCGACCGCCGTGATGGTTCCGCGTGCCGGGGCGGTGCGGGCGAGCTCGTCCGCCGCGCGGGCGAGGCGTTCCCGGATGATCCACTGTTCGAGCCGGAGGCCTGCTCGGGCACACTCCTTGTAGAGGTGCCTGACCGAGACGTGATGCGCGACGGCGATCGACGCGGCGTCCAGATCCGGGTCGCCGAGATGGCGTCGGACGAAGGCCTGGACGCGGAGGAGCAATGTGTCCTCGAGCGCCTCGCGCCCGAGCCGGTCGTCGTCGGTGATGCTGGCGACGAGGGCGCGCGCGAGCGACAGGGTCGCGGTCCCGAGCGCGGCCGAGGCGGGCCCGTCGAGGAGGTGGGCAACCCGTCGGGTCTCGGTCAGATGGTTGACGAACAGGGGTGCCAGCGGACTCTCGCCGATGTGCACCAGGGTCTGGCGCACGAGGTCGTGCGGGATGCCGAGCGTCGCGAGCGCGACCTTGGCCGTGAGCGTGTGGGTGTCCTCGATGTGGTGGACGTAGGGCGCGGTGAGGTCGGTCGCCCAGAGCTGCGACGGCCCGACGGGCAGGTCGCGCCCCAGGTGGCTGTGGACGCCGGTCCCACGCAGTCCGTAGGTCAGGATCAGGGACGGCGGCTCGTCGTCGGACGTCGCACGTGCACCCCGGCGCAACGTGTGCGCCGAGCACGCGGCGTCGAAGACGTCGACGGCGCCGAGCTGCCAGGCGGTCATCGTGAGCCGGACCCGGTGGTCCGGGCCCTCGGGGGTGAAGGCGGTGGCGCGCGCAGCACTGGCCATGGACTCCACGACCATGTCGAGCCGGTCCCTGGGCGGCACCCCTTGGCTGTCGAGGACTTGCACGGGACACCTCACGGATCTGGCTGAAGCGGCGGTGATCTCTCCCCGAACGACAATGGCGCGCGCACCGTCGAAGCGCAAGGTTGAAAGCGTCGTGCACACACACGCAACGGGTGTGCAGGCAGGGGGAACACGCGCGCGCCGGTCCGTGCGAGCCTGCTTCCAGCGGGGGCGTGACCTGGAGGCTGAGCATGACCACCACTTCGTCGGGCCTGCTCGGCCGCGAGGACGAGCAGGACCGTCTCGCAGCGCTCGTCGGCGGCGCGCGCAACGGCCGCTCCGGGACGCTCGTCATCCTCGGCGAGCCGGGCATGGGCAAGACCTCGCTGCTCGGCGAGGTGGCGACGCGGGCAGAACACGCCCGGGTGCTGCGGATCGACGGCTACGAGTCGGAAGCCACCATTCCCTACGCCGGCCTGCACCGGCTCACGCTGTCGCTGCGCGAGTTCATGGCAGAGCTGCCCCCACACCATCGGGACGCGCTGGACGTCGCGGTGGGACGGACCGCGGGCGCGCCGCCCGACCGGTTCCTCGTCGGCCTCGGGGCACTGGAGCTGCTCGGCGCGGCCGCGACGGACCGGCCGACGCTCTGCGTGGTCGACGACGCGCACCTCGTGGACGCCGAGAGCCTCGACGTGCTGGCGTTCGTCGCCCGGCGGCTCATGGTTGAACGGCTCACCCTGCTGTGCGCCGGCAGGGACGAGGGCGACCTCGTCACCCGCATGCGAGGCATCGACCTCTTCACCCTGAGCGGCCTCGCCACGGACTCGGCGGTGAACCTGTTCACCCGCGCCGTACGCGGGACGATCGACCCCGTGGTCGCGACCCAGGTCGCGCACGCGACCGGAGGCAATCCTCTCGCGCTGATCGAGCTCGCTCGTAGCCTCTCCCCGGCGCAGCTGACCGACCTCGGCCTCAGTGCCACGCCCGTTCCCGTGGGCCAGCGCCTGGAGCGTCACTACATCGGACGGGTCGACGAGCTCGACGACCACGCTCGCACGTGGCTGCTCCTCGCGGCGGCGGACTCCACCCGGAAGACCGGTCTGGTCATGGCGGCCGCGGACACGTGGGGTCTGGACCCGGGCGCACCCGACCGCGCCGAAGCGGCCGGTCTGGTCGAGATAGGGGACGTGGTCCGGTTCCGCCACCCCCTGATCGGCTCGGCCGTCTACCGTTCGGTCGACGGCGCCGCCCGGCGCAGGGCACACCGGTCGCTCGCCCGGGCGGCGGCCGCGCTGCAGATCACCGAGCTGGAGGCGTGGCACGCGTCGCGGGCGACCGTCGGCATCGACGACGCCGTCGCCGCGCAGCTCGAACGAGTCGCCGACATGGCCGCTCGCCGCGGTGGCATGGCCTCGCGAGCACGGATGCTCGGCCGCGCCGCCGAGCTCACGAGCCCGGGCCCGCTCCGTGACGCGCGCCAGGTCAGCGCGGCGGAGGCCGCGCTCGCCGTCGGCGCCGGAAACGCCGCGGCGACCGCACTCGACGCCGTCGACGTCGCCGAAGCGGAACCGGTGACGCAGGGCCGCGTGACCATGGCGCGGGCCACCCTGGCCGCCTTCACCGGCAGCGGTCCTGACTACGTGCGGGCGAGTGCGGACCTCGTGCGGGCCGCCGACCTGTTCCACGGCCGCGACGCGGTGCTGGAGCAGCGCGCCCTGGTCAGCGCGGCCGAGCTGTGCATGAACGCCGACCGGCTCATGGAGGGCATCACGACGACCGATCTCGGGCACCGGCTCCACCGGGGCACCGCCGTCGCCGACGGCCCGGCGGCCGTCGTCCTGGCGGGACTGGGAGCGCTGATCCGGCTCCCGTACGCCGAGGCCGTCCCGCACGCGCGGACGGCGCTCGACACGATCCGGGCACTTCCCGACGCCGAGCTGATGCACTCCGGCATCTCTGTCGCCGCCCTCAGCACGTTCCTCTGGGACACCTCCGGCCGCGAGCTTCTCCTGCGTGCGATGCGGGCGGCCCGGGACGCGGGCGCGCTGCAGGTCGTCGACCTGCTGCTCAAGGTCATGTCGCTGAACGAGCTGAGCTGCGGCACCGTCCGGCTGGCGACCCGCTATGCGGAGCTGCTCCGCGAGGTGCGTCTGGCCATGGGCTACGACACGGCGCCCGTGCTCAATCCCGTCGTCCTGGCATGGACCGGGTCGCCCCGCGGCGAGGTGCTCGCGCTGGCCGCCGCCGCACAGGCCGCCGGCCGGGGTGGCGTCAGCGCGCTGACCGAGGCGGCCGTCGCCGTGCGCGACCTCGCCGGCGGGAGCTACCACGACGCCTACGACCGGCTCCGGCCCCTGGTCACGTCATCGTTCCTGCAGGTGACGCCGACGCAGTGGGCCGACTACGTCGAGGCCGCCGCCAGGTCCGGACATCCGGACGAGGCGTCGTCGTACGCGGCCGCGCTCCGCGAACGTGCGGTCGTGAACGGTTCACCGTGGTGCCGCGGCGTCGCCGACCGTGCGACGGGCCTGGCGGCCTCCGGTCCGGAGGCGGAGAAGTACTTCCGCTCGGCTCTCGACGCGCTCGAACCGACCGCCGTCCTCACCGACCGTGCCCGCGCCCACCTCGTCTACGGCGAGTGGCTGCGCCGCTCGCGCCGTCGTGCGGACGCCGTGGTGCAGCTGCGGGAGGCCATCCGGCTCTTCGAGGAGGCCGGTGCCCAGATCTTCGTCCCGCGTGCCACGGCCGAGCTCGAGGCTGCCGGATCGCGCGCGGAGACGACGCCGGCCTCGCCGCGTCAGCCGCTCACGACGCAGGAGCTGACGATCGCGGAGAAGGCGGCCGCCGGGCGCACCAACGCCGAGATCGCGTCGAACATGTTCATCAGCGCCAACACGGTGGACTACCACCTCCGCAAGGTGTTCCAGAAGCTCGGCATCTCCTCGCGCCGACAGCTCGCCGACCGTCTCGGCGCAACCCGCTCCTGAACGGCTACGTGGTTCACGTGGTCCGTCACGCCGGAGCACGGGACAAGGTTGGTCATCAACGCCTGAGCACCCGAGAGGAACCACCATGAGCACCCCGGACACCATCGTCCTGATCCACGGCTTCTGGGTCACCCCCCGATCGTGGGAGCACTGGAAGACCCGGTACGAGGCCAAGGGCTACACGGTCCACACCCCGTCCTACCCGGGTTTCGAGGGCGAGGTCGAAGCCCTGCGGGCCGACCCGACGCCGATCGCCGACCTCACCATCGAGTCGATCGTCGGCCACCTCGAAGCATTCCTCGACACCTTGGACACCAAGCCGATCCTCATGGGCCACTCGGCCGGCGGATCGTTCATGCAGGTCCTCCTGGACCACGGGTACGGATGCGCCGGCGTCGCGCTGAACTCGGCACCCACCGAGGGGATCCGGACCACGCCCTGGACCCAGCTCCACTCGGTCTTTCCCGCACTCAAGAACCCGCTGAACCACCACCGCGCCGTCGGTCTCACCCCGCAGCAGTGGAAGTACGCGTTCACCAACACCTACACGGACGAGGAGTCGCTCGCGTTCTACGACCGGTACCACATCCCGGCGTCGGGCCGCGTCCTGTTCGACTCCGTGCTGGCGAACTATCAGCCCGGTCACCAGGGAGCCTGGGTCGACTTCGCCAACCCCGACCGGCCACCGCTGCTGTTCCTGTCCGGGTCGGAGGACCACATCATGCCCGAGGCCGTCCAGGCGTCCAACGCCAAGCACTACAAGGGCGCGGGAACGATCACCGAGCACGAGACGTACGACGGGCGTCCGCACCTCATGGTCGCCGGCCCGGGCTGGGAGGAGATCGCCGACCGCGCGCTCGACTGGGCGCTGGCCCGCGCATCCTGGACCGCGACGACGGGTCACTGAGCATGTCGGCCCTCACCCTCACCCACATCGGTGGGCCGACCACCCTCCTGGAGGTGGAGGGCTGGCGGATCCTCACCGACCCGACCTTCGACGCCCCCGGCCGGACCTACCGGTTCGGCTGGGGGACGTCGTCCCGCAAGACGACGGGACCGGCGATCCCCGCGGCGGAGATCGGGCCGGTCGACGCCGTGCTGCTCACCCACGACCAGCACGCCGACAACCTCGACGTCACCGGGCGCGGCCTCCTGCCCACCGTCGGCAGCGTGATCACCACGGCCTCGGGCGCGACCCGGCTGGGAGGCCACGCCCGTGGACTCCAGCCGTGGGACACGACCCTCCTGGTCGCGCCCGGCAGGCCGGCGATCACGGTCACGGCGACACCGGCGAGGCACGGCCCGGCCGGCAGCCGGCCGATCGTGGGCGACGTCGTCGGCTTCGACCTGGCCTGGGAGGGACAGGAGCACGGGTCGTTGTGGATCACGGGTGACACGGTCCTGTACGACGGCGTCCGGAGCGTCACCCGGCGGCTCGCGGTCGGCACCGCCGTCCTGCACCTCGGACGGGTCGGGTTCCCGATCACGGGCCCGCTCGCCTACACGATGGGTGCCGGGGACGCCGTCGAGCTCGTCCGGCTGCTCCGGCCCGCCTCGGTCGTGCCCGTGCACTACGAGGGGTGGTCCCACTTCCGGCAGGGCCGCGACGACCTCGTGACGGCGCTCGGGGACGCGCCGGACGTCGCCGGGAAGGTCCGGTGGGCGACGCTCGGCGAGCCGCTCGGCCTCACCGTCTAGCGACGACGCCGTTCGCCGGCCGGTGACCCGGCTCCGTCACAGGACGATCGACCTCTCCTGGTCACCGGCCGGCAGCGTGAGGTCCGCCGTGCCGCCACGCGCGCCGAGCCGGAAGTCCCCCGCGAAGGCGTCGATCTCGAGCCGGCCGTGCTCGTCGGTGCGCGTCGTCGTCGGCGGGAGCCACCACGCGCCCTTGATCAGTCCCCTCAAGGCCTCGTACGCGGGCTTGGGCGTGTGGTCGGCGCGTACGAGTCCGCACGGCGCGCCCAGCCAGGCGCCCTCGTCGGTGAGCCCCCAGTAGTTGACGGCCTGGACGGCGGGGTGCGCGACGAGCTGGGTGTAGTGGCGGACGATCTCCTCGGCCTGCCGGGCCTCGCCCTCGGGGGTCGACGGCCAGCGGTCGACGACGTAGTCGTTGAGATCGGTGATCTCGGCCGGCATGAGGTCTCCGGACAGCAGCGTGTTCTCGGTGAGGTGCAGCGGCAGCCCGAAGCGGCTGAACCGGTCGAGCACGTCGGCGAAGTACTCCTCGCCGCGGTACCCCTGGTGCATGTGCGACTGCAGCCCGAGCGCGTCGATCCGGATCCCGGCCGCCAGCACCTCCTCGACGAGCCGCTCGTAGTCGGCCGAGAGGTTGAAGTCGTTGAGCACGAGCGAGACCGGCCGCCCCGCGTCCCGGCCGGCCTCCTGGGCGGCGTCGACCGCGAGCCGCACCATGCCGACCCGGCCGAGCCGCTGTGCCAGGCGTGTGACCGCGTTGTCCTCGCGGTCGAACACCGGCATGATCACCGCCTCGTTGATGGCGTCCCACGTGGGTACGACGTCGCCGAGCGTCGACACCTCGCGGGTGATCCGGAGCCGGATCTCGTGCTCGACCTCCTCGTCGGAGAGGCCGAGGAGCCAGGTGGGCGCCAGCGTGTGCCACAGCAGGGGGTGGCCCTTGACGGCGACGCCACGCTCGGCGAACCACACCGCGGTGCGGCGCAGCCGGTCGGTCTCGGGTACACCGCGCAGCGGCTCGAACCCGCGCCAGTAGAACGGCAGCGTCACCTGGTTGAACAGGTCGAACCAGAGCGGCTCGACCGTGCGCGCGGCCTCGACCGACGCCCCGCCGAACGGGGAGGACGGCGGCGTCGTGCCGAGGTCGTTGGCCAGACCGACGAAGTCGAAGCCGATGTTGCCGAACAGGAAGGCGTGCCCCGTCTGCTCGACACGAACCTCCTGCCCCGCCAGGGGCCGGCCCGCACCGTCGGTGACCGTGACGGTGGCCCGGGTGTGCCGGTGGGAGAACTGCGGATCGGGGGAGAGGGCGACGCGATGACTCATGGAAAGTTTCCTTGACGGGAGTTCAGGGCTGCGGGCGGGTTTCGCGCGGCGTCACTGCCGCGGGGCGGCCGTCGAGCGGCGCTCGACGAGCGACGTGGCCAGCTCGGTGCGCAGCGACGGACGCAGCTCGTTGCGGGACATCTCGATGACGATGCGCGTCGCCTCGCGTCCCATCTCGAGGAGGGGCTGGCGCACGGTGGTCAGGTGCGGCGTGACCCACTGGCACAGCTCGACGTCGTCGAACCCGATGACGGACACGTCCGCCGGCACCGAGAGCCCGAGCTCCTCGGCGGCGAGGTAGACGCCGTAGGCCTGCTCGTCCGAGCCGGAGACGACGGCGGTCGGGCGGTCCGGGAGCGACAGCAGCTCGTGGCCGTGCTCGCGGCCACCGCCGACCAGCGAGTCGCCGTGGCGGACCAGCAGCTCGTCCACGGGCAGGCCGTGCCGCTGCAGTGCGCTGCGGTACCCGTCGAGACGGTCGCGGTGCGCCTCCTCGTCCATCGGTCCGGTGATCACCGCGATGCGGGTGTGGCCCAGCGCGATGAGGTGCTCCGTCGCGTCGCGCCCGCCGGCCCAGTTCGTGGCGGCGACCGTCGGGAGCGACGGGGGAGCGGCGCCGATCGGGTCCACCAGCACCACGGGCATGCGGAGGCGGGACAGCTCGGTCTCGACCGACTCCTGGACGTGCGCCGCCACCAGGACGACCCCCTCCGAGCCGCGCTCGGCGAGGTGGTCGACCCACGCCGCGGTGCCGAACGAGTCGCCGCTGGCGGTGGTGAGCACCAGGTCGAGGCCGAGCCGGGCGGCCTCCGTCTGGGCGCCGCGCAGCAGCGTCGTGGCCCACTGGGTGTCGAGGGTCTCGATCACGAAGTCGACGAGCCCGCTCCCGGCGCCCGGGTGCGGGCGGCGCTGCTCGTAGCCTCGCTCGGCGAGCACCTCCTCCACCTGGCGGCGCGTGGCCGCGGAGACTCCCGGCCGGCCGTTGAGGACCTTCGAGACCGTCGGGGCCGAGACCCCGGCGGCCTCGGCGACCTCGGCGATCGTGACACCGCCGCGGCGCTCCCTCTTTCCCGCGCCGGCCTCGGGCCTCGTGGCCGTCCCTGTCATCTCGCGCCCCTCCTCGGTGTCGAACAGCGTGCACGACGGGTGTTGACGCCGTCGTGGCACGGACTCTATCGTACCGGCAAGCGAAAGTCTTAAAGAAACTTTCGCGCCTCGCTGGGACCGCAGCGGTCGCGAGGACGAGGAAAGGATGCAGAGATGCAGACGTCGAAGAAGACGTTGTCCGGCCGTCGTGTCGGTGCTGTCGCGGCGGTGGCCACGGCGAGCCTCCTCCTGGCGGCGTGCACCCCGAGCGCGATGGGCGGCCAGAGCGGAGCCGTGAGCGGTGACGCGACCAAGGGCAGCATCACCTGGTGGGGCTGGACGCCGGACGCGAACAACGCGGAGAAGCTGATCGCGGCCTTCAACGAGGAGTACCCCGACATCGAGGTCGAGTTCGTCTCGAAGCCGATCGACAGCTACGACTCGGTGCTGTCGCCGGCGATCACCTCGTCGGACGGGCCGGACGTGTTCAACGTCGCGCCGGGCTCGGCGAACGGCGGCGTCGACACCTTCGGGCCCGGGGCGATCGACCTCACCCCCGCGGTCGAGAAGGCGCTCGGTCCCGACTGGGCGAGCAAGGTCTCCGAGCTCGGTGTCAGCGGCCTGACCGTCGACGACAAGCTGGTCGGGCTTTCGGCCGGCGCCGTCTACTCGGGCAACCTGTGGATCAACCAGGGGATCTTCGACGAGTACGGCCTCGAACCCCCGACCGACCTCGCCTCCTGGAAGCAGGTCTGCGACACGCTCGAGGCGGCCGGCGAGGGCTGCTTCGTCCAGGGCGCCGGACAGTGGGCGTTCGACATGGACACCTTCGAGGCCATCGTCGAGAACATCGAGCCCGGGCTGTACCAGAAGGCCTCGCTCGGCGAGGCGTCGTACACCGAGGGCGACTCCGGCCAGAAGTTCACGCAGGCGATGGAGACCTGGAAGTCGCTGTTCGACGAGGGGATCATGCAGGACGGTGCCGTCGGCCTGCAGCAGTACCCCGACGCGAACAACGAGTTCATGCAGGGCAAGTACGCCATGATCATGATGGGTTCCTGGTACACCCAGTACGCGGTGAAGGACTCGATGGTCACGGCCATGGAGGCCGCCGGCGTGTCGGACCCGGAGCCGATCACCATCGTCCCCGTGGACTTCCCGGACCTCGCCGGCACCGGCCAGGTGGGCAACATGTTCGGTGACGCGGACTATGGCCTGGCCGTTTCCGGCCGCTCGGACAACCAGGCGGCGGCCACCACGTTCGTCACCTGGCTGTCGACGTCGCAGGCCGGCCAGCAGTCCGTGGCGAACACGCTGAACAACATCCCCGCGCTGCACGGCGTCACCCCCGACTGGGACCAGATCGACCTGGTGGACCCGGCCGCGCAGGCAGACGTGCTGTCCGCCTACAGCGAGCAGGCCGCGGCGGCCACGCAGCCGCGCTTCGCGTCCGTCAGCTCCGAGCTCAACACGGCCTTCCGCGACGCGCTGGTCGGCGTCGCCGGCGGGGACGTGTCGATCCCGGACGCGCTCCAGACCCTCCAGGGCGTCGTCGACGCGGAGTGAACGACCGGGGTGGGCCGGCCGATCCCTTGCGGGCGGCCCACCCCTTCCTCCCGGCACGAGCCGCCCGTCGCGGCGTCGTCCGACCCTCAACCCACCCGAAGGACAAGCAATGAGCCTCAGCGCAACGCTGCCTGACGCCGCGACACCCACCGGAGGCGCGCCGGCGGCGCGGCCCCGCCGCCACGGGCTGAAGCCGACGGCCAACGGTCTGCCGTGGATCCTGCCCGCGGTCGTCGTAGTGGTCGGGCTGATCTACTTCTCGATCGGCTACACCGGCTACGTCTCCACCCTCGACTGGAACGGCTTCATCCTCACGGAGCCCACGTTCCTGGGGCTCGCGAACTTCTCCGAGATGTTCGGCGACCCCGTCTTCTGGAAGGCGCTGGAGCACACGGCCGTCTTCTACGTCGTCACGTTCACCGTGCAGACGGCGCTCGGCTTCACGTTCGCGGCGCTCATGCACTCCCAGGTCTTCCTGCGCGGGGTGTACAAGGTCGTGGTCTTCGTGCCGACCGTGCTCGCCCCCGCCACGATGGCGCCCGTCTTCCGCCAGATCTTCGACGCCGACGGTCAGCTCAACACGTTCCTGAGGGCCGTCGGGCTCGACGGTCTCGCGCAGACCTGGCTGGCCGGCGGCACCACGGCGATGGCCGTGGTCATGCTCGCCACGATCTGGCAGTGGACCGGTCTGACCTTCATCCTCTTCTACGCCGCCATGAGCCAGATCGACACCGAGGTGCTCGAGGCGGCCCGTGTGGACGGCGCCGGCAACCTGCGGACCCTGTGGTCGATCGTGTGGCCGATGTGCAGGGGTACCACGGTCGCCCTCGCGACGCTGGGCCTGATCGGGGCCCTGAAGACGTTCGACTGGCCGTACCTCATCACCAAGGGCGGCCCCAACTACGCGACCGAGTTCCTGGGCACGTACATCTACCACACGATGCTGTCGGAGAAGCGGTTCGGCTACGCCGCCGCGATCTCGGTCGCCCTCCTGGTTCTCGCGCTCGCCTGCGGCGTCCTCATGTCGCTGCGCAACCGCCGTGAGGGAAGGGCCTGACCATGCTCGTGACACGTTCGCGCACCTCGAGGGTCGTCATCCAGGTCGTCGTGACCCTGCTGGCGCTGCCGTTCCTCGTGCCGCTGGTGGCGATGGTCCAGGGATCGCTCGGCGGCCGGGGCCTCGGCAACTACGTCAAGGTCTGGGAGACGGGCGTCCTGCCCACCTACCTGCTCAACTCCGTGCTGATCTCCGTCTTCGCGATCCTCATCGTCTACGCCTGCACCATGCTCGCCGCGTTCGGGTTCTCCAAGCTGCGCATCGCGGGCAAGGAGGTCTGGTTCTGGGCGCTGCTCCTGGCGCTGACCATGCCCGAGGCGGTGCTGCTGACGCCGCTGTTCGTCACCGCGTCGGCCTTCGACATGTACAACCAGCTCGTCGCCGTGATCCTGCCGGTCGCCGCGCTGCAGATCCCGTTCACGGTGCTGCTGGCCCGCAACTTCTACGACGGCATCCCCACGGAGATCATGGAGGCCGCCCGCGTCGACGGCGCGAACATCTGGCAGGTCTTCTGGCAGGTCGTCCTGCCGCTCACCCGCCCGATCGCCGCCGCGATCGTCGTGCTCACGCTCATCTCCGCGTGGAACGCGTACCTGCTGCCGATGCTCATGCTCAACGACCCCGGCCGGCAGGTCCTGACCCTGCTCCCGTCGTACTTCGTCAGCCAGTACACGAACGACCAGACCGGGGTGCTCGCCGCGGCGGTCATCGCCGCCGTCCCCATGCTCGTCGCCTACCTCGCGCTCCAGAAGTACTTCGAGCGCGGCCTCGCGGCGGGCGCGCTCAAGTGAACACGACTCACGCGAACACGGAGGGAACCCGCATGGGCCTGCTCGAAGGACGGCTCGCCGTCGTCACCGCGGGGACGGCCGGCATCGGCCTGGCCGTCGCGACCCGCTTCGTCGCGGAGGGGGCGACGGTCGTGGTGACCTCGCCGTCCGCGGCCTCGGTCGACGCGGCGGTCGCCCGGCTCGGTCCGCGGGCGGTCGGCGTCGTCGGCGACGCGTCCAGCGTCGCGGACCTGGAGCGGCTGGCGGACGCCGTCGGCCGGCTCGGCCGGAAGGTCGACGTGCTGCACGTCAACGCGGGCCGCGACGTCGAGCCAACGCCGGTGTCCGAGCTGACGCCGGAGAAGTTCGACGCCGTCGCGGACCTGACCTTCCGGGGCGCGCTCTTCACGGTGCGGGCCCTGGCCGGGCACCTGGCCGACGGCGCGTCGATCGTGCTGACGTCGTCGATCGCGGGCACCAACGGCGGCCCCGGCCACGCCGTCTACAACGCGAGCAAGGCGGCCGTGCGGTCCCTGGCCCGCACGCTGACGGCCGAGCTCGGCCACCGCGGGATCCGCGCGAACGCGGTGAGCCCGGGACCGACCCGCACCGCTGGCTTCGACGCGTTCACCGGAGGGTCGGCCGACGTCGAGGCGGCGGTCGTCGCGCAGATCCCGCTGCGCCGCGTCGGCCGTCCCGAGGAGGTAGCGGCCGCCGTGTGCTTCCTCGCGAGCGACGAGTCGAGCTTCGTCGCGGGCACGGAGCTGACCGTCGACGGAGGCATGAGCCAGGTCTGACCCCGGACCCGGACCGATGGACACACCAGACGTACCAACGAAAGGACAGCACGGATGAGCAACCCCGCACGTTTCGCCGTCATCGGGAGCGGGTGGCGCGCGCAGTTCCACCTGCGCGTGGCCGCCGCCGACCCCGCCCGGCTCGAGGCGGTGGCCGTGATGGCGCGCGACCAGGCCAAGGCCGACGCGATCCGGTCTCGCTACGGCGTGCCCGGCGTCACCTCGATCGACGACCTCCTCGCCCACGAGCCGGAGTTCGTGGTCGCCGACGTCTCGTGGCCCGCCATGCCCGGCATCCTCAAGGAGCTGAGCGCGCGCGGCGTCCGGGTGCTGGCCGAGACCCCGCCCGCCCCGGACCTCGCCGGCCTGCGCGACCTGTGGACGACCATCAAGGACGAGACCCTCGTCCAGGTGGCCGAGCAGTACGTGCTGATGCCCGGCCACGCCGCCCGGCTGGCGGTGATCGCCGGCGGCGCCATCGGTACGCCCCAGGCCGTCGAGGTCGCCTCGACACACCTGTACCACGCGACCTCCCTGATCCGCGCGTTCCTCGCGGTGGGGACGGACCGGGCGGTCGTGTCCGGGCGCTCCTTCGAGACCCGGATGGCCCTGCCGCTCGGGTTCGACGGCTGGAACACCGACCCGCAGCCCGAGGTGCAGACCTCCACCTACGCGACCCTCGACTTCGGCGACGGGCGCGTCGGCGTGTACGACTTCATGAACATGCAGTGGTGGAACCCGCTGCTGGCCCGCCGCGTCGTGGTGCGCGGCACCCTCGGCGAGCTGGTCGACGACACCGTGACCTCGTGGGACGGCCACGACCCGGTCACCTCCCGGATCGAGTACCGCCGGACCGGCGTCGACATGAACCTGGAGGGCAACGAGGTGGTCCACGCCTCGTTCAACGGCACGGTGGTGTGGCGCAACACCTGGGTGGGCACCCGTCTCTCGGAGGACGACCTCGCCGTCGCCGACCACCTGGTCGCCGTCGGGGCGTGGGCGCGCGGTGAGGCCGAGGGCCCCTACTCGCTCGCCGCCGCCTGCCAGGACCACGCGCTCGGTCTCGCGATCGAGGAGTCGGCACGCACGCACCAGGACGTCGTCGTCGAGGGCGAGCCGTGGGCATGAGCGCCCCGGTGCCCGTGGGCGGGCTGATCCAGGTGGCGCTCGTCGTCGAGGACATCGAGGCGTCCCTCGACCGGTGGTGCGCCCTGTTCGACATCGAGCGGCCCGAGGTGGTGACGCTGGAACCCAACCCCGACGAGACCTACCGGGGGCAGCCTGCCGGCTACCGGCTGCGGCTCGCCGTGATCACGGTCCCCGGCAGCCAGGTCGTCATCGAGCTCAACGAGCCCGACGCCAACCCGTCCACGTTCCGCGAGTTCCTGACCGAGCACGGCGAGGGCGTCCACCATCTCGGCTTCGCCGTCGGTGACGCGCGCGACGCCGTCGTCGGCGACCTGGAGGCAGCGGGCTACGCCAAGCGCGTCGAGGCCTACTACCCGGGAGGCTCCTGGACCGTCATGGACACCGAGGCCGCGCTCGGCGTCAACCTCAACCTCAAGCCGCACGCCTGATGTTCGTCGACACCCACGTGCACCTCTGGGACCGGCGCGAGCACGACCTCGGGTACGGGTGGCTGGACGGCGACGACTTCCCCTTCGGGGATCTCGTCGCCGTCCGCACCGCACGCTTCTCGGTACCCGAGCTGCGTGCGGAGGGGCGCCTGGCCGGGCTCACCAAGGTGGTGCACATGAACGCGGCGTCCACCGCCGGGGACCCCGTCGCGGAGACCGCCTGGCTCCAGCGGCTGTCCGACGAGACGGGCTGGCCCGACGCCGCCGTCGTGACGTGCGACCTCGCCGCTCCCGACGTCGCCGCACAGCTCGCCCGGCACCGCGCCCACCCCGTCTTCCGGGGCGTGCGCGAGATGGGGCCCGTCGCACGGTTCGCGGACCCCGCCTTCCGGCGTGGCTACGCCGAGCTGGGCCGGGTGGGCGGGCTGTTCTTCCACACCGTCGGCCTCGCGGGCACGGCGGCGGCGCTCGACCTCGTGCGCTCCTGTCCGGAGACGGTGTTCGTGCTGGACCAGGCGGGCATGCCGCCGGACCGTGGCGTCGACACGTTCGAGGCGTGGAGGGGCATGCTGCGGGGGCTCGCGGCGGAGCCGAACACGCTCTGCAAGGTCTCCTCGCTCGGTATGGCCGATCCCGTGTGGACCCCGGCCTCGCGCAGGCCCTGGGTGCTCGCACCGATCGAGGCGTTCGGCGCCGACCGGGTCTTCCTCGGTTCGAACTGGCCGGTCGAGCGGCTGTACTCCAGCTACACCGACGTGGTCGAGGCCTTCCGGCACGCGGTCCGGGACCTCACCCCCGCGGAGCGGAACGCCGTGCTGGCGGGCACCGCCGAGCGGGTGTTCGGGATCTAGCGGGGGCGTTCCAGGGCGCAGGTCAGGGCACCCGCCGGCCGCCGGAACACGACCGCGGCGAGATCGGTAGGCTCCGACCGTCACTCGGCCTGCGGGAAGCGCGGGACGACGAACGGGAGAGAGATCCATGGGTACCTGGGGCCCGGGCAACTTCGACGACGACACGGCCGCGGACCACCTGTCGCGCCTCACCGACCAGCTCGCCACCGAGGTCGCCGAGGCCATGGCCGGCGACCCGGTGGGGCTGGAGCCCGACGAGTACTGGGGCGTTGCCGTCCCGGCGAACCTCGAGCTCCTGGCGGTGCTCGCCCGCACGAACTACGTCGGCGTCCTGCTGCCGGAGGTCGCGACCCTCGAGACGTGGAAGAGCACGTTCCTGGAGATCTGGGACGGCTCGATCGACGGGCTCGAACCCTCCGAGGCGTTCAAGGAGGCCCGGCGCTCGGTCCTGGTCCGCACGTTCGACGACCTCGTCGAGCTCAGGAAGGCCGAGGACGCCGGCTGAGCACCGGGCCTATTGTCTGGTAGGCGGCCCGTCCGACAGGTCGGACCGGCGAGACACGGCGGGGGACTTGCCGCTGCCGTCCGAGCGCAGGAGAGACATGAGCACGGAGCAGGACGGCGCCGGCGCGCCCGCCGCCGCCCCGCGGGACCTGATCCCGTTCCGGACCGCCGTGCGCGCCTGGTTCGCGATCTCCTGGCAGACGTTCGGCGGCCCGGCCGGCCAGATCGCCGTCATGCAGCGCACCCTGGTGGACGAGAAGCGGTGGATCGGGCAGGGCCGGTTCCTGCACGCCCTGAACTACTGCATGCTCCTGCCCGGCCCCGAGGCGCAGCAGCTCGCCGTCTACACCGGCTGGCTCCTCAACGGGTGGCGCGGCGGCCTGGTCGCCGGGAGCCTGTTCGTGCTGCCCGGGATGCTCGCCCTGCTGCTCCTGTCCGCGGTGTACGTCGCGTTCGGCGACACGACCGTCGTGGCGGGGCTGTTCGCCGGCTTGGCGCCGGCGGTGCTGGCGATCGTGGTCCAGGCCGTGCTCCGCGTCGGACGGCGGGCCCTGACCAGCCCCGCCCTCGTGGTCCTCGCGGTGGCTGCCTTCGTGGCGCTGACGCTGTTCGCGGTCCCGTTCCCGCTGGTCGTGCTCGGGGCGGGCGTGGCGGGGTGGTTCGTGCACCGCTTCGCGCCGTCCTGGATCGCCACGCCGACCGCCCGGATCCAGGACGACGGTGCCGCGCCGCTCATCCCGGACGACTCTCTGCACGCCGAGCGACCGTCGGGCCGCCGGGCCCTGCGCGTGCTGCTGCTCGGCCTGCTCGCGTGGTCGCTCCCGGTCGCCGCGGTCGCCCTGCTGACCGGCGTCGACAGCGTGTTCACCCAGCAGGGCCTGTTCTTCTCCGGGAGCGCCCTGGTGACGTTCGGCGGCGCGTACGCCGTGCTGGCCTACGTCGCCCAGCAGGCGGTGCAGACCTACGCCTGGGTGACGCCGGGGGAGATGACGCGCGGCCTGGCGCTGGCCGAGACCACGCCGGGGCCGCTGATCATGGTCGTGCAGTTCGTCGCGTTCCTCGGCGCCTACCGCAACCCCGGCGACCTCGACCCCTGGGCCGCGGCGCTGCTCGGCGCGCTGCTGACCACCTGGGTCACGTTCGTGCCCTCGTTCCTGTTCATCTTCCTCGGCGCGCCCTACGTCGAGCGGCTGCGCGGCAACCGCACCCTGTCCGCCGCGCTCGCCGCGATCACGGCGGCGGTGGTGGGCGTGATCGCCAACCTCGCGCTGTACTTCACCACGCACACCCTGTTCGCCGACTCCACCACCTGGACCGCCGGACCCCTGAGCCTCGACGTCCCCGACCTGACGACCCTGGAGCCGGTCGCGCTCGGCATCGCCGTCCTGGCCGCGCTCCTGCTCTTCGTCGTCCGCTGGTCGGTGCTGCGCACCCTCGGCGTGTGCGCGGTGCTCGGCCTCGCGCTCGGGCTGGCCGGACTGGTCTGACCGCCCCGTCTCAGCCCGTCGCCTCCGTGAGCAGCACCCCGAGCCGGTTCAGCGCGCCCGGCACCACCGAGTAGTAGGCCCACTTGCCGCGCTGCTCACGGGTGAGCAGGCCGGCGTCGACCATCAGCTTGAGGTGGTGGCTCACCGTGGGCTGGGACAGCCCGACCGGCTCGGTGAGGTCGCAGACGCACGCCTCGCCGCCGTCGTGCGCCGCGACGATCGACAGCAGGCGCACTCGGGTGGGGTCGCCGAGAGCCTTGAACACCCGGGCCAGCTCGGCGGCGGTCTGCGGGTCCGCCGCCTCGCGCACGAGGGGCGCGCAGCACGCGCCCGACGCCGCGTCCGGGCTGGTACGCGACGTGTCCGTCAGGGTGAGAGTGGTGACCATGCCCCCATCTTGCCACGCATCGAAGATTATGGATATGTTGCACACGTCAACCCATCGAGAAACTTCGATCTGAGGAGTGGGTCATGTCCGAGACGTCCCGCGAGAACCTGCCCGTCGTCGTCATCGGCGCCGGGCCGGTCGGTCTCGCCGCCGCGGCGCACCTGGTGGAACGCGGCCTGGAGCCGCTCGTGCTGGAGGCCGGGGGCGGCCCCGGCGCCGCCGTCGCGTCGTGGGGCCACGTGCGCCTCTTCTCCCCGTGGCGGTACGACGTCGACGCCGCCGCCCGCCGTCTGCTGACGGGAACGGGCTGGTCGGAGCCCAACCCGGACGCCCTCCCCACCGGCCGCGACCTGGTGGAGAACTACCTGACACCTCTGGCCGACGCCCTCGGCGACCGCGTCCGTTACGACGCCCGCGTCACCGGCGTGGCCCGGGACGGCGCGGACCGGTCCCGGTCGCTGGGCCGCGAGCGCAGGCCCTACCTGGTGCGGTACACCGCCGGCGGGCAGGTCCGGGAGGCGCGGGCGAGCGCGGTGATCGACGCCTCGGGCACCTTCGGCACGCCGAACCCGCTCGGGCTGTCGGGCCTCCCTGCGATCGGCGAGGAATCGGCGGACGGCCACCTGAGCGGTGCCCTGCCCGATGTGCTGGGCGTCGACCGGGAGCGCTTCGCCGGGCGCACCACTCTGGTGGTGGGCATGGGCCACTCCGCGGCGAACACCCTGCTCGGCCTGGTCGAGCTGGCCCAGGCCGAGCCCGCCACGCGGATCGTGTGGGCCATCCGCGGGGGTTCCCCGCGCCGTCTGTACGGCGGCGGATCGGACGACGAGCTGCCCGCCCGCGGCCTGCTCGGTACCCGGCTGCGCGACGCCGTCGAGGCAGGTGGGGTGCGCCTGCTGACCCGGGTGGCGATCGAGCGGCTCGAGCCCGAGGGGCAGGGAGGCGTCCGGGTGCTCGGGACGGCGCGTGCGGACGGCGTCGACGGCGCCCTGGACCTGCGTGTGGACACGGTCGTCAACGCCACCGGGTTCCGGCCCGACCTGGGCATGCTGCGCGAGGTGCGCCTCGACCTGGATCCCGTGGTCGAGGCGCCGCGTGCCATCGCGCCGCTGATCGACCCCAACCTCCACTCGTGCGGCACCGTGCCCGCGCACGGCGAGACGGAGCTGGCCCACCCCGACGACGGGTTCTACCTGGTCGGCATGAAGTCCTACGGTCGTGCGCCGACGTTCCTGCTGGCCACCGGGTACGAGCAGGTGCGGTCCGTGGTCGCGGCCCTGGCAGGGGACCGCGCCGCGGCCGACGCCGTGGAGCTGAACCTGCCGCAGACCGGCGTCTGCTCGTCGGACCTGGCGTTCGCCGCCGACGCGGACGGCGTGGTCTCCCCGGCGGCCCTGGCGCTGGCGGACGCGTCGGGCGGCGGCTGCTGCGGTGCGCCGTCCGGCCCGCAGGCGGTGACCCTCGGCCTGGGTGCGCCTGCCGAGCCAGCCCAGGCCTGACCTGGGCCGCTACGCCACGGGCTCGACGCCGAGCTGCGCCAGCAGGCCGCGCACGCGGAGCTCGATCTCGTCGCGGATGGGCCGCACCGCGTCGATGCCCTGGCCGGCCGGGTCGTCGAGCTCCCAGTCCTGGTAGTCCTTGCCGGGGTAGTAGGGGCAGGCGTCGCCGCAGCCCATGGTGATGACGACGTCGGAGGCCTGCACGGCCTCGTTCGTCAGCACCTTGGGCTGCTCGGCGCGGATGTCGATGCCCCGCTCCAGCATGGCCTCGACGGCGGTGGGGTTGATCATCTGCGCGGGCATGGACCCGGCCGAGCGCACCTCGACGGCGTCCCCCGACAGCTCGCGCAGGAATCCCGCGGCCATCTGGGAGCGGCCCGCGTTGTGCACGCAGACGAACAGGGCGGACGGCTTGCTGGTCTCGGTGCTGCTCATGAGGGTTCTCCGGCTCTGTGCGGGTGGGTCAGGCGGCCTGAGGGGCCAGGTCGGCGAGCAGGGCGCGCACGCGCTCGTCGAGCTCGTCGCGGATCGCGGCGACGCCGGCGGGTGAGGCGAGGGCCGGGTCGCCCACCATCCAGTCCTCGTACCGGGTGCCGGGCAGCACCGGGCAGACGTCACCGCAGCCCATGGTCACCACGACGTCCGCCGCGCGGACCGCGTCGTCGGTCAGGGGCTTGGGATAGAAGCGCGTCACGTCGTCCACCTCGTCGGCCGCGGCGGCGTCGCCCAGCTCCTCCAGGAGCCCGCGGACGCCGGCGTGCACGTCGGCCGCGGGCGCCGAACCGGCGGAGCGGACCACCACCCGGTCGCCCGCGTGGTGGCGCATCAGGGCGGCGGCGAGCTGGGACCGCCCGGCGTTGGCCACGCAGACGAACAGCACCTGCGGCGGTCGGCGCGCGCCGTCCGCGCCGGTCTCGCGCGCGTGCGCCCGCTCCGCGTCGACGATCCGCTGCCGGGCGAAGTGCTCGGTGAGCGCGACCAGGTGGGTGGCCTCGCCGCCCCGGCGGACCAGCGCCGTGTACGACTCGCGGACCACCCGCAGGCACTCGCCCCGCGGCGTCGCCGGGAACCGCTCGGCCAGCGAGGTGGCGAGCCGGTCGAGGGCGGGATCGACGTCCTTCAGCGCGGTCAGGTGCGCCCGGCCCGCCACGTCGACCGCCGCCGGGGCGAACCGGTCCAGCAGCGTGGTCACGGCGCCGCGGTAGGCGGGCTCGATGCGGTACCAGACCGAGGTGCCGCGGCGGTCCGCGGTCAGCAGGCCGACGTCGCGCAGCACCCTGAGGTGGTGGGAGACCGTGGGCTGGGACACGTCGGTCAGGGTGGCGAGCTCGCCCACGGTGATCTCGCCGTCCGGGCTGGTCGCGATGGCCGACAGCATGCGCAGCCGCAGCGGCTCGGCCAGGGCCTTGAGCGTGGACGCCACGGCCGCCGCGGCGTCCACGCCCATCGCGTGCGACTCCAGCCCGCGCGCGCCTGACGAGGTGAGAGCTACCATCGCCGTCCTCCCGTATATCGACTTGTGTCTATGTTGACAGTTGTCGATACAGGACGGCAAGTCCGCTCAGGAGCAGCCGGCCAGCTCGCCCTCGTCCGGGGTGAACCGGATCCAGTCGAACTCCGCCGTGAGCTCGGGCGTCGCCGCCGGCCCGCGGTAGGCGAACGGCCCCACGCCGGTCGCGGCGAGCTGGCCGGCCGGGGTGGCGCGCCCGAGGTTGACGAACGTCGCGCCGTCCACGCTGTACGAGGCGGTCAGCCAGTCGCCGTGGTGGGTGATCCGCAGCCACACGGTGTCGCCCGTCTCCGGCGGGGCCAGCGCGGAGTCCTCCGCCGTCCACGCGTTGTTCCGGTCCACCCCGTTGTTGCGCCAGACGAAGTCGAACCGCTTGCCGGCGTCGACGTGCGAGATGTCGATCCGCACCGAGTTGGCGTCGTCGCGCCGCACGATCAGCCCCGCCTGCTGGAAGTTGACCTGCGGATCGAGCGTGACCTGCGTCGTCACCTCCCAGGGCGGCTGCGGCACCGGCTGCAGGTTCAGCGGCGCCGACGTCGAGTTGCCGGCGTAGGTCGGGATGCGCCACGCGCCGTCGGCCACGACGGAGCGGTCCAGGGTGCCGCGGACCGCCGTCGACCAGAGCGAGCGGTCCAGGGACGAGCCGTCGAGCTCGTCGGAGCCCGCGCCGGTGCACTGCGCGTACATCGGGTCCTCGGGGCGCGTGTTGAGCGGGTCCCGGACGCCGTCGGGGTCGAGCACCGCGTGCCCGATCGTCGTGTGCGACCGCTCGCCGTACTCGTAGATCAGGTGCGTCCTGCCGCGCTCGGTGACGATCTGCGGGGACGACGCCCGCCCGGCCTCGGGCGGCGCCGGGCGCGGGACGAACAGCGGCTCGGGCTCACCCACGTCGGTGAGGGTCCGGTCCACCTGGCGCGCGAAGATCGTGCCGACGGTGGAGCCGTAGACGATGTAGTCCTTGCCCTTCCAGCGCCACAGGTCGGCGGCCGACACGTTCGTTCCCTCCGCCGGTCCGGGCGTCACGATCGGCTCGGGCTCGACCTGCCAGTCCCGGCCGTCCCGCGAGTAGGCCAGGTTGATGTGCCGCACGTTCGTGTCGTAGTTGGTCATGAACAGCATCGCCCAGCGCTGCGGCGACGACCGGTCGGGGTTGGGGAAGACCCGGGCGTACGACGTCTCGGTGGCGTGCCGGCCGGGCTGGGCGGCGTCGACCATCTCGGTGGTGACCGCCTCGTCGCCGTAGTCGAAGGTGACGCCGTCGGTCGATGTCGCGTAGCGGGTCACCGTGTTGTCGCCGTGGAAGTACAGGTACATCCGGCGCTCGGCGGCGTTCCACACGGCGTCGGGGGAGGAGACGTGCGGCACGTCGTAGACGCCCTCCCACTGGTTCGAGACCACCGGGCTGCCCTCGTACTGGGTCCACGGCCCGTCGAGGGAGTCCGCGTACATCAGGTTGATGCCGCCCGGGTCGTCGTGCGGCGCGTAGTAGACGTACCACTCGCCCAGCGGGTCGCTCAGGTGCGCCCCGGCGTGGAACACCGACGGGAAGATGAACTCCTGGTTGGGGTTGTGCGGGAGCGTGTCGTCGAGCGGGTCGACGATCGCGCCGGTCGAGGCGAAGACCGGCAGCCCGGCCCCGGGCGCCGCGGGTGCGCCGTGACCCGGGGGCGCGGCGGTCGCCGCCTGGGTCATCCCGGGTATCAGCGCGACCACGAGGGCGAGCGTGGCGCCGGCGAGGGCTCGGCGCGCGGTGAGAACAGCCATGATGCGTACTCCTTCGTCGCAGTGCCATGACGTCGTGTGTCACGACCGCGCCAGCCTTCGGGCGCACCGGACGGCCGGTCAAGGGAGGTAATCAAGTCCATCGACGCGGGCGGTGATAATGCGCCACATCCGGCGCCGACGGCGGTCCAGGCGGCCGTTCCGGCCCGCGCGGGCCCTCCGGACGGGGTTGCTAATAATGCGCATCATCAGATTGACCGCACGCTCGGCCTCCCGTGAGACTCCCGGGGTCAACGATGACCCGACCGGGCGTTCGAGGAGGAGCCGTGCCACGTCGTCGCATCACCCAGACGGACGTCGCCGCCATGGCGGGCGTCAGCCAGGCCACCGTCTCGTTCGTGCTCAACGGCAGCACCCCGGCCGGCGTGCGGATCAGCGAGGAGACGCGCCAGCGCGTGCTGGACGCCATCCGCATCACGGGCTACACGGCCAACCCGGCCGCGCAGCGCCTCGCGGGCAGGCTCGCCCAGATCCTCGGCGTCTTCACGTACGAGGCCACGTTCCCGCGCGCCAGCCGCGACTTCTACGGGCCGTTCCTGACCGGGATCGAGCACGCCGCCGAGCGGCTCGGCGTGGACATCCTGCTGTTCACCAGCGCCCCGGTGGCGGACGGCCGCCGCCGGCTCACCCGGGACGGCTGGCAGCGGCTCGGCGTGGCCGACGGCTGCCTGCTGCTCGGGCAGCACGAGCACCGGGGCGAGCTGCAGCACCTGCTCGACACCAACTACCCGTTCGTGTTCATCGGCAAGCGCGGCAGCGACGGGGGCCGGCTGCCCTACGTGGGCGCCGACTACGTGGGCGGGACCGTGCGGCAGATCGACCGCCTGGTGGCCCACGGGCACCAGCGCATCGGCTACGTGGGGATGCGCGGCACCGACCAGCCCACGCTCGACCGCGTCGAGGGCTACCGCACCGCGATGAAGACGCACGGCCTCACGACGCGGTTCGTCGAGCTGGAGGACGTCGCCGCCACCGCGGCCGAGATCGTCGACCAGCGCTTCACCGCCGTCGTCGTGGCCCCGGAGAACCACCCCGAGGAGCTCGCCGACGAGCTCGAACGGCGCGGCAGGCGCGTGCCCGACGACGTCTCGGTGCTGCTGCTCGGGCAGCCGCACCACCCGCGGCGCGGCGGCCGGCAGTGGTCCGGCTTCTCCGTGCCCCGCGAGGAGATGGGCGCCCGCGCGCTCTACCTCCTCTCTCGCCTCGTCTCCGACGACGGGCCGCGGCGGGAGCGCGACGCCCGGCGGCCCGCCGCCGTGACCGACGCCGAGCTGCACCAGATCCTCGTGTGCCCGGACGTGGAGGGCGCCACCGTCGCGCCGCCGCCTCCGGGCCCCGGCCCCCGAACCGCAACTCACGACAGGACGGACCACGCGTGACCCATCAAGACCTGCAGACCGACGTGCTCGTGGTGGGCGCGGGGCTCGGCGGCATCGCCGCCGCGCTGGCCGCCGCCGACCGGGGCGCCAGCGTCGTCCTCACCGAGGAGCACCCGTGGATCGGGGGGCAGCTGACGTCGCAGGGCGTGCCGCCGGACGAGCACCCCTGGGTGGAGCGGTTCGGCGTGACGGCCCGCTACCGCGCGCTGCGTGACGGGATCCGCGACGTCTACCGGCGGCGCTACCCGCTGACGGACGCCGCCCGGTCGTGGGAGCAGCTCAACCCGGGCGCCGGGTGGGTGTCCAAGCTGTGCCACGAGCCGCGGGTCGCCGTGGGCGTGCTGGAGGACATGCTCGCCCCCTACCGTTCGGCGGGCCGCGTCCGGCTGCTGGAGCGGGTCCGCCCGACGTCTGCCACCACCGACGGCGACCGGGTCACCTCGGTGACGCTCCGGTCCGTGGTGGACGGCGAGGACGTGACGGTCGTCGCGGCCTACACGATCGACGCGACCGAGACCGGCGAGCTCCTGCCGCTGACCGGCACGGAGTACGTGACCGGGTTCGAGTCGCGGCACGAGACGGGGGAGCCCAGCGCCCCGGACGAGGCCCAGCCGGACAACGTCCAGGCCCTGAGCGTGTGCTTCGTCGTCGAGCACACGGACGGCGACCACACGATCGACCGGCCCGAGCGCTACGACTTCTGGCGCACGTACGCGCCCGCCGCCTGGGGCGGCGAGCAGCTGCTCTCGTGGACCGCGCCCAACCCGCGCACGCTCGCGCTGGAGAAGCGGTCGTTCACCCCCAACCCGGGCGACGACCCGCTCGCCGTGGACGCCGACCAGTCGAAGAACGCCGGCGACGGCAACCTCTGGCTGTTCCGCCGTATCGCCGCGCGCGACCTGCACGCCCCCGGCTTCTACGCCAGCGACCTGTGCCTGGTGAACTGGCCGAGCATCGACTACTTCCTGGGCCACGTCCTGGACGTGCCCCGCGAGGTGGAGGAGGCCCGGATCGCGGACGCCCGGCAGCTCAGCCTGTCGATGCTGTACTGGATGCAGACCGAGGCGCCGCGGGCCGACGGCGGCACCGGGTTCCCGGGGCTGCGGCTGCGCCCCGACGTCATGGGCAACGCGGACGGCCTGGCCCAGGCGGCCTACCACCGCGAGTCCCGCCGCATCAGGGCAGTCACGACGATCACCGAGAACGACGTGTCCTACGCCGTGCGCGGCGACCGGGGTGCCACCCGGTACGCGGACTCGGTCGGCGTGGGCATGTACCGGATCGACCTGCACCCGTCCACGGGCGGCGACACGTACATCGACGTGCCGTCCACCCCGTTCGAGATCCCGCTCGGGGCCCTGCTGCCGCGGCGCACGACCAACCTGCTCGCGGGCAACAAGAACATCGGCACCACGCACATCACGAACGGGTGCTACCGGCTGCACCCGGTCGAGTGGAACGTCGGCGAGGCGGCCGGCCACCTGGCCGCGCACTGCCTCGCCACCGGCCGCACCCCGCACTCCGTCCAGTCCGAGCCGGACCTGCTCGCCGAGTACCAGGCCGAGCTCGTCGCCTCCGGCGTCGAGCTCCGCTGGCCGGACGAGGCCCACCCCTACTGACGCACCCCCTGTTCAAAGGAGAACTGATGTCTGCACTGCACCCCCGGACCCGCAGGACGGCGGGAACCGCCGCCGTCCTCGGGACGGCCCTGGCCCTGACCGCGTGCGCGGGCGGGACCGACGCGCCCGTCGGCGAGCCCGAGACCCCGTCCGAGCCGGTCGACCTGCGGATGACCGTCTGGACGGCGGACGAGACCCAGCTCGGCCTCTTCCAGTCCATCGCCGACGCGTACGTGGCTGACAACCCCGAGCTGGTCTCGAGCGTGACGTTCGAGACCATCCCGTTCGAGGACTACACGACGGCACTGACCACCCAGCTCGCCGGCGGCAACGCCCCGGACCTGGCCTGGATCTTCGAGAGCAACGCCCCGGAGTTCGTGGCCAGCGGCGCGCTCGTGGACCTGCGCCCGGTGCTCGAGGGCACAGAGGGCTACGCGTACGACGACCTGGTGCCCAGCGCCCTGTCGCTGTGGCAGGACGGCGAGGGGCTGTACGCCTACCCGTTCTCGAACAGCCCGTTCGCGATGTTCGTCAACACCGACCAGATCGAGGCGGCGGGCCAGCCCAACCCGGTCGACCTGGTCGCCGACGGCAGGTGGACCTTCGACGCCGCCCGGGACATCGCCGCGGCGACCGCCGCGGACTCCGGCAAGCAGGGCCTGGTGGTGCGGGACTTCGACTACCAGGCGTGGGAGAACCTGGCCACGGTCTGGTCCGGGTGGAAGGCGGCCCCGTGGAGCGCGGACGGGACGCAGTGCACCTTCACGGAGCCGGAGATGGTCGACGCCATGACCTGGTTCCACGACGCCGTGTTCACCGACGGTGCCCTGCCGACGCCGGGCACCACCGCCGACTTCTTCGCCGGTGACGCCGCGATGACGATCACCCAGATCAGCCGGGCCTCGTCGCTCGACGACTCCTTCCACTGGGACATCGTGCCCATGCCCGAGGGCCCGGCCGGCAAGCAGAACGTCGTGGGCCAGGCCGGGGTGGGGGTCTTCGCCGCGGGCGAGCACCCGGACGTCGCGGCCGACTTCCTGGCGTACTTCACCAACGCGGAGAACGCCGAGCAGCTCGCGGCCTACTTCCCGCCGCCCCGCCAGTCCCTGCTCAACGGGGACAGCCTGGCCGCCGCCAACCCGAAGCTGACCGCCGACCAGCTCGAGGCCGTGGTCGTCGAGGGCGTCGAGGACGCGGTGACGAAGCCGGCGCACAAGAACTTCGCCAAGCTGTCGGAGACGGTGCGCGCCGAGCTCGACGCGCTCTGGGTCGAGGACGCCGACGTCGAGGCCGTCCTGGCCGACACCTGCTCGGCGATCACGCCGCTGCTGGAGGACTGATCGTGGCAACGGCGTCAGCGGCGGTGCGCCGCGACTGGCTCGTCGGGTACACCATGGTCGCACCGGTGGTCCTGGGATCCCTCGCCTTCGTCGTCCTGCCGCTCGGCATGGTGGTCTGGTACTCCCTGCACGAGTGGAACGTCCTGGCGAACACGTTCACGTTCGTCGGGGCGGAGAACTACCAGCGGATGGCGTCCGATCCGGGGCTGGCGGACGCGCTCGCGGCGACAGTGTGGTTCTCGATCGGGCTCGTCGTGGTGAACATCGCGCTGGCGCTGTTGCTCGCCGTCCTGCTCAACCAGAAGCTGCCCGGGACCACCACGTTCCGGACGTTCTTCTTCTCGCCCGTCGTCGTCTCGCTGGTCGCCTGGACGATCGTCTGGAGCTTCCTGCTCCAGGCCGACGGCGGCATCAACGGGTTCCTGGAGCAGGCCGGCGTCCAGGGGCCGAACTGGCTGCGGCACCCCACCACGGCCATGATCGCCGTGATCATCGTCCAGGTGTTCAAGAACGTCGGGCTGAACATGATCCTGTTCCTCGCCGCGCTGCAGGGCGTGCCCGAGGAGCTGCAGGAGGCGGCCCGGCTGGACGGGGCCGGCGCGTGGCGGCGGTTCCGCTCGATCACCCTGCCGCTGATCAGCCCGACGATCCTGCTGGTCTCGATCATCACGATCGTCGGCTCGCTCGAGGTGTTCGCGCAGATCGACGTCCTGACCGGCGGCGGCCCCGGGAACTCGACCACGGTCCTCGTCTACTACCTGTACCAGCAGGCGTTCCGGTTCAACGAGTTCGGCTACGCCAGCGCGCTGGCGGTGCTCCTGTTCGTCATCGTCCTCGTACTGACGCTGCTGCAGTGGCAGTCGCGCAAGAGGTGGGTCTTCCATGAAGTCTGACGTGAAGGCGGACACGACGTCCGACGTGCTGTCCGTCGCCGGGCGCGGCGCCCCGGCCGAGCCGCCCGGCGCGCCCGGGGACGGCGTGACCCGGGACGGCGAGACCGGGGGAGCGGCCCCGCGCCGCCGGGGCCTGGGCGCCCGGGCCCGTGGACGCCTGACCCGCTGGCTGCTCGTGCTGGTCCTGGCCGTGCTGAGCGTGCCGTTCGTCTTCCCCACCTGGTGGATGGCGACCTCCAGCCTCAAGCCGATGAGCGAGATCCTGCGCCGGGTGCCGACCATCTGGCCCCAGGACCCGTCGCTGGAGGCCTACGGGCGGGTGTTCACGCTGCAGCCGTTCGCGCAGCAGTACTGGAACTCGCTCTACATCGCGGTGCTGGTCACGATCGGCACCATGCTCGTGGCGGCGATGGCGGGCTACGCGTTCGCGCGGATCCGGTTCCCCGGGGCCAACGCGCTGTTCGTCCTGGTGCTCGTGGGGCTGCTCGTGCCCTCGGAGGTGACCATCGTCCCGCTGTTCCGGATCGTCAACAGCCTGGGACTGATCAACACGCACTGGCCGCTCATCGTGATCCCGGTGCTCGGGGCGCCCGCCGTCCTGGCCGTGTTCATCATGCGCCAGTTCTTCCTGGGGCTGCCGACCGAGCTGGAGGAGGCGGGCCGGATCGACGGGCTCGGGCGCTGGGGAGTCTTCTGGCGCATCGCGGTCCCACTGTCGCGGTCCGCGCTGGGCGCCGTGGCGATCTTCACGTTCCTCAAGTCCTGGAACCTGTACCTCGAACCCGTCGTGTACCTGTCCAGCAAGGAGAACTTCACGCTCCCGCAGGCGCTGACGCAGTACGTCGACGCGTACGGCGGCCCCATGTGGAACGTCCAGCTAGCAGCGACGACGCTCACCGTGCTGCCCGTACTGGCCGTGTTCCTCGTGGCGCAGAAGCAGTTCGTCCAGGGGCTCGCGCACAGCGGCCTCAAGGGCTGACCGACGGCGGCACGCTCCCGGGCGTGCCGCCGTCCGCCGTGCCCCCGCGCCAGGGTGAAAAGCAGGTGTGATGCTAACGTGAAGCGCTCTGTAAGTCGCCGCTTCATGTGTAAAGGAGTCCTGGCCCTCCCGTGTGACCACCCGGCAGACCCGGGCGGAAAGGAGGGCCGTTGTGATGAGTACCTCAGAAACCACCAAGACCCTGCTGGGGCGGGTCCAGCACGCTGCACGCCGGGTCGAACGGGCCGCACGCGGGCCACAGGACCACCGTGTCGGCACCGACCGGATCGTCTTCGGCGTCGCCGGCCTGATCGCTCTCGCCTTCATCGTGTGGGGCTTCGTCAGCCCCGACAGCCTCGGCTCGGTGTCCGACAGCGCGCTGAGCGGCGTCCTGAAGAACTTCGGCTGGCTGTTCGTCACGGCCGCCACGATCTTCACCGTCTTCGTGATCGTCGTGGCGATGGGCAGGTTCGGCAAGATCCCCCTGGGCCAGGACGGCGAGAAGCCGCAGTTCTCCACCCCGTCCTGGATCGCGATGATGTTCGCGACCGGCATGGGCATCGGCCTCATGTTCTACGGCGTGGGCGAGCCGCTCTACTTCTACATGGCGCCCCCGCCCGGCACCGTCGACGGGTCCACCCCCGCAGCCGCGTCCACCGCGATGGGGCAGACCCTGTTCCACTGGACCCTCTACCCCTGGGCGATGTACGCCATCGTGGGCCTCGGCATGGCCTACGGCACCTACCGCCTGGGCCGCGCGCAGCTGTTCAGCTCGATGTTCACCTCGTTGTTCGGCCGCAAGGCCGTCAACGGCGCGGGCGGCCGGGTCATCAACATCCTCGCCATCCTCGCGACCCTGTTCGGCTCCGCCTGCTCCCTGGGCCTCGGCGCCCTGCAGATCGGCGGCGGCATCCAGCACTCGGGCGTCATGGAATCGGTCGGCACGGCCACGCTCGTGGTCATCATCGCCACCCTGACCTGCCTGTTCGTCCTCTCGGCCGTCTCCGGCATCGAGCGCGGCATCCAGTGGCTGTCCAACGCCAACATGTGGCTCGCGCTCCTGCTCGCGATCATCGTCTTCATCGGCGGACCCACGCTGTTCATCCTCAACGTGCTGCCCGCCTCCCTCGGCGCCTTCGTCGGCAACCTGCCGGAGATGGCCTCGCGGACCGCGGCGTCGGGCGACCAGGCGCTCGCGGACTGGATGGGTTCCTGGACCATCTTCTACTGGGCCTGGTGGGTGTCCTGGACGCCGTTCGTCGGCCCGTTCATCGCCCGCATCTCGCGGGGCCGCACCGTGCGCCAGTTCGTCACCGGCGTGCTGCTGGTGCCGTCCATCGTGTCCACGGTGTGGTTCGCGATCTTCGGCGGCGGCGCCATCGGCCTGCAGGAGCGCGCCGAGCAGGCGCAGGACACCGGCGCGGCCCTCGCCGCGATCGGCCAGGGCGGGGCCGACATCAACTTCGACCTCATCTTCTTCCAGCTGCTCGGGGCCCTGCCGGTGCCCGGCTGGGTCGGGATCGCGCTGATGATCCTCGCCGTCGTGCTCGTGGCGATCTTCTTCGTCACCGGCGCCGACTCCGCCTCGATCATCATGGGCGGGCTGTCCGAGAACGGCGCCGAGAACCCCACCAGGAAGTCGGTGATCTTCTGGGGCGTGAGCACCGGCGCCGTGGCGGCCGCCATGCTTCTGGCCGGTGGCGACGACCCGGCCGCGGCGCTGAACGGCCTGAAGAACATCACCATCGTCTCGGCCCTGCCGTTCGTCGTGGTGATGCTGGTGCTGTGCGTCGCGCTCTGGAAGGACCTCTCCAGCGACCCGCTCGTCCTCAAACGGGAGCTGGCGGTCCAGGTGCTGGCCGAGACGGTCGACACCGGCGTCGAGAAGCACGACGGCGAGCCGTTCGAGCTCTCCACGTCGGCGTCGGCCCCCGAGGCGGACCCGGACGACACCCCGGCGACCCCGGAGAACGGGGTGCCGCTCGTCGCCGACGGCGGCGTGGTCGTCAAGGACTGATATTCCGTTGCCGGGCTCCGGCCCGGCAACGGAGCATCGCCCCATGACCGATCCCTCGCGCCTGCTCCAGGCGTACGACGAACAGCTCCGCACCGACGCCGAGACGCCGAGCGCGATCTCCGTGACCGGCCTCGGCCCCCTGCGCCTGGTGACCTTCCTGGGTGGACGCGGCTTCGTCACGTACCGCGACCTGGGCGGGGCGGACGAGGCGCGGGTGCGGGAGCTCGTCGAGGAGGCCGTCGCCCACTTCCGGGCTGACGGCGGCATCACCAAGGTCGAGTGGAAGACCCGCGGCCACGACCGCGCGCCGGGGCTGCACGAGGCGCTGCTGACGCACGGGTTCGTCCCCGAGGAGCCCGAGTCGATCATGATCGGCGACGCCGCGGCCCTCGCGGTCGACGTCCCCCTGCCCGACGGCGTCACCCTGCGCCGCGTCACCGAGGAGCCGGACGTGCGGGCCATGTGTGCCATGCAGGACGAGGTGTTCGGCAGCCCGGTGTCCGACCGGACGGCGAACGCGATCCTGCGCCGGCAGGCGGTCGACCCCGAGATGGAGCTGTGGGTCGCGGAGGCCGACGGCCAGATCGTGACGGCCGGCCGGCTGGAGCCCGTGCCGGGCACCGACTTCGCCGGGATCTGGGGCGGCAGCTCCCGTCCCGAGTGGCGCGGCCGGGGCATCTACCGGGCCCTGACGGCGGCGCGGGCGCGCTCGGCCCTCGCGCGGGGCAAGACCCTGATCCACAGCGACTCCACCGAGTACTCCCGCCCCATCCTGGAGCGGTACGGCTTCGTCCGGGTGTCCACCACGACGCCCTACGCCTGGCAGCGGTGACGGCGGGCAGCGCTGACGGCGGGCGGCGCTGACGGCAGGCCCGCCGCGGGCGTCAGCCCGCGCGCCGTCGGCCCATGATGTTCGCCCGCTCGGTGACGCCGGCGTACCGGAACCCGGGCACCAGGTCCACGAAGCCGAGCCGGCGGTAGAGCACCTTGGCCCGGTCGGCGGGGTCGGCGGTGGTGGACAGCAGGGTGTGGCGGTGCGGGGCCCGGCCGAGCAGCTCGCGCATCAGCGCGGTCCCCAGGCCCCGCCCCTGGTGCTCCGGCAGGACCTCCAGCTCGTTCAGCTCGAACGCGTCCTCGGTCCACTCGCCGTGCCCGGCACGCTCCAGCGCCGGACCCACCTGCTGCGGCCACCAGTGGCCGGGCTGGTAGTCGAACCCGTACACGAAGCCCACGAGCGCCCCGCCCTCGAACGCCCCGAACGTCAGCGCGCCGTCGTACAGCGGCAGGTAGGCGAGCCGGGTGTCCCGGAAGTGGTCGCGCCGCTCGTCGGAGTAGCCGAACGCGCGCTGGAACACCCCGGCGATCTCGTCCGCGCGCCGGAGCACCTCGGAGGTCTCCAGCGCGCGGATCGTCATGCCCGCACGCTAGCGCCGTCGGGCGGCGCCGTCGCGAGGGACGACGGACGCCAGGTAGGTGCGCACCTCGGCGTCGGACCAGCCGTGCGCCTCGCGCAGGCCGTCGGCGATCATCGCCAGGTAGGCCGGCGACGGCGTCGTGTGCGGACGCCCCGCGTGCCCGTGCGGCGCGGTGAAGGTGAGCATCGGCAGCCCGTCCAGCCGCCCGACGTCGATCAGCGTCTCGTACCGGCCCGGGCCCGCGGTGTGGCGCCGCGCGATCCCCGAGCGGAGCGTGGCCTCCAGCGGATCGTCGAGCACGGGGACACGGTGCATCTCCTGGGCGGCGATGTCGGCGAGCTGGGCGGTCGTGACACGGTAGGCGCGGGCGGGCGTCGGGCCCACGGCGTCGTGGTCGTAGAACGCCGTGCCCCCGCCCCAGACGGCGGAGTCGCCGGCGAACCAGAGGCGTCCGGGCAGCTCGACCGCGCGGTCCTCGCGCGGCATCGTGCGGTCGCGCGCCCCGGGGTAGCGGCGTCGCGCCCCCGGCGGGGAGCCGCCCTCGAGGTAGCAGGCCAGCCGGGCCCGGGCCATGTTGGACCCGTAGCTCACGTACCAGACCTCGGTGCTCAGCGGACTCTCCTCGGGTGCCGGGGCTCCCGGACACGCTACGTGGTATGCCACCGCCAGGGAACCACGGCGGCCGCCGCCGGCCCGCGAGAAAGGGCCCGGACGGAACGCGAGAGGCGCCGTGCGCGTTGCCCAGGCGGAGTTGGACAAGCGTCCTAGACTCGATCATGCAGGGTTTCTCACGAGGTGGAGTGTGTGCCGTGGTTCAAGGCAAGGTCATCAGGTTCGACGAGGTTCGCGGCTATGGGTTCGTTGCCCCGGACACCGGTGGGGACGACGTGTTCATCCACGTCAACGACCTCGAGTTCGACAAGCGCAACCTCGCGGTGGGCGCGGTCGTGGACTTCGCGGTGGAGGACGGCGACCGGGGCCTGAAGGCCTCGACGGTCACGCTGGTGACGCCCGCGCCGGCCCTGGCCCCGACGATGGCGTCGGCCGCCGTGGGCGGAGGTGCGACCACCGCGCCCGTCCCCACCTTCCTCCCGCCCCTGCCCGACGCCGGGTCGCGGCCCGACGGCGACGGCCCGTCCGAGCGGGAGCTCGCGGTGGAGGTGACCGAGGTGCTGCTCGCCGGGGTGCCGACGCTGACCGCCGAGCAGGTGCTCGCGACCCGGGGTGCGTTCGTCGCGGTGGCACGTTCGCACGGATGGGTGTGAAATTTCACCCGAGGTGTTACCGCCCTGTTTCCGTCCTTGATGCGCGGCGACGGTGCCGCTACGGAGCGATATCAGGTCGGTAACGATCAGTTCCGGCAAACGGCGAAGTAGGGCAAACCCTCCCATCGCGTGAGTAGCGTGAGCGGAAACCTTGACGGTGACGGATATCTCACCCCCTGCGCTGAGGCGGACGGCGGTGGTTCGTGACCGTCATCCCCATGAGGAGGAACATTGAAGATCAGGCGACTGAGCGCCGCCGTCGCAGTGGCCGCCAGTGGCGCGCTGCTGTTCTCGGCGTGCACCAGCCCGGCGGGGAACGACGACCCGACCGAAGGTGAAGCCACTGCGACCTCGGCCTCGGCCGACGGCCCGTGCAAGGCGGACCTCGGGGACGTGACCACGGCTGACGGTGAGATCAAGGTGTCCGTCGAGGACGAGTTCCTCGGCTACAACTCGAACACCCCGGAGACCTACTCCACGTACAACAGTGCCGTGACCGAGCGCCTGTTCGGCGGCTTCTGGTACTTCGGCGACGACGGTTCGATCTGCACCGACGAGGAGTACGGCACCTACGAGGCGCTGTCCGAGGACCCGCTCCAGGTGGAGTACACCCTCAACGACGAGGCGGCCTGGTCCGACGGCACCCCGATCACCTACGCCGACTACCTGCTCGACTGGGCGGCCCAGGCGATCACCGAGGACGGCAAGGTCACCGAGGACGGCTCCGAGGTGCCCCTGTTCAACCACATCTCCGGCCTGACGCTGGGTGACTACGTGCCCGAGGGTCCGCAGGCGGACTCCCCGGACGCCAAGTCGTTCACCTACGACTACGAGCGCGTGTACGCCGACTGGAAGATCCAGATCGGCTCGCCGTTCCCGGCGCACGTCGTCGCCGAGCAGGCGGGTGTCTCCACCGAGGAGCTCGTCACCGCCATCCAGGACCTCGACCTGGACGTGCTGAAGAAGGCCGCCAAGTTCTGGAACGAGGGCTGGCTGTCGCAGCCGGGCGAGGTCCCGGACCCGGCGATCACCCCGGTCAGCGGCCCGTACAACTTCAAGGCCGACGGCTGGGAGGCCGGTCAGTACATCACCCTTGAGGCGAACGACAAGTACTGGGGTACGCCGGCTGCCACCAAGGAGCTGACGATCCGGTTCGTCGCCGCCGACGCGCAGATCCAGGCGCTCGCCAACGGTGACCTCGACGTCATCCAGCCGAACGGCCCCACGGTCGACACGGTGACGCAGCTCGAGCAGCTCGGTGACGCCGTCACGGTGGACACCAACCAGAACCTGACCTGGGAGCACCTCGACTTCAACTTCAAGTCGGGCATCTTCGCGGACAGCCTGGAGGCCCGTGAGGCGTTCGCCCTCTGCGTGCCGCGCCAGAAGATCGTGGACGACCTGATCAAGCCGATCGCCCCCGAGGCCGTCGTCATGGACGCTCGCGAGGTCTTCCCGTTCCAGGACAACTACGAGGCCACGGTCTCCGAGTCCTACGACGGCCGCTACGACGAGGTCGACCTCGACGCCGCCAAGGAGAAGTTCGCTGCCGCGGGCCTCAAGGAGGGCGAGAAGGTTCGCATCGGCTACGCCGCGCCGAACCCGCGTCGCGCCGCCGAGGTCGAGGCCATCAAGTCCTCGTGCGACCAGGTCGGCTTCGAGATCGTCGACAACGCCGCGCCGGACTTCTTCGACAAGGACCTGCCGAACGGTGACTACGAGGTGGCGCTGTTCGCCTGGGCCGGCTCGGGCCAGATCGCCTCGGGCGAGAACATCTACTCGACCACCGGTCAGCAGAACTACGGCGGCTACTCGGACGAGACGGTCGACGAGGCGTGGAAGACGCTGGCCGGGACCACGGACGAGGCGGTGCACGCCGAGCAGACCGTGATCATCGAGAAGCAGCTGTGGGACACGCTCTTCGGCATCCCGCTGTTCGCCCACCCGGGCGTCATCGCGAGCAGCTCGAGCGTGGAGAACGTGCGCAACACCGCCGCCCAGAGCGGTGTCGTGTGGAACTCCGAGCAGTGGGCCCGCGCCTCCTGACGCGAGCCTGACGCAAGACCTGCGGGGAAGGGTGCCTCTGGTCCCTTCCCCGCAGGGCTGTTCGCTCCAGGTCGGGATTATTTCCAGTCCTGACCTGGGCGAATGGCGGCAATTTTCATCCGGTGTCCTATAGTGACACGCTGATCGCATTCCCCAGCAGACGCCGTGCTGCGTCCGCCTCGAAGGGCCAACCCGTGCTCAAGTTCATCCTCCGGCGCATCGGCGCCTCGGCGCTCGTCCTGCTCGGCGCCTCATTGCTCATGTACGTCCTGACCATCAACTCGGGCGATCCGCTCAAGGACCTGCGCGAGTCCAACGTCCAGAACAAGCAGCAGCTCATCGACCAGCGGATCGCGCTGATGCGGCTCGACGATCCCTGGTACGAGCGGTACTGGGACTGGCTCAGGGGTGTCGGAGGCTGTTTCACCGGTAACTGCGACCTCGGCGTCACCATCAACGGCGTGGACGTGCTGGGCCTGACCCAGCAGGCGGCGGTCTCGACGCTGCGGCTCATCACCGTGTCCACGGTGCTCGCCATCATCGTCGGCATCGCGCTCGGCATCCTCACCGCGATCCGGCAGTACTCGGGCTTCGACTACTCCATCACGTTCAGTGCCTTCCTCTTCTTCTCGCTGCCGGTCTTCTGGGCGGCGACGCTGCTCAAGGAGTACGCGGCCATCCAGTACAACAACTGGATCGCGGTGGGGCAGTACGCCCCATGGACGATAGTCATCATCGCCGTGGTGACAGGGTTCCTGATCCAGGCGGTGCTGGGCGGGAGCAGGAGACGCCGACTGGTCACGGCGGCGGCCGTGTTCGCGTTCGTCACGATCATGCTCTTCGTCTTCAACGCCCTCGACTGGTGGCGCAACCCGATGTTCGGCATCGGCGGCGTGCTCGTGGTCTCGGCCGCCGCGGGTGTGCTCGTCACCGCGCTGGTCGCGGGCCTGCGGAACCGGCGTGCGCTCTACGCGGCCTTCACCACCGTGGTCGTCGGCATCGTCGCCTACCTCGCCTTCGCACCGCTCCTGGTCAACAGCCCGAGCTGGGGTCTGCTCGCCGGGCTGTTCGTGCTCGCCGTGCTGGTCTCGGTGGGGATCGGCGCCGCCTGGGGTGGTTACGCCCGCAAGCAGTCCATGCTGGTCACCGGCATCACCGGCGTCATCACCAGCCTGATGGTCTTCGCGGACCTCCTGATCGCGCACTGGGCCAGCTTCCTGGGCGTCAAGTCGCGGCCCATCTCGACCATCGGCTCGCAGACCCCGAACTTCACCGGGGGCTTCTGGGAGCAGGTGCTCGACATGGCCACGCAGATCCTGCTGCCGACCATCCTGCTCACCCTGGTCTCCGTGGCGACGCACTCGCGGTACACGCGGTCGTCGATGCTCGAGACCCTGAACCAGGACTACGTGCGCACGGCCCGGTCGAAGGGCCTGTCGGAGCGCGAGGTCATCGTCAAGCACGCCTTCCGCAACGCCCTCATCCCGATCACCACGATCGTCGCCTTCGACTTCGCGGCCCTCATCGGCGGCGCGGTCATCACCGAGCAGGTGTTCGGCTGGAAGGGCATGGGCGCCCTGTTCCAGGACGGCCTGAACGCCGTGGACCCGGCACCGGTCATGGCGTTCTTCCTCGTCACGGGCGTTGCCGCGGTGCTGATGAACCTGCTGGCAGACATCGCGTACGCGGCCCTCGACCCCCGGATCCGGCGCTGAGCGCGGGCCACGGCAGGAGACACAGACATGAGTGACATCAGGAACAGCAACCCCGGCGGCGAGGACTACGAGCCCCAGGTGTCCGTGGCCAGCACCGACGCGATCGGCCTCGCGGCCGGCGGCTCGGCGGCCCCGCTGCCCGGCGAGGACAAGTCCTACAGCCAGGGCCAGCTCGTCGCGCGCCGGTTCTTCCGGCACCGGGCGGCGCTCAGCTCGATGATCGTGCTCGGCATCATCATCATCGTGGCCTTCACGTCGATCGGCATCGGACCGATCCCCGGGTGGTGGCCCAACAGCTACACGCTCCAGTACGACAAGATCGGCGACGGCGCGCCCACCTGGCAGTACCCCTTCGGCCAGGACACCGGCGGCAAGGACTACTTCGCCCTGGTCATGCGCGGCACGCAGTTCTCGCTGATCATCGCGTTCGCCGTGGGCATCATCTCCACGGTCGTGGGCACGCTGATCGGCGCGCTGGCCGGCTTCTACCGCGGCTGGGTCGAGTCGCTGCTCATGCGGCTGACCGACGTCTTCATCGTGATCCCCCTGCTCGTCGTCGCGGCCGTGCTCGGCAAGACGGCGTCCGGCTGGGGCATCTGGGGCCTGGCCCTCGTGCTCGGCCTGGTCACCTGGACCAGCCTCGCGCGCCTGGTGCGCGGTGAGGTGCTCTCGCTGCGCGAGCGCGACTTTGTGCTCGCCGCCCAGGCGGTCGGCACCAGCCCCTGGCGCATCATCAGCAGGCACGTGCTGCCCAACGCGGTCGGCGTGATCATCGTGTCCGCGACGCTCTCGATCTCCAGCGCGATCCTCCTGGAGACCTCGCTGAGCTTCCTCGGCTTCGGCGTCCAGCCGCCCGACACGTCGCTCGGCACGCTGATCTCCGAGTACCAGGCCGCGTTCACGACCCGGCCGTGGCTGTTCTGGTGGCCGGGCCTGATGATCCTCGCCATCGCCCTGTGCGTGAACTTCATCGGCGACGGCCTGCGCGACGCGTTCGACCCCCGCCAGAACCGGAGCAAGGACTGAGGACATGACCACTCTCGACATCAGCGCACCGGGTTCTGCTTCGGCGACCGGCGACGCCGTCCTCTCCTTCGAGGACCTCAACGTCACGTTCAAGACCGAGTTCGGCGACGTGCACGCCGTCAAGGGCATCGACCTGGAGGTCCGGCCCGGCGAGGTCGTCGCGCTCGTGGGCGAGTCCGGCTCGGGCAAGTCCGTCACCTCGATGACGGCGCTCGGCCTGCTGCCCCGCAACGCGCGCGTCGGCGGCACCATCCGCGTGGGTGACAAGGTCGTGGGCGGCCTCGACGGCCGGGGCCTGCGCAACATGCGCGGCAACGACGTGGCCATGGTGTTCCAGGAGCCCATGACCGCCCTGAACCCGGTGCTCACGATCGGCGACCAGCTCACCGAGGGGCTGCAGCTGCACGGCATCGCGTTCGGCAAGCAGGCCATGGCACGGGCGGCCGAGCTGCTCGCCATGGTCGGCATCCCCGAGCCCGAGCGTCGCCTCAAGCAGTACCCGCACGAGCTCTCGGGCGGTCAGCGCCAGCGCGTGGTCATCGCCATGGCCATCGCGTGCGACCCCAAGGTGATCATCGCCGACGAGCCCACCACCGCCCTCGACGTGACCGTGCAGGCCGACATCCTCGACCTGCTGCGCTCGCTCAAGGACAAGCTGAACACCGGCATCCTGCTGATCACCCACAACATGGGCGTCGTGGCCGACATGGCCGACCGCGTCGCCGTCATGCTCAAGGGCGACCTCGTGGAGACGGGCACGGCCGACCAGGTGCTCAACCACCCGCGGCACGAGTACACCAAGCGTCTGCTGGCCGCCGTGCCCCACCTGGGGTCCGGGCCGGGCCAGTTCGGCGACGTCGCCCCGGTCGACGCGGCGCCCGAGGACCTGCCCGCGCTCGACCTGGGCAACCTCGTGATCGAGTATCACCGGGTGGGCAAGCCCACCTTCCGGGCCGTCGACGACGTGTCGCTGTCGGTGGCCCAGGGCGAGATCGTGGGCCTGGTGGGCGAGTCGGGCTCGGGCAAGTCCACGATCGCCAAGTGCGCGCTGGGGCTCATCCCCGCGGCCTCCGGCTCGGTGTCGATCCTCGGGACCGACTTCGGCAAGCTGCGCGGCAAGGAGCTCAAGGCCCTGCGCAAGCGCATCGGCGTCGTGTTCCAGGACCCGGCGTCCTCGCTCAACCCGCGCCTGCCCATCGGCGACGTGATCGCCGAGCCGCTCGTGGTGCACAAGGAGGGCGACGACCGGTCGCGCCGTCGCCGCGTGCTGGAGCTGCTCGACGCCGTCGAGCTGCCGCGCAGCGTCTACAACCGGTACCCGCACGAGCTCTCCGGTGGCCAGCGCCAGCGCGTGAGCATCGCCCGCGCCCTCACGCTCGACCCCGAGCTGCTGGTCGCGGACGAGCCGACGTCGGCCCTGGACGTGTCCGTGCAGGCCAACGTGCTCAAGATGTTCACGGCGCTGCAGGAGCGGTACAAGTTCGCCTGCCTCTTCGTGAGCCACGACCTGGCGGTGATCGACCTGCTGGCCCACCGCGTGGTGGTGCTGCAGAACGGCCGGATCGTCGAGCAGGGCCCGCGCGAGGAGGTGCTGCACCACCCCCGCGAGGAGTACACGCAGCGCCTCATTGCGGCCGCCCCCGTGCCGGAGCCGCTGGAGCAGCGGCGCCGTCGCGAGGCGCGGCACGCGCTGCTGAACAAGCTCGGCGACGACGTCGCGGAGCTGCACGTCGAGGAGGACTACGAGCGGCCGCGCCCGAAGCAGGACGAGGGCGCCAACCCCTCGGGCCTCGGCGGCTTCATGGCGGACGGCGGTAGCTGACCCGCCCCCCTCGTAGACGTGTCAGACCCTCAGGTCACCCCGGTGACCTGAGGGTCTGACACGTTGTGGCTACTCGGCGGCGTCCACCGTGATGCGGACCTCGCCGGGGTTCAGCCGCGTCTCGGCCTCGGTCCAGGCGGCCTCGTCGCGCAGCCACACCTGGTCGTCCACGTGCACCTCGACCGCCTGCGTGGCCTGGGCCGTCGCGACGGCCCACTGGGCGGTGGCCCAGGCGCCGCGCACGGGGTCGTCGGGGGTCAGCGGTGTCGCGTCCACCGTCACGGTCGCCGACGCCGGGTCCTGCCGGTTGGGGTCCGCCGCACCGGTCGCGGGCGCGAGCCCGAGGTCCCGGCCCAGGCGGCCCGCCACGACGTCGCGGGCGGCCTCGGGGGCGAGCTGGTCGCCGTCGGCCACCGGGGCGAGCTCGCACGACAGGGCGGCGGGAGAGTTGCCCGTGAGGGCGGAGGCCCAGGCGCGCGACCGCGTCTCGTGCTGGGCGTACGCGTCGGGGTAGGCGGAGCGCTGCACCGTCTGCGCGGCGTCCGTCACCTCCATGTCCTCGTAGCCCTCGACCTCGACCAGCACGTCGTAGAAGGCGTTGGTGGAGTAGGCCGGGTCGAGGATCTCGTCGACCGTGCCCCAGCCCTGGGACGGCCGCTGCTGGAACAGCCCCACCGAGTCGCGGTCGCCGTAGTCGATGTTGATGAGCTTGGACTCCTGCAGCGCCGTGGCCAGGCCGATCGTGGCCGCCCGGGCGGGCAGGCCGCGGGCCACCGCGGTGCCGGCCACGAGCGCCGCGTTGTCCGCCTGGTCGGGCGAGAGGTACCAGTTCGCGTCCTCCAGCACCGCCGTGCAGCGCTCGGTGACGGGACCGGACCCCGCGAGGCGGTTCAGCCCAACGACGACGCCCACCGTCGCGACCACGCACACCGCCCCGACCGCCGCGGCGTACTTCAGGGCGCGACCGACTGACTGCTGCGGCGTGGGGCCGCCTGCGGGTGGCGGGACCGACGAACCGGTCTCAGCCAGGAGGGCCATGCGAGCTCCCTGTCGTCCGGGGCGGTATCAGGAGGGCCACGAATTGTAATCCGCCTGGTCAGGGATGGTGCAAAACGGGAACGGGTGCCTCAGTTGGCGTGCAGCACCTCGTTGAGCTCGATGCCGACGCCGGTCCGGTCGAGCACCTCGACGGTTCCCGTGGTGGAGTTGCGCCGGAACAGCAGGTTGCTGCGGCCCGCGAGGTCGCGCGCCTTGACGGGGGCGGTGCCGTCACCGTACGGGTCGGCCGCCGCGCCGAGCACCGTCACCTTGGTGCCCGCCGTGAGGTACAGGCCCGCCTCGACCACGCAGTCGTCGCCGAGGGGGATGCCGAGGCCGGCGTTGGCGCCCAGCAGGCAGCGTTCGCCGAGCGACACGACCTGCTTGCCGCCGCCGGACAGGGTGCCCATGATCGACGCGCCGCCGCCGACGTCGGACCCGTCGCCGACCGTGACACCCGCCGAGATGCGGCCCTCGACCATGGACGTGCCGAGCGTGCCCGCGTTGAAGTTGACGAAGCCCTCGTGCATCACGGTGGTGCCCGGGGCGAGGTACGCGCCGAGGCGGACGCGGTCGGCGTCGGCGATGCGGACGCCCGACGGGACGATGTAGTCGACCATGCGGGGGAACTTGTCGACGCCGAACACGGTGACGTGCCCGCGGGCGCGCAGCCGCAGCCGGGTCTCCTCGAAGCCGTCCACGGCGCACGGGCCGGCGCTGGTCCAGACGACGTTGGTCAGGGCCCCGAAGATGCCGTCCATGTTGAGGCCGTGCGGCTGGACGAGACGGGCCGAGAGCAGGTGGAGCCGCAGGTAGGCGTCCGAGACGCTCCGCGGCGGCTCGGCGAGGTCGATCTGCGTGGTCACGACCTCCAGCCGGACCCGGCGCACGTCGTCGGCGCCGGCGGCCGCGGTGAGCGACCCGGGCGGCGTGGCGCCGGCGGGCGCGTCGCCGAGGGCGGGCGCCGGGTACCAGGTGTCGAGGGTGGTGCCGTCGTCGGCGATCGTGGCAAGGCCGAAGCCCCATGCGGTCGTCATGCGTCCAGCCTAACGGCCACGCGGAGCCCATAGGCTTGTCCTGTGGACACCGCGATCGACCCTGCCCTGCTCGACCCGTCCGGCGAAGGGGCCGACCTGGTCGCCCTCACCCGGATCCTCTGCGACATCCCGTCCGTCAGCGGCGACGAGAAGGCCCTCGCCGACGCGATCGAGGTGGTCCTGCGCGGCTGCCCGCACCTGGAGGTGGTGCGCGACGGCGACGCCCTGGTGGCCCGGACGCACCTCGGCCGCGACCGGCGCGTGGTCGTGGCCGGGCACATCGACACCGTGCCGATCGCGGACAACCTGCCGACGCGTCTGGTCGAAGGGGCTGGCGGGGTCGACGGCGCAGGTACCGGGGGCGGTACGGGCGCCGTGCTCTGGGGCCGCGGCACCGTCGACATGCTGGGCGGCGTCGCCGTGGCCCTCGCGCTGGCGGTCGAGCTCGGGGCGCCCGGCACCGCGCCCGCCCACGACCTGACGTGGATCTTCTACGACCACGAGGAGGTGGACTCCGCGCTGAACGGCCTGGGCCGGCTGGCGCGCAACCAACCCGAGCTCCTGCGGGGCGACTTCGCGATCCTGGGGGAGCCCTCGAACGCCGGCATCGAGGGCGGCTGCAACGGCACGATGCGCGTCGAGGTGCGCACGCACGGCGTCGCCGCGCACTCGGCGCGGGCCTGGACGGGCGAGAACGCGATCCATGCGGTCGCGCCCGTGCTCGGCCGGCTGGCGGCCTACGAGCCGCGCGAGGTCGAGGTGGACGGACTGGTCTATCGCGAGGGCCTCAACGCCGTGCGGATCGAGGGCGGCATCGCGGGCAACGTGATCCCGGACGCGTGCACGGTGGAGGTGAACTACAGGTTCGCCCCCTCGCGCTCCGTCGCGGAGGCGGAGGCCCACCTGCGGGAGGTCTTCGACGGTTTCGAGGTCCTCGTGACGGACGCCGCCGGCGGCGCCCGTCCGGGCCTCGACGACCCGCTGGCGGCCCAGTTCGTGAAGTCGGTGCTGGCCACGACGGGTGGCGCCCCGGCGCCCAAGTACGGGTGGACCGACGTCGCCCGGTTCTCGGAGCTGGGGGTGCCCGCGGTGAACTTCGGGCCCGGCGACCCGCTGCTCGCGCACAAGGACGACGAGCACCTGCCGGTCGCGCAGCTCGCGCAGTGCCGCGACGCGCTGCGAGCCTGGCTCCTGGACGACTAGTTTGGTCGCATGAGCGACGACGGCATTCCACAGTCCGGCCGCGGCTATCGCCGTGGTCCGGTGCTCCTGCGCGGGAACCAGATCCCGCGCACCACGACGGACCAGCGCCTCCTGGCCTCCGACCAGGACACCGACTGGCTGCACTCCGACCCGTGGCGGGTGCTGCGCATCCAGAGCGAGTTCGTCGAGGGTTTCGGCGCGCTGGCCGAGCTCGGCCAGGCCGTCTCGGTCTTCGGCTCGGCGCGGACCAAGCCGGGCCACGCGGACTACGCCGCCGGCGAGACCGTGGGCCGGCTGCTGGTCGAGGCCGGCTACGCCGTCATCACGGGTGGCGGCCCCGGGATCATGGAGGCCGCGAACAAGGGTGCCGCCGAGGCGGGCGGCACGTCCGTGGGCCTCGGTATCGAGCTGCCCTTCGAACAGGGCGTGAACGAGTACGTAAATCTCGGAATCAACTTCCGCTACTTCTTCGCGCGAAAGACGATGTTCCTGAAGTACGCGCAGGGATTCATCGTCATGCCGGGCGGTTTCGGCACGTTCGACGAGCTGTTCGAGGCCGTCACCCTGGTGCAGACGCACAAGGTCACCCAGTTCCCGATCGTGCTCGTGGGCACGCGGTACTGGGGCGGTCTCCTGGAGTGGGTCCGCTCGACGGCGCTGGAGCACGGCACCATCAGCGAGGCCGACCTCGACATCGTCCACCTCACCGACGACCCGGCGGACGCGGTGCGGCACGTGGTCGACCGCGCCCACCAGATCGCGGCGGAGCAGGCGGCCCTGCAGGCGGCGGTGGCCGCCGAGCGCGCCACGGAGGAGGCCGCGGGCAACCGGCAGGGGCAGCTGAACTCCCTGGGCACCGCGTAGGTGGACCGCCCGGAGGTTCCCGGGACGGCGGTTCCGCCGCCGTCCGAGCGGCTGGTGCTGCGCGGGCGCGAGGTGGGGCGCGACGGCCGCGCGGTGCGACCGGTCGTGATGGCGGTGCTCAACCGCACCACCGACTCGTTCTACGCGCCCGCCCGGGTGCCCGACGACGCCGCGGCGCTGGCCGCCGCGGAGCGCGCCTGGGCCGACGGCGCCGAGATCCTCGACGTCGGCGGCGTGCGGGCGGGCAACGGCGCTCCCGTCGACGAGGCCGAGGAGATCCGGCGCGTCGTGCCGTTCGTGGCCGCCGTGCGCCGCGCCGTGCCCGACCTGCTGGTCTCGGTCGACACGTGGCGTGCGGGGGTGGCCCGCGCCGCGATCGACGCCGGCGCGGACCTGATCAACGACACCTGGGCCGGGCACGATCCCGGCCTCGTGGAGGTGGCGGGTGCCGCCGGCGTCGGCGTCGTGTGCTCGCACACGGGCGGCGCCGTGCCGCGCACGGACCCGTACCGCGTGGAGTACGGCCTGGCCGCGGGGGCGGGGGACGGGCGCGACGGCCTGGTGGCCGACGTCGTGGCGACCCTGCGGGCCGCCGCGGAGCGGGCCGTCGCGACCGGTGTGCCGCGCGAGTCCGTGCTCGTGGACCCGACCCACGACTTCGGCAAGAACACGTGGCACTCGCTGCATCTCCTGCGGCGCACGGAGGCGCTCGCCGGGCTCGGCTTTCCGTTGCTCATGGCGCTCTCCCGCAAGGACTTCGTGGGGGAGACGCTCGACCTGCCGCCCGAGGAGCGCCTGGAGGGGACGCTGGCCGCGACGGCGGTGGCCGCGTGGCTCGGCGCGCGGGTCTTCCGGGCCCACGACGTGGCCGCGACGCGTCGGGTGCTCGACCTCGTGGCTGCCCTGCGCGACGAGGCGCCGCCGGCCGCCGCCCTGAGGGGTCTTGCCTGAGCCCACGCACGATTCGACTCCCTTCCGGGCACCCGGTCGGGTGAACGACCGACGAATGGGCGAGTGGAAAGTAAGGAGCGCCATTTGAACTAGAATGGGTCTGTGCCCTCGGCGTTCGCCGGAGACATGAATGCTGCTACACACCGGACAACGGAATGGGAGAGCCACACATGGCTGCGATGAAGCCGCGAACGGGTGACGGACCGCTCGAGGTCACCAAGGAGGGGCGCGGCATTGTCATGCGTGTGCCGCTCGAGGGCGGCGGTCGGCTCGTCGTCGAGCTCAACGCGACCGAGGCCAGCGAGCTCGGAGACGCTCTCCAGACCGTCGTCGGCTGACCCGGCCGACCCGGTCTCCAGTCTTTCGGCGGCCGTCCGTCGCGAGAACCGGCCTCTCGGCAGGTCAGCGGCGGACGGCCAGCAGCAGCCCGTCCCCGCTCGGCAGCATGGCGGGCAGCACCCGCTCGTCGTTCCGCAGCGTCCGGCCCACCTCGCGCACCACGGTGGTGAGCTCGTCGCGACGTGCGGGGTCCGCCACCCGGTCCCGCAGCAGGGCGCTGTCGACGGCGAGCACGCCGCCCGGGCGCAGCAGCCGCAGGGCCTCGTCCACGTACTCGGGGTACGCGAGCGGGTCGCTCGCCACGAGCACCAGATCGTAGGCGCCGTCCGCCAGCCGCGGCAGCACGTCCCCGGGCCGCCCGGGGATGATCCGGGTGCGGTGCGGGGCCACGCCGTCCTCCACGAACGCCGCGCGCGCGGCGCGCTGGTGCTCCACCTCCCGGTCGATGGTGGTGAGCTGGCCGTCCTGCGGCATGCCCCGCAGCAGCCAGAGCGCTGCCACCCCGGCCCCCGTGCCGACCTCCACCACGGCGTGCGCGTTCGTGGCGGCCGCGAGCACCCGCAGCACCGCGCCGACCCCGGGCAGCACGGCGGTGCAGCCCAGCTCCGAGGCGCGTTCGCGGGCGCGCAGCAGCACCTCGTCCTCGGGGACGAAGGCCTCGCTGTAGACCCAGGCCGCGACCCTGCCGTGGCCTGACGGCTCCGCTGTGCTGATGGCTTCCTCCGCTGAACCGGGCAGTTGTGTACATCACGTGCGGCGTCAGGGTACAGCCCGTGGGAACGCCTGGGCTTTGACGTACGTTGAGAGGACGATGACTTCTGTGAGCACTCGCCCAGCAGCAGACGCGGCCGCGTCGGTACCCTCCGGGGCCGGCGCGGCAGACCTGCCCTGGCAACCGCCTACCTGGGAAGAGATCGTGCGCGAGCACTCCGCGCGCGTCTACCGGCTCGCCTACCGTCTGACCGGCAACAAGCAGGACGCCGAGGACCTGACGCAGGAGACCTTCATCCGGGTGTTCCGTTCGCTGTCCAGCTACACGCCGGGCACGTTCGAGGGCTGGCTGCACCGCATCACCACCAACCTGTTCCTGGACCAGGCGCGCCGCAAGAAGCGCATCCGCATGGAGGCGATGGGTGACGACGACGGTCACGTCGCCGACACCGGCGACTTCGGCCGCCCGGAGCGCGGGTACGAGCATGCCAACCTGGACCAGGACGTGCAGCGCGCGCTCGACGCCCTGCGCCCCGAGTACCGCGCGGCCGTGGTGCTGTGCGACATCGAGGGCCTGAGCTACGAGGAGATCGCCGTGACCCTGGGCGTCAAGCTCGGCACCGTGCGCTCCCGGATCCACCGCGCCCGGGCCCAGCTCCGCGACGCCCTGGAGCACCTGGCGCCGACGCGCGGGGGCGTGCGATGAGCCACCTCGGTGACCTGGTCAGCGCGCTGGCCGACGGGCAGCTCTCGCCCGCGGAGACGGAGCGCGCGCTCTCCCACGTGACGATGTGCCGCCTGTGCGCCCGCGAGCTCGACACGGCGCGCGCGGCTCGGCGGGCGCTCCTGTCGGCCGCCGACGTGGTGCCCGACCCGGCCCTCACCGCTCGGCTGATGGCGCTGCAGGCCAGCATCCCGTCCACCGACGAGGACCCGCTGCGCCGCCCGTTCCTGGGTCCGGACCCGCTGGCCGCGCCGGTGTGGCAGGCCTCGGCCTTCGGCGACTTCGACGGCCGGATCGACCGCCCGGCGCGCCGCCGCAGGACGGCCCGGATCACCGCGCTCGGCGTCGGCGGCGCCGGCGTGCTGGGCCTCGCCCTCTTCACGCTCGGCGACGTGCCCGTGGTGTCCCCGCAGCTCTCCGCGCAGACCAGCATGACGATGCTCGGCCGCACGGGGCCCGACGCCGCGGCGGCCGGCCAGGACGTGCTCGCGGAGCTCGACGTGGACCCCGCCCAGGTCACGCCCGCCGCGCTCGACTGGGCCGCGGACAACGGCTGGGTGGCGCCCGCCGACCTGCCCGACGGCTACACCGTCTCGGCCATGCGCCTGGTGGGCGACGAGGGCCAGACGCTGGAGATCGACCTCACCGGTCCCTCGGGCCACGCCGTGGTGCGCGAGCGCGCCGGGCAGCTCGCCCAGGGCGGTACGACGGTCGGCGGCGTCCAGGTGCTCGCCACGGAGCCCGCCCACGTGGCGTGGCAGTCCGACGACATGGTGGTCGACGTCGTCGCCGACGCGCCGGAGGAGGTGCTGACCGAGCTCGTGGCATCGTTCGGTGAGCATGGCTACGATGCCGGGGTCCTGCCCCGCATCGCCCGCGGGTGGCACACCGTGACAGGAGCCATCGAAAGCCCATGACCGACGAGAACCCGTTCGCGCCTCCCACACCGCGCGCAGCAGTGCCCCCCGCGAACGAGCCGACGCCGGCCGCGGGGCGCACGCCCGAACCCGCGCCCACGGGGGCGCCGGCAGAGGAGCCGGCGGCCGAGCGTCCGACGGAGCAGCTCCCGGTGCAGCACGCCCCCGCGCAGCACGCCCCCGCGCAGCACGCCCCGGCGCAGGGCCAGCCGGCCCAGAGCCAGCCGACGCAGCAGCTCCCGACGACGGGCTACCTGACCACGATCCCCGCGCCGCCGGCCGTCGGGCAGGACGCGCCGCACACGGGCTCCGAGCACCCGGGAGCGTCCCGCACGGGGACGGACCCCCACGGCACGGCACCCCACGGGACCGCCCCGTACGGCACGGCGCAGCCGCCCCGGTCGCGCCGGAGCAGGCTCGGCGCGGGGACGGTGTCCGCCGTCGTGCTGCTGGGCCTGCTCGCCGGTGCGGGCGGCGGCGTGGGCGCCTACGCGCTCCTGGACGCCCGCGAGACGGCACGCCCGGCGGACGCCGCGCTGCCCCGGCCCGCCGCGGGCACCACCCACGTGGACCGTCCCGAGGGCTCGGTGGCCGCGATCGCCGCGGCCGCGCTGCCGAGCGTGGTCTCGATCGAGGTGCGCGCCCAGCAGGGCGTGGCCACCGGGTCGGGCATGATCCTGAAGTCCGAGGGCTACATCCTCACGAACAACCACGTGGTCGCCGAGGCGGCCTCGGGGGCGGACGTGACGGTCACCTTCTCGGACGGCCACGAGCAGCCCGCCGAGCTGGTGGGGGCCACGCCGGACTACGACCTCGCCGTCATCCGGGTCGAGGAGACGGGGCTGGAGCCGCTCGTGCTGGGCGACTCCGACGACGTCGTGGTCGGCGACTCGGTGCTCGCCGTCGGTTCGCCGCTCGGCCTGGAGGCAACGGTGACCACCGGCATCGTCAGCGCGCTGCACCGCCCGGTCAAGGCGGGGGAGTCCGCGGAGGCGGCCTTCATCGACGCCATCCAGACGGACGCCGCGATCAACCCCGGCAACTCCGGCGGCCCGCTCGTCAACTCGGCGGGCGAGGTGATCGGCATCAACTCGGCCATCGCGCAGGGGCCGGGCACCACCACGGCCACCGGCAACATCGGCCTCGGTTTCGCCATCCCGTCCAACCAGGCGCGGCACACGGCCGAGCAGCTCATCGAGACGGGCACCGCGACGTTCCCGATCATCGGCGTGCTGCTCGACCCCAGCTACCAGGGCGAGGGTGTCCAGGTGTCCGAGGAGGCCCAGCAGGGCACGCCCGCGGTGACGCCGGACGGTCCCGCCGACCAGGCCGGCATCAAGCCCGGCGACGTGATCCTCGCGGTCGACGGCCGCCCCGTGTCGGTGGCCGACGAGCTCATCGTCGCGATCCGCGCCAAGGCGCCCGGCGACCCGGTGACGCTCGAGGTGCGGTCCGGGAACGACGAGCGCGAGGTCCGCGTGGTGCTCGAAGAGCGGTCGAGCGGCCAGTGAACGGGGTTCATCCGGCGTTCTCCGGGCCGTCCCGCGACGCGAGTAGGCTCTGACCGTGTTCGGTATCAACGGCTGGGAGTTCGTGATCATCCTGGTGGTCGCGATGCTCGTGATCGGCCCGGAGCGCCTGCCCACCTACGCGGAGCAGCTCGGCGCCCTGGTGCGTCGTGGCCGCGACCTGCTCCAGAACGCCAAGGCCCGCGTCGACGACGAGCTCGGGCCGGAGTTCAGCGACGTGGACTGGTCCAAGCTCGACCCGCGCCAGTACGACCCGCGCAGGATCGTGCGGGACGCGCTGATGGACGACGGCCCGTCCGAGTACTCCCGGTCCGCCGCCTCGCGGGCCGCGGACGGGGTCGCGGCGCGCAACGGCATGTCAGCGACGTCGGCCGGACCGGCCGCGGAACCCGGGAAGGCGCCGTACGACGACGAAGCGACCTGAGGATTCGGTGAGCGCGCATGGACCTGCCAGAATGTTGGCCATGTCGTCCCACACCCCGACCGCGCCGGACACCGCTGCCGTGGCCGACCACCCCACCCGGAAGCGCATCTTCTCCGGGATGCAGCCGACCGACGGCTCGCTCCACCTGGGCAACTACATCGGTGCCCTGTCCCAGTGGATCGCGCTGCAGGACTCCTACGACGCGCTCTACTGCGTCGTCGACCTGCACGCGCTGACGGTCAACCCCGACCCGGCGCTGCTGCGCGAGCGCACCCGCCGCACCGCCGCGCAGTACCTGGCCGGCGGCATCGACCCCGAGCGGTCCATCCTGTTCGTGCAGTCGCACGTGGCGGCGCACGCCGAGCTGGCGTGGCTGCTGAGCTGCCAGACCGGGTTCGGCGAGGCCGGGCGCATGACGCAGTTCAAGGACAAGTCGGCGAAGCAGGGCAGCGAGGGCACCACGGTCGGGCTCTTCACGTACCCCGTGCTGATGGCGGCCGACATCCTGCTGTACGACGCCGGCCTGGTCCCCGTGGGCGAGGACCAGCGCCAGCACCTGGAGCTCACCCGCGACCTCGCGGAGCGCCTGAACAGCCGCTTCGGTGAGGGCACCGCCGTCGTGCCGGACGCGCACATCGTCAAGGCCGTGGCGAAGATCCAGGACCTGCAGGACCCGAGCGCCAAGATGAGCAAGTCCAGCACCGGCGGCAAGGGCGTCGTCTGGCTGCTGGAGGACCCCAAGAAGGCGGTCAAGGCCATCAAGTCGGCCGTGACCGACGCCGACGAGTCCTACGGCGTGCGCTTCGACCCGGCCGAGAAGCCGGGCATCTCGAACCTGCTGACGATCTTCTCGGCCGTGACCGGCCGTGACATCGACTCGATCGCCAAGGAGTACGACGGCCGCGGCTACGGCTACCTCAAGGTGGACCTGGCCGACGCCGTCGTCGCCTTCCTCGAGCCGTTCCAGGCCCGGGCCAACACGTACCTCGCGGACCCCGCGCAGCTCGACAAGGTGCTGGCCGACGGCGCCGACCGGGCCCGCGCGATCGCCCGCCCGGTGCTGGACCGGATGTACGAACGGTTCGGGCTGCTGCCCGCGCGAGGCGAACGGTGAACCTCCCCGAGCGCGGACCGGGCCAGGTCCGCATCGGGATCGCGATCGAGATCCCGGAGCCCTACGCCGCGCAGCTCAGCGCGGCGCGGGTGGCTGCCGACGACCCGCTCGCGAACTTCATCCCTCCCCACATCACGCTGCTGGGACCCACGCTGCTCGACGCCGGGCGGCTCGCCGAGGCGCGGGAGCACCTGGCCGCCGTGGCCGCGGCCGCGCCGCCGTTCACCGTGCGGCTGCGCGGCACGGCCACCTTCCGGCCCATCTCGCCGGTGGTGTTCGTGGCCCTGGCGCAGGGCATCTCCGAGTGCGAGCGGCTGGAGGCGAGCGTGCGCACGGGGATCCTGGACGGCGAGCTGCGGTTCAACTACCACCCGCACGTGACCATCGCGCACGAGGTGCCCGATGCCGACCTCGACAAGGCGTTCGAGGCGATGGCGGACTACTCCGCGGACTTCGACGTCGACCGGTTCTACCAGTACGAGCACGGTGACGACGGGATCTGGCGACCACAGGCGGCGTTCCCCCTCGGCGTCTAGTCTCGTCGCGATGAGGCGGCTGATCGAGCTCGGGCGGGCGGCCTGGGCGGCCTGGGAGGCGACGCGCGCCGGGCGTGCCCTCAACCGGTACAACACGGCCAACGGCAGCGTGCTGTCCGGCGGTATGGCCTTCGCGGCGCTGTTCTCGCTGTTCGCGGCCCTCGCGATCGGCTACACGGTGTTCGTCCGGGTGCTCGGCGGCGACAACGACCTGCGGGTCGCGGTGCTGGCGCAGGTCGACGACTGGGTCCCTGGCCTGGTGGACACGGGCAGCGGGGGCGTGCTGACGCCGTCGGACCTGGTGCTGTCGACGGGACTGAGCTGGACGTCCGTCGTCGCGGCTGTCGTGCTGCTCTGGTCCGCGACGGGCTTCATGGGCGCGCTGCGCTCGTCGGTGCGCGCGATGTTCGGCCTGACGGAGAGCACCGGCAACCCGGTCACCGAGCGGCTGCGCCAGCTCCTGGGGTTCGTGCTGCTGGGGGCCGGCGTGCTGCTGGCGGCGGCGGCGAGCGTCGCGGCGTCGGCCGCAGTGCCCTGGGTGCTGGAGAGCCTGGGTCTGGACGGCGGGGTGGTGTCGTTCGCCGTGCGCGCCGGCGGGATGGCCGTGACGCTGGCGCTCGACGTCGCAGTGGTGGCCGCCGTGGTGCGCTACGTGGGCGGCGTGCGCGTGCCGCGGCGCGACCTGCTGCTCGGCGCCGTGGCCGTCGGCGTCGTCTCCGGGGCCCTGCGCTACCTCGGCACCGAGGTGATCACGAGCGCGGCCTCCCGCAACGCCCTGCTGGCGTCCTTCGCGGTGGTGGCCACCGTGCTGATCCTGGTCAACATCCTGGCCCGGGTCCTCCTCCTGGCCTCGGCCTGGATGTCGGAGGCCGATCCCCCGGCCTCGGAGGCCGATCCCTCGGCCGCGGACACGCAGAACGGGGCGGCATAGGACCTCGTCCCGTGCCGCCCCGCTCTCCCCGAAGGATCAGAACGCGCGGGTGATCATCGCGCGCTTGACCTCCTGGATCGCCTTCGTCACCTCGATGCCGCGGGGGCACGCCTCGGTGCAGTTGAAGGTCGTGCGGCAGCGCCACACGCCCTCCTTGTCGTTGAGGATCTCCAGGCGCTGCGTGCCACCCTCGTCACGGCTGTCGAAGATGAAGCGGTGCGCGTTCACGATCGCGGCCGGGCCGAAGTACTGGCCGTCCGTCCAGAACACCGGGCAGGACGACGTGCACGCGGCGCACAGGATGCACTTGGTGGTGTCGTCGAACTTCGCGCGGTCCTCGGGGGACTGGTAGCGCTCCTTGGAGGGCTCGTTCCCGGAGGTGATGAGGAACGGCATGATCTCGCGGTAGGAGGCGAAGAACGGCTCCATGTCGACCACGAGGTCCTTCACGACCGGCAGGCCCTTGATGGGCTCGACCGTGATGGGCTTGTCCGGGTTGACGTCCTTGAGCAGCGTCTTGCAGGCGAGGCGGTTGCGGCCGTTGATCCGCATCGCGTCCGACCCGCAGACTCCGTGAGCACAGGAGCGGCGGAACGTGAGCGAGCCGTCCTCGTCCCACTTGATCTTGTGCAGGGCGTCGAGGATGCGGTCGGTGCCGTGCGCCTCGACGGTGAAGTCCTCCCAGGTGGCCTCTTCGGACACCTCGGGGTTGAACCGCCGGATGCGCAGCGTGACCGTGAACGAGGGGATCTCGCCCGCGGCGGGAGTCGGGGTGGCGGCTTCGAGTGTGGCAGTCATCAGTACTTACGCTCCATCGGCTCGTACCGGGTCTGGACGACGGGCTTGGAGCCCAGGACGACCTTGTAGCCGTCGAACTCCTCGACGTGGTCGAAGTAGCCCTCGACGTGACCCTCGGCCTGGTCGGACGCCGCGGTGGGGCGCCGGTAGGCCATGGTGTGCAGCATGTAGTTGGCGTCGTCGCGGTGGGGGAAGTCCTCGCGGTAGTGACCGCCGCGCGACTCCTTGCGGTTGATCGCCGCGACCACGGTGACCTCGGCGATGTCGAGCAGGAAGCCCAGCTCGATCGCCTCCAGCAGGTCGGTGTTGAAGAGCTTGCCCTTGTCCTGGACGGACGCGTTGCGGTAGCGCTTCTGCAGCTCGCGGATGTCGGCCAGGGCCTGGTTCAGCGAGTCGCCCGTGCGGAACACCTGGGCGTTGAGGTCCATGGTGTCCTGCAGCGCCTTGCGGATGTCCGCCACGCGCTCGCCGTCGGGCCGGTTGCGCATCTCGTCGAGCTGCTCGACCACGCGCACCGTCGGGTCCGCGGGGAGGTCGTGGAACTCCGCGGTCTTCGCGTACGCGGCGGCCGCCCGGCCGGAGCGCTTGCCGAACACGTTGATGTCGAGCAGCGAGTTGGTGCCGAGGCGGTTGGAGCCGTGCACGGACACGCAGGCGACCTCACCGGCGGCGTAGAGGCCCTTGACCACGTTGACGCCGTCTCGGAGCACCTCGCCCTGGATGTTGGTCGGCACGCCGCCCATGGCGTAGTGCGCCGTGGGGTACACCGGGACGGGCTCGGTGTAGGGCTCGATGCCCAGGTAGGTGCGCGCGAACTCGGTGATGTCCGGGAGCTTGGCGTCGATGTGCGCCGGCTCCAGGTGCGTCAGGTCGAGCAGCACGTAGTCCTTGTTCGGCCCGGCGCCCCGGCCCTCGCGGACCTCGTTGGCCATGGACCGGGCCACGATGTCGCGCGGCGCGAGGTCCTTGATGGTGGGGGCGTAGCGCTCCATGAAGCGCTCGCCCTCGGAGTTGCGCAGGATGCCGCCCTCGCCGCGGGCAGCCTCCGACAGCAGGATGCCCAGGCCCGCGAGACCTGTCGGGTGGAACTGGAAGAACTCCATGTCCTCCAGCGGCAGGCCGCGGCGGTACGCCAGCGCCATGCCGTCACCGGTCAGGGTGTGCGCGTTCGAGGTGGTCTTGAAGATCTTCCCGGCGCCGCCCGTGGCGAAGATGATCGCCTTGGCCTGGAACACGTGGATCTCGCCGGTGGCCAGGTCGTAGGCGACCACGCCGGTGGCGTTGACCTCCTCGCCGTCCGCGATCTCCTCGGTGGTGAGGTCGTGGTCGGTGATGAGGTCCAGCACGTAGAACTCGTTGAAGAACTCGACGTCCTGCTTGACGCAGTTCTGGTAGAGCGTCTGGAGGATCATGTGGCCGGTGCGGTCGGCGGCGTAGCACGCGCGGCGCACGGCGGACTGGCCGTGGTCACGGGTGTGCCCGCCGAAGCGGCGCTGGTCGATCTTGCCCTCGGGGGTGCGGTTGAACGGGAGGCCCATCCGCTCCAGGTCGAGGACGGACTCGATGGCTTCCTTCGCGAGGATCTCGGCCGCGTCCTGGTCGACGAGGTAGTCGCCGCCCTTGACGGTGTCGAACGTGTGCCATTCCCAGTTGTCGTCCTCGACGTTGGCGAGGGCCGCGGCCATGCCGCCCTGGGCGGCACCCGTGTGGGAGCGGGTGGGGTACAGCTTGGAGATCACCGCGGTGCGGGCCTCCTTCGACGACTCGAGGGCGGCGCGCATTCCTGCGCCGCCGGCGCCGACGATCACGACGTCGTACTGATGGGTCTGCATCGGGCTCGATGCCTCCTGCTATGAGGTTCGGAGTGTGGGGCTGGGGGTGTGCCGGGAGTGCGGGAGCGCTAGGCCGTGCAGAAGGAGGCGAGCAGCTCTGCGGGGGCGTCCGGCGGGCACGGGTCGAACGTGAAGATCACGAGGGTGCCGAGCACGACCACCACGGTGAACGCCAGGAGCAGCAGGCCCTTGAGGATGCCGCGCGTCAGGTCCCGCGTCGCGTAGTCGTTGATGATGGTGCGCACGCCGTTGGTGCCGTGGATCATCGCGAGCCACAGCATGAGGAGGTCCCAGACCTGCCACAGCGGGCTCGCCCACTTGCCGGCCACGAAGCCGAAGTCGATGGCGTGCACGCCGTCGCCGACCATCAGGTTCACGAACAGGTGGCCGAAGATCAGGACGATCAGCACCACGCCGGACGCGCGCATGAAGACCCAGGAGTACAGCTCGTAGTTGCCGCGCGTCGTCTTGCGGCGCGCGTACGGGGAGCGGGGGGAGTCGATCTTGGCCACCGCAGCGGTTCCGTGTGCCATCAGTGACCCCCGGTGAAGACGTTGATGAGGTGGCGCGGCAGGAAGCCCGCCATCGTCACGACGAAGAGGCCGACGACGACCCACAGCATGACCTTCTGGTACTTGGGGCCCTTGGCCCAGAAGTCCACCAGGATGATGCGGATTCCGTTGAAGGCGTGGAAGACGATCGCGGCCACGAGCCCGGCCTCGCCGAGCCCCATGATCGGGGTCTGGTACGTGCCGATCGCGGCGTTGTACGCCTCGGGGGACACGCGCACCAGGGCTGTGTCGAGCACGTGCACGAGCAAGAAGAAGAAGATCAGCACGCCGGTCACGCGGTGCGCGACCCACGACCACATGCCTTCACGGCCGCGGTACAACGTGCCTGCTGGTGCGGTGGGCACTTCGGGAGCCTCCTATGGCTGTCCGGCTGGGGGGTGGCTGGTCCCCACTGTAATGACAAAGGTTCGCCTCGATCGCCGCCCGGCAGCCCTCGCGGGCATCAAGACACGGCATTTGTGACTGATCCCACAGGGGAGATGTCGTGGCTTCGGGCACCCGTCAGGTTGCTCGTGCGTTGCTGCCCGGACCCGCCCCTGGGATCAGCCAGGGTTCGCCCGGAATTCGGCGAGTTTTGGCTGCGGGAACGTGGTCCTGCTGACATCCTGCGGGGCATGACTTCGGCCGCCGCCCTATCGTCCCCGATCGACGACTTCTTCGCAGTGGTACCCGCCGGTGGGTCCGGCACCCGGCTCTGGCCGCTGTCGCGCGGCGGGGAGCCCAAGTTCCTGCACGACCTCGTCGGATCGGGCCAGTCCCTGCTCCAGGCCACCGAGCGCCGGCTGCGCCCGCTGGCGGGGCCCGACGGCGTCGTCCTGGTCACCGGTGAGCAGCACGTCGCGGCCTGCCGCGCGCAGCTCCCGGGCCTGTCGGACGACGCGGTGCTCGCCGAGCCGTCGCCGCGCGAGTCCATGGCGGCGATCGGGCTGGCCGCGGCCGTCCTGGAGAACCGGCACGGCGACGTGGTGATCGGGTCGTTCGCCGCCGACCACGTGATCCACGGGACGCGCGCGTTCGAGCTGGCGGTCCGCGAGGCCGTGGCCGCCGCGCGCGCGGGCTACGTCACCACCGTCGGGATCGCGGCGTCGCGGCCGTCGACCGCGTTCGGGTACGTGCGCTCGGGCGAGCCCCTCGGCGTCGAGGGCGCGCCGCACACGCTGCACGTGCGCGGGTTCACCGAGAAGCCGGACGCCGCCACCGCGCGCACCTACCTCGCCTCGGGCGAGTACCGCTGGAACGCGGGCATGTTCGTCTCGCGCACCTCCGTGCTGCTGGGGCACCTCGCCGAGCAGCGGCCCGCGCTGCACGACGGCCTGCGGACCGTCGCCGACGCGTGGGACACGCCGCGCCGCGCCGCGGTGCTCGCTCAGGTGTGGCCGGGCCTGGAGAAGATCGCCATCGACCACGCGGTGGCCGAGCCGGTCGCGGAGGCCGGCGGCGTCGCCGTCGTGCCGGGGACGTTCGGGTGGGACGACGTCGGGGACTACAACTCGCTGGCGGTGCTCCTGCCGTCCGACGACGACCGCGGCGCCAAGGTGCTCGGCGACCCGCGCGACGTGCTGCGCATCGAGAGCGCCGGCTCCGTGGTGGTCCCGGCGTCCGGCCGCCTGGTGACGGTGCTCGGGCTGGACGACGTCGTCGTCGTGGACACGCCCGACGCGCTCCTGGTGACCACGCGCGCACGTGCGCAGCAGGTCAAGGACGTGGTCGCCGCGGTCCGCGAACGGGGCAGGGAAGATCTGCTCTGAATCAAGGATCTTTCCCTGATGTCTCACAGTTGTCCGCATGGTGGGACGCATCGCCCGCTGCCGTGTCTCGCGGGGCGGACGGCGCTACCGTGAGTGCGTGAACCCGACCCAGCAGCCCGTCAGTCTCGCCGACTTCGATCAGATCGTTTCGGACGATCAGATGCCGGTCGGGGACGTGCCCGGGGGGAACACGACGGACGTCGTCGCAGGTCTGGCGGCCCGGGTGGGCGAGCTGGCCGACGGGTTCGACGCGGAGCTGGTCGCGTTCCGCCGCGACGTGCACCGGCACCCCGAGCTGTCGCGCCAGGAGATCCGCACCTCCGCGCTGCTGGTCGAGCGTCTGCGGGCCGCGGGGCTGGACCCGCGCCCGCTGCCGACGGGTTCCGGCCTGGTCTGCGACATCGGCCCCGACCACGGGCCGGACGGCGAGGGCCGGGTGGGCCTGCGCGCCGACCTCGACGCGCTGCCGCTGCACGAGACGAGCGGCGTGGAGTTCGCCTCGACCCGGCCGGGCGTGGCGCACGCCTGCGGGCACGACGTGCACACCACGGTGGTGCTCGGCGCGGGCCTCGTGCTCGCCCGCCTCCAGGAGGAGGGGCGGCTGCGACGCGGCGTCCGGCTCTTCTTCCAGCCCGCCGAGGAGGTCTTCCCGGGCGGCGCGGAGGACATCATCAACAAGACCTCGGAGCTGGACGGCGTGGACCGGATGGCCGCGCTGCACTGCGACCCGAAGTTCGACGTCGGCTACGTGGGCACCCGCATCGGCCCCATCACGTCCGCGAGCGACTCCGTCATGGTGACCATCTCGTCGGCAGGCGGTCACACCTCGCGCCCGCACCTCACCGGCGACGTCGTGTTCGCGCTCGGCCAGGTCATCACGCAGACGCCCGCCGTGCTCGGCCGGCGGCTGGACCCGCGCTCGGGCGTCAACCTCACGTGGGGCGCCGTCCAGGCGGGCTCGACGCCCAACGCGATCCCGTCCACCGGCATCCTGAAGGGCACGCTGCGCTGCCTCGACGTGCGGGCCTGGGAGAAGGCCGGCGAGCTGGTGCGCGAGGCCGTGGAGCAGGTCGTGGCCCCGTACCAGGTGGACATCTCGGTGACCGTGACCCACGGCGTGCCGCCCGTCGAGAACGAGGCGGAGGCCACCGGCGACCTCGAGGCGGCGATCCGGGACGCCGTCGGCCCCGACGCCGTGCAGCTCACCGAGCAGTCCATGGGCGGCGAGGACTTCGCCTGGTACCTGCGCAAGGTTCCGGGCACCATGGCGCGGCTCGGCGTGCGGACGCCCGGCGGCCGCACCTATGACCTGCACCAGGGAGATCTGGTCGTGGACGAGCGGGCGATCGGCGTGGGCGTAAGGACACTCGCCCAGTTCGCTGCCTCCTGAGCGAGAACTGTTGCTGTCGATGACGCTTCGGTAACGACTTACTCCGGTTACCGTCTCGAAACGCGAAATGCCAGATGCGCTGGCTACCCTCGGTGCGGTATAGGGCTCCAGATCCGTCTGGAACATCGCCCTCAGGATCATCGAAGGAGCACCAGTGAAGAAGGCTGTCTGGCTCACCGCCCTTGCGGGAGCAACGGCGCTCGCGCTCTCGGCGTGCGGCGCCGCCCCGGAGGAGTCCACCGGTGGCGAGAGCGCCGCCGCCAGTGACTTCAAGCCCTGCATCGTCTCGGACGCCGGCGGGTTCGACGACAAGAGCTTCAACCAGCTCAGCTTCGAGGGTGCGACGGCTGCGGCCGAAGAGCTCGGCACGGAGCTCGTCGACGTCCAGTCGACGTCCGAGAGCGACTACAAGGGCAACGTCGAGTCCCTCGTGGCCGAGGGCTGCAACGCCATCGTGACGGTCGGCTTCGCGCTGTCCGCCACCACCGTCGAGTCGGCCACGGCCAACCCGGACATCGACTACATCCTGGTCGACGACGCCGCGGACGCGGACTTCGACGGCAACGCCGACGCCGAGAACATCAAGCCGCTGCTGTACGACACGGCGCAGGCCGCGTTCCTCGCCGGCTACCTCGCCGCGGGCTACTCGGAGGCCGGCAAGGTCGGCACCTTCGGCGGCATGGACTTCCCGACCGTCACCATCTTCATGGACGGCTTCAAGCAGGGCGTCGACTACTACAACGAGACCAAGGGCGAGAACGTCGAGCTGGTCGGCTGGGACGGCAAGAAGGGCTCGTTCACGGGCGGCTTCGCGGCCGACCCGGCGGCCAAGCAGACCGCGCAGAACGTCCTGGACCAGGGCGTCGACGTGATCCTCCCCGTCGGTGGCCCGATCTACCAGTCCGCCATGGACGCCATCGCCGACTCCGGCGAGGACGTCGCCCTGATCGGTGTGGACGCCGACTTCTTCGAGTCGGACCCGACCACCCAGGACCTGGTCCTCACCTCGATCCTCAAGGGGATGGACGTCTCCACCCAGGAGGCCGTGGTCGCGTCGGGCAACGACGAGTTCGACCCGACCCCGTACGTCGGCACCCTCGAGAACGGCGGCGTGGACATCGCACCGCTGCACAACTTCGAGGACAAGGTGGACCCGGCCCTGTGGGAAGAGGTCCAGGCCCTCAGGGAGTCGATCATCGCCGGTGACGTCGCGGTGGAGTCCTACCTCGCCGAGTGACCCGCGGGCCACGGCCGTGGACGGCTGATCGGTCGACGGTCGAGACTTGACGCAAGATGGTCCCGGGGGGCACGGCGCACGCCGTGTGCCCCGGGACCTGTCATGAGCAGGACCCCTGTCGGGAAGGATTCCTATGCGGCTCGAGCTGCGCGGCATCACCAAGCGCTTCGGCGCGCTCGTCGCGAACGACCACATCGACCTGGTGGTGCAGCCAGGCGAGATCCACTCGCTCCTGGGCGAGAACGGGGCGGGCAAGTCCACCCTGATGAACGTGCTGTACGGCCTGTACGAGGCCGACGAGGGCGAGATCCTCCTGGACGACGTCGTCCAGGACTTCGCCGGCCCCGGCGACGCCATGGCCGCGGGCATCGGCATGGTGCACCAGCACTTCATGCTCGTGCCCGTCTTCACCGTGGCGGAGAACGTGATGCTCGGTCACGAGCAGACGCGCGGCGGCGGTCGCCTCGACCTGGAGGCGGCCCGCGCCCAGGTGCGGGAGATCTCCGCGCGGTTCGGTTTCCACGTGGACCCCGACGCCGTGGTCGAGGACCTGCCCGTGGGCGTGCAGCAGCGCGTCGAGATCATCAAGGCGCTCTCCCGGAACGCCGACGTGCTGGTCTTCGACGAGCCGACCGCGGTGCTCACGCCGCAGGAGACCGACGAGCTGATGGCGATCATGCGCCAGCTGCGCGACGAGGGCTCCGCGATCGTGTTCATCACCCACAAGCTGCGCGAGGTCCGCGCCGTGGCCGACCGCATCACGGTGATCCGGCACGGCAAGGTCGTGGGCGAGGCCAGCCCGACGGCGTCGGACGCGGAGCTCGCCTCCCTGATGGTGGGCCGCGCCGTCGAGCTGACCGTGCAGAAGGACGCGCCCACCCTGCGCGAGAACGCGTTGCAGGTCAGCAACCTCGTGGTCACCAGCGAGACCGGCGTCGTCGTGGTCGACGACGTCACCTTCGAGGTGCGCGGCGGCGAGGTGCTCGTCGTGGCGGGCGTGCAGGGCAACGGGCAGACGGAGCTCACCGAGGCCCTCATCGGCCTGGAGGGCGACGTGTCCGGCAGCATCAGGCTCGACGGCAAGGAGCTGGTGGGCCGGTCGGTGCGCCGCATCCTCGACGAGGGCGTGGGCTTCGTGCCCGAGGACCGGACGCTCGACGGCCTGATCGGCGAGTTCACCATCGCCGAGAACCTCATGCTCGACCGCTCCGACGGTCCGCCGTTCGTGAAGGGCGGAGCGCTGCAGCTCGCCTTCCGCGACCAGTTCGCCGACGAGAAGGTCGCCGAGTTCGACGTCCGCACGCAGGGCATCACGACGCCGGTGGGCCGGCTGTCGGGCGGCAACCAGCAGAAGGTGGTGCTCGCCCGCGAGCTGTCCCGCGACCTGCGGCTGTTCGTCGCGGCGCAGCCGACGCGCGGCGTGGACGTGGGCTCCATCGAGTTCATCCACAAGCGGATCGTCGCCACGCGCGACGCCGGGGTGCCGGTGGTCGTGGTCTCGACCGAGCTGGACGAGGCGGTGGCCCTGGCCGACCGCATCATGGTGATGTACCGCGGCAAGGTGGTGGGCATCGTGCCCGCCGACACCCCGCGCGACGTGCTGGGCCTGATGATGGCGGGGATCTCGCCGGAAGACGTGAAGGACGGAGGCGAGGCGGCATGAGCGCGCCCGAACCGAGCCCGGGGTCGAACCCTGAGCAGGAGCCGGGCCTCGACCCCGGCACCGCCGAGGAGCTGGAGCAGGAGCGCGCCCGCGAGCTCGGCGCACCGGCCGGCGAGGAGGTGCAGGACACGGCCAGCCGCATGGCCAGGGCTCTGCAGCAGACGATGACCAGCTCCTGGACGGTCGCCGTCGGCGCGGTGCTGCTCGCGGTCCTGGCGGGCTCGATCATGATCGCCTTCACCGACGAGGAGGTGAAGGCGGCCGCGGTGTACTTCTTCGCGCGGCCCGTCGACACCTTCGTCGCGGTCGGGCAGGCGGTCGGCGGCGCGTACGCCGCCCTGTTCCGCGGTTCCGTGGTGAACCTGCAGGCGCCGGACTTCGTCACCGCGATCCGGCCGTTCACGGAGACGCTCAGCTACGCGACCCCGCTCATCGCGGCGGGGCTCGGCGTGGCGCTCGCGTTCCGGGCCGGCCTGTTCAACATCGGTGGTCAGGGCCAGATGCTCGTGGCGGCCGCGGCGGCCGGCTGGGTGGGCTTCGGCGTCAGCGGGGTGCCGTTCCCGCTGCACCTGCTGCTGGCCCTCGTGGCCGGAATCGCGGCCGGCGCGGTGTGGGCCGGGATCGCGGGCCTGCTCAAGGCCCGCACCGGGGCGCACGAGGTGATCGTCACGATCATGCTCAACTACGTCGCGTACTACCTCATCTCCTACTTCCTGGCGACGCCGGGCCTGCTGCAGGCGCCCGGCTCGTCCAACCCGAAGACGCCGCCGACGGCGGAGTCCGCCCAGCTGCCGAACCTGCTCGGCGCCCGGTTCAACCTGACCTGGGGCTTCGTCCTGGCGGTGCTCGCCGTGGTCGGCGTGTGGTGGCTCCTGAACCGCTCGTCGACCGGTTTCGCGTTCCGCGCCGTGGGGGAGAACCCCCGCGCCGCGCGGGTGGCGGGCATCGACACCGGGCGCGCCACCATCAACTCCATGCTCGTGGCCGGCGGCCTCGTCGGGCTGGCCGGCGCCTCGCAGGTGCTGGGCGCCGTCACCACGGGCTTCAGCTCCGACATCGACGCCGGCATCGGGTTCGACGCCATCACCGTCGCCCTCCTCGGCGGGTCCAACCCGTGGGGCGTGCTCGCGGCGGGCATCCTGTTCGGCGCGTTCAAGGCGGGCGGCACCACCATGCAGGCCGCCGAGGGCGTCCCGAGCGACATCGTGCTCGTGGTCCAGTCGCTCATCGTGCTGTTCATCGCCGCGCCGCCGCTGGTGCGGGCCATCTTCCGGCTGCCCGACCCGAACCGGCGTCGGACACCGAAGAAGGCCAAGGCGGCCCGGAACCGGAAGGAGGCGGCCGCGTGAGCGCCGACCACAAGACCACCCAGCTCGACGCGCCGCTGTCGGAGACGACGCGCACCGTCACGGTCGTGTCGTGGAAGACGGCGGGCGTGCTGCTCACCGTGACCGTGCTGTACGCGCTGCTGCTGCTCGCCGTGCCGCACTCGGGTGACACCCGGTTCCTGCTGTCCCAGCGCGGCGACTTCTTCCAGATCCCGGTGATCGTGGTGCCCGCGACGGTGTTCGCGTGGGGGTGCGGCGCGGTGATGCTGGCGGTGACCGCCGTCGCCTTCGCGCTCACGGCGCGCGGGCGCCGGACGTCGCTCTGGCTCGTCGTGCTCTACTCCCTGGCCGGCCTGCTCGGCTTCCTGGCCTGGGCCGGCGCGGGCAGCCCCCGCGACCTGTCGATCGTGGGCCTGCTCGGCGGCGCCGTGCTGTGGTCCGTGCCGTTCGTCTACGGCGCGCTGGGCGGCGTGATCGGCGAGCGCGCGGGCGTGGTCAACATCGCGATCGAGGCGCAGCTGCTCGGCGCGGCGTTCACGGCGGCGATCGTCTCCTCGATCACGAACAGCGCGGTGGCCGGGCTGGTCGCGGCCCTGTTCGCGGGCGCGCTCGTGGCGCTGGTCCTCGGCGTGTTCGCCATCACGTACCACGTGAACCAGGTGATCGTCGGTGTCGTGCTGAACGTGCTGGTGGTCGGGCTGACCAGCTTCCTGTACTCGCAGGTGCTGGTGCCCAGCGCGGAGACGCTGAACTCGACCACGCGGTTCCAGTCCATCCCGATCCCGGTGCTGTCCGACATCCCCGTGATCGGCCCGGTGCTGTTCGACCAGCCGCTGCTCATCTACCTGATGTTCATCGCCGTGCCGACCGTCTGGTACACGCTGAACCGCACCCGCTGGGGCCTGCGGCTGCGTTCCGTGGGCGAGCACCCGAAGGCCGCCGACACCGTGGGCATCGACGTGGTGCGCACCCGGTACAACGCCGTGCTCGTCGCCGGTGCCGTGGCGGGCCTGGGTGGCGCGTTCTACACCACCGTCCAGCTCAGCCAGTTCGGCGAGAACATGACCGGGGGCGCGGGCTACATCGCCCTGGCCGCCGTCATCTTCGGCAAGTGGGACCCGGTGCGCGCCGCCTTCGCGGGCCTGCTGTTCGGCTTCGCGTCGAACCTGCAGAACGTGCTGTCCGTGGTCGGCTCGCCTGTGCCGAGCCAGTTCATGCTCATGATCCCGTACATCGTCACCCTGCTCGCCGTCGCGGGCCTCGTCGGGCGCTCGCGCCCGCCGGCCGCGTCGGGCGAGCCGTACGTCAAGGGGTGAGGATGGTGGACGTGAGCTCTGTGGAACAGGTGCGCCCGGACGGCGCCGTGGACTGGGACGGCCTGCGGGCCGCGGCCCGCGACGCGGTCGGCAAGGCCTATGCGCCCTACTCGGAATTCAAGGTCGGCGCGGCGGCCTACGCCGCCGACGGCCGCCTCCTGACCGGCGCGAACATCGAGAACGCGGCGTACGGGGTCACCCTGTGCGCCGAGTGCTCGCTGGTCAGCGCCCTGATCATGTCGGGCGGCGGGCGGCTGGCCGCGTTCACCTGCGTGAACGCGCTCGGCGAGACGATCATGCCGTGCGGCCGGTGCCGGCAGCTCCTGTGGGAGCACGGCGGCGCCGAGCTGCTGGTGGACACCCCGCTGGGCATCGTGCCGATGACGGAAGTACTGCCCCAGGCCTTCGGGCCGGGCGACCTGGACCACGTGCGGGAGGCAACCCGATGACCGAGCCGTTCGACGCCGTCGACCTGATCCGGGTCAAGCGCGACAACACGGAGTCGCTGACCGACGCCCAAATCGACTGGCTGGTGGACGCCTACACGCGCGGCGCCGTGGCCGACGAGCAGATGTCCGCGATGACCATGGCGATCCTGCTCAACGGGATGACCCGGCAGGAGATCTCCCGGTGGACCGCCGCGATGATCCGGTCCGGCGAGCGCATGTCGTTCTCCGCGCTCTCCCGGCCCACGGCGGACAAGCACTCCACCGGCGGCGTGGGCGACAAGATCACGCTGCCCCTGGCACCCCTGGTCGCGGTGTTCGACGTCGCAGTGCCGCAGCTGTCGGGCCGGGGCCTCGGCCACACGGGCGGCACCCTGGACAAGCTGGAGGCCATCCCGGGCTGGCGGGCCTCGCTGACCAACGACGAGATGATGGCCCAGCTCGACTCCGTGGGCGCCGTCATCTGCGCCGCGGGCGCCGGCCTCGCCCCGGCGGACAAGAAGCTGTACGCGCTGCGGGACGTCACCGCGACCGTCGAGGCGATCCCGCTCATCGCGAGCTCGATCATGTCCAAGAAGATCGCCGAGGGCACCGGCGCGCTGGTGCTCGACGTCAAGGTCGGCTCCGGCGCCTTCATGAAGACCCTGGACAGCGCGCGCGAGCTCGCGCGCACCATGGTGGACCTCGGGACCGACGCCGGGGTGCGCACCGTCGCCCTGGTCACGGACATGTCCGTGCCGCTCGGGCTGACCGCCGGCAACGCCCTGGAGGTGCGCGAGTCGCTGGAGGTGCTGTCGGGCGGCGGCCCGTCCGACGTCGTCGACCTGACCGTGGCCCTCGCCGTGGAGATGCTCGCCGCGGCGGACCGGCCCCGGTCGGAGGACGACGTGCGGGCCGCGCTGGCCGACGGCCGTGCCATGGACAAGTGGCGGGCCATGATCGCCGCGCAGGGTGGTGACGTGGACGCGCCGCTGCCGGTCGCGAAGGAGACCGAGACGGTGGTGGCGCCCGAGTCCGGCGTGCTCACCTCGCTGGACGCGTACGCGGTGGGCGTGGCGGTCCGGCGCCTGGGCGCGGGCCGGGCCCGCAAGGAGGACGAGGTCCAGGCGGCGGCCGGTATCGAGATCCACGTGAAGCCGGGTGAGGAGGTGACGGCCGGGCAGCCCCTGCTGACCCTCCACACCGACACGCCCGAGCGGTTCGCCCGGGCCCGCGAGGCCCTGGACGGCGGATGGTCCGTGGACCCGGCCGGCAACGGCGTGCTGGGCGGGGCCCTCGGGGGTGCCGCCGGCGCGCTGGCGAGCCTGGACATGGGGGCCGGCGCCCTGGTCGGCGCGGCCCTGGCGTCCGGGGGATCGGTGGTGCTCGACCGCATCGTCTGAGGTGGGAGGCGGTTTTCACCCACCGGAAGAGGTCGCCCTGCTTCCCCAGCGTGGCGAACCGGCGAGTCGCCCGAGCGCGGCTTAGCCTGACGAGCGTGCAGTCGACATTGCGCCTTTCGTCCCTGCTCGGTGCGATGCGTGCATTCGCCGGGCCCGTACCCGCGCCGCCGCCGCGGGGTCGCTTCGAGCGCCCGGCGATCCCGGACGACGTCGAGCGCCGCCTCGAGTCGGTGACCTCCCGCGCCCGGCGGTCCGTCCTGGACCCGCTGGGGCGCGAGCGCGGCACCGGGACCGTCGGCTTCCCCCGGCGGCTGAACCTCCCGTCGCTCGACGGCGACACCGCCGCCGCCGTGCAGGTCGACGAGACCACGTGCGGGTCGGCCGTGCTCGCGATGCTCGGTCTGGCCGGCGACCCGCGGGCGGCCCTGCGGATCGCCGGCGACGACCCCGCGGCACGGTTCGTGCGGCTGCAGCACGCCGTCCAGGCGGCCACGAACCGGCACGGGCTGGTCGTGGCGGGCTGGCCGCGCACCTACGGCACGCCCCCGTGGGGCGCCGCGCGGTTCGCCAGCTACGGCGGCGTGCGCTACACCCACCGGGTCGCGGGCTCCCGCGGGCTGCTGGAGGCGGCGGTCGCCGCCGCCCGCGCGGGCATCCCGGTGCCCCTGTACACGGGCGGCGACGTGACGAGCGGGTGGGACGCCGCCGTCCCGCGCCACGTGGTGCTGCTCACCCTGGCCGACGGCGAGGGGACCGAGGGCAACGCGGTGATCTACGAGCCGTCCGGTGCAGGCCTGCACACCGTCCCGGTCGCCGTGCTGCTCGACCCGCCGCCCGCCCCGTCGCGGGAGGCCGAGACGCAGCAGACCACGGGGGAACGCACCGCGGCGCGCGTGCGCAAGGCGCTCACCGCGGCGCTCGGCGGCTGGCCGCACGTGACCTGGGTGGTGCTGCCGGAGCGCGCGGGCCGGTGGCAGGGCGGCGGCACCGGGGCGACGATGGAAGCCCACTGACGGGCCGTCCCTGACGGGCGGCCCGCCGACGAGGAGGCCCCGATGAGCACGCTGCCCGGTCCCGACTCGTGGCGTGACGCCGGCCTGGACCCGCCCCGGGACGCCGACGTCGACACCACGCACGAGCCCGACGAGTACGTCCCGGACGCGCCCCGCCCGGACAGCGACGGCGACGCCGACGAGGCCGACGTCGTCCAGCAGGCCCTCGACGCCCTCGCGGACGTGGACGACGAGAGCCCCGGCGCCGGCTGACGCCGGTGTCGGTGCCGGACGGTAGGTTGTCAGCATGACCACGCAAGACCACGGGGCGCGCCCCGGCGAGGCGCTGATCCGCGCCCTGCCCAAGGTAGTGCTCCACGACCACCTCGACGGGGGCCTGCGGCCACAGACCGTCCTCGAGCTCGCGGACGCCGCCGGGCACGAGCTGCCCGCGGCCGACGCCGACTCCCTCGCCGCCTGGTTCCGCGACGCGGCCGACTCGGGCACGCTGGTGCGCTACCTCGAGACCTTCGAGCACACCATCGCCGTCATGCAGACGGCCGACGACCTGGCCCGGGTCGCCCGCGAGGCGGTGCTGGACCTCGCCGCCGACGGTGTCGTGTACGCCGAGCAGCGCTGGGCGCCCGAGCAGCACCTGAGAGGCGGGCTGTCGCTCGGCGAGGCCGTCGAGGCGGTGCAGGCCGGCATCGACGACGGCATCGCGGCCGCCGCGGCCGGTGGCCACATCATCCGCGTCGGCCAGCTCGTCGGCGCGATGCGGCAGGCCGACCGCTGGCAGGAGGTCGCCGACCTCGCCGTCACCTACCGGGACCGCGGCGTGGTCGGGTTCGACATCGCGGGACCCGAGGACGGGTTCCTGCCGTCGCGGCACCTCGGGATCTGGCGCTTCCTCGCCGAGCACGACGTCCCCGTGACCATCCACGCCGGAGAGGCCGCCGGCCTGGACTCCATCGGGCAGGCCGTGCACCTCGGGCAGGCGGACCGCCTGGGCCACGGGGCCCGGATCATCGACGACATCGCCTTCGTGTCCGACGGCGACCACGACTCGTCCGACGGCGCGCTCTCGGCCGACGGCCGCGGCGGCTCGGCCGACCTCGGCCGGCTCGCGCACTGGGTGCGCGACCACCAGATCCCGCTCGAGCTGTGCCCCGTGTCGAACCTGCAGACGGGCGTGGCCGAGTCGATCGCGACGCACCCGATCACGCGCCTCAAGGAGCTGGACTTCGCCGTCACGCTCAACACGGACAACCGCCTCATGTCGCGCACGTCGATGACGCACGAGATGAAGCTGCTCGTCGACGAGGCCGGCTGGACGATCGACGACCTCGTCGACGTGACCGTCACCGCCGCCTGGGGTGCCTTCATGCACCACGACGAGCGCCGCGACCTGGTCGACCAGGTCATCATGCCCGGATTCCAGAAAGTCGAAGGTGCCCTCGTATGACCGCACAGACCCACGCGCCGCAGCCCGCCGGGGTACCGCGCGACAAGGCGGCCCTCGCCGCGTTCGTCGACCACACCCTGCTCAAGCCGGAGACCATGGCGGCCGACGTCGCGGCGCTCGTCGAGGAGGGCGCCGGGCTCGGCGTCTACTCGGTGTGCGTCTCGCCGTCGTTCGTGTCGCTCGCGGTCGAGGTCGCCGCCGGGCGCCTCGCCGTCGCGACGGTGTGCGGGTTCCCGTCCGGCAAGCACATGACCGACGTGAAGGCGTTCGAGGCAGCCCGCGCCGTGGCCGACGACGCCGACGAGGTCGACATGGTGATCGACGTCGGCACCGCGCGCGCCGGCCGGTTCGACGTGGTGGAGGCCGACATCGCCGCGGTCCGCGGGGCCGTGCAGCCCGGCCGCATCCTCAAGGTCATCATCGAGTCGGCCGCCCTCACCGACGAGCAGATCGTGGGCGCGTGCAAGGCGGCCGAGGCCGCCGGCGCCGACTTCGTCAAGACCTCCACGGGCTTCCACCCGGCCGGCGGAGCCTCGGTCCACGCCGTCTCGCTCATGGCGCGGACCGTGGGCGCTGCGGGCGGCGGACGGCTCGGGGTCAAGGCCTCGGGCGGCATCCGGGACCTCGACACCGCGCTCGCGATGATCGAGGCGGGCGCCACCCGCCTGGGCCTGTCGGGCACGGCCTCGGTCCTGGCGGGCTTCGACAAGGACGCCCCGGTCACCGCACCCACCCCAACCGACTACTGATCGTTGAGTGCTGGATATTCGCCTTTTTTCGTGTGCCAGAAGGGCGAATATCCAGCACTCAACGTTGCCGGCGGGCTAGCGGCGGGCGGCCAGCCAGGTCTCCGCGGCCGTCCAGTGCTCCTTGAGCAGGATGTACCGGTCCTCGTGCCAGGGCTTGACCGGCCCGGCCCAGTGGATCAGCCCGGGCTCGGTGACGAGCTCCTGCGTGGGCCACGCGTTCCACCGGGCGTCCAGGACGCGGTAGCGCGACCCGGCGTAGGCGTTCAGCACGTCCTGGTCGTTGAGCCCGTACCGCTCCGCGTACGGCACGAACTCCGTGGTGAAGCCGTCGGCGCGCATGACCGCCAGGTCGAGCACCAGGATGCCCGCGTTGAAGCCCTGGTAGCCGTGCCGGTGCCGCTGCATCATGGCCCGCACCAGGTCGCGCGCGGCGCCCGGGTCGTGCTGGAGCAGTCGTGTGGACCGGATGACGTTCCCGACGCCGTGCCGGTAGTTGTACGAGATCGACGGGCGGGCCGCCAGCGGCGCGCCGCCGAGGTCGGTGTCGTACAGCTCGGCCACGTCCACCACGCACAGCGCGTCCAGGTCGTGGTAGAGCACGCGATCGAGGTGCGGCAGCAGGTCGGGCAGCAGCAGCCGGTCCATCGTGGCGACCGTGATGTGCTTGAGCATGCCGAGCACGGGCCCGTAGTCGATCCCGTCGCACGAGTACCACTCGAACGTGACCTCGGGGAACAGCGCGGCGAGCCGGGCGTGGTCGGCCGGCGTGTGGTCGCGCGTCAGCGCCACGACGCGCACCGGGCGGTCGGTGTGCCGCACCACCCCGGCCACCACCACCTCCATCTGGGAGCGCAGGTTGCCGTCGAGCGCCACCGCGATGTTCAGCGCCGCGCCCGTCCCGCCGCGGGGCGAGACGGCCTCCACGAGGGTCCGCGTGGCGCGCACCCCGGCGACGATGCCGGCCACGTCGCAGGTGCCGGGCGGCACCGCCACGGGTGTGGCGTGCACCGCCCGCGCCAGCTCGACCTCGGAGGCCACGGTGGCGGCCCAGGTCGCGTAGACCTCGTCGCGCGTGGCCCCGGCGAGGATCCTGGACATCGCGGGCGCGACGACGTCCCGGATGCGCCGCTGCATGGCGCGCCGGCCAGCCTCGTCGGCGTCGAGCAGGCCGGCGAAGCGGATGTCGGCGTCGTTCCGGGGCCGGAAGTCGACGTCGGCCCCGATGGACCACGCGGGCAGGAAGGCGTGCAGGCGCGAGGTGACCACGTGTGAGTACCGGCTGCGGTAGGCGTCGAGCAGGTCGACGGCGTCGCGCACGTTGCGGGCGAAGGAGTTGCGGCGCACCTCGGGGTAGAGGTGCGTGACGGACTCGGCCGCGGCGTCGTGCTCCGGGACGGCCGTGTCCACGTACACGGCCGGGGCCCCGGCGGGCGCCGGCGTGAAGCCGGCCGGGAACACGGTGTCGACGGTGGTGGTGAGGCAGCCGCTGAAGAACGCCGGGACGCCGGCGTTGAGCAGCAGGTGCACGGTGGTCCAGTCCCGGCAGCCGATCGGCCCGTGGGCCCTGAGGTAGTCGACGGCGGTGGGCGTGAGCACGGCGTGCTTGTTGATGTGGAACGACACGAACAGCGGCTGCAGGTTCTCGTGGAACGGGAAGTCGAACCGCAGGTCGAACTGGCTGTGCATGTACCAGCCGTAGGCCAGCATCCACGTGTTCTCCGGCACGGCGTCCAGCCGCGACATGTCCCGCTGGACCAGGGTCAGGTCGACGTCGGCGCCGGGACCGGGCACGACGTGCTCGGGCCGCACGCGGCCGGCGAGGAGCCGGACGGGCTCGGTGACGGCGGCGTCGCCGTGCAGGCGCAGGCCCTCGTGCCGCAGCAGGTGACCGAGGCTCGCGACGGTCTGGACCGTGTCGCCGATGTTGGTGGACGCCACGTTCTCGTCGGGCGCCTTGTAGTCGAGCACGGCGAACGACACGTGCCCGGCCGGGACCCGGGCCGGTGCGGCCGGCCGGTGCGCCTTCTCGATCCAGGGCGCCAGGTGGTCGATCGAGGCCTGGACCTGGTCGGTCAGGCCGGTCGCACGGCGGGCGGCGTCGAGGGCCTCGGCGGCCAGCGCGGCCTCGTCGGCGATGAACAGCAGCCGCGCGAGGTCGAGCAGCACCGGAGCGTCGGACACGATCCCGTGCCGCACCCACGTCGCCGCGGTGCGGGCCACGTCGGGGCTGGCCATGGCGATGCCCGCCCGGACGTACTCCGCCGGGGCGAGGCGGGCGGCGTCGTCCGGCCCGAGCTGGCGCAGCAGGTCCCAGGCGAGCTCGCGCAGGCCCACCCGCTGCGCGATCAGCGCGGCTCCGGCGACCCCGGCACGGCGCGTCTCGGGGTGCGCCATGAGCGAGTGGCAGAGCGACCGCCACTGGCCGGTGTCCAGGGTGCCGGCGGTGCGGATGGAGGTGGTGACGGCCTCGTCGACGGGCAGGCCGCGACGCAGGGCGGCGGTGACCACGGCGTCGCCGGAGAGGGGTTCGGGACGTTCCTGGAACGGGCGGTCGGCGGCGCGGTCCGGGGCGGACCACACCTCCCGCGGCTGGCGGCTGGGCTCCTTGGCCTGGGTCCAGGACTCCTGGTCGGGAGTCGGCACGGGCCGGGCCTCGGGTAACGGGCCCGGCTTGTCGGGATGCGGGTTGTACAGGGTCTCGGCGGTGGCGGTGAGCAGCGCCTCGGCGATCATCTCGTCGGCGGCCGGGACCTGGTGCGCAGTCTCACCGGACGCGGCGAGACGGCGGCTTGCAGGGGACATGAAGACTCCTCGTGGGGTCGACGGTTGAGCAGGAGAACCGTCGTACCGGCCTGTGCACGGAGCCGACGGTGGCCAGAGCGTAGTGCCCTCCGGTTACGCCCCGACGACGACTGGGTAGGCTCCCGGACATGTCTGCGCAACAACCTGCTGACCAGGCCTTTTCGTCGTCGCAGCCGCCGTCCGGGCTGCTCCCGGAGCCACCCTCGGAGCCGTCGTCGCGGCCGACGGAGCCGGGCACCCTCGTGGGCTGCCGCATGCGCAAGTGGGACGGCACGCCGCACTGGCGGTTCGACGCCGTGCACCTCGGCCGGGACGAGCACGGCGTGTGGCTCGGCTACCGCTCCGGGACGCGGTTCAGCAGGCCCGGCCGGGAGTACCGGACGCGCTGCCCCGGCGTCGTGCTGTTCGGCGACGTCGGGTGGGTCGCGGACATCTACCGCGGCCACCCGCGGGGCGTGCGCCTCTACATCGACCTCACGACGGTCCCGCAGTGGCGCGCCGTGCCCGACGGCGGGGACGGCCGCGGCCCGGCGTTCGAGGTCTCGGGCATCGACATGGACCTCGACGTGCTCGCCCTGCGGCCGGGCAGCGAGCGAGCCAGGGAGCAGGGCGAGTTCTTCATCGACGACGAGGACGAGTTCGCGGAGCACTCCGTCCGGTACGGCTACCCGCCGTCGGTCGTGGCCCGGGTACGGGCGGACGCCGACGCGCTGCTCGAGACGGTGCGGGCCGGGGAAGCGCCGTACGACGGCCCGACGGCGGACCGCTGGTTCGCGGTCCTCGACGGGCTCAGCGGGCGCTGAGCACCAGGTCGTCCTGCTCGACGGCGGCTCGCCACTCGGGCTTCTCCGCGCGCCAGCGCTCGTCGTCGCGGCCGAGCCGCCAGTAGCCCGACGCCGAGAGCAGCTCGCGCGGGACGCCCAGCGTCCCGCGCGCCCAGCGGCGCAGGTCGCGCACGCAGCCGGCCTCGCCGTGCAGGAACGTGTGCGGGGTACCGTCCGGCAGCTCGGCGGCCTGCACGACGTCGGCCAGGCTCGCCCCCGTGGACCGGTGGACCCAGGTGAGGTGCAGGTTCGCGGCGCTGGTGATCTCCTGCTCCTCGGACGCGTCGGCGACCTCGACGAAGACGTGCGCCACGGCGTCCTCGGGCAGGGCCTCGCACGTGGCCGCGATGGCCGGGAGGGCGGACTCGTCACCGGCCAGGAGGTGCCACGGCGCGTCGGGGGACGGCGCGTAGTCGCCGCCCGGGCCCACGAAGGAGACCTCGTCGCCCGGCTGGACCCGCTGCGCCCACGGGCCGCCGTGGCCCACGTCGCCGTGCGTGACGATGTCGATGTCCCAGCCGGACGCGGTCACGTCGCGGATCGTGTAGGTGCGCAGGACGGGGCGGCCCTCGGGCTCGGTGGGCTCGGCCATGACCAGCTTGACGTAGCGGTCGGTGAACGGCGTGATGTCGGCGTCGGCCAAGGCCGTGCCGCCGAGCGTCACCCGGATCATGTGCGGGGTGAGCTGCCGGACCGCTGTCACGGTAGCCGTGGTGCGGACGCCTCTGCGGGGCTTCTCGGTCGGTGCGCTGGTGGTCTGTGACATGGTGAGGCAAGCCTAACCTCGGGCGCGCTGGGGTGCCGGTGTGGCGTGCGTCACTGAATGAAGCACTTGTCGGGCGCTCCGGCGCTTGTCCTACGGACCGGGCGGCGCGCCTACCATGGGCCCGTTGTCGAACTCTTCCTGTCAGGAGCCTGGTCGTGAAGATCGCTGTTGTCGGTACGGGGTATGTCGGGCTGTCGAACGCGGTGCTGCTCGCGCAGAAGCACGAGGTGTGGGCGCTGGACGTCGACCCGGTCAAGGTGGCCCAGGTCAACGACCGGATCTCGCCGATCGTGGACCCCGAGCTGGAGGAGTACCTGGCCGGCCGCGAGCTGGCACTGACCGCGACCCTGGACAAGGAACAGGCGTACGCGGAGGCCGGTGTCGTGGTGATCGCGACGCCGACCAACTACGACGAGGTCACCAACTTCTTCGACACGTCCTCGGTCGAGACCGTGATCGACGACGTCCTGGAGCGCGTGCCCGACGCGACGATCGTGATCAAGTCGACGATCCCGGTCGGGTTCACCGAGCGCATGCGGGCCGAGCACCCGGGGGCCGCGATCGTCTTCTCCCCGGAGTTCCTGCGCGAGGGCCGGGCCCTGTACGACAACCTGCACCCCTCGCGCATCGTGGTCGGGGACCGCGGCGACCGCGGCAGGCAGTTCGCCGACCTCCTGCTGGAGGGCGCGCTGGACGAGACCACCCCGGTCCTCCTGACCCACCCGACCGAGGCCGAGGCGATCAAGCTGTTCGCCAACACCTACCTGGCGCTGCGGGTGGCGTACTTCAACGAGCTGGACACCTACGCGGCCACCCACGGCCTGGACACCGCGCAGATCATCGAGGGCGTGGGCCTGGACCCGCGGATCGGGACGCACTACAACAACCCGTCCTTCGGCTACGGCGGGTACTGCCTGCCCAAGGACACCAAGCAGCTGCTGGCCAACTACGCCACCGTGCCGCAGAACCTGATCAACGCGGTCGTCGACGCCAACACCACCCGCAAGGACTTCGTGGCCGCGGACATCCTGCGCCGGGAGCCGAAGACCGTGGGCGTGTACCGGCTGGTGATGAAGGCCGGGTCGGACAACTTCCGCGACTCCAGCGTCCAGGGCATCATGAAGCGGATCAAGGCCAAGGGCATCGAGGTCATCGTCTACGAACCCACCCTCGAGCAGGACGACTTCTTCTCCTCGGAGGTCGTGCGCGACCTGGACCAGTTCAAGACGCGCGCGGACGTCATCATCGCCAACCGGCGCACCGAGGTGCTCGACGACGTCGCGGACAAGGTCTACACCCGCGACATCTACGGACGGGACTGACCGATGCGCGTCCTGGTCACCGGCGGCGCGGGCTTCATCGGCGCGAACTTCGTGCACCAGACGGTGCGCGAGCGCCCCGACGCGCGGGTCACGGTGCTCGACGCCCTGACCTACGCGGGCGACCGTACCTCGCTCGACCCGGTCGCGGACCGGGTGGAGCTGGTGGTCGGGTCGATCGCCGACGCGCCGCTCGTGGACCGGCTCGTGGCGGAGTCGGACCTGGTCGTGCACTTCGCGGCCGAGTCGCACAACGACAACTCGCTGAACGACCCGTCGCCGTTCGTACAGACGAACCTGGTGGGCACGTTCACGCTGCTGGAGGCGGTGCGCAGGCACGACGTGCGGTTCCACCACATCTCGACGGACGAGGTGTACGGGGACCTGCCGCTCGACACCCCGGACCGGTTCACGCCGGAGACGCCGTACAACCCGTCGTCGCCGTACTCGTCGACCAAGGCGGGCTCCGACCTCCTGGTCCGGGCCTGGGTCCGGTCGTTCGGCGTCCAGGCCACCATCTCCAACTGCTCGAACAACTACGGCCCGTACCAGCACATCGAGAAGTTCATCCCGCGTCAGGTCACCAACCTGATCGACGGCGTGCGTCCGCGCCTGTACGGCGCGGGGCTCAACGTGCGCGACTGGATCCACGTCGAGGACCACAACGCGGCAGTGTGGACGATCATCGACAAGGGCAGCATCGGCGAGACGTACCTGATCGGCGCCGACGGCGAGACCAGCAACCTCGACGTGGTGCGGACCCTCCTGGAGATCTTCGGGCGGGACGCCGACGACTTCGACCACGTGACCGACCGGCCCGGGCACGACCTGCGGTACGCGATCGACGCCAGCCGGCTCCGGACGGAGCTGGGGTGGGTGCCGCGGTACACGGACTTCCGGGCGGGGCTGGAGGCGACCGTGGAGTGGTACCGGGAGAACGAGCCCTGGTGGAGGGGGGCGAAGGCGCTGACGGAGGCCAAGTACGCCGCCTCGGGACAGTAGCTTTTCGGCGCCCCGGCCTCGTCGTTCGGCTGGCGGTCCTGAGGTGGCGTAGTTGGCCTCTGTCAAAGGCCTGGTCGTTGGGGTGGCTAGGGACCGGCGAGGTAGCTGGTGACCGACTCCATGGTGGGGAGCAGGCCCTTTTCCCTGGCCTCGGCGAGGCTGGGGGCTGCCTCGTCCTTGTCCGAGAGCAGGGGCTTGAGGGGGGTGCCGTCGCGGGCCGTGGTGGGCCAGGTGATGGCGAGGTCCTCGTCGAGGGGGTGGACGCCGTGCTCGCGGCCCGGGGCGTAGCCGCTCGAGCAGAGGTAGAGCACCGTGGAGCCGTCTTCGAGGGACATGAAGGCGTGGCCCAGGCCCTCGGACAGGTAGACGGCGCGGCGGTCGACGTCGTCCAGGAGCACGGCGTCCCAGGTGCCGAAGGCGGGCGAACCCACGCGGAGGTCCACGACGACGTCGAGCACCGCGCCGCTGACGCACATGACGTACTTGGCCTGGCTGGGCGGCACGTCGGCGAAGTGGACGCCGCGGACCACTCCGGCGGCCGACACCGAGCAGTTGGCCTGCTGCAGGTCGAAGGCGTGCCCGACGGCGTCGGCGAACGGGCCCGCCTTGAACGCCTCCAGGAAGAGTCCGCGCGGATCCCCGAACTGTTTCGGGGTGATCTCGAAGGCGCCGGGCACGGTCAGCTCGCGGTACTCCATGGAACTCCTCGCGTGGTTCGTCGGCGGTCCTGCGGCCCTGGTTAGGATCCTAGGGTGACCAGCGGACGCAGCACGGCACAGCAGTGGGTGGTCTTCGGCGCGGCGGGCATGCTCGGCCAGGACATGGTGGCCGCCGCCCGTGGCGCGGGCCACGAGGTGGCCGGGATCCGCCGGTCCGACGTCGACATCACCGACGCGTCGGACGTGCTCGCCGCGGTGGCGGGTCACGACGTCGTCGTCAACTGCGCGGGCTGGACCGCCGTCGACGACGCCGAGACGCACGAGGCGGAAGCCTTCGCCGCCAACGCGACCGGGCCCGCGCACCTCGCGCGCGCCGCCGCGGCGTCCGGGGCGCGCCTGGTCCACGTGTCCACGGACTACGTGTTCGACGGCGGCGCGACAGAGCCCTACGCCGAGGACGCGCCGGTGGACCCCCGGTCGGCCTACGGACGGACCAAGGCCGCCGGCGAGTGGGCCGTGCGGGCGTACGCGCCGGACGCCCTCGTGGTCCGGACCGCGTGGCTCTACGGTGCGGGCGGCAAGTGCTTCCCTCAGACCATCGCGCGGGTGGCGGGGGAGCGGGACCGGCTGAGCGTCGTGGACGACCAGACCGGTCAGCCCACCTGGACCGCGGACCTGGCGGACCTGATCGTGCGGCTCGTGGCGGCACGGGCGCCCGGCGGGCTGTACCACGGGACGGCGTCGGGCCAGGTGACGTGGCACGGGTTCGCCCGCGAGGTGGTGGCGGCCGCCGGGCAGACGACGCCGGTGGACCCGACCACGAGCGCCGCCTACCGGCTCCCGGCGCCCCGGCCGGCGTTCTCGGTGCTGGGGCACGACCGGCTCCGGGAGGTCGGCGTGGAGCCGATCGGCGACTGGGCCGACCGCTGGAAGGCCGCGGCGCCGACGGTGCTGGGGACCCGCTGAGCGCGTGGCGCTCCGCCCCGGCGGTCGGGCGCCGCACCCCGGCGGTCAGGACTCCAGGAGGCTCAGCAGGTAGGTGCCGTAGCCGGACTTGGTGAGCTTCTCCGCCCGGGCGCGCAGGTCGTCGTCGGACAGGAAACCGCGGCGCCAGGCGACCTCCTCCGGGGCGCCGATCTTGAGGCCCTGGCGTCGCTCGATGGTGCGGACGTAGTCCGAGGCCTCCAGCAGCGAGTCGAAGGTCCCCGTGTCGAGCCAGGCGGTGCCGCGCGGCAGCACCTCGACCTGGAGCCGGTCCTGGCGCAGGTACTCGGCGTTGATGTCGGTGATCTCGTACTCGCCGCGTGCCGAGGGCTCGAGCCCCTTGGCGATGGCCACGACGTCGTTGTCGTAGAAGTACAGGCCGGGCACGGCGTAGCTCGACTTGGGGCGGGCGGGCTTCTCCTCCAGCGAGAGCGCCTTGCCGTGCTCGTCGAACTCGACCACGCCGTAGGCGGTGGGATCGGCGACGCGGTAGGCGAAGACCGCACCCCCGTCGAGGTCTGCGAACCGGGTGAGCTGATGGCCCAAGCCGGGGCCGTAGAAGATGTTGTCGCCCAGCACGAGCGCGGCCGAGTCTGCGCCGAGGAACTCCTCGCCGAGCACGAAGGCCTGGGCGAGGCCGTCGGGCGACGCCTGCGTCGTGTAGGTGATCGAGATGCCGAACTGCGAGCCGTCGCCGAGCAGCCGCTCGAACTGGCCGGCGTCGTGCGGGGTGGTGATGACCAGGATGTCGCGGATCCCGGCCAGGATCAGGGTGGAGAGCGGGTAGTAGATCATCGGCTTGTCGTAGACGGGCACGAGCTGCTTGCTGATCCCCTGGGTGATCGGGTGCAGCCGTGTCCCTGAACCGCCGGCGAGAATGATTCCGCGCATGAGCCGGATCTTCCCACGCGGCGGCCGGTCACCGGAGGGTGGAACCGGCCGGTCGGAACGTGTTCTCCCGCTCTTCCCCCGTCGTCTTTCTCTCATCAGGAAATACCCGCGCAGAATTCACCCGGATGAAATCCTCTTCTCGCACACGGGCCGTTGTCGTGCAGGTCAGGGGCAGGGTGAACCACGGGTGATCTCTTTCGCAGGGTGATGCGGCGCCGGTCCTCCGAGCGGTACTCAGATGGGTATGCATGGACCTGATGGAGTCAGCGACCTCCGTACCGCGCCGCGCCCCGCCGAACCCGAGCCGGCTCCCGCGCGTCGCCGTCGCCGGGGCAAGGGGTTCGTCGCGCTGGTGATCATCGGCGCCCTGGTGCTCGTCTGCGCCAGCGGGGCCATGGCCTACTACGGCTACAAGATCTCGCTCGACGAGAAGATCGAGCGCATCGAGGACCCGTTCGCCGACATCGACGAGGCCGCCCGCCCCGAGCCGGCCCCCGTGGAGGGCACCGCCGCGCCCGTGAACATCCTGGCGCTCGGCTCCGACAGCCGGATCTCCGCCGGCGACCCCTCCGCCTGGGAGCTCGGCGCGCAGCGCACCGACGCGATCCTGCTCCTGCACCTGTCGGGGGACCGGAAGTCGGCCGCGGTGATCTCGATCCCGCGGGACTCCTGGGTGGACATCCCCGGCTTCGGCGAGGGCAAGATCAACGCGGCGTTCTCGTTCGGCGGCCCGGGCCTGATGGTCCAGACGGTCGAGGCCCTGACCGGGGTGCGCATCGACCACTTCGCGGTGAGCGACTTCGAGTCCTTCACGACGCTCACCGACACCCTCGGCGGCGTGGAGATCACGGTGCCCGACGGCGGGGGCGGCTCGGTGGAGCAGACGATGACGGGCCAGGAGGCGCTGGAGTTCACGCGCGAGCGGTACGCGCTGGCGAACGGCGACTTCGGTCGCGTGCAGCGGCAGCAGGCCTGGATGCGGGCCATCGCCTCGAAGGCCACCGAGAACAAGAGCGACCTGCTGAAGATGTCCAAGTTCCTGGAGGCGGCGGTCCGGGCCGTGGCCGTCGACCCGGACCTCACGATCGACCGGATGCTGGAGCTGGCCGTCAGCGCCAAGGACCTCTCCACCAGCGACATCACGTTCCTGACCGCGCCCTACTCGGGGACCGGCCGCAGCGACGACGGGCAGTCGATCGTGCTGCTCGACCGGGACGCGCTCGACCCGCTCATGGCGGCCGTGGCGCGCGACGAGCTGCCCGTCTACCTGGCGGAGTCGCCGGGCGGGATCGACACGCTGCCCGCCGTCGTGGAGTAGCCGGGGCCGCCGCGCTGCCGAAAGTTGACCGGCCGAAATATTGCCCGGGTGAATCTCTGCTCCTTTCACCCGCTTTCGGCAATTGAGGGACATGGGCCGCTTGTAGCATCAGTTCACCAATGGCGCATCCTGGACCTCCGGCACCTTCCTTTCGCGCCTGGCGGGGTGCCCTTATCGCTGAATGCCTTCGGGCAGACAAGGACATTCTTGCCGTGAAGGATCGTGCGCCGGGCGTGGTGCGAGGGCTCCGTCGTGCGGTGTGGCACCTGCGCCACGGCGGCCTCGACCAGCTGCGGACGCATCTGCGCAGGCAGCGGGTGCCGATGGCCGGGCAGGTCGGCGGTTCGCGCCTGACGAAGGACGGGCTGACGTTCGACCCGTGGCCGGCCCGCCCGACGTCGGGCCTGGCAGCCCGCGGCACTGCGGCCGGGCGCGACCCCGTCGGCGGGCCGCGCGCCCTGCGGGTCGGCGTCATCCTGGACGACTTCTCGCGGCTCGCGTTCGCGCCCGAGTGGGACCAGGTGCCGCTGACCCCCACGACCTGGCGGGACGAGCTGGCGAGCGGCCTGGACCTGCTCTTCGTGGAGTCCGCGTGGAACGGCAACGCCGGCGCGTGGCAGTACCACCTGACCGGCACGTCGGCCCCGCGGCCGGCCCTCGTCGAGCTCGTCGCGGCCTGCCGCGCGGCGGGCGTGCCCACGGTGTTCTGGAACAAGGAGGACCCGGTCCACTTCGCGGACTTCCTCGACGCCGCCCGGCTGTTCGACCGGGTCTACACCACGGACGTCGACCGCGTGCCCGCCTACGTCGAGGCCCTGGGCCACGACCGGGTGGGTGTGCTGGAGTTCGCCGCGCAGCCCGCGATCCACAACCCCGTGCGGCTCCACGGCCGCGGTCCGGAGCGCGACGTCGCGTTCGCCGGGATGTACTTCGCGCACAAGTACCCGGAGCGGCGCGAGCAGATGGACCTGCTGCTCGGGGCGGCGCTCGACGTCTCGCCCAAGATGGGGCACGGCCTGGAGATCTTCAGCCGGTTCCGCGGCAAGGACGAGAAGTACCAGTTCCCGGCGCCGCTGGACGGGCGCGTCGTCGGCTCGCTCGACTACGACCGGATGCTGACCGCCTACCGCGAGTACAAGGTCTTCCTCAACGTGAACTCGGTGGTCGGCTCGCCGTCGATGTGCGCGCGCCGGATCTTCGAGATCACCGCCTCCGGCACGCCCGTCGTCTCGACGCCGAGCGCGGCCGTCGGGGAGTACTTCCCCGGCGACGAGGTCTTCGTCGCCGGGACCCGCGAGGCCGGCGCGCACGCGATCCGGGCGCTCGTGCGCTCGTCCGAGCTGCGCGACCGGGCGGTCCACAAGGGCCAGCGCCGCATCTGGCGCGAGCACACCTACGCCGTCCGCTCGCAGAAGGTGCTGGCCGACGTCGGCCTGGCCGGCTCGCCCGTCGTCGCCCGGCCGACCGTGACCGCCCTGGTCTCCACGAACCGCCCGCACCAGCTCGACCACGTGCTCGGCGTGCTCGGCGCCCAGGAGGGCGTGGACCTGCAGGTCGCGCTGCTCACACACGGTTTCGAGGCGGACGACGCCGACCTGCGCGCCCGCGCCAAGGAGGCCGGCGTCGGCTCGCTGGAGCTGCTCTCGGCGACGGCGGACGTGCCGCTGGGCACGTGCCTGAACCTGCTGCTGGACACGGCCGACGGCGACGTCGTGGCCAAGATCGACGACGACGACCTGTACGGCCCGCAGTACCTGTCCGACCAGCTGTACGCGCTGGCGTACTCCGGCGCGGACGTGGTGGGCAAGCAGGCGCACTACATGTACCTCGAGGGCGCCGACGCGACGATCCTGCGGTTCGCGGACCGCGAGCACCGGTACACCGACCGCGTGATGGGGCCGACGATCGTCGCTGCGCGTGAGACCGCTTCCACCGTGCGCTTCCGCCCGCTGGGGCGTGGCGAGGACACGGCCTTCCTGGCCGACGTCGTCGAGGCGTCCGGGACCGTCTACTCGGCCGACCGGTTCAACTTCATCCAGGTGCGCTCGGCCCCGGGCGGGCACTCGTGGTCCGTGACGGAGGCCGAGCTGCTCGCGAGCGGCGAGCTCCGGCACTACGGACGTGCGGCGACGCACGTCATGTTCTGAACGTACGAAAGAGAGAACTCAATGGGTATCAGCACCGTTGCCGTGATCGGCCTCGGTTATATCGGTCTGCCGACGGCCGCGATCCTGGCGGCCAACGGTGTCGACGTCATCGGCGTGGACGTCAACCAGACGACGGTCGACGCCGTGAACCGCGGCCAGGTGCCGTTCGTCGAACCTGACCTGGCCGGGTACGTCTCGGCTGCGGTGACCGGTGAGCGGCTCCGTGCCGTGTCCGCACCGGAGGAGGCCGACGCGTTCGTCGTGGCCGTGCCCACGCCGTTCACCGGCGACCACGAGCCGGACCTCAGCTACATCAGGTCCGCGGCGGAGGCGCTCGCGCCCAGGCTGCGCGGCGGCGAGCTCGTGGTCCTGGAGTCGACCTCGCCGCCCGGTGCCACCGCGCAGATGGCGCAGTGGATCCTCGACGAGCGCCCGGACCTCAGCCTCGACGGCTCCGGCTCGCGGCCGGTGATCCACGTGGCGCACTGCCCGGAGCGCGTGCTGCCGGGCCGCGTCATGGTCGAGCTCGTCACGAACGACCGGATCGTCGGCGGCCTGACGCCGGAGGCCGCGCAGCGAGCCCGCGACCTGTACCGGGTCTTTTGCCAGGGCGAGATCCTGCTGACCGACGCGGTCACCGCCGAGCTCGCGAAGCTCGTCGAGAACTCGTTCCGCGACGTGAACATCGCCTTCGCCAACGAGCTCTCGGTGATCGCGGACCGGCTCGACGTCGACGTCTGGGAGCTCATCCGCCTCGCGAACCATCACCCGCGGGTCAACATCCTCCAGCCCGGCCCCGGGGTGGGCGGGCACTGCATCGCCGTGGACCCCTGGTTCATCGTGGACGCCGCTCCGGAGGAGGCGCGCCTGATCCGGGCGGCGCGCGAGGTCAACGACGCCAAGCCCGAGTGGGTGCTCGACAAGGTGCGGGCGGCCGCGCAGGGCATGACCGAGCCGACCATCGCCGTGCTGGGGCTCGCGTTCAAGCCGGACATCGACGACCTGCGCGAGTCGCCGGCCCGCCGGATCGCGGGGCGGCTGGCCGACGAGTTCGCCGAATCCGACGTGCTGGTCGTCGAGCCGCACATCGAGGAGCTGCCCAAGGAGCTGGCCAACCGGCGGAACGTGCTGCTCACCACGCTGGAGGACGCGGTGCCGAAGGCCGACGTGGTGGTGCTGCTCGTGGACCACTCGGCGTTCAAGCACGCGGACACGGAGGCCCTGGGGCTGGGCACGACGCCGCTGGTCGACACGCGCGGCGTGTGGGGGTGACCGTGCGATCACGGATCAGGCGTGTCCTGGGCAGAGCGCGGCGCGCGCTGGTGGCGAGGATCCAGCCGGTCGCAGTCGCCGCTGCGCTCTGTGGAGCCGTGGCCACCGCGGTGGTCGGGACGCTGACGCGGTCCTGGGCACTGACGGCCTTCGTAGCGGTCGTCTCGCTCGCGCTCGCAGCTGCGGTCCACGTGCAGCATCGCAGTGTCCGTGTGCACCTGGCCGCCATCCATGCCTCCACCCGTGCACTGACCCGGAAGGCCGGCCACCCCGACCAGAGCGGCAGTCGCGGCGTCACCGCTCGGCAGGCGGCCTCTCCGACGCCACGGGCCGCGGGTACGGTTCCTGCCGTACCGCCGAAGCAGCCGGGAGGTGCGGCTGCCGCTCCAACGGCCCCCGTCCGACAGCTCCGCACGGGCCGAGGTGGTTCACCGCTGGCCGTCGAGAGCTGGCACGTGCGGGTGGACGACGACTCGGCGACCACCGCGCTGGTGACCATCTCGCCGGACGAACCGACCACGTTCACCGTCCCCGTGCGCGGTGGCGGACGGCTCGAGGCGGAGTTCTCGCTGCGTTCGCCGTCGGCGGCCCCCAACCCCCGGGCACTGCAGGTGGACACACAGTACGTCCGCGCCGACGGCGAGCCGGTCGGCCATCCGGTGCCCACGACCACCCTGCCCTACGTACCTGGCGCACTCCGCCGGAAGACCAGCCTCGTGGTACCCGACTCGGCCGCAGCGGTGCGCTTCACGGTGCGCAAGGCGGGCGGGAACATCCCGTACCGGCTCGTCAACAGCGTCGAGGTGCGGCAGGAGTCGCTGGCGGCGGGCCGACGCGAGGCCCAGGACGTGCGGGTGGCGTTCATCGCCGACACCTTCACCTTCAACTCCTTCCGTGACGAGTGCGACGCGGTGGCGCTCGACCCCGCTCGATGGCGGGAACAGTTCGAGGAGCACGCTCCCGAGCTGTTGTTCTGCGAGTCAGCCTGGGCGGGCGTGACGCCGGAGCGGGAGTGGCGCGGCAAGGTCTACGCAACCAACGCGTGGGCGCACGAGAACCGTACGGCTCTGCTCGAGATCGTCGCCCACTGCCGGGCGAACGGGATACCGACGGTCTTCTGGAACAAGGAGGACCCGAGCCACTACTACGACCGCAGGCACGACTTCGTCCGGACAGCGACGCAGTTCGACCACGTGCTGACGACCGACGAGGCGTGCGTGGACCGCTATCGGGTCGAGTGGGGCGCTCGCAGCGTCGGCTGCCTTCCCTTCGCCGCTCAGCCACGGCTCTACAACCCGTCCGATGCGGTCGAGCGCGAGCCGGGCAGCATCGTCTTCGCCGGTAGCTGGTACACGTATCACGTCGCGCGGAGCGCAGCGATGGCATTGGTCTTCGACCGGATCCTCGAACAAGGACTCCGCCTCGACATCTACGACCGGTACCACGGTGGCGACGACCCGCATCACTTCTACCCTGAGCGCTACCGGGGTCTGACCCGGGCGGCCGTCCCGCACAGCGACCTTGCCCAGGTGTACAAGAAGTACGAGTTCGGGCTGAACTTCAACACCGAGACCCGCTCGCGGACCATGTTCGCGCGTCGGGTGTTCGAGCTCGCCATGTCTGGAACCTTGGTCGTCTCCAACTATTCCGCGGGCGTGGCGCGGTACTTCGGCGAGGGTGTGATCTTCGCGGACAGGGAGCCTGACCGGGTCCGCGACATGGACGCGGCCGACCGCCTGCGTCTGCGCGAGAAGAACCTCGACCTGGTCCTCAAGGACCACACCTACGCCCGGCGCTTCCGACAGGTTCTCGACCTGGTGGGGATCTCGTACGAGCCCGACGACGGCTCGGTCGACCTCCTGGCCACGGCGAGCGATCGCAAGACCGTCGAGAGTGTCCTCGACACCCGCAGGTCCTTCGGTGACCACGTTGCCCGCACGGTCGTCGTGGTGCCGCGCACCGTCGACCCGTCAACGGTCCAGGAGCTTTACGGCTACGCCGGAGATCACGTCCAGGTGGTCGCAGAGCCGTTCGTCGAGGCGGCGCTCGCGCGCGGGAGGAGCCGGCAGGCGCTCGTGCTGGGCAGTCGGCCGGTCTCGCTGACCGACCTGGACCGTGGCCTGCTGCACCTGGCATATGCCGACGGCGGAGTGGCGCTGGCCGGCACGCGTGACTACGACTACGGCGGTGTCGGCGACGAGGTCTCGGTGCTGCTGCCGCAGGGCGCCGCCGTGCGACCGGTGCTCGATGGCACCGTCCGTGAGCGGCTCTACCGCATCTGAGGAGACATGGAAGCAAGAACTGCCGCAGGCCCGAGGGACGTCCAGCTCTCGATCATCATTCCGGCGTACAACGCGGAGGCGACCCTCCGGTCCGCCCTGTCCTCTGTGTCGGAGCTGGACGAACATGGCGTGGACTACGAGGTCGTCGTGATCGACGACTGCTCGACGGACGCCACGGTCGAGGTCGCCGAACGCCTCAGCTCGGGACGCCCGAGCTGGCGGGTGGTGCGGCTGCCCAACAACACTGGCTCGCCGTCGGCACCACGCAATGCGGGAGTCGACGCGGCGCGCGGGGAGTTCGTCTACTTCCATGACTCGGACGACGAGCTGCTGGCGGCCGGTGTCGCAGTAGCGCTCGACGTCGCCGTCCGCAACGGGTCCGATCTCGTGCGAGGTCCTTTGCTGGTGCGCGACGACATGGGCGAGACCTACGTCGGCAACCGCCTTGCGGATGCTGCGGAGGACGGTGACCGGGACCAGCTGATCGAGCGCATCTTCGCCGAGCAGAGCACCACGCCTCCGGCCATCATCCGTCGGCGGCTCCTGGCGGATCACCAGATCCGGTGGGATCCGGACGTCCGCATGGGCGAGGACACGCTCTTTCTCGCCGAGGTCGCGCTGCGGGCGGACTCGGTCCACTACTCGGACGCGCCGCTCTACGTGTACGACCGCCGGCTACGGGACGCGCGCTCCTCGACGCAGGCTTATGACGACGCCGCCCTCCGTAACCACTTGCACGTCTGGACGTCGGTGCAGCGACTGCTCGCCGAGCGCGGGATCGACTATCTGGCGGGACGCGGGCGGATCGGGGTCCGCGAGGCACTCGTCGCGCTCTATACACGGCGGTCCGGGAGCATCGCGCGAGACACGTTCGTGCGGCTGCAGGACTTTCTGCGAAGGTACGACGGCGTGCTTGGCGCCGACACGTTCAAGCCCCGCATCCAGGAGATCTACCGGATGGCGAGGGACGGCGCGTACGAGGCGTTCTGCGACGTCATCACGCCGAGACTGCTTGTCGCCGGCTACGACCTGAAGTTCATCATGGGAGCTCTGCCCCGCCTCGGGGACGACTTCGTCACCATGGTGGACGAGTGGGAGGGCCACGACCGGCACGACGCCAAGCGGTCCGAGCGCCTGCTGGCTTGGGCAGACATCGTGTTCTGCGACTGGCTGCTCGGGAACGCCACCTGGTACGCGCGGCATGTGCGACCCGAACAGGTGCTCGTCGTTCGGGGCCACCGCTTCGAGCTCGAGCGGAACTTCGGCTTCGATCCGGTGCTCGACCGGGTGGACCGGTTCTACTCGGTGTCGGTGAAGACGCTGGAGGACTTCCTGCAGGTCTTCCCCATCCCACGATCCAGGGCGCGGCTGCTGGCCAACTGGGTCGACGTGGACTCGTACGCCGTGGCCGACGACCCGGAACGGGTCTACCGTCTGGCCATCGTGGGTGCGGTCCCGGAGCGCAAGGGAATGCTCCGCGCTCTCCAGGTCCTCGCCGACCTCCGGGCGTCGGACGAGCGCTTCCAGCTGCACGTGTACGGCAAGGCCGCGCACGAGGTCGACTGGATCTGGAAGGACGACGCCGAGCGGGACTACTTCGAGCGGTGCGATCGCTTCGTCGAGCAGCACGAGCTCGCTCCGGCCATCACCTACCACGGTTGGGCGGACATGCGCTCGGAGCTCGCCACTACGGGCTGGGTCCTGTCGACCAGTGAGGACGAGAGCTTCCACCTCGCACCGGCCGAGGGCTTCGCGGCGGGTGGACAGGGCCTGGTCCTGGACTGGCCGGGCGCCGAGTACGTGTATCCGCCCCGGTTCGTCTTCCGCTCGGTCGACGAGATGGTGTCGTACGTCGAGAAGAACCTCGACGCGGACACCTACGTGGAGGGCGTGGCGGAGGGGCGAGAATTCGTGGTGGAGAACTACGACCTCGAACGGTTCGCCGATCGGCTGACCGTCGACCTCAACGCCCTGTTGACACGGCGCAGCACGCGGTGACCTCCGGCCCGGTGACCTGGTGGCGGCAGGTCACCGGGTCACCGGCACCTCGAAGCGCGCCTGCTCGACGATCACGTTCCGGACGAAGCAGGAGACCGAGGTGGCTCGCCGTGCCGTCGTCCCGGTGAGCTCGATGCCAGGTTCCGGCGTGTACCAGATCTTCTCGAGCACCCCGTCCGGGCTGTTGACGTAGAACGCGAAGGTCAGGCCGGCCGGGGGCCGGACGAAGTCGATGCGGTATCCGTCGGGGGTCGACGAGAGAGCGAAGTCCTCGCCCGTGATCTCGCCCAACGACGCGATTCTCGCGCCGAAGAACTGCGGGAAGGTCGTGGACACCGACTCGTAGGCGGCCTGCGGCGTCGCACCCGCGAGCAGCGCACGGGTGGCGAGCAGCGTCACCTCGCGTGGCGGCGCGGAGTGCCCGCCGCCCCAGTCACCGATGGCCACGACGCCGGCCCCGTCGGTCAGGACGCCCTGTTCGACCGTCATCTCCCGCCGGGTGGCGTACGGCCTCGCATGCTGCTCCAGGTGCCAGTCGCCCGTGTTCTGCAGCACCAGCGTGGCCGATCGGTCGTCCGCGTCACCGAGCAGCGTCCTGATGCCCCGCCCTTCGAAGTACGCGCGGAGCGTCTCACGTTCCTGGGGGTCGCCCGGGTCGAGCCGACTCGTCCGTGCCTCCGGAAAGGCGCTACGGACGTAGTCCGCGACCGCCGTGACCTCGTACGCCAGCAGGTCGGTCTGAGGGTTCCACGCGAGTGCCCGTGCGCGCTTCCCGACGGCGTGGGCGGCGCTGAGCGCGGCGAAGCCACCGCCGCTGCCGCCGATGAGTAGCAGGTCGACGTCGTAACGTTCGACGATGCCGGCGAGCAGGCCATGGAGGGCCCGCTCGGCGTGAAACCTCGAACAGCCCGCGTACCACGCGAGCTTGAGGTCACCATGGTCGCTGATGGTCGGGTCGGCGACGCTGATGGAAGCGGTGCCCAGCTCGGTGCTGATGCCTTGGCCGGAAAAGTACGGACCGAGTGCGCCGTTGCGCTCCTTCGTCGCGCCGGAGAAGATCACCGGCACCGTGGCCGGACCGTCCTCGCCCAGCGGCCGTCCGTAGAACGATACGTCCAGCGTCCCGTCCGGGAACGAGATGGAGTGCAGCCCGGTGTCATGGCCCGGCGTGGCCAGGAACGCAACCAGGCTCTCCCAGCGGCGCACCGGCCGCTTCCACTGGGCGAGGTCGACGGGGGAGTGAGCGTGCACGACGTCTCCGGGCGGTGTGGTGGGTTGAGGGGGGGTCACGAGCCCGGGGTGAGGTCGACCATGACCTGCTGGATCGACCCCTGACGGTCCTTGACGAAACAGCGCACCCCCGTGGCGGCGGCCGCTTCCTCCTGGCGCAGGTCAAGCCAGTAGTTGGCCCCGTACCAGTCGGCACGCAGCCGCTCGGAGCCCTGCATCACGTAGAAGGCGAACTCGCTGCCGCGGGGGTCACCGGCGAAGATCACGCGGACAGCGCCCTGGGCCCGTTCGACGCGGAACTGCGGCGTGCTCCGGGGGCCCTCCGCGACCGCCAGCTCGTGGATCGCGGCCAGCGCGAGGTCCAGTGCCTGAGGGTTGAACCGCGACCGGGTCAGCCGCATCCCGCTCACGGCGTGCCGCTGGCGTGCCTCGGCGTCCGTGGCGATCTCGACGCAGTGGTCGTGGAAGGCCGCCCCGGAGACACGTGCGCCGTCCGTGCCGTAGAGCAGGGTCGACGTGTCGCCCGTGGGCGACAGCGCGTAGGTGCCCGTGCCCTGTGCCACGACGGCGGGCAGGCCGACGGCGATGGCGTCGATCGCGTCCCGACCCGCGGCGACCACGGCATACGCCCGGCCGTAGAGCTCACGGGTGGCCGTGGCGTCCAGATGCCCGTGGACGACGACGTCCGGGGCACCTGGCGCCAGGCAGGCCTTGGCGAGCTGCGCCGTGATGTCGGGGCGGGTGGCGCCCGAACCAGCCAGCTCGATGCGCCACCCGAACCGCTGCTCACCGGATGCGCGCTCGATGAACTCGTTGAGGAGCTCGAGGGCGGGGTCGAAGTCCTTGGTCAGGTTCGCGTGCACGGCCAGGACCAGCGCCCGAGGATCGTGCTTCGCCTGCTGCTGCGGCATCGCGTCAGCGCGCAGGCGGTTCTCGACCACGTGCACCCGGTCGGCCGGGACGCCGCTCACGCCCCGCAGACGGTCGGCGACCGAACCGGTGACCGCGACGAGAGCGTTGGCCTGGTTGTGCCAGGTGTCGATGTCGTCCAGGTAGGGGCCATGGAACGTCGCGACGAGGGGGAGCTCGTGCTGGGCGGCGAACCGGGTGGCGAACTTGCGCGCGGCAAAGGGATGGGTGTGCACCAGGTCCCAGGGGCCACGCCGTGCCGCGGCTTCGCTCGCGGCCTCAAGGTCGGCGAAGTCGACGAGGAACCCGTCCACCCCGCGTGCGGCGAGGCGATCCAGGTACGGCTGCGACGAGGTGGCGACGACCACCTCGGCATCGCGTTTCCTGCCTGAGACGGCGATCTCTTCGCAGTGATCGTGGATGTCCCCGTCGGCGCCGTTCAGGCTCACCGGCATCAGAATGCGCATCATCAGATCCTTGCGTGCCGTCGGGCGTCGGTCAGGGTCGTGTGCATCCGCTCCATGGCTCGGCGGAGCACCGCGTCACCGTCGTGCATCAGCAGGAAGCTGCCGGTCCGGGTGACCGTGCCGAGCAGCTTGAGGGTCAGGTCCACCTGCTCCGCGGTGTGCCGGGCCGTAAGATGTTCCGCCTCGGCGAAAGCATGCACGTCGACCTTCTTAAGGCCCGGCACCGTGACCGACTCGGGGAACTCCGGGTAGACCACGACCAGCTCTGAGGCCCTGTCGGCCGCTGCCACGAGCAGGGCGCACACAAGACCGTCGCCGGCCGTCAGATAGGTACGGTCCTTCCCGGTCCGGGCCGTGACCTGGGCGAGCTGTGCTGCGGCCGACTCCGCCCCGGCTGCATCGAGCGCGGGTCCCTGAGCTGTCACGGTGACGACGTTCAGGTTCCCACCACCGACGTTGGCGACCATGTCGTCGAGGAGCGCGGCGAGGCTGGCGTGCTGGCTCGTCGTCTTCACGAGCACCACCGTCGGGGCCTCGGCAGAGGCACTCCGGATCAGCTCGACGGTTGGAGGTGCCGTGAGCGCTGCAGCGCTGGAAGGCGCCTGGTGCGCCGTGACCTGCTGTGGCGCTCCGCTGGAGGCCGGGCCCGCATGCGGTGGAACGAACTGGGCTATCGCCTGAGCGAAGTACGTGTAGACCGGCCCCGCGAAGTGGAAGGGCGCGAGCCCCCACTGATGACCGGTGTCCGACCTGGTGTCTGCCAGTCGCACGGTCCGCAGGCCGAGATAGTTCTCGAGCAGGTCGACATAGCGCTGCTGGAAGTAGTTCGCGTCGGACGGGGTGTAGCCGTAGCTGTCGCCGCTGTACTGTCCGTCGACCGTGTACTCGGCCCAGTTCGGCGCCAGGACGAGCGTCCGTTCGGTCAGCTGCAGGCGGTCGAGCTCCGCGCGCAAGGTCTGGGCGGCCCAGCCGAACACCTCGAAGTGCTCGTCGGTACCGAATCGCAGGTAGCGGGTCGACGCGTCGGAGATCTGCGGCGTCAGGCCGGCACCGTCCAGCTCGATCGACCGTGTGACGTATGAGCCGTCCGGCATCTCGAAGACGCCGGCGCGCTCGTCCGTCAGGTCGACGAGGACCAGGTCCGTGTCCGCGGCATGGCGGCCGAGGCTCTCGTAGAGGCTGCCGCTCAGGGCGCCCTGCACCATGCGCTGCTGGAACCGCGAGGAGATGACGGACAGGTCCAGCGGGTACGCGAGCGGCGGTCGGGCGGCCGAGATCATCGACTGGCGCGCGACGTAGTCGACCAGCCCGTACCCGTCCTGTGGCAGGGCGTTGAACGTGTCCCGCGACACGCACGAGCCGTAGACGAAGACCCTGGTGGCGCTCATGCCCCGCCCTCTGCGCTCGCTGTGGTCAGCTCCCCGCTCAGGTCGAAGTCGGGCAGCAGGTCGGGCAGCACGGGCGTGAGCATCCGTGCCGTCGCCTCGATGGTGCGGGCGGCGCTCTGGCCGTCGCCGTACGGGTTCACCGACTGGGCCATGGCGGCGTAGGCGGTCTCGCTGGTCAGGAGCCGGGCCACCTCGGCCACGATGCGGTCCTCGTCGGTGCCGATGAGCCGGGCGGTGCCGGCCTCGACCGCCTCCGGACGCTCCGTGTTGTCGCGCATGACGAGCACCGGCTTGCCGAGGCTGGGCGCCTCCTCCTGGAGCCCGCCCGAGTCGGTGAGCACCAGTGTGGACAGTGACAGCAGGTGCGTGAACTCGCCGTACGCGAGCGGTTCAGTCACCGTGACGTTCGCGAGCCCGTCCAGGTGGGGCAGCACCGCCTCGCGGACCACTGGGTTGCGGTGCACCGGCAGCACGATCTCGGTGTCGGGGAAGCGGCGGGCGATGCGTGCCAGGGCGCGGCCGACGCCCTCCATCGCGTCGCCCCAGTTCTCCCGCCGGTGGGTGGTCACCAGGACGAGCCGGCGCTCCGACGCCGCCACGCGCTCGACCGCGGGGTCCGTGAAGGCTGTGCGGCGCTCCACCGCCATGTACAGCGCGTCGATGACGGTGTTGCCGGTCACGGCGATGTCCTCGAGCTGGACGCCCTCCGCCACCAGGTTGGCCAGGCTGCGCAGGGTCGGGGCGAGGTGCAGCGAGGCGATCTGCGACGTGATCTTCCGGTTCGCCTCCTCCGGGAACGGCGACATGATGTCGCCGCTGCGCAGCCCCGCCTCCAGGTGCACCACGGGGATCTGCCGGTAGAACGCCGCGAGGGCCGCGGCCGTCGACGTCGACGTGTCGCCCTGCACGACCACGGCGTCCGGCTTCAGCTCCGCGAGGATCGGGTCGAGCCGCTCCATGACGCGCGCGAAGATCTGGGCGAGTGTCTGGCCGTGGCTCATGATGTCGAGGTCGTGGTCCGGCACGATGCCGAAGATCTCGTTCACCTGGTCCAGCATCTCGCGGTGCTGCCCGGTCACGACCGTGACCGAATCGAACTCCTCGCTTGCCTCGAGCGCCTTGATCACAGGGGCGACCTTGATCGCCTCCGGCCGCGTGCCGTAGACCGTCATGATGAGCGGGCGGGTGGTCACATGTCCTCCTGAGCAGTGCTTCTCGTGCGTGCGGCTCGTTCCAGAGCCTTCAGTTCCTTGCCGGTCGGCCGCGCGTGCCGTTCCCGCACCCGCCCCTTGGGCGGTTCCGGCGCGTCGATCCGAACCTGCGTCTCGCGGCGCTCAGCGAACGCCTCCTCGAGGATCCGCCTGGCCTCCTCGGGCTGGTCCTTCGCGAAGGCCCACGCCCACTTGCGGTAGCGGACGGCGACGTCCTGCGCCTCACCGTCGAGCACCAGGCGGCCGTGGTGCAGCCAGATGGCGCGGGTGCAGGACTCCTCGATGGTCTGCGCCGCGTGGCTCACCAGGAACACCGTGCCCGCCTGCTCGCGGAGCCTGGTCATCCGGGCCTCGCTGCGCTCCTTGAACGCGGCGTCGCCGGTGGCCAGGGCCTCGTCGATGAGCAGGATGTGCGGGCGCGCCGCCGTCGCGATGGCGAAGCGCAGGCGCGCCGCCATGCCCGAGGAGTAGGTGCGCATGGGCAGGTAGATGGACTTGCCCAGGCCGGCCAGCTCGATGACGTCCGGGATCGCGGCCTCGGCCTCGGCCGGGGACAGTCCCATGGCCAGGCAGCCGAGGCGCACGTTCTCCTCGCCGGGCAGGTCGGGCACCAGGGCGGCGTTCACGCCGATGAGCACGGGCGTGCTCTCGGCGAGCACCTGTCCCTTGGTGGGCTTCTCCAGGCCCGCGATGATCCGCAGCAGGGTGCTCTTGCCGGAGCCGTTCTGCCCCACGAGACCGATCTGCTCGCCGGAGTTCGCGACGAACGAGATGTCCGTGAGGGCGCGCACCGTCACCTTGGGCTCCTGGCCCAGCACGTTGAGCACGGCGCGCTTCACCTTGGCGCGGCGGCCGTGCGTCGTGTCCGTGGACGGCGTCCGGTAGAACATCCGCAGGCCCTGCACGGCCACCGTGGGCCACAGCACGGGAGTGCTCCCGGACCGCGGCGCGACGGCGGCGAGCTGGCCCGTGTGCGGCGGCGCCTGGACTGACATCGGGATGGCGCCGGTGAGTGGCTGCTGGGCCGCCTGGGCGGGCACGGGCATCGACGCCGGGCCGTTCCGGCCGAGCGGCGGGGGCATCGGGTAGTCGAGGTCAGCGGCCATAGCTCTCCTCCGCCCGCCAGAAGACGACGAACCCGACTACGAGCAGCCCCACGCTCCAGCCGCCGAGCCATACCCAGCGCATCAGGTCGGGCGTCGTGGCGTACAGGACGCAGTCCCGCACGATGTCCAGCACGATGAACATGGGGTTCGCTTCGAGCCACTTCCGTTGGACAGGGTCGTCGATGAGGTTGTCGAACGAGAAGAACACCGCCGAGGCGTACAGCCAGACGCGCATCACCATGCCGATGAGGTTGGTGATGTCCGGCAGGGCGGCAGCCCACCGCGCCACCAGGAGGGCGAGCCCCGTGGTGAACATGACCTGCAGCGCCAGGGCGGCGGGTACCAGCGCGAGGCGCCAGGTGTACTGCTCGGCCGGCGCCGTGAGATAGATCAGTGCGGCCAGGGTGACCAGCGTGGGCCCGAGGTTGAGCAGGTTGCGCAGCACCACCGAGATCGGCAGCGCCGCGCGTGGGAACGTGAACGCCCGGATCAGGTTCTTTCCGGTCTGCACCGACCGCGCGCCACCGTTGATCGACTGCGTGGTGAACTGGAAGAGGAACACGCCGATCAGCAGATAGCCGATGAAGTTGTCGATACCGTGCGAGCTCTTCATCAGCACGCCGAACACCAGGTAGTAGACCGTCCCGTCGATCAGCGGGTTCAGCACCAGCCAGGCCTTGCCCAGCAGGCTCTGCCGGGTCCCGCTGGCGACCTTCGCCCGCGCGTCCGCCCACAGGAAGTGCCGGCGCTCCCACAGGAGCCGCACGTACTGCCCCAGCGGCGGTCGCGCTCCCACACGCGACAGGTTGCCGAGCGTGACCAGCTTCGTCGTCGTCGGTGAGGCGTCGAACAGGGCCGCGTACGACCCGGTCTCGGGGCCCGCGCTCATGCCGTCACCCCCAGGCACTGCCGGTAGACGCCCAGGTAGGTCTCCGCGTTACGCACCCATGTCCTCTCCGTAGCCACCCTGTGGCCCAGCTCCACCAGCTCGGCCCGCCGGCCGGCGTCGGCCAGGAGCGAGCCGACGGCGTCGGCCCAGCCCTCCAGGTCGCCGGCGTCGACGTGCAGTCCCGCGCCCCCCACCGCCTCGACGAGCGCGGGCAGTGCGCTCGCCACCACCGGCCGTCCCACCGCCATGGCCTCGACCGGCTTGAGCGGCGTCACCAGGCGTGTCACCTCGTGGTCGCGCCGGGGCACCAGCACGACGTCGAGCGCGGCCAGCCACGTCAGCGCGACGGCGGGTGGCACCCGGCCCGGGAGCACCACGTGGTCGGCCACGCCGAGCTCGCGCGCCAGCCGCGCCAGCCCGGGTCGCGAGACGCCGTCGCCGACCAGCATGCCCGTCACGTCGTGGCCCCGCGCGCGGAGCGTCGCGACCGTGCGGACCACGGTCTCCAGGCCCTCGTAGTCGACCAGGCTGCTCACGGTCCCGATGGCGGGACCGGCGGGCAGGCCGAGGGCGGCGCGCGCCGCCTCCGGCGTGGGGTGGTGCGCGGTGAGCAGCGCGTCCGGCACGGCGTTCGGCACCACCGTGATGCGCCCGGCGGGCACGCCCCGCGCCACGAGCGCGTCGCGCATCGTGCCGCTGAGCGTCACCACCGCGTCCGCGGCCAGCGCCAGCTCGGTCTCCTTCGCCTGCATCAGTGCCCGACGGCGGGACGCCGCCGCCCGTGCCCGGCCCTCGGGTGTACCGTGCGCCGCCACCCAGGTCTCCTCCGGCAGCCCGCGGACCTCGTAGACCCACGGGATCCCGGCGCGCCGTGCCGCCGCCCGGGCCAGCGACCCGACGGCCGACGGCGTGGTGGTGTGCAGCACGTCCGCCCCGACCTCGCGCGCGGCCGCGACCAGCAGGTCCGTCTCCTGCGCGGCGCGGCGTGCGGCGTCGGACTCGGCGCGCGCCGGGACGAGCCGGCGGTAGGCGACGCCGTCGACGACGTCCGTCCCGCGCGCCGCGAGCGAGCCGATGGTCAGCGGGTAGCCGGGCCGCGTCGTCGCCGACGCCGCGAGCCCGTGCGCGCGCTGCGCCACGAGGATCGCGTGCGAGCGCAGCGTGTAGCCGCTCTGGGTGTGCGGCAGGGAGTTGGTCAGGTGGTGCAGCACGGTGACGGGACGGGACCCGCCGGGTGCGGCGGCGTCCGGCGTGGCGGTGCCGCGCGCCGGCTCGGCGGCTCGGGGGTCCTCCGGCGGACCGGGGCGCAGCTCGGCCACCTGCGCGCGCAGCCCGGCGGGCGCGTCCGGCCCGATCGATTCGACGTCACCCAGCAGCCAGGCCGCGCGGTAGCGCGCGGGGCCCGCCGCGGCGACGCCGTCGACCAGCTCGGGGCGGCCCACCGCCACCGCGACCTCCGCCGCGACCCGGCGGCTCCGGCCCGTGGGGCGTGCCAGCAGCGCCTCCGCCTCGCCGGCGGCGCCCGTGGCGTCGCCCGCGAGCATGCTTCCGAGGGCGTGCCGCGCGGACGGCGCCGGCGCGAGGCGCAGGGCGCCCACCAGCGGGCGGCGCACCCGCTCGGGCGCGCGCCGGGCGGCCTGGACGGCGAGCCACAGCGGGTCCTCGACCACGGTGCGGGCCACGAAGGACGTGGTGAAGCGCAGGTTGCGCGCGAGCTCGCCCGCGCGCCGGAACGGTCGTGCCATCAGAACCGGGCCCCTCGTTCGGCAGGCTCGGGCCGCAGCGGGTGGGGGAGCAGCTCGTCGAGCAGCTCCGCGTACCGGTGGCCCAGCACCTCGTCGCTCGCGTGCTCGGCGACCCACGCGGCGGCGTCGGGGGAGGCGGCGGGCACCACGCCGTCGGCCAGCCAGCCGCACCACAGGTCGGCGAGGCCCTCGACGTCGCCGGGGCGCACGACGGCGCCCGCGCCGTTCGCCGAGACGAGGCTCGCCGCCTCGCCGGCGAGGCACGCCGACGCGACGACGCCCGACGCCATGACCTCGTACAGCTTGGACGGGACGGTCCACTCGAACGGGGCCCAGTCCCGCAGGGAGACGACCGTGGTGTCGGCCCAGGCGTAGAGCTCGCGCACCTGGGTGGACGGCACGGACGGCTCCACGCGCACGGGAGCGCCGAGCTCGGCGGCCAGCCGGCGCAGCGGCTCCAGCTCGTTGCCGTGCCCCACGATCCGCAGGTCCAGCGCGTACCCGCGCTCCTGGACCAGGGCGGCGGCGCGGACCGCGACGTCCAGACCCTGCGACCGGCCCACGGTGCCCGCGTACACGACCCGCAGGGGGCGGTCCCCGAGCGTGACGGGGGCGTGCTCCCGGACCGGCTCGAACGCCGTGCCGTTGCGCACCACCGCGACGTTCCGGACCCCGCGTGAGCGCAGCACCTCCGCGAACGCGGCGGTCGTGGTGACCACGAGATCCGCCCGGGCCTGCAGCCGGGTGACGGTGCGGTGCACCACGCGCGCCGCGAGGTCGCGGAACACCCGGCGCAGGTCGCCCGAGCGGCCCCGGCGCAGCAGGATGCCGCTGGGCTCGATCAGGTCGGGCCAGGCGTCGCGCATCTCCACGACGAGGCGGGCCCGGTGCCACCGCGCGAGGGCCCAGCCGGCCACGACGCTCGGGATGCCCGGGACGGTGGCGATCACCACGGCCGGCCGTCCCGCGGACGGGCGCACCCCGCGCAGCACCGAGCTGACGGCGGCCACGACCTGGTCCGCGACGCGCGAACCGAGCCCGTGGGAATGCTCGCGGAAATTCACCCGGATGATCTTCTCGCCATGGGTGCCGGTGGTTACCGAACCCGGCAGGAAAGCGGGTGAATAATGGGTGATCTTTCCCGAGGGGTAGTGCGGCGGGGGCGTCAGAACCGTCACCGGATAACCCGCCGGGACCAGGTGCCCTGCCAGGGCTCCCCAGCGTCTCTGCGGGGCTCCCGACTCGGGTGCGTAGTGGTGTGTGACGAGGAGAATCGCGCGGTTCTGCGGGCGTCTGGCGCGTGCGACCACGCGGACTCTCCTCTCTGTTCGGCGGCTGGCCGAGGCGTATCGGAATTCACCCGCAAGCGCTTTCTCCGGTTGCGGTGCACGCATAAGAGTAGTAGTCGAAATCGCGACTAAGATCACCGGCCATGGCCGCACCCGATCGAATGAACGACTTTCTCTCCGCACCCAACCCCGTGGACGGGGGCCTGCGTCATGCGCGGCGCAGCCGGCGGGGCACGGGATTCGTGGCCGGAATCGTCGTCGGCGCACTGCTGCTGGTGGGTGGCGGCGCGACCGCCGCCTGGTTCGGCTACCGGGCCTCGCTCGACGACAACGTGGAGCGGCTCGACGCGTTCGAGGGCATCGACCCCTCGACCCGGCCCAGCGCGGCCCCCGTGGAGGGCCCGACCGCCCCCGTGAACATCCTGGTGCTCGGTTCCGACAGCCGGATCTCCGCCGGTGACCCGTCGGCCTGGGAGGCCGGCGCCCAGCGCACGGACGCGATCATGCTCGTGCACCTGTCGGCCGACCGGCAGAGCGCCGCGGCCATCTCCATCCCGCGCGACTCCTGGGTGCCCATCCCCGGCCACGGCGAGGCCAAGATCAACGCCGCGTTCTCCTACGGCGGCCCGAGCCTCATGATCCAGACCGTCGAGGACCTCACCGGTGTGCGCATCGACCACTTCGCCGTGACCGACTTCGAGTCCTTCACCACGCTGACCGACTCCCTGGACGGCGTGGAGATCACCGTGCCCGACGGCGCGGGCGGCTCGGTGCGCCAGGCCATGACCGGCGAGGAGGCGCTCGCCTTCGCCCGTGAGCGGCACGCGCTGGCGAACGGCGACTTCGGCCGCGTGCAGCGGCAGCAGGCCTGGATGCGGGCCATCGTGGCCAAGGCCAACAACAACCGGAGCGACCCGCTGAAGATGGCCTCGTTCCTCGGGGCCGTCACCAGCTCCGTGGCCGTGGACGAGGGGTTCACCTTCGACCGGATGCAGGAGCTGTTCCAGAGCGCCCAGGACATCTCGACGAAGGACATCACGTTCATGACCGCCCCCTACTCGGGCACGGGGCGCAGCGCGGACGGGCAGTCGATCGTGGTGCTCGACCGCGCGACGTTCGACCCGCTCATGCAGGCCGTTGCGGCGGACGAGCTGCCGGACTTCGTGGCCGCCAACGAGGCCAACATGGACGTGCTGCCCGCCGTGGTGAAGTAGCCCCTACGGGCCCCTCAGAGGCCCAGGATCGAGCGGAGGTCCGCCTGCACCAGGGCGAGGCGCCGGCGCGCGGCCACGCGCGCCGTGGACAGCTCCTCGGCGGACGCCGCGGGGTCGATCGGCGCGACCACCTCGATGTAGCACTTGATCTTGGGCTCGGTACCGCTGGGGCGCACGATCACCCGGGTGTCGTCGACGGTGAGCAGCACCACGCCGTCCGTGGGCGGCAGGCCGTTCAGGCCCTCGGCGAGGTCCCGCACGGAGTTCACGGGCGAGCCCGCCAGCTCCGACGGCGGCGCGTTGCGCAGCCACGTCATGGTCGTCTCGATCCGCGCGAGGTCCTCGAACCGCGCCGACACCTGACCCGTGACGTGCAGCCCGCATGCCCGCGCGACGTCGTCGAGCCGGTCCAGGAGCGTGCGGCCCTCGTGCGCGAGCCGGTTGGCCAGCTGGGCGACGGCGACCGCCGCGGACAGCCCGTCCTTGTCCCGCACGTGCACGGGGTCCACGCAGTAGCCCAGGGCCTCCTCGTACCCGAACACGAGGCCCGGGCTGCGCGAGATCCACTTGAACCCGGTGAGCGTCGTGGCGTGCTGCAGGCCGTGGTGGTTCGCGATGGCGGCCAGCGCCCGCGACGACACGATCGAGCAGGCCAGGGTGCCGCCGGTACCGGCGCGCACGGCCCGTTCGGCCGCGTCCCAGCCCAGCAGCATACCCACCTCGTCGCCGTGCAGCATGCGCCAGCCCTGCGACCCGGCCGTCTCCGCGCCCTGGTACGTGCCGTACTGGGGGTCGAACACGGCGACGGCGCAGCGGTCGGCGTCGGGGTCGTTGGCGATGACGAGGTTCGCGTGGGCGTCCTGCGCCAGGGCCAGCGCCATGTCGATCGCGCCGGGCTCCTCCGGGTTGGGGAAGGCGACCGTGGGGAAGTCCGGGTCGGGCGCGACCTGCTCCTCCACCGGCACGACGTCGTCGAAGCCCGCCTCCGCGAGCACACGGGCGATCGCGACGCCGCCCACGCCGTGCAGCGAGGTGGTGACGATGCGGAGCCTGGTGCGCGGCTCGCCGTCGTGCAGCGTGGCCGCCGCCCGGTGGTACTCGTCGGTGATCTCCGGGCCGAGCACGGTCCAGCCGGACCCGGCGCGGGGCACGTCCTTGGCGGCGCCCACGTGGGCGATCTCGCCGGCGATCCGGGCGTCGTACGGCGGGACGATCTGGGCGCCCTGCCCGGGCCCGGCGACGACCCGTCCGCCCAGGTACACCTTGTAGCCGTTGTCGGCGGCGGGGTTGTGGCTCGCGGTGACCATGACGCCGGCGTCGGCCGCCAGGTGGCGCACCGCGAACGCGAGCACCGGGGTAGGCCCGGGCGCGGGCATGAGCAGCACCTCGGCCCCGGCCGCGACCAGCACGGCCGCGGTGTCCCGGGCGAAGTCGGCGGAGCGGTGGCGCGCGTCGTAGCCCACCACGACGCGCGGCGGCACGCCGGCAGCCTCCGCCCGGAGGAACGCGCCGAGCCCCGCCGCGGCGGCGATCACCACGGCGCGGTTCATGCGGTTGGGCCCGGCCGCCATCGCGCCGCGTAGGCCCGCCGTCCCGAACTGGAGCGGGCCGGAGAACCGGTCGGCGAGCTCGGCGACGGCCAGGTGGCCCATGTTCTCGTCGCCGGTCCGGGCGACGAGGCTACGCAGCTCCTCGATGTCGGACGCGTCGACGTCGGCGGCCATCCAGGCCTCGGCGCGCGCGACGAGCTCGGGCGCCGAAGGGGTTCCGGTGGCGGTCGGCAGGTCGGTGGACACGGGCGTCAGATCTGCTTGATCACTCGCGCGAGCAGGTCGCTGATGCGCGGCCCTGCCTCCTTGCCCGCCTCCAGCACCTCCTCGTGGGAGAGCGGGTGGGGGCTGATCCCCGCGGCCAGGTTGGTGGCCAGGGAGATGCCGAGCACGTCCATCCGGCAGTGCCGGGCGGCGATGGCCTCCAGCGCCGTGGACATGCCGACCAGGTCGGCGCCCATCAGGGAGGCCATCTTCACCTCGGCCGGCGTCTCGTACTGCGGGCCGTGGAACTGCGCGTACACGCCCTCGGGCAGGTCCGGGTCGACCGTCCGCGCGACGTCGCGCAGGCGCGGTGTGTACACGTCCGTCATGTCGGCGAACTTGGCGCCCTCCAGCGGCGTCTGCCCCGTGAGGTTCAGGTGGTCCTTGATGAGGACCGGCTGGCCGGGACGCCAGCCGATGTGCACGCTGCCGCAGCCGTTGGTGAGGATGACCGTCTCGCAGCCGGCAGCAGCGGCGGTCCGGACGCCGTGCACCACGCGGCGGGGCCCGAGGCCCTCGTAGAGGTGCGTGCGCGAGCCGAGGACGAGCGCGTGCCGGACGGCGCCGTCGGGCCGCTCGACGCGGATCGAACGGGTGGTGGACCGGTGGCCCTGGACCGCGGGGTGCACGAAGCCGGGGATCTCCGCGGTGGGGATCTCCGCGACGACGTCGCCGATCAGCTCGGCCGCACCGCCCCACCCGGACCCGAGCACGACGGCGATGTCGTGTCCCGGCACACCGGTCTTGGCGGCGATGTACTCAGCGGCGGCGGCAGCGACGTCGAACGGGTCGGTCGTCGGGTCGTCCAGATCTGGCTCCGTACTCATGGTCCGAGGTTATCGCCACTTTCCCCCGGGCACGCGCCCACGAGCGCGGCGGATCCGGGGTACTTCCCGGCGATGCGAGAATGGACCCCGTGACCCCCCTCGATCCCGCAGCAGTCCCGCACCGTGTCGTCGTCGTGGGAGGTGGCCCCGGTGGTTACGAGGCGGCGCTCGTGGCGCGCAGCCTGGGCGCGCAGGTCACGGTCGTGGAGCAGCAGGGGCTGGGCGGTGCGGCGGTCCTGACCGACGTGGTCCCCTCCAAGACGCTCATCGCGACCGCCGAGTGGATGACCATCGCCGACCGGGCCCCCGAGCTCGGCATCCGCATGCCCGACGACGTCGTGGACCCGCTGTCCGACGTCGACGTCTCGCTGGCCACCGGCGGCATCCCCGTCGTCTCCGCCTACGCCGCCCCCGCGCTGAGCGGTGCGGGCGTGCAGGCGGCGGCGTCCGCGGCCGGGACAGCGGAGAAGCGCAAGCACTTCGTGGACCTGCAGGCCGTCAACAAGCGCGTGCTGGCGCTGGCGCGGGCGCAGAGTGCCGACATCCGCGGTCGCCTGGAGCGCGAGGGCATCCGGATCGTCGCGGGCAAGGGGCGGCTGGACGGCCCGTCGCGCGTGGTCGCCGAGCTCGCGGACGGCGCGACCGAGGTGCTGGAGGCGGACTCCGTGCTCCTCGCGCTCGGCGCCACCCCGCGCACGCTGCCCACCGCGGTGCCGGACGGCGAGCGCATCCTCACGTGGACGCAGGTGTACAACCTGCGGGAGCTCCCCGAGCGGCTGATCGTGGTCGGCTCGGGCGTCACGGGCGCCGAGTTCGCGGGCGCGTACAACGCGCTGGGCTCGGACGTCGTGCTCGTCTCCAGCCGCGACCGCGTGCTGCCGGGCGAGGACGAGGACGCGGCCGAGCTGCTGGAGGGCGTGTTCCGCTCCCGCGGCATGACGGTGCTGTCCCGCTCGCGCGCGGCGTCCGCGGTGCGTACCGACGCCGGTGTCGAGGTGACGCTGTCCGACGGGCGCGTGGTGCACGGCTCGCACGTGCTCGTGGCGGTCGGCGGCGTGCCGGCGACGTCGGGCATCGGGCTGGAGGAGGCGGGCGTGCGCCTGTCGGACTCGGGGCACGTGGTCGTCGACCGGGTCTCGCGCACCTCGGTGCGCGGCGTGTACGCCTCCGGCGACTGCACCGGCGTGCTCCCGCTCGCCTCGGTGGCCGCCATGCAGGGCCGCATCGCGATGGCGCACGCCCTGGGCGACGCCGTCCAGCCGCTGGCGCTGCGCACCGTGGCGTCCAACATCTTCACGGCGCCCGAGATCGCGACCGTCGGCTACAGCGAGGAGAAGCTGCGCGCGCAGAACTCCCGCTACATCACCACCACGCTGCCGCTCGCGCGCAACCCGCGCGCCAAGATGCTCGGCGTCAAGGACGGGTTCGTGAAGCTCTTCGCGCACCCCGAGGCCGGCGTGGTGCTCGGCGGCGTGGTCGTGGCCCCGCGGGCGTCCGAGCTGATCTTCCCGATCACGCTGGCGGTGCAGCACCGGCTCACCGTGGACAACGTGGCCTCCGCGTTCACGATCTACCCGTCGCTGTCGGGCTCGATCGCGGAGGGCGCGCGGGTGCTGGACGCCCGGGTCGGCAAGTAGGTCCCAGACCCCTGACGAGGGGTTCCAGACCCCTTATGAGACGGAGGCGTCCAGGACGATCTGGCCGCCCTCGACCTTCGCCCCCGTGACGGTGACGCCCGGGAACTTGGCCTCCAGCAGGCGCTCGACGTCGACGGCGATCCGCGCGTCCGGCTGCACGTCCACGACGCCCGGCGGCAGGCCCTGCTTGGCGACCTCCTGCTCGATCGGCGCCGCGGCCAGGCTGAGCAGCCGGTGCGCCGGGAGGCCCGCCGCGTTCACCTCGACCGTGAGCGTGGCGACCCCGCGCTCGAACGAGGCGAGCTTGACGTCGCCGCGCACGATCGGCGCGATCTTCACGGCCAGCTTGAGCGGGCCGGGCAGCGTCTCGAGCCGGCGCAGGTCCGCGACCACACGAATCACGTCCCCGTCGCCGACGACGGAGCTGATGACGGGCGGGGCCTGCTTGGCGATCCTCGCCAGGCTGAGCACCTCTTCGGGAGCGATCCGGATATGCACGATTCGACCCTAACCCAGCATCGCGAGCAGGCGAGGCAGGGCATGGGCGAACGCGGGCAGCAGGTTCAGCCCGTCCAGCTCGTCGAGCCCGACCCAGCGCACCTCCAGGCTCTCGGGATCGGCGGCGCGCGGCTCGACGGTGTGGCCGGGCGCGACGTCGGCCACGACGGTCGTGTACGTCCAGGCCGGGTGCTCCAGCACGTGCGTACCGACCACGTGCACCGCGGCGGGCTCGATCGCGGCCTCCTCGGCGGCCTCGCGCAGGGCGCCGTCCTCGGGCTTCTCGCCCGGGGCGAGGGCGCCGCCAGGGATGCCCCAGGTGCCGCCCATGTGGGACCACAGGGCGCGGTGCTGGAGCACCATGGCCGACGGCGCCCCCGCGACGTCCCGGCGGACGAGGAGCAGCCCCGCCGCGCCGAACAGACCCCAGTGCCGATGGTCCCCGCAGGTCACCCAGCCGTCGCCGTCGTGCCGGTGGAGGTCTGCGGGAGGCACTGTCGGGTTCGGCACGGCGTCAGTCTCTCAGGTCCGGACGCGGGCTGTCAGCGACCGGCGTGGTCAGTCCTCGGCGGGAACACCCTCGACGACGACCTTGCCGCCCTCGAACCGGAAGCCGGTGACCTCGGTGAACTGGCCGCGCATCAGGGCGCGCAGGTCGACCGAGACCGTGCCGTCCTTGCGGAGCTGCACGGCGTTCTCCGGCAGGCCGCTCTTGCGGGCCATCTTCTCGATGGTGCCGGAGGCGAGGGGGAGCAGCTTGGTGGCGGGCAGGCCGGCGGCGTCCGCCTCGACCTGGAGCACCGCGATGTTCTGCCACACCGACGTGATCCGCGCCGACGCGTGCATGACCGGGACGGCCTTGGCCGCGATCTTGACGGGCAGCGGGGCATACGTCAGGCGGCGCAGGTCCGCGGTGACGGCGATGACGCCGTCCTCGCAGGTCAGCTCGCTGACGAACGACGGAAGGGACTTGCGGGGACGGACGAGGGCGATGGCCTCTTCGGGGCTGAGAACTACGACGCGTGTCACGTCGCAGAACCTAGCCGATCACACGAGGCCTGATGGGCGCGGGTGGCGCCTATCAGGCCTCATGGGGCACTTTTCACCCGAGTTGATGCCGGAAATCACCCGATGAGTTCCGGTGACCGCCCAGCTCAGTCGACGATCTCGCAGAGCGGGGCGCCCGCCGTCACGCCCGCACCCGGCGTCGCCGAGAGGGAACGGACCGTCCCGGCGCGGTGGGCCAGGATCGGCTGCTCCATCTTCATGGCCTCCAGCACGACGACGAGGTCGCCCTCGGCCACCTGCGCGCCGTCCTCGACCGCGACCTTGACGATGGTGCCCTGCATGGGCGAGGCGAGCGTGTTGCCCGTCGAGCCGCTCGACGCCTTGGCCCCGCCGGCGCGCCGTGCGGGACGCCGGGCGGCGTTGGCGGTCCGGGCGCGGCCGGCGGCCACACCGAGGCCCGCGGGCAGCACGACCTCGAGGCGGCGTCCGCCCACCTCGACGACGACGCGCTCGGCCGTGACCTCCTCGACCTCGTCCTCGGGGGCCGGCGCGGGCGCCGGGGCGAGGGCCTTGAGCTCGTCGGCGAACTCCGTCTCGATCCAGCGGGTGTGCACGCGGAACGGCGAGCCGTCCGTCGGGACGAACGCCTCGGCGTCGAGCACTGCCTTGTGGAACGGGACCACCGTGGGGATGCCCTCGACCACGAGCTCGCGCAGGGCGCGGCGGGCGCGCTCGACCGCCTGGGTGCGCGTGGCGCCCGTGACGATGAGCTTGGCGATCATGGAGTCGAAGGCACCGGAGACCGTGTCGCCCGCGACGACACCCGTGTCGACGCGCACGCCCGGGCCCGACGGCCACGTGATCGTGTTCAGGCGGCCCGGCGCAGGCAGGAAGCCCGCGGCCGGGTCCTCGCCGTTGATGCGGAACTCGAGGGAGTGCCCGCGGATCGCGGGGGAGTCGTAGCCGAGCGGCTCGCCCGCCGCGATGCGCAGCTGCTCGCGGACCAGGTCGATCCCCGTGACCTCCTCGGTCACCGGGTGCTCGACCTGGAGGCGGGTGTTCACCTCGAGGAAGGAGATGGTGCCGTCGAGGCCCACCAGGAACTCGCAGGTGCCGGCACCCACGTACCCGGCCTCGCGCAGGATGGCCTCGGAGGCCATGTAGAGGGACTTCTCCTGCTCCGGCGTGAGGAACGGCGCGGGCGCCTCCTCGACCAGCTTCTGGTGGCGGCGCTGCAGGGAGCAGTCCCGCGTGGACACCACGACGACGTTGCCGTGGGTGTCCGCGAGGCACTGGGTCTCCACGTGACGCGGCTTGTCCAGGTAGCGCTCCACGAAGCACTCGCCCCGGCCGAACGCCGCCGTCGCCTCGCGGACCGCCGAGTCGAAGAGCTCGTCGATCTCGTCGAAGGTGCGCGCGACCTTGAGGCCGCGGCCGCCGCCGCCGAACGCCGCCTTGATGGCGATGGGCAAGCCGTGCTCCTCGGCGAACGCGCGCACCTCGGCGCTGTCCTTGACCGGGTCGGGCGTGCCGGGCACCAGCGGGGCGCCCGCGCGCTGCGCGATGTGCCGCGCGCTCACCTTGTCGCCCAGCGCGTCGATGGCCGACGGCGGCGGGCCGATCCAGACGAGCCCGGCGTCGATGACGGCCTGGGCGAACGCCGCGTTCTCCGACAGGAAGCCGTAGCCCGGGTGCACGGCGTCGGCGCCAGACCGGCGGGCGACGTCGAGCAGCTTGGCGGGGTCGAGGTAGGTGTCCGCGGCGCGGGCGCCGCCGAGGGCGAACGCCTCGTCGGCGATGCGCACGTGCATGGCCTCGCGGTCCTGGTCGGCGTAGACGGCGACGGACGCCAGCCCCGCATCGGCGCATCCGCGGGCCACGCGGACGGCGATCTCACCACGGTTGGCGATGAGCACCTTCGAGATGGTTCGGGGCAGGCTGGAACTAGGCACGGCTCACCGTAACCCGGGTATCCAGGACCTATGTACCGGCTCCGGGCACCCGGGAGAAAGTCTGGAGACCAGACCAACCCCGGAGCGGCGCGTTTGGAGGATCCACACATGGCGTCGGCACTGTGCAGTCCACTGAGCCGCCCGGCCTTGTGGGTATCAGGTAAACGGGGGCTCACTGCTGGTGCCGGGCGGCGGCCGGTTGGTGGCCGCCCACCGCGATGGCGTCGGCGTCGGCGGTGAACGTAGGTTCCGTCGACGCATGAGGGCTCACGCGCCGACGGAGCCTACGTTCGGTGCCCGGTGGTGCGTGGCGAGGGAAATTGTTAGCGGGTGCGGCAGGCACCCGGGACGGTGAGTACTGGCAACGAGCGCGACCACAGGGGGCGCCCGGGGCGGTTCGTCCACAGCGGTGCCGTCGCGAGCGAGGTCACGGGACCTCGCCGGGGTGGGATCGACGGCATGAGACCCCGGAGGAGCCTCCCGCAGCCGCTGCTGTCGGTCGCCGCCGCGCAAGAGGGGCTGGTGAGCAAGGCGCAGTGCGCCGCGGCGGGGCTCGACAAGGACGCCGTGGCCCTGCTCGTCGCGCACGGCCGCTGGCGCCGGGTCGTGCGCTGCGTCTACGACACCTGCCCGACGCCGGTCGGGAAGCGTCGGGCAGACGGCCGTCACGACCACCTCCGGCGTCGTGCCGCCTGGACCGCGATGCTGGCCGTGGGGAACGGGATCGCAACCGGAGCCTGCGCGCTGGCGTTGCTCGGCGTCGACGGCCTCGTCCAGGAGGTGCTGCCCGAGGCCGCGCGATCAGGCGGCATGTACTCGGCGGTCGAGGGCGTGACGTTGCGGCGCTACCGGGACTTCGCCGACGAGGAGTACCGGGGGCGGCGGATCGCGTCGGTCGTACCGGCGCTGGCGCAGGCACTTCCGTACCTGTCGCGCGGCGAGGTGGTGGCGGTGCTCAGCGGCGCTCTGCGGGAGGGACGCATCGTCCAGGGCGGCCTCGACGACGTGCGCGCGATGCTGCGCGGGCGTCGAGGGGCTGGGCGGGTGCAGGGTCTGGTCGATCTGGCCGAGGCGCTCGACGGCTCGGCCGCTGAGTCGTTCGCCCGCCTGTCCTTCGTCGACTCGGGAGTTCCCCCGGACGGCCAGCAGGTCATGTTCACGCGGGACGGCGTCTTCCTGGCGCGGGTCGACTTCGTGTGGCGCCTGCCGGACGACCGGTACGTCGTCGCCGAGATCGACAGGCGTGCGTTCCACTCCGGGGAGCTGATGCTCGCCGACGACTCGCACCGGCAGAACCGACTGGTCGCGACCGGCAGGGTGATCGTCATCCGGTTCCCGGCGGCCAGGGCGCTGACCGGCGAAACGCCCACGGTCGGCACGGAGATGGCCGCCCGCCTGAGCACGCTGGGCTGGCGCCCCACGCCAGGGCCGTTGAACGTAGGGATCGTCGCTCTCTGAGCGCTCATCAGCCGACAATCCACTACGTTCTGCCGGCCGCCGGGCGCGCAGCGGCCGGTCAGCGGGCCGTCACGCCTCGCGGAGGGCGCGCCACGGGATGTTCAGGTCGCCCAGGAGCTCGCGGAGGAGGGGGAGGCTGATGCCGACCACGCCGTGGTGGTCGCCCTCGATGCGCTCGACGTAGGGGCCGCCGAGGCCGTCGATGGTGAACGCGCCGGCCACGTGCAGCGGCTCGTCGGTCGCCACGTAGGCGTCGATCTCGTCGTCGTCGATGTCGGCGAACCAGACCGTGGTCGAGCTGGTCGAGCCGAGGGTGCCGCCGGTGCCGCCCGCGGCGTCGTCGCGCAGGTCCACCACCCAATGTCCGGTGTGGAGCACACCCTTGCTGCCGCGCATGGCGCGCCAGCGCTCGCGTGCGGCGGCGGCGTCCGCCGGCTTGCCCACGATGGTGCCGTCGATCTCCAGCATGGAGTCGCAGCCGACGACGATCACGTCGGCGGGCGCCTCGGCCTCGGGAGAGCCGTCCCCGGCAGAAGGGCCGTCCCCGGCGGGAGAGCCGTCCCCGGCGGGGGAGCCGTCGGCAGGAGCCTCGGCGTCGGCCCAGGACTCCTCCAGCCGCGCCGCCACCTCCTCGGCCTTGGCCTGGGCCAGGACGAGCACGGCGTCGGCGGGGTCGAGCTCGCCGAACCGTTCCGTGGCGTCGGCGAGGACCTTGTCCTCGTCCACGCCGGACACGACGACTTCCGGCGTGACTCCGGCGGACTTCAGCGTCGCGAGTCGGGCGGGGGACTGGGAGGCGAGGACCAGGCGTGGCACGCGCGCCACAGTAACGAGAATGCGGGCGGACGAAACAGCAAATACGAGATCTGCCGAAAGTGACCCCGGTCACGTGTCAGACGTACAGGTCACCCGAGGGACCCGTACGTCTGACACGGCGGGGGCGCGACGGCTCAGGCCAGCGCCTCGCGGAGGGTGTCCAGGCCCACGGAACCGAGGTTGAGCGCCCGGGCGTGGAACGCCTTGGCGTCGAACTCCTGACCGGCCGGCACGGCAGCCCGGGCGGCGTCACGCGTCTGCTCCCAGAGGCGCTGGCCCACCTTGTACGACGGCGCCTGCCCCGGCCAGCCGAGGTACCGGTTGAACTCGAAGCGGACGAACTGTTCGGGCATGTTCACGTTGGCCAGCAGGAACGGCCAGCCCTTCTCGGCGGTCCAGGTGCCGCCGCCCCACTGCTCCGGGGCGGGCAGGCCGAGGTGCACGCCGATGTCGAACACCACGCGGGCCGCGCGCAGGCGCTGCGCGTCGAGCATGCCGAGGCGGTCGCCCGGGTCGTCCATGTAGCCGAGGTCGGCCATGAGGCGCTCCGCGTACAGGGCCCAGCCCTCGCCGTGGCCGGAGACCCAGCAGGCGAGCCGGCGCCAGCTGTTCAGCGTCTCGCGCGCGAACACGGCCTGGCCGCACTGCAGGTGGTGGCCCGGGACGCCCTCGTGGTAGACGGTCGTCTTCTCCCGCCAGGTGTTGAACTCCGTGACGCCGGCCGGCACGGCCCACCACATCCGGCCGGGCCGGGACCAGTCGTCGCTCGGCGGGGTGTAGTAGATGCCGCCCGACTGGGTCGGGGCGATCAGGCACTCCAGGTCGAGCACCGGCTCGGGGACGTCGAAGTGGGTGCCGTTCAGCGCGGTGATCGCGGCGTCGGACGTCTCCTGCATCCAGGCCTTGAGGGCATCGGTGCCGAGGAGCTTGCGCGCGGGGTCGGCGTCGAGCGCCGCCACCGCCTGCTCGACCGTGGCGCCGGGGCCGGCGATCTGTGCGGCGACCTGCTCCTGCTCGGCGACGATCGAGGCGAGCTCCTCCAGGCCCCACCGGTAGGTCTCGTCGAGGTCCACCTCGGCGCCCAGGAAGTACCGCGAGAACAAGGTGTAGCGGTCGCGGCCCACGGCGTCGGCCTCGGGGGCCCGCGGCGCGAGGTCGCGCTCCAGGAACTCCGCGAGCTTCCCGTAGGCCTCGCGCGCGGCCGTCGCGCCGTGCTCCAGCTCCTTGCGGACCAGGCTGCACGCGGCCGACTCGTCCAGCACCGCGTCGACGGCGGGGCCGCGCGTGAACGACGTGAAGAAGGAGTCGCTCCCGGCCAGCTCGCGCGCCTGGTCGACGCACTCGCGCACCTGGCGGATCGCGGCGACGTTCCCCTGCGCGGCCGCCGCGGTCAGCGACTCGATGTATCCGTCGACGGCGTCCGGCAGGCCGTTGAGGCGGGACGCGATGTTCTCCCAGGCCTCGACCGAGTCGGTGGCCATGATGTCGAAGACGTCCCGCAGGCCCTGCACGGGGGACTCGATGTTGTTCAGGTTGCGCAGGCCCTCGCCGGCCTCGTGGAGCTCCAGGTCGAGCCCGATCCGCTCACGCATCGCGGAGAGCGTGACGCGGTCGACGTCGTCGGCGGGCTGCGCGCCGTCGAGCCGCGCCAGGACGTCCCGCCCGGCCCGGGCCAGCTCGTCGTGCCCGGCGGGTGAAAGATCGCCGATCTCGTGGTCGTGTCCGGGCAGGCCCATGGCTGTGGCGGACAAAGGGGCGAGTTCAGTGAGACGCTTGACGTAGTCATCGGCGATGACGTCGATCTGCGTGGACGTGCGCACAGGGCTGGTCATGTCGGCCGAGCCTACGTGCCTCGCCGGTGACAAACGAGAAGTTAACGTGCTATGTGGCGCTCGTGGGGCCTCTGGATCGGCCTGGACGGTACGATCGTCCCCGGCTTGAGCGCCCAGCTCGCCGACCCCGAGAAAGGTATATGGATGAACGTTCGAGGCCGGAGCCTGCGCCGTCGCGCACTTCGCAAAATCGCCAGGACGGCTGATCGCTGGGCCGGCACCAGCGCGCCGCAACAGAAGAAGCCCGCCGAGGCAGCTGCGAAGGCACCGTCCTCGGGGCCGACGGCCAAGCCGACGGTCAACGAGAAGGCCGCCGCGCGCCTGCGTGGTTCGTACCGCCAGATGACCGAGGTCGTCCTCGGGCTCGAGCCCGGCAGCCTGCCCGAGGAGGAGGTGCGGGCGAAGCGCCAGTACGTCCACGCCGCCAAGCGCCTGGCCGCCGACGCCGAGCTCACGCGGAGCCTGCGGTCCGGCGTCCCCCTGACGGACGCCGTGGTCAAGCTCATCCGCGGCCGGTTCACGCGCAAGCTGAACGCCGAGGTGCTCGTGGGCGCCCGCGCGCTGTGCCACTCGCTGCACAGCCAGCCCGAGACCCGCGTCGCCGGCGCGCTCGGCGGCGCGCTGGTCGCCCGGCACGCCGGGACCTACGACCTCGCCTGGGACCTGTTCTCCGAGGTGCCGCGGGACGCCGTGGCCCGGAACGCGCCGGTCGAGTTCCTCCGCACGGCCGCCCAGGTGGGCCAGCTCGGCGTGGTGGACGAGGTCGTCAAGTGGATCGACCAGGGCGTGGTGCAGGGCGCCAAGCCCCTCTACAACATGGCGTCCATCTTCTTCGCCGTGAAGGAGTACACGGCCGCGTCCCGCGCGATCGACGCGGCCCGCGAGGCCACCGACGCCGACGAGGCGCTGACCCGCCGCATCGAGCTGCTGGCCGACTTCACGGCGCGCGCGATCACGCCGCAGACCGCCACCGTCCCGCAGGGGCGCGTGTCGTTCGGCGTCATCGACTACAAGCAGCCGGACGAGGGCACGACGTCGTCCAACGTGGGCGACTACGTGCAGACCATCGCGAGCCTGGGCCACCTGGTCCGCCACGCGAACCTGCGCCTGCACGGCGACGACGAGCTCGTCGAGGTGGTCTCCGAGCTCCAGGGCCGGGTGCGCCCCGAGCTGCAGATCGACGGCCCCGGCGCCGACGTCCAGCTGATGACCCTCAACCGCGACTCGTCGAGCTACGACGCCGTCCCGGAGAACACGTGGGCCATCGCCTTCGGCTGGTACATGCAGGACATCTTCGGGCTGGCCTACGACTTCCCGTTCAACCCGAACGTGAACCCGCTGTTCATCTCGTTCCACGTGAACCGCCCGAACATGCTCACGCCCGAGGCGATCGAGTACCTCAAGGCGCACGGCCCGATCGGCTGCCGCGACTGGAACACGGTCTACCTGCTGCTCGCACGCGGCGTGCCGGCCTTCTTCTCGGGCTGCCTCACCACGACGATCAGCACGGTGTTCCCGGACGCCGCCACGCCGGTCCCGGTCGGCGGCCCCACCGCCTACGTGGACACCCCGGCGCCGACGGACGACGCCATCCAGATCACGCAGATGCACGAGGACGTCCGCTGGACGTCGATGGGCCCGAACGTCCGCGAGGCGCTGGGGCTCCTGGAGAGCTACCGCTCCGAGTTCGGCCAGGTCGTCACCTCGCGTCTGCACTGCTACCTGCCGTCGTGGTCGATCGGTGCGAACGTGCAGTTCACCCCGAAGAACCGCGCCGACGTGCGGTTCGCGGGCCTGCTCGACGCCGACGAGAACGACCTGAACGCGATGCGCGAGCGCATCCGTCGCCTGCTCGCGCCGGCGATGGCCCTCGTGCTCCAGGGTGCGTCGCGCGAGGACGTCTACGCCGAGTGGCGCAAGACCGTCGCGCCGGAGGTCGCCCTGGCCGAGGAGCGCTTCGCCGCCCCGACCACGAAGCTGACGGCGTCCTTCGACGTCGACGAGGCGTGCCGGACGGCGCGTGCGTCGCGCGTGCTGACGCCGGCCACCGCGCCGCGCACCGGTGAGGTCGTCAACGTGGCGGTCGCGCTGGACGGCAACCTCAAGCAGGAGATGGAGATCGTCATCGGCGGTCTGGTCCAGCACTCGGACCGCCCGCTGCACGTGGTCGCCCTCACGCGCGACCACACCACGGAGGACCACGACCGGCTCGCCGGCCTGTTCCCCGAGGTCAGCTTCGAGTGGATCGCGTGCGACGACATCGACTACGGGCCGGTGCTCGGCATGCTCAAGCACATCACGGTCTCCACGATGGACCGCCTGCTGCTGCCGGAGCTGCTCCCGGACCTCGACCGCGTGGTCTACCACGACATCGACGCGCTGACCGTCAAGGACATCGCGACGCTGCACGACGTCGACCTCGGCGGCTCCCCGCTCGCCGCCCGACCGTCCGTCGGGCACGGCGTGCGCAGCGGTCTCGGCAACATCCTGAAGCAGGGCCGCCGCCTGTCGGAGGAGCCCGTGGTCGCCAACGAGTTCTTCCGCGCGATGTACCAGCGGCACCCGAACGACTTCGACGGCTTCAACGCGGGCATCCTGCTCATGGACCTCGCGCAGATGCGGTCGGAGGGCTTCACCGCCGACTACGTGGCGTACGTGGAGACCTACGGTCTCAACGACCAGGAGATCCTGAACTGCTACGCCGGCTCCCGGTACCGCAAGATCGAGCCGGCCTGGAACAACTGGCCCACGCAGGAGACGGTGACCGACCCGAGCATCGTCCACTGGGCGGGCTGGCTCAAGCCCTGGAACCAGGAGCTGTACGTCAAGTACCGCGAGCTCTGGGACAAGGGCAGCGCGTTCGTCGAGTCACGGCGCGCGGTCGTCTGACCGATGACCCAGGGCCCGGACGAGGCAACGCACCGCGAGGTGCGGGGCCCCGTCCGGGCCGATCGCGTTTCCGGAGGCGGCGTCGACCTGCCGACGGCGAAGCGCCGGGCGCGCGATCTCGTGGCGGCGGGCGCGCCCGCGCACGAGGTGGACGACGCGTACGGCCAGGTGCTGCTGGCCGACCCGACGAGCGCGCAGGCCTGGGCCGAGTGGCGTGACGCACCCCGCGGCGACGGCGACGTGCCGCTCCCCGAACGGCTCTCCGCGCTCCAGGCGGGATCGGCACGACCGCTCCCTGTCGTGCTGCTCGCCCTGCTCGGCGGGCCGGCGGCGGACGTGGCGCGGCAGGAGCACGCCGCGCACCTCGCGGCGTTCCTCGAGGCCGACGACGCCGCCGCGTGCGCCCGCGTGTGGGCGGCCTACTCCGCCCTCCGTCCGCTGCCCGAGGCCGACGCCGCGCGGGTCGGCGCGCTGCAGCCCGCCGTGATCAAGCTGTACTTCGCCGCCACGGGGCCCCGGGTGCTGACGTTCGAGGAGGCAGCCGAGGTCGGCGAGCCGCTGTCCGCCGACGCGGTCGCGTGGTGGCAGGACGAGTTCCTCAGCCCCGACGTGCCGCGGGCGGACGACCGGGAGTTCGTCACGCCGGCGCAGCGGCGGATCCACGAGGCCGCGGACCCGTACCTGGGCCATCAGTCGCGGGCGGTCCGCGACCGGCGGCTGGTGCTGCGCGACCCGGTGACCGGCGCCGAGTGCGCGCCGTTCGACGCGGTGGTGACGGTCGGCAAGGCCGTCTACTCGTTCGGGGACGCCGAGCACACCATGCTCGTGAGCGTCCTGGCGGGCTTCAAGGCCGCCTACCTGTTCCTCCCCGCCCGAGGGCTCGTGCTGAACCTCGGCGCGTTCACAGGCGCGGTGCTCGCGCCGCGCAAGATCACCAACCTGTCGGCCGACCTGCTTCGCCGGGTCGTGTCCCGGCGCGACCAGTACGCCCGCGCGGTCGCCACCCGGCCGGACCCTCGCGCGCGGCGCCGGGTGGTGCTCCAGATGACGGTCGCGGAGAACTTCGCGCACCACGTCTGGAACTTCTACCCCGGCGTCGAGCGGCTGATCGACCACGGGCTGGCCGGCAACGTGGCCGAGGTGCGCACGGCGGGGTCCGGGTTCTTCGGGGCGTTCGAGGAGCTGTTCCCGGAGTTCTCGACGGCGCGCGTCGTGGACGAGCCGCGCCGCCTGCTGCGCGACCCCTACCCCTTCTCCCACGAGCACCTGGTGCTCTCGGTCGGCGGGTACTTCATCCGGCGCTCGCTCGTGGACCGGATCCGGCGGCGGATGGTCCAGGCCGAGCCGGCGTCCGGGTACCCCCAGCCGCCGCCGGTCAGGGACGGGCCGGTGGTCTGGATCGGGCTGCGCGTGCGCAGCCGCGCGTGGGCGGACCAGGAGCGCGAGGCCGCCCGGTTCGTCGACGCGCTGCACCGGCGATACCCGCGGGCGCTGGTGCTCCTGGACGGCTACTCGTACCCGGTGGGTACCGACCTCGTCTCGGACCGGTGGCGGGCCAGCATCGAGGAGCTGCACGCGGTGGCCCGCGCGATCCGGGGCGACGTGCGGCGCCCGGACCAGGTGGTCGACCTGGTGGGCAGCACGCTGCGGGAGGCCGTGCTGTGGGCCGAGGCCACCGATGTGTACGTCGCGCCGAACGGCACCAGCCAGCACAAGGTGGGCTGGTTCAGCGACGCCCCGGGCGTGGTCTACGCGCCGCCCAGCCTCGGCAAGGTGTCACCCGACCTGCGGCCGGGCGCCCGCGAGGCGGAGGGGCGGCCGGTGCCGGTGACCCTGCTGGGCGAGCCGGTGGGTGAGGGCGAACGCCGTCGGCACGACGACCTCCGCCCCCACCTGGACAACCTCCGGATCGACCGCCGTCAGCTGCTGGCGACGGTGTGCGAGCTGCTCGACTCGCGGCTCGCGACCTGGCCGAGCAGGTCGCGCCAGGCGTCCCTGTACCGGCGCGGCGAGAAGCTCGTGGTGACGCGCTTCGCCTCCCGGCCGAGCCGGCGGGCGAGCCGGTCGTCCTGGAGCACCTGAACCAGGCGGTCGGCCAGCGCCGGCACGTCGTCCCGGGCCACCAGGAACCCGTTCTCGCCGTCCCGGATCACCTCGGCCGGGCCGTAGTTGCAGTCGTACGCCACGAAGGGCGTGCCCACCGACATGGCCTCGGTGAGCGTGAGCGGCAGCCCCTCGTGGAACGACGTCATGGCCGCGACCCGGGAGCCGGCGAAGGCGTGCAGCGCCTGCGACGTCGCGCCGTGGAAGCGCACGGTGGTGCCGAGGTCCAGGCCGAGCTCGGTGGTGAGCTTCTTGAGCGACTCCTCCTCCACGCCGTGCCCGTACACGTCGAGGTGTGCGCCCGGGACCCGCTCGTGCACCAGCACGAACGCCCGCAGCAGGTGGTCGAGCTGCTTCTGCGGCGCGAGCCGGCCCACGAACACCACGGAGTCGCCGTCCCGCCGCACGCCGCGGACCCTGGGCTTGGGCGCGGCGTGCCGCAGCACGTGCAGCGGCAGCCCCGGGTACCGCTCCAGGAGGTCGGTGCGCTGCCGTTCGGTGAGGCAGACCATGGCGTCCACGTTGGTCGTGTCCGAGAAGAAGCCGTCCCAGTGCGGCTTGGTGGGCGCCGCGGCGTCGTAGGGCGCCGCGAGGTGCGAGTTGTGCAGCACCGACACGCCCCGCAGGTGCGGGTGGCGCATGAGGCGCAGGCTGCGCTGCCACACGTTCTCGCCGTCGGCGAAGACCACGAGGTGCCGCGCGGAGGCGAAGGTGGTGTCGAGCCAGCGGGCGATCGCGCCCGCGTAGTCCCCGACCTGCTCCTCGCGCAGGAGCAGCCGGGCCTCGCCGGTGCCGACGTGCCCGTCGACCTCGCCCTCCAGCCAGACGGCGCGTCCGTCGACCACGAGCTCGCGCCGGCGGCCGCCGCCCTTCGGGAGGTGGTCGATCGCGATGAGCTCGCCGTGCGCGAAGGCCCACAGCGACTCCCGCGAGCCGTCCTCGCGCAGCACGATGAGCTGGCGCGTGGTCTCGGTGTCCTGGTCGAGCAGCTCGATGGTGCGCAGCTTGTCGTCCACCAGCGTGCGCACCTGGAGCACGTCGCCCACGGTCCGGCGCCGGCGCTTCACGCCCGGCCCGTCGGCGATGCGCGGCACCGTGACCGGCTCGACCTCCTGGGCGCGCGCCCGGTCCACGGCGTCGGGCCCGTCGCGCCACAGGACGAGCAGACGCACGTCCGGGCGGAGGAGGCCGTGCTCACGGACCCAGTCGCCGTCGTCGTCGAGCAGGCCCGTCACCACGAGCGTGGTGCGGTACCCGAGGCCGGCGTAGAGGTTGGCGCGGGCCAGGACGGCGCGGGTACCACCCGCGATGCGCTGGCCGAGCGAACGGACGAACAGGACGACGTCGGTGTCCCCGGGGCGGGGAGCCCTGGTCATGAGCGCAGACTCCAGCGCCAGGCGTCGGCGTTGTGCCGCCCGGAGCGTCCGCCGAAGTTCTTGGCGGTCGCGGCACCGTTCCCGCGCAGCACCCGCGAGTGGTTGGTCCACTCGTCGAGCGGCGCGGCGTCGTCGGGTTCCGTGCCGGCCGCCGCGACCGCGGCGAGGCCGGCGACCAGGGCCGCGACCTCGACGTCGTCGGGCTGACCGCGGACGACCCGGACCTCGGGGCTCACTCGTCGTCCTCCTCGTAGAAGCCGAAGCCGGGGGCCTCGCCGCGCGAGGCGGCCCACTCGGCGATGTCGTAGCCGCCCTCGGTGAGCTGCGTCGCCACGGACTCGCCGGCGGCGTCGAGCAGGTCGATCACGCCGTCCAGCGAGGCGTCGCCGCCCCGCGCGCCCACGACGAAGCCGAGGTAGAACGACTCGCCCTCCTCCGGCGCGTCGGACTCGAGGATCTCGTCCTCCTCGCCCTCGTGCTCCGGCTCCCACACGGACGAGGTCAGGTCGGGGTGCATGCCCAGCGCGCCGTGCAGCACGTCGAACAGGGCGGCGTTCAGGTGCCCCACCTTCGACTCGAGGGCCAGCACGCGCGGGTCCTCGTCGGCCTCGGCGGCGCCGAACTCGGCGCGTACGCCCACGGCGGTCCCCACGTAGTCGTGCAGCGCGGCCGCCAGGGCGTCGACGGCGCGGTGCATCGGCTCCGTGTCGACGCGGCCCATCGGCGCCGGGCCGTGGGTGGCGTCTTCGTGGCTCATGCGGTCTCCTCCAGGTTCTGGACCGGCTCGATACCCGCTCAGAGCGGGATGTTGCCGTGCTTCTTCGGGGGAAGCGTAGATCGCTTGGTGCGCAGCGCGCGCAGGGCACGCACGACCTGCACCCGGGTCTCGGACGGGCGGATGACCGCGTCGACGTAGCCGCGCTCGGCGGCGTCCCACGGGTTGACGATGGCGTCCTCGTACTCGGCGGTCAGCCGGGCGCGTTCCGCCTCGACGTCCCCGCCGGCCTCCTGGACGGTGCGCAGCGCGCCGCGCTGCAGGATGTTCACCGCGCCGCTCGCGCCCATGACGGCGATCTGGGCGGTCGGCCACGCCAGGTTGACGTCGGCGCCGAGCTGCTTGGAGCCCATGACGATGTACGCGCCGCCGTAGGCCTTGCGCGTGATGATCGTGACCAGCGGCACCGTGGCCTCGGCGTACGCGTAGATCAGCTTGGCGCCGCGGCGGATGATGCCCTGGTGCTCCTGCCCCACGCCGGGGAGGAAGCCCGGCACGTCCACGAACGTCAGCACCGGGATGTTGAACGCGTCGCACGTGCGCACGAACCGCGCGGCCTTCTCGGCGGCGTCGATGTCGAGCGTGCCCGCCATGGACTGCGGCTGGTTGGCGATGATGCCGACCGACTGGCCCTCCACGTGCCCGAACCCGACCAGCACGTTCGTGGCGAACATCGGCTGGACCTCCAGGAACGACTCCGGGTCCAGCACCGCCTCGATGGCGTCGCGCATGTCGTACGGCTGGTTGTCGCTGTCCGGGATCAGCGTGTCGAGCGCCTCGTCCTCGGCCGTGACCTCCAGCACCGTCTCGTCCTCGGGCGGGAATGCCGGGGCGTCCGAGAGGTTGTTCTGCGGCAGGTAGCTCACCAGGTGGCGCACGTAGTCGAGCGCGTCGTCCTCGTCCTGCCCCATGTAGTGCGCCACGCCCGACTTCGAGTTGTGCGTGCGGGCGCCGCCCAGGGTCTCGAAGTCGACGTCCTCGCCCGTCACGGTGCGGATCACGTCCGGGCCGGTGATGAACATGTTGGACGTCTGGTCGGCCATGACGATGAAGTCGGTCAGGGCGGGGGAGTACACCGCGCCGCCCGCGCTCGGGCCGAGGATCAGGGAGATCTGCGGGATCACGCCCGACGCCGCGACGTTGCGCCGGAACATCTCGGCGAACTGCGTCAGGGCCGCGACACCCTCCTGGATGCGCGCGCCGCCGCCGTCGCTGATGCCGATGAGCGGCACGCCCGTGCGCAGCGCGAGGTCCTGCACCTTGGTGATCTTCTGGCCGTGCACCTCGCCGAGGCTCCCGCCGAACACCGTGAAGTCCTGGGAGAAGATGCACACCTGGCGGCCGTCGATCGTGCCGTACCCGGTCACGACGCCGTCGCCCGCGATGCGCTTCTTGTCCAGGCCGAAGTTGCGGCTGCGGTGCTTGGCCAGCGCGTCCAGCTCGGTGAAGCTGCCCTCGTCGAGGAGCGCCTCGATGCGCTCGCGGGCGGTCTTCTTGCCCCGCTTGTGCTGCTTCTCCTGGGCCGTCACCTCCGGCTCGTCGATGGCGGCGGCCCGGCGTGCGTCGAGGTCGTCGAGCTTGGCGCGCGTGCCGGCGAGGGTCGTCGTGGAGTCGTTCACACCTCCGAGCGTAGTTGTCGGATGCCTCCCGCTCGATGCGGGAGCGTCCAGCGGGTCGCGCCGCCGACTTGTGGGTTTCCTCCAAGGGCACTCGCGCGGCGCAGGAGAGAGGATGAGGAGGTGCACCCCTCCCTGTACCTCGACCGGCTCTCCGTCCCCGGGTTCGCCCGGGTCGAGGTGGTCGAGACCTCGCCCTCCACCAACGCCGAGCTCGTCGCCGCCGTCCGCGACGACCCGGCCGCCTGGCCCGCGCCGTCGGCCCTGATCGCCGAGCACCAGACCGCCGGCCGGGGGCGCGCCGGACGGTCCTGGGAGACGCCGCCGCGCGCCGGACTGACCGTCTCCGTGCTGCTCCGGCCCCGCGTCCCCGCGGGGAGCCTGGGCTGGCTCCCGCTGCTCGCGGGGCTCGCGGTGGTCCGCACGGTGTCCGACGGCGGGGTCACCGCCGCCGTGAAGTGGCCCAACGACGTTCTGCTGCCCGCCGTCGACACCGTGGCCGGGCTGGGCCTGTACCGCAAGGTCGCCGGGATCCTCGCCGAGGTGGTGCCCGAGGGGCCGGACGCCGGAGGCGCCGCGGGCGCCGCCCCCGCGGTCGTGCTCGGGATCGGCCTCAACGTGTCGCAGTCCGCCGAGGAGCTCCCCGTGCCGACGGCGACGTCGCTGGCGCTCGCGGGCTATCCCCGGCCCGACCGCACCGACGTGCTGGTGCGGATGCTCGGCGAGATGCACGCCGTCGTCCGGCGCTGGGAGGAGGCGGGCGGCGACGTCGTCGCGTCCGGCATCCTGGCGGAGTACACGGCCGTGTCCGCGACGCTGGGCACCCGCGTACGCGCCGAGCTCGCCGGGGACTCCGGCGTGCTGGAGGGCGAGGCCGTGGGCCTCGACGGCACCGGCGCGCTGACGATCCGCACCGACACGGGCGAGGAGCGCACGGTGACCGCGGGCGACGTCTGGCACCTGCGGTAACGCGGTCTCCCGCGCCGCGCGGCGGCCCCGGCCGGCCCGGGTGAACTCGTGCGCGGCGTCGGGTGAACTCGACGGCAGCCCCTGCCGCGGGGCATCTGACCTGCGGTAATCTCCGCCACAAGCGACGACGGGCAGCACGGGCGGGTGACGGTCAGGAGACGCCATGGAGGCAGGTCGAGCCACGGTCGGGGTGGCCAAGGGAATCGTGTGCGCCGCGGCGGTGGTCGCGGTCTATCTGATCAGCACGGTCCGGCTGGACCGGGGCATCGTCCAGACGGAGGGGACCCCGACGGCGGGCCTCATCGCGGCCGGGATCTCGTGGCTGCTGGTGGTCTGGGTGCTGCTCTACCGGGACGACGGCGTCCCGGGCGTGCGGCTGGGCCTGTGGAACGTCGTGACCGTGGTCGGGATGCTCCTGGTGCTCATGGGGATCCCCCTCGTGCTGACGCTCTGGAACTGAGGTCTCCGGAGCCCTGACCGGGGTGTGCCCCGCCGATGTATGCGGTTGCATGTGGTGTGCCCGCCTACAGTGGTGACGTGCTCCACAACTCCGAGACGTCCCCCACGAACCACGAGACCCCCGGCACCGACACCCCCGGCGCCGACACCGCGGCCCGGCTCGACGAGACGCTGCTGGGCGGCGCGCGCCGGTACACCCTGTCGCAGGTCGTGGAGCTCACCGGGCTCGACAAGCAGTTCGTGACCCGCTACTGGCGCTGGATCGGCCTGCCCGTCACGCATCCCACCGAGACCTGGTTCACCGACGCCGACGTCGAGGCGCTCAAGGACGCGGCCGGACTGTTCGAGGCGGAGCAGATGGACGAGCGCGCCCAGATGACCTTCATCCGGTCCGTGGGCCACACGACCGAGCGGCTGGCGCTGTGGCAGGTCGAGGCGCTCGTCGAGCACCTCGCCCGGCGCTACGAGCTGGACGAGACGTCGGCCCGCCTGCTCGCGCTGGACCGGCTCCCGGAGATGTCGGAGGTGCTCAGCCGGCAGCTCGAGCACGCGTGGCGACGTCAGCTCGCCGCGCTCACGGGGCGCACGGCCATCGAGTTCGCGGGCGCGCGGGGCGACGAGCGCAACGACACCCATCAGCTCCCGCTGCTGCGCGCGGTCGGGTTCGCCGACATCGTCTCGTTCACCAAGCGGACGGCGGGTCTCGGCTCGGAGGAGCTGGCGGAGTTCGTGCAGCGGTTCGAGGCCGGCGCGCGGGACGTCATCGTCAACGCGGGCGGCCGCGTGGTGAAGACCATCGGCGACGCCGTCCTGTTCGTGACCGACGACGTGGTCACCGGGGCGGAGGTGGCCCTCGGCCTGGCCGAGACCTCCGGGGCGCAGCTCGGCACCGCCGCGCCGGGCGACCCCGAGATCCCGGTGCGCGTCGGGTTCGTCTGGGGGCGGGTGCTGTCCCGGTTCGGCGACATCTTCGGCCCCACGGTCAACCTCGCGTCGCGGCTCACGGAGCAGTCCGACCCCTCGACCGTGCTGGTCGACAAGGAGACCGCCGCGCTGCTCGCCACGAGCTCGCGCTACGCGCTCACCGCGCAGCCCGAGCGCGACGTCCCGGGCATCGGTCCGCTGGCGCCGGTGCGGCTGCAGCGCGCGTACCGGGGCTGACACCGGGTCGGTTGCGCCGGGCGGCGCCCGGGCGTGGCCGTCGTCAGCCGGCCCGACCGCCCTTCATTCGCTGGAGCGCCCGCATCGCGCCGGGCAGCAGCCGGAGCTGCTCGCGGCGCTCGGCCGCGAACGTGCGCCGGTCGCCCGACGACCAGCGGCGGTCGAAGAGCCGCTTGGCCGCCGCCACGGCCTCGGGCCGCCGCTCCGCGATGCGGCCGGCGAGCGCGAACGCCTCGTCCAGGGGCGTGTCGGTGACGGTGCCCGCCAGGCCGAGCCGTCCGGCGTCGGCCCCCGAGAACTCCTCGGCCGTGAAGGTGAGGCGCTTCGCCGTCTCGATGCCCACGAGCTGCGTCAGCGCGCGGATCCCGGACATGTCGGGGATCAGGCCGCGCTCGACCTCCTTGACGGACCAGCGGGCGTCGGGCGTGGTCAGGCGCAGGTCGGCGGCCAGGGCGATCTGCACGCCCGCGCCGATGACGTGCCCGTGCACGGCTGCGATCACCGGGACCGGCAGACGGCGCCAGGCCCAGCAGGCCTCCTGGAACAGGTTGGTGCCCCGCGGCGTCGGCACGAAGGCACGGGCGACCGCCGCCGGGTTCCGCGCTGCCGAGCCGAGGTCGAGCCCCGCGCAGAACGAGCGGCCGTTGCCGGAGACGACGACCGCACGCAGCCCGGGTTCGCGCCCCAGGCGGCGTGCGGTGGCCCGGAGCTCGCCGAGCATGCCGAGCGACAGCGCGTTGAGCTTGTCGGGCCGGTCGAGCCGGACGTCGGCGATCCCGTCCGAGAGGGTGCACGAGACACCGCTCCCGGACGGGATGCCGGTCGTGCTGCTGGCGTTCATGGGCCGCAGCCTACGTTTTAGTTCACGACCTCCGTGTCGACGCCCTCGTACGGCGGCACCGTCACCGTGCGCTTGCCGGGCTTGCCGCCCAGGACGACGGTCCGGTAGCTGACGTTGTTGTCCGTCGTCAGCTCGTGCAGGGCGCCGTTCGGGTTCACGGTGATCTTGATCTGGTAGGTCCCGTTCTTGACGCCCGTCAGCTTGAACGCCTGCGTCTGGGTCTGGTTGTAGGTGTCGCCCCAGCCCACGGGCAGGACCTCACGCAGCCAGAGCGCGGACCGGTCGCCGCAGGTGCTGTCGAGGCCGGTCGCCTCCGGCCGCCAGGTCGCGCCGGGCACCGACAGGTCGACGGCGTTGGTGGGCGCGAGGCACCACGACTGCTTGCCGCTGGTGGTCACCAGGGTGCCGTCGGGCTTCACCAGCTCGTAGCTCGCGAAGTCCAGGAAGTGCCAGTGGTCGTGCTCGGGGGCGGCGTGGTACTTCATCTTGCCGGTCCTGGTGCTGCCCACCTCCTTGCCGTCCCGGTAGAAGAACTGGTAGGCGTCCATGACCTCAGCGGAGCCCTTGCGGTAGCCCTCGACCACCAGGGGCGCCGGGCCGGCGTTCCACTCGTTCGCGTTGAAGGTCAGCCGGTCGGCGCCGGAGGACCGCTCGATCCCGATCTGCCACGCGGGCAGCGACAGGAGGTCCGGGAGCGTGTCCTCGGCGGGGGCCTTGTTCGACGGCTTCGACCCCGGCTGGCCGAGCGCGGGGTGGTCGCCGCCGTGCTCCTGGCTCCCGCCCTGCAGGGTGAAGAGGTTCGCGCGGTGCGAGGTCCCGGCCCCGTCGCCGTGGGACCCGTGGGCGCCGCTCGCCAGCGCCCGCACCTCGTCGGCGTGGGCGGACGCCGCGTCGCCCTCCGCCAGCGTGCTGAAGCCCTCGACGGGCGCCCCGAGGAGCGCGTCCCCGACCTCGCCGCAGTCCACGACGGTGCACTCGTCGATCACCTTGACGCGCTGCGACACGGAGCGGCTCCCGGCGGGCAGGCCCAGGAAGTCCGCGACGGGGTCGCTGATGGTCACGGTCATCCGGAGGTTCTTGCGCGTGGTCTTCAGCTCGAAGTACGTGTCCAGCTTGGTCGCCCAGCCCTGCTCGATCCCGGACACGGTGGACTTGGTGAACCAGTCCCCGCCGCAGAACATGGGGTAGATCGGCTCGGTGTTGCCGGTCGGCTCGACGCGCTGGCGCTCCGTGCCGCTGAGGCACAGGCTGCGGGACTTCTTGACCAGGACCTTGCCCGTCGAGTCCGTGACCTGGACCGTGAGCCCCTTCTTGAAGCCGTCCAGCCCGTCGACGATCGCGGCGGGGGCCTTCGTGGTGGTGCGCTCGTCGCCGCGGATCACGGTCTTGGTGAGCGTCGCCCGGGCGGAGGGCTTGGCCTTCTTGGCCCAGAACTCGTAGCCCTCGCCGTAGGCGGCCAGCCAGACGCCCGAGTCGAAGTACACCCAGCCGTCGTAGTTGTAGGCCTCGACGGTGCTCGCCGCCGGGGCGAAGCGCAGGCCGCGCTGCGCGGTGGGCGCGGCGTCCGCCGGTGCCGTCGCGATCGGCGCGGCGGAGGCGGTGGCGTTGGTCGCGCCGCCCTCGCCGAGCAGGCCGAGGGCCAGCACGACGGCGACGCCCATGGTGAGCAGGCGCGGCGACGGGCGGGACAAACGTGGTGCGGTCATGGATCCCCCAGATCGGTGAGGACAGGAACCTGTCACCGCTAGGGACGCACGAGACGGCCGGTTCGTTGGCGGGCGCGCAGAATTCACCCGGTGAATGTTGTCCGGGCAGGCCAGACGGCGCGCAGCGCGCCCGGCCGGCGCCCGGCGAGCCGGTCCAGCGCCTCCGACGTCGCGGCGTCCGCGGGCAGGTCGGTCGCGTTCTCGCTCGGGCGGCTGATCGACGCCGCCGAGGTGGCCTCCGCCGTCGTCTGGCTCGGCTCCGGGGCGAACACCGCGGTGAACGGCCAGGTCATCGGGGTGACGGGTGGGGCATAGACCGGCGTGTGACACGATGCGAGCGTGCTGAAAGTCGTTCTCTTCGATCTCGACGACACACTCGTGGACCAGGAGGGCGCCTCTCGGACGGCGCTCCTGGGCTGGCTCCCCGAGCTGGGTCTGGACCACGACGACCCCGAAGAGCTGGTCAGGGCGTGGGGTGGCATAGCCGAGGAGGCCTACGGCCGGTACCAGCGGCGCGAGATCACGTTCCAGGAGCAGCGGCGCGTCCGCGTGCGCGAGTTCCTGGGGGCGGACGCCACCGACGACGAGGCCGACGAGCTGTTCTCCGGCTACCTGTCGCGCTACGAGCAGGCCTGGACGGCGTTCGACGACGCCGTCCCGGCGCTGCGCCGCGTGCGGGACGCCGGCCTCGTCGTCGCACTGCTCACCAACGGCGACAGCGCCCACCAGCGACTCAAGCTCGACCGCACGGGGCTGGCCGCGCACCTCGACGTCGTCGTCGCCTCGGACGACCTGCCCGCGGGCAAGCCGGACCCGCGCGCCTACGCGGCGACGTGCGAGGTGCTCGGGGTGGCGCCGGCCGACGTGCTCATGGTGGGCAACGACGTCGAGAAGGACTACCAGGGGCCGCTCGACGCCGGGCTCGGCGCGGTGCTGCTGGACCGCGAGGACCGGTACCCGGAGATCGCGGACCGCATCCGGACCCTGGCCGAGGTGCTGCCGGCGGCGTAGGCGCCCGTTGCTCAGACCGTTGACCGGGCCGACGCCGGCCGTCGACCATCGCGACGTAGGTGCCGATCTGGCCCATGTGAGCGGGCTGGAACTTGCCGACCTTGAGCTCGACGACGACGTAGCGCAGCTGGGTGACGTGGAAGAAGAGCAGGTCGACGAAGAACTCATCGCCGCCAACCTCGATTCGGTGCTGACGGCCGACGAACGCCATGTCCCGACCGAGCTCCAGCAGCGTTTCCTGGATGCGGTCCATGAGCGCCCGCTCGCGGTCGCGTTCGGCGCGGTGCTCGTCGGGGTCGAGGTGCTCGAAGACGTACGTGTCCTTGACGGCTTGCTGGGCGAGGTCGGAGTCGGCGGCGTCGAGGGTCGCCGTGAAGTTCGACGGGGCGGATCCGAGACGCTTCCTGAGGTCCGTCTTGATCTCGAACTCGAGGCTGGCCCGGGACCAGCCGTGAGCTGCTGCCTTGGCGGCGTACCACTCCCGGTCGTCGCGCGTGTCGAGCTTGTCGAGGAGGAGCATCAGATGGCCCCACGGCATTTGTGCAGCAGCTTGCTGCACGAACTCGGCTTCGTCGGGCCAGGCGTCCGCAAGCTTGCGCATGTACTTCAGGCTTCGGGTCGACCAACCCCGCTGACCAGGAAACTCGCGCCGCATGTCCGCCGAGATCTGGTCCACGACCTTCGCGCCCCAGCCCGCGCCCTGCTGGCGGTCGAGGATGCCGCGGCCCACGGACCAGTACAGGCGCAGAACCTCGGTGTTGGCGGCGCGGACGGCGCGGAACTGGGTGGTGCGGACCCGTCGTTTCAGGTCCGCGATGAACTCTCCGTAGCCGTCGGGCGCAGAGAAGTTGCCGGTGTCGATAGTCACGTGCACCAGCCTGTAGAGGAATTTCGACATCTGCCAGTCCAGTTGCGTATATGCAACGAAACCACATCGAGGACTAGGCGTTTTGCGCGTGTTCGGCCCGTTTGTCAGACCCGGACCGGCTCCGGGTCCCTCGGTTCCGACTCCTCCTCGATCAGCGACGGTCCGTCGTTCTGCACCGAGCCGACGGCGTCGCCGACCGGCAGCGTGGTCAGCGGCGCGTTGTCGAGCTTCAGCAGGCTGGACGCGTCCCCGACCGCGGGGTCGAGCCACTGGTCCCAGGCGCTCGACGGCAGCACGAACGGCATGCGGTCGTGGATCGGGGTCATGCTCTCGGACGCCGGCCGGGTGATCACCGTGGTCGACACCAGCCAGCGGTCGGGGTCGGTCTCGCTCGCCGCCGGGTTGCGCCAGAACTCGTACAGACCCGCGAAGGCCGCGACGTCCGCCTCGGCCGGGTGGATCCAGTAGGGCTGCTTCGGGACCTTCTTCGAGCCCGACGAGGGCAGCGCCAGCTTGCGCCACTCGTAGTAGCCGTCGGCCAGCACGATGCAGCGCCGCACCTTGAACGGCTTGGCGAACGCCGGCTTGTCCAGCAGCGACTCGGAGCGTGCGTTGATCATGCGCGCGCCACCGCTCGGGTCCTTGGACCAGGACGGCACGAGCCCCCAGCGGGCGAGCCGCACGGAGCGCGTCACCTCCGTGGAGTCACGGGCCGCCCGCTCGACGACGATCCGCACCGGGTCCGTCGGCGCAACGTTCCAGGACGGCGGCAGCAGCCGGGCGTCCTCGGCGATCTCGGCGATCGCGAGCTCGTCGGCGAGATCCTGGGTCTGGGTGAAGGAGGCGAAGCGTCCGCACATGGGACCAGCATGCCCCGAGCCACTGACACTCGCGGGGCGCGGCCGGCGCGCCGTCGTCCATGGTGGACTCCGGGCGAACACATGACCGGAGAGCGAGATCACGCTTCTCATCGTCGTATCGATTCGATAGCATCGTGCCCATGCCAACCTCCGCGCCGTCGGGCGTCTCCCCAGTCGTGCCCGCGCGCCGAGCGTCCTCCCGGTCCACCGTCAAGTGGGTCCTCATGCTCGGGGCCCTGTCGGCCCTGCCCGCCTTCACCGTCGACATGTACCTGCCCGCGCTGCCGCAGGTCGCCCTGGACCTGGGGTCCACGGAGGCGCTGGCCCAGCTCACGGTGTCCTGCATGCTGATCGGCGGTGGCGTGGGCCAGCTCGTCATCGGCCCGCTCTCCGACCGGTTCGGCCGGCGCACGCCGCTGCTCATCGGCCTCGCGCTGCACGTCGTCATCTCGCTGCTGTGCGTCGTGGTCACGAGCATGCCGCTGCTGATCGTCCTCCGACTCGCGCAGGGCTTCTTCAACGCGGCCGCCGGCGTCGCCTCGGTCGCCGTGGTGCGCGACCGGTTCGTGGGCGCCGAGGCGGCCCGCATCCTCTCCCGTCTCATGCTGGTCATCGGCGTGGCGCCGATGTTCGCGCCCACGCTCGGCACGTTCGTGCTGGCGCACGGCACCTGGCGCTGGGTGTTCGCGGTGCTCGCCGTGATGGGCGCCGTGCTCGCGCTCGTGGTGCTCCGCCTGATGCCGGAGACCCACCCGCCGGTCAAGCGGCTCACCGGTGGATTCCGCACGGTCGCGGGTGGCTACGGCCGCCTGCTGAAGGACAAGCACTTCCTGGCCCTCGCCGTGATCCCGGGCCTGGGCTTCGGTGTGCTCATGAGCTACGTGGTGGGCTCGCCCATCATCTTCCAGCAGGAGTTCGGGCTCAGCGAGGGGCAGTTCGCCCTGCTGTTCGCAATCAACGGTGTGGGGCTCGTCCTGTCCGCGCAGGTCAACGCGGCTCTGGTGCGCAAGGTCGCGCCGGTCCGGCTGCTCCGGTTCGGCGTGGTGGCGCAGGCGGTGCTGGTCGTCGTGCTCCTCGTGGTGGTCCTGACCGGCGCGGGCGGGCTGATCGGTCTGCTCGTGGCCCTGTGGTGCGTCCTCGCGTTCCAGGGCCTCGTCCCGGCGAACGCGTCCGCGATGGCGCTGTCGCGGCACGGCGAGATCGCCGGGACCGCGGCGGCGATGATCGGCGCGATCCAGTCCCTGGTCGCGGGCACGGTGAGCTCGCTCGGCGGGTTCCTCGGCGGGGACGCCACGGCCATGGCCCTGGTGATGCTCGCGGCGGTGACGCTCGCGATCCTCGTCCTGGCGACCGCCACCCCGGCGTTCCGGCGCGGCGGCTGGCACATGCCGGTCTGAGACCCGCCCGGGCGCTGAGACCCGCCCGAGAGTTCACCGGGAGGTAGCGCCGGATTCACCGGGATTTCCGGTGCGCCCACTTGGCTCGCCCCCATGAGCACACCCCTGCGTACCCGCGCCGCGCGTGTGGTGGCCGCCGCGGCGGCGACGTCGTTGCTGCTGCCGGCGGCCGCCGCCGTCGCCGCCGCGCCCCGGCCCGGCCCCGCGACCGAGCACCACGGCGGCACCCACCTCGCCGCGACCCTGGCGGGTCGCGCCACCCTGTCCGCCGACCACCTGGCCGAGGGGCCGCCGTCGGGCGCCGCGGCCAGCCCCGGCAACGGACGGCAGGGACCCTGGGACGGCCAGGTGATCCCCGGTTTCTCCGCGATGGTCGACAACCACGACGGCACGTTCTGGGCCCAGCCCGACAACGGCTTCGGCGCCAAGGGCAACTCCGCCGACTTCCTGCTGCGCAACTACCTGGTGCGCCCGCAGTGGGACACGAACCGCCGCGGCTCGGGCGACGGCGAGATCGAGGTGCTCGACTTCATCGAGTACAACGACCGCAACGACGTGCTCGACTTCGACATCGTCAACGAGGACACCACCGACCGGCTGCTCACGGGCGCCGACTTCGACATCGAGTCCCTGGTTCGCGCCGCCGACGGCACGCTGTGGGTGGGCGAGGAGTTCGGCCCGTTCCTGCTCCACTTCGACGCCGACGGCACCCTGCTGGAGGCCCCGTACGAGTTCCCGGACGGCAAGTCGCCCGGCAACCCGTACCTGGAGCCCGGCGAGACGCCCAACGTGGGCAGCAGCCGCGGCTTCGAGGCCATGGCGGGCATCGGCCGCTACCTCTACCCGGTGGTCGAGGGCGCGCTGGCCAACGACGCCGACCCGCGCCGCCGCTGGATCTACCAGTTCGACACCCGCCGCGGCGAGTACACGGGCAAGCGCTGGGCCTACCAGACCGACCAGCCCGCCGACGTGATCGGCGACGCGTACGCGACCGGACGCGACACGATGCTGCTCATCGAGCGCGACGATTTCGAGGGCGACCAGGCGGTCACCAAGCGCGTCTACGAGATCGACCTGGGCACGAAGGACCGCGACGGGTTCGTGCGCAAGGAGCTCGTGGTCGACGCCCTGCGGATCGACAACCCCCGCGGCATCGACGCGGGGGAGGGCTACGGCCTGGGCGAGACGTTCGCCCTGCCCGCGCAGTCCTTCGAGACCGTCCTGTTCGTGGACCGTGACACGCTGCTGATCGGCAACGACAACAACTACCCGGGCAACGACGCGCGGGTCACCGGCACCCCGGACGACACCGAGATGGCCCTGGTGGACCTGCGCAAGGAGCGCGTCACGGACGACGGCGTCACCGTCGTCGGGCACCGCGGCGCCTCCGGCTACCGGCCGGAGCACACCCTCGCCGCCTACGAGACCGCCATCAACCAGTGCGCCGACTACATCGAGCCCGACGTGGTCTCCACGAAGGACGGCGTGCTGGTCGCCCGGCACGAGAACGAGATCAGCGGCACCACCGACGTCGCCGCCCACGCCGAGTTCGCCGGCCGCCGCACCACCAAGACGATCGACGGCACCCGGATCACCGGCTGGTTCACCGAGGACTTCACGCTCGCCGAGCTGCGCACCCTGCGCGCCAAGGAGCGCCTGCCGCAGGTCCGGCCGCAGAACACCGCGTTCGACGGGCTGTACCTGATTCCGACGCTCGACGAGGTGCTCGACCTGGCCCGCAACAGCCGCACGTGCGACGGCGCGCCCGTCGGCGTCTACCCGGAGACCAAGCACCCCACCTACTTCGACTCGGTGGGCCTGTCCCTGGAGGAGCCGCTGGTGGCCGAGCTGCGCCGCAACGGGTTCGACGACGAGGACGCGCCGGTGATCGTGCAGTCCTTCGAGGTCGGCAACCTGCAGGAGCTCGACGAGCTCACCGACGTGCCGCTCGGCCAGCTCGTCAGCAGCAGCGGCGCGCCCTACGACCTGGTGGCCGACGGCGACCCGCGCACCTACGCGGACCTCGTCACCCGGCAGGGGCTCCGCGAGATCGCGACGTACGCCGACGGGATCGGCGCCGAGAAGAACGTGCTGATCCCGCGCACGGCCGACGGCACGCTCGGCGCGCCGAGCAGCGTGATCCGCGACGCGCACCGCGCGGGTCTCGAGGTGCACACCTGGACCTTCCGCCGGGAGAACCAGTTCCTGCCGGCGGAGTTCCGCTCGTCGGCCGACCCGAACGGGATCGGCGACCTCGTCGGTGAGATCCGCGTCTTCCTGGACGCGGGACTGGACGGGTTCTTCTCGGACAACCCGGACCTCGGCGCCGCCGCGGTCAGGTGATCTCCGGGTGACTTAACAGGCCTCGTGCCGGGGTACGTGCTTATGCTCCGTATGTGCCCCGGCACCTCCGTCACCAGCGCAGTCATCGCGTCGCGCGCGCCGCGGCGCTCGTCGTCGTCGGCGCGCTCGCCCTCGTGGTCGCGGGCGGCGCGGCCGCCTATCTCGACTTCAAGCAGCAGATCGGCGTCAGCGACGTCTCGGGTCTCGTCAAGGGGCCGACGCCGTCCGTGGACCCCGACGACCCGTTCACCGGCCGCAGCCTGAACATCCTCGTGCTGGGGACCGACCTGCGCGGCGGCGAGAACACCGAGATCGCCGGTGCGGGCGACGGCGGCATGCGGTCGGACACCACCATGCTGGTGCACATCTCCGGCGACCGGTCCCGCATCGAGGTGGTTTCGATCCCGCGCGACTCGCTGGTCGACATCCCGTCGTGCAAGCTCCCCGACGGCACCGAGTCCGGCGCCACGTACGGCATGTTCAACAGCGCGTTCACGATCGGCGGCGGTGCGGCCGAGGACCTCACCCATGCCGCCGCCTGCACCATCTCGACCGTGCAGACCCTCACGGGCGTGCCCGTCACCAACCACATGGTGGTGAAGATGGACGGCGTGGTCGACGTCGTCGAGGCCCTCGGCGGGGTGCGCATGTGCCTGCCCGAGCCGCTCGTCCAGAATCCCGCGTACGGCCGGTTCGAGCTGCCCGCCGGCGAGCAGACCCTCGACGGCCGCCAGGCCATCGGGTTCCTCCGGGCACGGCACGGCACCGGCCTGGGCCTGGAACAGGGCAGCGACCTGACCCGCATCGACCGCCAGCAGGCGTTCGTCGACGCACTGGTGCGCCAGATCCTGGCCCAGAACATCGTGACCAACTCGCCGAAGCTGTACCGCACCATCGAGGCGGTGCTGCGCGCCATCTCGGCCGACCCCGGCCTGGCCGACCCGGCGGCGCTCGCGGGCCTGGCGTTCAGCATCCGCGACATCGACCCGGCTGAGATCGTGTTCACCGAGCTGCCGGTGGTGGCCGCGCCGACGGACCCCAACCGGGTGGTCTGGACCGAGGACGCCACGGCGATCTGGGAGCGCCTCGCGGCCGACGACCCGCCGCCCGGCCACGAGAGCGCGGCGCCCGTGGCCGGCGGGTCGTCGGACAAGCCGTCGGACGGCGCCTCGGACGAGCCCACCGACGAGGCGACGGACGACGGCGGTGCGACCACGCCGTCCGACACGCCCAGCCCGTCGCCCTCGCCCTCGCTGCTGCCGGGCGTCTGCGCGGACTGAACCGCGGGCCGGATCCCTGGCGCGGCCTGGATGCTGCCTGGGAACGGCGCGACTTATTTACACGATTGTTGCACTGAGGCCCTAGTCTCCGATGCGTGGCGAGTGACTTCTGGACGGCAGTGCGACCTGTCGGCGAGATAATTCCCGGGGTTCCCCGACATGCGCGCACGGGTGAACGTCAGCCGCGCCACGTGCGCAGCTGGCGCAAGGCGCTCGTGTTCCGCAGCGTCACGATGGGCCTGGTCGGGGTGATGGCCTTCGGTTCCGCGGCGGCCGCGACGGCGTACCACAACGCGATCTCGCAGATCGAGGTCCAGGACCTCGACGGCCTGGTGACCGAGGTGGTCGAGCCGAAGGACCCGTCCGACCCGTTCAAGGACCAGGCCGTCAACCTGCTCCTCATGGGCACGGACATCCGGGACGGGACGAACGCCGACATCGGCGGCACGGTCTCCGGCATGCGCTCGGACACCACGATGCTGGTGCACATCTCGGCGGACCGGCAGTGGATGGAGGTCGTGTCGCTGCCCCGCGACACGTTCGTCGACATCCCGTCCTGCAAGCTCCCCGACGGCAGCCAGTCGCAGCCGTACCGGGACAAGTTCAACGCCTCGTTCACCGTCGGCAGCGGCGGCACGGACATGAAGTACGCCGCCGCGTGCACCATCAACACCGTCAACGCGATCACTGGCGTGACGGTGACCAACCACGCGGTGGTCAAGATGAACGGCGTGATCGACGTGGTCGACGCGATCGGCGGCGTCAAGATGTGCCTGCCCGAGGCGCTGCACGGCAACCCGAAGTCCGCCCGCATCGACCTGCCCGCGGGCGAGAACCTGCTCGACGGCAAGACGGCGATCCAGTTCCTGCGCGTGCGCAAGGGCACGGGCATGGGGCTCGAGATGGGCAGCGACCTGACGCGCATCGAGCGTCAGCAGGCGTTCATCAACGCGACGATGCGGCAGATCCTGTCCGCCGAGACGCTCGCGGACCCGACCAAGACGTTCCGCCTGATCAATGCCGCCCTCGGCTCGCTGAGCGCCGACCCGGCGATCGCCAACCCGGGCAGCGTGGCCGGTCTCGCGTGGTCGCTGCGCGAGATCGAGAAGCGCAACATCGTGATGACCAAGATCCCGGTCTACGACACCACCGAGGGCGGCGTCGGCGGGCTCGGCTGGGGGCCGGAGGCCGCGGAGATCTTCGCTCGCATCGCCGCCGACCAGCCGCCGGAGGAGGTCGTGCTGGACACGCCGGAGCCGGCCGCCTCGGGCAGCCCCAGCGGCGAGGCCCAGGAGGGCGACACGGCCGGTGACGCCGGTGGCGAGGCCGAGGAGGGCGCGGACGCCGGTGGAGACGCCGAGGGTACGGAGGGTGGCGACGCCGAGACCGGTGACACCAGCGAGGCCGACGGCACCGCGTCCGAGCCGGCCACGCCGAAGCCGAGCCCGAGCCCCGAGGTACTGCTCGACGGCGTCTGCGCCTGACGGGTCGGCCGGACGCTCGTCCTGGGCTCAGGCGCCCAGGACGAGCGTGGCCGCGACGACCACCATGGTCAGCGCGACCACGCTGTCCAGCACGCGCCAGGCGCCGGGCTTCTCCAGCAGCGGCGCGAGGTAGCGGGCCCCGTAGCCCAGCGCGACGAACCACGCGGTGCTCGCCAGGCAGGCGCCGAACCCGAACCACCACCGGTCGTCGCCGTGCGTCGCCGCCAGGCCGCCCACGAGCACCACGGTGTCGAGGTAGACGTGGGGGTTGAGCCAGGTCAGCGCGAGGGTGGTGGCGACGGCGGCGCCCACGGTCCGCGACGTCATGCTGTGCCGCCCCATGACGACCTGCTGGCCCTTCCAGGCGCGGCGGGCGGCCATGCCCCCGTAGACCAGCACGACGACGGCGCCCGCCCACCGCGCGATCTCGACCACCATGGGCGCGCTCTGGATCAGGGTCCCGAGCCCGCCGACCCCGGCCGAGATGAGCACGAAGTCGCTGACGGCGCAGATGCCCGCGACGAGACCCACGTGCTCGCGCCGCAGGCCCTGGCGGAGGACGAAGATGTTCTGCGCACCGACGGCGACGATGAGGGAGAGGCCGAAGGCCATCCCGGCGAGCGCTGAGAGCATGCCTGAACCGTAGGAAGTCGGACAGAGCATGTCCGGTTCATGATTCGGAAGTGCGGAAGGACTGGAAGGGGGCTAATGATGGGGGTACGTCCAGATTTCACGCCGGCAGGAGCTTGCGTGTCGCTTCTTTTCGCAGGGCTGCCGTGACCCGGTCCAGCACGGCCGAACGCAGCTTCCACTGCTGCAGGTGGAGCGGGATGTCCAGGACGTAGCCGGGCTCCAGCAGCGTGATGCCGCCGCCGGTACCGGTGTGCAGGCCGCCGATCGCCGGCTGCTCCAGGAGCATGCCCCAGCCCAGCCCGAGGCGGATGGTCTCCTCGTACTCGACGGTGCTCGGCACGTGGAACCGCGGCGGCCGCGCGTGCGGCGCGCGGGCGCGCAGGTAGACGTCCTGCAGGTCGTCGGTCCGGTCGAAGACGACGACGGGCGCGGCGGCGAGGGCCTCCGGCGTCGGGCCCTGGGGGAACCAGCGCTCCGCGAAGGTGCGCGTGCAGGCCGGGCGGTAGCGCATGATCCCGAGCGGGGTGCTGCGGCAGCCCTGCACCTGCGCGGTCTGCGAGGTGACCGCCGCCATGACCACGCCCTCGCGCAGCAGGTCGGCGGTGCGGCTGTCGTCGGCCCGGTGCAGGTCGAAGGTGATGCCCTCGACCTGGGCGAGGGCGGGCAGCACCCACGTGGCCAGGGAGTCGGCGCTGACCGCCAGCGGCACGGTGACCAGGCGGTCCGGCGCGCCGCTGTCGGCGTCGTCGGGCGGGTCGTCGGTACCGTGCGCGCCCAGCTCCGCGGCGACCTCCGCGCCGAGCAGCTCGGTCTGCCGGGCGAGGCGCAGCAGCGCCTGGCCCGACGGCGTGGCGACGACCGGCCGGGCGCGCCGCACGAGCACGCTGCCCGCCGCGTTCTCCAGCGCGCGGATGCGCTGGCTCACCGCCGAGGGCGTCACGTGCAGGGCGCGCGCCGCGGCGTCGAACGAGCCCTCGGCGACCACGGCGGCCAGCGCCTCGAGCTGGCGGGAGTCCCATCGCATGGAGCCAGTTTGGCGCATCTTCAGTTCTGCTTATGCGGGCTGAGAAACATGAACTGGCCTTCAGGTGGTTCCGCTGCCTAGCGTGGAGGCATGCTCGCCCTGCTCGCCGGACTCGGATTCGGCCTCTCGCTCATCGTCGCCATCGGAGCCCAGAACGCCTTCGTGCTGCGTCAGGGGCTGCGCCGTGAGCACGTGGGCGTCGTGGCGGCGATCTGCGCGGCCTCCGACGTCGCGCTCTACGCGGCCGGCGCCGCCGGGTTCGGGCCGCTGGTCGAGCGCTGGCCCGACGCCGTGGTGGTGGTGCGCTGGCTGGGTGCCGCCGTCGTGCTCGGGTACGGGGCCATGGCGGCCTGGCGCGCGGTCAAGGGCGACACGACGCTCGCCGCCGCGGACGACGGCGCCCTCGGCGACGGTCCCGGCCGGCGCCTCAAGCCCGTCGTCCTCACGGCGCTGGCGCTCACCTGGCTCAACCCGCACGTGTACCTCGACACCGTGGTGCTGCAGGGTTCGGTCGCCGCGACCTACGGCGACACCCGCTGGTGGTTCACCGCGGGGGCGATGGTCTCCAGCGTCGCCTGGTTCGCCGCCCTCGGCTACGGCGCTCGGCTGCTCGCGCCCGTGCTGCGGCGCCCGAACGCGTGGCGCGTGCTCGACGGCGTGATCGCGCTGATCATGCTGGCCGTGGCGATCTCGCTGGTCACGGGCTAGCTGAGGGGGATCCCCAGGCCCGCGAGGCGCGTCGCCGCCTCGCGCAGCACCTCCTCGCGCTTCACGAAGGTGAACCGCACATGGTTCGCCAGGGCCTGCGCCGTCGGGGAGCCCGCGCGGCAGAACGCCGACGCCGGGATCGCCACGACCCCCGCCAGCTCGGGCAGGCGGCGGCACAGCTCGACGCCGTCGCGCAGGCCGAGCCGCGCGAGCACGGCGGACGCGTCGGCCATCACGAAGTACGTGCCGGCCGGGCGCGTCACCATGAAGCCGGCGGCCTCCAGACCCGCGCACAGGAGGTCCCGGCGGCCGGCCAGCGAGGCGGCCAGCGCGCGCGGCGCGTCGTCGTCGGCCAGGGCCTGCGCGATGGCGGGCTGGAAGGGCGCACCCGAGGTGTACGTCAGGTACTGCTTGACCGTCCGCACCGCCGTGACCAGGTCGGCCGGCCCGTGTACCCAGCCCACCTTCCAGCCGGTGAACGAGAACGTCTTGCCCGACGACGAGATGGTCAGCGTCCGCTCGGCCATCCCCGGCAGCGTCGCGATCGGCACGTGCTCCGCGCCGAAGGTCAGGTGCTCGTAGACCTCGTCGGTCACCACGATCGCGCCGTGCTCCCGGGCGACCGCGGCGACGGCGGCCAGCTCGTCCCGCGTGAGCACCGTCCCGGTCGGGTTGTGCGGGGAGTTGAGCAGGATCATCCGCAGGCGGTCGGTGGCCGCCGCCCGCAGGGCGTCGACGTCGAGCCGGAAACCCTCCGGCCCCGGGACCAGCGGGACGGTCACGTGCGTGGCGCCCGACATGCCGATCGCCGCCGCGTGCGAGTCGTAGAACGGCTCGAGCGTCAGCACCTCGTCGCCCGGCCGGGTCAGGGCCAGGACGGAGGCCGTCAGTGCCTCGGTGGCACCCGTGGTGACCAGCACCTCGGTGTCGGGATCGACGTCCAGCCCGTAGTGCCGCTTCTGGTGCTCGGCGACGGCCTGACGCAGCTCCGGCACGCCGTCGCCGGGGGCGTACTGGTTGCGACCCGCCTCGATCGCCTTGATCGCCGCCTGCTTGACGTACTCGGGGCCGTCGACGTCGGGGAATCCCTGGCCGAGGTTGATCGCACCCGTGCGGACGGCCAGGGCCGACATCTCGGCGAAGATCGTGACGGCGACGCTGCCGTCGTCGGCCAGCAGCCCGGCGGCGCTCGCGGTGGCCTGCCAGCGGTCCGTGCCGCGGCCGGAGGAGTCGCTGCCGGAGTCGTGCTCGGAGTCGCTGCCGGATGAAGGATGGGCGTTCATGGGCTAGACGATATCCACCGCCCGTCCACCGCGGGTTCATCTCCGGGCATCCCAGACAACCCGCTCTACCTGCACCTTTGTGGACAACTCTGTGGATTAGGTGGATAACTCCGGCTTCTGGGGAAAGTTATCCACAGGGTGGCCTGCGGAGATGAACGTTTGGATCTAGCGTTGCCGGTCATGGGCGATGAGGGGGCGCGGATCCTCGAGCACGAGGTACGCGAGCTGGTGCGGCGCAGGGGTCTGGACCCGATCGGTGATCGGGAGGGGCTGTCGAGCCTCGTCACGGACGCGGTGGGCGACTACGCGACACGGGCGAGCGTCGGCGTGGTGCCGCCGCTCGACGATCCCGACGCGGCGGCCCGCACGGTGACCGACGCCGTGGGTGGGTTCGGGCCGTTGCAGCCCTACCTCGACGACCCCGAGATCGAGGAGGTCTGGCTCAACGCCCCGACCCATGTCTACGTCGCGCGGCGCGGAGTGTCCGAGCTGACCAGCACGGTGCTGACCGACGAGCAGGTGCGCGACCTCGTGGAGCGGATGCTCAAGACGTCCGGGCGGCGTCTCGACCTGTCCAGCCCGTTCGTGGATGCCCGGCTGCCGGGCGGGGAGCGCCTGCACGTCGTCATCCCCGACATCACGCGCGCGGCCTGGGCCGTGAACATCCGCAAGCACGTGGTGCGGGCCCGTTCGCTGGCGGACATGGTGCGGCTCGGCTCGCTCACGGCCCAGGCCGCGACCTTCCTCGACGCCGCCGTGCGGGCCGGGCTGAACGTGCTCGTGTCGGGCCAGACCCAGTCGGGCAAGACCACGATGCTCAATGCGCTGGCGGGCTCGATCCCGGGCTCCGAGCGGGTCATCTCGGCCGAGGAGGTCTGGGAGCTGCGGCTCCCTGTCCGCGACCACGTGGCGCTGCAGACCCGCCCGGCCAACCTCGAGGGCACCGGCGAGGTGCCCCTGCGGCGCCTGGTCAAGGAGGCCCTGCGGATGCGCCCGGACCGGCTGGTGATCGGCGAGGTCCGGGAGGCGGAGGCGTTCGACCTGCTGATCGCCCTCAACAGCGGGGTGCCCGGCATGTGCACGCTGCACGCCAACACGGCGCGGGAGGCCGTCGCGAAGATGACCACGCTCCCGCTGCTCGCGGGCGAGAACGTGTCCGACCGGTTCGTGGTGCCCACCGTCGCCTCCGCCGTGGACCTCGTGGTGCACCTCGGCCTGACCCGGGCGGCCGACGGCGTGGTGCGCCGCCAGGTCCGCGAGATCGTCGCGGTGACCGGACGCGTCGAGGAGGGGCGCATCGAGACCGCCGGGATCTTCGACCGGGACGCCGACGGTGACCTGTGCCGCGGCGACGGCATGCCGCCCGGCGAGGACCGGTTCGAGCGCGCCGGGTTCGACGTCCGGGCGCTGCTCGCCGACCCCCGGGCGCTGGCGCCGGACGCGCCCCTGCCGGGGACACGCTCCGCGCGCGGTGCCGTCGCCGGTCCGTGGGTCGGCGTGGGAGGAGTGGGTGCGCGTGCGGCGGTGGGCGGTCGTGCGGGTGCCCGGGCCGGCGCGAGCCCCTGGGCGACCCGCTGATGGGCGTGGTGGTGGGCCTGCTCCTGGGTGCCGGGCTGTTCTGCGTCTGGTGGTCGTTCTGGGCCCCGACGCCACGCCCCGCGGGCCGCGTGACCTGGCAGATGCGCACCCGGGACCTGCTGACCCAGGCCGGGGCGCCCTCCGTGACCCCCGCGATGCTCGTGGGCTCGTGCGTGGCGCTCGGCGTCGTGACCCTGCTCGTGGCGCTCGCCCTGACCCGCTCGCCGGCGATCGCGGCCTGCTTCGCGCTGCTCGCCGCGCCCGGCCCGGTGGTGCTGGTCCGTGCGCGGGCGCGCCACCGCCGTCGGGCGCTGCGGGAGGTGTGGCCCGAGGTCGTGGACCACCTCGCCTCCGGCGTGCGCGCCGGGCTGTCGCTGCCCGAGGCCGTGGCCCAGCTCGCGCACCGTGGTCCGGTCGAGCTGCGCGAACCCTTCGGCCGCTTCGCCCAGGACTACCGGGCCGGCGGCCGGTTCGGCGACGCCCTGGACGCGCTCAAGGAGCGCCTCGCCGACCCGGTGGCCGACCGCATCGTGGAGGCCCTGCGCCTCACCCGGGAGGTCGGCGGCCAGGACCTGGGCCGGCTGCTGCGGACCCTGAGCGGCTTTCTCCGCGAGGACGCCGCCACCCGGGGCGAGCTCGAGGCGCGGCAGAGCTGGACCGTCAACGGAGCGCGGGTGGCGGTCGCCGGGCCGTGGGTCGTCCTCGCCCTGCTCTCCACCCGGCCGGAGACGGCGCGTGCCTACGACTCGCCGGCGGGCGTCACGGTGCTCGTCACCGGTGGCCTCTGCGCCCTGGTCGCCTACCGGCTGATGCTGCGGATCGGGCGCCTGCCCGCCGAGCGCCGGGTGCTCCGGTGACCGCCTGGGCGGCCGGGGCGCTCGTGGGGCTCGGCGTCGCGACGGGGGTGCTGGTCGTGCTGTCCCGCCTGCGGGCGCGGGCCGTCAGCCTCGACGAGCGGCTCGCCCCCTACCTGCGCCCGCGCGACGCGACCTCGACGCTCCTGCGCGAGGCCAGCCGCACCTCGGCGGTGGTCCGGCTCCTCGGCCTGCACGACATCGGCGCGCGCCTCGAGCGGTTCGGCGCACCCCGCGAGGAGATCCGCCGCCGGCTCGACCGCGCCGGGTCCGCGGAGACGGTCGACCACTTCCGGGCCCGCCAGGTGGTCTGGACGGTGGGCGGGCTCGCGGCGGGCCTCGGCCTCGCACTGGTGCTCGCGGCGACGCGCGGCGCGGCGGCCGTCCCGCTGGTGGTGCTCGTCGCCGTCGCGGGCGGGTGCGGCTACGTGGCGTGCGACCAGGCCCTCACGCTGCGGGTGCGGCGACGCGAGGAGCGGCTGCTCGCCGAGCTGCCGACCATCGCGGAGCTGCTCGCCCTCGCCGTGGCGGCGGGGGAGAGCCCGCCCGCCGCGCTCGAACGGGTGGCGTCGACGGCGCGGGGTGAGCTGGCGGGCGAGATCCGCCGCATGGTCGCCGAGGTCCGCGCGGGCGCACCCGTGACGGCCGCCCTCACCGCGCTCGCGGACCGCTCCGGGCTGCCACCCCTGTCCCGGTTCGCCGAGGGGGTGGTCGTCGCGCTGGAACGCGGCACCCCGCTCGCGGACGTGCTGCGCGCCCAGGCGCGCGACGTCCGAGAGGCGGGCCGCCGCTCCCTCCTGGAGGCGGGCGGCCGCAAGGAGATCCTGATGATGGTGCCGGTCGTGTTCCTCGTGCTGCCGGTCACCGTCGTCTTCGCTGTTTTCCCCAGCCTGGCCACCCTCCGGATCGGGCTCTGACATGACTCCGCCAGGGAGTCTGCCGACGAAAGGAACCGCTGTGCGCGACGACCGAGGGACCAGGAACATGACCGAGACCGCCGAGGCCGAGCGGGGCGACGTGCCGGGCTGGGTGCTCGTCACCCTGATGACCGCAGGACTGGTCGTGGCGCTCTGGGCCGTGGCGGGCCCGCTGCTCGAGGACGCGTTCCGCCAGGCGATCAGCAGCGTCACGGGCCAGGGGTGAGCACGGGCCGGCGGGAGCACGGCTCCGCGGCGGTCGAGTTCCTGCTGGTGTCGGTGCTGGTCCTGGCCCTCCTGCTCGGGGTGGTCCAGGTGGCGCTCGCGGTCCACGTGCGTTCGCTCGCGATCGACGCGGCCGCCGAGGGCGCCCGCGTGGCGGCCCGCGCGGACCGGACCCCGGCCGACGGCGTCGCGCGCACGCGCGCACTCCTGGAGGGAGCCCTGACGGGCGACTACGCCCGCGACGTCACCGCTGGCAGCACGTCGCGCGACGGGATCGAGGTGACCGAGGTGACGGTGCGGACGCCGCTGCCCGTGGTCGGCCTGCTCGGTCCCGGCGGGACGCTCACGGTGCGCGGTCACGCGTTGGCGGAGCGATGAGCGGGTCGCAGCGGGGGCTGCGGGGGACTGGTTGCGCAGCGGGGGAGGTAACGCTGGGCGAGCAGTGCTCCCTCTCCGTTACGTCTCCCGGTGCGGTGGTGGTGCTCCGGGGCAGGAAGGCCGGGAGCCGGAGCACCGAGGGCCCGAGCCGTGCGGACCCGAGCCGGGAGGACCGCGGCCGCGAGGTGGGCTCCGCGATGGTCGAGTTCCTCGGCGTCGCGCTGATCCTCCTGGTCCCGCTGGTCTACCTCGTGGTCACGCTCGGCCGCGTGCAGGCCGGCGCGTTCGCGGCCGAGGGTGCGGCGACGAGCGCGGTCCGCGCGATGGTCACGGCCGAGTCGGCCGCCGTCGGGACCACCCGGGCCGACGCCGCGGTGCGGCTCGCCCTGACGGACCAGGGCTTCGCCGGCGACGAGGGCGCGCTCACCCTGGAGTGCTCGCAGTCCCCGTGCCTGACGCCGGGTGGTGCCGTGGCCGCCGTCGTCCGCGTCGAGGTGCCCTTGCCCCTGCTGCCCGACGCCGTGCGCGGCTGGGTGCCGCTGTCCGTCCCGGTGGAGGCGGCGCGCACGGGGACGGTCGACGAGTACGCGGCGGTCCGGCCCTGAGGAGTGCCCGGCAGGGGCTCGGGCACGACGGTCCGCACCCTCCGTGGGGTGCGGACCGCCGTCGTCCTGCCCGGCCGAGCGGCCTCGCGGCCGGCGGCCGGGCCAGGTCAGCCCGTCAGCTGGTCGAGCAGGTCGCCGTGGGCAGGGTGGTGTTCCCGTTCTTGTAGAGCGTGATGCCGAAGTTGTTGCCGGCCCCGTTCGGCGTGGCCGTCAGCGTGCCGGTGCTCCCGGAGACCGTGGCGTTCCAGGAGTTCTGCAGGCTCTGGCTGCCCTGGAGCTGGACCGAGACGCGCCAGGTCGAGCTGCCCGAGACCGCGAGCGACACGTTGAACCGGTCGGACCACTCCTGCCCCCGGGTGACCGACACCGTGCAGCCGCCGGTGGGCGGCGGGGTGGTGGTGCCGCCGTTCAACGCGTTGAGCGTGGAGGTGTAGGCGGCCTTCTTGTTGCCGTTCCCGTCGAAGAGCAGCGGGGTGCCGCCGGCGCGCCACGAGTCCGTGTCCCGGACACCCCACACCGAGATGCCGGTGCAGCGGGACACGGCGAGGCACGCCTGGACGACCCTGCGGTAGTTGTCGGCCTGCGCCGAGCCGGAGCCCTCGATGTCGAGCTCGGTGATCTGCACGTCGACGCCCAGCGCCGCGAAGCTCGACAGCGTGGTCTGGTAGTTGCTCGGCACGGGGCTCTGCGCGTTGAAGTGCGACTGGAAGCCCACGCAGTCGATGGGCACCCCGCGGGACTTGAAGTCGCGCACGAGGTTGTAGACGGCCTGCGTCTTCGCGTGCGACCAGTCGTCGGTGTTGTAGTCGTTGTAGCAGAGCTTGGCGTTCGGGTCGGCGGCCCGGGCGGCGCGGAACGCTGCCTCGATCCAGTCGTTGCCGGTGCGCTGCAGGTTCGAGTCGCGGCGGGCGCCGGACGAGCCGTCCTGGAACGCCTCGTTCACCACGTCCCAGGAGTGGATCTGGCCGCGGTAGTGGGTGGCCACCTGGGTCACGTGGTTGAGCATCGCCGACCGCAGGGCGGAGCCGCTCATGTTCTGCATCCAGCCCGGCTGCTGCGAGTGCCAGGCCAGCGTGTGCCCCCGGACCTGCTTCCCGTTGCTCCGCGCCCAGCTCACGATGCGGTCGCCGTTGGTGAAGGTGAACTGGTTCTGGTTCGGCTCGGTCGCGTCCAGCTTCATCTCGTTCTCGGCGGTGACCATGTTGAACTCGCGGTTCGCGATGGTGGTGTACGCCGTCTCGGAGAGCTTGTTCGCCGCGATCGCCGTGCCGAAGTACCGGCCGGACTCCGCGGCGGCGGCCTGCAGGGTGCTGCCGGCGGCCTGGGCCGAGGTGACGGCCACTCCGGTGCTGAGCACCACCGCCGCCAGCGTGGCGAGCGAGACCGCGCGCAGCGTGCGCCGGTGTCGCGGTGGGGTGAGCGTTCGGGTCATCATCGTTGATCCCCTTCGTTCAGGACGTGCCGTCGTTGGCCCGTCGGGACATGGAAAAGGATTTCTATGCCTCCCACCAGGTGTCAAGGGTTTCGCTAAACGTTTTCGAAGATCGGGCGAATCTAAACGATTAGGTTCCGTCCTGGGAGATGACCAGGGCGGCGAACCACCGCTCCGAGACTTTTCCACAGCCATGCCGAGCCGGGTCCGCACCACCGGCGAACAATGAGCGGATGACGCCCGCCGCTCGCACCGACGCACGCCGACGCGACCCCGAGGACCGCGAGAGCGGCCGCATCATGCTGCTCACCTCGGCCTTCGTCGCGTTCGCGCTGATGCTGGTCGCGGTGGTCGCCTCGGCGAGCGCGGTGCACCTGGACCGCAAGGCCCTCTACGACGTCGCGGACCTCGCCGCGGCCGACGCGGCGGACGCGATGTCCCCGGACGCCTTCTACGCGGGCGTGGGTGCGCCCGCCGACGGCGCCCCGCTCGCCCTGTCCGACGCCGGCGTGCGCGCCGCCGTCGAGCGCTACCTCGCCGCGCACCCGCCCGGCCTGCCCGTGGTGGTGACCGGGGCGTCGTCGCCGGACGGGCGTTCGGCGCGGGTGACGCTCGCGGCCGTGTCCCGCCCGCCGCTGCTGCACTGGTTCACCGACGCGTTCGGCGGCGGGATCGGTCTGTCGGCGTCGTCGACGGCCCGGGCCTGGTGAACCGATCGGCCGGCCTGGGCCGGGTTAGGTTGTGCCCATGAGCGAGCAGCACGGCACGAGCGACCAGAGCGGTGACCAGCCAGGCGGCACCCGCCTCGAGCCCGAGCAGGTCTTCGACCTCGCCCGCCAGGGTGCGGACGTGCTGCTCGACCTGGTGGACGCCGGCCTGCCGGTCGAGCTGGCCGACGACGCCGGCAACACGCTCCTGATGCTCGCCGCCTATCACGGGCACGCCAGCCTCACGGCGGGCCTCGCGGAGCGCGGCGCGGACGTGAACCGGCTCAACGGCAACAACCAGGCTCCGCTCGCGGGCGCCGTCTTCAAGAACGAGGCCGACGTGATCCGGGTGCTGGTCGAGCACGGTGCGGACCCCGACGCGGGGACGCCCAGCGCCCGTGCGACCGCGCAGATGTTCGGCCGTGAGCTGCCCGAACCGGGAGCTCGCTGAGCCGGACGGGGGGCGGTGCGAGATTTTCCGGCGTCGGGCACCGGGATGCGCGGGTAACCTTGAACATCGTGGCCACCAACGACTTTCCCGCTGAGATCAAGGCGCTCCGCACGACCCTCGAGTCCATCGAGGCCGTGAGCGACCCCACCGCGCTCGAGGCGAAGATCGCCGAGCTGTCGGAGCAGGCGTCGGCGCCCAACCTGTGGGACGACCCGGAGGAGGGCCAGAAGGTCACCTCCGCGCTGTCGGCGGCCCAGGCCGAGCTGAGCCGCGTCGAGAAGCTCGGCGCGCGCATCGACGACGTCGAGACGCTCGTGGAGCTCGGCCAGGAGATGGACGACGCCGACTCGCTCACCGAGGCCGAGGAGGAGGTCGCCAAGATCCGCAAGGACCTCGCGGCGCTCGAGGTCCGGACCCTGCTGAACGGTGAGTACGACTCCCGCGAGGCCGTCGTGACGATCCGCGCGGGGGCCGGCGGCGTGGACGCCGCCGACTTCGCCGAGATGCTGATGCGCATGTACCTGCGCTGGGCCGAGCGGCACGGCTACCCCACCAAGGTGGGCGACACGTCCTACGCCGAGGAGGCGGGTCTCAAGTCCGCGACCTTCGAGGTCAACGTGCCCTACGCGTTCGGCAACCTGTCCGTCGAGGCCGGCACGCACCGGCTGGTGCGCATCTCGCCGTTCGACAACCAGGGCCGCCGGCAGACGTCGTTCGCCGCCGTCGAGGTGATCCCGCTCATCGAGCAGACCGACCACATCGACATCCCGGACTCCGAGCTCAAGATCGACGTGTACCGCTCGTCGGGCCCGGGCGGTCAGTCCGTCAACACCACGGACTCCGCGGTCCGCATGACGCACATCCCCACCGGCGTCGTCGTCGCGATGCAGAACGAGAAGTCCCAGATCCAGAACCGCGCCGCCGCCTACCGCGTGCTCCAGTCGCGCCTGCTGCTGCTCCGCAAGGCGGAGGAGGCCGCGAAGAAGAAGGAGATGGCCGGCGACATCAAGGCCAGCTGGGGCGACCAGATGCGGTCCTACGTGCTGCAGCCGTACCAGATGGTCAAGGACCTGCGCACCGAGCACGAGTCGGGCAACCCGCAGGCCGTGTTCGACGGCGCCATCGACGACTTCATCGAGGCCGGCATCCGCTGGCGCCGCGGCGGCTCGGGGAGCTGACGCCGGACGGCGGGCGGCCCGGACGGCCGCCCGCGCCCGCTCAGGCGTGCGGCACGATGACGGCGCGGCCGGAGAGCTGACCCGACTCCAGCTTGCGGTACGCCTCGTCGAACCGGTCGAGGGTGTACCGCTCGACGTCGGGCACGATCTGCCCCGCCCGGTACATCGCGACCACCTCGTAGAGCTCCTCGACGGTGCCCCAGTAGGTGTTGGTGAGCTCGGCCTCGTACGGGTTGGTGAAGAAGCTCCACTCGGTCACGCCGCCCGCGATGCCGACCACGGTGAGCCGTCCCTGCTGGGCCAGGCATGCCTGCGCCGTCCTGATCGTGGGCGCCGCCCCCACCAGGTCGAAGGCCGCGTCGACGCCGCGTCCGCCCGTGAGCTCGCGGATCGCCGCCACCTGGTCCGGCCCGCCCGGCACGGTGACGGCGCCGTTGGCGGCGGCGCGGTCCATGGCGTCCTGCTTCATGTCGGTGGCGATCACGGTGGCGCCGGTCAGTGCCGTCAGGATCTGCACGGCCACCTGACCCAGCCCGCCCAGGCCCACGACCAGCGCGAACTTTCCGCCGCCCGCCAGCTTGGGCAGCGACAGCTTGATCGCGTGGTACGGGGTGAGGCCGGCGTCGGCCAGGGGAGCGGCCGCGACCGGGTCGGCGTCGCCCAGCGGCACGAGGTTCCGCGCGGGCGTCACCATGTACTCCGCCATGCCGCCGTCGCGGCCGATCCCCGTCGCCGCCCAGGGCATGGACGCCGCGTTCTCGCAGTAGGTGTCCTGCCCGCGTGAGCAGGCCTTGCAGTGCCCGCACCCGTTCGGGCCGTAGACGAGGTAGGCGTCGCCCTTCGAGAACCCGGTGACGCCCGGACCCAGCTCCTCGATCCAGCCGGACGCCTCGTGGCCCAGCACGAACGGCGGCGCGAACGACCCCGGCTGCCCCTCCGCGAACTCCTTGTAGAGCGCCACGTCGGAGTGGCACGCCCCCGAGCCGGCGATCTTCAGCAGCACCTCGCCCGGGCCGGGACTGGGTCGCTCCACTTCCTTGAGGGTGGGGAAGGTCTGGAACTTCTCGAACACGACAGCACGCATCAGCTCACGCTCCTGTTGCCGGGGGCCGGTTCTTCCATGAGACCCCATCCGGCATGCTCCGGCACGAGGTACGGCAACGGCAAAATGCCGCTTGCGCACGTTTTGGGCAGGTATGGCGGACGACGCCGGCCAACGGGGTGAGCGCCGTCGGCGTGTCTGCCCGACACGCCACCCGATCTCCCACCTAGGGTCGGCTCGTGATCAGGTTCGAGAACGTGTCGAAGGTCTATGCGCGCGGCGCACGACCTGCCCTCGACCAGGTCTCCGTGGACGTCGAGCGTGGCGAGTTCGTCTTCCTCGTGGGGGCCTCCGGCTCGGGCAAGTCGACCTTCCTGTCGCTCGTGCTGCGCGAGCAGCGGCCCACGCGCGGCCGCGTCTACGTCGCGGGGCGCGACGTCGCGAACCTCTCCGGCTGGCGCGTGCCCACGCTGCGCCGCCAGCTCGGCGTCGTGTTCCAGGACTTCCGGCTGCTGCAGAACAAGACCGTCCACGAGAACGTGGCGTTCGCCCTGCAGGTGATCGGCAAGCCGCGGCACGTCATCCGGGACACCGTGCCCGAGGTGCTCGACATGGTCGGCCTGGCGGGCAAGGGCAAGCGCATGCCCACCGAGCTCTCCGGCGGTGAGCAGCAGCGCGCCGCGATCGCTCGCGCCATCGTCAACCGGCCGCAGATCCTGCTGGCCGACGAGCCCACGGGCAACCTCGACCCCACCACCTCGCTGGGCATCATGCGCCTGCTGGACCGCATCAACCGCACCGGGACCACGGTGATCATGGCCACGCACGACGACGAGATCGTCAACGAGATGCGCCGCCGCGTCGTCGAGCTGTCCGACGGCGTCGTCGTCCGCGACGAGGCCCGCGGCGGCTACGGCGAGCGCGAGGCGATCCTGCCCGACGTCGGCGCGTCGCCCGTGCTCGACGCCCCCGGCAGCGGCACCCGCGCGCCCGTCCAGACGGTGCGGGGGTCCTGAGGTGCGCTTCCAGTTCGTGCTGGGCGAGGTCGTCAGCGGCCTGCGCCGGAACACCACCATGGTCGTGGCCGTGGTGCTCGTGACGTTCGTGTCCCTGACGTTCGTCGGCGCCGCGGCCCTGCTGCAGGCGCAGATCGGCAAGCTCAAGGACGACTGGTACGACCTCGTCGAGGTCTCCGTCTTCCTCTGCCCGGAGGGCTCCGTGTCGCCCACGTGCGCCACGGGCGAGGCCACCGACGACCAGATCGACGCCGTGCGCCAGGTCATCGACACCGAGCTGTCCTCCCAGGTCAGCAAGGTCTACTTCGAGTCCAAGCAGCAGGCGTTCGAGGCCTTCAGCGAGCGCTACCCCGACGGCTACCAGGGCACGCAGCTCACCGCCGACGACATGCAGGCGTCCCTGCGCCTCAAGCTGACCGACGCCGAGCAGTTCGCCGTCGTGAGCGACGTCCTGTCCGGGCGGGACGGCGTGGAGATCGTCGAGGACCAGCGCGCCGTCTTCGAGCCGCTGTTCCGCACGCTCAACGTCGCCACCCTGCTCGCGGCCGGGCTGGCCGGCGTCATGCTCCTGGCCGCGGTGCTGCTGATCACCACCACCATCCGGCTGAGTGCCGTCTCCCGGCGCAAGGAGACGGAGATCATGCGCCTGGTGGGCGCCTCCAACCTGTTCATCCAGCTGCCCTTCCTGCTGGAGGGGGCGCTGGCGGCCGTCCTCGGCTCCCTGCTCGCCGGCGGCGGGCTCTGGCTCGCCGTGCGGTTCATGGTCAGCGACTGGCTCGAACGGTCGGTCGACTGGGTCGCCTACGTGTCGGAGGTCGACGTTTTCCGCGTCGCGCCGCTGCTCGTGGTCATGGCGGTCGCACTGGCCGCCCTCTCGTCCTTCTTCATGCTGAACCGGTACACGAGGATCTGATGTCGACTCCCCGAAACCCTCGCTCCAGGGTCCCCGGCCGCAGCACCCTGGCCGCGGCGCTCGCCGTCCTGCTCCTGCTGGGCGGCTCGTCCGCCGTCCAGGCCGACGACCTGGACGACCGCCGCGCCGCCGCGGAGCGCCAGCAGGCGGCCAAGGAGAAGGAGCGCGAGAGCCTGGAGGCCGAGCTGGAGCACACGGACTCGCAGCTCGCGGACGCCGTGCTCGAGCTGGACCAGGTCGAGGGCCGGCTGCCGGTGGCGGAGGCAGAGCTCGCCGTGGCCGAGGCCGAGCTGCAGCGGGCGGAGCGGGAGGCCGCGATCCTGGCCCAGCGGCTGGCCGACGCCCAGCTCGAGGAGGCGCAGGTCACCCAGCTGCTCCAGGACGGTTCCGGGAAGGTTGACGCCGCCCGCGACGACATCGCGCAGATGGCCCGCGAGGAGTTCCGTGGTTCCGGCAGCGCCTCGACGCTCGGGCTGGTGACCGGCGCCCAGAGCACCGAGGAGTTCATCGACGGGTACTCCGTGTCGTCGTCCGCGGCCCGGATCCGGGCGCGCACGCTCGCCGAGCTGCAGGACGCCGAGGCGACCGCCCGCAACCTGCAGGCGCGGCTGACTGCCATCCGGGAGGTCGTCACCGAGCTCAAGCGCCTCGCGGACGAAAACGTGGAGTCCAAGGAGGCGGCCAAGCAGGCCGCGGTGGAGCGCAAGGCGGAGATCGAGCGCCTGATCGCCGAGCAGCAGCGGCTCAAGGCCCGCATCGAGCGGCGCAAGGACGCCGCGCTGGAGAGCATGCAGGCGAACGAGCAGGAGCTGAGCTCCATCGAGTCCGACCTGAAGTCGATCATCCGCAAGCAGCAGGCCCGGGACGAGCGCCTGGCCCAGCAGCGTCAGGAGGAGCAGGGCTCCTCGGGCGGTTCCTCCGGCGGTGGTGGTTCCTCGTCCGGTGGTGGTGGTGGCGGCACCATGACATTCCTCAGCTACCCGACGGCGAACCCGTTCGTCACCTCGTCGTACGGCATGCGGTTCCACCCGGTGCTGAACTACTCCCGTCTGCACGCCGGCACCGACTTCCGGGCCTACTGCGGCACGCCGATCCTGGCCGCCGCCGACGGCACGGTCCTCTACGCCCGCACTCTGGCGGGTCTGGGCAACCAGGTGCTGATCGACCACGGCTACACGTCGAGCGGTACCAGCGTGATGACGAGCTCGAACCACCTCACGTCCTTCGCCGTCTCGTCGGGGCAGCGCGTCTCGCGCGGGCAGCTGATCGGCTACTCGGGCACCACGGGTACGTCCACGGCCTGCCACCTGCACTTCGAGCTCTACATCAACGGTTCCACCGTGGACCCGATGACCTGGCTCTAAAAGCCTGGTCCCCGCGGTCCGGGCGCGTAAACTGGGACGTCGCGCGGCCCGCAGCGGGTACCGCGCAGCCGCAGACCCCGGAGGGAGACCATGGCCAAGAAGAACGTCGATGATCCGCGCAAGATCGTGGCGAACAACAAGAAGGCCCGTCATGACTACGTGATCGAGGACGTCTTCGAGGCCGGACTGGTGCTCTCGGGCACCGAGGTCAAGGCGCTCCGGATGGGTCGCGCGTCCCTGACGGACGGCTACGCCGCCATCGACCGCGGCGAGGCGTGGCTCGAGAACGTCCACATCCCCGCGTACTTCCAGGGCACGTGGAACAACCACGCGCCGCGGCGGCGGCGCAAGCTGCTGCTGCACCGCGAGGAGATCGCGCGCCTGGAGTCGAAGTCCCGGGAGAAGGGGCACACCCTCATCCCGCTGTCGCTGTACTTCCTGGACGGCCGTGCCAAGGTCGAGATCGCGCTCGCACGAGGCAAGAAGGAGTACGACAAGCGCCAGACCCTGCGCGAGCAGCAGGACATGCGGGAGGCCCAGCGGGCGATCCGGCACAAGGAGATGCTCGGCTGAGGAAATAACGTTCCCGGCCAGGGTGTTGATCACCTAGACTGGGAGCACTTCACGGGCGAGAGCCCGGGGAGCTGGTTGACAACACCATAGGGGCTGATCGGTTTCGACGGTGGTCGTGCTTCGAGGAGAAGCGGGCCGAGGATGCAGGCTTATCTCGTAAACGATGCCTGTAAACCAATAGTTGCCGATAACTCGCGCAACGACTTCGCCCTCGCCGCCTGAGCGAGCCCGAAGTCCGTGGGCCCGGAGTCTGCTTTCGCTCCGGTAGTCCGCGTCATCTAGAAAGCCACTGCTCGTAGCTCTCGTCATCGGGGCTACGGGAACACTTAGATGACTGGGCCTGTCCGCGAACGTGTCTGCGCGAGCGCGGGGGCCGAGAAAATCCATAGCAGACTGCGCCCGGAGAAGTCCTCGTTAACCGATACCGGACCCGGGTTCGATTCCCGGCAGCTCCACGTGACAGCCATGTGGCAGAAGGCCTCGCCGGTGTTCCGGCGAGGCCTTCGTCGTGCCCGGGGTCTGGTGCCCGCCTCGCGGGCCGGGCCCCCTACTCGACGTCGCGCAGTGCCGACAGCACCGCGACCGTCTCGGCGCCGTACGTGTCGTCGGCGTAGCGCTGGATGCTGCCGTCGTCGTAGACGACCGTCACCCGGACGTAGCCGTTCTCGACCCAGCCGCTGAGGCCGCCGAGGTCGTCGAACACCTCGCTCTGCAGCTCGTCGGCGCCGGATCCTGCTCCGGCCGCCCCGGCGTTGTCCGGCGCGAGCCGGGGGTCGTCGTCGGACGCGGGCGGCTCGGCCGGGGCGGCGCCCGCCTCGGTGAGGTGGAAGGTCGCGCCGTCCCAGGTGCCCTCGACCGTGTACTGGCCCCAGGTGGTGCTCTGTGCGGACTCCTCCGCCTCGACGGCGTCCCAGTCCCATCCGGCGATCTCGGGTCCGCCGCACTGGGGCGGGTACGACTCGGCCACCCCGCCCAGGCAGAGCTCGGGCGGTCCGTCGCCCTCCTGGAGCACGGTCGCGACGGCGGTCACCGGGCCCGGCGCCGAGGGCGCGGGCGGCGCGGACACCGCAGTGTCGCCGGTCTGGTCACCGTCGGATGCGGGGTCGGCGGGGCTGGCGGGGTCGGCGGGGCCGGCGCACGCGCCGAGCAGCAGGACGCCGGCCAGGCCGGTGCCGAGGGCGCGGAGTGGTGCTCGCAGCGGGCTCATACCCGCTATGTGTCGGCGCTTGCGCGCCAGCCGCTGGTCGGAAGTGCGCCTCTACCCAGTCATCTGGCCCAGATCTACTGTGGTTTCCGGGCCAGATGACTGGGTAGAGGCGCACTTTGCCGGGGCCGACGCCGACCGGGCACCAAGCACCGGGCGCCACGCACCAGGCGCCGGCCAGGTGGTGCCGAACACGCCGGGATCGAAGCCGAGCAGGAGGCTGGCATCGAACACGCTCGCGTCGGTTGACATGCCCTCGCCGGAACGGGCCGCAGCGGAGTTCGTTCCAGGCTCGCGCCAGCGGTTGGGCTTGCGCGAGCAGATGACGCGCCAGGATCGCCGCTCGCTGACGGCCCGACTGCGTGCGAACTCGACCGACCTCGGCCCAGCTCGGGCGCCCGGGACGCTATCCGATCCGTGCTCGACGAGTGGTGTATCCACCGGGTCGCGAGCGAGGCAGCCGTCGGTTTCTGCCGATGGCAGACAGGGTCGGTTCGACGAGCAGTGCGAACATGTGTGTCATAGGTTGATGGCATGACGCGAACGGGTGAGGTGTTGACACGGACAGGCGACGAGCTGCCTGTCGGGTCGGTGCTGCCCGGCGGTGGAGTGCCGTCTGATGGTGCCGTGCGGGCCGGGATCGTAGATGCCGCGGTGGTTGATGCTGCGGGTGTGCGGGCGGTGCGTCAGATGGTGGCGGGCATGGTCTTGCCGGGTGCCGACGAGATGGTCAGGGTCGCGGGTGCGAACGTTGGCGTTGGTGTGAACGATGGCCCGGGTGGCGGGCCGCGGGTGCAGGCGGAGTGGGTGGACCTGCTCGGTGAGCTGGAAGCGTTGAAGAACGCGGTCACGGCGACGCAGGCCCGGTTAGCCGTGATGTTGGATGAGGCCACGAAGTCCGAGGAAGCCGGGCAGGGCATCCGGGCCGAACGCAGGGGTCGTGGGGTCCCGAACCAGGTCGGTGCCGCCCTGCGGGTGAGCCCCCACGCCGGTGCCGGGTTCGTGAGCACGGCCCGGGTGTGGGTCACGCAGATGCCGCACACCTTCGCCGCGTTGCAGGCTGGGGTGCTGTCCCCGTGGCGGGCCACCCTCCTGGTCCGGGAGACCTCACACCTGACGGTGGAGCACCGTGCCCTGATCGACGAGGAGATCTGCGGACCGCAGCACCTGGCGGACCTGGCCCGGATGGGCACGCGCCGCCTGGTCGCTCGGATCAAGGAACTGGCCGCCCAGTTGGATGTGCACGCGTGCGTCAAGCGCAACGCCACGGCCGTGTCGGAGCGGCGGGTGTCGGTGCGTCCCGCACCCGACCTGATGGTCTACCTGACCGCCCTGGTCCCGATGGCGCAGGGTGTGCAGGCCTACGCCCAGCTCAAGACCCACGCCGAGATGGTCAGGGCGGGCGGTGATGGGCGGGGTGCGGGGCAGATCATGGCCGACACCCTCATCGAACGCGTCACCGCCCGTCAGCCTGGCCACACGAACGACGTACCGGTCACGATCAACCTCCTGGTCTCGGACGAGACCCTGCTGGCCGGTGGTAACGAGCCCGGTGTGGTGTTGGAGGGCGCCCCGGCGGGTGTGGGCACGGTCCCGGCGCCGGTCGCCCGGCATCTGGCGGCGCATGCGATCGAGACCGACACCGCGTGGCTCCGGTCGATCTATGTGAACCCGCACGGTCGCCTGGTGGCGACGACGTCGACGTCAAGGTTCCACCCCCAGGGCCTGGCCGCGCTCCTGCGTGCCCGGGAGCAGGGGATCTGCGCCACGACGTGGTGTGACGCCCCGATTCGGCACCTGGACCACGTCACCCCATTCATCGAGGGCGGACCAACGAGCCTCGATAACGGGCAGGGCTTGTGCGCCCGGTGCAACCACGCCAAGCAATCACCCGGTTGGTCGCAGAAGACCACCCAGGTCGACGGCCGGGATGCTGTGGAGACGATCACACCCACGGGGCACACGTATGTCTCGGTCGCGCCCACACCACCGACACCGGTCACGACCGGCAATGCAACGCCGGCTCGTGGTGCGCTGGTTCGCACCACAGTCCGCGACGCGATCCCGGTCCCTGACACGACACCTGCTCAGGGCGCGGCACCGGTCCGCGGCACGACCGTGGTTAGTGCCGCCGCAATCCTGCCCGCTGAAGCAGCGGCGACCGGCCCCACCGGACCCGTCCGCGACCAGGCACCAGCCCCCGAGCGATCCACCACCCCAACCTGGACCCCCGCCGTCGGCATGACGGGACCGAGCAACGGGCACACACCCCGCAGCCGCTACCAGATCGGCTGCCACACCAACCCCCGCAACGCCCCGATCCCTTACCGACCAGGCCCACCCGGCCGGCGCCGCCCGCCACCGCCTTCACGCCAAACAGCACCTCGGCGACCAGCGTCCTACGGAGGCCGCCAGGCCGACCTCGCCTGGACGCACCCTCGCTGAGGCCGCCCGCTCGACGATCCCGCACCTCCGGGGCACACTGGCAGCGGCGCGGACACCGGGGTTCGCGGCGGAGAGCTGGAGGGCCCATGGCCGACTACGCGGACGTCTACCGGCGCAGCCTCACCGACCCCGAGGGGTTCTGGGGTGAGCAGGCGGCCCTCGTCTCGTGGTTCCGCAAACCGACCCGGGTGCTCGACGGCGACAACGCGCCGTTCTACCGCTGGTTCCCCGACGGGCGGCTCAACACCTGCTACAACGCGCTCGACCGGCATGTCATCGCGGGACGGGGCGAACAGACCGCGCTGATCTACGACAGCCCGGTCACCGGCGACGCGGAGACGATCAGCTACGCCACCCTCCTGCAGGACGTCGCGGCGTTCGCCGGCGCCCTGCGCGACCTCGGCGTCGGACAGGGCGACCGCGTGGTGATCTACATGCCCATGGTGCCCGAGGCGGTCGTCGCGATGCTCGCCTGCGCCCGCCTGGGCGCGGTGCACTCGGTGGTGTTCGGCGGGTTCGCCGCGAACGAGCTGGCCGTGCGGATCGACGACGCGCAGCCCAAGGTCGTCGTGTCGGCGTCCTGCGGTATCGAGCCGAGCCGGGTCGTGGAGTACAAGCCGCTGCTGGACCGGGCGCTCGAGCTGGCCGACCACGCGCCGGCGTCGTGCGTGGTGCTGCAGCGGCCGCAGGCCGTGGCGACGCTCGTCGAGGGGCGGGACCTGGACTGGGCCACCGCGATGCGTGCCGGGCGCACCAACCCCGCGCCCTGCGCCGAGGTCGCGGCGACGGACCCGCTCTACATCCTGTACACGTCGGGCACCACGGGCCGGCCCAAGGGGATCGTGCGCGACAACGGCGGGCACGCCGTCGCGCTGGCCTGGTCCATGCGCAACATCTACGACATCGAGGCCGGTCAGGTCTGGTGGACGGCGTCCGACGTCGGCTGGGTGGTCGGGCACTCCTACATCGTCTACGGGCCGCTGATCGCGGGCGCGACCACCGTGCTCTACGAGGGCAAACCGGTCGGCACGCCGGACGCCGGCGCGTTCTGGCGCGTGGTCGCCGAGTACGGCGTCGAGGCGCTGTTCACCGCCCCGACCGCGATCCGCGCCATCAAGAAGGAGGATCCGGAGGGGATCCTCGTGGCCGCCCACGAGACGACCTCGCTGCGGCACCTGTTCCTCGCGGGGGAGCGGCTCGACCCCGGCACGTACGAGTGGGCGGGCCGGATCCTCGGGGTGCCCGTCGTGGACCACTGGTGGCAGACCGAGACCGGGTGGGCCGTCGTCGCCAACCTGCGCGGGCTCGACCCGATGCCCACCCGGCCCGGGTCGCCGTCGGTGCCCGTGCCGGGCTTCGACGTGCAGGTGCTGCTGCCGGACGGCTCGGTCGCGGGACCCAACCAGGAGGGGAGCCTCGCGCTCCGGCTGCCGCTGCCGCCCGGGACCCTGCCCACGCTGTGGCGCGACGACGCGCGGTACGTGTCGTCGTACCTCGCCGCCTTCGACGGCTACTACCTCTCCGGCGACGGCGGCTACGTGGACGACGACGGCTACGTCTACGTCATGGGCCGCACCGACGACGTCATCAACGTCGCGGGCCACCGGTTGTCGACCGGCGCGATCGAGGGGGTGCTGGCCAGTCATCCCGCCGTGGCCGAGTGCGCGGTGATCGGCGTCGCCGACGAGCTCAAGGGGCAGGTGCCGCGCGGCCTCGTGGTGCTCAAGGCGGGGGTCGACCCCGAGGGCGTCCCGGCCGAGCTCGTCGCCGCGGTGCGCGACCAGATCGGCCCGGTCGCCGCGTTCAAGGACGTCGAGATCGTCGCCGGGCTGCCCAAGACCCGCTCGGGCAAGATCCTGCGGCGCACCATGCGCCAGCTGGCCGACGGCGAGCACCCCACGGTGCCCTCGACGATCGAGGACCCGGCGGTCCTGAGCGCGCTGGAACCGATCCTCCGCCGGGAGTGACCGTCCTCTGAACGGGACGCCGCGCTAGGGTGTCCGGCGTGCACCAGCCCGGAGATCCTGGCCTTGTTCCCCTGCCTGCGTCGACGCAGGTGCCGGGAGGTTCGGTGCCGCTCCGTGACGGCGCGCGGGTCCTGACCGACCCGGCCCTGCGGCCCGCCGCGCGCAGGTGGCGCCGGGTCACCGAGGAGGCCTTCGGGATCGACCTCGTGCCGGTGACCGACGGGCCCGCCGACGTCGTCCTCGCTCTCGCGTCCGACCTGCCTGACGGGGGCTACCGGATCGAGGTGCGCGCGAACCCCGCGGCACCCGGGACGGTGCACGTCGAGGCCGCGGACCTCGCCGGTGCCCATGCCGCAACGCAGACCCTGCGCCAGCTCGCCGGCCCGGCCGCCTTCCGCCGGGCGCCCGCGGACTACCGGGGACCGTCCGGGGGTACCCCGGCACCCATGCTCCCGGTCGTGCGGATCGAGGACCACCCGCGGTTCGCCTGGCGCGGCGTGCTGCTCGACGTGGCCCGCCACTTCCTGCCCAAGCACGACGTGCTGCGGTTCGTCGACCTCGCCGCCGCCCATCGGCTCAACGTGCTGCAGCTCCACCTCACGGACGACCAGGGCTGGCGCGTGCAGATCGACCGGTACCCGGAGCTGACGCGCACCGGGGCGTGGCGGCGCGAGTCCACCGTCGGCACCTGGCGCACGGGCTCCCGCGACGGACGTCCGCACGGCGGCTTCTACACGCAGGACGACCTGCGCGAGATCGTGGCCTACGCCCGCGACCGCGGGATCACCGTGGTGCCCGAGATCGACGTGCCCGGCCACGTCGAGGCCGCCGTCGCCGCCTATCCCGAGCTCGGCACGCGCAAGGACCGCAGCGGCGTGCGCACCACGTGGGGCATCAGCCAGGACGTGCTCGACCCGTCCGAGGGTTCGCTCGCGTTCTTCCGGCACGTGCTGGACGAGGTGCTGGACGTGTTCGACGCGCCCTGGATCGGCCTCGGCGGGGACGAGGTGCCGCCGACGCTCTGGCGCGAGTCGCCGCAGATCGTCGAGCGCGCCCGGGCGCTGGGCCTGTTCGGGCCGGACGGCGCCGTGGACGTCAGCCGGCTGCACGGCTGGTTCGTCGCCCGGCTGGCCGAGCACGTGTCCGCCGCGGGCCGCCGTGCCGTCGTCTGGGACGAGGCCGTCTCGCCGATGCTCCCGCACGACGTGATCGTCACCTCCTGGCGCGGGTATGCCCAGGGCGCCGCCGCGCTCGCCGCGGGGCACGACGTCGTCATGGCGCCCGAGCAGGCCGTCTACCTGGACCACCGGGCCGGCGACCACCCGGCGGAACCCATCCCGGTCGGCTTCCTGCGCACGATCGAGGACGTCTACGCCTTCGACCCGCTCCCGGCGGAGCTGGTCGAGGCGCAGCCGGCCGGCGGCCGGACCGGGCGGCTGCTCGGCGCGCAGGCCCAGGTGTGGACCGAGCACCTCGACAGCGCGCGCCGCGTCGACTACGCGACCTACCCGCGGCTGGCCGCGTTCGCCGAGGTCGCCTGGTCGCCGCGCGGCGACCGGGAGCCGGGCTCGGCGGCGTCGAAGGAGTTCCTGGACCGGCTGGAGCGGAACCACCTGCCGCGCCTCGACGCGTACGGCGTCGAGTACCGGCCGCTCGCCGGGCCGCACCCCTGGCAGACCCGGCCCGGCGTCCAGGGCTACCCGCGGGACCTCGCGGCCGAGACCGCCGTCGGCGGCTGGGCCGGGCTCGGCGGCTGGCGGGAGGACGGCGGCGTCGAGAACCTGCCGGAGCGGAGCCCGGTGGACGACCCGGCCCCGGAGCGCGACACGTGACCGGCACCGTCCAGGTCCGTGGGGCCCGCCTGCCCCAGCCCGACGGGACCCTGTCCGAACCCCTGGACCTGCACGTCGTGCGGGGCCGGATCGCGGCGATCGCCCGCGCGGGCGCGCGGGACCTCGCCGTGCCGGACGTCGCGGGGCCGGAGGCACCGACCCTCGACGCGCACGGTCGCGTCGCCCTGCCCGGGTTCGTGGACGCGCACACGCACGCCGAGGCGGCCGTCTTCGAGCCGGACGTGCAGCTCGCCATGCTCCGCCAGGGCATCACGACGATCGTGACCGGCCAGGACGGCGTGTCCTTCGCGCCGTCCGACCCCGCCACCTACGCGTGGGCGAGCACGTACTTCGCCGCGATCGACGGCGACCACCCCGTGTTCGCGGGCGGGTCCGTGGGCGACCTCCTGACGACCTACCACCGCACGGTCCCGGTGAACGTCGCCTACCTCGCGCCCCACGGCACCATCCGGTACCGGGTGCTGGGGGCGGCGCAGCGACCGGCGTCGGACGACGAGATCGCGGCCATGACGGACCTGCTGGAGCAGGCCCTCGACGACGGCGCCTGCGGCCTGTCGACGGGCCTCGAGTACGTGCCCGCCGCCTACGCCGACGAGCGCGAGCTGGTCGCTCTTGCGAAGGTGGTCGCCGCACGCGGGCTGCCGCACGTCAGCCACATGCGCGGCTACGAGGACAAGGGCGTCGCCGGGCTCGACGAGCTGCTGCGGATCGCCCGCGCGTCCGGCGTCGCCACCCACGTGTCGCACCTGCACGGTCCCGCCGGCGACCTGCTGGACCGCATCGGGGCGGCACGCGCCGCGGGCCACGACCTGACCTACGACTCCTACCCCTACCTGCGCGGCTGCTCCATCCTGTCGATGGTCTCACTGCCCACGTGGCTCCCCGTGGCCGACGCCGCCGCGACCGTCGCCGCCCTCCGCGACCCCGCCATCGCCGGACGCCTGAGCGAGCACTTCGCCGGCCTGAGCGACCTCTGGCCGCGGATCACCTTCGCGTCCGTGCCCGGCATGGAGTGGGCCGAGGGCATGACCCTGCCCGACGTCGCGGCCCGGCTCGGGCGCTCGGCCCCCGACACGGTGGTCGAGATCCTCACGACCACCGCGCTGCGCGCGAGCTGCGTGTTCGCGCAGCCGCCCACCAACTCGCCCGAGTCGGTCCGCACGCTCGCCGGGTACGAGGGCCACCTCGCCGGGTCCGACGCGATCTACCGGGGCGGCCGGCCGCACCCCCGCGGCTGGGGCGCCTTCGCGCGGTTCCTCGACGAGCACGTGCGCCGCGGCGCGTGGAGCTGGTGGGACGCGGCCGAGCACCTGTCGGCCCGGGCGGCCCGGCGGTTCGGCCTCGCGGGCCGCGGCCGGCTCGTGCCCGGTGCCGTGGCGGACCTCGTGCTCGTGGACCCGGGCCGGGTCCAGGACGAGGCGACGTACGAGCTGCCGCGCACGCCGGCCACGGGCATCGAGGACGTGCTGGTGGCCGGGATCCCCGTCCTGGCGAACGGAGCCCTCACGGGAGAGACCCCGGGGCACGGCCTGCGGCCCGCATCGGGGTAGTAACGCCCGACAAACGGACCGTTTCGTCGGCACACCGACCCGCACGGCAAGATGGGGGCGTGCTGCGCATCGACGACCCCCGGTTCTCCTGGCCCCTGCTGACGCTCGACGAGCCGGCGCTGGACCACAACATCGCCACCGTCGCGGGCGCCTTCGCCGCCGCGGGCGTGGAGCACGCACCGCACGTCAAGACCCACATGTCCCGCCAGATCTGGGAACGGCAGGTCGCCGCCGGGGCGTGGGGCGCCACCGTGGCCACGCCCGCGCAGCTCCGCACGGCGCTCGGCTGGGGCATCCCCGGCGCCGGGCGCCGGGCGTTCCTGGCGAACGAGCTCGTGGACCCCCGCGAGATCGCCTGGCTGCGCACCGCCCTGGGTGACGGCACCGCGGACGAGGTCTGGGTCTACGTCGACTCCGCGCGCGGCGTCGACCTGCTCGCCGCCGGGTTCGCGGGCGCCGCCCCGCAGGTCGCGGCGCGGCTCGGTGTGCTCGTGGAGCTCGGCGTCCCGGGCGGCCGCACCGGCGCGCGCACCGTGGCCGACGTCGCGGCGCTCGCGGGCCGGGTGCACGACGCCGGGCTGCGCCTGGTCGGCGTCGCCGGCTACGAGGGACCCGTCGCAGGCGGCACCAGCGACGAGGAGCTCGCCGCCGTCGGCCGGTGGTGCGACGGGCTGCGGGAGGCCGGGGCGCAGGTCGCGGACCTCGTCGACGGGCCCGTGGTGCTGAGCGCGGGCGGCAGCGCCTTCGCCGACGTCGTGACGCGGCGCCTCGGGGAGCCGCTCACCGCCGCGGACGGCGGGCAGGTGCCCACCCGCATCGTGCTCCGGTCCGGCGCCTACGTGACCCACGACCACGGCCACTACCTGCGCACCGACCCGTGGACCCGCCTGGGCGCCGAGCCGCTGCGCCCCGCGATCACGGTCTGGGCCTCGGTGCTGTCCGCCCCCGAGCCCGGGCTGGTCATCTGCGGGATGGGGCGCCGCGACGTCTCGTTCGACATCGACCTGCCGACGCCGCTCGTGGTGCGCCCGGCCGGCGCCGACGGCCGGATCGGCGACGCCCGCGAGCTGTCCGGCGTGGCCGTGACCGCGCTCAACGACCAGCACGCCTACCTGTCCCTCGACGAGGCCGCGGACGGCGCGCTCCGGCCCGGCGACGTGGTCGGGTTCGGCATCTCGCACCCGTGCACCACGCTCGACAAGTACCGCACCGCCCTGGTGACCCGCGGCGACGAGGTCGCCGAGCAGGTCACGCTGAGCTTCTGACCGAACACCGAACCACAAGGAGACACCGATGACCGCGAAGACCGCCATCTCGACCCCGGGCGCCCCGGCGCCCGCGCACACCTTCCACCAGGGCGTGCGCAAGGGACCGTTCGTGCAGGTCTCGGGCCAGGGCCCCATGGACCCGGCGACGAACGAGTACGTGCACCTGGGCGACGTGGCCGCCCAGACCACCCGCACGCTCGAGAACGTCCGGGCGATCGTCGAGGCCGGCGGCGCGACGTTCGACGACGTCGTGATGCTGCGGGTCTACCTCACCAAGCGTGAGGACTTCGCGATCATGAACGAGGCCTACGGCGAGTTCGTGACCAAGCACTGCCCCGGCGGCGTGCTGCCGAGTCGCACCACCGTGTTCACGGGGCTCCCGCGCGAGGAGATGCTCGTCGAGATCGACGCGCTCGCGGTCACCGACTGACCCGGACTACTCCGCGGGGGCGGGCTCCGGATCCGGTGTGGGGGAGGCCGGGCCGCCGTCGCGGCTCCTGGCCACCTGCCGGCGCACGCCGACCACCACCAGCAGCACCAGGCCGGCCAGCACGAGCCACGGCGTGATCGCGCCGAGCACGAGGACCACCACGTTGAACGTGCTCACCAGGGCGCTCCACCCCGCGGACAGGCCGCCGAGGAACCCGCCGGGCCGGGCCTGCGCCGCCGGCGTGCCCTCCGCGACGATCTCGACGTGCAGGGTGGACATCGCCACCTCGTCCGAGAGCCGGTTCCGCTCGGACACCCGCGAGTCCAGCTCGGCCTGACGGGTCGCGAGCTCGGCCTCGATCTCGATGAGGTCGGCGGTGCGGTCGGCGCCGGCCATGAGCTCGCGCAGCCGGTCGGTCGAGGTGCGGAGCGCCTCGATGCGGGCGTCGAGGTCCTGCGCGGTGCCGGTCACGTCCACCGTCTCGACGTGCCGGTCGCGCACGTCGCCGAGCTCGTCGAGGGCGTCGAGGGTGGCCGAAACGCGGTCGGCGGGGATGCGGAGCGTCATCGACGCGCTGCCCAGCTCGTCGTCGGTCTCGGCACGCTCGTCCCGGGCCTCGACGCGGCCGCCGGCCTCCTCGACCAGGTCGGCGATCTGCTCGGCCGCGTCGAACGGGTCGTCCACCACGAGGGTCGCGTTGCCGGTGGTGATGAGCTCGCGGTCGACGGCCTCCTCGCGGGCCTCGGCGACGCCGATGGCACCGGCGGCCCCGTCGGCCGCGGTGTCGGGCGCCGCCATCTCGCTGCGTGCGGCGCCGCCGTCGGTCGCCGCCTCGGATCCGCTGGAGTCCCCTGCTCCGCCGCCCGAACATGCTGCCAGGGACACGGCGAGCGCGCCCCCGACGACTGTTGCCAGAAGTGCGTGGACGAGTCGGCGCGCGGGTGGGCCCGCGTCCCCCAGGGCAGACCGGTTGCGCATCATGGGACGAGCGTAGGAGCCCGACGGTGTCGGAACCCGCCTCACCTGAGAACTGTGATCCCTTTGTGAACTTGTGGCCCTGGTGACCCGATTTTTCATTGGTTTTGCACGGTTCTTGATCACGTTCCGGTCACGCCGTGCTCCTCTCGCCCGCTTACGGCAGGCTCGCTTTCGTCAGGCACGTGAAGTAATCCGTCCACGTCGAACAGGGCATGTCCCCTGCCAGGAGCAGCGTGACCCAAGTAACAGTCTTGTTACGGGTCATACCGGGCAATGGACAGGGACTCTGTTAAGGAGGTCTACTAACAAACATGGCGACGGCGACAGAACGCAGCGGTACCGGGCGAGGGCTCGGGGCACGGCTGCGCGCGACGTCCAAGGTGCTCCCCGAGCACGCCAGGGCGCACAACAGGTCCCTGGTGCTGCAGCACCTCTTCCACGAGGGGCCCACCTCCCGGGCCGACCTCGCACGAGCCACCTCGCTCACCCGCGTCACGATCTCCGACCTGGTCTCGGTGCTCATCACCGAGGGCCTGGTCGAGGAGCTCGGCACGCGGCCCGGCCAGCGCGTGGGCAAGCCCGCGATCCTGGTGGGCCTGCGCACGGACGCCTACCAGATCGTGGCGGTCGACCTCACGGAGCACGGCCACATGCGCGGCGCCGTGCTCAGCCTCACCGGCGAGATCATGGTGCGCCGTCAGCTCGACATCGACGGGCGCACGGGCGACGAGCTGGTCGATCTGCTCACCCGGTTCGTCCGGCGGCTCGTCGCGGCGGCCAGCCACCCGGTGATCGGCGTCGGCGTCGGCTCGCCCGGCATCATCGACCTGGACGGGCGCGTCGTCGAGGCTCCCAACCGCGGCTGGTACGACGTGCCGCTGGCGGCGATCCTGGGCGAGCGCCTGGGCCTGCCCGTGCACGTCGCGAACGACGCCAACACCGCGGCGCTCGGCGAGTTCACCTACGGCGGGGCGACCGGCAGCATGCTGGTGGTCACCCTGGGCGCGGGTGTCGGCGCGGGCGTGGTGGTCGACGGCGTGCGGGTGCACGGCCAGCACGACGCCGCCGGCGAGATCGGCCACGTCACCGTGGTCGACGACGGCGAGCCGTGCGCGTGCGGCCGCGTGGGCTGCCTCGAGACGGTGCTCTCCGTCCCGGCGCTGCGGCGCGCGGTCGCGGACAAGAGCCCAGAAGATTCCGACGCCGCCCTGGCGTCGGCCGGCCGGGTGCTGGGCGTGACCCTCGCCCCGGTCGTCAGCGCGCTCAACCTCACGGAGGTGCTGCTGAGCGGTCCGCGCGACCTGCTCGACGGCCCCCTGCGCGAGGCTGCGCTGGACACCATCCGACAGCGGACCATGCCGGCCATCAACACGGGCCTGCAGCTGCGGATGGCCGCACTCGACGAGGACGTGGTGCTGGCGGGTGCCGCCGTCCTCGTGCTTTCCGCCCAGCTGGGGGTCTCGTGAGCATCAGTGCGCACGCGTGGGCGGTGGGCATCCCATCGAGCTTTCCCTTTGTTCCGCGACACACGGTCGTATCCCGGGAGGAACCCACACGTGAACAAGAACCGTCTCGTCGGCGCTGCGGCGTCGGCGATCACCCTGACGCTCGCGCTCAGCGCCTGCGGTAACGCCGGCGGTGCTGCCGCCCCCGAGGAGACCGGCCCCGGAGAGGTCCGGGTCTGGCTCGTCGGTACCGACACGCCCCCGGAGGCGCGCGACTACCTCAAGAAGACCTTCGAGGAGGCGAACCCCGGCAGCACCCTCACGATCGAGGAGCAGGCCTGGGACGGCCTGGTCGACAAGTACACGACGGCGCTGGCCGGCTCGGACGCCCCCGACGTGGTCGAGATCGGCAACACGCAGGCCGCCGCGTTCACCTCGGCGGGCTACTTCCGCGAGATCACCGCGGACGAGTTCGAGAACCTGGGCGGCGCCGACCTGCTCCCGGGCTTCGTCGAGGCCGGCGACTGGGAGGGCAAGCACTACGCCCTGCCGTACTACTCGGGCTCGCGCGTGGTCTTCTACTCCGAGCAGGTCCTGGGCGACACCCCCGTGCCGACCACGCTGGACGAGTACGTCGAGACGGCCGTCGACCTGAAGACCGACGACCTGTCGGGCGTGTACTGGCCCGGTCAGGACTGGTACAACGCGCTGCCCTTCATCTGGGAGAACGGCGGCTACGTCGCCGAGCAGGCCGAGGACGGCACGTGGGACGCCGGCTTCTCCTCCGAGGGTGGTCTCGCCGGCCTGGAGCAGATCCAGACGATCATGACCAAGGGCAACAACGCCCCGTCCGACGCGCAGGAGACCGACCTGCAGGTGCCGTTCTGCGAGGGCAAGGTCGCCTTCCTGTCGGCACCGAGCTGGATCCAGTGGTCCATCAACGCGCCCGAGAAGCCCGAGGACCCGGACGGCGTGCCCGGCTGCGCCTCCACCTACGGCTCTGACCTCCAGGGCCTCGCCCTGCCGGGCAAGGACGGCGGCGCCGCGCAGGTGTTCGCCGGCGGCTCCAACATCGCCATCGCGCAGAAGTCGGCCCGCCCCGACCTCGCGATGAGCGCCTACGAGATCCTGCTCAGCGACGAGTACCAGTCGATCCTCGCGGGGATCGGCCTGTTCCCGGCCAAGACCTCGCTCTTCGAGAAGGTCGACCAGTCGACCTCGATCGGCAAGGCCGCCGCCGAGGCCGCCGCGAACGCCAAGCTCACGCCGGCCTCCCCGAAGTGGGCCGACGTCGAGTCCCAGAGCCTGCTGCAGACCGCCTTCTCGCGGATCGCCGCCGGCGATGACGTGAAGACGGTGGCCGAGAAGCTGGACGCGGACATCGAGGCGATCCTCAACAGCTGATCCCTGGTCAGCACGATTTCCCGTCCCGCCCGGTGACCTCAGGATCCCGGGCGGGACGGGACACCACTGCCCGTCTGACGCCTTCGGCCGCTCCTTCGCGGAGCGCGGCTGTCGTGCGCCTCGCAGGAAGACAGGACATGAGCTCCACACTTCTCGACCCACCGGTGGCGCCGTCCCACCAAGAGATCCGGCAGAAGAACCGGACCCCCTACCTGCCCTGGCTGATGCTCTCGGCCACGATGATCCTGCTCGGCGTGCTGACGGGATACCCCGTCGTCCGCCTCGTCGTGATGTCGTTCCAGGAGTACGAGCGCGCCCAGCTCATGGGCCTGCCCGCCGAGTGGGTCGGGTTCGACAACTACGCGACGATCCTCACCGACGTCGACGGCTTCTGGACCGTCCTGCTGCGCAGCTTCGTGCTCATGGTCGTCCTCGTGGTGATCACGATGGTGATCGGCATGCTCGTCGCCTTGTTGATGATGCGCGTCGGCAAGGCCCTGCGGCTCCTGGTGTCGGTGGGCCTGCTGCTGGCCTGGGCGATGCCGTCGCTGGCCGCGACCACCGTGTGGGGCTGGATCTTCGACACGCAGTACGGCGTAGTGAACAACCTGCTCACGGCGATCACCGGTGACCGGTGGTTCGGCTACTCCTGGCTGCTCAACCCGTTGTCGTTCTTCACGATCCTCACCTGCATCGTCGTGTGGGGCGCGGTGCCGTTCGTCGCGTTCACGCTGTACGCGGGCCTGACGCAGGTCCCGGAGGAGGTCATGGAGGCGGCGCAGCTCGACGGCGCGAGCGCGTTCCAGCGCTTCCGGCTCATCCAGGTGCCCTACGTGCGCAGCATCATCACGGTGCTCGTGGTCCTGTCGATGATCTGGGACCTGAAGCTGTTCACCCAGGTGTTCGTGCTGCAGGACATCGGCGGCGACCGCGAGCTGACCAACACCATCGGCGTCTACATCTACCAGATGGGCATGGCCCAGGGGCACTACGGCCTGGCGAGCGCCATCGGCGTCGTCTTCGTCGCCGTCATGCTGGCCATCGCCTATCCCTACGTGCGGCGCACGCTGCGGGAGGACGAGCAGTGATCAAGATCCGCAAGCGCCTGGCCGACACCGGGTACGGCGTCATCGCCGTGATCGTCTTCGCCCTGTCGGCGTTCCCCGTGTACTGGATGGTCAGTACGTCGTTCCTGCCGAACAACCGGATCCGCGGTGAGAACCTGGCGTTCTTCCCGACGCCGGACGTGTTCACCCTGGACAACTACCGCTCGGCGATGTTCGGCCAGGTGCGGGCCCCCTTCCCGCCGGCCGTGGCGAACTCCGTCGGTGTCACGTTCCTGACCCTCGTCATCACCCTGGTCGTGGGCTTCGTCGCGGCGCTGGCCCTCACCCGGTTCCAGTTCAAGGGCCGCCGGACGTTCATCGTGCTGATCCTCGTCGTCCAGATGATCCCGGGAGAGGCGATGATCATCTCGATGTTCCGGATCATCGACGGCTGGCAGCTCCTGAACACGATCATCGGCCTGACCATCGTCTACGCCGCCGGCGTGCTGCCGTTCACCGTCTGGACGCTGCGCGGATTCGTGAACGGTGTACCCAAGGAGCTGGAGGAGGCTGCGATGATCGACGGGTGCTCCCGGGTGGGCGCGTTCTGGCGGGTCACGTTCCCGCTGCTCGCACCCGGCCTGGTGGCCACCGGCGTGTTCGCCTTCATCCAGGCGTGGAACGAGTTCGTCATGGCGCTGGTGATCATGCAGCGGCCCGACTCGATGACCCTTCCGCTCTGGCTGCGGACGTTCGTGCAGGCCACGCAGGCCACCAACTGGGGTGCGGTGATGGCCGCGTCGGTGCTCATCGCCATCCCCGCGGTGATCTTCTTCCTGATCGTGCAGGGCCGGATGACCGGCGGGCTGGTCTCCGGCGCGGTGAAGGGCTGATGGGCGGTAGGCGGAAGTCCGGAAGCGGCAGTTCCACGGGTAGGTCGAGCAAGCGAAAGGTCGGGATGGGAAAGGTCGGCAAGCGGGAGGGTGGTGCCCGGTCGGTGACCGGGCGCGCGTCCGAGTACACGGTCGGCCTCGACATCGGCGGCACCAAGATCCTCGGTGCGCTCCTCGATCCGGCGGGCGAGGTGGTCGCCACGGTGCGCCGGTCCACGGTGCACGGCGCCGAGGGCCTGGTCGCCGGCGCGGCGCAGGCGGTGCGGGACGTGGTGGAGTCCGGCGGGGTGGAGCTCGCGTCGGTGGTCGGCGTCGGGCTGGGTATCCCCGGCATCGTGGACCACGTGTCCGGCACCGTGAAGCACGCGGTCAACCTGGGGGTGCACGACGACGAGCTGCCGCTCGCCGACCTGCTCTCCCTGGCCCTGGGCGGGGTGCCGGTGGTGGTCGAGAACGACCTCAACGTGGCCGCCGTCGGCGCCGCGCACGTGCTGGAGCGCTCGGAGGGCCAGGACGGCGGGGCGCCGGAGCACGAGGACCTCGCGTTCCTCGCGCTGGGCACAGGACTCGCGTCCGGCCTGGTGCTGGACGGCGAGCTGCGCCGGGGCGCGAGCGGCGCGGCCGGCGAGATCGGGCACATCCCGGTGGACCCGCTCGGACCGGAGTGCCCGTGCGGCCAGCGCGGCTGCCTGGAGCGGTTCGCGTCGGGCAAGGCGCTGGAGGCGGCCTGGCCGTCGCGGTACGGCAAGCCCGCCCCGGTGGAGCTGTTCGAGGCGGCACGCGCCGGCGACGAGGAGGCGATCGCGGTCAAGGACCGGTTCGCGTCCGCGACGGCGTCCGCCGTGCGTCTGCTGGTCCTGGCCACCGACGTGCGGCACGTCGTGCTCGGCGGCGGCGTGGCGCTGCTCGGCACCGAGCTGCTGGACGCGGTGCAGGACGCGCTGCGCGAGCAGGCCAAGGTGTCGTCGTTCCTCGGGTCGCTCAAGCTCGCGGACCGGGTCAGGCTGGCGCCGACGCACGTTCCGGTCGCGGCGGTGGGCGCCGCGGTGCTGGGGAGGAGGAACTGATGGAGGTCGTGATCGCGCCGGCGGCGGAGCTGGCGAGGCTGGCGGCGGACGCCGTGGAAGGTCTGCTGCGGGGCAACCCGGAGGCGGTGCTGGGGCTGGCCACGGGGTCGTCGCCGCTGGCGGTGTACGACGAGCTGGCCACCCGGCACAAGGAGGGGCTCTCGTTCGCGCGGGCCCGGGCCTTCATGCTCGACGAGTACGTCGGTCTGAGCGCCGACCACCCCGAGCGGTACCGCAACGTGATCGAGAAGGAGATCGCGTCACGGGTCGACTTCGTCCCTGGTGCGGTGCAGGGTCCCGACGGCCTCGCGGAGGACCTGCCCGCGGCGTGCGCCGCCTACGAGCAGGCGATCACGGATGCCGGGGGAGTGGACCTGCAGATCCTGGGGATCGGCACGGACGGGCACATCGCGTTCAACGAGCCGGGTTCCTCGCTCGCCTCCCGCACCCGGATCAAGACCCTGACGAAGCAGACCCGGGAGGACAACGCCCGGTTCTTCGGCGGGTCGGTCGACCTGGTGCCGCGGCACTGCCTGACGCAGGGGCTGGCCACGATCATGGCGGCGCGGCACCTGGTGCTGCTGGCCACGGGGCGGGCCAAGGCCGAGGCGGTGCACCAGCTCGTGGAAGGCCCGGTCTCGGCGATGTGGCCCGCGACGATCATGCAGCTGCACCCGCACGCGACCGTGCTGGTCGACGACGCGGCGGCCTCCCGCCTGCAGCTCGGCGACTACTACCGGCAGACCTACGCGGACAAGCCCGACTGGCAGGGCCTGTAGCCACGTGCCGGACGCTCAGGGTGACCTGAGCGCCCGACACGTCAGAGGTAGTTGCCCGCGACCGGCGCGGGCTTCCACCGGCCGGACGTCGCCACGTCGGCGACCCGGCTGGTCGTGAGGCCGTCGGGGCCGTGCTCCAGGATGGAGCGGCGGGCCACCTCGCGCAGGTCGGCGCCCGTGGCCCCGTCCAGGTAGGACGCGACCAGGTCCACGTCGACGGGAGCGTCCGGCGGCAGGAAGAGCCGCAGGATCTCCGTGCGCCCCGCCTGGTCCGGCGGCGGCACCTCGATGATCGTGTCGAACCGCCCCGGGCGCTTCACGGCCGGGTCCAGCGCGTCCGGGTCGTTCGTGGTGGCGAGGGTCAGCACGTCGTCCGAGCTGCGGGTGCCGTCCAGGGCGTCGAGGAACTCGGCGAACGAGGTGTCGCCGCGCGAACCCTTGGAGGCGACCGAGTCGATCTCCTCCAGCACCACGAGGCACGGCCCGAGGCCGCGGATCTCCTCGTACAGCTCGGTCATCCACGTGCGCAGCACCTCGGCCGTGACCAGCACGACCGTGAGCGGACCGGCCAACTCCGTGGCGATGACCCGCGTGAGCTTCGTCTTGCCGACACCGGGCCGGCCGGCCAGCAGCAGGCCGCGCGAGGTGGTGTGGCCCAGGGCTCGCAGCGCCTCGCGGCGCGTGGTCACGCTGGAGCAGAACAGGTCCACCTCGCGCCACAGCTCGGCGGGCAGCACCACGTCGTCGCGCACCTGGACGGTGTGCCGGACCGGGGTCAGCTCGACGGTGCCGTTCCCGGACCGCGCCGACAGCACGCCGCCCCGGTAGGGGTGGTCCGCCTCCAGCGTGCGGGTGAGGTCCGCGAGCACGCGCTCGGCGAGCGCCAGCCCGCCCGGCGGCGTGAAGGCGGTGATCATGGGCGTCCCGTAGCGGTAGGCCACCTCGACGGCGACGGCCGTGTCGTAGGCGGACCCGGCCGGGAACAGCACCGTGGCGACGGCGGGCACGCTCACCGAGGTGCCGTCGCCGAGGTCGAGCGCCGCACGCTGCGGTGCCCCGCCGGGGCCGAACACGGCGACGTCGTCGGGGTGCCGGTCCACCCAGCGCTGGAGCGCGTAGGCGTGCAGCCGCTGCAGGGTGCGCGACATGTCGCGGGAGACGTTGACGAGCGTGCTCTCGTCGACGTCCCACCGGAGGGCCAGCCACTCGCTCGACGAGCGGGGCTCCTTGGGGCGCTCCGGGACGGGGCGGCCGAGCATCGCCGCGACGGCGGCGACGGCGCGACGGGCGGCCTCGTCGTGGTCACCGAAGTCGGGCCAGACGGGTTCGGGCGCGCCGCGGGGGATCGCGTAGGTCTCGGGCAGGGTGAGGCTCCTCTCAGGGCGGGGATGTGACATGCGGACAGTTATATCCGTCGTCACCGACACGACCGCAAGGAATTCCGCGCACGGTTGTCCGGAACGGTGGTCGCGGGGGCGTGCCGACGGCGTCGGTGTCGGTGGTCCCGCGTAGACTTGTCGGTATGACCGAACCACTCTCCAACCCGCAGGACGAGCCCGTGACACAGGGCGGTACGAGCGTCCTCGAGCGCGAGGAGACCCGGGAGGAGACGGAGCCGGGAGACCACGAGCGTTTTGCGCACTATGTGCGCAAGGAGAAGATCATGCAGTCCGCCATGAGCGGCAAGCCCGTGATCGCGCTCTGTGGCAAGGTCTGGGTCCCGGGTCGTGATCCGGGCAAGTTCCCGGTGTGTCCCCGGTGCAAGGAGATCTACGACGGTCTCCGCGATCCGCAGGACGGCGGCGAGGGCGACTCCACCAAGTGACGAGCCAGCCGCAGCAGCTGCCCCACACACCGTCGTCTGCGGCCGCTTCGTCGCTCAGCCCTGCCTTTCCACGCCGTGCCCCCTGGGGTACGGCGTCGAGTCTGCGCGCCTGGCAGGCGGAGGCCCTGGAGCAGTACCGCGTGACGAACCCGCGGGACTTCCTGGCCGTCGCCACCCCGGGCGCGGGCAAGACGACGTTCGCGCTCCGTATCGCCACCGAGCTCCTCGAGCAGGGCATCGTCCGGCGGGTCACCGTCGTGGCCCCCACCGAGCACCTGAAGACCCAGTGGGCCGACGCCGCCGCGCGCGTCGGCATCCGCATCGACCCGGCCTTCAAGAACTCGCAGGGCCGGCACGGCTCGCACTACGACGGCGTCGCGCTCACCTACGCGCAGGTGGCGGCCAAGCCGGCTCTGCACCGTGCCCGCACGGAGGCGGCGCGCACCCTCGTGATCCTCGACGAGGTGCACCACGGCGGTGACGCCCTCAGCTGGGGTGACGCCGTCCGCGAGGCGTTCGAGGGCGCCGAGCGCCGCCTGGCGCTCACCGGCACCCCGTTCCGCAGCGACACGTCCGCCATCCCGTTCGTCCAGTACGAGGCCGACCGCGAGGGCATCCGCCGCTCCAAGGCCGACTACACGTACGGCTACGGCGAGGCGCTGCGCGACCACGTCGTCCGGCCCGTGCTCTTCCTGTCCTACGCCGGCGACATGCGCTGGCGCACCAAGATGGGCGACGAGGTCAGCGCCCGCCTCGGCGAGGCCATGACCAAGGACATGACCGGGCAGGCGTGGCGCACCGCGCTGGACCCCGAGGGGCAGTGGATCCCGTCGGTGCTCGCGGCGGCGGACAAGCGCCTCACCGAGGTGCGCCGCACGGTGCCCGACGCCGGGGGCCTGGTCATCGCGACCGACCAGGACAACGCGCGCGCCTACGCCACGCACCTCCAGGAGATCACCGGCAAGCGCCCCGTCGTGGTCCTCTCGGACGACGAGGGTGCCTCCGGGCGCATCGAGGAGTACGCACAGGGCGAGGACCGCTGGATGGTGGCGGTGCGCATGGTGTCGGAGGGCGTGGACGTGCCACGCCTCGCCGTCGGCGTGTATGCCACCAGCGCCTCGACACCGCTGTTCTTCGCCCAGGCGATCGGCCGGTTCGTGCGCGCCCGCAAGCGCGGCGAGACGGCGTCGATCTTCCTGCCGAGCGTCGCGCCCCTGCTGAACCTGGCGAACTCGATGGAGCAGGAGCGCGACCACGCGCTCGACCGGCCGCGCACGGCCGAGGAGCAGGGCATCGAGTACGACCCGGAGGCCGCGCTGATCGCGGAGGCCAACAAGGAGGAGAAGGCGTCGAGCGAGCTGCTGGGCTCGTTCCAGGCGCTGGAGGCCCAGGCCTCGTTCGACCGCGTCCTGTTCGACGGCGGCGAGTTCGGCACGAGTGCCGACCTCGGCTCCGCGGAGGAGCAGGACTTCCTCGGCCTGCCCGGGCTCCTGGAGCCCGACCAGGTGGCGACGCTGCTGCGACAGCGCCAGGCCGACCACCTCAAGGCGCGCGGCGGTGCCCCCACCGCGCGCGAGGTGGAGAACGAACGGTCCGAGCAGGAGCACCGTCGCGCGGGCGAGCTGCGCAAGGAGCTGTCCAAGCTCGTCTCCGCGTGGGCCAAGCGCAGCGGGCAGCCGCACGGCGTGGTCCACACCGAGCTGCGCCGCAAGTGCGGCGGGCCCGAGGTACCCCTGGCGACCGCCGACCAGCTCGAGGCACGCGTGGCCCAGGTCCGGCGCTGGTTCGTCGGTCAGAAGTAGGACGGGAGCGAGAAGATCCGCATGGTGAGACAAGAGGCCGTCCTGGCCGTATTCGCCCGGCCCAGGCCAGTTCTCTGGCCTACCGTGAGTGCATGACCGACGAGCTTCGGAGCATCGGCGCTCCGCTCACAGACTCGTGGCCTGCGCTCGACAACGGTGTCGGTGAACCGCGGCCGCTTCCCGCAGCACCCCTTCCGGCGGTCCGCCCGTCGGTCGCCCTGCTGACCGACCGCTACGAGCTCACCATGCTCCAGGCGGCGCTCGCCGACGGCACCGCCCACCGGCACTGCGTGTTCGAGGTGTTCACGCGGCGCCTGCCCGCGGGCCGGCGCTACGGCGTCCTGGCGGGCACCGGTCGTGTCCTGGAAGCGCTGCCACACTTCGTCTTCGAGGACGCCGAGCTGGCCTACCTCGAGCAGAACGGCGTGGTGGACCGCCGGACGCTCGACTACCTCGCGAACTACCGTTTCACCGGGACCATCCAGGGTTACGTCGAGGGCGAGGTGTTCTTCCCCGGCTCGCCCGTGCTGCAGGTCGAGGGGTCGTTCGCCGAGGCCGTGCTGCTGGAGACCCTGATCCTGTCGATCCTGAACTACGACTCGGCGGTGGCTTCGGCGGCCTCCCGCATGACGAGCGCGGCCGGGAGCCGGCCCGTCCTGGAGATGGGTTCCCGCCGGGCGAGCGAGCAGGCCGCCGTGGCGGCGGCCCGGGCCGCCGTCATCGGTGGTTTCGCCGGCACGTCCAACCTCGAGGCCGGGATGAGGTACGGGCTCGACACCATCGGTACGGCGGCGCACGCCTTCACGCTGCTGCACGACAACGAGCGGGAGGCCTTCGCGTCGCAGGTCGCCTCGCTGGGCCCGGGCACCACGCTGCTGGTCGACACCTACGACGTGAAGCAGGGCGTGGCGACCGCCGTCGAGGTGGCGGGGACCGGGCTGGGCGCGGTGCGGCTCGACTCGGGCGACCTCGGGGGACTGGCGGGGGAGGTCCGCCGTCAGCTCGACTCGCTCGGCGCGCGGGACACCAAGATCGTGGTCACCTCCGACCTCGACGAGTACGCGATCGCGTCGCTGGCCGCGGCCCCGGTGGACGTGTACGGCGTCGGGACGTCTCTGGTGACGGGGTCGGGTGCGCCGACCTGCGGCATGGTCTACAAGCTGGTGGCACGCGCCGACGCGTCGGGCGTGCTGCAGCCGGTGGCCAAGGCGTCGGCCAACAAGGCGTCGGTGGGTGGGCGCAAGGCCGCAGCGCGGCGCTACGGCCGCGACGGGTACGCCGTCGAGGAGATCATGGTGACCGGTCCGGACACCGCGGTGGCGGAGTGGACGCCCCAGAGCGACGACCTCCGGCCGCTGCTCGCCCCGCTGGTCGTGGACGGCGCCGTCGACTCGCGCTGGGTGGGTCCGTACGGCGTCGCGAACGCGGCGATCAACCACGGCATGGTGCGCGCCGAGCTGCCGCGCGGCGCCCGCCGGCTGTCCAAGGGCGACCCGGCGATCCCGACCGTGGACCTCCGGCTCGACGACCTTCGCGACTGAGGTCACAGCCCGGCGACAACTTGGTGGGAATCTCTGACAGGGGTGTCCAGTCCAGGGACGAAACAGCCTAGAGTGAGACCTGTGACAACTTCCCCGCTGCCGCTGCTCGTGCCCCTGGGGTCAGCCGGGACGGCCGTCGAGGAGGACACCGAGGAGGCGCTCGCCTCCGGGATCGCCGACCCGTGGGTGACGATCGTCTGGAACGACCCGGTGAACCTCATGTCCTACGTGACGTACGTGTTCGAGAGCTACTTCGGGTACCCACGCGCCAAGGCGGAGCGGCTCATGACGCAGGTGCACAAGAACGGTCGCGCAGTCGTGTCCAGTGGTGGGCGCGAGCGCATGGAGGTGGATGTGCAAGCGATGCACGGGTACGGGTTGTGGGCGACGCTGCAGGAGTCGGGCGCGCGGGGAGCCGCATGACACCGTTCCGCGCCATGCGGCGGGGTTACGAGGCTCGGTTCGAACCGGTGGAGCGCGTCGTCCTCGCCAAGGTGGCCCGTGACGTCTCCGCGATGCTTCGCGAGGAGGCGGGCCTGGACCTGTTCGCCGACGGCGACGACCCGGGGCCGTCGTCCCACCACGCGCCGGGCAAGGGGCAGGCCTGGGCCAACGGCCTCCTCGCGCCGGACGAGCTGACCGACGCCGACCTGGCCCGGCTCACGGGGGTGACCGGCGTGGGGCGCGTGCCCACGGACCCCGCGGCGCAGCGGCTCCTGCCGGACGCGAGCAAGGACGACGCGGACATCGCCGACGAGTTCCGCCGGCTCACGCAGAACGACGTGGCCCAGGCCAAGGTGGACCGGCTCGAGGCGTTCGCTGCGCTGCTCGACCTGCCGTCGGGCGAGGACGCCCCCGAGCCGCTGGGCCGGCACGGCGCGCCGCCGCCGGTGCGCGTGCCGCGCGAGGACGCCGAGCAGTTCGCCGGGGCGCTCACGGACGTGCGGCTGGTGATCGCCGAGCGGCTCGGCCTGAAGACCGACGACCAGGTCATGCAGCTCACCGACGAGATCATGTGGGACCGGCAGGCCGGCCGCGAGATCCCCGTGGCCACCGACGGGCGGGCCGCCCGCCGGTTCTGGTCCGGGGTGTTCGTCGCGGCGGGCTATGCCCAGGAGACCCTCATGGACGTGATGCTCGCGGAGCTGCGCGGACGGCGGCCGCTGGCCTAGCGGCCGCGCGCCCGGTCAGAGCTCGTAGACGGTGCCCGGCTTCGCGATCTCCACCGGGCCCGCGTAGGAGCGGCGGGCCTCGGCCAGGGAGTCCTCCGGGTCGTTCCACACGGGCAGGTGCGTGAGCAGCAGCCGGCGGGCGCCGGCCTCGGTCGCGACCTGTCCGGCGCGGTGCCCCGTGAGATGGATCCCGCGCTCCACGGCGTCGTCGCGCCCCTCCAGGAAAGCCGCCTCGCTGAGCAGCAGGTCGGCGTCGCGCGCGAGCTCGACCACGGAGGTGCAGGCGTCGGTGTCGCCCGTGTAGGCGAGCGTCGTCGTGCCGCCGGACGCCGACGGGCCGGTGACCCGCACGCCGTACGTCTCGACCGGGTGGTAGACGCGGTACGGCTCGATGGTGAGCGGCCCGACCTCCACCAGCTTGTGCTCGGCCCACGACCGGAAGTCGAAGTCGTTCTCCATGGACTCGCCGTCGCTCAGCCCGTAGGACAGGGCGACGTGCCGCTCCGCGGTCGACGGCCCGTAGACCGGCAGCGGCTTGTCCCGGCGCCCGGCCCGCAGCGACCCGTGCTCGGGGTGGTAGCGCAGGTAGACGTAGAGCCCCGCGAGGTCCGCGCAGTGGTCGGGGTGCAGGTGCGAGATCGACACCGCGTCGAGCGCGTGGGGGTCGACGTGCTGCTGCAGGGCGCCGAACGCGCCGTTGCCGAGGTCGAGCAGGACGTTCCAGTCGCGCGCCTCGTGGCCGGCCGCGGCCGACTCCGCCGCGGTGACCTGCACCAGGTACGACGACGCGGGCGTCGCGGGGCCGGGGAACGAGCCGGAGACCCCCAGGGGGATGAGGCGCATCAGACGGCCTCCACGAGGGACACCTCGGGGCCGAGGAACCGGCTGGCGAGCTGCCCGAAGGGCGCCGGGTCGCCGGTGGTCAGGAACCGGTGCACCGGGGCGCCGGCGTCGGGCGAGCGCTCCAGGTCGTGCGCCACGAGGGTGCGGTACACGTCCTTGGCGGTCTCGTCGGCGCTGGAGACCAGCGTGACGTCCTCGCCCATGACGTAGGAGATGGCGCCCGCGAGCAGCGGGTAGTGCGTGCAGCCCAGCACGAGCGTGTCGACGCCGGCCGCCTTGACCGGGTCGAGGTACTCGTGCGCGAACTTCTGCACCTCCGGGCCCGACGTGCGGCCCTCCTCGACGAAGCGCACGAACTCGGGGCAGGCCTGGCTCGTGATCGTCAGTCCGGGGGTCACGTGGAAGGCGTCGTCGTACGCGCGCGACTGCACCGTGGTGCGCGTGCCGATGACGCCGATCCGGCCCGTCCGGGTGGCGGTCACCGCGGCCCGGGCCGCGGGCAGGATGACCTCGACCACGGGGATGCCGTGGCGCTGCTCGTACCGCTCGCGCGCGTCGCGCATCATGGCCGACGACGCCGTGTTGCATGCGATGACCAGCATCTTCACGCCGTCCGCCACGAGCCGGTCCATGGCGTCCAGCGCCATGGCGCGCACGGCGGCGATCGGCTTGGGGCCGTACGGGCTGTTGGCGGTGTCGCCGAGGTAGCGGACCTGCTCGTTGGGTAGCTGGTCGAGGATGGCGCGCGCGACCGTGAGGCCGCCGAGGCCGGAGTCGAAGATCCCGATGGGCGCGTCGTTCACGGGGTGAAGCCTAGCGACGACATCGTGTCGGAACCGTTACCGGCGCCACGCCCAGTGCGTGACGCGCGACACGTTCCGGCAGGTCAGCGGGTTGCTTTCCGCACGGCGAAATGATCGCCGCCCGCACCACCTAGGCTGGGCGCATGACCTCCAGCACCGACCAGATCGTGCGCGCCGACGGGCGCGCCACCGACCAGCTCCGCCCCGTGAAGATCACCCGGGGATGGCTCGACGAGGCCGAGGGTTCGGTGCTCGTGGAGTTCGGGCGCACGCGCGTGCTGTGCGTCGCCTCGTTCACCGAGGGTGTGCCGCGCTGGCGCAAGGGCTCGGGCGAGGGCTGGGTCACCGCCGAGTACGCGATGCTGCCGCGCGCCACCAACGAGCGCAGCCAGCGTGAGTCCGTGAAGGGCAAGATCGGCGGGCGCACGCACGAGATCTCGCGCCTGATCGGCCGCTCGCTGCGCGCCGTCGTCGACATGAGCGCGCTGGGGGAGAACTCCATCGTGCTGGACTGCGACGTGCTCCAGGCCGACGGCGGCACCCGCACCGCCGCGATCACCGGCGCGTACGTGGCCCTCGCCGACGCCATCGCGTGGGGCCGCCGGCACGGGCACATCAAGGGCGGCAAGCAGGTGCTCTCCGACTCGGTCGCCGCCGTCTCGGTGGGCATCATCGACGGCACCCCGATGCTCGACCTGCCCTACGTCGAGGACGTGCGCGCCGAGACGGACATGAACGTGGTGGTCACGGGCGGCGGCAAGTTCATCGAGGTGCAGGGCACCGCGGAGCACGCGCCGTTCGACCGCGCCGAGCTCGACGCCCTGCTCGACCTCGCGGTGGGCGGCACGGCCGAGCTCGCCAGGATCCAGCAGGACGCCCTCGGGCAGGAGCTCGCGTGACCGCGCGGATCGTCCTCGCCACGCACAACGCCAAGAAGGTCGTCGAGCTGCGCGTGATCCTCGCCGCGGCCGGCCTCGACCTGCCCGACGGCGAGCTGGTCACCTCGGGCGAGGTCGGCGCGCCGGAACCCGTGGAGGACGGCGTGACGTTCGCCGAGAACGCCCTCATCAAGGCGCGCGCCGTGTGCGCGGCGACCGGCCTGCCCGCCGTCGCCGACGACTCGGGCCTGGCCGTGGACGTGCTCGGCGGGGCGCCCGGCATCTTCTCGGCCCGCTGGGCCGGCAAGCACGGCGACGACCTCGCCAACCTGGAGCTGCTGCTCGGCCAGCTCGGCGACGTGCGCACCGAGCACCGCCAGGCCGGCTTCGTGTGCGCCGCCGCGCTGGTCACGCCCGACGGGCGCGAGGAGGTGCGGCTCGGCGAGATGCGCGGCGTGCTCGCCACGGCGCCGCGGGGGACCAACGGGTTCGGCTACGACCCGATCCTGGTCGTGGACGAGGTACGGACCGCCGCGGAGCTGTCCGCGGACGAGAAGAACGCGATCTCCCACCGCGGCAAGGCGTTCCGGGCGCTGGCGCCGGTGGTCGTCGAGGTGCTGGGCGCCTAGCTCGCCGCCGCGCGGGCCTGGCCGCGGCGGATCCCCGCCACCAGGCCGCGCCAGCCGAGCATCGTGATCGCCAGGAAGATCGCGGTGACCAGGGCGAACGACCATGCCAGCCCGCCGCCGGCGAGGCCGCGCAGCGCCAGGCCGCCGAGCACGGTGACGGCCCAGATGATCACGCCGGTGGGCCAGACGCGGGCCGGGTCGCGCCAGGCGCGGCTCACGGCCCAGCCGATGGCGGCGGCCAGCGCGAAGGGCCACACCACGCGGCCCAGGGCGGCGACCAGCGACCCGTCGTGCGACGCGATGCCGACGACCGTGAAGACGAGGACCGCGACGGCGTCGGCCACGAGGGCGGGCCAGAACGGCGAGGTGCGGGAGGCGGGGGCAGTGGTGCTCACGGGTCGAGGGTAGTCCGCCGGCGACGCCGCCCGTGTTCGGTACCCCGAACCCTGTCAGGCGGGTGTCCCGGAGAAAATTTACATCCCGGACATAAGCGCCTCTTGCGGCCGAATCACCCAGGCCGGAGGATCACACGGCCGCCACTCCGGCGGCGAGCGTGATCAAGGAGGCAGCATGCGCAGCAACCTCTCCCGCACCCTGCTCGGTGGTCTGGCCGCCCTGGCACTCGGCGGCAGCGTGGCCGTCGCGTTCGGTGCACCGTCGCAGGCCAGCGAGGCCACCGGCGACATCGCGGTACACAGTGCGGCGACCACCCGGGCGGCCCAGGACAGGGTGACCGACTACTGGACCCCGCAGCGGATGCGCGACGCCGTGCCCGCGGACGTGCTGGTGGCAGGCAAGGACAAGTCCTCGGCCGGCGACGCCGTGGCGGTGGGCAGCCCGACCGTCGTCCCGCAGGCCGCCGCCAAGCCGGCCCCGTCCGCGGCGTTCGTGGGCGGCTACTACTCGGGTGGCGGTGAGGTGGTCGACACCACCGGCAAGGTGTTCTTCACGCTCGGCGGCGTGAACTACGTCTGCTCGGGCAGCGCCGTGAGCTCCGGGAACAAGGACGTCGTGCTCACCGCCGGCCACTGCGTCAACGAGGGCCCCGGGGCGTTCGCCACGAACTGGGCGTTCGTCCCCGCCTATGACGACGGCGCCCGGCCCTACGGGACGTTCACCGCACGCCAGCTCACCACCACCACGCAGTGGCAGAACAGCGGCGACTTCGACTACGACGTCGCGTTCGCGGTGCTCAACACGCTCGACGGCGCCCATCTGACCGATGTCGTGGGCGGCCAGGCGATCGGCTTCAACCAGGCCCGCGGCCAGTACATGTACTCGTTCGGGTACCCGGCGGCCAACCCGTACGACGGCTCGGACATCGCGTGGTGCCACGGCACCGTCGTGCAGGACACGTTCGGCGGCAGCTCCGACCAGGGTCTGGACTGCAACCTGACCGGTGGCTCGTCCGGCGGCCCCTGGTTCGTCAACTACTCCGAGTCCACCGGCGTGGGCGTGCTCAACTCGGTGAACTCGTTCAAGTACCGGGGCGGCAGCATGCGCAACTACATGTTCGGCCCGTACCTGGGCGACGTCGCACAGACGCTGTACAGCTCGGCCGCGTCGCTCTGACGCGTCGCGCCCTTCCAGGGCCCGCGGCTCCTCACCCCGGTGCCGCGGGCCCGCTCGACTTCGGGCCCCGGCGGGGTCCCCGTAGGCTGGGCGGATGCACCTCGTCGCCCAGGACCTCGGTTTCGCCTACCCCGGGCGGCCCGTCATGGACGGGGTGTCCTTCTCGGTGTCGCCGGGAACGCGGCTCGGCGTCGTCGGCGAGAACGGCTCGGGCAAGTCCACCCTGCTGCACCTGCTGGCAGGCGACCTGCTGCCCAGGTCGGGCGAGGTACGCCGGCAGGGCAGCGTCGCGCTGGTCGAGCAGGAGCTGCACCCCGCCCCGGGGCAGACCATCGGCGACCTGGTCGCCGGGACGCTCGACGGCCTACGCACCGCCGCCGCCGAGCTGGAGGCCGCGGCGGCGGCGTTCGACCACGGCTCCGGCGACCTGGCGGTGCTGGAACGCACGCTCTCCCTCGCGGAGCACCTCGCGGTCTGGGACGCCGACCGCCGCGTCGAGGTGGCCCTCACGCGCCTGGGCGCCCCGCGTGACCCCGCCCGCCAGCTCGACCAGCTCAGCGTGGGGGAGCGGTTCCGGGTCCGGCTCGCCTGCCGCCTCGCGGAGCGCGCCGACCTGCTGCTGCTCGACGAGCCCACCAACCACCTCGACGACTCCGCGATCGAGTTCCTCACGGGCGAGCTCGTCGCGTGGCGCGGCGGCGTGGTGCTCGTGACGCACGACCGCGAGCTGCTCGACGACGTCGCCACCGCCATCCTCGATCTCGACCCGTCCTGGGACGGCAAGCCCGTGCTCTACGGGCAGCCGGGCTATCTGGCCTACCGGTTCGCCAAGAACCAGGCGCTGCACCGGTGGCGGCAGCGTTACCGGGCCGAGCGCAAGCGGGCGGAGGCCCTGGCCGAGCGGCTCGACGAGTCCTACGAGGGCCTCTCCGACGAGTGGCGCCCCGGCAAGGGCTCCCAGAAGCACCGCCGCGCCACCCGCGCCCGCATCCACGTCAAGGCCGCCGACCGGCTGGTCCAGAAGCTGGAGGCCGAGGCCATCGAGGTGCCGGCCCCGCCCGTCGAGCTGGGCTTCCCCGACCTGCCCGCGATGTCGCCGGGCTGGGATCCCGGCAGCCCGGTCGTGGAGGTCCGCTCCCCGCGCGTCGGGGACGACGACGGCGCCCGGCTCGACCTGCCCGGTACGCGGGTCGCGATCCCGCCGTCGGGCAGGCTGCTCGTGGTGGGGCCCAACGGGACCGGCAAGTCGACGCTGCTCGCGGCGCTCGCCGGCACGCTCGAGCTGGACCGGGGGAGCCGCACGGTCGCGCCGGGCGCCCGCATGGGCGTCGTGGGCCAGGAGAGCCCGCCCATCACCGGGAAGGCGCGCCTGCGGACCGGGTTCGAGACGTACGCCGACGAGGCGCTGCGGCTGCTCGCCTCGAACGAGCTGGACCCCGACCACGTGGTGCCGGTCGCGGGCCTCGGGCTGCTCAGCGAGGAGGACCTGGACCGGCCGCTGGCCGAGCTGTCCGCGGGCCAGCGCCGCCGGTTCGAGCTGGCGCGGGCGCTGCTGCACGCACCGCACCTGCTGCTCCTCGACGAGCCGACGAACCACCTGTCGATCGACCTCGTCGACGAGCTGACCCGGGCCCTCCAGGTCACGCCCTGCGCCGTGGTCGTGGCGACGCACGACCGGCGCATGCGGGCCGACCTGGAGGACTGGCCGGTCCTGGACCTGTCCTAGCCCCTACGGCAGCCGGCCCACGTGGGCCATCGCCTGCTTGATCAGCATGCCCTGGCCGTTCATCATCTCGGCCTGGACGTCGTCGGCGCAGGCTTCCTCCGGCGTGAGCCAGGCGAGGTCGAGCGCGTTCTGCTGCGGGCGGCAGTCGCCGGTGACGGGCACCACGTACGCGAGCGAGACGGCGTGCTGGCGCGGGTCGTGGAACGCGGTGATCCCCGGCGTGGGGAAGTACTCGGCGACGGTGAACGGCTGCGGCGACGGCGGCACCTGCGGCAGCGCGACGGGGCCGAGGTCCTTCTCGATGTGCCGCAGCAGGGCGTCCCGGAGGCGCTCGTGGTACATGACGCGCCCGGAGACCAGGGCGCGCGTCATCGCACCTTGCGGGTTCACCCGGAGCAGCAGCCCGACGGCGACCACGTCACCCGAGTCGTCGACCCGCACCGGCACGGCGTCGACGTACACGAGGGGGAGCTGCGCGCGTACGACGGCGAGGTCCTCGTCGGTCATCCAGCCCGACACCGGGGCGGGCTCGCGGTAGAAATCGTCGGCTGGGTAGTCGGCAGTGTCCGTCACGGGTCCGTTCTACCAGTTCGGGCGTTGCGGTGCCTGACCCCGCGCCGCCCGATCGGTGCCGGGATGTGACACGGATCGCCCCGCCGCCGCTCCTGGAATAGCAGAGGGCAGGGCTGTGCTTCACCTGGTAGACGCCCAACGAAAGGAAGCGTGACATGGCAACTGTCGACATCACCGACGCCACGTTCGAGAAGACCGTCAGCGACAACGGGATCGTCCTCGTGGACTTCTGGGCCACCTGGTGCCCGCCGTGCAAGATGTTCGGACCCGTCTTCGAGGCCTCCTCGGACAAGAACGACGACATCGTGCACGCCAAGATCGACACCGACGCGAACCCGGGTATCTCGGCCGCGGCGCAGGTGACGTCCATCCCCACGCTCATGGCGTTCCGTGACGGCGTGCTCGTGTTCCGCCAGGCGGGCGCGCTGCCGGCCAAGGGCCTCGCCGAGGTCGTCGAGGCTGTGCGCGGGCTCGACATGGACGTGGTCCGCAAGGACATCGCCGCGCAGCAGCAGAACTGACGCGGCGGGCGGGCCGGGGCGGCCCGCCCGCGGTGCGGCTACCGGCCGAGCGCCGTCTCGACGGCCCCGACGAGGTCGGCGGGGCTCCGGGTCTCCAGCCTCTCGCCGTCCAGGAAGAACGTCGGGGTGCCGCTGACACCGAGCGCGCGGCCCTCGTCGAAGTCGTACTGGACGCGTTCCGACGTCGCCGGGTCGGCCACGGCGGCGTCGTACCGGTCCAGGTCGAGGCCGAGGTCCCGGGCGAAGCCCCGGAAGACCTCGGCCTGGGACTGCTGGACCTCGCCCCACTCGGCCTGCGACTCGTACATCCGCTGGTACATGGGCTCCAGCGCGCCCTGCGCGGCGGCGGCCTCGACCGCGACGGCGGCGTTGGCCGAGTTGGCGTGCGCGGGGATCGGGAAGTACCGGAGCACCACGGTCAGCTCCTCGCCGTACTGCTCCTTGAGCTGCTCGACGGTGGGGTAGTAGGCGCGGCACACCTCGCACTCGAAGTCGAGGAACTCGACGAGCACCGCCTGCTCGTCGTCGGCCTGGTGCAGCACGTGGCTGTTCTCGCGCACGACCTGGGCGTCCCCGGCCGGGGCGTCGGGGCGGGAGCTCAGGATGAACCCGACCAGCAGCGCGACCAGGCCGAGCACCCCGGCCAGGAGGACGAGCTGCAGCACGAGTCGGGGCGTGAGCCGGCGGGCGGCGGCCGGACGCCTGGCGGCGGGGCTCTTGGTGGCCGGGCTCTTGGAGGTGGGTCGCGGAGACGTCGATCGCTGGGTGGTGGAGCGGTTGGGGGCAGGGCGCTTCGTGGTCACGGGTGGTCCTTCACGGGTAGGCGGGGCGCGGCGGCGGCCGGGTCGGGCCCGGCGGCCGGTGCTGGTGGGCGGACGGCGGTGTCCGCCGGACGCCCGGCCTACGTGCGGCTGATGCCCCAGAGCAGCGGGTCGTGCCCGAGTGCGTGCGCCAGCGTGTGGGCTCGTGCCGCACGGTTCCCCGCGGTGATCGGTGCCGGCGCCGTGACCCGGTAGGACGGCGGGCAGACGGCCGGTTCGGTCCCGGCGCCGAGCGGTGCGCGCAGGCTCAGCAGACCCAGCGCCTCGGCGCCGTGCCGTGACCCGTGGGCCGGGCAGTCGTCCGCGGCCGGGACGACGCGGTCCCGGGCGGTGCCTTCTGATGCGTCGTGGTCCGGGACGTCGACATGGTGCTGCACCACGGCCGCCGCCGGGGCCGCGCTCGCCGTGGTCACGCCCAGGGTGGTGACGCCCAGCAGCCCGGCCAGCGCGAGCAGCAGCACCACGAGCGCGGACCGCGGGGCGGTCGCGCTCGATCCTGGCCGGGGCGAGAGGGTCATGTCGGGGCGATCGTAGACGAACCGCCCGGCCTTCGGGGGCCGAAGGCGCCAGTGCGCCGAGGGTGCGCGAGGCGGGACTCGAACCCGCACGTCCGAGGACACCAGGACCTAAACCTGGCGCGGCTGCCAATTACGCCACTCGCGCGCGGCGCTCAGTCTACGGCCAGGTGAGCGTGCAGGTCAGCGGAACGCGGCGATCCCCGTGAGGTGTCGCCCCAGCACGAGCGTGTGGACCTCGTCCGTGCCCTCGTAGGTACGCACGGACTCCAGGTTGCTGGCGTGGCGCATCGGCGAGTGGTCGAGCGTGACACCGTTGCCGCCCAGGATCGTGCGGGCGGTGCGGCAGACCTCGATGGCGATGCGGGCGTTGTTCAGCTTGCCCGCCGAGATCATGTGCCCCTCCAGCCGCCCGGAGTCCTTGAGCCGCCCCAGGCGCAGGGCCATGAGCTGCGCCTTGGTGATCTCCAGGGCCATGTCGACGAGCTTGGCCTGCGTGAGCTGGAACCCCGCGATCGGCGTGCCGAACTGCTCCCGGCCCTGCGCGTAGGCCAGCGCCGCCTCGAACGCGTCCTGGGCCGCGCCCACCGTGCCCCAGACGATCCCGTAGCGGGCCTCGTCGAGGCACGCGAACGGCCCGGCCAGGCCGGGGTGTTCGGGCAGCAGGGCGTCCGCGGGCAGCCGCACGCCGTCCAGCGTGACGTCGCACTGCACGGACGCCCGCATCGACAGCTTGGGCTCGATGGGGACGGCGGTGAAGCCCGGGGTCGACGTCGGCACCACGAACCCGCGCACGCGGTCGCGCTCGCTCCCGTCGTCCTGCGGCTCGCGGACCTTGGCCCAGATGATCGCGACGTCCGCGAACGAGGCCATGCCGATCCAGCGCTTCGCGCCGTCCAGGACCCACTCGCCGCCGGCGTCGCCGCCCTCCGAACCGGGCTCGAAGCGGGCACGCGTGGTCATGCTCGACGGGTCGGAGCCGGCTCCAGGCTCGGTGAGCCCGAAGCAGCCCACGACCTCACCCGTCGCCATGCGCGGCAGCCACTGCTGCTTCTGGGCCTCGGACCCGTGCTTGTGGATGGCGGACATCGCCAGCGACCCCTGCACCGAGACGAACGTGCGGATGCCGGAGTCGCCGGCCTCCAGCTCCTGCGCCGCCAGGCCGTACTCGACGGCGGACCGCCCGGCGCAGCCGTAGCCGTCCAGATGCATGCCGAGCACGCCGAGCTCGCCCAGCTCGGGGACCAGCTCGCGCGGGAAGTGGGCGTCGGCGAACCAGCCGGCGATGTTCGGGCGCACCCGGCGGTCCACGAACTCCCGCACGCGGGCGCGCGTCGCGAGCTCGGCGTCGGTCAGCTCGGCCTCGATGTCGAGCAGGTCGGCGGGGGAGCTCATCGGTCAGTCGAGCCCGAGGACCTTGCGGATGCGGGCCACGTGGCCTGTCGCCTTGACGTTGTAGAACGACTCGGCGACCGTCAGGTCCGGGTTCACCACCACCGTGGAGCGGATCACGCCCACATACGTCTTGCCGTAGTTCTGCTTCTCGCCCCAGGCGCCGTACGCCTCCAGCGTCGCGTGGTCCTCGTCGGACGCGAGCGGGAACGTCAGCGTCTCGTCCTGCGCGAACTTGGCCAGCTTGGCGACCTTGTCGGGGGAGATGCCGACGACGGCGTAGCCCGCGCCCAGGAGTGACGCCTCCGAGTCGCGGAAGTCGCACGCCTCCTTGGTGCACCCCGGCGTCGCGGCGGCCGGGTAGAAGTACACGATGACGCCCTTGTCGGTGCTCTGCGCCAGGTCGGCGAGGCGGACGGAGGCGCCGTCGGCGGTCGGGAGGGTGAAGTCGGGAGCCTTGTCCCCGGGCTCGAGGCGAGTCGTCATGCCCGTAACGGTAGTCGCCTTCGCGGGTCCTCGTGCCCCGTGCGCCCGAGGCCTGTGGACAACCCGGATCGGCAGTCGCGTAGCGTTGTCCTGTGAGCACCTCCGCCGTGACCGACTCCGTGACGAAGCCCGGAAACCTCCCGATCCGCATGCTGCACGACCGGCTCCTGGTAGAGCCCGAGACGGACTCCGCGGAACGGCAGTCGACGGCCGGCCTGGTGATCCCGGCGACCGCCGTCGGCCCCAAGCGGCTCGCCTGGGCGACGGTCGTGGCCAAGGGCGAGCACGTGCGTCAGGTCGACGTCGGCGACCGGGTGCTGTTCGACCCGGAGGACCGCGCCGAGGTGGACCTGGCCGGCACGGACTACGTGCTCCTGCGCGAGCGGGACGTGCACGGCGTGGCCGAGAGCGACGAGGCGGACGGCTCGACGGGGCTCTACCTGTAGGTCAGGCGGACGCTTCTGCGGCCTGCAGGGCCTCCAGACGCTTGATCATGCGGCGCACGAGCAGCAGCGGGATGGCGCCGAAGACGCCGAACGACATGTCGATGAGGCTCCAGCCCCACGGGATGTCCCGCACCGGCCCGGCGATCAGTGCCAGCGGGATGATCCCTGCGCACGCGATCAACCCGAAGTCGATGACCCAGACGTTGCGTACCGGATCGCGGAACGGGCCCCAGAACGCGACGGCGATGACGAGGTGCGCGAACGCGAGCCAGTCCGTGCCGTACGCGATGAAGGGGTAGTCCCGGGCCGTGGCGTCCAGCCCCTCGCGCACGCGGGCGAACCAGTCGACGAGACCCGGCAGCCAGCTGTCGACACCCCACGCGACGAGAAGCTCGTGGCCCCAGCGGACCTCCGTCGTCAACGGAAACGCCGTGACGCCGCTCAGCACCAGGCCGATGATGAACACGATCAGCCAGGCTCGTACGCGCCGCAGAAGTACTGCCTGTTCGGGCCGCGCCGCGGCCTCTGCCAGGGAACTCGCACCGGTACCAGTGACGGTCATGGTGCCGGAGCGTAGCGGCGGTCGGTCCTGCCCGGCTGTCGTGCAGTTCACAGGGCGGGCCCGCTCGTTCGGTTACCGGTGACGCCCCTGGTCCTGGTAGTGTTTCTCTCCGTTGCGCGCCATTAGCTCAATAGGCAGAGCAGCTGACTCTTAATCAGCGGGTTCGGGGTTCGAGTCCCTGATGGCGCACCAGCACGACGGCTCTACGGCCCTCTCCCGCCCTCCGGCGGAGGGGCGCGTCATGGTCGTTCGTGAGGCGGAATCAATCGGTGCGCCGAGGGCCTCAGGTCCTGGTAATCTTCCCGTCGCAGGCGCCATTAGCTCAATTGGCAGAGCAGCTGACTCTTAATCAGCGGGTTCTAGGTTCAAGTCCTAGATGGCGCACAACAGGACGAAGGCCCCCACCACGGTGGGGGCCTTCGTCGTTCGGGGAACCAGGGCGGTCAGAGCAGGTCCACGGGGAACAGCTCCGTGCGCGCCACGACCCGGTCCCGCTCCTCCGTCAGCGCTGTGCGGCGGGGGTCCGCGAGGTACCCGTCGAGCTCCCGCTGCCCGGCGAACCGGTAGAGCTGGACCTCGTGCGGCCGGCCGGCCGCGCCGTCGGACGCCGCGCGCTGCAGCACCGTGCCGCCGTGCTCCGGGACCAGCGCCAGCACCTTGTCCTCGTAGGCCGTGAGGCCCGCCTCCTGGCCGGGACGCGCCCACAGCAGGCAGCACAGCCGGATCTCGTCGTGGTGGTTCGCCATGACCTGAGCCTAGAACGCCGTCCGGTTCCCTCCCGGTACCCACTATTTGTCCGCTTGTTGCCTGCTGCACCTGTTCCGTTCACCCGGCCCGTCCAGGTTTGTCCTCCGGGCGTGCTCGGAGCCGTCCATCTCTCACGGACCACAGGGAGGACGGCCATGCGGCCAGTCACCAGGAAACAGCGGGGCCGGCAGCAGGCCGGCCTCGTCGCGGCGGTCACGGCGGCCACGCTCGCCATGACGGGCTGGGCAGCGACGTCGTCGTCCGCCGCCCCCGCGGACACCGCTCGTCCCGACACCGGCACGACGGCGTCGGCCCCGCACCAGCCGGAGGCCCCGGCGACCGGCGCCCCGATCCTCACTCCCGACGACGGCGAGTTCCTCGAGGGCACGGTGCCCGTCGCGGCCGAGCCGGTCGCGCCCGGGGACGATGTCACGCGCCTGACCGTCGACGGCAAGGACGTCCCGGGCGCCACGGAGACCCTCGGCACGTCGGTGCTGGGCTACACGGTCGGCACCAACTCGACCGAGGCGCGCTACAAGAACTACGTGTCGGTCAACGGCTCGGAGCCGATCCACCTGCCCGACGCCGTGAGCGAGCGCGTCGAGCTGGAGGTCCCCGACGAGTACCTCGTGACCGGCGAGAACACGGTCGAGGTGGTCGTGGGCACGATCAGCTCCGACTGCGGCATCAACCACGACGACTTCGTGCTGTCGGACTTCACGCTGGAGCCCCTCGGCGAGCTCGCCGACGGCGAGGAGAACGAGTACACTTACTCGTTCGGCGACGGCACCTGCGGCAGCAACACCAGCCTGCTGCTGCGCGCCGAGCTCTCGTTCTTCGTCCAGGGCGACCCGCAGGGCACCACGGGCCTGAGCGCGGACCTCGACACCACGACGCTGACCAACGGCGCGCACACGATCGAGGCTCGCACCGCCTCGGGCGACTCGACGAAGCACCGGGTCCGCGTGAACAACGCGCCCGCCGGCGCGCCGCGCCTCACGCCGGTCGACGGCACCCTCAGCCGCGGCACCGTCACCGTCACGGGCGCCCGCCCGGCTGACGGCGAGGGCGCCACGGCCCAGCTCACGGTCGACGGCGACGCGGTGGAGACCACCGAGACGCTCGGCGCGGGCGACGCGGCCTTCTCGTTCAACGTGGGCTCGAACGCCGTCGACGGCGGGGCCGCGAACCTGCTGGTCGTCAACGGCATCGAGACGCCGATGGGCGGCTCGTACGCGAGCCAGCGCGCCGACATCGCGATCCCCAACGAGTGGCTGCGCCCCGGCGACAACACGGTCAAGGTGGTCACGGGCACCTTCGCGGGTGACTGCAACCGTGACGACTTCACGATCTCGAACCTGGCGCTGACGCCCGCGGCGGGCACCGCCGCCGGCGTCGGGCTCAAGCCGTCCTACGCGATGGGCGACGGCACCTGCGGCTCCAGCGGGACGGCGCTGCGCGAGGTCACGCTGACCTTCACGGTCGACGCCCCCGCGCGCGGCCTGCGCGCCGACGTCGACACCACCACCCTGCCGGACGGTGAGCACGAGCTCGCGGCGACGTCGACCACGGGGGAGACCGCCACCCGCGCGCTCTTCACCGACAACTCCGGCCCGGCGCTGGTGTCCGCGACCCCCGCGGACGGCGACCGCCTCACCTCCGCGGTGCCGCTCGCGGTCGCCGTCGAGGACGCCTCCGGCGTGGTCGAGGGCCCGGACGTCACGCTCGACGGCGCGGAGATCGCCGTGGGCGACCCGGTGGGCCCCGGCCTGACCGCCGGTGCGCACACGCTCGTCGTGTCCGCGACGGACGGCCTCGGCAACGAGGTCACGCACGAGATCGACGTCGTGAGCGCCGGGATCCCGGACGTGCCGGCGGACGTCGCGCCGGCGTCGGGCACCGAGGGTGTGGGGCGCAGCGCCACGTTGAGGGCGACGGTGGCCGCGCCCGACGGCGGCGACGTCACCGCGCGCTTCTCCGCCGCGGAGATCCTCACGCCGAACAAGGCCTGGCAGGGCAGCACGGGCGCCGTGCCGACCACGCTGGACGTGCGCGGCCAGAAGAAGCTGAGCACCAAGGCGCTGGAGCCGGGCGACGGCAGGTCGGTCACGTCCCCGGCGTCGGGCGACGTGACCTACCAGCGGTTCGACGTGCCGGTCCGCGGCCGCGTCGAGGCGCCGGTGCTGCGCTGGGAGGGCACCGCCGACCCGGCGCGCCTGGTCAGCCTGCGGGCCTGGAACCCGGACACCGACGCATGGGACGTCGTCGCCTCCGCGCGCGGCACGGTCGAGGGCGGCACCGTGCTGGAGGGCACCGTGTCCCGCGACTACGTGGACCGCGGCACCGTGCACGCGATGGTCACCGGCGAGGACCCCTTCGCCGACGACATCGATGCCGGCGACAAGGACCGGTTCGACGACCCGGACGACTACGACTTCTCGATGGTCCACTACACGGACACCCAGTACCTGACCGAGGGCGCCGTGGAGCAGGAGACGGCCGAGGAGCGTGCCGTCTGGGCGCAGGGCTACAACGGCGTCATGGACTGGATCGTCGACAACGCCGACGAGCGCAAGATCGCCTACGTGGCGCACACCGGCGACATCGTCGAGAACAACATCCGGGCGTTCCCGCCCGAGATGGAGGACCAGGTCATCGGCGAGTTCGAGTTCGCGTCGCAGGCTCAGGCCCGGATCGACGCCGCGGGCATCCCGAACGGCGTGGTCGCGGGCAACCACGACAACCAGTCCGGCACCGACCCGACGCTGTACGACGAGTACTTCGGCCCGGACCGGTACGAGGCGCTGTCCGAGGACTGGGAGGACGCGTCCTACGGCGGTGTCATGGAGCCCGGCTCGAACGAGAACCACTACGACTTGTTCTCGGCCGGCGGCCTGGACTTCGTGGTGGTGGGCCTGTCCTACGGCGTGACGCGGGACGAGGCCGAGTGGGCCGCCTCGGTCTTCGACCGATACTCGGACCGCAACGGCATCCTGCTCACGCACGACTACCTGGAGCCGTCCGCGTCGCCCGACGGTCGCGGCGCCAACTTCGGCGGGTCCGACGGGCCGCTGCTGTACAACCTGCTCGTCAAGGACAACCCGAACGTGTTCATGGTGCTCGCCGGGCACCGGCACGGCGTGGGCACCAACGTGCGCCCGCCCGTGGTCGGGGACATCGGCGGCGGCGTGGTCGAGCTGCTCGCGGACTACCAGTTCTACACGGTGTCCGCCGGACAGCTCGGGCTCACCGAGATCGGCGGCTACGACCCCACCGACCAGCTCCAGTTCGGCGCGTCGTTCTTCCGCATGCTGCAGTTCGACGTCGACCGCGGCGAGGTCTCCATCGACACCTACTCGCCGCTGCTGGGCGAGTTCGGCGCCACGGAGTACGACACCGAGCACCGTTACAACGGGCTCGAGGACAACATGGTGCTGCCGGTCGACCTGACCTCCCGCACCACGTCGTTCAGCACCGACTCGGTCGTGCTCTACGACCCGGTCGACGAGATCGGCCGGGACACGGTGGCCTCCGGCGAGGTCGCCTCCGTCCGGTGGTCGGGCCTCAAGCCGGACCGCACGTACGCCTGGTTCGTCACCGCCCGCACCCCCGGGGGCGGCACGGCGACGGCGTCGCCGGCGTACTTCACCACGGCGCGGCGTTGAGGCTCGGTCCTCTCCGCGGACGCTCCGTGGCCCTGGCGGGGCTGCTCGCAGTGCTGAGCAGCCCCGCCGTGGGGCAGGTCGCCTCGGCGCACGACGCCACCAGTGACGTCTACGCCGAGGTGACCACGGCGCCGTCGTCCTCCGGTCCGGAGGGCGGCGGCCCGGACGTCGTGGCGGTGCTCGACCTCGAGTACGACCTGCTCATGAAGTCCGCCTGGCTGCGGGCCGAGGCGTACGAGGCCACCGGCCGGGATGACCAGCTCGCCCAGCTCGACGAGCACGAGGCCGAGGTGGACGGGTACGTCACCGACCGCTTCGCGGTCACGTACGACGGCGAGCCGTGCGCGCCCTCCCTCTCCGCCGCCGACATCGTCGAGCGGGGGGAGCGGGCCTACGCCTCGCTCACGTACTCCTTCGCCTGCGCCGGCGAGCCCAGGGGCGTGCACGAGGTCTCCAGCGCCCTGTTCCCGGACGCCGAGTCCTTCGTGCACTCCACCGAGACGATCATCCGGTACGCGCTCGACGACGAGGACGGCTCGGCGGTGCTCACCACGTCGTCGCCCACCCTGACGACGGGGGAGCACCGCCTGCTGAAGCAGGTCGGGGAGTTCTTCGTGCTGGGCGGCGAGCACCTGCTGTTCGGCATCGACCACGTGCTGTTCCTGCTGGCTCTGCTGATCGGGGCGCGGCGGCTGCGTGACGTCGTCCTGACGGCCACGGCGTTCACCGTGGCGCACTCCGTGACGTTCCTGCTCGCGGCGCTCGGCGTGGTGTCGGTGCCGGCGATCGTGGTGGAGCCGGTGATCGCGGCGTCGATCGCTGTCGTGGCGGTGGTGGACCTGGTGCTGATCCGGCGCGGTGGGGTGACGCTCGGGGGCGGGGCGTCGGCCGGTTCCGGCACGGCGCGGGACGCCCTGCGCTGGCACGCCCCGGCCGGGACCAGGGACGAGCGCGGTGCGTGGGACCGCTGGCGGCTGCCCGTGGTGTTCGTCTTCGGGCTGGTGCACGGCGTCGGGTTCGCCGGAGCCCTCGGCATCGAGGCCGCCTGGTCGTGGACCCTGCTGCTGTCCCTCCTGTCGTTCAACGTGGGCATCGAGGCGGTGCAGCTCGGCATCATCGCGGTGGTGTTCCCGCTGCTGGTGCTGCTGCGGGTGCGCGCCCCGCGCACGGCCCGCTGGACGCTGGCGGCGGGCTGCGCGGCGATCGCCGTGGTGGCCCTGTGGTGGGTGGTGGAGCGGCTGGCGGGCTACTAGTCCTGCGCCGACCAGAACGTCTCCAGCTCCGCGTCCAGCGCCGGGGCCACCTGCATGGGCAGGGAGTGCGTGGTGTCCGGCCAGATCTTGACCTGCGCGTCCGGGATCAGCTTGGCCTGCTCGGCCGCCGCCTCGCCCCCGGCCAGCGACGAGTCGCTCGCGATCGCCACGTAGACGGGCATGGCCAGCCCTCTCAGGTCGGCGCCGCTCAGCACGGAGGGGCTGGGCAGCCCCGACGAGCTGTAGCTCTTGGAGCCGACGGCGATCATCCGCGCCAGCGGGTCGTCGGGGTCCACCTCGTCGTCGGACACGCCGCCGATGCGGTTCAGCGCGGACTCGCGCCACGAGTCCGGGAAGAACGGCAGCGAGACCGGGATGGTCGTGAGGATGACGGAGAGCGGCATCATGCCGAGCGTCATGACGGGCTCCAGCAGGGTGAGGCTGGCCAGCCGGTCCGGGTGGCGCACCGCCACGGCCGCGGCCAGCCCGCCGCCCTGGGAGTGCCCCACGAGGTGGACCCGGTCGAGGTCCAGACCGGCCATCGCCTCGTCCACCCAGCGTGCGGAGTCGCCCATGTCGCGCAGCGGGACCGCCTGCTCGGACAGACCGGTGTCGCCCAGGGTGTCGAAGGCGTAGACGGTCCGGTGCTCGACGAGGTCGGGCAGGTTGTCGCCCCACATCGGGGCCGCGGCGGACCGGCCGGGCAGCAGGACGACGGGGGTGGCGTCGGGCTGCTCGGCGTGCACCCACGCGTAGGCGCGGACCGTGCCGAAGCTCGTCTCGACGTCGTGCGTCGCCGTGGGCTCGGGCAGGCGGCCGAGCGCCTCGGCGTACGCGTCCTCGTAGGCCCGGCGGTCCTCGGGCGTGCGGAAGTGGCCGACGCCGGGACCGCCCGCCGCGACGAGCAGCGCCAGCCCGCCGGTCGAGACGATCGCGACGACGGCCAGCAGGACGGTCGGCCAGCGGCGGCGCTTCGGGCCGGTGGTTGAGGTGCGCATCGGAGGTCCTCTCGGGGCCGGGCGGTTTTGCAATGCGATCGCATCGTAACAGGTTACGATGCGATCGCATTGCTATCCTGGTCGCATGCCGAGAATCGTGGATCATGAGGAGCGCCGCTGGGAGATCGTCTTCGCGCTCTGGCTGGTCATCGCCCGGCACGGGATCGAGGGCGTCAGCCTGCGCCACGTCGCCGCGGAGGCCGGCGTCTCGATGGGGCGCATCCAGCACTACTTCGGCACCAAGGACGCCCTCGTCCTGGCCGGCTGCACCGCCCTGGTCGACCGCGCCTACGGCGGGTACCAGGAGACCGCCGACGCCGCCGCGCGGGACCGGCTGCGATACGTCATGAACCAGCAGATCCCGCGCGACGACGCCGGCCGGATCGGCGTCACCGTCTGGTACGCCTACGTGGCGAAGTCGATCAACGACGCCGCCGTCCGCCAGGTGCTGGCCGAGGCGCGGCGAGGGGCCGAGGACGAGTGTGCGCGGCTGATCCGTGCCGACCGCGACACGAGCGCGGAGGGCGCGCTGACACAGGCCCGGCGCCTGCTGGCGCTCGCCGACGGACTCACGCTGCGGGTGCTGGTCCGGGACCTGGAGCCGGGCGAGGCGGTGGCGATGCTGGAGGCCGAGGTCGGTCGCGCCTGACGGCGCCGGCGCGAGCCGGCCGTCGCGGGCCGCACCGACCGGGCGGGCGACGTCAGTCCGTGCGGTCCGGACTGCCGAACAGGTCGCCGAAGGCCTCGTCGGCCTGCCGCGCGACCTCCACGTCCCGCGCCAGCCGGGCCCCACGGTCCACGGGCCCGTCCCAGGCGCGGGGGTCCCGGGCCGGGCCGTCGAGGAGCCCGCGCCGGATCCAGCCGAGGACGAGCTGCGGCCCGGAGGTACCGCTCCGGGCCGCCATGGTGGTGAGCTGGTCGCCGTCGGCGTCGGACAGGTCGACGACGACCCGCCGTCCGTCGAGCTCGACGCGCGAGCAGGAGCCGCGGGTGGTCATGGGACCCAGCCTGCCGCGCACCGCCGTCGTCGTGCACCGCGAGGCGCGAATCCGTGCGGATACGCAACGCCCGCCCGCGACCTCGTACGCTTTTCCCGTGAGTCAGCCCGCATCCGCCCAGCCCGACACCGCGCGTCAGGACACCGAGACCCCGCTCGACCTCTCGGGGTTCCGGACCAAGCCGGTGTCGTTCGTGCGCCGGTCCGGACGGCTCACGGACAAGCAGAAGCGCTTGTGGGCCGAGCGCCGCACCGCCTACGTCTTCGACGTGCCCCGGGCGATCGCGCGCACCTCCGTGCACCCGGAGTACGTGCTCGACGCCGCGGCGCTCTTCGGACGCACCGCCCCGCTCGTGGTCGAGATCGGCTCGGGGCTGGGCGACGCCGTCGTCGGGGCGGCCTCGACCGATCCCGGGCGCGACTACCTCGCCGTCGAGGTCTACCAGCCCGGGCTGGTGCACACGATCGCGCGCGCCGAGCGGGCCGGGGCGGCCCTGGGGCGGGACGGGCTGCCGAACCTGCGGCTCGTGCAGGCCAACGCGGCCGAGCTGCTGGAGACCACCGTCGCCGCCGGCTCGGTGGACGAGCTCTGGGTCTTCTTCCCCGACCCGTGGCACAAGGCGCGCCACCACAAGCGCCGCCTGGTCACCGCGGAGTTCGCGGCGCTCGCGGCGCGCGTGCTGCGGCCCGGTGGCACGCTCCGCCTCGCGACCGACTGGGCCGAGTACGCCGAGCAGATGGTCGAGGTGCTGGAGGCCGACGAGAACCTCGTCAACGCGCACGGCCCGGGTGCCCTGGCGCCGCGGTTCGAGCGCCGCGTGCTGACCGGGTTCGAGCGCAAGGCGCACGACGCCGGGCGGGACATCGCCGACCTGGAGTACGTGCGCCGCTGACGTCGCGCTGACCAGGTGCTTCCCCGAGACCGTCGGTGAATACCGTTCGAATGTAACGACTTGGTCAAGTCGGGAAACGCGCCGTCTGAACCGTTTGCCCCCGGCGTGTGAGGTACGGCACATTGGGCCGGGTGCGAGATGCGCACACCGGGCCGCGGCAGAGCGCGCGCCCCCATGAGCCAATGGAGGCGTCATGAGTGACGTACAGGCAGCAGGGCCTGCCGAAACCGATTACCAACGTGTCGAGCGATCCGACGAGTTCCAGAGCCTGCGCAGGGCCTTCCGGAACTTCGTCTTCCCGATGACGGCGCTGTTCCTCGTCTGGTACCTCCTGTACGCCCTCATGAGCACGTACGCGCACGAGTTCATGAGCATCCGCGTGGCCGGCACCATCACGGTCGGGCTGATCTTCGGGCTGCTGCAGTTCGTCTCGACGTTCGTGATCACCACGCTCTACGCGCGGTGGGCCAACAACAAGTTCGACGCCCGGGCGCAGGCCCTGCGCGAGGAGATCGAGGGGGGCGAGCTGTGAACGGGACAGTCATGGCGGCTGAGGCCACGAACGTCGGCAACACCTGGGTCAACATCGGCATCTTCGCGGCGTTCGTGGTGGTCACGCTCATCGTCGTCTTCCGCGTCTCGCGGCAGAACAAGAGCGCCGCGGACTTCTACGCCGGCGGCCGCAACTTCACCGGCACCCAGAACGGCACCGCGATCGCGGGCGACTACCTCTCCGCCGCGAGCTTCCTGGGCATCGCGGGCGCCATCGCCGTCAACGGGTACGACGGCTTCCTGTACTCGATCGGCTTCCTCGTGGCGTGGCTCGTCGCGTTGCTGCTGGTCGCCGAGCTGCTGCGCAACACCGGCAAGTTCACGATGGCGGACGTGCTGTCGTTCCGCCTCAAGCAGCGGCCCATCCGCATGGCGGCGGCGCTGTCCACGCTCGCGGTCGTGTTCTTCTACCTGCTGGCGCAGATGGCGGGCGCGGGTGGCCTCGTCGCCCTCCTGCTCGGCATCACCGACAAGACGGGCCAGGGCCTGGTCATCGCCGTCGTGGGCGCGCTGATGATCCTGTACGTGCTGGTGGGCGGCATGAAGGGCACCACCTGGGTGCAGATCATCAAGGCGACGCTGCTCATCCTGGGCGCCGGCGCCATGACCATCTGGGTGCTCGCGCGGTTCGGCTTCAGCCTCTCGGCCGTCATGCAGGAGGCCGTGAACATGGCCGGCGAGAACGGCGAGGCGATCCTCGAACCGGGCCTGCAGTACGGCGCCACGGCGCTGTCGCAGCTCGACTTCCTGTCGCTCGCGCTGGCGCTGGTGCTCGGCACCGCGGGCCTGCCGCACGTGCTCATGCGGTTCTACACGGTGCCGTCGGCCAAGGAGGCCCGCAAGTCCGTGGTCGTGGCGATCTGGCTGATCGGCATCTTCTACCTGTTCACCCTGGTGCTCGGGTACGGCGCGGGCGCCCTCGTGGGCCCCGAGGTGATCCTCGCGGCGCCGGGCGGGCAGAACTCGGCGGCACCGCTGCTCGCGTTCGAGCTCGGTGGCGAGATCCTGCTCGGCATCATCGCGGCGGTCGCGTTCGCGACCATCCTCGCGGTCGTGGCCGGCCTGACGATCACGGCGGCGGCGAGCTTCTCCCACGACATCTACGCGTCCATCATCAAGAAGGGGCAGGTCTCGCCCGACGGCGAGGTCCGGGTGGCCCGCTGGACCGTGGTCGTGATCGGCATCATCGCGATCATCGGCGGCATCTTCGCCAACGGGCAGAACATCGCGTTCCTCGTGGCCCTGGCGTTCTGCGTCGCGGCGTCGGCGAACCTGCCGACCATCATCTACTCGCTGTTCTGGAAGCGGTTCAACACGTCCGGCGCGCTGTGGAGCATCTACGGCGGCCTCATCTCGACCGTCGTGCTGATCATCTTCTCCCCGGTGGTCTCGGGGAAGCCCGCGGACCCGGTGACCGGGCTCAGCAAGTCGATGATCAGCGACCCGGCCATCGACTTCCACTGGTTCCCGCTCGACAACCCGGGCATCGTGACCATCCCGCTCGCGTTCGTGCTCGGCATCGTCGGCACCTACCTGAGCAAGGAGCGGTCGCACCCGGAGAAGTACGCCGAGATGGAGGTCCGCTCCCTCACGGGCGCGGGCGCCGAGAAGGCGGTCGCGCACTGATCCGGCGCACCTGAGGCGGCGTCCGGTTCGCTGCCCGACGACGGCCGCGGTCACCTCCCCCGGGAGGTGACCACGGCCGTCGTCGTACCGGGACCAGGTGAACCGTGCGCGTCAGGCGCGGCGGCGGCGCACGACGTCGTCGACCGCTGGGGCGAGGTCGGGCCACCGGAAGGCGAAGCCCGCGGCGGCGAGCCGTTCGGGCAGCACCCAGCGGCTCTTGAGCACCAGCTCCGCCTCGTTGCGCAGCACCCACACGGCGGGCTCCAGCAGCCAGCGCGGCGCCGGGATCCCCAGCGGCATCCGGGTCGCCCGGCGCAGCTCGGCCATGAGCGTGCGGTTGTCGACCGGGTGCGGCGCGGCCAGGTTGACCGGCCCGGAGATCTCCTCGTGCTGCTCCAGGAACCGGACGGCCCGCAGCACGTCGTCGACGTGGATCCACGAGAACTTCTGCCGGCCGGCGCTGTGGTGGACCGGCACGGGGCCGCCCGTCGGCCGGTCGCCGATGCCACGGTAGCGATGGTGCTGGAACCACCAGCCGTCGAGCTGCGGGCCCCCCACGCCGAACCGCGCCAGCCTCGCGAGCATGTCCGACGCCGGTCCGCCCAGCACGATCGCCATGCGCAGGGCGACCCGTCGGGTCTCCGGCAGGCGCCCCGCGAAGAGCTCGTGCTCCCAGCTGCGCGCCACGTCGACGGAGAATCCGGCGCCGAGCTCGCCGCCGTCCTCGGTCTGCGGGTGGTCCAGCGCGTAGCGGTAGATCGTGGCGGTGCTCGCGTTGAGCCACAGCCGAGGGGGACGGGCGGCGGCTGCGACGGCGTCGTGCAGCTGCCGGGTGGTCTCGACCCGGGACCGCAGGATCTCGTCGCGGTTCCGGTCGGTGTAGCGGCAGCCCACGCTCTTGCCCGCGAGGTTGACCAGCAGGTCGGCGCCGTCGACCACGTCCCTGAGGGCGGACGGCCCGTCGGACCACCGCACGTCGGGGCCGGCGCGGCCGACCCGGACGACGTGGTAACCGCGCGCCGTGAGGTCGTCGACGAGCGCCCGTCCGATGAACCCGGTCCAGCCCGCCACGACGGCCCGTCTCGCCTCGGTCATGCGCCGCAGCGTATCGCCCACCCTCCCCAAAGGGGGTGGGTTGGTGGGTCAGGGGGCGATGACCAGCTCGGTGATGTGGTCGCCGTGCAGGGTGTAGCGGTAGCGGAGGTCGACGACGCCGCCCGGGAAGTCTCCCTCCAGGTGTCGCACGGCGGTCCAGTGCGTGTCGTCGTCCTGCCGGACGGCGGTGAGCTCGCTGGTGTAGGTGTACTCGCTCGCGGCCCGCGACAGCCAGGAGCGGATCTCCGCCAGGCCCCGGTAGGTGCGGCCCTCGTCGGTGACCTCCGCGTCGTCGGCGTAGCAGGCCAGCTCGCGCTCGGCGTCGCGGGCCTCGTGTGCTGCGAGGTGCGCGGTAAGGACGGCGGGCAGTGCCCGGCCCTCGGTGATGGACGCGTTCATGGTTCTTCCTTTCGTTGCTGGGTCTGTCGGAGGCGGTCAGCCGACCGTCGGCACGGTCCCGCCGTCGATCGTGTGCTCGGCGCCGGTGATGGCCGCCGCCCGGTCGCCGACGAGGAACGCGACGAGCTCGGCCACCTCCGCGGGCTCGCTCGGCCGCCCGAGCGGGATGCCGCCGAGCGAGTCCATGAGCTGCTCCAGCGCCGCCTCGCGGCTGATGCCCTGTCCGGCCGACAAGCGCTCGACCAGCGCCTCGGCGCTCGACGTGCGGATGAAGCCGGGGGAGACGACGTTGACCCGGACGCCGTGCGGGGCGGCCTCGACGGCGAGCCCCTTGCTGTAGGTCGTGAGGGCAGCCTTGGCCGCCGCGTAGCCGAGCGTGGCGGTGTGCAGCGGCATCCGGCGCTGGATCGAGGAGACGTGCACCACCGCGCCCTTGCCGGCGGCGATCATGCCGGGCAGCAGGGCGCGGTCCAGGCGCACGGCGGCGAGCAGGTTCAGGTCCAGCTCCTCGGTCCAGTGCCCGTCCGTCATGGCCGCGAAGCCGCCCGACGGCGAGTGCGAGCCGCCGAGCGTGTGCACCAGGACGTCGACGCCGCCGAGATGCTCCGCGACGTGCTCGGCGACCTGGGCGGCGCCGTCCGGCGTGGTGAGGTCGGACGCCACGAAGCCCTGCGGGCCGGGGTGCGGGTCCGGCGCGGTACGGGCCACGCCCAGCACCGTCGCGCCCGCCGCGCGCAGCCGGGCGGTGACGGCGGCGCCGGTGCCCTTGCTGGCACCGGTCACCAGGGCGCGCCGGCCGTCGAGGCGGTCGCTGAGGGAACCGTTGTTGTCGGGGGTGTGCATGACCCCAGGCTGGAGTCTCCCGCAGGGAGAGGGTCAACCCCCGCCGCGAACGACCGGGGGAGGGTGCACAGTGGTGCCGTGACCCAAGGCCTGACCATCGGCGACTTCGCCGAGCTCACCCACCTGAGCATCCGGACGCTGCGCCGCTATCACGAGTCCGGTCTGCTGGAGCCGGACCGGGTGGACCCCGTCAGCGGCTACCGGTACTACACGGCCGCGCAGATCCCGCAGGCGCAGGTGATCCACCGGCTGCGCGAGCTCGACGTGCCGCTGGCCGAGGTGCGGCAGATTCTCGCCACGCCCGACGCCGACGCGCGGGCCGGGCTGGTCGCCGGCCACCTGCGCCGGCTGGAGGCCGAGCTGGACCGGACCCGGGCCGCCGTCGCGTCGCTCCGCCGGCTGCTGAGCCCGGCGGCGCCGCCGGAGGTCGTGCTGCGCTCCGAACCGGCCCGGACGGTCGCCGCGGTCACCGGCGTCGTCGGGCACGACGAGGTGCTGACCTGGTACGCCGGCGCGATGGCCGAGCTGGACGGGGCCGTGGCCGGGCACGAGCGGCTCGGACCGCCCGGCGGGCAGTACGACAACGCGCTGTTCCGCGACGGCCGCGGATCGGTCCTGGTGTACCGGCCGGTGGCGGACCCGCCGGAGCGCGGGCGGGTACGGCCCGTCGAGCTGCCCGCGGCCGAGCTCGCCGCCGTCGTCCACCACGGGCCGCACGACGACATCGACGTCACGTACGGGCGGCTCGGGGCCTGGGTCGTCGACCACGCCCTCGCCGTCGACGGCCCGGTGCACGAGACGTACCTGGTCACCCCGGCCGACACCCCCGACCGGGCCGCATGGCGCACGGAGCTGGCCTGGCCGGTCTTCCGCCTCGCCCCGTAGCCGTTGAGTGCTGGGTATTCGCCCTTCTGGCACACGAAAAAGGGCGAATATCCAGCACTCAGCGAGAGGGTTCGAGGCGGATGACGACCGACTTGGACGCCGGGGTGTTGCTCTGGTCCGCCGTGTGGTCCAGGGGGACCAGCACGTTCGTCTCCGGGAAGTACGCCGCGGCGCAGCCGCGCGCCGTCGGGAACGCGATGGCGCGGAAGCCCTCGGCGCGGCGCTCGCCGGTCCCTCCGTCCGGCCCGGGCCACTCGCTGACCAGGTTCACGGTGTCGCCGTCGGCCAGACCGCCGGACGCCAGGTCGTCCGGGTGGACGAACACGACGCGCCGCCCGTTCTTCACGCCGCGGTACCGGTCGTCGAGGCCGTAGACCGTGGTGTTGAACTGGTCGTGGGAGCGGACGGTCTGCAGCAGCAGCCGGCCCTCCGGCACCTGGACGATCTCGAGCTCGTTGACCGTGAAGTTGGCCTTGCCCGTCGTGGTCGGGAACAGCCGGGCGTCGCGCGGCGGGTGGGGCAGCACGAACCCGCCGGGCTCGGCGACGCGGCGGTCGAAGTCCTCGAAGCCCGGGACCACGCGGGAGATCGAGTCGCGGATCCGGGAGTAGTCGGCCGCGAACTCCTCCCACGGCGTGGGGTCCTGCGGTCCGAGCACGCGCCGGGCCAGGTCGCACAGGATGGCGGTCTCGCTGCGCAGGGCGTCGGAGACCGGGGCCAGCCGCCCGCGCGACGTGTGCACCACGCTCATGGAGTCCTCGACGGTGACGACCTGCTCGCGCCCGCCCGTCAGGTCGCGCTCGGTGCGGCCGAGGCAGGGCAGCACCAGCGACCGCCTGCCGGGCAGCACGTGCGAGCGGTTCAGCTTGGTCGACACGTGCACCGTGAGCGGCACCTCGCGCAGCGCGGCCTCGGTGACCGCGCTGTCCGGCGTGGCCGCGGCGAAGTTGCCGCCCACCGCCATGAAGACCTTGAGCTGCCCGTCGCGCAGGGCCCGGACCGTGTCGACGACGTCGTACCCGTGGGCGCGCGGCGGCTCGAAGCCGAACTCCGTGCCCAGCGCGTCCAGGAAGAGCTCGGTGGGGCGCTCCCAGATGCCCATGGTGCGGTCGCCCTGCACGTTGCTGTGCCCGCGCACCGGGCAGGCGCCCGCGCCCGGGCGGCCGACGTTGCCGCGCAGCAGCAGGAAGCTGACCACCTCGCGGATGGTCGCCACGGCCTGCTTGTGCTGGGTCAGGCCCATCGCCCAGCAGACGATGATGCGGTCGGCGGCCTTCACGTCGTCCACGAACGCCTCGATCTCCGCCCAGTCCAGGCCCGTGGCCCGCTCGACGTCGGCCTGGTCGACGGCGCGCCAGGCGGCCGCGGCCTCCGGGAACCCGGAGGTGTGCTGCGCGATGAACTCGTGGTCCAGCACGGGGGCGTGCCCGGCGGTCCGGGCGTCGTCGTCGGCCTCGACCAGCAGGCGGTTCACCGCCTGGAACAGGGCCAGGTCGCCCGCGAGGCGGATCTGGAGGAACCGGTCGGCGAGCTTGGTGCCCTGCCCCACGACGCCGCGCACCCGCTGCGGGTTCTTGAAGGTCTGCAGCCCGGCCTCGGGCAGGGGGTTGATCGCCACGATCCGGGCGCCCCGGTCCTTGGCCTCCTCCAGCGCGGTGAGCATGCGCGGGTGGTTGGTCCCGGGATTCTGGCCGACGACGACGATCAGGTCCGCGTGGTCGGTGATGTCCTCCAGCGACACGCTGCCCTTGCCGATGCCCAGCGTCTCGACCAGGGCGGTGCCGGACGACTCGTGGCACATGTTCGAGCAGTCGGGCAGGTTGTTCGTGCCGAGCTTGCGCGCCAGGAGCTGGTAGAGGAACGCGGCCTCGTTGCTCGTGCGGCCCGACGTGTAGAACGCCGCCTCGTCCGGCGAGTCCAGCCCGCGCAGCTCGCCGGCCACCAGGTCGAGGGCGTCGTCCCAGGACACCGGCCGGTAGTGGTCGGCGCCCTCCTCGCGCAGCATCGGCTCGGTGATCCGGCCGGACTTGCCCAGCCGGTGGTCGGTCCAGGTCGCCATCTCCGAGATCGCGTGCTCGGCGAAGAACGCCGCGTCCGCGCGCTTGCGGGTGGCCTCCTCGGCCACCGCCTTGGCCCCGTTCTCGCAGAACTCGGCCAGGTGCGGCTTGCCCGGCTCCGGCCAGGCGCAGCCGGGGCAGTCGAAGCCCCGCTGCTGGTTGATCAGCGGCAGCGTGCGCAGGCCGCGCGCCACCCCGGCCTCCTCGAAGACATGGGCCAGGCCGTGCACCACCCCGGGCACGCCGGCTGCCGCCGTCTTGGGCGGCCCGATGCGCAGGCTCTTCTCGGGGGCGTCGGTGCGGGCTTCGTCGCTCACGTCGGTCACTCTCCTGACCCTACGCCGGAGCGGTCCGGCTGTGGAGGCTGTGGACAAATCGGTCGGCGGAAGTGGTCGGCGGAGGTGCGAGACTGGGCGGTATGGGAGTCGTCACCGACCGACGGCGCGTGGTGCGCGTCCGCGAGGGCGCCCGCGCGGCGCGCCCCGACACGCTCGCCGTCGAGGAACCGCTGATGGTCCGCCTGGTCGGGCCCGGCGACCTCGTCAGCAGGGCGCGGCCGCTCGGCGCGGTTCCGGTGGGGGGTGTCGTCCCCGTGGGCGGGGCCGCTCTGCCGCACGGCGTCCTGCCGGGTGCGCGACCCGCCGGGAGCACGCTCACCGTCACCATGCGGACCCCGGGCGACGACTTCGACCTGGTCGCCGGCTGGCTGGTCTCGGAGGGCGCCGTCACGGCGCGCGAGGACATCGCGGGGATGCGGCTGTGCCCCGACGAGGACAACACCGTCGAGGTGGCGCTCGCGCCCGGCGTCGAGGCCCCGCGACAGCGGGCGTTCGCGACGACGAGCGCGTGCGGGGTGTGCGGGTCGGACACCGTGGTGGAGGTGCGGGCCGCGCTGCGCTGGCCGGTCGCGCGCGACGCCGTCACGGTCGGGGCCGACGTGATCGCCGCCCTGCCCGACCTGCTCCGGGAGCGCCAGCGCGCCTTCGACCGGACCGGCGGCCTGCACGCCGCGGGCCTGTTCACCGCCGACGGCGAGCCGCTGTACGTGCGCGAGGACGTGGGCCGGCACAACGCCGTCGACAAGGTGGTCGGCGCGGCCCTGCGCGACGGCGCCCTGCCCGCTGTCGGGACGGTGCTCCAGGTCAGCGGGCGGGCGTCGTTCGAGCTGGTGCAGAAGGCCGCACGGGCCGGGATCCCGGTGCTGTCCGCGATCTCCGCGCCGTCGACCCTCGCCGTGGACCTGGCCGAGGAGTGCGGCCTGACCCTGCTGGGCTTCGTGCGCGGGGACTCGATGAACGTCTACACGCGGGCGGACCGGCTGCGCTGAGGCGTCGCGGCCGGCGCGATTCGGCGGGCGAGGAAGGCCGCCGCGGTGTCCATGGCGCGGGCCGCCGTCGGCTCGGTGGCGTGGTGGTGCTGGAAGACGTGCGCGCTGCCGGGTGTCCGACGTGGTCCGGCGCCTCGGGATCACCGTCGGCGCGGCCAGCAAGGGGGTGGACCGGCAGGTCCGGGACGGGCTGGTGCGCCGGCAGGCCAACCCCGAGGACGGCCGGTCCTCGTTCCTGGAGCTCACGCCTGCCGGGCGGCGGGTGCTGGACGAGATGCTCCCGACGCTCGACCGCGCCACGGCCGAGGCGCTGCGGGGCACGGGTGTGCCCGACGGCGACCTCGCGCACCTCGCGCGGGTCCTCGCAGCGGTGCGGGGCGGCCTGGAGGCCGGGAGCGCGAGGTGAGGCGGTCGCCGTCGGGCAGGGGGCCTCAGCCCGTGAACAGCGGGATGACGCTCCGGACCGTCTGGAACAGCCCGTAGGCCAGGGGCACGGTCACCACGAGCCAGGTGGCGACCAGCCGCGGCACCTGGTTGGGCGGCTGCTCCGGGTCGCGTTCCTGCGTCTGCTCGACCATGTCAGACCTTCCCTTCGACGAACTCGTCCGCCTGGTGCGGCCGCTCGTGGAACCGGGCCGCGACGGGCCGGACCAGGGCGTTGGCCAGGAAGCCGACCGCGAGCACGGCCACCATGGTGAACAGCGCGGGCCGGTAGTCGGCGGCCACCAGCTCGCCGGGCGTGCCCCGGGCGTCCAGGAACCCGTTGATGATCAGGGGTCCGGCGATGCCCGCGGCCGACCACGCGGTGAGCAGCCGGCCGTGGATGGCGCCCACCTGGAAGGTGCCGAACAGGTCGCGCAGGTAGGCGGGGACGGTGGCGAAGCCGCCGCCGTAGAACGAGAGGATCACGGCGGCCACCAGCACGAAGATCACCGTGGAGGTGTGGCCGACGGTGGCCAGGAGCACGTACAGGATCATCCCGACGCCGAGGTACATGACGTAGACGGGCTTGCGGCCGATGTAGTCCGACGTGGAGGACCACACGAAGCGGCCGGCCATGTTGAACAGGGACAGGAACGCCACGAACCCGGCCGCCGTCGCCGGCGCGACGGACGAGACGCCGTCCACCCGGAAGAAGTCCTGGATCATCGGCGCCGCCTGCTCCAGGATGCCGATACCCGCCGTCACGTTGCAGAACAGGACGGTCCACAGGAACCAGAACTGCGGGGTCTTGATCGCGTTCGCCGCGGAGACGTTCGCGGTCGAGACCATCGGCTTGGCCGCGACCGCGGCGGCGTCGAACCCGGTGGGCGTCCAGCCGGGCGGCGGGACCTTCACCGTGAACACGCCCAGCATCATCACCAGGAAGTACACGATGCCCAGGGTCACGAAGAGCGAGGTGACCGCGCCGCCCGACGCCACGGAGGTGGGGTCGGAGGGGTCGTAGCCGCTGTCGTAGGCGGCCATGAGCTGGCGGGACAGCGGCGAGGCGATGAGCGCGCCGCCGCCGAACCCCATGATCGCCATGCCCGTGGCCAGGCCCGGCCGGTCGGGGAACCACTTGATCAGCGTGGACACCGGCGAGATGTAGCCGATGCCGAGCCCGATGCCGCCGATGAACCCGTACCCGAGGTAGACGAGCCAGAGCTGCGACGTCGCGATCCCGAGCGCCCCGATGAGAAACCCGGAGGCCCAGAAGCAGGCCGAGGCGAACATGGCGGCGCGCGGTCCGGCGCGCTCCACCCAGGTGCCCAGCACGGCGGCCGAGAGGCCGAGCATGACGATGGCGATGGAGAAGATGACGCCGATCGCGGTGAGGCTGGTCTCGAAGTGGGCGACCAGCGCGCTCTTGTAGACGCTGGTGGCGTAGGCCTGGCCGATGCACAGATGGATGGCGAGCGCGGCCGGCGGGATGAGCCACCTGCTGTAGCCGGGCCTTGCCACCGTGTGCTCCCGGTCGAGGAACGACAGTGCCATCAAGCACCTCCTCGTGCTCAGGGGATCAGGTCGCAGTAAGTGCGGTTTCTCCCGTTTGCGTGGGCACGCTACTGGCGCTGGATGCCCGGGTCAATGGTCCGGCTCAGTGCTGCGGGCTGCGCACCGCGGCCAGGAACAGGGGGAGACGGGTCTCGGTGTGGGCGATCCGCAGGAGGTAGGGCCGGTCCACGGTCATCCGGACCGCGGGCTCGCCCGGCATGGCGCCGGTCGCCTCCATCCCGATCTCGGTGACGGCGGCCGCGACCGTCCCGTCCTCGTCCAGGTGCAGGTAGGCCTGCTGCACCACCTGGCTCACCTGGAGCCGCTCGGTGGTGCTGATGCCTGAGAGGTCCGGGGCGTCGTACAGCCCGCCGAGACCGGCCTCGTCCAGCGCCGGGGCCAGGTCGAGCGTCGGCGGTTCGAGCTCCAGGGTGGGCATGGCGAGCTCGACGGGCCGGGGCGCCGCGCCGTCCAGGGCGGTGGTGAGGGCGGTCAGCGTCCCGGGCGCGACGTCCGCCGGGTCGGTGCCCTCCGGCGGCAGCAGCACGTCCGCGTGGAACGCCTCGCCGTAGGGGAGGCGGACGGCGACCCAGCCGTCGTGCTCGGCGTACCCCCAGGACTCCGTGCCGTGCAGCATCTCGACGGGTTCCGTGCCGCCGGGGCCGGTGAAGTCCTCGTCCCGGGTGGCGTGCTCCTGGAACGGCGTGTCCCAGCGGGCCGCGAGCAGGACCGCGTTCTGCAGCACCAGGCGCAGCATCGGGTCGGGCTCGATCGCCGACTTCTCGATCAGGCCGCCCGTGTGGTGGTTCACCCAGGCGTCCAGCACCTTCTTGCCCGCGCCGGTGCCCAGGTCGGTGCGCTGCACGCCGGCGTCGAACGCGGACGCGAGCGCGTCCAGGTAGCCCTGCTCCACGACGAGCTGGTCGTCGAGCACGGCCTGGTTCGCGAGGTGCAGCACCGGGCGGTCGGGGAGCTCGTCGTCCTGCGCGACGCCGGGGTCGCCGTCGTGCCTCGCGAGCTCGGCCGTCAGGGCGTTGTAGGCGGCGGTGCGGTCCTCGCCCGAGGCGCCGAGCGCGGCATCCAGGGCCGTCGCGGTCTCGCCGCGCGCACCCTCGGCGAGCAGCGCCAGCGCGAAGGTGAGTGACGCGGGGGAGACCAGGGCGTTGTCCTTCGGCTCGGCGGTCGCGCGCAGCGCGAGCAGGCCCAGGTCCTCCGTCGCGGCGACGGCGTCGGCGCTCGCGGGGGTGTCGGCGACGGTGACGACGACGCGTGCGGCGTCGGACCGCTCCAGGCCCTCGTCCGCCGCTGGGGCGCACGCGGTCAGCACGCCGCAGGCGGCAAGGGCGAGGATGCCGGCGGCCGCGGTGACCGCCGCGCCGTGGGGGCGGGCGGTGCGCGGGGCGGGTCGGGCGGTCCTGGCGCGACGGTGCACGGTGTCCTCCGGGTCTGGGGCCCGGGTGAGCGGGCGGGTCCTGCTCCGGATATGTCGTGACCCGCCCCGGCCTTGCACCTCGTCCCGTGTCAGACGTACAGGTCACCCGGGTGACCTGTACGTCTGACACGCGTGGGCGGATGCGACAGATGTCAGTGGCGCCGGGCACAATCTGTCCCGACCATCCCGGTGGGTTCGACCCCCTGAAGTGAGGTAGTGGACGTTGGCAAGCATCAACCAGCGCATCGCCGAGGAGCTGGGCGTTCGTGAAGGGCAGGTGACCGCAGCGGTCGACCTGCTCGACGGCGGCGCGACCGTGCCGTTCATCGCCCGCTACCGCAAGGAGGTGACGGGCACCCTCGACGACGCGCAGCTGCGCACCCTCGAGGAGCGGCTGCGGTACCTGCGCGAGCTCGAGGAGCGGCGCGCGGCGATCCTGGCGTCGGTGCAGGAGCAGGGCAAGCTCACGGACGAGCTGCGGGCCCAGATCCTGGCTGCGGAGACCAAGTCGCGTCTGGAGGACATCTACCTCCCGTACAAGCCCAAGCGGCGCACCAAGGCGCAGATCGCGCGCGAGGCCGGCCTGGAGCCGCTCGCCGAGGCGCTGCTGGGCGACCCCTCGCTCGACCCGACGGAGGCCGCCGGCCCGTACGTCGACGCCGACAAGGGCGTGGCCGACCCGGCCGCGGCGCTCGACGGCGCCCGGGCGATCCTCGTGGAGCGCATGGGCGAGGACGCCGACCTGATCGGCACCCTGCGCGAGCGGCTGTGGAAGCGCGGGCGCATGCTGTCCGCCGTCCGGGACGGGGCGCAGGACAAGGGCGCGAAGTTCTCGGACTACTTCGAGTTCGCCGAGGCCCTGTCCAGCCTGCCGTCGCACCGTGTGCTCGCCCTGTTCCGCGGCGAGAAGGAGGACGTGCTGGACCTGACGATCGAGCCGGAGGAGGGCATCGAGGCCGGCGTGCCGACGTCCTACGAGGCCACGATCGCCCACCAGTTCGGCATCGCCAACCAGGGTCGCCCGGCCGACCGCTGGCTGGGCGACACCGTCCGCTGGGCCTGGCGCACCAAGATCCTGGTGCACCTCGGCATCGACGTGCGGCTGCGGCTGCGCTCCGAGGCGGAGGACGAGGCCGTGCGCGTGTTCGCCGCCAACCTGCGCGACCTCCTGCTCGCCGCGCCCGCCGGCACGCGGGCCACGATGGGCCTCGACCCGGGCCTGCGCACGGGCGTCAAGGTCGCCGTCGTGGACGCCACCGGCAAGGTCGTGGAGCACGCGACCATCTACCCGCACCAGCCGGCCAACCGCTGGGACGAGTCGCTCGCCGTGCTGGCCCGGCTGGCCCAGAAGCACGGCGTGGACCTGGTGGCGATCGGCAACGGCACGGCGTCGCGCGAGACCGAGCGGCTCGCCGCAGACCTCATGAAGAAGGTGCCGGAGCTCGGCCTGACCAAGGCGGTCGTGTCCGAGGCCGGCGCGTCCGTGTACTCGGCGTCCGCCTACGCGAGCGCGGAGCTGCCCGACCTCGACGTGTCCATCCGTGGCGCCGTCTCGATCGCGCGCCGCCTGCAGGACCCGCTCGCCGAGCTCGTGAAGATCGACCCCAAGTCGATCGGTGTGGGCCAGTACCAGCACGACATCACCGAGACCAAGCTGTCGCGGTCGCTGGACGCCGTGGTGGAGGACTGCGTGAACGGCGTGGGCGTGGACCTGAACACCGCGTCGGTGCCGCTGCTGTCGCGCGTCTCGGGCATCACCTCGACGCTCGCCGAGAACATCGTGGCCCACCGGGACGCCAACGGCCCGTACGCGTCCCGGGCGGCGCTCAAGAACGTGCCGCGACTGGGCCCCAAGGCGTTCGAGCAGTGCGCGGGCTTCCTCAAGGTCTCGGGCGGCGACGAGCCGCTGGACGCGTCGTCGGTGCACCCCGAGGCGTACCCGCTGGCGCGGCGCATCGTGACGGCGTCGGGCGCGGACGTGCAGGCGCTGATCGGCAACGGCGGCGCCCTGCGCACACTGAAGCCCACCCAGTTCGTGGACGAGACCTTCGGCCTGCCCACGGTGACCGACATCTTCGCCGAGCTGGAGAAGCCCGGCCGCGACCCGCGTCCGGCGTTCACCACGGCCTCCTTCGCCGACGGCGTCGAGACGCTGGGCGACCTGGTGCCCGGCATGGTGCTGGAGGGCCAGGTCACCAACGTCGCGGCGTTCGGCGCGTTCGTGGACATCGGCGTGCACCAGGACGGGCTCGTGCACGTCTCGGCCATGTCCAAGAACTTCGTCAGTGACCCCCGCGAGGTCGTGAAGTCGGGCGACATCGTCAAGGTGAAGGTCATGGACGTCGACCTGCAGCGCAAGCGGGTCTCCCTGACGCTGCGCCTGGACGACGAGGTCGGTGCGGCCCCCGGCGGCCGTACCTCGGGCGGCGCCCGCTCCGGCGGGGCCGGCGGTCAGGGCGACGGCCAGCGCGGCGGCCGCCCGGGCGGCGGCGAGGGCCGGGGCCGGGGCGGTCAGGTCCGCGGTCAGGGCGGACAGGGCGGCCGCGGTCGCCCCGCCCCCGCGGACACCGCGATGGCGGACGCCCTCCGCCGCGCGGGCCTGGCCTAACACCCCGAGCGGGGCCTGAGGAGACGTCGAACGTAGGGTTGGTCGCAGCAAGAAGCGTGATGGGGCGACCAACCCTACGTTCGACTACCAGGTGATGCCTCGTGAGACCTGGGCGTGGGAGACTGGGTGCCACATCGTCGGCCCCCTTCGGAGACCAAGTACGCCCCGTGAGCAGCAGCGCAGAGAGCACGCCCCGGCGGCGTCGACGGCAGGAGCTGCTGAACCGCTCGATCGCCGTGGCGCGCCGCCTGCTCACCGACGGCGGGCTCGAGAGCGTGACGATGCTGGCCGTCAGCCGGGAGATCGGGATCGCCGGGCCCGGCCTCTACCGGTACTTCCCGAGTCGCGCCGGCCTGCTGCGAGCGACGTGCCGGCACGTGCTCGACGAGCTGGTCGCGCACGTCCGCACCGCGGTCGCCCGGCAGCCGGCCGGTGACCGCGCCGCCGAGGTGCAGGCGCTGACGAACGCGATGTTCGCGTGGTGCGTGGCGCACCCCCACGAGTTCGACCTGCTGCTCGGCGCCGGCCTGCGTCTGGTCGAGGAGGGCGCACCGGTCGGCGGGGAGTCCGGCGGCACGTTCTACGAGGTGGCCGCTCTCGCGTTCCCGCCGGTCGTCGCCCAGTGGGCCGACGGCGCCGTCCGGTTCGACGAGCCCGTTCCCCCGCAGCTCGCGGCGGACCTCGGCGCCCGCCGCGACGCGCTGCTCGCGGTGTTCCCGGACGCGCCCCGCGACGTGCCGCTGGGGCTGGTCGCCGCCGTCCGTGTCGCCTGGCAGCGCACCTTCGGCCTGCTGTGCATGACGGCGTACGGGCACGTCACCGAGCCCGACGGGCCGGTCCGGCGCGACTACGTCACCGCCCTGCTCGACGACCTGAACGCCAGGAACCTCGCACTCTTCGGCCTGGGGGTCAGCCCCGCCGCCGTCCTGGAGCCGGTCTTCGAGCCCGCTTCCGAGAGCGGTGCGCCCGAGCCCACCGCGCCCGCCACATCCGGGTCCCGCCCGGCCGACGAGGCCGGCACGGCCACCCCGGGCGCCACGGGTCGTCGGGCACGGCTGCGCCGGGAGCTGGTGGCGGAGGCGTTGCGCTCGGCACGCCGCCTGCTGGACGAGCACGGCCCGGACGGCGTCACGATGCAGGCCGTCGCGAAGGACGTCGGGATCGCGGCGCCCGGGCTGTACCGGTACTTCGACGGCCGCCCGGGCCTGCTGCACGCCACGCACCAGGACGTCGTCGACGAGCTCCTGGCGTACGTGGAGACGGCCCGGGCGCGGCAGCCCGGGGACGACCCGAGCGCGCAGTGCCACGCCGTCGTCGACGCACTGTTCCGCTGGTGCATCGCCCACCGCAACGAGTACGACCTGCTGATGTCGGGACGCCTGCGCATCTCCCTCCCGGGCGAGGACACACCCGGGGAACCCCGCCACGCGCCGCTGATGGCCCTGGACCGGGTGGGCGCCGTGTTCGCGCCGATCGCCCTGGCGTGGTGGCGGGCGGGCTGCCGCGTGATCCCCGACGACGAGATCCTGCCCGCGCTCGGGCCCCACCTGCGGGCCGCGCGCGAGGCGATGCGCGGGATCCCGGGCTTCCCGCCGGACGTGCCGCTCGGGCTGCTGCACGCGATGAACCTGTGCTCGGCGCGGCTCTGGGGCCTGCTCACGCTGACCGTCTACGGCCACATGGGCGACATCGACGCACCGGCGGCCGCCGCGCACCTGGACGCGCTGGTGCTGGACCTCGTGGTCGACGCCCTCGACGTCTTCGGCCAGAAGCTCTCCGCGGACGTCGTGCTGGTGCGCGACACGCCGGGATCGTCCGACCCCGTCCGATAGACCGGTGGTGCGGGTTCGGTCAGGATGACGACATGAACAACGCACCTGAGACACCTGGCGAGCAAGCGGACGAGACCTACGACGTCATCGTGATCGGTGGCGGTCCCGTGGGCGAGAACGCGGCGGACCGCGCCTCCCGCACCGGCCTGTCCGTCGCCCTGGTCGAGTCCGAGCTCGTGGGCGGTGAGTGCTCGTACTGGGCCTGCATGCCCTCCAAGGTGCTGCTGCGCGCGGGCACCGTGCGCGCCCTGGCGCGCGACACGCCCGGCCTGGCCGACCCGGGGGCGCCCGACGTCGCCGCCGTGCTGGCCCGGCGCAACGAGATCACCTACGACTGGGACGACTCCGGGCAGGTCTCGTGGGTCGAGGGTGCCGGTCTGACGCTCGTGCGCGGGCACGGCCGCCTGGCCGGCGAGCGGCTGGTGGAGGTCACTGTGCCGGCGGCGCCGTCCGGCGCCGGGTCCGGCGACGCGACGGGCGGCGGCTCCGAGGACGACGACGCCGACGTCGGCGGCGGCCTCGCGGAGGCCGAGACGGGTGACGCCCCGGTGACGAGGCTCCTGCGGGCCCGGCACGCGGTGATCGCGGCCACCGGCAGCGTGCCCGTGCTGCCCGACACCCCGGGGCTGGCGGCCGCCTCACCGTGGTCGAGCCGGGAGGCGACGGGCGCCGAGGCGATCCCCGAGTCCCTGGTCGTGATCGGCGGCGGGGTGGTGGGCGTCGAGATGGCGAACGCGTACGCCGACCTCGGCGCGCAGGTGACGCTCCTGGCCCGGGGCGGCCTGCTGTCGAACGCCGAGCCGTTCGCGGGCGAGATGGTCGGCGAGTCTCTGCGTGCGATCGGCGTCGACGTCCGGACCGGCGTGGGGGTCGCCTCGGTCGAGCGGCCGGGCACCGGCAGCGACAACGAGCCCGCGGGCCCGGTGACCGTCACCCTGTCCGACGGCGGGACGATCACCGCCGCGGAGATCCTGGTCGCGACGGGGCGCGTGCCGCGTACGACCGACCTCAACGTGGAGAGCGTGGGCCTGGACACGTCGAGCCTGGGCCGCGGCGGGGCGCTGGTGGTGAACGAGTCGCTCGAGGTGGTCGGCGTGCCCGGCGGCTGGCTGTACGCGTGCGGCGACGTGACGGGGCGGGCGCCGACCACGCACCAGGGCAAGTACCAGGGCCGCGTCGTCGGCGACGTGGTCGCGGCGCGGTACGGCTCGGAGGCCGGCGACCGGTCACCGACCAGCGGCGATCCCGAGCCCGCCGTCGGGCAGGAGGGCAAGCCGTGGTCGCGGTACGCCGCGACCGCCGACCACAGCGCGCGCGTCCAGGTGGTGTTCACCCGGCCGCAGGTGAGCTGGGTGGGGCCGACGGAGCGCGAGGCGCGGGCCGCCGGGATCCCGGTCGAGGCCGTGTCGTACGACCTGTCGTGGGTGTCCGGTGCGAGCGTGGACGGCCCGAACTACACGGGCCGGGCCCAGGTGCTCGTCGACACCAAGCGCCGGGTCCTGGTGGGCGCCACGTTCGTGGGGCCCGACGCCGGCGAGATGCTGCACGCCGCGACGATCGCCGTCGTCGGGGAGGTGCCGCTGGACCGGCTGTGGCACGCGGTGCCCGCGTACCCGACGGTCAGCGAGGTGTGGCTCCGCTTCCTGGAGTCCTACGGCCTCTGAGCCACCTCGGGCTCGACCCAATCACCTTTGAGGCCCGGATTTCTTCGCTGTGGAGCCGTCCAAAGCGAAGAAACCCGGGCCTCAAAGGTGAGCCGCGGCGGCCCTCGACGGGGCCGGGCAGGTCAGGTCAGGACGACGGGGTCAGCGAGCCGTCCGAGCTGAAGACCAGGCCGAGAGTGACCTCGCCCTGCTGCAGCGCCGACTTGGTCAGCGGGCCACCGGCGTCGAGCGAGCGGAACTCCGCGAACTCCAGGCCGTACGTCTCCTCGAGACCCGGCTGGCAGAACGGGCGCTCCGTGCACTCCGGCGGGCCGCCGAGCACGAGGCCGCCGCAGGCCTCGGCGAGCTCGCTGAGCGTGGTGACGCCGTGCTCGTCCGCGAAGGCCTTGGTCACGGCGAACGCGTTCTGGTCCTGCGCGGGGGAGGGCTCGCCGAACACGAGGCCCACCTCCTCGCCCAGACCGGTCAGGCCCTCGACGGTCGCGTCGAGGTCGCTGCTCGCGACCGGCTCGGCGTCGGCCCCGTTGACGTCCTTGTTGATGAACTCGGTCAGGGTGCCCACGTACTCGGGGATCACCTGGACCTGCTCGCCGTCCTCCAGTGCGGGGAGGTAGGCCTCACGGTTGCCGATGGTGGTCACCTCGGCGTCGTACCCGGCGGCGTTGAGCACCGTCGCGTAGATGGTGCCGAGCGTGGCGCTCTCGGCGAAGTCGGCGGCGCCGACGACGATCTTGCCGCTGCCGCTCTGCTCGGGGCTGTCGAGGCCGGCGTCGGCCACGAACTCCTCGGCGACCTCCGCGGAGGTGCGGCGGTCGACGTCCACGGCCTTGTTCAGGCCGATGAGCGTGTCGGTGTCGAGCGCTGCCGACACGGAGTCGAGCAGCGGGATCAGCGTGTCGTCGCCCTCCACCGCCGCAGCGTTGATCGCCGGGATGATGTTGTCGACGGTCTGGAGCTGCTGGTCGTCCTCGAGCACCACCAGCTCGTCGCCCGGGACGGCCTCGCACGCGGCGAGGCTGCTGCCGCCGGTCTCGGTACTGCCACCGTCGCCGCCACCGGCGGAACCTGGTTCGCCACAGGCGGTCAGGAGCGCGAGGGAGACGACGGCGGCCGCGGCGCCGAGCGCGCGGGGCAAGGACACATGCGTACGGGGGAACTTCATCGAATGTCTCCGAACGTGGGTGGCGTACAACTGTTCTACGGCTTCGATCCGTCCCATTCGACCTCGGTCGGCGGTCGATGGCAAGGGATAAACCCCCTCGTGAGAATGTCGTTACATTTGGTCGGGTACCCCGGAGAGTTATTCCCGGAGAGGCCGCCGTGCTACGCGGCGCGGACCCGGAGCGGCGCCGGCGTGGCGAGGCGTTGCCCGACGGCGAGCACGCCGTCGATCGCGAGGCACAGCGCCGCGACCACGATGCCGCCCGCCAGCACCTCGCCGTACCGCTGCGTGCCCATGCCGAGCGCGATGATCTGGCCCAGGCCACCGCCGCCGGCCAGCGCGGCGAGCGGGATCGTGGCGACCACCTGCACGATCGTGACCCGCAGGCCCGCGGAGACCAGCGTCGTGGCCAGCGGCAGCTCGACCTGCAGCAGGATGCGCCCGTTGCTCATGCCCATGCCGCGGGCCGCGTCCTTGGCGTCGGGGTCGGCGCCGCGCACACCCTCGTAGGTGTTGACCAGCAGCACCGGCACCGCGAAGAAGGCGGCGGCGATGACCGTGGCGGTGTTGCCGAACAGGCCGCCCGCGGCGAGCAGCAGGATGATGCCGAGGGTCGGCAGCGCCCGGGAGGCGTTGGTGAGCCAGACGACGGTGCCCGCGCCCCGGCCGCTGTGGCCCAGCCAGGCACCCGTCGGGATGGCGACGGCGGCGGCGATGGCCACGGCGATCACCGTCATGACCAGGTGCTCGCCCGTGAGCTCGAGGATGCCGCCGGGCTCGGTCCAGGTCAGGGGGTCGTTGAGCCAGACGACGGCCTGCTGGACGACTCCGGTCGGGGCGCTCATGCGGTCCTCCCGCGCAGCCAGGGGGTCAGGGCTCTGCCGACGGCCCACAGGGCGAGGTCGAGCACGAGGGCCAGCAGGATGGTCGCGAGCGTGGCCGTCATGATCTCGGCCCGGTAGAAGTTGTTGCGGAAGCCCTGGAACATGAGCTGGCCGAGCCCGCCGTACCCGACCACGACGCCCACGGTCACCAGCGCGACCGTGGACACCGTGGCCAGCCGGAGGCCGGCGATGATGCTCGGCATGGCGCTGGGCATGGCCACCTGGACCAGCAGGCGCCCCGGCCCGTAGCCCAGGCCGCGCGCGGCGTCGGTGACGGCGGGGTCCACGGTGGCCAGCCCGGCCACGGTGTTGCGCAGGATGATGAGCAGCGCGTAGACCACCAGGCCCACCAGCACGGGCGTGCGGCCGATGCCGAGCAGCGGGGCGAGGATCGCGAACAGCGCCAGGGACGGCACGGTGTACAGGACGGCTGCGGTGCCGAGCACCGGTCCGGACAGCCAGCGGGACCGGGAGATCAGCACGCCGAGCGGGATGGCGATGGCCGCGGAGATCGCGACGGCCTCGATCGTGAGGCCGGCGTGCTCGACGGTGCGCTGCCAGATCACGGGCGCGTTGTCGACCACGTACGACCAGGAGAACCACGGGTTGCCGGGCATGCCGTAAAACCTATCGTGCTCTTCACCCGGTAGGTTCGAGCACATGGCTTCTCGCACCGTCATCGAGCTCGACACCGTCCGCAAGGCGTTCGGGAACGGCACCGTCGCCGTCGAAGGGCTGAGCCTCTCCGTGCACGAGCACGAGGTGCTCGCGCTCGTGGGGCCGTCGGGCTGCGGCAAGTCCACCACGCTGCGCATGGTCAACCGGCTGGTGGAGCCGACGTCGGGCCGCATCCTGCTCGACGGCGAGGACGTCACCACCACCGACCCCGTGGCCCTGCGGCGCCGCATCGGCTACGTGATCCAGAACGTGGGGCTCTTCCCGCACCGAACCGTCGAGGCGAACATCGCCACCGTGCCCGGCCTGCTCGGCTGGGACCGGCGGCGTACCCGGGCGCGCGTGGCCGAGCTCCTGGACCTCGTGGGCCTGCCCGCCGCCACCTACGCGAAGCGCTACCCGCACGAGCTGTCCGGCGGTGAGCGCCAGCGCATCGGCGTGGCCCGGGCGCTCGCGACCGACCCGCCGGTGCTGCTGATGGACGAGCCGTTCGGCGCCGTGGACCCGGAGTTCCGCCGCCACCTGCAGACCGAGTTCCAGCGGATCCAGCGCGAGACCGGCACCACGGTGATCCTCGTGACGCACGACATCGACGAGGCGGCGCGCCTGGGCGACCGGATCGCCGTCCTGTCCCGCGGCGGCAAGCTGGAGCAGGTGGCGAGCCCGCTCGCGGTACTGGCCCACCCGGCCTCGGAGCGGGTGCGCGACTTCATCGGGGACGGTGCGGCCTCGCGCATGCTCTCGCTCGCGGAGGTGCAGCCGGCCGACCTGGAGGGCGCGGACCGGATCGTCGAGCCCGCCCCGGCGCCCGTGCGGCTGGGCGCGCGGCTGACCGACGCGTTCGAGGCGGTGGCGGCGCTGCCGGCGTCGGCCATGGGGCGGGTGCCGGTGGTGGGGGAGTCGGGCGACGTCGTCGGCTCGCTGACCGCGGACGGGATCCTCGGCGCGCTGCGCCGGGCGGCGGACGCGGCGGCGGGGACGCCGTCGGACGCGGCCTGGGGTGAACCGGACGCGGACGTGACCGGCACGACGGCGGACGCCGACGACGCCGCTGTGACCGACGCCGCGTCCTGACCTGCGCCCAGACCGGGACCCCCGGGAACCTGCCCCGATAGTCTCGGGGCGTGACCAACGCACGCGTAGCCCTTGCGACCTGTTCCCAGCTGCCCGACCTCGACAAGGACGACGTGCCGCTGATCGCCGCGCTCGCCGAGCGTGGTGTCACGGCCGAACCCGCCGTGTGGGACAGCCCGGCCGTCGACTGGCAGGCCTACGACCTCGTGCTGGTCCGCTCCACCTGGGACTACTCGCCCCGCCACGACGAGTTCCTCGCGTGGGCGCGCTCGCTGCCCAAGGTGGCCAACGGCGCCGACGTCATCGAGTGGAACACCGACAAGCGGTACCTGCGCGAGCTCGAGGCGGCGGGCGTCCCGGTGATCCCGACGATCTGGCTCGACCCGCAGCGCCACCTGTCCAAGCGCGCCGTGCACACGCGCATGCCCGCGTTCGGCGACTTCGTGGTCAAGCCCGTCGTCAGCGCCGGCGCCCAGAACACGGGCCGCTACCAGCCGGTGTCCGCGCAGTCGCGCGGCAAGGCGATCGCGCACGCCACCCGCCTGCTCGACGACGGCCGCTGGGTCATGATCCAGCCCTACGTCACCTCCGTGGACACCACGGGCGAGACCTGCCTCGTCTTCATCGACGGCGAGCTCACCCACGCCGTCCGGAAGAACGCGCTGCTCACCGGGCCGGCCGAGGACTCGGGCGAGCTGTACGCGCGGGAGGAGATGGCGTCGTTCGAGGCCACGCCCGACCAGATCGAGGTGGCGCGACGGGCGCTCGACGTGGCGCGGGCGGCCACCGGCGCGGACCTCACCTACGCCCGCGTGGACCTCGTCTCGGGCGACGACGGCGTGCCCATGGTCATCGAGCTGGAGCTCACCGAGCCGTCGCTCTGGATGAGGTACGGCACGGGCGTCGAGGGCAAGCTCGCCGACGCGGTGGTGAAGCTGCTGGGCTGAGCCCGGCGCCGTCGTCGGGCAACGCAGGAGGGCCCCTCGCCTGAGCGAGGGGCCCTCTTGTGCATGGGGTGAGCGACGGGACTTGAACCCGCGGCCCTCGCGACCACAACGCGATGCTCTACCAGCTGAGCTACGCCCACCATGTTCGCCGATCGTGGACCGGCGACCGTCGAAAAGCATACATGGTCAGCGGCCACGAACCGAACTCAAATCTACGGAGCGAGCTGCTTCGTGACGGACGTCTCGGCGATGCTCGCCGCGGCGGCGCGAGCGGTCGCCGTGTCGGGGCCCGGCTGCGCGGGGAACAGGACCTCGCGGTAGTAGCGCAGCTCGTCGATCGACTCCAGGATGTCGGCCAGCGCGCGGTGCCCGCCGTCCTTCTTGGGCGAGGCGAAGTAGACGCGCGGGTACCAGCGGCGCGAGAGCTCCTTGATCGACGACACGTCGATGATCCGGTAGTGCAGGTACTCCACCAGCTCGGGCATGTGCAGGTCGAGGAACGACTTGTCGGTGCCGACGGAGTTGCCGGCCAGCGGAGCCTTGCCCGGCTCGGGCACCCACTCGCGGATGTAGGCCAGGATCTGCTCCTGGGCCTCCTCGAGGGTCAGGCCCTCGTCGAGCTCCTCGAGCAGGCCGGACGTGGTGTGCATGGTGCGGACGAAGTCGTTCATCTGCGCCAGCGCCTCGGCGGGTGGCTTGACGAGGACATCGACACCGGTGCCCAGGACGTTGAGATCGGAGTCGGTGACGATCGCGGCGACCTCGATCAGCGCGTCGGCGCGCAGGTCGAGGCCGGTCATCTCGCAGTCGATCCAGACGATGCGCTCGTTGGGGTTGGGAAGGCTCACCGGCCCAGCCTATTCCGTCCGGCGCGCGGCGGGTGTGCACGGTTGCGGTACGGGGTGGAAGCGGGCGGAGGAGGGTGGTTCGCGGTGGTCCGAGGCCGGCGCTGAGGTCGCGAGGCGGGCTCGCGGCGTCGGCAGTTCGCCTCGCCTGTCGGCAGTTGGCATCGAGATCGGTACAGGCCTGTGCCGATCTCGATGCCACGTGCCGAGTTTGCAGTGCAAAGTGCCGCGCGGGATGGCGGACGGCGGCTCTGCCCGTGCGCACGGGCGGCGGGTGCACGAAGGCCCTTCCGCGGAACGACCGTGGTCGTCCGGGGAAGGGCCAGGATGTGCGACGTCGGGCCAGTGGGCCGACGGTCAGATCAGGCGGAACCGCTTGGTGCGCCTGGCCGTGCCGCGCTCGGGGCGCTCGCGCAGAGCGCGCTCCTGGGCCTCGGCGACCTCGGCGCGGCGGGCGATCTCGGCGACCTGTGCGCGGCTGATGTAGTAGGCGGTCTCGGCGTGCATGTCCGTGGTCCTTCCAGGGGTGGGGAGAGGTGACGGGCGCAGCGGGCGTGCTCCGGCCGGGTCGCGGTCCGGTGCTCCTCAGTGTTTCCGTCGTGTTACATCATCCCTGATTCCGGAAATGCCGCGCAAGGCGGACAGGGGTGATCTGCAGCACCCTTCCGCAGGTCAGCGGCCCGCTGGGAGGTCGCGCCCGCACAAACGACGAAGCAGAGCGTGTGACGGGCACACGCTCTGCTTCGGGATGCCGGACGCGCCGGTCGCCGGAGGAGCTCCGGCGGGCGCCGTACGGGTCATGCGGACCGCACGCGCAGGGCGGGTGCCGGTGCGCGGTGGTCGCGGTGTGCGGCGCGGGCCTCGGCCCTGCGTCGCTTCTGCTCCTCGCGGAGCCTGCGAGAACGCCTGTGTTCCTCGGCGTCCTGGAGGCGCTCCCGGTGAAGGGCCTGCGCCAGTTCGTACTCGGTGTGCACGTGAGTGCCTTTCGTGACGCTGGATTGCCGGTCTCCCGACAGGAGGGTCTGGCCGGACCCTGTCCACCGCCCGGTATGGGACCGGACGGACGTCACCGCGGTGTGCCTTGAGCCTCCCAGGAGACGGCCGTGCCGCGCACGGCTTTTTTCGCGTACGTCTCGGACGCCCGGCCCGGACGCCTGGCCTGGGCCCCCGACCCGCCCGGGCAAAGACGCTAGAGATTCCTTGCGCAAGTTCTCTTTAGCGTCTTACGCTCGGCGCATGCCCGAGCAGATGCAGCCAGAGACCCAGGGGTTCACCCGGCCGACGCCGCCGGAGGATGCCGTCATCTCACAGGCCGACGCCATCAAGGCCATGACCCACCCGCTGCGCATCCGCCTGCTCGGCCTGTTCCGTCCCGGGGTGGAGCTCACCGCCACCCAGTGCGCCGAGCGCACGGGCGAGTCGGTGGCGAGCTGCTCGTTCCACCTGCGCCAGCTCGAGAAGTACGGGCACGTCGAGCGCGCCGAGGCACACGGCAAGGAGCGCCCGTGGCGGGCCGTGAGCAGGGGGTTCAGCGTGCGCCCCGACCTCGCCGACCCCGAGTCGTGGCCCGCCGCCCAGGCGTTCGGCAGCATGTTCGTGGCCGAGCAGTTCGCCGCCCTGCAGCGCTGGCTCGCCGACGCCGGACGGGACGACCCGGCCTGGGTGTTCGCCAGCACCCAGACGGCCCAGGAGTTCTGGGCGACGCGCGACGAGCTGGACGATCTCTCCCGGCGGCTGGAGGAGATCACCGCGCCGTTCCGCGGCCGCGCGGTGGACCCCGGCAAGCGTCCGGAGTGCGCGCGGCGCGCGCACCTGTTCGGCGCGGTCTGGGCCGAGATCCCGGAGCCGGAGGGCGAGGACGCATGACCACCACCGGACCGACCGTGCCGGGTGACGGCGCCGCCCCGGGCGACCCGTCCGCCCTCGGGCAGCCTGTGCCGGCGGACCCCGCCCGGTACCTGCGGACCCCACTCTTCCGGACCCTCGTGGTGGGCTGGACGCTCGCGAACGTGGCGGACTCGCTGCTCACGCTGCTCATGGCGGTCTGGGTCGCGGACCTGACGGGCAGCGCCGCGCTCGGCGGTGCGACGTTCGCCCTGCTGGGCCTGCCCGCGCTCGCCTCGCCGTTCCTGGGGTACCTCGCGGACCGGGTGTCCCGGCGGCGCATGCTCGTGGTCGCCTACGTGGTGGGCGCGCTCGGGCTGGTGCCGCTGTTCTGGGTGACCCGGGCGGACCAGGTCTGGATCGTCTTCGCGGCCACGCTGGTGTACTCGGCGGTCGCGTACGTGACGGGCGCCTGCCAGTCGGGTCTGCTCAAGGACCTCCTGCCGACCGAGGCCCTGGGCCACGCCAACGGGCGCCTGTCGATGATCGACCAGGTGTTCCGCGTGGCCCTGCCGCTGCTCGGCGCGGCGGTCTACGCCCTGGTGGGCGTGGTGCCGCTGGTCGTGGTGGCCATCGCGGGGTTCGTGGGCGCGGCGGTCGTGCTCGGCCTCGTGCGGATCACCGAGTCGCGGTTCGAGGGTGAGCCGGGCGAGTCGTACCTGGCGGCGACGACGGCCGGGTTCCGCCACCTGTTCGGCACCCAGCCGCTCGGCGGGATGACGTGGAACGCCGTGATCGTGTTCGCGTCGGTCGGCCTCGTGAACGCCGTCGCGTTCGCCGTGCTGGAGGGGCTGGGGCTGCCCGCGGCCTGGCTCGGCCCGCTCACGGTGCTGCAGGGGGTGACCGGGTTCGTCGCCGGGGCGGTCACGCCGCGCCTCATGCTGCGGTTCGGCCGGCCGCGCGTCTACGCGGTGGGGATCCTCGCCGCGGGCGTGGCCCTGGTGCCGCTCATGTTCGGCTGGGTGATCCCCGCGATCGCGGGTCAGGCCCTGCTCGGCTTCGGGGTGACGGCCGCGATCATCGCGTGGGTCACCGAGCGCCAGGTCCGGACGCCGGAACGGCTCCAGGGCCGGGTCGCCGCCGCCGGGCACCTGGTCAACAACCTGCCGGGCACCGTGGTGACGGCGATCGGCGCGGGGCTGCTCGCGGTCGTGGACTACCGGCTGCTGGTGCTCGCCAACGTCGTGGTGGTGGTCGGGGCCGGGCTGGTCGCGCTGCGCCTGCGCCACGCGGCCGACCCGGACGTGTCAGACGCTCAGGTCACCCGGGTGACCTGAGCGTCTGACACGTCAGGTCAGGCCTCGCCCGGGAGGGCCTTGCGGATCACCAGACGTGTCCACGCGCCGAGGAAGACCCGGTCGTTCTCCTCGATCTCGCGGCGCACGCCCTGGTTCAGCGGGCCGTCCGGGAGCGGGTCACCCGCCGCCGCCACGAAGGTCCCGTTCGACGAGCCGAGATCCTCGACCCACCAGCGCTGACCGTCCGTCGTGAGCTGGCAGTGCCGCCGGGACACCCCGGGGTCGCTGCCGCAGTCGATGTCGGGCCGGATGCCGCGCGACCTCGACGGCCGCCCCACGAGCAGGCTGCGCTGCCGCAGCGTGACGAGGCCGGGCAGGCCCGCGGACGGCATCGGGTCCTCCGGGCGCTCGTGCGCGTACCAGTCGGGGTCCACCCAGATCTCGGCCACCCAGGCGTCCTCGCCCGGGACGGGCGGCGCGGCCAGGCCGCCGCCGTCCGGCGACGGCGCGGGCGCGGGCGACGGCGCAGGGGCGGGCGCGGGCGCGGGGACTCCCGCCGACACCGGTGCCGAACCCGCCGACGCCGCACCGGCCTCCGCCACGGAACCGCTCGCGGGCTGTGTGGCGTCCAGGTCGCCGAGGTCCAGGCCGGACGTCGGCGGGGGCGGCGGAGCCGGCGTCCCGGTGGTGAAGTCGTACCCGCAGTTCTCGCAGAACAGGGAGTCGGCGGGGGACAGGTCGCCGCAGTTCGGGCAGGTCACGGGGCCGGCGGAGGCCTCCGTGGGCGCGGCCGGCGCACCACCGGACGCTCCGGTGCCGGTCGCGACGCTCCCGGGTGCGGCGCCGGACCCGCCGGACGACGCGGCGCCGGCGCCCGCGGGGATCGGCGTGCCGCAGACGTCGCAGTAGTCCGTGGACTGGCTGGTGTGTCCCTCCGGACAGACGACGGTCATGCGCGCCGGACCCGGGTCGTCTTGGTGGAGGCGGTGTCGAGTGCCATCTCATCCAGCTTGGCGGTGTTCCGCTTGAGCCGCACGGTGCCCTCCTCCTCGTTCTCCACGTCCACGATCTTGCGCAGGCGCGACGTGGCCTCGTCGTTGCCGGTCTCGGCGGCGAGCTGCACGGCGCGGCCGAGCTTCACGGTCGCCGTCGCCTCGTCGCCGGCGGCCTTGGCCGCGAGGCCCTCCTGGATGGCCGAGGCGAGCTCGGCCTGGCCCGTGTAGTGCGCCACCTCGGGGCTGATCCGGGCGGTGAGCGTGGAGTCGTCCGACCACTTGGCCTTGACCAGGCCCGACGCCTGCACCTCGCCGCCCACCGCGACCTGCACCCGCGCCGCGAGCTGCTCCGAGCCCACGGGCTTCGCCGCCACGCGCACGGCCACGTGGTAGTCGCGGGTCTCGTCGGCCCACGCGCCGGTGGGGTACCCGCTGGTCAGCGGGTTCACCTCGGTACGACGGCCCGTCAGGTCGTCGACCTCGGGGGCCACCTGCTTGACGAACAGGACCTGCGACCCCTGCGGCGCCCACACCCGCAGGTCCACCGAGGCGACGCCGCGCGCCATCGACTTGCGCACCAGGGCCGCGAAGTCCTCGGCGATGTCCTCCGGGCGCGCGATGAGGTCGACGGTGCCCAGCAGCGCCGTCGAGATCTTGCGCAGCTCCTCGACCACCCAGCGGTCGCCCACGCCGCGGGCGTCGCACTGGAAGTGGCCCGTGACGTCGGCGATCATCCGGTCCAGGTGCATCGACGGCTCGGACTCGTTCTTGCCGTCGGTCAGCAGGATCAGGTGCTTCTGCGCCGCCGGGACCGTGGCGAAGAGGTCGTCCGCGAGCCGCAGCCACGTCGAGATGGCCGTGCCGCCGCTGGCCGACATCGTGGAGATGGCGCGCTTGGCCTCGTTGCGGGCGCCCGGCTCCATGGCCACCATCGGCACCCGGGCGTTGGGGTAGGGGAAGATCCGGGTGGCCACGTGCGAGCCGCCGATGATCGCGAACAGCGTGCCGTCCGGGATCTGGTCCACGGCCACGGCGGCGGCGTGCTTGGCGGCCTCCATGTTGCGGCCCTGCATGGATCCGGACGTGTCGACGGCGACGATCTCGGCGACCTGTCCCGCGCCGACGGCGTCGGTGGTGGCGCTCGCGCCCGCGGTGACGCCGACGGCCCCGGCCGCCCCGGCGCCGGCGCAGGTCACGGACACGATGGCGTGCACGTCGGTGCCGCCGTCGGACAGGAACTCGTTCTGGAAGACCTCGGCGGAGAACTCGGCCACGGTGGCTCCTCTCGGTTACGGCAGGCTAGCGCTGCTCGGTGACAGTCGGGGCGATCCGGGCGAGCGCGGCGGTGATGTTGTCGCGCCCTCCCTGGGCGTTGGCCCAGCGGACGAGCGCCGCCGCGGCGGCGTGGGGCTCGCCGCAGCCGGCGAACCGGCGCACGAGCTCGCCCATCTCGTGCGCGTCGGAGCAGTAGTTCCACAGGCCGTCCGAGCAGACCAGCAGCCAGCCGGGCCCGGACGGGACGGTCGCGGCGCAGCGCGCGTCGGTGTCGGCGGCGTCGGGGCCGAGCCAGCGGGTGATGGCGTGCGCCTGCGGCGACGTCTCGGCCTGGGCGCGCGGCACGCCCGCCGCGATCATCTCCTGCGCCCACGAGTCGTCGACGCTGAGCTGCTCGGCCGGACCGGCGTCCGGCAGCCAGTACACGCGGGAGTCGCCCAGCCAGCCGGCGACGATCAGGTCGCGGTCCACGACGGCGGCCACGAAGGTGCACGACGGCGGGTCGTCCGCCACGTTCGTCCCCTTGGTCGCGGCGAGCTGCTCCGCCGCGCCCCGCACCGCCTGGCCCGCCGCGCGCGACGCGGCGACCATGGCGTCGGTCCAGCCGGCGATGCGCCGGCTGGTGGCACCCGCGACCGAGCTCGACCCCTCGGGCCCGTAGGCCACGAGCACGTCCCGGGCCGCGCGGCTCGCGGCGAGCGAGGCGACGTCGGAGTCCGGGGCGCTGGAGACGCCGTCGCACACCACGAGCGCCGCGAAGGTGCTGCTCGCGGCCAGCGCCATCGCGTCCTCGTTGCGGGCGTGCCGGATGCCCCGGTCGCAGACGCCGGCCACCCAGGCCGCCGGGCGCTCCTCGAAGTGGTCGCGCTCGGACTGGCCGGGGGTGCCGCAGTCGGCGCAGTAGCCGTCGTCGGCGATGAGGCCGCCGCAGGCCGCGCACCTGCGCCGCCCGGCCTCGCCCGTCGGCGGGTCGAGGTCCAGCACGGTGGGTGCCACGTCCAGGGTCACCTCGGACGGCAGGGACGGGTCGTCCGCGACGGGGCCCAGCGCCGTGCCGCAGTTCTCGCAGAACCTGGCGCGGGGTGCCGCGCTCTCTCCACAGCTCGGGCAACGGACGAGGACGCTGTCGTCGGCGGTCATGTCGGGGTCGATCTCCTTGCCTTCGTCAGGGCTCCCGCCCCGCGACTGTGGTTCAGCGGGTCTCCGGCTGCGGGCGCCGTCGGTGGCGCCCGGTCCGGCCCGGCGGGGCGCTCATCGCCACGTCCACTGCCGTACGGAGTTTGCCCGGTCCACGAGCGCGACGCGCTCCGAGCGCTCGTCGGTGAGGTGGGCGAGGTTGCGCAGGGCGAGCTCCAGGCGGTCCCGCAGCTCGTGCTCCTCGGCGCTCGCACCGGCCACCCGCACGCTCGGGACGGGCCCGTCGCGCAGCACGATGTCGAGCGCCTCGTCGAGGGCCTCGACGGTGACCTGGGCCTTGGGCCGGTCGGGGATGTGGGCGGCGTCGAGCCCGGCGACGGCGTCGGCCAGGTCGAGCAGCGTGCGGTGCGCGGAGACGAGGAGCCGGGCCCGCTGCAGGCGGGCGTCCGGGAAGGACCCGCGCGTGGGGCCCACCAGCTCCAGTGCGTCGAGGGCGCCGTCGAGCTCGCCGCCGCCGGACCGCACGCGGGCGAGGCCGAACGCGGCGGCGCCGGTGTAGTTGGCGTCGGCCCGGGCGATGGTGCCGTAGAGCTGCTCGGCGACGCCGGGCTCGCCCGAGAGCTCGCAGCTCGTGGCGAGCGCGAGCTTGGGCGCCGGCTCGCCGGGCACCTGCCCGTAGACGGCGTTGAACGACGCGCGGGCCGCGGCGGCGTTGCCCGACGCGAGGTGCCCGAGGCCCTCCATCCAGGCGGCGCGCCACTCCCACGCGTCGTCCTCCAGGATCTGCGCCACGGTGGTGCGCAGCAGCGCGGCGTCGTCCGCCTCGATCGCGGCGCGGGCGACGGCGAGGCGCACCTCGACGGTGTGCTCGTCCGGGTCGGCCAGGGCCTTGATGCGCTCCACGGGGTCGGCGACGTTGACGCCGGCCAGCCAGGAGGCCATCGGGTCGGCGGAGTCGACCTTCAGGAGCGGCAGCTCGTTCCAGTCGAGGGCGCCGTCGGCGCCGTCGAGCGGCGGCACGCCGAACAGGAGCGACTCGGCGGACGTCGTGGCGGTGTACCCGGGACCCTTGTCGGTGGCGACCACCTCGCGCAGCACGCCCAGGAGCTGGACCCGGGCCTCGTCCACGGTCCCGAACCGGTCGGCGGGATCGGGGGCGCACGCCTTGGCGAGCCAGCGGTAGAACGAGTCGTACTTCTGGAAGACCGGGGTGTCGGCCACGGGCGGGAACGACGCCTGGTAGACGGTGGTGTTGCCGCGGAAGTCCAGCACGAGGGACGCCAGGGTGCGGCCGAGCGTGAAGATGTCGGACGCCACGGACGGCCCGACCTCCGGCACCTCGGGCGCCTGGTAGCCGACGGTGCCGTAGATGGCCGACGTCAGGTCGTCGGTGCGGCGCACGCCACCCATGTCGATCAGCTTGACGCCGTCGCCTTGGGCGATGATGTTGTCCGGCTTGAAGTCGCAGTACAGCAGGTCGTGGTCGTGCAGGTAGCTGAACGCGGGCAGCACCTCGAGGATGTAGGCGATGGCCTGGTCCACGGGCAGCGGGCGGGGCTGCCCGCCGTCCTGCTCGCGGCGGTCCTTGAGCACGTCCTTGAGCGACCGGCCGCCCACGAACTCCATGACGGTGTAGCCGAGGCCCTCGTGGAGCACGAAGTTGAAGATCTCGACGATCAGCGGGTGCTCGACCTCGGCCAGGAACTGGCGCTCGGCGACCGCGGCCTCGTACGCCTCGGTGTCGCCCGCGTTGAGCAGGCCCTTGAGCACCACCCAGCGGCCGCTGACGTTGCGGTCGCGGGCCAGGTAGATCCAGCCGAGCCCGCCGTGGGCGAGGCAGCCCACCACCTCGTACTGCCCGGCGACGAGGTCGCCGGCCTTGAGCGCGGGGGCGAAGTCGTACCGCGCGCCGCAGTGGCCGCAGAACCCGGCGATGCGGCCGGGCACGCCGTCCCTGGCGCGGCCGACCGGCTGCCCGCACGTGGGGCAGTACCGCTTGGACTCGGCGAGCTCGGGCGTCTCCATGACGGCCTGCAGCGGGTCGGCCACCGGCGTGTGCGGCACGGTGGTCAGGCCCGCCCCGAGCCGGTGCCCGCGCAGGCGGGTGGACCCGGTGCCGACCCGGCGGGTCTGCCGGGTGCCGCCCGTCACGCGCGCCGAGCCCAGGGCGGTGGACGCGAGGCGCGACGAGCTGGTGCGCCCGGTCGTCGGCTCGGCCATGGCGCTCGGCACGGAACCCGAGGAGCGGACGGTCGTCGCGTCGAGGTCGCCGTCGGCCCAGGACGCCGCGACGGCGGCGAGCCCGTCGCCGGCCGGGTTGCCGCCGGCGGGCGTACCGCACACGTTGCAGTAGCCGTCCTCGATGGTGCCGGTGCAGCCCGGCTCGGCGCAGGCCTGTTCAGTCATCGGTGTCCCTCCGGGAGATCGCGCACGAGCGTCTCGAGCTGCTCGGTGAAGTGCCGGGCCAGGGCCAGGTCGCAGGGGGTCGCGTCGAGCGTCTCGCGCACCTCGTCCTCGCCCGCCTTCACGGTGTACGACGACGCCCGCCCGTTGCCCTGGGCCTTCGTCATCAGGTTCTTCACGCGGTAGCGCAGCTCGGCGCGCTCCCGCAGGGGTGCGGTGTAGGCGTCCTCGACCTGCTCCATGGCGCGCTCGACGGAGCCCAGCCGCTGGACGTAGGTCGTGAGCCGCGCCGGCTCGTCCGGGACCTCGCCGAGGCGGTGCACGTCCGGGATCGCGAGCCGTGGCGGGACGGCGATCTCCCGGCGGCAGCGCTCGGCGAGCTGCGCGAGCCGGGGCGCCCGGTCGGCCAGGGCGGCACGCAGCTCGACGGCGCGCTGCCGGTCCTTGGCGAGCGACCGGCTCCGGGCGGCGTGCACGATGAGGTCGCGCTCGGTGCGCGCGACCTCGTCCTCCAGCGCGCCGAGGGGGCCCGTGACGTCGGCGCCGCGGGCGGCGTCGGCCTTGAGCCGGGCGTGCCGGTCGCGCAGGCGGGCGACGGCGGCGTCGTCCTCCGTCGCGGCCGTGGCCCGCGCGGCGTCCTCCGCCCGGACGATCCCGGCGGCCAGCGCCCGGAACCGGGCGGTGACGTCGGCCGCGTGCGGGTCGAACGAGAGCCGGGAGGCGAGCTGGTCGGCCTGGGCGTCGCACAGGCGTGCGGCGTCGACCAGGGACAGGAGCGACGTGGCGGGGTCACCGCCGAGCCGGCCCCAGACGAGCTGCGACATGCGTTCGCGCGCCACGGCGTCCGCCCGGCCCGAGTCCCACACCTCGACCAGCTCGTCCGTGCGCGTGCGCACGGCCTGCCACAGGGTCAGGGCGAGCACCACGTCGGCGGTGACGGCGTCCGCGCCGGACTGCCGGGCCGCGGCGTCGAGCCGGTCCAGGTCGGCGCGGCGCACGTCGAGCCACGCCTGCAGGTCGGACAGGTACGCCAGCAGCGCGGCCGGCTCGGCCGCCACCCCCAGGGCGCCCGGCGGCGCGGGCGCGCGCTGCGTCCGGCTCACGGCGTCCGTCCGTACACGGGCTCGGGCGCGGACGGCGCCGCGCCGAGCGCGTCGCCCAGCCAGCGGTCGTAGGACTCCTCCCACTGCCCGCCCGCGACCATGTCCTCCAGCACGCCGTTGACGAACCGCACCATGTCCGCGTTGCCGGCGGGGATGCCCACGCCGTACGGCTCGTCGCTCACGGCGTCGCCGACGACCTTGGCGTAGGGGTCCTGGGCGGCGAAGCCCGCCAGGACGGTGTCGTCACCCGTGATGGCGTCCACCGCACCCTGCTGGAACAGCACCAGGCACGTGGTGTGCGTGGCGGCGGGCACCGCCTCGACGCCCTCCCACTGCTCCAGCCGCTCCAGGGTGGTGGTGCCCTCGGGCGCGCACACGCGCTGCCCGTCCAGGTCGTCGATGCTCTCCACCTTCGACGTCGACGGCACCAGCAGCTTCTGCCCCGCGTGGTAGTACTCCGCGGAGAACGCGATGTTCTCCCACCGGTCGCAGTTGATCGTGAACGCGCGGGTCACGATGTCGACGTCGCCGTCCTCCAGGACGGCCTCCCGGTCGCCCGACGTGATGACCCGGTACTGGATCTTCTCCGGGTCGCCCAGGATCGCGTCGGCGATCTGCCGGGCCACGTCGATGTCGAAGCCCTCGATGTCGCCCGTGAACGGGTTGCGCGAGCCCATGAGCAGCGTGTCCGCCGAGACGCCCACCCGGAGGGTCCCGCGCTCGCGGATCTCGGCCATCGTGGAGCCGGACGTCACCTCCGGGCTGCCGCCCGGGTCGATCGACGCGACGGGCGGCAGCCCGTCGCTGCAGTCCTCCGCGGCCGTGGCCGTGCCCGACGTCGTCGCGCCCGCCGCCGCCTTCGGCGCAGAGTCCTGAGCGGAGTCCCGCACCGACTCCTGCGCGGCCGAGCCCGCCCCGGCCGCGCCCGTCAGGAGCTGCGTCGTGGGCTGGGGCGCGCACGCCGCCGTCGTGCCGACGAGGGCCAGCGCCACCAGGGCGGTGACGATCGGTCTGCGGGCTGCGCGCGTGCTCATCGGTACTCCTTCAGGCGGACGTTCATCCCGGCGGCCGCGGCGACGGCGCCGGCGACACCGAGCACGAGGGCGACCCAGGCCGCGATCTGGGCGGTGGTCGCCGCGGAGCCGAGCCGGTCCACCGCGGCGGTGCTCGTGGTCTCGACGTCGGCGTGGGCCTGGTCGGAGAACGCCGTGAAGGCCGCGCCCGCCGAGTCGTCGGCCGTGGACGTCGCGGCGTCGACCGCCTCGTCCCACTGGCCGCCGTCGTCCAGCGCGCGGATCTCGGCGTGCTTCTCGTCCCAGGCGTTCAGCAGGGCCAGCGGGTCGGAGCCGGTGTCCGAGGCGTCCTGCGCCTCGGTCAGCAGGTCGCGGGCCTGGGCGACCGAGGTCTGGTAGGACTCCTCGAACTCGGCGCCGGAACCGCGCTTGATCAGCGTGAACGACTCCATCGACTTGGCGTCCGTGGCGAGCGACAGGGCCTGCGACGTGGCGACCGTGGCCGCGTACGGGCCGCTCGCCACCGACCGGGCCACGCCGTTGCCGCCCAGCACCGCCACCGTCGCCACGATGCCGCCCACCAGCAGGGCGACGCTCGCGGCCGCCAGCCCCAGGTTCAGCCGGCGGTGCGTGCGGCGCGCCAGCCAGAGCTGGACGGCGGCCAGCGCCACGAGGCCGAGCAGCACGAACAGCAGCAGCGCCTGGCTCAGGGAGACGGAGGTCAGGTCGTCGTCCACCCGCTCGGACGTCGAGACCGCCACGTCGTCGAGCGTGGGCAGCACCTCGTCGCGCAACGCGGCGGAGGCCTGGTCCAGGTAGGCCGCGCCGACCGGGAAACCCTGCCGGTTGTTCGCCCGGGCCGACTCGACCAGGCCCGCGTACCGCTGCACCGAGTCCGACACCGTGGCCAGGTCCGCGGTCTCGTCCGCCCCCTGCGCCGTCGACGCAAGCGCCGGCAGCGCCTCCGCGGCCTCGGACACGCTCGCCTCGTAGCGCTCGCGGGCCTCCGTGGGCTCCAGCCCGCCGACGAGGAACGCGTTGGTCGCCGTCGCGTCCGCCGACACCAGGTCGTTGCGCAGCTCCTGCGTGCCGACGAGCTGCGCGGCGTCCCGCTGCGCGTCCCGCAGGGCCGCCGACTGGCTGCTGCCCGCCAGGAACCCGGTGACCGCCAGCAGCAGGCACGCCACCACGGCCACGGCGGTGGCCAGCGCCAGCCGGCCCGGCGTGGTCGCGAGCTCCGCGGTGATCCGGTCCCGGACGGAGGTGCGCGCGGGGCCGTCGTCCGGGGCCCCGGACGCCGGGCCCGGCTCGCTCCGGGGCGGGCCCGTGGTGGTCAGGGGTGCCGTCACAGGGTGGCCTCGCTGTCTGTCCCGATGTCCACGACGTCCTCCAGGTCTTCCGGGACCAGCGTGCGCAGCTGGTCCACCGTCGGTCGTTCAACGTCCCGCAGGCGCCAGGCGTGCCGGGCGATCGCGGAGTCGAGCACGTTGCGTGCCCAGCGGCCGTTGCCGAAGCCCTCGCTGCGCACCTGGTCCGCCACGAGGCGGTCGAAGCGGTCGAGGGTGGCGGGCTCCGGCTCGAAGTCGGCGGCCCCGGCCATGGCCGCGAAGATCTGCCGCAGCTCGGCGGCGGAGTAGTCCTCGAACGTGATGGTCCGCGAGAACCGGCTCTCCAGGCCCGGGTTGGTGCCGACGAACCGGGCCATCGGGCCCGGGTAGCCCGCCACGATCACCACGAGGTCGTCGCGGTGGTCCTCCATGTCCTTGACCAGGGTGTCCACCGCCTCGCGGCCGTACTGGTCCTCGGCCAGCGCGTACGCCTCGTCGATGAACAGCACGCCGCCCAGGGCGCGCTGCACCACAGCCGTCGTCTTCTCCGCGGTCTGGCCCAGGTAGCCCGCCACCAGCTCGGACCGGTCGACCTCCACGAGGTGGCCCTTGTCCAGCAGCCCGAGTGCGCGGTAGATCCCGGCCACGAGGCGGCCCACCGTGGTCTTGCCCGTGCCGGGGTTGCCGACGAACACCAGGTGGCGGGTGAGCGTGGGGGAGGTGAGGCCGGCCTCGGCGCGGAGGCGCTCGATGCGCAGCAGCTCGGTCTGCCGGTGGATCTCGTCCTTGACCCGGCCCAGGCCGATGAGCTGGTCCAGCTCGTCGAGCAGCTCGGCCAGCGGGCGGGGCTCGTCCGCGGGTTCCGGCTCGGGTTCGGTCCCGGCGGCCTGGGTGGCCGGCTCGGGCTCCGTGGCGGACGGCGTGGGGGCCGGTGCGCCGAGCCTGAGCCCGGGGTCGGCGCCGGCCCGGGGCGCCGTCTCGCGGCCCGCCGCAGCGCTGCGGTGGACTGCTTTCGTGCCCTCTGCGGCGGCTATGGCGCTGATGCTCGGGTCGCCCAGGGTGGCGGCCGCGTCGACGACGGCGGCCAGGGCGTCGGCGTAGCCCGGGGCGTGCTGCGGGGCGGTCGTGATGAGGTGCTCGAGCAGGTCGGTCGGGGCGGAGCGCCAGCGGCGCGCGCTCACGGCGGCGTCGAAGAACGGCTGGAGCGTGGACGACGTCGGGCGGCCGGTGCTTCCTTCCGGGCCGACGTCGGCGGCGGTGGCCTTGAGCCAGTCCGTCGGGGCGCCGGGGGACGACTCCGCCACCGCGGCGGCCAGCCGCTCGCCCTCGGCGCGCGCTTCCGGGCCGCCGAGGCCGGTTGCGGTGCCGGCTGCGGCCAGGGCGTCGAGGGCGGTGGCCAGCGCCGTCGTGGTCACGGGGCCTCCAGGGGGCCGGGGCCCGCCGTCGGGCCCGGGCCTGCCGTGCCCGGACCTGGCAGTGGCTGGCCCGGCTGGGGCTGGCCGGACGGCGACTGGCCGGCGCTCGGGAGGGTGAGGCTGCCCGAGGTGCCGAACTTCTCCTCCAGGAACCGGCCGTGCGCCACGAGGGCCACCGCGTCGGCGCGGGAGACGGCGTCGGAGATCTTGTCGAGCGTGGCGCCCAGGAGGTCCAGCTGGTCGCACAGGATTAGGAGCGACGTCTTGCCGCGGTCCACGACGCGCCGGTCGGCGAAGTCGCGCGGCAGCCGCAGGTAGGCGTCGACGGCCTCCGGCAGGTAGCTCGTCGCCGTCGCCACCACGGTGTGTGCCTGCTGGGAGCCCGCGCCGAGCCGGTCCAGCCGCGGCGCCATCTCGTGCACGGTCTCGGCGACGCGCTGCACCCGGGCCGTGACGGCAGCGGGGGCCTTCCCGGACGCGCGCGCCAGCACGGCGTCGACGGACGTGACGATCTGCTCGGTCGTGGGCGGCGCCGGGATCGCGAGGGGCGGCTCCGCCTCGGTGCGTCCGCCGCCGAAGACCCGCTGCCACCAACCCATGCGTTCCCCCGTGCCCGCTGCCGTCACCGGTTGCCGAGGTCGAGGGAGCCGCTCGCCACGCCGTCGGTGTTGGTGCGCCGGGCCCGCTCGACGTACTCGGAGGCCTTGGTCGTCTCGGTCTGCAGCACGCCGATGGTCTGCGACATCGAGTCCAGCGCGCGGGTCTTGAACTCGCTGATGGAGTCCATCGTCGCGTAGATGTTGGCGAACGCCGACTGGAGCTGCTCGATGCCCACGGTCGAGCTCGCGGCCTGCTCCTGGATGGTCGCGGACTGGTCGGCGAGCATCTTGGACGTGGACGCGATCATGTTCGACGTCGTGGTGTTCAGGGCGCCGATCTGGTCCAGCACGAGCTTCTGGTTAGCGAGGGCCTGCGCCACGATGACGGCGGTGCGCAGCGCCGAGACCGTGGTCGTGGTGGCGCGGTCGACGCCCTTGGTGAGCTCGACGTTGTTCTTGATGATGATGTCGATCGCGAGGTAGCCCTGGATCGAGACCGCGAGCTGGGTGAGCAGGTCCTGGTGCTTCTGGCGCACGTAGAACAGCACGTCCTCGGACAGCGCCTTGGCCCGCTCGGGCTCGGCGATCTGCAGCTCGGCGATCTTCGCGGAGAGCTGGGCGTCGAGCCGCTCGGCCACGTAGATGTACTGGTTGAGCCGCGTCATCGTGTCCCAGAGGTTCTGCTTCTCCAGGTTGAGCGCGGCGTTGTCCTTGCGCAACTCGTCCTGCCCGTTGTAGAGGGCCTGGATGATGGCGTTGAGCTGGCCCTGGGCGGACTCGTAGCGGCGGAAGTAGTCCTGGATCTTGTCGCCGAACGGGATGACGCCGAGGATCTTGCGGCCCACGCTCGCCTCGGACGGGTCCAGGTCCTCCACCGTGCGGCGCAGCTCCAGGAGGGTCTGGCCCACCTTCGAGCCGTCGGCGAGGCCGCCCTCCTTCAGGGCGCGGACCGGCGTGGCCAGCAGGCGGTTGCTGGAGTCGGCGGCCTGCCGGATGTCCTGGTCGCCCATGGTGCGCACGTCGTCGGCGCGCCGGGCGAACTCGGGGGACCGGGTGTCGGTGCCGAGCAGGCCGTCGAGGTAGGTCGTGACCTTCTGGTCGAGCGCGGGCGCCACGGCGGGGTCGACCTTGGGCGCCATCTTGGGCGCCTGCGTCGCGGGCACGGCCTGCACCGGGTCGGGCGCCGTGAGCACGAGCGGCTCTGCTGGCGCGGGGGGTTGAAGCGGCATCGGCTCGGTCATCGGTGCTCCTCGAGATAGGGCGTCCGAACGCGGCGAGTATATGCCGCGGGCTACCGTCGACGAGGGGCGGAAGCGCTGCTCGGCGGGGTGAGAACGAGGGGGCGGCGGACAGAGTTCCCGGGGCGGCGGGTGACTGCTCGGTGTGGTGCGCCTCACCCGGCGTCCTCTCGCGGAATAGGCCCGCCGGGCCCCGAGGTTTGGGAGCATGAACGGAGTCGTTCGGACACCCTTCCAGACAGGATGTACACGAAGCCATGCCCTCGCGCCGGTTCTCCCGCCCGCGTGCCGCCGTCGTCGTCACGGCCGCCGTCGCCCTGCTGCTCGCCGCCTGTTCTCCCGGGGGAGGGACCAGCGGCGAACCGTCCGGTGAACCCGTCACGGGCGGCACGCTGACCTACGCGTCGGGCGACGCCGAGCCGTCCTGCCTCGACCCGCACGTCGGCGGCAACTACCCGCAGGCGCTCATCGCCACCCAGTACCTGGAGTCGCTGGTCTCGCTCGACGAGGACGGCGAGGTCATCCCGTGGCTCGCCACCGAGTGGGACGTGAGCGACGACGGCCTGGAGTGGGAGTTCACGCTCCGCGACGACGTGACGTTCACCGACGGCACCCCGTTCGACGCCGAGGCCGTGGCCGCGAACATCGCGCACGTGCAGGACCCCGCCACGGCGTCGTCCACCGGGTACCTCGCGCTGGCGAAGATCAAGGACGTCGTCGCCGTCGACGACCACCTGGTCCGGCTCGAGATGAGCGCCCCCGACTCCGCGCTGCTGGAGTCGCTGTCCCAGGTCTGGGTCGCGATGGAGTCGCCGAAGGCCCTGGAGCGCAGCCAGGAGGAGAACTGCGCCGCGCCCGTCGGCACCGGCCCGTTCGTCGTCGACACGTGGGAGCGCCAGGACTCGGTGACCCTGGTGCGCAACGACGACTACAACTCGCCGCCGGCCGACGTCGCCGAGGCGACCGAGGGCAGCGACCTGCCGTACCTCGACTCGATCGTGTGGCGGTTCATCCCCGACTCCGCGAGCCGCTACGCCGCGCTGCAGTCCGGCGAGGTCCAGGTCATCGACAACGCGCAGCCGGACACCATCCGGTCCGCCGAGTCGGACGACGCGATCGAGGAGCTCGACGCCCCGCGCCCGGGCGCCGCCAACCGCATCGAGCTCAACTCGGGCAAGGCGCCGTTCGACGACGAGCGCGTGCGCGAGGCGTTCATCCGCTCCGTGAACGTGGACGACGGCATCCAGAGCCTGTTCTTCGGTACTGCCGAGCGGTCGTACTCGCCGCTGTCCAGCGTCGAGCCGCTGGGGCTGAGCCTGCCCGACCTGTTCACGGTCGACTTCACGGTCGACACCGACGCGGCGTCCGACCTGCTGGACGACGCCGGCTGGGCCGAGCGCGACGCCGACGGCTACCGCGTCAAGGACGGTGAGCGCCTCAGCCTCGACTTCCCGGTGAGCACCAACCAGTCGATCCCCGCCGAGCAGTCCCTGTTCGAGCAGATCCAGGCGGACGCCAAGACCGCCGGCTTCGAGGTCAACCTCCAGCCCCTCGACCTGTCGAGCTGGTACGGCGTGCTCGCCGAGAACGACTACGACCTGGTCAGCGCCCCGTACACGAAGGTGGGCCCGGACGTGCTGCGCATCCTGTACCACTCGGACTCGATCACCCCGGCGCCGAGCGGCTACTTCGCGAACCTCGCGCAGGTGGACGACGCCGAGCTGGACGACCTGCTCACCCAGGCCTCCGCGACCAGCGACGCCGACGAGCGGGCCGCGCTCTACGAGCAGGCGCAGCAGATCATCCTGGAGGGCTACTACATCCTGCCGCTGTACGACCAGCAGAACCACTTCCTGCGCTCGTCCACCGTGCAGGGGCTGCGGGCGATGCCGACGGTGTCGACGCCGACCTTCGCCGGGGCATGGCTGGCGCCTTGACCCTTCCGGTCGCCACCACCGGGGCGCGCAGGAGGCCGGTGCCGGGCAACCGGCACTGGCTGCTGCTGCGCGCCGGTGGCGTCGTCTTCGTCCTGTGGGCGGCCGCGACCATCACGTTCTTCGCCCTCCGGCTCGTCCCGGGCGACCCCGCCGAGGCGATCCTCGGCGGCCCCGGCTCGCAGGCCGGGCCGGAGGCGCTGGAGCAGGTACGCCGCGAGTACGGCCTCGACCAGCCGCTCGTCGTCCAGTACCTCACCTACCTCGGCCGGCTGGTGACCGGCGACCTCGGCCAGTCGTACTCGCTGCACAAGCCGGTGCTGACCGCGATCGGCGAGCAGTTCGGCGCCACGCTCACGCTGGCCCTGGTCTCCCTCGTGCTGGCCTGGGCGCTCGCCACGGGCCTGGCGGCATGGAGCGTGCGGGGCGGCCGGGTCGCCTGGGCCATCGGCTCCGGGCTGGAGCTCGTCGCCGCCGCCGTGCCGCACTTCTGGCTCGCGACCGTGCTCATCCTCTTCTTCAGCCTCACCCTCGGCATCCTCCCGCCGGTCAGCGTGCCCGGGCCGCTCGGCATCGTGCTGCCCGCGCTCACCATGGCGATCCCGCTCGCCGGGTTCCTCGGCCAGGTCATGCGCGAGTCCCTGCTCACGGCCATGGAGTCGCCGTTCGTCACCACGGCCCGGGCGCGCGGCGAGAGCGAGGTGCGGATCTTCTGGCGGCACACCCTGCGGCACGCGGCCATCCCCGCCGTCGGCCTGTCCGGCTGGGCCTTCGGATCCCTGATCAGCGGCGCCGTGGTGGTCGAGTCCGTGTTCGCGCGGCAGGGGCTGGGGCGCAGCCTGCTGTCCGCCGTGCAGCTGCGCGACGTCACGCTCGTGACCGGGATCGTGCTGGTGGTGGCACTCGCGTACACGGTGATGACCCTGGTCACCGACCTCGCCGACCGGGTCATCGACCCGCGCACCCGGGCGGTGGCCGAATGAGTCGCGCCCGGGTCGGCGGCCTCCGGTTCACCGTGGCCGAGGCGGTCGCCGCCGTCTTCCTGCTGCTGCTCGTGGTCGCCGCGCTGTGGCCTGGCCTGCTCGCCCCCGGCGACCCGCTCGCCGTCTCGCACGCCGACGCCTTCCAGCCGCCGTCGCTCGCCCACCTCTTCGGGACCGACGAGTCCGGCCGCGACATCTACACCCGCGTGGTGCACGGGGCATCGGAGTCGCTCCGGATCGGCGTGCTGGCCACGGCGATCGGCATCGGCCTGGCGATCGTCCTCGGCTTCGTGGCGGGCCTCGGTCCGCGCTGGCTCGACTTCGGCACCACCCGGGTGGTCGAGGTGCTGTTCGCGTTCCCCGGCCTGCTGCTCGCGCTGCTGTTCATCGTGGTCACGGGGCCGGGCCTGCTGAGCTCCACCATCGCCGTCGGCCTGGCCACGGCGCCCGGCTACGCGCGCATCATCCGCTCCCAGGTGCGCCGCACGGCGTCCGCCGAGTTCATCGAGGCCGCCCGGGTGCTGGGCCGCGGGCGGCTCTGGATCACCGCGCGCCACATCCTGCCGAACGTGACCGCCGCGCTGTTCGTGCTGGCCACGCTCGGTCTGGGGCAGGCGATCATCTGGGTGTCCTCCCTGAGCTACCTCGGCCTGGGGGCCGTGCCGCCCGCCGCGGAGTGGGGCGCGATGCTCGCCGCCGGGCGCACCTACATCGCGAACTTCTGGTGGATGACGTTCTTCCCGGGCCTCGCGATCGTGGCCAGCGCGGCCGCCGCGACGGTGATCGGCCGGGGCATCCAGAAGCGGAACAGGAGCGGCGCATGAGCCGGGTGGAGGGGACGTCGGCGACGCCGGGCGAGGCGGTGCCGGACCGGCCCGTGCTGGACGTCCGCGACCTCGTCGTGTCGTTCTCCGGCCGGCGGGTGGTCGACGGTGTCAGCCTCCAGGTCGCGGCGGGCGAGTGCGTCGCGATCGTCGGCGAGTCCGGCTCGGGCAAGAGCGTCACCGCGCGGAGCGTCGTCGGCCTGGCAGGGGAGGGCGCGCGGGTCTCGGCGGCCCGGCTGTCCGTCGCGGGTCAGGACGTGCTGTCGCTGTCCGGGCGGCGGCTGCGGAAGCTGCGCGGCGGCACCGTCGGGCTCATCGCGCAGGACGCGCTCGTCTCCCTGGACCCCCTGCGCCCCGTCGGCCGCGAGATCGCCGACACGCTCGCCCTGCACACCGACCTCGACGCCGCCGCGCGCCGCGCGCGCACCGTCGCGCTCCTGGAGCGGGTCGGTCTGCCCGACGCCGAGCTCCGGGCCGGACAGCGCCCCGGCCAGCTCTCGGGCGGGCAGCGGCAGCGCGCCCTGATCGCCGCCGGCATCGCGGCCGACCCGCGCCTCGTCGTCGCCGACGAGCCCACCACGGCGCTCGACCAGCCCGTCCAGGCCGGTGTGCTCCGGCTGCTGGGGCAGCTGCGCGACGAGGGCACCGGCGTGCTGCTGATCAGCCACGACCTGTCAGTGGTGCTGGGCATCGCGGACCGGGTGCTCGTGATGACCGACGGCGTGGTGGTCGAGGAGGGCACACCGGCCGAGGTGTTCGAGCGGCCCGGGCACCCGTACACGCGGAAGCTGGTCGACGCCGTCCCGGCGGGGCGGCCGCGGGGTGAGTCGCTGTCTGTGTCGGCGGGGGCTCTCCCGCCGTCGGCCGGGCCCGGCGTCGGCGAACGTAGTGATGGTCGCTCCAAGAGCGCTGACACCGCGACGGACTCTACGTTCGACGGGACCGACGCCGGGGAGCGCGTGCTCGTCGAGGCGCGCGGGCTGTCGCGGGTCTTCCACGTCGGCGGGCGGGAGATCGTCGCCACCGACGACGTGTCGTTCACGCTCCGCGCGGGCCGCACCCTGGGGCTCGTCGGCGAGTCCGGCTCGGGCAAGTCGACCACCGCGCGGCTCCTGCTCGGGCTCGAGCACCCCGACGCCGGCGAGGTCGCGCTGCTGGGCGAACCCTGGAACCCGCTCCCGGAGGCCAGACGCCGTCCGCGCCGGCACCTGATCGGCGCGGTGTTCCAGGACGCCCTGAGCTCGTTCGACCCGCGCTGGACGGTCGGTGCCGTCCTGGCCGACGCGATCACCCGCGGCCGCTCGCTCCGGCCCGGACCCGTGCGCGCGCAGATCGCGGACCTGCTCAACACGGTGGGCCTCGACCCCGCGCTGGCTACCCGCCGTCCGCTGCACCTGTCGGGCGGGCAGCGGCAGCGCGTCTCGGTCGCGCGGGCGCTCGCGGCCGAGCCCCGGGTGCTCGTCCTGGACGAGCCGGTCTCGGCGCTCGACGTCTCGGTCCAGGCGCAGGTGCTCGACCTCCTGGACCGGCTCCAGCGGGAGCGCGACCTCGCGTACCTGCTGATCACGCACGACCTCGGCGTCGCGCTGCACATGAGCGACGACCTCGCCGTGATGCAGGAGGGCCGCATCATCGAGCAGGGGCCCGCCTCGACGGTGTTCGAGGATGCCGAGCACCCCTACGCGAGGCAGCTCCGGGACGCCGTCCGGCTCTAGGGCCGGCTGGGGACGCGGGCGCGGCGCCTGCCGACCTCCGGGGAGAGCTGTGCGCCCCCGGGTGGGTAACGCAGGGGTAGCACTGCTAGCTCAGCGTTACCCACCCGGCGGCGTGCACCTTGCCTCGGAGCCGTCCGGATTCCGGGCCGGCCGGTGCCGGCTGGGAAGCGCTGGAGGGGCCACCCGATGAGTATCGCGGGCAAACGCCGTCCACCCCGCAGGAGATCGGCCCGATGGGCCGCCGAGACCCGGAGGACTGCGATGCCGCGATATCTGATCTCGTTCGACGACGGCGCGATGACGTTCCCGCAGGAGGACCTGCCCGCCGTGGCCGAGGCCTCGCACGCCGTCGTGCAGGCGGCCAAGGACGCCGGTGTGTGGATCTTCGGCGCCGGGCTGGAGCGCCAGCGGGCGTCGGTCGTCGCGACCGACGGCACCGTGACGGACGGCCCGTTCCCGGAGACGAAGGCCGTGATCGGCGGGTTCTCGATCCTCGAGGTGGCCAGCCGCGAGGAGGCGCTGAAGTGGGCGGCCCGGATCGCGGAGGGCTGCCGCTGCGCCCAGGAGGTCCGGGAGCTCATGTACGACCCGGAGTCCTGAGCTCCGCCCCGGAGTCCTCAGCGGCGCGCGTCGTCCTCTTCCGGATGCGTGGCGCACATCCCCTTTGAGGCCTAAGTTTCTTCGCTTTGAGCCGGCTCAAAGCGAAGAAACTTAGGCCTCAAAGGGGAGCGGTCAGACGGCGAGCGAGCGGACCGTGTCGATCGTGTCGGCCTCCGCGGCGGTCTTGTCGTCGCGGTAGCGCAGCACGCGCGCGAACCGCAGCGCCAGGCCGCCGGGGTAGCGGGTCGAGCGCTGCAGGCCGTCGAACGCGATCTCCACGACCTGTTCCGGCCGGACGGTGACGACCCAGCCGTTGTCCTCGACCTCCAGCTCCCGGAACCGCTCGGTCTGCCACTCCAGCATCTGGTCGGTCATGCCCTTGAAGGTCTTGCCGAGCATCACGAAGCCGCCCTCGGGGTCCCGCGCGCCCAGGTGGATGTTGGACAGCCACCCCTGACGGCGGCCCGAGCCGCGCTCGACCGCCAGCACCACGAGGTCCAGGGTCTTGCGGGGCTTGACCTTGACCCAGCCGGCGCCGCGTCGTCCGGCCGCGTAGGGGGCGTCCAGCGACTTGACCACCACGCCCTCCTGGCCCTCGCGGACCGCGCCCGCGAAGAACTCGGCCGCCGCCTCAGGGTCGGACGTCGTCAGACGGCGTACGGTGTGCGGCGCCGCGACCTCGTCGAGCACCGCCAGGCGGTCGCGCAGCGGGGCGTCGAGCAGGTCGCGGCCGTCGGCGTGCAGCACGTCGAAGAAGAACGGGGTGAGCTCGAACTGGTCGGCCAGCGCCTCCTCCGCCGACGTCGCCCGGGCCGGCCCGCGCGCCGAGCCGCGCGTCGACTCGTGGGTCGCCGAGCGTGCGGCCGTCTCCTGGAACGGCCGGGGGACGCCGTTCGGCCCGACGCCGAGCGCCTCGCCGTCCAGCACCAGCCGGTCCGACGGCAGGGCGCGCACCACCTCGACGATCTCGGGCACGCGCTCGGTGATGTCGTCCAGGGAGCGCGTGACCACCCGCACGTCGTCGCCGAGCCGGTGCACCTGGATGCGGATGCCGTCGAGCTTCACGTCCACGCACAGCTCACCGGGCTCGTCGCCGGACGCAAGCTTCTCGAAGGCGGCCGCGATGTCCGGGGCGGACTGCGCGAGCATCGGCCGCACCGGCCGCCCCACCTCCAGGGTGAAGGCCGCCAGCGCGGCCGACGGGTCGTCCGCGAGGAGCGCGGCGCTCGCGACCGGCCCGGTGGCCCCGCGCAGCATGACGGCGCGGCGGACGGCGTCGGCGGGCGTCCCGGCGGCCTCCGCGACGGCGTCGACGACGACGGAGTCGAGCGCGCCCTGCCGCAGCTCGCCCGCGACCAGGCCGCGGAGGAACGCCTGCTCCCGCTCGGTCGCGGAGCCGAAGAGCTCCGCGGCCGCGGCGGAGCGCGCCTGGGCCGAGCCCGAACCCTCCAGGGCGGCCATCGCGGCGAACGCGGCGTCGACGTCGCGGACCGTGAGCGTGGGGTCTGCGGCCGGCGGCGGCAGATCGCGCAGCGCGGCGTAGCCGAGGCCCGTGCGGCGCTGGCGCAGTGCGCCGGCGAGGTAGGCGACGACGATCTCCAGGTCGTCGGCGACCGCTCCCGGGTTCGTGTCAGCGGCGCCGCCGTCCGCCGTCCGGCGCAGCAGGTCGGCGATGGCCGCACGCTTGGCCAGGCGCGAGCGCGTGGCGGCGACGGCGTCGGACGTGGCGGCGACCTCGGCGAGCAGCATGCTCCATCTTGACCCGCCGCCCGACCAGCCGCGGCCTCAGGTGTTGACCACAGCTGCTGCTGCCACGCCGGAGCCGGTTCTGGCAGGAACTGCTGTGGTCAGCACCGGAGCCTGGCAGCAACTGCTGTGGTCAACGCATCAGGCCCACCACGTCAGGTGAGCAGGCGCCTCGGCGGTCGGCTCGATGAGCTCCCAGGCCTCGGCGATGCGGCCGTCCTCGAACCGCATGATGTCGACCACCGTGATCTCCGGCCCGGCGGGGAGCCGTCGCCGCGAGTGCAGCATGACGTGGTCGTCGCTCGCCAGGAGATGCACCAGCTCGACCTCCATACCCGCGATGTGCTCCAGCGAGCCGCGGACGGCGGCGAGCCACTCGGCCTTGGTCCGGGACAGCCCGTCGGGCCGGTGGTGGACGAAGCCGTCGCTGAGCACCCGCCCGACGGCGTCGACGTCGCCCGTCTCGGTGAGGGCCGCGAAGGCGGCGGTGACGATGCTCGTGTTGTCGCCAGCGGTGCCCGGTGTGGTCGTGTCCTGTGTCGTCATGCCCGCAGTCTTCGACAGCGCCGCGACGGTTGTCGATGAACTGGGAGTTCATGGCGCTCCGGCCCGCCGTGCACGACACTCGACGTCCATGGGAACAGTGGGCGAGCTGCTGCGGCAGTGGCGGCAGCGCCGTCGGCTCAGCCAGCTCGATCTCGCGATCGCGGCCGACGTCTCGGCGCGGCACGTCAGCCTCGTGGAGACCGGGAAGTCCCGGCCGAGCGCCGACATGGTGCTCCGGCTCGCGGAGCAGCTCGACGTGCCGCTGCGCGACCGCAACCGGCTGCTGCTCGCCGCGGGGTTCGCGCCCCGGTACGACGAGCGTCCGCTCGGCACCGACGCGCTGGCTCCCGCCCGGGACGCCGTCGCGCGGGTGCTGCGGGCGCACGAGCCGTACCCGGCGCTGGTCTTCGACCGCGGGTGGAACATCCTGATGACCAACCGGGCCGTCGACCGCTTCTTCGCCGGGGTCGCGCCCGACCTGCTGCGCCCGCCGGTCAACCTCGTGCGCCTGGGCCTGGACCCGCGCGGGCTCGCCCCGCTCGTCGTCAACCTCGCCGACGTGCGTGCGGTGTTCCGTGCCCGGGTGCGGCGCCAGCTCGCCACCGTGCCCGACGCCGGGCTGACCGCCCTCTACGAGGAGCTGCTCGCGCCCGGCCGGGACGACGACGAACCCGGCCGGTCGATCGCGGCCGAGTCGGACGTGGTGATCCCCATGATCATCCGGATCGACGGGCGGGAGCTGCGGCTCTTCTCGACGATCACCACGTTCGGCACCCCGATGGACATCACGCTCGACGAGGTGGCGATCGAGTCGTACTACCCGGCCGACGCCGAGAGCGCCGCCTGGTTCACCGACGGCGCGGTCACCGACGGCGCCAGCACGGATCCGGCCGGGAACTAGGCCTCAACCCAGCGGCCACGCCGCCACCGCCTGCTCGACGGCGGTGCGGGCCGGTCCCGCGATCCCCGGCACGAGCTCGTACGGGGCCTCGCCGGCCTTGGGCGCGCGGCGCCACGTGCCGACCAGGCGTCCGTCGAGGAGCACCGCCGGCCGGAAGAGCCCGTTGGTGAACGGGACGACGGTCCGCATCGCCTCGGCGTCCGCGACCAGGTCACGGTCCTGGTAGCCCAGCACGACCTCGTCGAACCCGGGCACGAGCAGGACGCCGCAGGGTTCGTCGAGCCCGGGCAGGCGCTCGGGCGCGACCCCGGCGGCGGGCCCGTCCGCCGCGCGGCCCACGAGCATCATCTTCCCGTCGACCGTGACGTCGCCGACGGCGTCCGGCTCGGTCTCGCGCAGCGTGGCGACGGCGGCGCGTACAGGGGTCTTGGGCAGGCCGAGCCACCAGGCCAGGTCGTCCACCGAGGCGGGTCCGCGGCTCGCGAAGTAGGACCGGGCGATGCGGCGCAGAGCGACGTCGGGCTCCTCGGCCGGACCGCTTGCGGCGCCGCCGGCGCCCCCGGAACCACCCGCGCCCGGCGACGCGACCATCTTCTGCTGCGCCCCCGCGAACGGGCCCCAGTGCAGCACCCCGCGCAGTGCCAGCGTGACGATCAGGTGGTACCCGCGCTGCCCCTCGATGGGCACCCCGGCCTGCTGCCACAGGTCGATCATCTCGGCCCGCGTGAACCCGTCCGACACCGCCAGCACTTCCCGGGTGATCTTCTCCGCACGGTCCACGAGCGCGTCGTCCAGCCCCTCCGCCTCGCGGACGCGCCGGCCCAGATGGGTCACGCGCTCACCCGTCAGCGAGACGAGCGCGGCGAGGTTTCGCGGCGTGGTCGCGAAGAGGGTGCCGCGCTGGGTCCAGCCGCGGACCAGCTCGCCTCCGTCGAACGCGGCGCGCACGTCGTCGATCGTGGTGCCCGGGCGCGAGCGGACGGCGATCGCGCGCAGCACCGCGGGCAGGTCCTGCCCCTGCAGGGCCACCATCCGGCGGACGACGTCACCCGGCGTCGCGGAGCTCGGTCCGTCGTCGGGCAGCGCGAGTCCCTGCGTGCGCAGGCGCAGCCGGCGCGCGGCGTCGGGGGCGAGGTCCGTGGTTCCGGAGGGCATGCGGGAAGAGTACGTCGCGCCTGTGACACTCACCGGGCCCTGTGGGGGTCCGTGCCGGGCCCGACGCCGCAGTGTCTCCCGGGCACGGCCCGCCCCACCAGTGACGCCGTGTCATGGCGTGGCCTGCGGTATGTCACGGGGGAGCGGTGACGCGGTCGCACTGGCGGGTACGGGCCCGGACCGATGGGATCGAGGGCATGACCTCGACACCAGCGAACCCGGCCGACAGTCCCCGCGCCGACCGGCCCGGCGCCGTCGGACCCGAGGCCAGCAGCCCCGAGCCGACCCGACCGGGCAGGGTGACGCGCGTTTCCGTGCTGACCATCGCGGTGGCGCTCCTGGCGGCGACCCTGGCGCCGGGGACGGCGTCGTCCGCCCCGGCGTCGCCCGGAGCGAGGACGGCCACGACGCAGGCCGCTCTGACCTGGGGCGACTGCCCGGCGGCCGTGGCCGCGCCGGGACTGGAGTGCGGCACGATCGACGTGCCGCTGGACTACGCCGAGCCGGACGGGCGCACGATCGAGGTCGCCGTCTCGCGGCTGGCGAGCACCGACCCGGAGCGGCGCCGCGGGGTGCTGCTGACCAACACCGGCGGCCCCGGCGGCGAGGGGCTGGCCTACCCGGCCGGGCTGCGCGACGTGCTGAAGCTGCCGCAGGAGATCCTGGACCAGTACGACGTGATCGGCATGGACCCGCGCGGTGTGGGCCACAGCACGCCGGTGACCTGCGACCTGGGTCCAGCGGAGCATCCGACCAACATCCCGATGTACGCGCGCGACGCCGCCGACGTGCGCAGCGAGGCCATCCGCGTGGCGGCGGTCGCCGAGAAGTGCGGGACCTCGCCGACGGCCGACCTGCTGCCGCACATCACCACGGCCAACACCGCTCGCGACATGGACCGGGTCCGCGCCGCCCTGGGCGAGGAGACGGTGTCCTACTTCGGCATCTCGTACGGCACCTACCTCGGCGCGGTCTACACCTCGATGTTCCCGGAGCGCAGCGACCGGTTCCTGCTCGACAGCGCCACCGGGCCCGGCGGCTGGGACCACTCGTTCTCGCGCCTGTTCGGGCAGGGCGTCGAGGACCGGTTCCCCGACTTCGCGACGTTCGCCGCCGAGCGTCCGGAGTACGGCCTCGGCGAGACGCCCCGCCAGGTGCGGGCCAAGTACTTCGAGCTCGCGGCACGCCTGGACCGGGCGCCGAGCCCGGACGGTTACACCGGCGCGGCCTTCCGATTCGCCACGTTCGCCGCCCTCTACTACGACTCGAGCCTGCCGGCGCTCGCCGAGACCTGGCGGGCGCTCGACCGGGGTGAGCCCGTCCCGGTGCCCGGTGCGCTCGCGGGCCCGACGACGGAGCCTGCCGCGCCGTCGACCCCGGCGGACGTCGCGATCCCCGCCGACAACTACATCGCGAGCCAGCTCCACGTGATCTGCAACGACTCGGACTGGCCCGAGCAGGTGTGGCGCTACCAGGTCGACGTCGCGATCGACCGGATCCGCTACCCGATGTTCGGCGCGGCCGGGGCGAACATCACGCCGTGCGCCTTCTGGCCGTCCGAGCCGGCCGAGCCGCAGGTGGAGATCACCGACGACGGGCCGTCGAACGTGCTCATCCTGCAGAACCTGCGCGACCAGGCCACGCCGCTGTCCGGCGCGACGGCGCTGCGCGCGGCCTTCGGGGACCGGGCGCGCATGGTGACCGCCGACCAGGGTGGCCACCTGTCCTACCTGCGGCTGGGCAACGACTGCGCCGACGACCTCGCGACGGCGTTCCTGCGCACCGGCGAGCTGCCGGAGCGCGACGTCACCTGCGGGCCGCCGGCCTGATTCAGCCACCGGCCTGATTCAGCCGCCGGCCTGGTCCACGCCGCGTTCGAACAGTGCCCGATGGTCGATCGACCACTGTTCGAACGTGCGCGGGGGGCGCCCGAGAATCCGGCTGACGTGCTCGGTCATGTACTCGGCGCCCCCCGCGCTCGCCCAGTCGGCGCCGAGCTTGATCTGCGCGATCGCCCCGGCCGGCAGGCCCGCAGCCCCGAGCTGGGCCGACAGGTCGACCTCGGCGTCCCGAAGGGGGCGGTCGAGCACACGTCCGAGGATCGCCACCTGGTCGGCGAAGCTGAGCAGGTCCGGTCCGGTCACGTCGTAGCGCCTGCCGTCGTGGACGTCGTCGAGCAGGGCCTCCACGGCGACCGCTGCGACGTCGCGCGGGTCGACGACCGGTTGCCTGGCACTCCCGAACACGTTCGGGACCGGGTCCCCGGCCTCGATGAACGACCGGTACCGCAGGAGGTTCGACGCGAAGCTCGGTGGACGAAGAACGGTCCACGCGAGGCCGCTCTCCGCGACGGCCTCCTCCGCGGCGGCATGCCATGCCCCCACGGTGGCGCCCTCGAACTGTTCACCGGCGCCGGCGCCGGACAGCTTCACGATCTTCCGGACTCCCGCGGCACGGGCGGCGGCGACCAGTGCGACGTCGTGCTGCGCGGTCGGGACGGGTGGCACCGTGACCAGGAAGACGGCGTCGACCCCGGCGACCGCCGCGTCCAGCGACTCCGGGTCGGTGAAGTCCGCCCGTACGCCGTTCCGCACACCGGCGGGGTGACGGGACATGGCGCGAACGGGCACGCCGCGGTCGGTCAGGAGCCGGGCGACGTGGCCGCCGATGGTGCCGGTGGCACCGGTGACAAGGATCATGCCCCGAGCGTCGCCCTCGGCGAGCACCTCGCTCTAGGAGAAATCGGCACAGCCGGCTGTGGGTGGTCGAGGCTACCGTGGCGCCATGGGAGAGCTGGTGGTGCCGGACGAGCTGCGGCCCTGGGTGGCGGGGATCGACGTGGCCGCGGCGTCCGGTGAGGACGTGGTGGACGTGCCCGACCACGCCACCACCCTCCTCGTGCGCACCGTTCCGGGCGAGCGGCGCGAGCTGGTCGTGCTGGGACCGCGGACCCGTGCGCAATATCACGTCGCCGGTCCCGGCCCGTCCTGCGTGCGGGTACGGCTGCAGCCGGGGCGGGCGGCTGCGGTGCTCGGACAGTCCGTCCGGGACCTGGCCGACCGGACGGCCCAGGTCCAGGGAATGCCTGGCCTCGACGTCGAAGGTCTGGTCGAGGACCCGGTCGGCGCGCTGGTGGGCGCGCTCGCGGGACGTCGGGACGACGACGACGTCGTCGCGGCGGCGGCCGGGCTGCTGGTGGAGCAGAGCGTCGCGGACACCGCACGAAGGCTGCACGTCAGCGAGCGGCGACTGCGGTCGCTGTTCATGGAGGGCTCCGGTCTCTCGCCGAAGCACTACGCACAGATCGCCCGGGTGCGGACGGTGCTCGCGGCCGAGGCCGAGGCCGTGTCCGGGCTGCGCTGGGCCGACGTCGCGGCATCCGCGGGCTACTACGACCAGTCGCACATGACCGGCGAGTTCCGCCGCCTCATGGGCGTGCCGCCCGCCGCGTTCGCCGCCGGCCGCCGTCCGCCCGCACGACGGTGCGGCTGACGGCGGGATGCCGGAGCGCTCGTTCCCCATTTGGCATGGTCAAGACCGGCCCGGCCTAGGCTAAACTCGGCTCGCTTGCCTCCGTAGCTCAGCTGGATAGAGCGGGTCACTTCTAATGACTAGGTCGCGGGTTCGAATCCTGCCGGGGGCACTGATCTGCTGTCGTCGGGCGCCGGAGACTCACTCCGGCGGCCTGCAGAGAACCTGTGTTTCTGCACACCCACCAGCCGCTACGGCTTGGCAGAACGATCTTGACCTATCAGGATGAAGCCGTGACTCCAGGAACACGCTCCGCAGTGCTCGGCCGTCGGGGTGGTGTGGACCCGAACGTTGCGGAGCAGCTCGGCTTCACGGTGCACGACGTCGTGCAGGACCTGCGCCGCGACGTCGCCGCGGCCACCCTGCCCCTGCCCGTCGACGGCGCCGAGGAGGCCGAGGCGTCCCGGGAGCGTCTCCTGGCCCAGCTCGACGAGCACCTGCTGCCGCGCCTCGCCGAGCTCTCCAGCCCCGCCGTCGTGGTGCTCGCGGGCTCCACGGGAGCCGGCAAGTCCACCCTCTTCAACAGCCTCCTGGGCGAGGAGGTGTCCGAGGCCGGGGTGCTGCGGCCCACCACCCGCGAGCCCGTCGTGGGCGTGCACCCGCGCGACGTCGACACGCTCACCACGGGTCCCGTCACCGAGCTCGCCCGGCTCGTCAAGCACGAGGGCGTGCCGCGCGGCACCGCGCTGATGGACGCGCCCGACCTCGACTCGCTCCTCAAGGAGAACCGCTCCACGGCCCACCAGCTGCTGGAGGCGGCCGACCTCTGGCTGTTCGTCACCACGGCCGCCCGCTACGGCGACGCGCTCCCGTGGCAGGCGCTCGACCGCGCCAAGGAGCGCGGCGCGAGCGTGGCCATGGTGCTCAACCGGGTACCCAGGGAGAACCTGACGACGGTCCGCACCGACCTCAACACCCGCATGAAGGAACGCGGGATGAAGGACGTCCCGCTGTTCATCGTGCCCGACGTCGGGCCGCACGAAGGGCTGCTCGACCCCAAGCTCGTGGCGCCCATCCAGCGCTGGCTCAACCTGATGGCCGGTCCCGAGCGCTCGCGCACCGTCATCCTGCGCACCCTCAAGGGCGCGATCGGCGCCCTCCCGGACTGGGTGACGGGGCTCGTCACCGCCGTGGAGCAGCAGGGCACCGCCGCGTTCGACCTGCGCAACGCCGTCCAGGCCGTGGTCCCGGACGCGCAGCTCGCCGCCCGGACCGCCGTCCTGTCGGGGACGTCCGGCGAGGGCACGGTCGCCGCACGGTTCGCCGAGATCGCCAGCACCGACCACATCTCCCGGGTCACCGTCCGCGACGGCATCGCGCGGACCACCAAGCGCGCCGGGAAGGCCCGCGAGGCGGCCCTGCTCCGGCTGCGCGAGGAGGTCGAGGCCACCGCGACCCGAGCGTTCGTGGCCGCCGGCGTGCGCACCGAGGAGAGCCTGCGCGGCGCACTGGCCGGCCCCGGAGCGCCGCCCGCCGGCGAGACGATCCTCCCGTCCGCCACGAGCCGCGCCAAGGAGCGCCTCGCCTGGGGCCAGAAGGCGGCCGCGGCCTGGTCCCGGCTGGCCGACGACGTCATCGGCCGGATGGCGGACGCCGACCCCGAGACGTCCGACGCCGAGGCGGTGGCCCGCGCCACCGGTGCCCGCAAGGCGTTCGGCGACGCCGGGCTCGCGACGCTCCTGCAGGCCGCCGCGCTCGGCAACGAGGACTCCCTGGCGCTCGTCGACCGCGTGCTCGGCGACAGCGCGGGGGACTCGATCGAGGAGCTGCAGGGCGAACTTGCCGACCAGGTCGCGCTAGCGGTTGCGGAAGAGGCCCGTTCTGTCCAGAGTGCCCTTGACGTCCCCGCGCTAGCCGACGACGCGGCCGCTCCGCTCCGCGTGCGGCTGGCCGAGCTCAGGAGGCTGACATGACGAGCCACGACGCGACCCTCGGCGCTCGGACCGAGGACCTCGGCCGAGCCCTCCAGATCGCCGGATCCCGCCTCGACGACACGGTCTTCGGCAAGGTCGCCAGCTCCGTGGCCGGGGTACGTGAACGGCTCGCGCTCGGTGTGGACCACACGGTGGTGGCGCTCGCGGGCGGCACCGGGTCGGGCAAGTCGAGCACGTTCAACAAGATCTCCCGCCTCACCTTCGCCGACGTCGGCGTCAAGCGCCCCACCACCGCCAAGGTCACCGCCTGCTCGTGGAGCGACGACGCCGCCACGCTGCTGGACTGGCTCGGCGTGGAGCGGGAGCGCCGCATCACCCGGGCCGGCGAGCTGGACTCGGCGGACGAGGCCGCCCTGGGCGGGCTCGTGCTGCTGGACCTGCCCGACCACGACTCGGTCGCGCCCGCCCACCGCGAGGTCGTGGACAAGGTGCTGCCGCTGGTCGACCTGCTGGTCTGGGTCGTGGACCCGCAGAAGTACGCCGACGACGCCCTGCACACGGGCTACCTGCGCGACTCGTCCGGCATGCGGGCCTCGACCGTGGTGGTGCTCAACCAGATCGACACCGTGCCCGTGGGCCAGCGCGACAACCTGGTCAACGACGTGAAGCGCCTGCTGCGCGACGACGGCCTGGACAACGTGCCGGTCATCGCGGCGTCGAGCAAGACGGACATCGGCATCGACGACCTGCGCGGGCTGCTGGAGCAGACCGTGGCCCGCCGGTCCGTCTCGGCCGGCCGCGCCGCGGGCGAGCTGGACGCCGCCGCGACGCTGCTGCTCAGCCAGACCCCGGCAGAGGTGCCGTGGCACATCGACACCGTCCTGGAGCGCGAGATCGACGCCCTCGCGCGGGCGGCCGGCCTGGAGTCCGTCGCCGCGCAGGTCGGCGCCGCGGTGCGCAACGGCTACGGCTCGCCCGAGTTCCGCAACCCGGACCCGGACTCGATCGCGCTGTCCCGCTCGCGCTGGCTCACCGGTTCCGGGGAGTCGCTGAAGCCGGGCTGGCAGCGTTCGCTCGCCGAGAGCGTGGCGAGCGCCCGCGACGTCACGAGCGCCGTGTCGACGGCGCTGCAGGGCGTCACCCTGGACACCCGCGGCCCGACGACGCAGCCGCTCACCCGCCGCCTGGCGCTCGGGGCGGTGCTGCTCGCGGTGCTGCTCGGGATCTGCACGGTGCTGGCCTCGACGGGGATCCTGCCCGTGGGCGACACCTGGACCACCGTGCTCGGGGTGGCCGCCGTGGTCGCGGCGGTCGCGGCGCTCGTCGTGTTCCTCGTGGCGATGCAGATGCGCCGTGCGCTCGCCGCGCGCCGGGCGCAGGCCGTCATCGCGTCGGGCCGCGCCGCGCTCGAGCGGGTGCTGCGCCAGACCCTCGGCGTCCCCACCCAGCGCCTGCTCGACGAGCACCGCGCGGTGCGCGAGCTCGCACAGAGTGCGCGCGACGACGGACCCTCGATACCGCTTCGTGTGGAAGAGAACGCGACCACAGGCAGCCAGATCCGGGTTGCGTCAACAGGTGACTTCGGACTGTCCGACCTGCGCTCCGTCCGCGCCTGATGCTGGGTACGGGCCGGCCGCGAGGGCCGGTCCGGACACCCAGGAGGGCTCCATGAACGACGTGACGGTGACTGTCTCCGGCTTCGCCGGCAATTCCCCGGCGCTGCACACGGGCACGGGCAAGCCGTTCGCCATGTTCCGCGTGGCCAGCACGCGGCGCTACGTGAACGACGCCGGCGAGTGGACCGACGGCGCGACGCTCTGGTTCACGGTGAAGGCGTGGCGGACGGCGGCGGTGAACCTGGTCCGGTCGGTCCGCAAGGGCGACCCCGTGGTCGTCACGGGCCGGCTCGAGATGGACGAGTGGGCGGGCCCGGACGGCGAGCCCCGGAGCGGGCTGGTGATCGCCGCGACGGGGGTCGGTGTGGACGCGACCCGCGGCAAGGTCGAGTTCTCGCGGCTCGTCCACCACGAGCCGATGCCCGGTTCCCCCGAGGAGGGCGGGCTGCCCGCGCTTCCGGGCGACGACGGGCTGGTCGCGGCGCGGGCGGGCGAGCCCGACCCGTTCGGCGTCGACCTGCCGGTCCCCGAGGGTGACGAGGAAGACCAGGGCGACGGGGCGGGCGTCGGGCAGCGGGAGCTCGTGACCGCGTAGGCTGGTCCTAGTCGTGCTCAGCGGTCCGCGGGTGCCGGAGGCATCTCCTGCGCGGACGCCCCCGGCACCCGCTCCGTGCGAGCGCACCCATCCGACGTACCTTCTGTGAACGGTGGAACACAGGCAGTGGCTGAATACATCTACTCCATGTACAAGGCGCGCAAGGCGCACGGCGACAAGGTCATCCTCGATGACGTGTCGCTGAACTTCCTGCCCGGCGCCAAGATCGGCGTCGTCGGCCCGAACGGTGCCGGTAAGTCCACGATCCTCAAGATCATGGCCGGGCTGGACACGCCGAGCAACGGCGACGCGCGCCTGTCGCCCGGCTACACCGTGGGCATCCTGCAGCAGGAGCCGCCGCTGAACGAGGAGAAGACGGTCCTCGGGAACGTCCAGGAGGCCGTGGGCGAGATCCTGGCCAAGAAGGCGCGGTTCGACGAGATCTCGGAGCTCATGGCGCAGCCCGACGCCGACTTCGACGCGCTGCTGGCCGAGATGGGCACGCTGCAGGAGGACATCGACGCGGCCGACGCCTGGGACCTCGACTCGCAGCTCGAGCAGGCGATGGACGCGCTGCGCTGCCCGCCGCCGGACGCCGACGTGACGCTGCTCTCCGGTGGTGAGCGCCGCCGTGTGGCGCTGTGCAAGCTGCTCCTGGAGAAGCCCGACCTGCTCCTCCTGGACGAGCCGACCAACCACCTCGACGCGGAGTCCGTGCTGTGGCTCGAGCAGCACCTCGCGTCCTACGCGGGCGCCGTGCTCGCCGTGACCCACGACCGGTACTTCCTCGACCACGTCGCGGAGTGGATCTGCGAGGTCGACCGCGGGCGCCTCTACCCCTACGAGGGCAACTACTCGACCTACCTCGAGAAGAAGCAGGCGCGTCTGGAGGTCCAGGGCAAGAAGGACGCCAAGCTCTCCAAGCGCCTCAAGGAGGAGCTGGAGTGGGTGCGGTCCAACGCCAAGGGCCGGCAGACCAAGTCCAAGGCCCGCCTGGCGCGTTACGAGGAGATGGCGGCCGAGGCGGAGCGCACCAAGAAGCTCGACTTCGAGGAGATCCAGATCCCCGCGGGCCCGCGCATGGGCTCGCTGGTGCTGGAGGCCTCGAACCTCAAGAAGGGCTTCGACGACCGCGTGCTCATCGACGGCCTGTCGTTCACGCTGCCGCGCAACGGCATCGTCGGCGTCATCGGCCCGAACGGCGTCGGCAAGACCACGCTGTTCAAGACGATCGTCGGCCTGGAGCCGCTCGACGGTGGCGAGCTGAAGGTCGGCGAGACCGTCTCGATCTCCTACGTCGACCAGTCGCGCGGCGGCATCGACCCCAAGAAGACCCTCTGGGAGGTCGTGTCCGACGGGCTCGACTTCATCAAGGTCGGCAACGTCGAGATCCCGTCGCGGGCCTACGTGGCCTCGTTCGGGTTCAAGGGCCCGGACCAGCAGAAGCCCGCGGGCGTGCTGTCCGGTGGTGAGCGCAACCGTCTCAACCTGGCGCTGACGCTCAAGCAGGGCGGCAACCTGCTGCTGCTCGACGAGCCCACCAACGACCTCGACGTCGAGACCCTCGGCTCGCTGGAGAACGCCCTGCTGGAGTTCCCCGGCTGCGCCGTCGTCGTGTCCCACGACCGGTGGTTCCTCGACCGGGTCGCGACGCACATCCTGGCCTACGAGGGCACCGAGGAGAACCCGTCCAACTGGTACTGGTTCGAGGGCAACTTCGAGTCGTACGAGGCCAACAAGGTCGAGCGACTGGGCGCGGACGCCGCCCGCCCGCACCGGGTCACGTACCGCAAGCTGACCCGCGACTGACGACAGACGGCTGATCCCCTTCGAGGCCCGAGTTTCTTGGCTTTGAGCCCGCTCAAAGCCAAGAAACTCGGGCCTCAAAGGTGAGCCGCCGCGCCCGCATAACGGGCGAATTTCGCATATGTTCCTTGCTGTCAGTAGGCATCTTCGACAGGATGCCGCAGTGAGCCCTGCCCTACGGCCCGGATGGCGAGAGCTTCCGCCCCTGCTGCGAGACCGCATCACCGATCTGCTCGGCGCCCGTGTGATCGCTGCCAGACAACCGGACGACTCCGGGATCCTGCCCGGCGCGCGCTTCCAGGTGCAGACGACGAAGGGCCACGTCTTCGTCAAGGCGATCGGCACGGAGCAGCCGGGGCCGCTGAACTTCCTGCGGCAGGAGATCGCGCTGTCGCCGCTGCTGCCCGCCGCGGCCCCGCACCCGGAGCTCCTCTGGTCCCTCGACGACGTGCTGCCCAACCTCGGCACGTGGGTCGCCGTGGGCTACGCGATGAAGTCCAACGTGCGCCCGATCGACCCCTCCTGGCCCGACGAGGACGTCGCGACCATGGTCAAGGTGGTCCGGGGGATCGGCGAGATCGAGGCGCCGGGCGACCCCATGTTCCTGCCCGAGGAGAAGGTGTTCCCCACGGACTCGTGGGAGTACCTCGCGGACAAGCGCCCCGCCGGGCTCGCGAACCACTCGCCGTGGCTCGCCAACCGCCTGGACGGTCTCGCGGAGATCGTGGCGCACGCCCCCGACGCGATCGCCGGCACGAGCCTGCAGCACGGCACCCTGCGGGTGCAGAACGTGATGCTGCCCGCGCGGCTGGGCGAGAAGCCGCTGGTGACGGACTGGATCCGGGGCAGCGTCGGGGCGCCGTACCTCGACCTGGTCTCGATGCTGCTGCACGTCCGCGCCAACGACGGCCCGCCGCCGGAGGCGACGCTGCGCCGGTACGGGCTGCCGCCCGGCACGGAGCGTGACGCCGTGACCTGCTGGATCGCGGTGCTCGCGGGCCACTACGTGAAGTCGTCGATGGACACGCCGCCCACGGACATGCCGGAGCTGCGCGCCTACCAGCACCGGCTGGCCCGCGCCGCTGTGTCGTGGCTGCAGACCAGGCTCGGTTTCTGATCCACGTCGTTCCCGCAACACGTGCTGTGGTTTGCGGGTGAAAGCGCAGTTCGGCACACTCCGGCCATGAGCGCTGTGCGGCGACCGGCTTGGTCCGATCTACCCCCGTCTGTCCGTTCTCGAGTCAGCGAGTCCATGGGGGGACGCGTGATCGGCTCGGCCCCCATGAGCGGCACGGATCTGGCCCCGCTCGACGTGCTGCAGACTGCGTCGGCCCGCTCGATCGTGCGGGCGGTGGGGCCGGATGCCCCGCTGACCCAGGACCGGATGGCCGCGGAGGCGGCCTCGCTGGCCACGCTGCCCGACGACGTGCCGAGCCTGGAGCGCGAGTGGTACGTCGACGAGGTGCTGCCCGGGGCGGGCCGCTGGGTGGTGCTCGGCTACCGGAACGAACCCATCCGGCCGCCGCACGACCCCTGGGACGACGGCGACCTCGCCGCGGCGGTCGAGCTCGCGATCCAGATCGGCTCGACCGAGGCGCCCCCGGACCTGCCCGACGCGCTCGACCTGATCGACGTGGACGCCTGGGCCACGATCGCCGCGATGCGGCCCGCCGGCCTGTCGGCCTTCACGCCGTGGCTCTCCGACAAGGTCGACCACCTCGCGGAGATCGCCCGCTACGCCGGCGAGGCGATGTCCGGCAAGAGTCTGGTGCACGGCGCGCTGCGCCGGGAGTCGATCCTGATCACCGACCACGGCTGGGACGCGACCAGCGCGCATGCCGTCGACTGGTTCATGCCGTCCCACGGCGCGTCGTTCCTCGACGTCGTGCTGCTGCTGCCGTACCTGCGGGTCGACGGCGCTCCGCCGCCCGGGGTGGTGCTCGACCGGCACCCCCTGCCCGACGTCGACCCCGAGGCGTTGACCTGCGCCGTGACCGTGGTCGCCGGTGCGCTGGTGCTCGAGTCGATGCGGCCGCCGGAGCCGGGCGCGCCCCACGGCCGCGCCGTGCAGCGCGAGGTGGCGCATGCCGCCCTCGACTGGCTGCGCTCGCGCCTCGGCGGCTGACGTCTTCACCCTGTTGCCACGCCACGGGCGCGCCTGACCTGCGCTGCTGCGGCAGACTGAGCGCCATGACCGAGAAGCCCGACGACGGCGCGGTGACCGGCGGACCGAACCCCGGTGCGAGCCCCTGGCAGACCGCCGGGCTGCCCGCGGGACCCGCTCCCGCGCCGTCCGCGGGACCCGCCGCCGGGACGCCTGCGGACCAGGCCGCGACGCCTGCGGACCAGGCCGCGACGCCTGCGGACGGGCCGGACAGGGGCACCACGACCGGGCCCGAGGCGCCCGTCGACGCGCCTGACACGGAACCCGCCGCCGCTCCCACGCCCGCCGCGCCCCCCGCCCCCGACGAGGAGTCCGGTCTGACCGGCGCGCTGGAGGTGCTCCGGGCCCGGCTCGGCGCCCTGCGCCTGCCGCTGGAGACCACGGGCGTCGAGGCGGCGCGCACGGAGCTGCGCCGGTCCATGGACCAGCTCGACGACTACCTGCTGCCGCGGCTGCGGGCCCAGAAGGCTCCGCTGCTCGTCGTGGTCGGCGGGTCCACGGGCGCGGGCAAGTCGACGCTCGTGAACTCGGTGCTGGGCGAGCGGGTCACGCAGCCGGGCGTGCTGCGGCCCACCACGAAGGCACCCGTCCTGGTGCACCATCCGCTGGACGCGCGCTGGTTCTCGACCGACCGGGTGCTGCCGGGCCTGGCGCGCGTGACGGCGTCGGGCACCGGGACGCCGACCAGGTCCGCGGTGGGTCCCGCCGTCGCGGAGCAGGGCCACGGGACGCCGCACGACCCCTCCCGCACCCTGCGCCTGGTGCCCAGCGACTCGCTGCCCAAGGGCCTGGCGCTGCTGGACGCGCCGGACATCGACTCGGTCGACACCGCCAACCGCGAGCTCGCCGCCCAGCTCCTCGGCGCGGCCGACCTGTGGCTCTTCGTCACCACGTCGGCGCGCTACGCCGACGCGGTGCCGTGGGACCTGCTGAACCAGGCCGCCGCGCGCAAGGCGCAGGTGGCGATGGTGCTGGACCGGGTGGACCCGGGCGCGGAGGCCACGGCCGACGACCTGCGGGACATGATGGTCGAGCACGGGCTGACCGACAGCCCGCTGTTCGTCATCCCCGAGGACAGCCTGTCCGACGACGGCATGCTGCCCGAGGACGCCGTCGGGGAGGTCTCGCGCTGGCTCACAGGGCTGGGCGGCGACGCCGACGCGCGTCGCCGGGTCATCGCCGCGACCCGCGACGGCGTGGTGGACTCCCTCGTCGTGCGGGCGGGCGGGCTGGCCGACGCCGCCGACGAGCAGCGGGCCGCCGACGCACGGCTGCGGCACGTGGTGGACCGGGCCTACGCGGACGCGGTGGCGCACGTGGCCGCGGCGACGTCGGACGGCGCGCTGCTGCGCGGCGAGGTGCTCGCCCGGTGGCAGGACTTCGTGGGTACGGGCGAGTTCTTCCGCGCGGTCGAGGAGGGCATCGGGCGGTTCCGCGACGCGGTGAGCTCGTTCTTCCGCGGCAAGCCCCAGGAGGCGCCCCAGGTCGAGAAGGCGATCGCCCACGGCCTGGAGTCGGTGGTGCTGGACGCCGCCGAGGAGGCCGCCGAGCGTTCCTACCAGGGCTGGCGCGGCGACGCCGCGGGCACGGCCCTGCTGGAGGGCCTGGAGCTGTCGCGGACGCCGGCGGCGCTGCGCGCCGAGGTGGGCGAGCAGATCCGGGGCTGGCAGGGCGACGTCCTGGGGCTCGTGCGCGAGCAGGGCGAGTCCAAGCGCGGCAAGGCGCGTGCCCTGTCCTTCGGCGTGAACGGGCTGGGCGTGGCGCTGATGATCTTCGTGTTCGCCTCGACGGGCGGGCTCACCGGCATCGAGGTGGGCATCGCGGGCGGTTCGGCGGTGCTGGCCCAGCGGCTGCTGGAGGCCGTGTTCGGCGAGGACGCCGTGCGCCGGCTCGCCGTGCAGGCCCGCGACCGCCTGCGGGCCCGCATCCAGGCGGTCATGGACGGGCAGGCCGCCCGCTACACCGCGCAGCTCGACGCGCTCGGCTCCGCGGAGGCGGGCGGTTCCGCCCTGCGCACGGCGGCCGACGCCGTCGCCTCGGCCGCCGCGGCGGAGCGCCGGTCGCGGGCCCTTGAGACGGAAGCGGTGCCCGCGGGCGTCGGGGACCTGACCGAGAGCCGCGGGCTGCGGGGCGTCCGTTCGCCGTCGGGCGGCACGGGGCCGGCGGACGGCCGGGGCGACCTGGCCGAGGAGCCGGCGCGGAAGGGCTTCTGGAAGCGCCTGTTCGGGGACGGTGACCGGTGAGCCGGCTCGACCTGGCCGACCGCACGACGGCCCTCGACACGGCGATCCGGGCCGCGGACGGCCGCATCGAGCCCGCGCTGCTGGACGAGGCGCGCGCCGTCGTCACCCGGGCGCGGGAGCGCGGCGGCCTCTCCGCGGAGCACACCGTCGTCGCGCTGGCCGGCGCCACGGGCTCGGGCAAGTCGTCGGTGCTGAACGCGGTGGCCGGCGCCGCGATCGCGCAGCCCGGCGTGCGGCGTCCGACGACGTCGCACCCGATGGCCGCGGTCTGGGGCGACGGCGCGGACCCGCTGCTGGACTGGCTGGAGGTGGGCCGCCGGCACCACGTGGGGCCCCCGGCCGAGCCCGCTCCGGGCGGACAGGACGCGCCGAGAGTGCCCGACGAGCCCGCCGGCCGCGGGCCGTTCCGCCGTCGAACCCCTGCGGGGGACACGACCGGGCTGGTGCTGCTGGACCTGCCCGACCACGACTCGATCGTCACCGAGCACCGGATGCGCGCCGAGCGCCTGGTGCAGCGTGCCGACCTGCTGGTCTGGGTGGTGGACCCGCAGAAGTACGCGGACGCCGCGCTGCACGAGGGCTTCCTGCGCCCGCTCGCGGGGCGTGCCGAGGTGGTGGTCGTCGCGCTCAACCAGGCCGACCGGCTGACGGTGGAGGAGACGTCCGCGATGCTCGCCGACCTGAGGCGCCTCGTGGCCGAGGACGGCCTGGACGGCGCGCGGGTGCTGGCGGTGTCCGCGAAGACCGGTCAGGGCATCGACGACCTGCGCGGCCTGCTGGCCAGGGCGGCCGCGCGGCGCGAGGCCGCCACGGCCCGGCTCGCCGCGGACGAGCGGGTGGTGGCGCAGCGGATCGTCGACGAGTGCGGCACGCCGCCGCCGTCGCGCGCCGGGAGCCAGGCCACGGGCGACCTGGTGGCCGCCCTGGAGGACGCCGCGGGCGTGCCCACGGTGGTCGACGCCGTCCGCGTCTCCGCACGCCGGGACGCCCGGTCGGCGACCGGCTGGCCGTTGACGCGCTGGATCGGGCGGCTGCGCAAGGACCCGCTGCGACGGCTCGGGCTGCGGACGGCGGACCGGGAGCACCGGGCGCCGTCGGGCCGCGAGGACCTGGTGCGCACGTCGCTGCCGACGGCGCGGCCCGCCGTGCGGTCCACCGCGGCCTCGGCCGTGCGGCGCTACGTCGAGGAGGTGACGCGCGGCGTCGCGGACCCGTGGGTGCTGGCGGCACGCTCCCGCGGGCAGGCGGGGATCGACACGCTGCCCGACGCCCTGGACCAGGCCGTGGCCGCGACCCGGGTCGAGGCGCAGCGCCGCCCGATGTGGTGGTCGCTGGTCAACGTGGTGCAGTGGCTCCTGGTCGTCGTGCTCGCGGCGGGCCTGCTGTGGCTGTTCGTGCTGTTCGGGTTCGCGTACCTGCAGCTCCCGCCGCCGCCCACGCCCGTGCTGTCGCTGCCGACCTGGTCGGGCGACGGTGTCGTGTTCCCGGGGGCGCCCGAGTCGGGCTCGGGCGAGGGCCTGGGCGTGGACCCGTTCACCATCCCGTGGCCCACCCTGATGGTGCTGGGTTCGGTGGTGCTCGGCCTGCTGGTCGCCCTGGTGTGCCGGATCTTCGGCGCCCTGGGCGCCCGCCGCCGGGCGAACGTGGCGCGCCGTCGGCTGCGGCAGTCGGTGGGCAAGGTCGCAGACCGGCTGGTGCGGGAGCCCGTGAGCGAGGAGCTCGCCCGGCTCGCGAGCTGCCGGACGGCGGCGACGGTCGCGGCGAGCTGAGGTCTGCCGCCGGGAGAGGATAGGGACCATGACACGCCTGCACGTCCCCGTCACGCTGCGCTGGTCCGACCTGGACGCCTACGCCCACGTCAACAACGTGGCGATGTTCCGCCTGCTGGAGGATGCCCGGATCACCGCCTTCTGGCAGCATCCCGAGGCGCCGGAGGGCGAGGCCTGGCCCACGGCCGTGGTGCCGACCGGACCCGACGCCGACTCCCACACGCTCGTGGCCGGCCAGCGCATCGAGTACCTGCGCCCGCTGCTGTTCACCCGCACGCCGGTGCGCGTGGAGATGTGGCTCGGCCGGATCGGCGGGGCGAGCGCCGAGGTCTGCTACGAGGTGCACGACGGCACGGCGAGCATGGCGAAGACCGGCCCGACGTCGGGCGGCAAGCCCTACGCCCGGGCGACCACCACGCTCGTGTTCGTCGACGCCGCCACGGACCGGCCGCGCCGCCTCACCGAGGGGGAGCGCCTGGCGTGGAAGGAGTTCCAGGAGGACCCGATCACGTTCCGCCACCGCGGCTGACGCGGGGCGCCGCTGAGTGGCCCTCAGTGTGTCCGAATTGCTAGATTCATCCCCCTTGGTTTCGGCCACGGAGGAACAGTGGATCTGCCCCAGCACTACCTTGACCCGGTCACCCTGCACGAGGTGTTCGACGACGTCCCGGCCGCCCGGGCGTATCTCGCCGAGCTGGCCGGGGGTCCGGCCCGCGACGAGCCGGCGCTGCTCGCCGTCCGGGTCCCGCTCACCCGGGCCCTCGCCCCCGAGGCGGACGACCCCGACACGGAGCTGGCCGAGGCGGAGCGCCTCGGCTGGCTCGCCGTCGGCCTGGCGGGCGGTCCGGTGGACGACGCCGCGGCCGCGCACTCGCACGCCGCCGACGTGCCCCTCGCCGCCGTGCCGCCCCTGCTGCGGCTGGGCCACGTGCTCCAGTGGCGGCACCGGTTCGCGGAGGCCGACCTGTTGTTCGGGCTCGCCCTGGAGGCCGCGCTCTACTACGGGGAGCACGCCGCGAGCATCGAGCACGCGCGCCGGCTGGAGTTCTTCGCCCTCCAGCACTGGGGCCGGTGCCGGTACGACCAGGCGCTCGAGGTGCACGCCGACCAGGCCCGCCCCTACCTCGGGGAGGCGCTGGCGCTGTTCGTGCGCGCCCTGGAGCAGCGGGTGGACGTCGCCGCGACGCCGGACGAGATCGGCACGGTCCGGCAGGCGGTACAGGCGGCCCGTGACCGGCTCGCGGAGCTCGGGGCGTAACAGGACAGGCGGGCGGTGCCCCGGGCGGTGCGGGTCAGGCCGGCAGCCGGATCATGCCCTCCTGGCCCGCCGAGGCCACGAGCACGCCGTCCTGCGTGTAGACCTTGGCGGTGCCCAGGGCGCGGCCGCCCTGGGCCGTGGGCGAGGACTGCACGAACAGCATCCACTCGTCGACCTGGACGTCGCGGTGCCACCACATGCCGTGGTCGAGGCTGGCCATGGGCACCGTGGCGGCGACGTCCTGCCAGGACTTGCCCGCCGCGCGCATGGCGGGCTCCAGCATGAGCTGGTCGCACGCGTAGGCCAGCAGGGCGCGGTGCATCGACTGGTCCTTGATGCCGAGCGGACGGCGCGTGCGCATCCAGACGAGCTGCGTGGCGGGCGGGGTGCCGCCCTGGGCCACCGCGGCGTCCGGGTGCAGGTACAGCGACCCGCCCACGTGCCGCAGCTCGAACGGCGAGTCCGCCCAGAACTGGGCGCGGACGTCGGGGCCGTCCGGCAGGGACCCGAGCTCGTCGAAGGCGGAGCCGACCTCGTCGGGCGCGGGGACGCCGTCGGGCATCGGCATCGAGTGGTCGTAGCCCGGCTGATCCTCCTGGAAGGAGGCGATCATCGAGAGGATCGGCTTGCCGAACTGGATCGCGTGGGTGCGGCGCGCGCTGAACGAGCGCCCGTCGCGCAGCCGCTCCACCGCGAAGTCGATGGGCTCCTCGACCCGCCCCTCCCGCAGGAAGTAGCCGTGCAGGGAGTGGATCTGGCGGCCGTCGGGCACCGTCCGGTCCGCCGCCAGGATCGCCTGCGCGAGCACCTGACCGCCGTAGGCGCGGTTCGCCAGGGCGGGCATGCTGTTCCCGCGCAGCACGTCCTCCTCGCCGCGCGGTCCCCAGCCCTCCAGGTGCCGCAGGTCGAGCACCTGCAGCAGGCGGTCGAGCGCGTCGGGCGTGTGGTCCGACGTGGCGTCGCCGGCGATCAGGTCAGGGGTGGCGTCCACGTGCGGGCGTCTCCTTCGGTTCTTCTGGGTCAGGCTTCGAGCGGGGTCAGTCTTCGAACGTGTTGATCATGCTGAAGGCCGCGCGCTCCAGGTAGTCCCACAGCTGCGACTCGTGGATCGGGGCGAGGCCCAGGGAGTCGACGGCGGTCCGCATGTGCGCGAGCCAGCGGTCGCGGGCGTCCGGGTTCACCTTGAACGGCGCGTGCCGCATCCGCAGGCGCGGGTGGCCGCGCTGCGCGGAATAGGTGCCGGGGCCGCCCCAGTACTGCTCGAGGAACAGCGTCAGACGCTCCTTGGCCGGCCCCAGGTCCTCCTCGGGGTACATGGGGCGCAGCACCGGGTCGTCCGCGACGCCGTCGTAGAACGCGTCGACGAGGCGCACGAACGTGTCGTGGCCGCCGACGGCCTCGAAGAAGGAAGGTTCCTGTGTCACGCCAGTCATCCTGCCACCCGCCTATGACGGTCCGGTGAAACTCGGTCTCGTGTGAGCAAGTCGACAATTGCCCGGGCGAAGGGCTTGCCAGCACAGATAGGGTGGGGACAAACCTGCAGCGACGCACGGTGGGAGTTGAGACATGACCAAGGCTGACCAGATCCTTGCGGCACTCGGGGGAACCTCGAACGTCGTCGAGCTGGAACCGTGCATCACCCGGCTCCGAGTCGAGGTGAGCGACCCGTCCCTCGTGGACGAGCCCGGACTGAAGTCGTCGGGAGCGTTCGGCGTGGTGCGGTCGGGCAGGGTGGTTCAGGTGATCGTCGGCCCCGAGGCGGACAACCTCGCGGCCGAGCTCGACACGCTCAGGGTGTGATCACGAGGGCGTGAACCCGTAGAGAGTGACGTGCGCGGGCCCGGGACGAGCTCCCGGGCCCGTGATCTGCTCACTGCTGGTCGGCCGCGTGCAACCGGGGCGCGAACGGGCTGTGAAGGTCGCGCAGTGGTCCCTCGGACGCGGCCGGAGATGTACCGGTCCGCAGGCTCGACCCGAGTAGGTTGGGGGCCGTGTTCGAGTCTCTTGCTGCCTCCGTGTTCGACAGCGCCGAGGATTTCTGGGCCTGGTTCGGTAACAAGCCCCTGAAGGTCATCCTGATCGTCGTGATCGGGATGATCGCCATCGCCGTCCTCCGGCGGGTCGTCACCGCCCTCACCGAGCGCATCGCGATCGGCCAGAAGCCGCGCTCCGTGGTCGAGACGATGGCACCTCCGGTCGGCACCACCACGGGTGCGGTCCCGGTGACCACCCCGGGTGCCGCGCCCGGCACGAGTGGCAAGCGCAAGCGCAAGAACGTGCTGATGACCCCGCAGGCGCTGGCCGACGTCTTCGGCGCGGTCAACCCGCGTGCCGCCGAGCGGCGTGCCCAGCGCGCCCGGACCGTCGGCTCGGTGCTGAACTCGACCGTCAACATCGTGATCGGCACGCTCATGGTGATGTCGATCCTGCAGGTGCTGGGCCTGAACCCTGCGGGGCTGATCGCCGGTGCCGGTGTGGTCGGCGTGGCCCTCGGTTTCGGCGCCCAGAGCCTGGTCAAGGACTTCATCTCCGGCGTGTTCCTGCTCATCGAGGACCAGTTCGGCGTGGGCGACAACGTGGACCTCGGCGCCGGCGTGGTCGGCACGGTCGAGGCCATGGGCCTGCGGCTGACCCAGGTCCGTGCGTTCGACGGCACCCTCTGGTACGTCCGCAACGGCGAGATCCTGCGCGCGGGCAACCGCACCCAGGAGTGGAGCCGCGCGGTCGCCCCGGTGCAGGTCCCGCTGGGGGCCGACATCGACGCCGTGCGCGCCGCGCTCGGCCGCGCCGTCGACCGCGTCAAGAACGACCCCGAGCTGGCCGACAGCCTCCTGGAGACCCCGTCGGTGCGCGGCGTCGACGAGGTGGACCAGGGCGGCCTGACCTTCACGCTGCACGCCCAGGTGCGCCCGGCCCAGCAGTGGGCGGTCGCCCGGTCGCTGCGCGTGGCCGCGCACGCCGCCCTGCTGGACGCGGGGATCGTGGCGCGTTCCGCACCCGCCCTGTTCGAGGAGGGCGTCACGGGGGACACCCCCGGCGTCAGCTGACGTGACACGGGGTTCTCGGGGCCGGGTTGCGCCCGGTACGGGTCGGTAGATGGCAGGATCTTTCCTTGTGACCGACGAACCGATGCCCGGGTCCACCGGAGACGGCTCCACCGTGCCGCAGGAGCTGGCCGAGCTGGCGACAGCCCACGGCGTGCAGTGCGAGTACACCGACCACGACGGCCGCGTGCAGCAGGTCAGCCCTTCGACGCTCGTCGCGGTGCTGGAGGCGCTCGGGGTCCAGGCGTCGACCCCCGGCGCCGTCACGGCCAGCCTGGAGCGCGCCCGCGACGACGAGTGGCGTGCCATGCTGCCGCCCACGGTGGTCACGCGCGAGGGCACCGAGGTACAGGTCCCGGTGCACGTCGCCGACGGCGCGGACGTGACCGCGTGGGTCGAGCTCGAGCAGGCCGAGACGCCCGTCGTCCCGGCGAGCGCGACGCCCTGGCGGGTGACGGCGCCCGGAGCCGCCCCCACGTCCGGCTCGTTCGCCACCGTCCGGGGTGCCCGGGTGCAGCTGCGCCAGGCCGACGTCTACGCCGAGCCGCGCACCGTGGACAGCCGCAAGGTCGGCCGGGCCACGTTCACGCTCCCGGACACCCTGCCGCTCGGCTGGCACACGCTGCACGCGGAGTCGGGTGGGCAGACGGCGCAGGCCTCGCTCGTGGTGACGCCCGCGCGGCTGGAGCTGCGCAAGAAGATCGCCCGCAAGCAGGCCTGGGGCTTCATGGTCCAGCTCTACTCGGTGCGGTCCCGGGACTCCTGGGGGATGGGCGACCTCGCCGACCTGGGCGACCTGGCCTGGCAGACGGCGCACAACGGCGGGGCCGACTTCGTCGCGATCAACCCGCTGCACGCGACCGAGCCCGTGCTGCCGGTGACCCCGAGCCCGTACCTGCCGACGTCGCGGCGGTTCATGTCGCCCCTCTACATCCGCGTCGAGGACATCCGTGAGACGGCGTATCTCTCCGCCGCCGACCGGTCGCTCGTGGAGTGGGCCGCCGAGCCCGTCCGGGAGCTGTCCGAGGACTCCGGGCCGATCGACCGGGACGCCGTCTGGGAGGCCAAGAAGGCCGCGCTCGAGGTGGTCTACACAGCGCCGCGGTCGGCGGCCCGGCAGACGGCGTTCGACGAGTTCGTGCTGGCCCAGGGGCGCGGCCTGGTCGACTTCGCCACCTGGTGCGCCATCAAGGAGCACCTCGACGGCCGGGACTGGCCGGCGGAGCTCGCCGACCCGGGTTCGTCGGCCGTGCAGACCCTGCGCAACGCCCTGTCCGACCGGGTCCAGTTCTACTGCTGGCTGCAGTGGGTGGCCGACGAGCAGCTCCGCGCGGCCCACCGCGCCGGCCTCGACGCCGGCATGCGGCTGGGGGTGTTCAAGGACCTCGCCGTCGGCTCGTCCCCGGACGGCGCCGACGCCTGGGCGGACTCCGCCGTCCTCGCCCGCGGCGTGTCCGTGGGCGCCCCGCCGGACATGTACAACCAGCAGGGCCAGAACTGGTCCCAGCCCCCGTGGAACCCGCGGGCGCTCGCCAAGGTGGGCTACGCGCCGTACCGCGAGATGCTGCGCACCGTGCTGCGCCACTGCGGTGGCCTGCGGGTCGACCACGTGCTGGGGCTGTTCCGCCTGTGGTGGATCCCGGGTGGGGCGCGCGCGTCGGCGGGCGCGTACGTCACCTACGACCACGAGGCCCTGATCGGCATCCTGTGCCTGGAGGCGCACCGCGCCGGGGTGGCGATCGTGGGCGAGGACCTGGGCACGTTCGAGCCCTGGATCCGCGACTACCTCGCGGAGCGCGGCATCCTGGGCACGTCCGTGCTGCTGTTCGAGCGGGACGCCGCCGGGGCGCCGATCGAGCCGGAGGCCTACCGCAGCGCGGCCCTGGCCACCGTGACCACCCACGACCTGCCGCCCACCGCCGGGTACCTGGCGGGGGAGCACGTGGACCTGCGGGAGCGGCTCGGCCTGCTCACGGAGGACGCGACGATCCTGCGCGCGCGGGCCCGCCAGGAGCGGGAGTCGCTCGTGGAGGCGCTGTCGCGCCGCGGGCTGACGACGTTCGACCCGTCCGAGCGCGAGCTCGTCGAGGGCCTGCACCGCTACCTCAAGGACACGCCGTCCGCGCTGGTGGGGGTCTCCCTGGCCGACGCCGTGGGCGAGCGCCGCACGCAGAACCAGCCCGGCACCGACTCCGAGTACCCGAACTGGCGGGTGCCGCTCGCGGACTCGGCGGGCGCCGTGGTGCTGCTGGAGGACCTGTTCACCAACGCCCGCCTGCGCAGCCTCGTCACGGTGATGAACGAGGAGCCCCCGGAGCCGGAACCCGCGCGCTGACGCCGTCCGCCGGCCGGCCGAAGGTGCGCATCTACCCAGTCGCCGGGCCCGGAACCACGTGAGTTCCGGGCCCGACGACTGGGTCGATGCGCACTTCCCGATACCGGGTCGTGCGGGTCAGGCCGAGCCGATGCCCGCGCGGGCGATCGAGAAGCCGCTGCCTGTCGCGTCGGCCACGCAGGTCATGCCCGTGTCCGCGCTGGCGCACGTGAAGCCGTGCGCCTTCTTGGTCTGGCCGTAGTCGAGGATCGCGACGTCACCCTTGGCCTTCTTGGGCTGGTCGTTCTTGCTCACGCACGGCTGCGTCACGTTGCCGCTCGGGTCGACCTTCGCCACGTAGCCGGACGCACCGTCGCACGAGGCGTCGGGCGCGGGCTTCTGGGTGAGCTCCGCGATGCCGCACGTCGCGGCGTCGGCCGAGATGGTGCAGGTGATGTTGAGCGACGGCGCGGCGAACGTCTCGACGCCTGCCCCGCCGTCCGTCTCCAGGCCCTCCTCGGCCTCCGGCTCGGCCGACTGCTCGGCGGCCGGGGACTCACCGCCGCCCGAGGCGGAGGTGTCGGGGGAGCCGAGCAGGTTCACGGCGAACACGATCGCGGCGATCACGAGCAGCACGTCCAGGGCGATGAACGCGATCCAGCCGGGGCTGAGCTTGCGGCGCGGGGGCTCGGGCTCGTAACCGCCCGGCTGGCCCGCGTAGACGGGCTGGCCGTACTGGTCGTAGCCCTGCGGCTGGTACTGAGCGGGCGGCTGGTACTGCCCGGGCTGCTGCTGGTACTGCCCACCCTGCTGGTACTGGCCCTGGTTGTACTGCCCGCCCTGCGGCGCCGCGTACCCCTGCTGGTACTGCTCGGGGTAGTACTGCTGCTGCATCGTCGGGTCGCCGCCGCGCTGCACGGACTGCACCATGGGAGCACCCGGTGCAGCCGGCGCGGGGGTGACGGCCTGGGCGAACTGGTTGGTCGGCGAGATGGCGGGCGGCTTGCGCGTCGCCGCCGAGACACGCTGCACCGGCGCCTGCTGGACAGGCGTGGGCATGGTGGCGGGGTGCTGCTCCTGAAGGGGAGCGGTGGGCTCCTCGTCAGGGCTGCCGCCCGGTGGCGGTGGCGGGGGCGGCACAGTGCCGGACATCGGGCAACTCCTCAGCTCAAATCGGTCGGTCTGGGCGACCGCGGTCGATCGTACACAAAGGCGTTACTCGCTGTTACTCCTGCGTGGCATGATCGACGAGTCGTCGCAGGTAGTTCACACACCGGACGAGAAGCCAACCGATAAAGCGCGTTATTCGGACGCGCTGGGCGCCTTGGGTGCCCATGAGCAGACAGACGTGGAGGGCCCGTGCCCGGAGAGAACCTGACCCGCGCCGAGGCGGTCGAACGAGCCGGCGTGGTATCGGTCGAGTCGTACGAGATCGCCCTGGACCTGACCACTGGTCCGGAGACCTTCGCGTCCGCCACGACGCTGCGCTTCACCGCCACGGAGGGTGCCTCGACCTTCGTGGACCTGGTCGCCCCCACGGTGCGGTCCGTGGTGCTGAACGGCCGCGAGCTGGACCCGGCCGCCGTGTTCGCCGACTCCCGGATCGCCCTGGACGGGCTGGCCGAGGACAACGAGCTCGTCGTCGTCGCCGACTGCGGCTACACGAACACGGGCGAGGGCCTGCACCGCTTCGTGGACCCCGTGGACGGCGAGGTGTACCTCTACACCCAGTTCGAGGTGCCGGACGCGCGCCGCGTGTTCGCCTGCTTCGAGCAGCCCGACCTCAAGGCCACGTTCCAGTTCACGGTCACCGCGCCCGCCGCGTGGGAGGTCGTGAGCAACGAGCCGACACCGGAGCCGGCCGCGGCGCAGCACGCCACCGAGGCCGGTGTCGAGGCCGCCACGTGGACCTTCGAGCCCACGGGCCGTATCTCGACCTACATCACGGCGCTGGTGGCCGGCCCGTACGCGGTGGTCCGCTCGTCGCTGACGTCGTCGGACGGCCGCGAGATCCCGCTCGGCGCGTTCTGCCGCAAGTCGCTGTCGGCGCACTTCGACGCCGACTACATCTTCGAGAAGACCCGCCAGGGCTTCGAGTTCTACGAGTCGACGTTCGGCGTGCCGTACCCGTTCACCAAGTACGACCAGCTCTTCGTGCCCGAGTACAACATGGGCGCCATGGAGAACGCGGGCTGCGTGACCTTCACGGAGTCGTACGTGTTCCGCTCCAAGGTGACCGAGGCCGTGCGCGAGCGCCGCGTCGTGACGATCCTGCACGAGCTGGCGCACATGTGGTTCGGCGACCTGGTCACCATGAAGTGGTGGAACGACCTGTGGCTCAACGAGTCGTTCGCCGAGTACGCCTCGACGCTCGCCACGGCCGAGGCCACAGAGTGGGAGGCGGCCTGGACCACGTTCTCCGCGATGGAGAAGTCCTGGGCCTACAAGCAGGACCAGCTGCCGTCCACGCACCCGATCGTCGCGGAGATCAAGGACCTGGAGGACGTCCAGGTCAACTTCGACGGCATCACCTACGCCAAGGGCGCCTCGGTGCTCAAGCAGCTCGTGGCCTGGGTGGGCCGGGACGCCTTCGTCGCGGGCGTCTCCGCCTACTTCGGCAAGCACGCGTGGGGCAACACGGAGCTGCCGGACCTGCTGACCGAGCTCGAGGCCACCAGCGGCCGCGACCTCAAGGCCTGGTCCAAGCTCTGGCTGGAGACCGCGGGCGTGAACACGCTGCGCCCCGTCATCGAGACGGACAGCCACGGCCGCATCATGTCGTTCGTCGTGGAGCAGACGGCCCCTGCCGAGTGGCCCACGATCCGCCCGCACCGCCTCGGCATCGGCTTCTACAGCCTGTCCGACGCCGGGGAGCTCGCGCGCACCCACTTCGTCGAGGTCGACGTCGACGGCGCCCGGACGGACGTGAAGGAGCTCGTCGAGCTCGACCGCCCGGCCCTCGTGCTGCTCAACGACGCGGACCTTGCGTACGCGAAGATCCGGCTCGACCCGGCCTCGCTCGCGGTGGCGCTGGAGCACCTGGCCGACATCGCGGACCCGCTGGCCCGCTCCCTGGTGTGGGGATCGGTCTGGGACGCGGTGCGCGACGGCGAGGTGCCGGCGTCGGAGTACGTGAAGCTCGTGCTGGGCGGCATCGCCGGCGAGACCGAGTCGACCACGCTGCGCACCACGCTCAACCAGATGGTGCTGGCCGCCAAGCAGTTCGTGGCGCCGTCGGCCCGTGCGGAGACGCTCGCAGAAGTGGGCGACACGCTCTGGTCCCTGGTGGGCGACGCCGAGGCCGCCTCGGACACGCAGTTCCAGCTCGTGAAGTTCTTCGCGCACGTGGCCTCCACGCCCGCGCACGTGGCCACGCTGTCCGGGCTGCTGGACGGCTCGGTCGCGCTCGACGGGCTGGAGATCGACACCGACCTGCGCTGGGAGCTGCTGGAGGGCCTGGTGCTCAACGGCGCGGCGGGCGACGCGGAGATCGACACCACGCTGGCCGCCGACGACACCGCGACGGGCCGCCAGTCCGCCGCGCGCGCCCGGGCCGCCAAGCCCACGGTCGAGGGCAAGCTGGCCGCGCTGTCCTCGGTGGTGGACGCCGCCGACGTGCCGAACGCGATCATCCGGAACACCGGCCTCGGGTTCCTGCACGTGAACGACCCGGCCCCGCTGGCCGACGTCGTGCAGCCCTACCTGGACGCCGTGCTCAAGGTGTGGGACGAACGCAGCTACCACATCGCCGAGGAGATCATCGAGGGCTTCTACCCGGCCCCGCTGGCCTCGCCGGAGCTGCGGGACGCCACCGCGGCGTGGCTGCAGACGAACGCGGACGCGGCCCCGGCGCTGCGCCGTCTGGTCGTCGAGGCCCTGGCGGGCACGGAGCGGGCGCTGAAGGCCCAGGCCAAGGACGCCTGACGCCGGCGGCTGGACCTCCGCTCACCTTTGAGGCCCGGGTTTCTTCGCTTTGAGCCATCTCAAAGCGAAGAAACCCGGGCCTCAAGGGTGAGGGGCGACTACCAGATGCGGACCCGGTCCTCCGGGGCCAGGTAGAGCGCGTCGCCCGGCTGGACGTCGTAGGTCGCGTAGAACTCGTCCACGTTGCTCACCACGCCGTTGCAGCGGAACTCGTTGGGGGAGTGCGGGTCCGTCGCGAGGCGGCGGAGCACCTCCTCGTCGCGGCCCTTGGACTGCCAGACCTGGGCCCAGCCGAGGAAGATCCGCTCCAGGGCGGTCAGGCCGTCCACGACGGGCGCCTCGTCCAGCGGCTTGCCGAGCGCGATCCGGTAGGCCTTGATCGCGATCGACAGCCCGCCCAGGTCGCCGATGTTCTCGCCGATGGTCAGGCTGCCGTTGACGTGGCCCTCCGCGGCGGCCTCCCCTGCGGTACCTGCCCCTTCGCCGACGGCGGACGCCGCCAGCTGCGCCGGCCGGAACGCGTCGTACTGCGCGATCAGCGCGCTCGTACGCTTCTCGAACTCGGTCCGGTCCGTGTCGGTCCACCAGTCCTCGAGGCGGCCGTCGCCGTCGTACTTGGAGCCCTGGTCGTCGAACCCGTGCCCGATCTCGTGCCCGATGACGCCGCCGATCCCGCCGAAGTTCACGGCGTCGTCGGCCTCGGGGTCGAAGAACGGGGGCTGCAGGATCGCCGCGGGGAACACGATCTCGTTCATGCCCGGGTTGTAGTAGGCGTTGACGGTCTGCGGCGTCATGAACCACTCGTCGCGGTCCAGCGGCTTGCCGATCTTGGCCAGCTCGTAGTCCTGGTCGAACGCGTTGGAGCGGCGCACGTTGCCGAGCACGTCGGCGGCGTCCACCTCCAGGCCCGAGTAGTCGCGCCAGCGCACCGGGTAGCCCACCTTGGGGGTGAACTTCTCCAGCTTGGTCAGCGCCTTCGCCTTGGTCTCGTCGGTCATCCAGTCGAGGCCTTCGATCGACTCCCGGTAGGCGGCGACCAGCGCCTCCACGAGGCGGTCCATCCGGGCCTTGTTCGACGGCGGGAAGTGCCGCGCGACGTACTCCGCGCCGACGACCTCGCCCAGCGCGCCCTCGACCAGCGCCACGCCGCGCTTCCAACGCTCGCGCACCTCCTGCGCTCCGGTGAGGGTGCGACCGTAGAAGTCGAAGTTGGCCTCGACGATCTCGTCGGTGAGGTACGGCGCCCGGGCGCTGACCACGTGGTACGTCATCCAGAGCTGCCAGTCGAGCAGCGACAGCTCGCTCCAGAGGGCGGCGAACCCGGTCGCGAAGTCGGGCTCGCGCACCACGATGTCGTCGAACGACCCGGCCGGCACGCCCAGCGCCTCGGCCCAGGCCACCCAGTCGAAGCCCGGCGCGGAGTCGACGAGCGCGGCCAGCGTCATCGGGTTGTAGGTGAGCGTCGCGTCGCGGTCGCGCACCACGTCCCAGTGGTGGCCGGCGAGCTGCTTCTCGACGTCGTACACGCGCTGCGCGGCGTCCTCGGGCGTGATGCCCCACGTCTCCTGGACCGGGGCGAAGCCCAGCATCCGGGCCACGTGCGGCACGTACTTCTTGCGCAGCTCGGCGTACTGCTCCTCGCGGTAGTACGCCTCGTCGGGCAGGCCGAGCCCGGACTGCCGCAGGTAGACGACGTACTTCTCCGGGTCGGACGCGTCGTTGTCCACCCAGAAGCGCACGCCGGCGGTGCCGCCCGTGCGCTGCAGCGCACCCAGCGCGCGGGTCAGCGCGGCGGCGTCCCCGGCGTCCTTGATCAGGGCGAAGTCCTCGTCCAGGGGTGTCGTGCCGAGCTCGGCGATGCGCTCGGTGTCCATGAAGCTGGCGTACAGGTCGCCGATCGTGGAGCCGGTGGGCGCGTCCTGGATGATCTCCCGGACGTGCACCTCGGCCTGGTCGTAGAGAGCGCGGAACGCCCCGTCCATCGCGCGGTCGGCGGGGATCTCGTGCCCGTCGATCCACCTCCCGTTCACGTGGCGGTACAGGTCGTCCTGCGGTCGGGTTGCGGGGTCGAGCGCGTCGAGGTCGATCCCCGACGTGAGTCCCGTGGCGTCGGTGGTCATTGCGCCAGCGTACGCAACGTGGACCTCGTGCATGAGGGAAGATGGGGCCATGCGTCTCCACATCGCCGCCGACCACGCCGGGTACGACCTCAAGCAGCACCTGGTGGGCCATCTCACCGCGGCCGGGCACGAGGTCGTCGACCACGGTGCCCACGAGCTCGACCCCCAGGACGACTACCCGTCCTTCTGCCTCTCCGCCGGTGAGGCAGTCGTGGCCGAGCCGGGCTCGCTCGGCATCGTGATCGGTGGATCGGGCAACGGCGAGCAGATCGCCGCCAACAAGGTGACCGGGGTCCGGGCGGTGCTCGCCTGGTCGCTGGAGACCGCGAGGCTGGGCCGCCAGCACAACGACGCGAACGTGATCGCCGTGGGCGGGCGCATGCACTCCGTGGAGGAGGCGACGTCGTTCGTCGAGGCCTTCGTGGCCGAGCCGTTCAGCGGCGACGCGCGGCACCAGCGCCGCATCGACCAGCTCGCCGAGTACGAGAGCAAGCGTGCCTGAGGGGCACACCGTCCACCGCCTCGCGCGGACGTTCTCGTCGCTGTTCGCGGGGCAGGTCCTGTTGGTGAGCAGCCCGCAGGGGCGGTTCGCGGACGGCGCGGCCGTGCTCGACGGCCGCCGTCTGGTGGCGAGCGAGGCCTGGGGCAAGCAGCTCTTCCTGGGCTTCGCGGCGGCCGACGCGCCGGGTGCTGCCGCCGCCGGCTCCCGCGCGGCCGACGTCCTGTGGCTGCGCACGCACCTCGGGCTGTACGGCGCGTGGACGTTCGCCGGCGCCCCGGACGCACCCGAGGTCGCGCACGCGATCGGCGCGCCCCGGCGTCGGATCGGGGAGCGGGACTCGGTGCCGGCGCCGCCCGGCCCGGACGTTCTGCCGACGGACGCGGCGCCGTCCGACGCCTGGGAGGTGCCCGAGCCGCGCGGGCAGGTGCGCGTGCGCCTGCTCGGCGCGCACGCCGTGGCCGACCTCACGGGTCCGACGGCGTGCGAGGTGATCACCGCCGACGAGAAGAAGGCGGTCGAGGCCCGGCTGGGCCCCGACCCCATCCGGGACGACGGCGACCCCGACGCGTTCGTGGCCGCCGTGGGCCGGTCGCGCGTGACGATCGGGCAGCAGCTCATGGACCAGGCCGTCGTCGCCGGCGTCGGGAACATCTACCGCGCCGAGGTGCTGTTCCGCGCCGGCGTCGACCCGCTGCGCCCGGGGCGCGACGTGCCCGCCGCGGCCGTCCGCGCGATCTGGGACGACCTCGTGGTCCTCATGCGCGACGGCGCCGACCGGGGCGCGATCGTCACGACGCGACCGGCGGACCGGGCGGACGGCGGCGCCGAGCCCGTCCCGGCGCCCGGCCGCGGCCGGACCCGGCAGAACACCGACGGCTCGCCGGGGTCGGTGCCCTCCGACCAGGCCTTCTACGTGTACCACCGCGACGGGCTGGCCTGCCGGGTGTGCGGGTCGCCGGTGCTGGTCAAGGAGCTGGCGGGCCGCAACCTGTTCTGGTGCGGTACCTGTCAGGCCTGATCGCGCGCCACCTCGTCGAGCACCCGCGCGAGGTGGCGGGCGGGCGCCTCACCCCAGTCCGCCCACTCCGCGTCGGAGGCCTCGCCGAGGGCGTCCCACCACGACGACGAGCGGTTGACCGCGTGGGTCACCGCGGCGGCACGCAGCAGCTCGTCGAGCGCTCCGGCGTCGAGGGGTACGTCCCACTCCGCGAGGAACGCGGCCTGGACCGGCTCCCAGGGCACCTGGCCGTCGTGCTCCACGACCGCCCGCGGCACCATGAGCGTCTCCAGCGGGTGTGCCCACTGGGCGTCGCCGAAGTCGAAGACCCGCAGGTCCCCGTCGACCACGAAGACGTTGCCCGGATGCAGGTCGCCGTGCTGCAGCGACGTCGGGAAGGGGCCCGCCGCCAGCGTGCCGGACGCGCGCTCGACGACCGGGTACGCCTCGCGCAGACGCGCCGCGACGTCGTCCGCGAGCCGGGCCGGATGGCCCGGCGGGAGGGTGGCGAGGCGGTCCAGCATCGCGCCGAACCGGTCCGCGGTCCCCTGCGGCGCGCGGTCGGGCAGCCCGGTGTCCTGTGCCTCGTCCGCATGCCGCGCGACGTGCCGCTGGAGGCGGGCCCAGGTCCGCAGCACGGAGACCCAGTCGTCGAGGACGGGCTCGTGCGAGTCGGCCAGGGTGCTGCCCCGGTCCACGGTGAGCATCCAGCCCCGGTCGGGCGCGGCGGCAACCGGACCGTCCACGTCGTGGGGCACCAGCCGGGCCAGGAGCGTCTGGAGCCCGGGTTCGAACGTCATCGCCGCACAGCCCGCCTTGAACCAGAGACGTCCGCCTGTGGTCTCGACCGCGAGCTGGGTCGACCACGGGCGCACCCGCGGCTGCGCGACGGACGTCACCTCGTGGCCCCGTCGTGCGACGACGTCGGCGACCCAGGACTCGGCCTCGGCGCGCCACGCGTCTCCGGTGACCACCGCGGAGAACGCCGGCATCAGAACACCCAGGACGCACCCGGCGCGACCGGCCAGCCGAACGCGGTGCTCGCGCGCGCCAGCACGCCGGGCCGCTGCCCGGGCCGGGGATGCACCGTGACGAGGCCCGCCGCTGCCAACGTCGCGAGCGACGTGCCCCCGAGGTAGGCGGCGCCCAGCTCGCGGACGTCGAGCGACAGGTCGGGCGCCTCGAACTCCGGGTCGACCCGCTCCACCGACGCCGGCCCGAACGCCTCCGCCCGGAGCCGGTACACGCCGGCGTTCGCCGGGAGGCGGGAGTCGGTCACGGCGAGCGTGACGTCGACGTCGGCGGCGTACTGCCGCCCCGCGAGGGCGGCGGGGACGTCGACCAGCCGGACCCACAGGTTGTCCGGGGTGCGCGGCGCGGCGGCGCGCAGGTTCACGAGGAGCTGCGTGATCACGTCGTCCACGGGGAGGATGAACGGGCTGACCTCGTTGGTCAGGTCGAGGTCCAGCAGCACGCCCCACAGGGCACGGGCCGCCGGGGCGTCGAGCGCCACGACCTCGCCCGCGCTGACCTGGCCGCGCGGGCCGGTCGGCTCCCAGGAGAGGTTGCGCCGGAACGTCACGTAGCCGCGGGGCTCCCCGTCGAGCTCGACGACGATGATGCGGCGCGACTCGCGCCCGCCGCGATGGATCGGGGCGTCGTCCCAGAGGACGGCCTGCAGCTCCTCGGTCTCACGCGTGACCCAGCCGGGCCGGTTGATGCCCGGCTCCCCGGTCGGCACGGCGCCGGCCGCGCGGTGCAGGCGGTCGACGAGCTCGCCGTGGCGCTCGCGGGAGGCCACCTCGACCCGGACCGTGTGCCGCTCCGCGCCCGGCACGTCGCGCAGTGCCGCGCCGCGCGGGATGTCGAGACGCAGGTCGTCGGCCGCGTGGCCGTAGCCGAACCGGCCGTAGATCGGGGCCTCCGCGGCGAACAGGGCGCTGAGCGGTTCGCCCCGCTCGGCGGAGCGCGCCAGGTGCAGGTTGATCATCGCGGTCAGCAGGCCGCGGCGGCGGTGCTGCGGGTGCACGCCCACCCAGGTCAGGCCCGCCGTCGGCAGCTCGGCGCCGGGCACGGGGAACTGCCCGAACGGGTAGGACGCGTGCATGGCCACCAGGCCGTCCACGCCGTCCGCCTCGATGGCCAGGGCGCGCTCCCAGGTCAGCGGGGACGGGGTGGCGTCGAGGTCGTCGTGGGCGTGGCCCGTCGGGAAGGCCCAGGTGTCGAGCTCGGTCACGAGGCGCTGGTCGTCGGAGGTCAGCGTGCGCCAGCGGTAGCCCGCCGGCAGGGCGATCTGGGGAAGTGCCATGCGTCGATCGTCGCACCCGTCGGCAAGCGGAAATTAGCCGGTCGGACGGCGGCCGATGTCGGTGTCCGCGTCTACGATCGCATCCGTGACCCCGCCGCCGCCCGGACCCCCGCTCACCGATGTCGAGGAGTACGCCGCCGCCGTGCTCGACGTCGTCCGGCGCATCCCGTCCGGCCGCGCGATGACGTACGGCCTGATCGCGGAGATCGTCGGTGAGGAGCTCGGCCGGGGCGGCCCGCGCCAGGTCGGGAGCGTCATGGCCGGCTCGGGGAGCAGGTACGCGCACCTGGTCCCGGACGACGGCGAGGCCGGGCCCGGTGCGGAGGGCGCCGACGCACCGCCGTCGGACGGCGACCGCGTGCCCTGGTGGCGTGTGGTCAACGCGGCCGGATCACCGCCCCAGCACTTCCTGACCGAGGCCCTCGACGCGCTGCGCGCCGAGGGCTGCCCGCTGTCCAAGGACGGCCGCCGCGTGAACCTGAGACGCGCGGTCTGGTTCCCCGAGGACGAGGAGCCGCCGCACGACGCCTGACCGGCCCCGCGCCGTCGGCACGATCGACGTCACGCCGGACGGCCCCATCACGGTCCCGCCGCAGCCGCTGAGTGCTGGGTATTCGCCCTTTTTCGTGTGCCAGAAGGGCGAATATCCAGCACTCAACGACCGGAGAGGGCGGGGATCAGACCTTGGACGGGGCGACCTTCGCGAGGAGGGAGCCCGCCGTCGAACGGGCACGGCCGGCCAGGGACGCGTCCTGCGTCGCGGCCAGCAGCGCGAGCATGGAGGCCGGGTCGCCCTGGACGAGCAGGGTCGTGATCGCGGTGCTCTCCCAGGTGGGCAGCTCGCGGCGGATCTTCTCGATCGGCCCGACCAGCGCGATCTCCTCCACGAGCTGCGTCGGCACGGCCGCGGCAGCCTCCTCCTTGCGCCCGGCGAGGTACAGCTCCTGCACCTTGTCGAGCGGCTCCTGGTAGCCGAGCCGGTCGAGCGACTGCTTGTGGAAGTTCGCCTCCTTCGCACCCATCCCGCCCGCGTACAGGGCGATGTGGGGGCGGATCACGTCGGCGGCGGCCTCGACGTCGTCCCGGACGACGACGGGGACCGTGGCGCACACCTCGAACCGGTCGGTGGCCGAACGTTCCTCCGAGCGGGCGTCGAAGCCCTCGGCGAGCAGCGCGCGGAACTCGTCGTCCATGCGCGGCGCGTAGAAGCCGGCCATCCAGCCGTCGGCGATCTCGGCGGCCAGGGCCACGTTCTTGGGGCCCTGCGCGGCCAGCACGATCGGGATCTCGGGGCGGAACGGGTGCACGGTCGGCTTGAGCGCCTTGCCGAGCCCCGTCGCGCCGGGCGCCTCGGCGGGCAGGGGGAGCTGGTAGAACGAGCCGTCGTGGGTCACGGGCGCCTCGCGACGCATGACCTGCCGCACGATGTCCACGTACTCGCGCGTCCGGGCGAGCGGCCGCTTGTACGGCTGCCCGTACCAGCCCTCGACGACCTGCGGGCCGGAGGCGCCGAGCCCCAGCACGAACCGGCCCCGGGACAGGTGGTCCATCGTGAGGGCCTGCATGGCGGTGGCCGTCGGCGTCCGGGCGGAGAGCTGGGCGATGCCCGTGCCCAGCCGCACGTTCCTGGTCCGCGAGCCCCACCAGGCCAGCGGCGTGAACGCGTCGGACCCGTAGGCCTCCGCGGTCCAGACCGAGTCGAGGCCCAGCTTGTCGGCGGCAACGATGAACTGCTGGATGCCCTTCGGGGGCCTGCGGGACCAGTAACCGGTCTGGAATCCGATGCGCATGGGGTTCACCTCGTCGTGGGAACGGCTTACCTGGGACGGCGCGTCCCAGGTACTGGCCCACACCTTACCGGTCCTGCGGCGCCCGTTGTGGCTACGGTGGACTCGTGGCCACCTACGACGACGTCGCCCGGCTCGCCCTCGCGCTGCCCGAGACGGCCGAGGGTTCGAGCTATCGCCACCGCGCCTGGTCCGTCGGGACCAAGGCGTTCGCCTGGGAGCGCCCCTTCACCAAGGCCGACCTCAAGCGGTTCGGCGACGAGCCGGTGCCGCGGGGCCCGATCCTCGGTGTGCGGGTCGAGGACCTGGGGGAGAAGGAGGCGATCCTGGCCGAGGGGCGGCCCGGGTTCTTCACCATCACGCACTTCGACGGCTTCGCCGGGATGCTGATCCAGCTCGACGTCATCGCCGAGGCCGGGCTGCGCGAGGCCCTGGTCGACGCCTGGCTGGCGACGGCGCCGCCCGGGCTCGCGGAGCAGCACGCCGACCGCCTGCGCTGAGGCCCTGCGCTGACCGGCGGGCCGGTGATCCCGTCACGCTGCCCAGCCGAGGGCCTGGGCTCGTCAGATGGAGTACTCGATGAGCTCCGACGGGTCCTCGTTGCGGGAGCGCTCCGCGACGGGCGCCTTCGGCACCCGGATCCGCGCGGGGATGCCCACCGCGACGGCTCCTGCGGGAACGTCCTTGACGACGACGGCGTTGGCGCCGATCTGCGCGTCGTCGCCCACCCAGACGGGGCCCAGCACCTTGGCGCCGGCGCCCACGGTCACGCGGTCCCCGAGCGTCGGGTGCCGCTTGCCGCGGTTGAGCGACCGGCCGCCGAGCGTGACGCCGTGGTAGAGCATCACGTCGTCGCCCACCACCGCCGTCTCGCCGATCACCACGCCCATGCCGTGGTCGATGAACATCCTTCGTCCCAGCCGGGCCCCCGGGTGGATCTCGACCCCGGTCGCCGCCCGCGCGAGCTGCGAGAGCAGCCGCGCGGGCAGGCGCAGGGCCGGCACCCGCCAGAGCCGGTGCGCGGCCCGGTGCGCCCAGAGGGCGTGCACGCCCGGGTAGGCGAGCGCGACCTCCAGGCGGGACCGCGCGGCCGGGTCGTGGGCGCGCGCGGCGTCGAGGTCCTCGGAGAGGACCCCGAGCAGCCCGCGCCCCTTCGCCATCAGTCGACCAGACCCTCGAACAGCGGCGTGGACAGGTAGCGCTCGCCGAAGTCGGGAATGATCACGACGATCGTCTTGCCGGCGTTCTCCGGGCGCTTCGCGACCTCCAGGGCCGCCGAGAGCGCGGCGCCGGACGAGGTGCCGACCAGCAGGCCCTCCTCCTTGGCGGCGCGCCGGGCCGCGTCGATCGCGGTGGCGAGGTTGACGTCGATGACCTCGTCGTAGACCTCGCGGTCCAGGATGTCGGGCACGAAGTTGGCGCCGATGCCCTGGATCTTGTGCGGGCCGGGCTGGCCGCCGTTCAGGATCGGCGACTCCTCGGGCTCGACCGCGATGACCTTGACCTCGGGCTTGCGCTCCTTGAGCACCTGGCCGACGCCGGTGATGGTGCCGCCCGTGCCGATGCCGGCCACGAGGATGTCGACGGCGCCGTCGGTGTCCGCCCAGATCTCCTCGGCGGTCGTGGCGCGGTGGATCGCCGGGTTGGCGGCGTTCGCGAACTGGCGGGCCAGCACGGCGCCCGGGCGCTCCTGCGCGATCTTCTCGGTGGCGGCCACGGCGCCCTTCATGCCCTCGGCACCCGGCGTGAGCACCAGCTCGGCGCCGTAGGCGCGCAGCAGGGCGCGGCGCTCCTTGGACATGGTCTCCGGCATCGCGAGGACCACCTTGTAACCGCGGGCCGCGCCCACCCAGGCCAGGGCGATGCCCGTGTTGCCCGAGGTGCCCTCGACGATCGTGCCGCCCTCCTTGAGCTCACCGGACGCCTCGGCGGCGTCGATGATGGACACGCCGATGCGGTCCTTCACGGAGTTGGCGGGGTTGTAGAACTCGAGCTTGCCGAGAACCGTCGCCTCGAGGCCGTCGGTCAGGCGGTTGAGCTTGACCAGGGGAGTGTTGCCGATGAGCTTGGTCGCGTCGTCGTAGATGCGGGCCATTGTTCTTCCTTCGCTGGGTGGCGGGTCTGGCTTGGTTCGTGCGTTGCCCGACGTCGGCGCACCGGTCGTGCGGATGCGCGCCTCGGAGCCGGCGTCGAGCGTCTGGGGCTGGTGTCGGGGCCGGAGCGTCCCGCTGGCGACCTGGCCACGCGGCCGGTGCCGGCGTGGTCTGGCGCGTGCGGACGCTCTACAGACAGCCTCGGGGGCAGCGGCCGGTCTCGCACATCGAGCGTGCGTCGACGGCGAGGGCGCGGTCGGGGAGTGCGGAGCGCACGGTGCTCAAGACGTCCTCCCTGCGTGTGGCGACCGTGTGGTCGCGCGGCTGCGTGTCACGTGGCGAGCGGGTGGCTCGACTCGTGCAGGTTACGCGGGCAGCCACTGTGAGACAAGATCTGTCTCAGGTATCGATCATGTCGATACTTTGCGCTTGCTTGCCTCGTCCGTGAGCGCGGGAGCACCGCCGTCGTGCTCACACGGGGTGAAACAGTTGAGGCCGCGTCGCATGTCTGGCAGGTCTCCGGGGAAGTGGTTGCGCAGTCGAGGGGGTAACGCTGAGCTAGCAGTGCTGCCTCAGCGTTACCCCCTCGGCTGCACATGGCTTCCCCCGGCAGCCCTGCGCGGAGCGGCACGTCCTGCTTAAGGTCGGGGCAACCGAACGCCCAGGAGGCACTCATGGCTGCTACCGAACTGCCCGCCGCGATCCAGGAGTTCATCGACGCGACCAACGCCGGCGACACCGAGCGCTTCGTCGCGACGTTCACCGACGACGCCTACCTGAACGACTGGGGCCGCGAGTTCCACGGCCCGGAGGGCGTGCGGAGCTGGAACGAGACCGACAACATCGGGATGAAGAGCCAGTTCGAGCTCGTATCCGTGGCGCCCGGGGACGGTCCGGACGCCTACACCGTCACGATCAAGGTGACGAGCAACCGGTTCAACGGGACGGGGCCGTTCAAGTTCGACCTGCGCGGCGGCAAGGTCGCGAGCCTCGTGCTGAGCTGAGCGGGCGTCCGGACGAGCGGCGCATCACCAGATCGCGACCTCCGCGCCCAGCTCCAGGCCCTTCTCGGTCGCGACCGCCGACGAGATCGTCACGTCGGTCTCGTCCTCGGGGAAGGCCACGCCCTCGACGAGCTGGTCGAGCTGGTCGTTGCCGAGCTGGTCGGCGAGCGTGGCGAGGGGGAGCGAGATCCCGGCGAACTCGACGGACTCCGCGCGCAGCACTGCCCGGCCGTTCTCGGCGGCCACGGAGAGGAGCACGTCCACGTTCTGCTCGCTGCCCGCGATCGAGAGCGGCACCTGCGCGACCAGGTTGCCGGACTGCGGCGTGACCTCGAGGTCCGGCAGGTCGGCGGCCGAGCGGGCCATGTCGGTGAGCGCCGCGGGCGAGACCTCCGCGCGCAGGGTCGCCCGCCCGGTCGCCAGCTGCACCAGCGCGAGCGTGTCGTCGCGCTCGACCGTGACGCCGTCGGGCAGGTCCGCCTCGGCGGCCGCGATCCGGTCGTCGATGATGCCGCGCAGCACCACCTCGCCGACCACGCCCAGGACGACCAGCACGCCGATCACGGAGACGACGGCGACGATCCAACGACGGGGACGGCGAGGTGCGCTCGGCGGCGCGGCTGCGTTCGACGACATGCGCCTATTCGACAGCATCGTCATGCCGGACTCATGGCGAACCGCTGGGCATCACGTGATGGGTCTCATCGCGACCGCCACCGGACGCCCATGGCGTACGCGTCCACCCAGGCGCGGGCGTCCAGGTCGCGGGGCAGCGCGTTCGGCCCGACGCCGTTCTCCCGGGCCCACCGTCCGACGTCGTTCCGCGCGATGCCGTACCGCGTGAGCACCTCGCGGACGCCCCGGCCGGGACCGTTGAACACGGCGGCGGCGAAGCGCTGGTAGCGACCGAGGTCGGTCACGGGCACGAGCGGCCGCGGGCGCCGGTCGATCACGAGCAGCCCGGCGTCGACGCTCGGGCGGGGCCGGAAGGCCGCGGCGGGGACGCGCCGGTCCAGGCGGAAGGTGAACCACGGCCACCACTGCGCCGTCAGGAGAGTGGTTCCGCCGACGGCGGCGCGCTTGCGCGCGACCTCCCACTGCGTGATCAGCAGGGCGCGCTCCCATCCGTCCAGCGTGAACAGGCGGCGCAGCACGGGGGTGGTCAGGTGGAAGGGCACGTTGCTCACGAGGTCGTAGGCGCCCGACGGCGGCGCGTGGCGCAGGATGTCGTCCCGCGTCACCGTGACGTTGCCCGGGGCGATCCGCCCCAGGCGCGCGACCGAGCGCGGGTCGATCTCCACGGCCTCGACCGGCCGGCCGAGCCGGGCCAGCGGCAGGGTCAGCGCGCCGCGCCCGGCGGCCCACTCGACCAGGGGCCGGTCGGCGTCGAGGACCAGGGCGACCACCCGGTCGATCACCTGCGTGTCGACCAGGAGGTTCTGGCCGAGCTCGTGGGCGCCGCCGGGGTGCTCGCTCAGCCGTCGGGTGATGCCCGGGTCCAGGTGGTCCGGCCGGCGACCGGGCGTGCGGGCAGGGAGACGAGAGGATCGGTTGCGCGACATGGTGTGTGCTCCAGGATTCGTCGGCTGACAGGAATCCGGGCAGCACGAACGCGCCGCCCGGCGGAAGCCGGCGGCGCGGAGCACGCGCTGGGTGGTGGTGTGCGTTCCGCGCCGCTAGCGGGCGGAACGCTGCCTGATCATTGCGTTCATATCGCGGCCGACCCTACGAGCCGGCGTCCGCCCGGCGCCACGCTTTTTCGCCCGTCCCTTGACAGGGCGATGCGCCGATGGTCGGATGACGCGACTGTTAACGCTCACATTCTCGCGAGGTCACTGTGCAAAGAAGCACTCGTCCTTCCCGCCTGCCCCTGCGCGCGGTCGCCACGGGCGCCGTCGTCGCACTGCTCGGCAGCCTGGTTCCGCTCCTTCCCGCAAGCGCCACGACCACCCAGGCGGAGGCGGACGCCGCCGCCGCGGCGCTGAGCGTCGTGCACGCCGACGACGTGCGCGGCCACCTCACGCTTCCGACGTCCGGCCTGCACGGCGCGAGCGTCACGTGGGCGTCGTCCGACCCCGCCGTGGTCGCCGCCGACGGGATCGTCCGCCGTCCGGCGCACGGCGCGGGCGACACGGAGGTCACCCTGACCGCGACCGCCGACGTCGCCGACGCCTCCGCGACCCGGGAGATCGCGCTCACGGTCCGGGAGCAGCCGGAGGCGGCCCCGTACGAGGGCTACGCGTTCAGCTACTTCACGGACAACTCGATCGCCGGCGAGAAGATCTACTTCGCGGCGAGCCGCGGCAACGACGCCCTGACCTGGGACGAGGTGAACGACGGGCAGCCGGTGCTGGAGTCGACCGAGGGCACGCTCGGCCTGCGCGACCCGTTCCTGATCCGCTCGCCCGAGGGTGACCGGTTCTTCCTGATCGCCACCGACCTCTCGATCGGGCGCAACGGCGACTGGGACGCGGCGCAGCGGCACGGCAGCCAGTACCTGGAGGTCTGGGAGTCCACGGACCTGATCACCTGGTCCGAGCAGCGGCACGTCAAGGTCTCGCCCGACAACGCCGGCAACACCTGGGCGCCCGAGGCCTACTGGGACGAGACGCTGGGGCAGTACGTCGTGTTCTGGGCCTCGAAGCTGTACGCGCAGGACGACCCGGACCACACCGGCAGCGCCTACAACCGGATGTTGTACGCCACCACGCGCGACTTCGTGACGTTCAGCGAGGCGCAGGTCTGGCAGGACCGCGGCGAGTCACGGATCGACTCCACGGTGATCCGCGAGAACGACGTCTACTACCGCTTCACCAAGGACGAGGGCGGCGGCGGGACCGGCTGCTCGGACATCATCCAGGAGAAGTCGGCGTCGCTGACCGCCGTCGACCTGCCCGGCGACCCGGCGTGGGAGTTCATGGCCGGCTGCATCGGCCGGGAGGCCGGCACCTCCGCCGTCGAGGGGCCCACCGTCTTCAAGGCCAACCCGGGCGACACGTCCGGCTCGCCGTACTACCTGTTCGTCGACGAGTACGGCGGCCGCGGCTACATCCCGCTCGGCACCGATGACCTGGAGCACCCCGACTGGCAGGTGCCGGCGGACTACGACCTGCCCGCCAGCCCGCGCCACGGCACGGTCATCCCGGTCACGGCCGCCGAGCTCGCGGCGCTGCGCGAGGGCATCGTGGTCCCGGAGCCGCCGACGCCGGTCGTGGCCGACGAGAACGGCCTGGTCGCGCACTACGCGCTGGACGAGACCGCGGGCACGGTCGCCGCGGACGGCACCGGCCACGGGTACGACGGCGTCGTCAGCGGCGACGCCACCTGGGCCGACGGCGCGCTGAACCTGGGCGGCACGAACGGCCACGTGCGGCTGCCGGACGACATGATGGCCGGGCTCGACGCGATCACGGTCTCCACGAAGGTCTGGCTGGACCCCGCGCAGGCCACGCCGTACTTCATCTGGGGCCTGGGCAACACCGACGGCGGCGGCGTCGGCAACGGCTACCTGTTCACCACGGGGAACAACTACCGCTCCTCGATCGCGACGGGCAACTGGTCCACCGAGCAGACCGTGGCGTCGGGCGCGGCGCTGCCGCGTGGTGCCTGGAAGACGCTGACGTACACGCTCCAGGACGGCACCGCCCGGCTCTACCTCGACGGCGCACGGGTCGGCGAGAAGACCGGCGTCACGATCGAGCCGGGCGACATCGGCGACGGCCGGACGGCGGCCAACTACATCGGCCGCTCCACGTACACCGCCGACAGGTACCTCAAGGGCAGGGTGCGCGACTTCCGCATCTACAACCGTGCCCTGTCGGCCGACGAGGTGCGGGAGCTCGGGGCGGACCCGACCGCCATCAACGGCGTCGACCTGGACGCCCTGAAGGTGCCCGCCGTCATCGACGCCGCGACGTCGACCGTGACGCTGCCGGTGACGCCCGGAACCGACGTGACCGCCCTGGAGCCGGCCTTCGAGACGGTGTCCACGTCCACGGTCTCGCCGCAGGTCACGGGGCCGATCGACCTGTCGGCGCCCCGCACGTTCACCGTCACCGCGCAGGACGGCGCCAGCCGGGCCTGGACCGTGCGCGCCGTCGAGATGCGCTCGCCGGCACTGCCGGGCCTGTACGCCGACCCGAACATCGCGCACTTCGGCGACAGCTACTACCTCTACGCCACGTCGGACGGCGTCGCGGGCTGGGGCGGCAAGGACTTCTACGTCTGGACGTCGAAGGACCTGGTGGACTGGGAGCGCTCGGCCGAGCCGATCCTCACCCTGGACGGAGCGAACGGCGACGTGCCGTGGGCCGGCGGCAACGCCTGGGCGCCCACGATCATCGAGCGGGGCGGGAAGTACTACTTCTACTTCTCCGGCCACAACCCGACGTACAACCGCAAGACGATCGGCGTCGCCGTCGCCGACCGCCCCGAGGGCCCGTTCGTCGCGCAGCCGACGGCGATGATCCTCAACAACGAGCCGGTCGCGTCCGGACAGGCGATCGACCCGGCGGCCTTCCAGGACCCCGAGACCGGCCGGTACTACCTGTTCTGGGGCAACGGCGGGCCGTCGAACGGCCCGGTGTACGCCGAGCTGAGCGACGACATGCTGTCGATCAAGCAGGACTCCCTGGCGCGGATCGGCGGGCTCACGAACTTCCGTGAGGGCACGTTCCTCAACTACCGCGACGGCCTCTACCACCTGACGTACTCGATCGACGACACGGGCTCCGCCGACTACCGCGTCGGCTACGCGACCGCCACCAGCGTGGACGGCCCGTGGACCTACCGCGGCGTGATCCTGGAGAAGGACCCCGCCCAGGGGATCCTCGCCACCGGGCACAGCTCGATCGTCCAGGTGCCGGGCACCGACGAGTGGTACATCGCCTACCACCGGTTCGCGCTCCCCGGCGGCGACGGGACGCACCGGGAGACGACGATCGACCGGCTCACGTTCGGCGCCGACGGCCTCATGCAGAAGGTCACGCCCACCCTCACGAGCGTGGACCCGCTGCCCTACGCCGGCGTCCAGCCGCGGGCCCAGCGGCCGCCGAAGGTGAGCGGCCGGGCCACGGCCGGCTCGACGCTCACCGCGACGTCAGGGCACTGGGACCAGCGGCGGCTCACGTTCGCCTACCAGTGGCTGCGGGACGGCGCCGTGGTCGCCGGCGCGGAGGGCCGGGCGTACCGGCTCACCGGCGCCGACGTCGGGCACCGCCTGACCGTGCGGGTGACGGCGGCGACGCCGGGGGCCCTGCCGGGCACGGCGGTCTCCGACCCGACCGCGCGGATCACGGCCCACCCGGCCCCCTGCCGGACCCGCACCCCCGTCTAGCCGCCAATCGCTGAGTGCTGGATATTCGCCCTTTTCGGGGGCTCTGGAGGGCGAATACCCAGCACTCAGCGGGGGGAGCGGGAGGGTAGAGTTGCAGGCTGTCCGGAGCGGGAGTCGCAACAGATGGGGATGGCGTTGGCGCAGCACGAACTGAGGGGCGGGGCCCGATGACCGTCCTGACCTCTGACACCCGTCCGGTCGGGACCGAGGCGGCACGTCGCCGCAGCATCGCGGTCATCTCCCACCCCGACGCCGGCAAGTCGACCCTCACCGAGGCCCTGGCGCTGCACGCCCACGCGATCGACGAGGCCGGGGCGGTGCACGGCAAGGGGAACCGCGCCGGCGTCGTCTCGGACTGGCTCGAGATGGAGCAGAAGCGTGGGATCTCCATCACGTCCGCTGCCCTGCAGTTCGCCTACGGCGACGTGGTGATCAACCTGCTGGACACCCCCGGGCACGCCGACTTCTCCGAGGACACCTACCGCGTGCTGACGGCGGTGGACGCCGCCGTCATGCTGCTCGACTCCGCCAAGGGCCTGGAGCCGCAGACGCTCAAGCTGTTCGAGGTGTGCCGCCGCCGCGGCGTGCCGGTCATCACGTTCGTCAACAAGTGGGACCGCCCCGGGCGCGAGGCGCTGGAGCTGTGCGACGAGCTGGAGGAGCGCATCAACCTGCGCCCGACGCCGCTGAGCTGGCCCATCGGCGAGGCCGGCCGGTTCCTCGGGCTGCTCGACCGCGCCACCGGCGAGGTGCGCACCTACCGCCGCGCCCCGGGCGGCGCGTCGATCGCTGAGGAGGAGCTCCTCACCCCGCAGGCCGCCGCCGACACCCTCGGTGACGACCACACCGAGGCCGTCGAGAGCGTGCAGCTCCTCGACGAGCTCGACCGCGACTCGTTCCTCGCCGGCACGACGACGCCGATGCTGTTCGGTGCGGCGCTGGCCAACATCGGCGTCCGCCAGCTCCTCGACGCCGTCGTGGACCTCGCCCCCGCGCCCGGCGCGCGGCCCGACGTCGACGGCTCCGCCCGCGACGTGGACCAGGCGTTCAGCGGCTTCGTGTTCAAGATGCAGGCCGGCATGGACCCGAACCACCGCGACCACGTGGCCTTCATCCGCGTGTGCTCGGGCCGCTTCGAGCGCGGCATGGTCGTGACGCACGAGCGCACCGGCAGGCCGTTCGCCACGAAGTACGCCCTGTCGGTCTTCGGCCGTGAGCGTTCGACGGTCGAGGACGCCTACCCCGGCGACGTCGTGGGCCTGGTCAACGCCAGCACGCTCGCCGTGGGCGACACCGTGTTCGACGCCGCGGGCCCGCACGTGCGCTTCCCACCGATGCCGGTGTTCGCGCCCGAGCACTTCGCGGCCGCCCGCTCGGCAGACCCGGGCCGCTCCAAGCAGTTCCGCAAGGGCATCTCGCAGCTCGAGCAGGAGGGCGTGGTCCAGGTCCTGGTGTCCGAGGCGCGCGGCGACGGCAACCCGATCCTCGGGGCGGTCGGCCCGCTCCAGTTCGAGGTCGCGACCTTCCGCATGGAGCACGAGTTCTCGGCGCCCATCCGGACCGAGCAGCTCGGCCTGTCGCTGGCCCGCGAGGCCGCGCCGGAGCACATCGACACGATCGCCGCCTACCCGGGCGTCGAGGTCGTGCGCCGCGGCGACGGCACCCCGCTCGTGCTGCTGCGCGACGTCTGGCACGCCCGGGCCTTCGAGCGCGCGCACCCGGACGTGCCGCTGATCCCGCTCGTCGCCAGCGGCGTCTGACGGCGGAGGACACCACCCGGGCGAGCCGCACGGCCGTGGCCGTGCGCGCTCGTCCGCGCGCGAACCCCGCGCCACGGTGCGACGATCGGCATGTTCAGCGGTAAGCGACCAGGGGCGTGGTCATGCACGCACACGGCAAGAGGCCGCTGGCCACGCTCGTGGGACTGCCCGCGGTGGTCGGCGTCGTGGCGGCGGTGCTCGCCACGGCCTTCACCTCGCTGGTCCACGGCGGCGAGCAGCTCTTCTGGACGTGGCTCCCCGAGACGCTCGGGCTGGACGGCGTGCCGTGGTGGTGGGTTCTGCTCCTGCTGCTGGTCGGCGCGGCCGGGGTCGCGGCCGCGACGCGCCTGCCGGGGCACGGCGGGCACCACCCGCTGGACGGGTTCGCCTTCGACATCACGGCGCGTGAGCTGCCCTCGACGCTCCTCGCGGCGGCCTCGTCCCTGGTGTTCGGCGTCGTGCTCGGGCCGGAGGCCCCGCTGCTCGCCATCGGCACCAGCCTCGGGTTCGCGGTGCACCGCCGGCTCGGCACCGACGCGTCGCGCGTGCTCGTCATGGCGGCCGCCGCGGCGGCGCTCGGCGTCGTCCTGGGCAATCCCGTCGTGACCATGCTGCTCGTCCTGGAGGCGATGTTCCTCTCGTCCCGTCCGCGCCCGGAGCAGCCGCTGTACCAGGTGGTCCCGATCCTCTCGGCGCTGGGCGCGGGCTACGTCGTGCGGATCGGCATCGACGACTGGCCGGGCACCCACGTCCCCGAGCTGACCATGGGCGACATCGGCACGTACCCGGCTCTGCACGTGATCGACCTGGTGGGCGGGGTCGTGGTGGCGCTGGTCGCGGCGGGACTGATCATCGCGGCCATGCGGGGTGGCAGCGGCGCGCGGCGCCTGGCGGCCCGGCGCCCGTTCGTGGCGCTGATCGTCGGGGCCCTGACGATCGGCGGGCTCGCGGTGCTCACCCGGGCCGGCACGGGGGTGGACGTGAGCACCGTGCTGTTCTCCGGGCAGCAGTCCCTGTCCACGGTGACGGCGTCCACCGCGGCGGGGACGCTGCTGGTCGTCGCCGTCGTGAAGTCCGCCGCCTACTCCGTGAGCCTGGGCACCGGGTTCCACGGCGGGACGATCTTCCCGTCGGTGTTCATCGGGGCGACGGTCGGCGCGGCGGCCGCCCTGCTGGTGCCCGGGACGGCGCTGGCGCCGCAGGTGGCCTGCGGCATCGCCGCGGGCGTGGCGGCCGCGGCCGGCATGCCGGTCACGGCCCTCGTCCTCGCGCTCCTGCTGTGCGTGAGCGCGGGTCCCGCCGTCACCGTCCCCGCGATCCTCGGGGCGCTCGTGGGCACGCTGCTCAAGGGGCTGCTGAACGCCCGCCGGCCCGCCACGGTCGAGTCATGAACGTCTACGCGCCGCTCGTGCCCGTGTTCGTGGTGGCCCTGCTCGCGCCGCTGCTGACCGGGCTGATGCCGGTGCGGGCGCGGCTGCCCCAGGTGGTGCTGCTCCTGCTGGGCGGCGTGCTCATCGGCCCGGCGGTGCTCGGGCTCGCCGCACCCGACGACGTCACGCTCCTGTCCGACCTCGGGATGGGCTTCCTCTTCCTCCTCGCGGGCTACGAGCTGCAGCCGAGCCACCTGCGCGAGCGGCTCGGCCGCCGTGCCGGCGCGGCGTGGGGCACCTCGCTGGTGCTGGCGGCGGTGGTGGTCCTCGTGCTCATCCGGCCGGACGAGGAGGAGGAGCTGGCGGCCGGGGCGATCGCGCTGACCACCACCGCGCTCGGCGTGGTCCTCCCGGTCCTGCGGGACGCCGGCCGGCTCGACTCCCCGTTCGGCCGGGCCGTCCTCGTGGTCGGCGCGTACGGCGAGCTCGGGCCCATCGTCGCCATGGCGCTGCTGCTCGGGACCCGCGGCTCGGGGGCCGCCGCCGTCCTGCTGGTGCTGTTCGCGGTCCTGGCCGTCGCCGTGGCCCTGGTGCCGGGCTTCCGGGCACCGGTGGCCGTGCGGCTCGTCCAGGACTCCGAGCACGGCACCGGGCAGAGCACGCTGCGGCTCACGGTGCTGCTGCTCGTGGGCCTGCTCGCGGTCGCCTCGGCGTTCGGGTTCGACGCCGTGCTCGGTGCGTTCGTGGGCGGCATGGTGCTGCGGCGCTGGGCGCCCGGCGACGTCGGGCGCCTGGAGAAGAAGCTCGACGCCGTGGCGTTCGGCGTGTTCGTCCCCGTGTTCTTCGTGAGCTCGGGCATGGCACTGGACGTGGCCTCCATCGCCGCCGCACCCGCCCTGCCCCTGGTGCTGTTCGCCCTGATGGTGCTGGTCCGCGGCGGGCCGGTGCTGCTGTGGCTGCGCCGGGAGCTGCCCACCGGGGAACGGGTCCAGGCCGCGCTCTACTCAGCGACCGCCCTCCCGCTGCTCGTCGCGCTGACGGGGATCGCGGTGGAGCGCGGGATCATGTCCGCGCAGACGGGGGCGGCGCTCGTCGGCGCCGGGGTGCTCTCCGTGATCGTGCTGCCCCTGGTGGCGGGCCGTATCCCGGTACGCGGCGGCGAGCCGGCCGAGCACGGGACCAGGTGACCGGACGGCGGGCCTACGGGTGGCTCGCCGTGACGTCGATGACCTGGTCGAGCCGGTCCAGGGCGGTCTGCAGCTCGTCGATCCGGGCCCGGATCCGGTCGCGCTCGGCGTGCAGCATGGTGCGCTGCTCGGCGTCCGTGTGCCCGGACTCGATGCACGGCAGCAGCTCCGCGATGTTGCGGCTGGTCAGGCCGGCGGCGTACATCTGCTGGAAGAAGCGCACGCGCTCCACCGTGTCGGGCTGGTAGAGGCGCTGACCCGACGGGCTGCGCCCCGCGGTGAGCAGCCCCTGCTGCTCGTAGTACCGCACGGCGCGCACCGAGACGCCGGCGCCCCGCGCCACCTCGCCGATGCGGATCAGCGGCTCCGTTCCTACCTCGGCCGCTGCCTCGGTGACCGTCATCACTGCCCCTTCCGGCGACTCCATGCTTGACCCTGACGTCAGCGTCAGGTTTTAGCGTACCGGACATGGACATCAACAACTCAGTCGCCCTCGTCACCGGAGCCAACCGCGGGCTCGGCCGCGCCTTCGCCCAGCGGCTCCTCGACCGGGGCGCACGCAAGGTCTACGCAACGGCCCGCCGGGCCGGGACCGTGGACCTGCCCGGCGTGGAGGTGCTGGCCCTCGACGTCACCGACCCCGCGTCCGTGCGCGCCGCCGCCGAGGCGGCCTCGGACGTCACGCTGCTGGTCAACAACGCCGGCATCACCACGGGTACCAACCTCGTGACCGGTCCGCTCGACGACGTCCGGCACGAGCTGGAGACCAACCTGTTCGGCAGCCTGACGATGATCCGGGAGCTCGCCCCGGCGCTCGCCGCGAACGGTGGCGGCGCCGTCGTCAACGTCCTGTCCGCCATGTCGTGGTTCGGGCTCGACGGCGCCAACGCGTACCACCTGAGCAAGGCCGCGGCCTGGGCCATGACCAACGGCGTACGCCTGGAGCTGGCCGGGCAGGGCACGCTCGTGACGGCCGTCCACCTGGGCCTGGCCGACACCGACATGTCGGCGGGCTGGTCCGTCGACAAGATCGCGCCGTCGGACCTGGCGGACGCCGCGCTCGACGGCGTCGAGGCGGGCTCGGCCGAGGTGCTCGCCGACCAGTGGAGCCGGGACGTCAAGGCCCGGCTGCTGCTGACCCCGGAGGAGCGGGACGCCGCTACCGCGCGGGGCCTGGCGGCGATGTCGGCGGGCTGAGCTCCGGCCGGCGGGCCGCGAGCCGCTCGATGACGCCCCGGTTGAACCGGTCGTGCCGCTCGATCCGTAGCCCCGCTGCCTGGACGTGCAGCAGCGGACGGCGCCGGAAGTGCTCGTTCTCGACCCGCACGCTGTACTGCTCGGCGACCGCCTGGAGCATGCGGATCGGCGCCGAGGTGCTGACCACGTGGTCGGCCAGCAGCAGCAGGCCGCCGGGCCGCAGCACCCGCACCATCTCGTCGACCGCGCCGCGGTCGTCGGGCACGGCGCACAGCCCGAACGTGCAGACCACGGTGTCGAACGAGGCGTCGTCGAACTCCAGGCGCTGGGCGTCGCCGACGCGCAGGTCGACCGCGCGGCCCAGCTCGGCGGCGTGCCGGCGGGCCCGGTCCAGCATGGCGGGGCTCAGGTCCATCCCGGTCAGGGTGGCCCCGGCGGGATACCGGCCCAGGTTCAGACCCGTGCCGACGGCGACCTCCAGGACCTCGCCGGCGGCCTGCCGGCACACCCAGTCCCGGGTGTCGCCGAACATCCGCTCGGCGCGGTCCATCTTGCGGTCGTAGCCCGCCGCCTGCCGGTCCCAGTGCCGGCGGATCCGGTCCGGGCCGGGTGATCTGACCATGGCGCCTCGTTCGGTGGTCGGGAAACGAATCGGGCGGTGTTGCGGGGAGTCGACGTCGTCCACTCTCCGCAACACCGCCCGATGGCGCTACCTGGCGTCAGCCGACCCGCAGGAAGGTCGGGTTGGACTGCCAGATGCTGGTGTACCGCACGCTCTTGCCGGGGACCGGCGCCTCGATCTGCATGCCGTTGCCCGCGTAGATCGCGATGTGACCGGGGGTCCAGATCAGGTCGCCCGCCTGGGCCTCGGCCCACGACACCGGCGTGCCGGCGTACAGCTGCTGGGACGAGGTGCGCGGCAGGTCGATGCCCACCTGCGCGAACACGTAGGACGTGAAGCCGGAGCAGTCGAACCCGGACGGGGTGGTGCCGCCCCACACGTACGGGACACCCAGGTACCGCATCGCGATGGACACCACCGACGCGCCCCGCTCCTTGGCGGCGCGCTCGGCCTCCTCGGCCTCGATCTTCGCCTGGTACTCGGCGTTCTCCGTCGCGGAGACCACGGAGACCGCCGACTTCTCCAGCGTCAGCTGCGCGTCCGCGGCGACGGTGATCATCGGCGAGGCGGAGACCGACTCCCGGGCCTGGGCGGTCAGCGCGTTGAGGTCCGCGGTGTTGAGCGCGCCCTGGACGGGCTGGCCCTGCAGCGCCGTCGTAGCAGGTGCCGCCTGGGCCGGGGTGGCGATGAGCGACAGCAGCACGCCGCCGCCGGCCGCCGCGACGACCGCACCACGTCCGGCGAACGAGCTGACCTGCTCGCCCGCGGCGCGCGCGACGCCGGCCAGGGGGCGGTGCGCCGCCCGGTGCCGGCCGCGTGCACGGGGGAGTGCGGCCGGTTCGAGGTTGGGATCCATGAAGGCTGGGACCTTTCTGGTTCGGAAGACAAAGCGCACACGCGGCGTCGTGGTGGGCCGAGCCGAGGTGCGCCCACACTAGCGCCTCCTCCGGCGGTGCGGGACCCACCTGGCGTGATCTTTTCGTGATCGACCCCGCCGGGTTACCGCGGGACGGGCGGTCGGCGCCCGTCCCGCGGCCCGCCGGCCTACTGCGGGACGCTCCAGACCTGGGTCCAGAGCCCGTTGCAGTCGTAGATCTGCAGGTCGGTCCCATCGGCGGTGTTGCCCTGGGGCACGTCCAGGCAGCGGCCCGACTGCGGGTTGTACAGCGAGCCGTCCGCCCGCGCGTCCCACTGCTGCGCCCCGGAGCCGTTGCACTCCCAGAGCTGGACCTTGGTGAAGTTCGCGGTGCCGTTGGCGTCCACGTCGAGGCACCTGCCGAACGCGCGGACCGTGCCGTCCGCGCCCATGGACCAGGTCTGGCCGGTCGCGACCCCGCACGTCCACAGCTGGGCGGCGTTCCCGTTCACCGCCGTGTTGGTGTCCACGTCGAGGCACTTGCCGCCCGGCGCCCCGACCGGCCCGGTGGGCCCGGGCAGCGAGCCGATGCCGAACCGCACCTCGCACTGGTTGCCGGTGCCGAGCCACGTCGCCGCGAGGTAGAGGTAGGAGGTCCCGTCCTCGCGGGGGATGGCCGGGGTCGAGTAGCCGGGGCACGAGGGCACGCCCGTGGCGTACCCGCCCGTCGGGTTGACGGTGACCGGGGTGGCCGCCTCGGTCCACGCGCCGTTGCCCAGCGAGGTGTTGGCAAACAGCACCGTGCCCGACTCCGCGAGGACCGCCTTGTTCCCGGTGGGTCCGGCGACGACGCGCTGGCCCGACAGCAGGACCGTCCCGTTCGGGCCACCTCCCGGGACCCAGGAGATGTACGGGGTGTGCAGGAGCTCGCGCGCGTCGGCCGTGCGCACCAGGGTGCCCGCGTCGCCGGCCGCGCCCCAGTCGTACCCGTTGGCGCTGCGCTTGACGTACACCTCGCAGGCGTGGTCCGGATCGGTGGCGTCGCGGCACATCTCGTACGCCATCAGGTGGTCGCCGTCCGGCAGCGCGGTGAACGTCTGCATGCCCGGCCGGCGCAGGTTGTCGGCCGGGAACGAGACGTCGACCGTCATCGACGAGCTCCAGGTGCGGCCGCCGTCCGACGAGGTGTAGTGGCCGATCACCTGGTTGTTCGTCGGGGTGTTCGCGGGGCGCTCGTCGGAGATGAAGCAGGCGAGCCGGTCGTCCTCGGTGACCAGGAAGACGGGCTCCCAGATGCCGTGGCCCCAGGTGTCGGGCTGGCCCGAGGTCTGCGTGCAGTTGGACAGGTACTGCCAGGTGGCGCCGCGGTCGGTGGAGCGGAAGACCTCGACCTTCTGCGTGCTGTAGTCGCCGACCTGCCAGGCGGTGCCCGCGGCGAGGACGTCGCCGGCCGCCAGGCCGTTGACGGTGCGCGGCACCTCGTACAGGGTCGGGGCCTCCAGGTCCCAGCCCGGCGTGTTCGACGTGATGGTGGACACCGCGGACCACGACTGGCCGCCGTTGGTGCTGCGGTAGACGGGCAGCGCCGTGGGGGAGCCGGTGCCGCCGCGCGCGAACGTGGCGAGCATGGTCTGGTTGGCGCTCTGGTCGTGGTCGAGGCGGACCGCGCGTGGGTAGCCGGCGGTCCCGTTCGGGTGCTGGCCCAGGTCGGGGCTGAACAGCACGTTGCCGGGCAGGGCGGCGGGGGCGACGTCGTCGGTTGCTGCCGTCGCCGTCGTGGTCGCCGTGGTCGTCGTCGCTGTCGTGGTCGTCGCTGTCGTGACGGATACCGGGCTGGCTGCGCCGGTGGTGCCTGATGCGGTGGTGGCCGGCGTTGCCCCCAGCACCGCCGTCGTGCCGGCGGGTGCGGTGGCCAGGGCGAACGTCGCCGCGAGGGCGACGGTCAGGGCGGCGTGTCTCCGCGGGGTCGTGAGATGTCGAGACATGGTGCAGGACCTCCTTGTCGTGCGCGTGATGTCCGGCAGCGGTGCGGGACGTCGTGCCCGAGATGCACCTTTGCAGACGTTGCAAAGCCAACTGTGGCCCACGATGTGCACACGTTGCAAGACCTGCCGGACGCAAAGTCACGTTCAGGGGCGGGTCGGCGGGATGCCCGGGCGCGCCTTGCGCCGGGATCGGCAGGTCGCCCGAAGGTTCGGCAGTTTGCATTGAGGTCGGCACAGGCCTGTGCCGACCTCAATGCAAAGTGCCGACCCTTGATGCGAACTGCCGAACCTGACGCCGCCGCCTACTCCAGGACGGCCGCCGCGTCAGCCCCCGGCCGGCACCGCCGTGCTCTCGCGGACCACCAGGGTGTGCGGCGCCGTGACCTCGACCGCCGGCGTGTCCGGGTCGTCGATGCGCTCGGCGATCCGGCCCACGGCCTGGCGGGCGATGAACGGGGTGTCGAGCGAGACCGTGGACAGGCTGGGGTGCGTGTACTTGCCCTCCTCGATGTCGTCGACGCCGATCACGGCGACGTCGTCCGGCACGATGCGGCCGGCGTCGAAGACGGCGCGCATCGCGCCCATGGCGAGCAGGTCGGAGTAGCAGAAGATCGCGTCGGGGGGCTCGGGCAGGGCGAGGAGCGCCGTGGCGGCGTCGTACCCGTCGGCGCGGCTGTAGTGCGCGGCCGGGCGCAGCAGCTCGCGCTCCGGCGTCAGTCCCGCCTCGGCCAGCGCCCGCTCGTAGCCCAGGGTGCGCTGGCGCGGGGTGGTGTAGTCCTCGTCGGGCTGGACGCCGATCGCGGCGATACGGGTGCGGCCGGTGGCGATGAGGTGGGCCGTCGCGTCATGGGCGGCGCGCACGTTGTCGATGGCCACATGGTCGTAGCGGCCGTCGAAGTCGTGCTCGCCGAGCAGCACGAGGGGCATCGACCGGCTGGGCTCCATCTCGGCCAGCTCGCCCTGCGTCACCAGGGGGGTGAACAGGACGCCGTCGAACAGCATGGTGCGGTCGGCCCCCGTCAGGAGCCGGCGCTCGCGCTCGTGGTCGTGACCGGTCTGGTCGACCATGACGCGGTAGCCGAGCTCGGCGGCGGCGTCGATCACCTCCCGCGCGAGCTCCGCGAAGTACGGCACGTCGATCTCCGGGACCACGAGCGCCAGCACGCCGGTGCGGCCCGTGCGCAGCGTGCGGGCCACCGGGTTGGGCCGGTAGTCCAGCTCCTCGATCGCTGCCTGTACGCGCTGCCGGGTCCGCTCGCTCACGTGCGTGTACCCGGCGACGACGTTCGACACCGTCCGCACCGAGACCTGGGCTTTCTCTGCCACATCGCGCAGTGTGATCGGCACCGCGGTCCCCTTTCGTCCTGGTGGACCTAAGGATAGGCCTTGCAACGTACGCAAAGCCGAGCTAGTTTGCACACGTTGAAAACCTCGCGGAGCGCCACGCCCCGCGCATGCACAAGGGAGTGCTCATGCACCCGATTCGCACCACCCGCACCGCGGCGGCCGTCGCCGCCGGAGCCCTGACCCTGGCGGTCACGCTCACCGCGTGCGGCCCCGCCATCACGAGCGGCGAGACCGACGCGGCCGGTACCGCGGCGCCCGCCGACCGCCTCCAGGCCCCCACCGAGGAGTCGCCCCAGGGCGAGATCACCATCTGGGACCGGTCCGGCGACCTGTTCAACGTGTTCGAGGCCGTGATCGACGACTTCAACGAGGTCTACCCCGACGTCACGGTGCACCACGAGGCCGTGGACATCGACGCCAAGCTGCAGAACACCCTGATCACCGGGGCCGACGTGCCCGACGGTGTGTTCCTCGACGACGCCAAGGTGGCGGGCATCTCCGACTACCTGTGGGACCTCACCGACGTGCTGGCCCCGTACACGGACGACATCGCCCCGCAGAAGATCGACGTCAACTCGACTGACGGCGCCATCTACGGCGTGCCGTTCGACCTGGACCCGGGCCTGCTCTTCTACAACGAGAAGGCCTTGACCGACGCCGGGATCGACGCCACCGGGATCGAGACCTACGACGACCTGCTGGCGGCAGCCCGCGCGTACCAGGAGGCGGTCCCGGGGTCCAAGCCGATCCACCTGGAGCAGAGCCCGTTCCTGGGCCAGCTCCAGCTCGAGATGTACGCGAGCCAGCTCGGCACGGCGCTGGCCGACGAGAACGGCGAGCTGCGACTCGACTCCGACGAGTACCGGCAGGTGCTCGGCTGGCTGGACACCGTGAACCAGGAGGGCCTGGGTACGCGGGCGGAGTACCTGTCGCCCAGCGACGTCGGCGCGCTGGAGTCCGGCGACCAGGTGTTCTACCCCTGGGCCATCTGGTTCAGCTTCGCCCCCGAGCAGCAGCTCACGAAGACCAGCGGCGACTGGCGCGCCATGCCGCTGCCCGCGTGGGAGGACGGCGGGGCGCGCTCCGGCGCCATGGGCGGGTCGTCGTTCGTACTCCCCAAGGACGGCGAGAACTCCGACCTGGCCTGGCTGTTCTACGAGTTCCTGATGTTCCACGAGGACGGTTACAGCGCCGTCTGGGGCGAGAACGACACCTACCCGAACGGCCTGGCGACCTCGATCCCGGCCTACGTCCCGGCGGCCGACCCCGCGAAGCCGCTGTTCGGTCCCGTCGAGGGGCTCGGCGGGCAGGACCTGTGGACCACCGCCGTCAAGGCCGGCGCGCAGATCCCCGGCGGGGCGCCCGCCCCCACCTGGTGGACCGGCGCGGTCGACTACCTCGGCACGAACGTCCAGCGGATGTACGACGGCGACATGACCCCCGACGAGGTCATCGAGCAGTCGACCGCCGACATCCAGACGAACCTCGTCGACCGGCAGTGAGCACGCTCGTCGGCCCGGAACGCGTCCGGGGCAGCCAGGGCCGGCCGCTGCTGCGGCCCTGGCTGCCCCGCAAGGTCGCGCCGTACGTGTTCGTGCTGCCGTTCGTCGCGATCTTCGTCGCGTTCAGCGTCTACCCGATGCTGTTCACGCTGCGCCTGAGCTTCACCGACTGGCGCGGCTCGGGCGCGGCACGGTGGGTCGGCTGGGACAACTACACCTACCTGCTCGGCAACGACATGTTCTGGGGCTCGCTGGCCAACTCGGCGGTGCTCTGGCTGATGATCGTGCCGGTCCAGGTGGTGCTCGGCCTGCTCGTCGCGGTGCTGCTGAACAACGCGAAGATCCGGATGCGCTCCTTCTACCGGATCGCCTTCCTGGTGCCGTTCGTGACGCCGCTCGTGGCCGTCGCCCAGATCTGGGTGGTCGTCTTCGACCAGGAGTTCGGGGCGGTCAACGGCCTGCTCAACCTCGTCGGCCTGCCCGACGTCGGCTGGCTCACCACCAGCGAGTGGGCCAAGCCGACGCTCGCGCTGCTGTTCCTGTGGAAGACGACGGGCTTCATCGTGATCATCCTGCTGTCCGGGCTGCAGTCGATCGACGCGAGCGTGTACGAGGCGGCCTCGATCGACGGCGCCTCCCGCACCCGCCAGCTCTGGAGCATCACCGTGCCGCTCGTGCGGCGCACCGTGATGTTCTCCGTGGTGCTCCAGACGCTCGCCGTGTTCCAGATGTTCGCCGAGCCGTTCGTCGTGACGGACGGCGGCCCCTACAACTCGACGACCACCGCGGGCCTGCACCTGTACGAGAACATCACCCGGGGCGACCTCGGCACCGGGGCGGCGAACTCGTTCCTGCTCGTGGTCGTCGTCATGGGCCTCTCGCTGCTGTTCGTCCGGTTCCTGCGGACGGAGGACTGACATGACCACCACGCACGCCGCCAGCCCGGCCGGCACCCGATCGGCCCGGACCCGCGCGACGGCGACCAGGCCTCCCGGGCAGAGCTCCCGCGGGCTGCCCGCCGCCGTCGGCTCGCAGGCCTTCCTGCTGCTGCTCGCCCTGGCCTTCCTCGCCCCGGTCGTCTGGGCGCTGGTCTCGGCGTTCAAGCCGGCCACGCAGATCATCAGCGACCCCCTCGGCCTGGACCTGACGGCGCTGACGCTCGAGAACTACCGGCGGATGTTCGCCGACGTGCCGATCGGCCAGGGCTTCCTCAACACCGCGGTCGTACTGGTCACCAAGGGGGCCATCACGCTGTTCTGCGCCCCGCTGGCCGCCTACGCGTTCGCCAAGTACCGGTTCCCCGGCCGGGACCTGCTGTTCGGCACGGTCCTGATCACGCTGATGCTGCCCACGATCGTGCTCATCATCCCGCTGCTGCTGGAGATGAAGGCGCTGGGCTGGGTCAACACCTACCAGGCGCTGGTGCTGCCAGGCGCCGTCGACGCCTTCGCCATCTTCTGGATGCGGCAGGTGATCGCCGACGTCCCGGACGAGCTGCTCGACGCCGCGCGCGTCGACGGTTGCGGCGAGTTCGGCATCTTCACCAGGATCGTGCTGCCCGTGATCCGGCCCGCCTTGGCCGGGCTGGCGGTCCTGACCGTCATGAACATCTACAACGACTTCGTCTGGCCCGTGGTGGCGGCGAGCTCCGAGCGGATGGCCACGTTGCAGGTGGTCCTGTCCACCCTCGCGCAGAACATCACCGGCAACCGCGTCGGGGCCGACTACGCGACCGTGACCGGCGAGCTGCTCGCCGCCGCGTCGATCGCCCTCGTCCCGCTCCTCATCGTCTTCATCGCACTCCAGCGGCACTTCATCAACGGCATCCTCGCCGGAAGCGTCAAGGGCTGAACCTCGCATTCCTGAAAGGCAGACACACATGACCTCGGCTCTCCCGCGCCCTGACGCCGTTCGGCCTGACACGTCCGGTCCCGACACCTCCGGACCCGCCTACCCCCGGCCCGACCGGGACCGCTCCGGCCGCTGGACCAGCCTGGACGGCACGTGGGACCTCGACGTGCCCGGCGGCACGGTGCCGGTCACCGTCCCGTTCGCCTGGGAGACGGCGGCGTCCGGCGTCGGACGTACCTGGCTGGAGCGCGCGACCTACCGGCGGGCGATCACCGTTCCCGCCGCCTGGGCGGGGGCGCGTGCCGTGCTGTGCTTCGGCGCCGTGCACCACCGCGCCGTCGTCAGGGTCGACGGCGTCCAGGTCGCCGAGCACGTCGGCGGGTCCACCCCGTTCGAGGTCGACCTCGACGGCGTCCTCGCGCCCGGCGTCACCGGGACGCTGGAGGTCGAGGTGCACGCGCCCGCCGACAAGCGCGCCATCCCGCACGGCAAGCAGCGCTCCATCCCGCGCGACGACTACGACGGCGTCTCGTTCACCCCCACCTCCGGCATCTGGCAGCCCGTCTGGCTGGAGGCGCGCGGGCGCACCTACGCGGCGCGGGTCGCGGTGCGGGGCGACTCGCTGACCGGTTTCGACGTGGCCGTCGACGTCGCGGGCGACGCGCCCGCGGGAGCCGTGGTGACGGTCGAGGTCACGGCCGGGTCGGGTGCGGCCGGGTCGGGCGGCGCGGCCGGTTCGGACGGCGGCGGCACGGGGGAGCGGGTCGAGCTGGTCGCCGACGGCGCGGGCGCGGCGTCGGGCCGCATCGAGATCGCGGAACCCCGGCTCTGGAGCCCGGCGGACCCGCACCTGTACGTGCTCACGGTGACCACCCGGGCGGCGGGCGACGACGCAGCGGGCACGGCCGACGCCGCCGGGCCCGACGTCGTCGCGATCACCGGCGGGCTGCGCCGCATCGACCGCCGCGGCGAGCACCTGTACCTCAACGACGAGCGGATCTACCTGCGCGGCGTGCTCGACCAGGGCTACTGGCCCGACTCGGGCCTCACCGCGCCCGACGTCGACACGCTCGTCGCCGACCTGGAGCACGCCCGCGACCTCGGCTACAACCTGGTCCGCAAGCACATCAAGCTGGAGGACCCGCGCTGGCTGCACCACGCCGACCGCACGGGCATGCTGGTCTGGGCCGAGCCGCCCGCCCCCAGCCGGTTCAGCCCCGAGGCGGCAGGCGCCTTCGAGGAACAGGTCGCGCCCATGGTCGAGCGCGACGGCAACCACCCCAGCATCGTGATCTGGGGCCTCTACAACGAGGAGTGGGGCCTCGACTGGGACATCCCCGGCAGCACCGACCGCGCCGACGCCGCCGTCCGGGCCTACGACACGCTGCGCGCCCTGGACGACACGCGCCCGATCGTCGAGAACTCCGGCTGGGCCCACGTCCGGACCGACCTCGTGGACTGGCACTACTACGACGAGGACCCCGCCGCCTGGGCCGCGAACGTCGCGGCGCTCGCGGACGGCACGGGCGAGGACTTCCCGGTCCGGCTCGCGGCCGACTTCCTGGCGAGGAAGTCGCTGTACGGGTCGGCGGACCACCCGCGTACGGGGGTTCCCGTGCTGAACAGCGAGTACGGGGCGGGGTTCACCAGCCTCGAACGGTCCTGGCACCTGCGCTGGCAGACCCAGGAGCTGCGGCGGCACGACCGGTTCGCCGGCTACGTCTACACGGAGCTCACCGACGTCGAGCACGAGATGGCGGGCCTGCTCGACGTCGACCGCCGGCCCAAGGACCGCGGCGGACTCGAACCCCGTGACATGAACGCCGAGACGGTGCTCGTGGTCGACCTGATCCCCGCGCACGCGGGCGCCGACCTCCCCGTGCCGGACGCCGATCTCTCCCTCGACGTGCACGTCTCCCACCACGGCCCCGGCGTCGTCCGCGGACGGGTCCGCGCGGCCTGGGCACCGGCGGGCACGCCGTTCGGCGAGGGCGAGCCGGGCGACGTCGCGCGCGGCGGTGCCGCGACGACCCGTGCCGAGTCGGACACCGTCGAGGCCAAGCCGTTCGTGCTCAGCCCGGCCGCCCGGGTCACGGTGCCGCCGCCCGGGCCGGTGCCCTCGGCCCGCCTGCACCTGTGGCTCGTGGACGACGGCGGCGCCGTGCGGGCGCGGACCTTCGTGGACGCAGCGCCGATCGAGGAGCCCAACCGGCGCGGCGAGCGCTGGGTATGAGCCGGGCGGGCGGCCGCTAGCCGACCGGGTCGGTCGCCCGCCCGCTCTCCGCGGTGTGCCCGGTGAGCGCGTCGACCGACCGGCCGATCTGGCCGACGGCGCGGGCGAGCAGTTCGTCGGGGTCGGTGTCCCAGGTCTCGGCCTTCTGGGTGAGCAGGCCGTCGAGCGCCAGCGCCGCCAGGCCGTGACCCGTGGCCCAGAGCGTGAGCCCGAGCGCGTGCGGGTCGGCGACGCCGAGCCGGCCGACCAGGTCGGTCAGCACCTGGAGGGCGGCGTCGCCCGCCTCCTGCACGGCCGGGTGCTTCTCGGGCTCGGAGAGCTCGGGGCGGAACATGACCTGGAAGTGGCCGGGCTGCCGCCGGGCGAAGGCGACGTAGGCGGCGACCGTGCGCGAGACCTCGTCGCCGCCCGACGTCGTGCCCGGCGGGCCGACCGCGCTCAGCAGGTCCTGCGTGAGCAGCTCGAAGCCGCGGGCCGAGATCGCGGACAGCAGCGCCGCCCGGTCCGCGAAGTGGTGGTACGGCGCGCCCGGGCTCACGCCTGCCTCGCGTGCGACGCGCCGCAGGCTCACGGCGGCGATCCCCTCGGCCTCGATGAGCCGCACGCAGGCCTGGACCAGTTCCTCGCGCAGCGCGCCGTGGTGATACGTCTCCCGCTTGCGTGACCCGTTGACCTCCATGGCCGCAATCTATACGGTGCTCATAATCTAAACACTGCTTAGACTGGAGACGCGATGTCGAGGGTTCTTGTCACCGGCGCCACGGGGTTCATCGCCGGGCACGCGATCGAGGAGCTGCTCAGGAACGGTCACGAGGTGCGCGGGACGGTGCGCTCGCTGCGGGACCCCGCCCGGGTCGCGCACCTGCACCGTGTCGCCGACGCCGTCGGCGGCCGCCTCGACCTGGTCGAGGCCGACCTGGCGCGCGACGACGGCTGGGACGAGGCCGTCGCCGGGCAGGAGTACGTGCTGCACATGGCCTCGCCGTTCCCGGCCGCGCCGCCGCGGGACGAGTCCGAGCTGGTCGGGCCCGCCGTCGACGGCACCCTGCGGGTCCTGGGGGCGAGCGCGCGGGCCGGGGTGCGGCGCGTGGTCATGACGTCGTCCCTCGCCGCCGTGAGCGCGGCCCGCTCGCGCGCGGGCGACCGGCGGTGCACCGAGGAGGACTGGAGCGACCCGGACCGGATCGCGCCCTACGCGAAGAGCAAGACGCTGGCGGAGCGTGCGGCCTGGAGCTTCGCGGCGGACCACCCCGGGCTGGAGCTGGCGGTGATCAACCCGGGGCTCGTCCTGGGGCCGGTGCAGCACGCCGCGTCGGGCACCTCGGTGTCGCTGGTGCGCAGGCTCCTCGGCCGGGAGATCCCGGCGGTCCCGGAGCTCGGCTTCGCCCCGGTCGACGTCCGCGACGTCGCGCGGGCGCACCGGCTGGCCATGGAGGCGCCCGACGCCGCGGGCCAGCGGTACATCTGCGCCGGCGACAACATGTGGTTCGGCGACATCGCACGGATCCTCGACGAGGAGTTCGAGCCACAGGGGTACCGCGTGCCCCGCCGCAGGATGCCGTACTGGCTGCTCTGGGCGATCGGCCGGTTCGACCGGGAGGTGCGGCTCGGCCTCGACTTCGTCGGCAGCGCGGAGCTCGTCAGCGCGGAGAAGGCGCACCGCGAGCTGGGCTGGAGCATGCGGCCCGTGCGGGAGACGCTGGTCGACACCGGCCGCAGCCTCGCCGAGCTGGGGCTCGTCAGGCCGCGCGGGGCGGTGCGGGCGGCTTGAGTCGTGAGGTCCCTCAGGGCGTCCGGAGGGTTCGCAGGCGTCGCTGGAGGTACTGCTGCTCGGCGAGGTTGCGGGTGGCCCGGGCGGCGTGGCGGTAGGCGTCGGCCGCCTCCGCCGTCCGGCCCTGGCGTTCCAGGAGGTGCGCGCGGACAGCGTCGAGCCGGGGCAGCCCGGGATGCTGCCGCTCCAGGTCGTCGAGCGAGGCCAGGGCCGCGTCATCGCCCAGCACCTGGGCCTCGGCGACGATCCGGTTGAGCGCGATCGTCGGGTTCCGGCGGCCGGTCACGACCTCCAGGACGCCGTAGAGCGCGAGGATCTCCGGCCAGTCGGTCGAGGCGGTGTCGGCGGCCTCGGCGTGCAGCGCCGCGATGCAGGCCTGCAGCAGGTAGGGCCCCGGCGCCGCGCCGGGTACGGTCGCCTCGACCAGGGCGACGCCCCCGCGCACGAGGGTCTGGTCCCACCGGGTCCGGTCCTGCTCGTCCAGCGGCACCAGGGAGCCGTCGTCCGCCTGCCGCGCGGGTCCGCGCGACGCGGTGAGCAGCATGAGCGCGAGCAGCCCGGAGACCTCCGGGTCGTTCGGCAGGGCCCGGCGCAGCAGCCGGGCGAGGTGGATCGCCTCCGCCGCGAGGTCCGTGTCGCGGGCGGGCGTGCCCGACGTCGTGTGGTGGGCCTCGGTCAGCATCACGTAGAGCACGTCGAGCACGGGGCTGAGCCGTTCGGCCGCGTCCCGGGGCCGGGGCAGGTCTCCGCCGAGCTCGGCCAGACGCCGCTTGGCGCGCGTGATGCGCTGGGCGACGGTCGCCTCAGGAAGCTGAAGGACGTTCGCGATCTGCGCCGTGGTCAGGCCGGCCACGGCGCGCAGCGTCAGCGCGACCTGCGCGGGGCGGGCAAGAGCCGGATGACAGCAGAGCTGGAGGAGGAGCAGGCTGTCGTCGGCGGGGGAGGCGTCGGGGTCCGCGCCGTCGGGCGGCGTGCTCAGCGGGTGGGCCAGGAGCGCCCCCCGGGCCTCCCTCTCGCGGCGCCGGCTGTCGACGCGGACGCGGTCCACGTACCGGCGTCGGGCCGTGGTGACGAGCCAGGCCAGCGGGTCCGACGGCGGGTCGGCCGGCCACTGCCGGTACGCCGCGAGCAGGGCGTCCTGGACGGCGTCCTCGCACACGTCGAACTGGCCCGCGCCGTGGGTGCGCACGAGCCGGGCGAGGACCTGCGGCGCCAGCTCGCGCAGCAGGTCCTCGCCGACGGCGGGTCCAGGGTTCACAGGTCCCCGAGGTCGCTGAACATCACGGGCCGCACCTCGACCGCCAGCCCGTCGATCGACGTGTCGGGGATCATGCGGGCGAGCTCCAGGACCCGCGCCTCGTCCTCGACGTCCACCAGGTAGAAGCCGCCCAGGAACTCCTTGGCCTCGGCGAACGGCCCGTCGCTGGTCTGGGGCGTCCCGGCCACGGACCGCACCACCTTGCTCTGGCTCGGGTCGGCCAGCGCCTGCGTGCCGACGAACTCGCCGCGCTCCTTGATGTGCGCCATGAACGCCTCGTGCCCGTCCTGGACCAGCTTGCTCTGCTCCGGCGTGAGCTGTTCGAGGACGGTGGGGTTGATCTGCATCAGGATCAGGTACTTCATGGTTCCTCCTGGTTCGGATCCGACGGCGCTCTGCCGTCGTCGTACCCCTTGGTCGGCACGGCCGGGCCGGATACGACAGCCGACCACGAGAAATCTTCGTGTGGCCGGACGGGGTCCGGCGAGCCGCCATACTGGAGTGTGACTACGTCCATCGTGACCCCTGCGGAGGCGGGGGCGGAGATACCGATCGAGCTGCTCTACCGGGTGCCCTACGGAAAGGTCCTGCACGGCAAGGACTGCCCGCACCTGACCCCGAGCCGGTTGGCGACGCTCCAGCCCGCGACCGAGCTGGACCGGCAGAAGTTCAAGATCTGCAGGTCGTGCCTCATCGCCCTGGACGGCGACCCGGGCCGCGACGACTTCGAGTCCCTCGACGCGGCGCTCGAGGCGCTGCAGGTACCGCAGGCGAACCGGCCGGCCATGCGGGCCATCGCGGAGGGCCTCGACACGTCCCGCATCTGGATCCCGGCGCCGCGCACGTACATCGCGGTCTCGCCCGGCACGGGACACGAGGTGACCGCCTTCTTCAGCAAGGACTCCGTGGACCTGCGCAAGGACGAGGGCGGGTACGAGCGCCTGGTGCTGGCGACCCCGTCCACGCCGTCGGGCCGGACGAGCGCCGCGAAGGCCGCGAAGAAGACGAAGGCGGCGGCCGCGCAGGAGCCAGAGCCGGCCCCGCCGACCTGCCCCACCTGCTACATGCAGCTCCCGGCGACGGGCGTCTGCGACAGCTGCGACTGACTGACTGACTGACTGACCGGCCGCCGTCGGCCGGCTGCAACGGACCCCGCCGCCGGGGTCGACGCGGCCACATCCCCTTCGAGGCCCGAGTTTCTTCGCTTTGAGCCCCCTCAAAGCGAAGAAACTCGGGCCTCGAAGAGGAGGGGATTACGGCCTCGGGTGAAAGCCCGCGCTGGACCTTGTGTCCCGCGACGGCACAAGCGTCCTCATGTCGCACTCTTCAACCGGCCGAGGTTCCTCACACCACCGCACATGCGTGGGGATGGAGGCCTGTTCTCGCGCGAGTGATCAGACGTGGATCCCCGGATAGCCGGGGTTGCGGAGAGGTAGCAGTGCTGCCGCTCCGTAACCCCGCGCGATGCCTATACGTCCTGGGAGGCTTCCTCCGATGAACGGGGTCCCGTCGAGTAGAGCGCATCGCCGCACTCTTCGCCGCGACTCTATCAGTACATCAGGATAGTCCGATAACGTGTCCTGGGATGTGGAGTTCGACGAGGCGGTGTTCGAGTGGTTGACCGGGTTGGAGGAGGAGTCGTTCGTTCAGGTTCGTGCTGCGCTCAACGTGTTGCGCGACCGAGGTCCGCAGCTGGGCCGACCGCTCGTGGATACGGTCGTCGGATCGCGGCACAAGAACATGAAAGAGCTGCGGCCTGGATCAGCGGGTCGCAGCGAGCTGCGGGTGCTGTTCGCCTTCGACCCCGAGAGATCTGCGATCCTGCTGGTCGGCGGTGACAAGGCAGGCCGTTGGCAGGATTGGTACCGGTCCGCGATCCCGATGGCCGACGACCGCTACGACGCCCATCTCGAAGCGCTCAGGAAGCGTGCCGACGGCGACGCTGGACGAGGAGAGGAACGATGACACGAAACCTTGACGACCTCGACCGTGCTCGGCCGGTCGATCCGGAGAAGGTGGCCGCCGCCGAGGAGCGGCTGCTCGCGCGCCAGCGGGCCTGGCAGCTGCGGGAGCTGCGTACTCAGCAGGCCCTGACCCAGGCCGAGCTCGCGGAGCGCATGCACGTCGGCCAGAACCGGGTCTCGCAGATCGAGTCCGGCGGCGCGGAATCGACTCGGCTCGACACCTTGCGCCGTTACGCCCAGGCCTTGGGCGGCACGCTGAGTGTCGAGGTCACGATCGGCGACACCCGCTACATCGTCGCCTGACAGGTCGAGGCCTCCACGCGGCACGAGGCCCGGTCTCCCGCAGAGTGCGGGGCACCGGGCCTCGTCGGCGTTCTTGCGGGACTACTTCTTGCCCGAGATGCCGAACGCCGCCGTGACCTCCTGGGTCACCGAGTTGCCGGCGTCGTCACGGGCGGTCGCCCGCAGCGAGACCAGGTCGGCGCCGCGGGACGGGATGCGCAGGCGCGCCTCCCAGCGGTCGTCGTCGCGCCGCAGCGAGACCTTGGACCACGTGCTGCCACCGTCGTAGCTGACCTCCAGTGTCGCCCCGTTGACCGACCCGGCCCGCGGAGCGCCCGGCACCGTGTACGGCTCCACCGCGAACGGGACGGTCGAGCCGGCCCGGACGGTGCCGTCCAGGGCGGTGTCCACGTCGTAGTCGAGCTGCACCAGCGGGAGCGGCGTCCCCTGTTCACCGGGCACCGCCTCGTCGGCCTGATCGGCCACGAAGGTCCACGACGTGCGGGTGCTCGTCGAGTACCGGTGGGCGTCGTCGGCGGCGTCGGTGTCGATCTCGAACCGGTACTTCTGCGGTCCCTCAGCCACGGGGACCGACGTCTGGACCGCCTGGCCGATGCTCTCCCGGACCAGGGTGTCGCCCTGGTAGAGGCGGGAGGTCACCGGGGTCTCGCCCCAGCCGAACCCACCGGTCAGGCCGTTCGGGCCACCCGCCGTGGACACGTTGACCGCGAACCAGTCGCCGCCGTGCCAGGGACCCCAGTAGCCGTCGCCCGTGCGGGGCGCCGCCACGGGAGCCCACCAGTCGCGCACCGTGGTGCTGCGCGCCGCGTACGCCTGTCGGACGCCGCGCTGCTCCCAGCCGCTCTCGTGGTTCACGCCCTCGTACCAGGTGACGTCGTCGTAGGTGGAGACGTAGTCGGTCCGCTCCGACGCCGTGGGCTGGAGGGCCCGGACGCTCAGGCACGGCGGCCACTGGTAGTCGCGGCAGTCGGCACGGTCGTCGACCGCGAGCCGCTCGGCGGTGTCGTTGTACCGGCTCTCCACCGTGGCGAGCTGACGGCTGGTCGGCGCCAGGGCGAGCTCGGTGGGGATCTCGCCGGGCCAGCTCTTGGACACGTCGTACAGGTACGTCGGGAACTCGACGGCCTTGCCGGTCAGCGTGAGCCGGCCCTTGGCGGCGGCCTTCAGGAGCTTGGCGCCCTGCGCCGCCGGCACGGAGACGACGGGCAGGTCGCCCTGGGTGACGTTCTCGACCAGGGTGCCGGGACGGTCGTCGACCACCACGAGCAGCGCGGCACCGGCGGCCTGGGCGGCGGCCTCCCGCTCCTCGGCGGACACGGCGTCGTCCCGGGTGACGAGCACGGCCTTGCCCTCGGCGCGGACGCCCTCGTACTCGGCGGCGGTACCGGTGCCGGCCGTGACGGCCCGCAGCGAGACCCGGCCGTCGAGCCGCGCGGAACCGGCCTGGTAGACCGGGTCGAACGCGACCGGCAGCGGGCTCCAGGCCGTCAGGTCGAGCGCCGGCTCGGTGGCCCGCCACCGCACGGCGAAGTCGAAGTCGGCGCTGTCGACCGGACCCGTCCTCGCGGCGTAGAACGAGTCGACGTCGGCCGGCACCGCGTACGTGGCGCCGAACGTCGAGTACAGGCCGCCGATGCCGGAGTCGTTGAAGAACTGGAACCGGCGGTACGAGACGTCGCTCGCGCGAGGCGTCTTGAGCGTCAGCTCGTCGGCCTCGCGTGCGTCGAGCACCAGCGACCGGTCCGCGTCGGAGACGACGACCTGCGGGTCACCGACCAGCGCGACGCCGGTCGAGCCGGGCCCCTTGGAGCCGGCGACGTCGAGGAACGCCGTGGCGGAGTAGACGCCGGGCTGCAGACGCTGCGTCGGCACCTCGCCCGTGGCCGGGTCGATCGGCAGGCTGCTGACGAACTGGTCGCCGTAGCGGTAGAAGTCCACGTAGCCGCTGGCCGGCTCGCCGGACCGGTCCAACGCCGTGATGTCGAGGCCGTACCGCTCCTCCTCCTTGACCAGCGCGACCGCGGTCCGCACCGTCACCTCGCCCGAGGCGTCCGTACCGACGACGGCGCCGCTGTACTTGCCGGCAAGACCTGCGTTGTCGGCGTCGGCGGTGACGGTGACGTCGGCCGTGCCCCCGGCCGGGACCACCACCTCGGAGGCGGACAGGGTCATCAGGTCGCTCGGAGCGCCGTCCGGCCCGGTGACGTCGGTGCTCAGCGCGAGCGTGACGTCGGCGTCCGTGGCGTTGGTGAAGGTGACGGTGCTGCTCGCCGGCTCGTCGCCGTCGTGCGGCCAGCCGTAGAAGCCGAGGAACCCGTCGCCGGAGGCGTCCACGCCGTCCAGCGCGGCCGGGACGTCCAGGCGTCCCGTGCCCACCTCGTACGCCGGGGCGTCGATGTCGGCCGCCGAGGAGACCAGCGCCGTCTTGAGCTGCTCACCCGTGAGCTCCGGGTGCGCACCCTTGACGATCGCCGCCGCCCCCGCGACGTGCGGGGTGGCCATGGAGGTGCCGTTCATCGACACGTACCAGCCCTCGCCGCCCGACTGCTGCGAGCGGGCCGCGACGATGCCGACGCCGGGCGCCGTCAGGTCGGGCTTGATCGCGTGGTCGCCCACGCGCGGGCCGTAGCTGGAGAAGTCGGCGCGCACGTCGTCGTCGTCCACCGCGCCGACCGTGAGGGCGGCGTCCGCCGTGCCCGGGCTGCCGAGCGAGCCCTCGGCGTAGCTGTTGCCGGCCGCGACGACGAACAGGGCGCCCGTCTCCTCGCTCAGCGCGTTCAGCGCCTGCGCCATGGGGTCGGTGCCGTCGTTGAGGCTGGAGTCGCCGAGGCTCATGGAGACGACGTCCGCGTTCGCGGCGCCCCACTCCATGCCCGCGATGATCCACGAGTCCTGGCCGTAGCCGTCGTTGTCGAGCACCTTGCCGACCAGCAGGTCGGCGCCCGGCGCGACGCCCTTGTAGAGGCCGTCGCTCGCGGCGCCGGTGCCGAGCACCGTGGACGCGACGTGCGTGCCGTGCCCGTGCTGGTCGTCGTCGACCGCCTGGCCGGGCACGAACGACTCCGCCTGCGCGATCTGGTCGGCCACGTCGGGGTGCGTGGCGTCGATGCCGGTGTCGAGCACGGCCACCGTCGCGCCCGTGCCGTCGAAGCCCGCGGCCCAGGCCTCCGGGGCGCCGATCTGCGCGGTGCTGCGGTCCAGCGTGGACTCGGCCTTGCCGTCGAGCCAGATCTTCTCGACGCCGCCGCGGAAGGTCCCGGCGTCCGCCGCCGCGCCGCGCGCGGCCCGCGCCGACCCGGCCCCGGGTGCGGCGACGGCCGACCAGAAGGCCGACGCCTTCTTCTTGTTCGCGTCCACGGCGGAGGCGTCGATGCTCGGCAGGTCGAGCGTGCGCCTCGCGCCCGGCAGCTCGGCCGCGGCGGAGCGTGCCGCGGCGCGGGTGTGCTCCAGGATGAGCGGCGTCGCGGCCACGGTCTCGTCGTCGTACTGCATCTCCAGCAGCGCGGTGACGTCGAAGAGCCGCCGGTCCAGCGTGCCCGCGGCCAGGTACGGCAGCGCGGCGTCGGGCACCACGTAGAGGTGGTCGCCCACCTGCTGGGTGCGGACGGCGCCGCCGTCGGCCGGCTCGACGCCGACCGTCAGCGCGCCCGAGTCGGTGGTGGTGACGTCCACGACGTCGCCGGTCACGAGGGTGACGGTGGTGCGGCCGTCGGCCAGGGCGGGCGTGGCCGGCGCGGTGCCGCCGGAGCCGGAGCCGGACGTGGGTTCGGTGTTCGCGTGCGCCGTGGTGGCCATCGCAGCGACCAGGGCGGTCGCGGCGACGGCCGCGGCGGCCCGGGTGGCGGCCGACAGCCCGCGCCGAGTGGGGGATCTCATGGACCTGGACACTCCCAGCGAGCGGCGACACGTCACAAGAGGCGCATCGTGGCGGCTTTACGGCATGTCGCGACTCCGCCAGAGTTGGGCACCCATCGACGTGACGGAGGAGTGCCATGCTCGGCGACGTGCTCGGACTGACCCCTGACGAGACCCTCGCGTACAGCGAGCTCGTCGCCCTGCCCTCGGCCACGGTGGCCGACCTCGCCGCGGTGCTCAGCCCCTACGGGACCTCGCTGGGCGACGCCCACCGGCTGCTGCGCCGCCTGGAGGAGCACGGCCTGGCCGCGCGGATCACCGGCGACGAGCGGCGGTTCGCGGCCGCGCCGCCCGCGATCGCGCTCGGGGCGCTCCTCGCGCGCCGCCAGGACGAGGTGCGGCACGCCGAGGTGGAGCTCAGTCGGCTGGAGGAGGTCTACCGGGTGGCCGCGGCGGGCCGCGGCCCTACCGACGTGGTCGACGTGATCCGGGGCGAGGACGCCGTGCGGCACCGGTTCGAGCAGCTCCAGCTCGGGGCCCGCGAGTGCGTGGACGCGTTCGTGCGGCCGCCCGTGATCGTCACGTCCAGCCAGGAGAACTCCGCCGAGGGGCAGGCCGTGGAGCGGGGCGTGCAGTACCGCGTGGTCGTCGAGCGCAGCATGCTGGAGAGCCAGGACGTGACGATCGACGAGGCCGTCGAGGCCACGGAGGCGGGGGAGGACGTCCGGTTCGCCGAGCGCGTGCCGCTCAAGCTCATCGTGATCGACCGCCGGCTCGCCCTGATGCCGCTCACGTCGTCCGGCGACGTCGTCGGCGCGCTGCTCGTGCGCGAGAGCACGCTGCTCGACGCCCTGCTCGCGCTCTTCGAGAACGTGTGGGACCGGGCGACGCCGCTGCTGGTCGGCACGTCCGGCATGGCCGGCGACGTCGTGGACCACGTGGACGACGACGACGCGCGCGTGCTCGGGCTGCTGCTCGCCGGGCTCACCGACCAGGCGGTGGCCAAGCAGCTCGGCACGTCCCTGCGCACCGTGCAGCGGCGGGTCCGGGCGCTGATGGACCTCGCCGGCGTCGAGACCCGGGTGCAGCTCGGCTGGCACGCCGCGACCCGCGGCTGGGTGCGCTCGGGGGCCGTTCCGGTGTGACGTTCCCGACGTCGGCACGGCGACGTCCGAAATCCGCTTTCCGTGCCGCCGCGCCCGGGGTGAGGATCGGGCGGTGACCTCCTCTCCACGCACCGGCGCCCTGGGATTCTGGGCGGACCTGCCGCAGGACGGCCGCTGGCTGCTGTCCACCGTGGTGGTGCAGTTCTTCGGCCGCGGCCTGACGCTGCCCTTCACGATCATCTACCTGCACGAGGTGCGCGGGTTCTCGCTCGCCCTGTCCGGCACGCTCATGGGCCTGATCGCCGTGGTCGGCGTGCTCGTGACCGGCCCGGCCGGCGCCCTCGTGGACCGGTACGGCGCGCGGCGCGTCATGCTCACCGGCCTGTTCTTCGCCGTCGCGGGCTACTCGGTGCTGGCCTTCGCCACGACGCCCCTGATCGCGGCCCTCGGGCTCGCCCTGTTCGGCGTGCAGCTCGGCGTCGGCTGGCCGTCCGTGAACGCGCTCGTGGCCACCGTCGTGGACGGCGACCTGCGGCAGCGGTACTACGGCGTGAACTTCGCGCTGCTCAACCTCGGCGTCGGCGTCGGCGGCGTGGTGGGCGGCCTCGTGGTCGACGTCGACCGGCCCGGCACCTTCGTGATGGCGTTCCTGGTCAACGCCGCGACGTTCCTGCTCCCGATCGTGGTGCTGCTCGGTCCGCTGCGCCACCTGCACGGACGCGTGGACCGGCCGCACGACGCCGATACCGGCGGCGAGAGCTACCTGGCGATCCTGCGCCGGCCCGAGGTGCTGTGGCTCGCCGCGCTCGGGCTGCTCGCGGCGTTCGTGGGCTACGGGCAGATGGAGGGCGGCTTCCCGGCCTTCGCCCGGCAGGTCGCCGAGGTCTCCACGCGCGTGGTCGGTTTCGCGTTCGTCGTGAACACCGTGGTGATCGTGGCGCTCCAGTTCTGGGTGATGAACCGGGTCAGCGGACGCCGCCGTACGCGGGTGCTGGCGCTCATGGCCGTCGTCTGGGCGGCGGCCTGGCTGCTGCTCGGGGTGACGGGGCTGGTGCCGGGCGGCATGGCCGCGGTGGTGATCGTCCTGGCGTTCCACGGCGTGTTCGGCCTGGGCGAGACCCTCATGCAGTCCGTGCTGCCCGCCCTGACCAACGACATGGCGCCCGCCCACCTGCGCGGCCGGTACAACGCGATCGGGTCCGGCTCGTTCCAGGCGGGCACCATCGCCGGGCCCGTGGTGGCGGGCCTGCTGCTGGAGCACGGCTGGTCCGGCGCCTTCATCGGCGTGGTGGTGGCGGGCTGCGCCGGGATCGCGGCGACGGCGTTCGCCGTCGGACGGCGGGTGACGCCGGAGGTGAACGGCGTCGCGGACGCGACCGGGTCGCCGGCGGGACGGGCGGTCAGCCGTCGATGAACGCCAGCAGGTCGGCGTGCAGGCGCTCGCGCTCCGTGTCGGGCAGAGCGTGGGAGGCGCCCTCGTAGACGGTCAGGACGGCGTCGTCGACCAGCGAGGCGGACCGTTTGCCGCCCACCTCGAAGGGCACGATCTGGTCGTCGTCGCCGTGGATGACCAGCGTCGGCACGTCGATCGCGGCGAGGTCGGGCCGGAAGTCCGTGGCCGAGAACGCGGCGATGCACTCGTAGGCGCCGCGGTGCCCGGTCGCCATGCCCTGCGCCCAGAACGCGTCGCGGAACCCCTGGGCGACGTCCTGGCGCCGGTTGTGCCCGAAGAACGGGCCGTCGGCCAGGTCGCGGTAGAGCTGGGCCCGGTTGGCCCGCTCACCCGCGCGGATGGCGTCGAAGGTCTCGGGCGGCAGGCCCTCCGGGTTGTCGTCGGTGCGCACCATGAGCGGCGGCACGGCGGAGACGAGCACCAGCCGGGCGACCCGCCCGGTGCCGTGCCGGCCCACGTAGCGCACGATCTCGCCGCCGCCGGTGGAGTGGCCCACGAGGGTCAGGTCGTGCAGGTCGAGGGTGTCGATGAGCACCGCCAGGTCGTCGGCGTAGGTGTCCATCTCGTTGCCGTGCCAGGTCTGGCTGGACCGGCCGTGGCCGCGCCGGTCGTGCGCGACGACCCGGTGGCCCCGCTCCGCCAGGAACAGCGCCGCCGCCTCCCACGCGTCGGAGCTCAGCGGCCAGCCGTGGCTCAGCAGCACGGGGGTGCCGTCCGTGCCCCAGTCCCGGTAGAAGATCTCGGCGCCGTCGTCCGCTGTGACGTAAGGCATGTGGCCCCCCTCGGTCGGTCGGATGATGAACCTCGACCTTGCCGCCGACCCCGGTGCGCGCGGACCACGCGAACCGCGTAGTCCGCCGCAGGCCTGTGACCTGGGCTACGACGTGGTGGGGCGGGGATTGTCGTCCGACGGCGGGGTCGCGCCCGGCGCCGACGACGGCGGGGCCGTCAGCCGGTCGGCGAGCTGCCGCCGCGACGTGACCCCGAGCTTCTGGAACACCTTGCGCAGGTGGTAGTCGACGGTGCTGGGACTGATGAACAGGTTCGCCGCGATCTCGGGGTTGGTGTGGCCGGCCGACGCGAGCCGCGCGACGGTGTGCTCCTGCGCCGTCAGGCCGAAGCGCCGGGGCGGGGCGTCGACGTCCCCCGAGGCGCCGACGGCCGCCAGCTCCGCGACCGTCCGGGCGACGAACAGCTCGGCGCCGCTGTGGTGGAAGTGCGCCAGGGCGAGCCGGAGCTGCTCGGCCGCGTCCCGCCGGCGCCGGGCCCGGCGCAACCACTCGCCGTAGACGAGGTGCGACCTGGCCCGGTCCATCTCCGCCCGGGTACCGCTCAGGGCCTCGACCGAGGCGACGTGGTGCCGCTCGGCGTCCTCGTCCGTCCCGGCCAGCGCCAGCGCCCGCTCGGCCACGCCGCGGCACCAGGGCGAGCCGTTCGCCTCCGCCAGCGAGGCCAGCAGCCTGGCGACCCGCGCCGCCTCCTCCGGGTGCCCGCTGCGCGCGGCCGCCTCGACGTAGTCCGGGTACTGGTCCGGCGTGACCTGCAGGAACGGGTCGGCGATCAGCGGGTTGAGCCGCTCGTACGCGTCCTGGTAGCCGCCCTCCGCGAGGTCCCGGACCGCGAGCGACGCGACGGCGGACGCCTCGACCCCGCCGAAGCCCGTGGCGGCGGCGCCCTCGGCGATCGCCCGCACCACGTCGCGGGGCGCCCCGCCCCACGCCATGACCGCGACGTTTGGCACGTTCTCGGCGTCGTACCCCATGGCCCGGCGCACCTCGCGGACCAGCTCGTCGTACGCGACGGCCCGCCGCAGGGTGCCGCCCCACAGCTCCGAGAGCGCCATCACCCACAGGAGCGTGTCGAGCACCTGCAGGGCCCCGGAGTCGCGCGCCGCCTGGGCCGCACGGTCGAGCGCGGCGGCGCGCCCGGCGTCGTCCCAGAGGAACGTGCCCAGGGACGCGATGGCCGTGCCCATGTGCATCATCCGGTCGTCGGGGAGCGCGAGGATCGCGGCCAGGGCCGCGCGCGCCGGGGCCACGGCCCGCGGGTACGGGTCGAGGACGACGGCGCCCAGCCCCCGCAGGATGTCCGACGTCGGGCCGCCGGCCAGGTCGGCGCCCGCCGCCAGGCGGCGACCCAGCTCCTCCAGGGTGACCCCGCTCATCAGACGCTCGGCCGTGCAGCAGCTCTCGAACGCCCGCAGGAGCGCCACCTGCTCCCGCTCGGCGTCCTGCCCGTGGAACGCGTCGGCGGCGCGCAAGTTCGCCGCGGTGGCGCCGCGCACCCCCTCGGTGTCGGCGGTGAACAGGCTGAGCGCGGTGCGTACGGACAGGGCGCGGCCCTGGGTCACGGGGTCCACGGCGGGCAGGTCGATCTCGCCCACGAGCCGCTGGGCCACGTGGGCCGCGCCCACGGCCAGCGCGGCCTCGGCCGCGCCGACCTGGCGCGCGTCGCGGACGGGGCCGGGCGCGGTCAGCTCGGCCGCCCGCGTCAGGATGGTCGCGCGCGAGGCGAGGCCGCCGCGCCGCGCGGCCAGGTCCGCGGTGTGCGCCAGCCGGTCGGCGACGGCGGGGTCCGTGCCCATGACGGTGCGCGCGGCGTGCCAGGCCTCGGTCTCGACCATGCCGAGCCCCTCGGCCGCCCGCGCCAGCGCCCCGTGCATCCGGCGCAGCTCGGCGCCGGGCGCGGCGTTGTAGACGGCGGAGCGCACCAGCGGGTGCCGGAACCGCACGACGGGCTGCAGCTCCACCAGGCCGGCCACCTCGGCCCGGTCGCCGTCGTCGGGTCCCAGGCCCAGGTCGGCGGCCGCCGCGGTCACGAGGTCGATGTTGCCCGTCGAGTCCGCGGCGGCCAGCAGCACCCAGGTCTGCACGCGCGGGTCGGCCCGGCGCACCTGCCGCACGTAGTGCTCCTCCAGGTGCCGGCCGACGGGCACCGGCGCCCCGCCGAGGCCCAGGTCCGGGAGCTCGTGCACCAGGGCGTCGCCCGCCAGGTCGATCAGGGCCAGCGGGTTGCCGCCGGTCGCGCGGGCGATGGCGGCGGCCGCCGACGGCGCGAGCGGCCGCTCGGCCGACCGGTTCAGCAGCTGCGCCGCCGCCTCGGGGTCGAGGCCGGTCAGGCCGAGCCGCGGCACCCCGCCCATCCGCTCGGCGAAACCGCCGTCGTCCCGGGCCGCGAACACGACCGCCACGTTCTCGACCGCGAGGCGCCGGGCCACGAAGGCGAGGGCGTCCAGGCTCTCGGCGTCGATCAGGTGCGCGTCGTCGACCACGCACACCACCGGGGTCCTGGCCCCGGCCGCGGCCAGGAGCCCGAGCACGCCGAGGCCCACCAGGAACCGGTCCGGGGCCGGCCCGTCCGCCTGGCCGGACGCCACCCGCACCGCCTGCCGCTGCCGCTCCGGGAGACCCTCGCAGTGTTCGCGGAGCAGGGAGACGAGCCGCTGCACGGCCGCGAACGGGATGGTCGACTCCGACTCGTACCCGTCCAGGTGGATCGTGGCGAGGCCTGGGGCCCGCGTCGCCGCGGTCAGCAGGCAGGTCTTGCCGATGCCCGGCTCGCCCAGGACCAGCAGCGATCCGCCCCGGCCGTTGCGCGCACCCCCGAGCAGCGTGGCCAGCCGACGCAGCTCCTCGTCGCGCCCCACGGGGGCGGCGGCGGTCTCCATGCGCCCCACGGTATGGCCGACGGCGAGGGACTACGTGGTTCACGTGGTCCATATCACCCGGCTTGCTGCGGATGATCTTTGGTGTCCGTACCACGACAGGAGACATACCGATGACCAGGAGACGCTTCACCCGCCCCACTGCACTGGTCGCAGCGCTCGCCACGGCGCTGCTCGCACTCTCCACCATGTCCGGCGCGACGGCGCCGGCCGGCACCCACGGCTCGTCCGGCGGGCATCCGGGAGGCCATCCCGGCGGAGGTGACAAGCCCACGATCGTGCTCGTGCACGGCGCGTTCGCCGACTCCAGCGGCTGGGCGGGGGTGACCGAACGGCTGACCGACCGCGGCTACCCGGTCCTGGCCTTCTCCAACCCGCTGCGCGGACCGATCTCCGACAGCGAGTACCTGCGCCTGTTCCTCGACACGATCGAGGGGCCGATCGTGCTGGTGGGCCACTCCTACGGCGGCGCGGTCATCACCAACGCAGCGACCGGCGACCCCGACGTCGAGGCCCTGGTCTACGTGGCGGGCTTCGCGCTCGCCGAGGGTGAGACCGTCGCCGACGCCAACGCACTGGGCGGTGCCGAGCCGCCCGAGGTGATCGACCACCTCGTGCTGCGCCCCTACCCGGGCGCGCCGGAGAACGACGCGGACGCGTACATCGACCCCGTCTGGTTCCCGCGGCTCTTCGCCCAGGACCTGCCGCGCGACACCGCGGAGTTCATGGCCGTGAGCCAGCGCCCGGCCACGCTCAGCTCGCTGGTCATCCCGTCGGGCCCGCCCGCCTGGGAGGACATCCCGAGCTGGTACATCGTGGCCAAGAACGACCGCATCATCCCGCCCGAGGCGGAACGGGCGATGGCCGAGCGCGCCGGCTCCACGACGACCGAGCTCCGCAGCGGGCACGCCGCCATGGTGAGCCAGCCGGGCGCCGTCACCAAGGTCATCCTCGACGCGGCCCGCAACAGCTGACGTCCTGTCCGCCGCCTGGGTGCTGGTTCCCAGGCGGCGGGCAGGCGCTCTCCTTCGCGGAACCGGTCAGGGGCGGGCCGGGCCGTCGTCCGTCCGGGCCCAGGTGAGCGTGGTGCTGATGCCGGTCAGCGGCACCGTCACGGTGCGCTCCACACCGTTCGTCGTCAGCTCGAGGTCCGCGGTCGACGTCACACCCGCGCGCACCGGGTCGAACCGCACCCACACCTCGCAGGTCCGGCCGGGAGCGAGGGTCCGGTCGTCGCAGCGGTCGTGATCGACGCTGAACGGGCTGTGCCGCTCGTCGTCCTCGACGTCCACCGCACGGATCCGTACGGGCGCCGTGCCGGTGCTCGTGATCGTCACCTTCTGCACCTGGCCGCGCGTGCCCACGGGCTGCGCCGTGAACACCGGTGCCTCGACCGTGATGCGTGGCCCGGCGTTCGCGGCCGGGACCACCTCGATCGTCTCCGACGTGGTGACCGGTGCGAGCGACGCGTCGCCGTCGTAGGGCCGCATCGCGTCGTTGGTGACCGAGACGGTCACCTCGCCGCGGCGCAGCGCCGTCAGGATCCGGGTCTCCGGGTCGAGGACCGCCACTTTGCCGGCCCGCCGGGCCGCCTCGACCGCGCGCTCGCCGGAGCCGATCGCGAGGCTCCGCGACCCGCTCCAGTGCACCGACATCGGGTAGCGCAGCGGCACCACCCGGGTGCCCTCCGCGACGCCGTTCGGCTGGACGATGCTGCCGCTGAGCTGCGCCGTCGTGCCCACCTCGAGCGTCTCGGGCGCCGTCAGCGCGACCGACTGCGCGAACGCGCGGACGTCGGCCTCGACCCACTGCTCGTCCGCCTCGCCGCGCGGGTCCACCGACCAGCTCACCCAGCCCGTGAAGCCGCCCCGGTCCGGGGTGCCGTACGGGCTCTTGCCCGACGACGGAAGCACCACATACGGCACGCCCTCCTCGCGGTGCACGTCCACGATCTGGGCGTGCGAGCCCACCATGACGGCGCCCTTGTCCGTGCGCTCCCGGAAGCCGGTGAGCATGCTCTGGACCAGGGCCACCTCGTTGCCGTCACCGAGCTGGCTGGCGGCGGTGTCGCCCGGGTCGGCCACCGGGTGGTGGGCGAAGACGACGACGTTGTCCACCGACCGGTCGCGTTCGGCGTCCGCCAGTGCCTTCTGCAGCATCGGGAGCTGGTCCCAGGCCGTGCCGCGCAGCGTGCCGTACGAGCTGGCGAGCAGCACGAACCGCGTGCCCTTGTGGTCGAAGGTCCGGTACGGCTGCCCGAACTCGGCGACGAACGGGTCGAGGGTGGCCTGCGTGTTGTTCAGGCCGTACGACTCGTGGTTGCCCGGCACGTAGTAGCACGGCACGGTGCCGGTACGCGGGTCGGGCGTGCTGCTCGGCGCCGGCTCCTCGCCGACCGCGACCAGGTCGCAGCCCGCGTCCTCCAGGACCTGGCGGGCCAGGGCGACGTCCTGCGGCAGGCCGCGGTCCGTGATGTCGCCGTTGAGCACCACGAGGTCAGGCCTCGTGGCGCGGATCGTGTGCAGGGCCGTGGTGGCGACCTGGGTCAGGTCGGTGTTGTCGGCCGTGAACTGGACGTCCGAGAGCGTGGCGAAGCTCCACGCGTCCTGCCCGTCGAGTCCTTCGCCGTCGGCGGAGATCAGCGGGTCCGCCTCCAGGTCGGGGCGCGGCGGCAGCTCGATCGACGTCGGGACGTCGGCCTCGATGCGGTCCAGCACGAACGTGCCCGGCTTCTGCTGGGCCGCGTTGGTGTTGATGCCCTGCCAGCCCGTGATCGAGATCGGGTAGGCCGTGGTGGCGGGCAGGGTGAACGTGGCCTGCTGCCAGTCGTCGGACGGCGTCAGGCCCGTGCCGTAGACGCCGCCGCTCTTGCCGGTCGCGTCGACGTACGCGATGTAGGTGAGGCCGCTCGGCACGGAGATGCTCGACCTGAGCCGTACTCGCAGGCGCAGCGGCTGGCCGGGCACCGGCACGCGCACGGATGCGGACGCCGCGGAGACGCCGACGTTGCGCATGCCCTCGAAGTCGACCCGCAGGCCGTCCGGGTCCGCGGAGAACGTCGTGGCCCGCGTGCTGTTGTTGCGCCAGCGGGCGAGCACGTCGTCGTCGAAGTCGTAGACCGTGACGTTCTGTACGCCGATCGTGATCGAGAGCTGCACCTCCTGGCCCGCGACGGAGATCGTGAGGATCGTCGCCGCGTCCTTGAGCGGGGTGATCCGCAGGCCGCCGGCAGCCGGCTCGACCTGGACCACGTCGTGGTCGTAGTCGAGCTCCAGGTCGCCGGCCTCGATCGGGGCGGTGAAGCCCTGGGCGTCGCGTCCGGTCACCCCGACCGTGACAGCCGACGACGTCGCCTCCGCGATCGACAGCCGCTCGGTCGACAGCTCGAGGTCGTCCAGGGCGCCGAGCACCCGGACGTCCGCGCTGTCGCGCTCGCGGCCGGACCGGGCGGTCACGATGATCTCGCCGCGGGCCGTGACGGGGGCCTGGAGACGCCCGTCGGTCACCGACGCACCGCGCGCGTCCCAGCGCACGTCGTCGGCGTCGACCTCGACCGGTGTCTCGTGGTCGTCGGTGCCCTTGGCCACCAGGGTGCGGTGCAGGCCGGGGAAGACCCGCAGGTCGCCGTCCGCGCCGGCCGCGCCGGGGGCGGGGGAGACCAGGAGGTCGTGCAACCGGCCGTCACCCGGGGCGACGAAGACGCCCACGCCGTTCGGGTCGTTGCGCTCGTGCCCGTCCGAGGGCACGTTCCGCAGGGTCGCGTCCTGGTCGCCCAGCGCCCGCGCGACCAGGGTGGTCGAGCCGCCGCCGTCCAGGTTCACCGCGGTCTCGACGCCCAGCCGCACCAGGTCGCGTGCGGTCTTGTCGATGCCGACGCCGCCCTTGCCGGTGCCGCCCGGGCCGTCCCAGGTCGCCAGGACGAGCGTGCGGCCGCCGTCCTTGAACCCGAGCGCGGTCCGCGGCGCGACCGACGTCTGCAGGCCTTCGACCACCTTGCCGTCGCGCACGATCGTGCCGCCGTGGCCGAGCGCGAACTCCAGGTCGCGGGTGGCGTCGTCGGCCAGCCCGTAGCGCAGGGACACCGGGTCGCCCGGCCGCAGCGCCCGCAGGGCGTCGGCCGCGCCGTCCCGCCCCACCAGGGAGAACGCACCCTCGGGGAGCGTGCCCGAGCCCGCGGGGCCGGTCTGCGCGACCGACACCACGACGTCGTCCTGCACGATCACCTCGGCGACCCGGTCCGCCGGGACGCCCGTGAACCCGCGGTTACGGCTGTACTCGCCCCACACCGGGGTATACGCGACCATGCCGTTCGCAGGCACGCCGCCACCGTTCGCGGCGTTCACCGACAGCACGTCGTGCGCGGCGCCCGCCAGGTCGGCGCTCGCGTCGACGGCGAGGTCGACGAGCTGCGCGATCCCGTCGCTGCTCACACCGACGTGCTCGCGCCCGCCGATGTCCGCGGACTTGCGCAGCACACCGTCCTGCACCTCGCCACCGAGCGCGGCGTTGCTGTTGCCGATGTCGAAGAACTCGCCGTTGACACCCGCGACGGCCCCGGCCCGGTTGGCGGCGGTGCTCAGCGGGCCGGCCGACGCGACCGGGCCGGCGGTCAGCAGGTCGGTGCTGACGGCATCCTCGGAGAGGTCGACGGTGAGGAACCGCGCGTCGTACCAGCCGCCCTCGTCCACCGCCTTCAGGTGCCGCAGGCTGATGCCGGGGCCGATGTCCTCGACGGTGTCGGTCAGGGCGAGCTCGTCCGCCGGGTTGCCGGACGCCGAGGTGACGGAGGCATGGGCGACGGATGGCAGCGCTGTCAGAAGGGTGGCCGCGGCGACAGCCGCGGCCAGAGGGCTGGACCACCGGCGATTCGGGGTCGTTGTACGCATGGGGGTTCCTCGTGTGCGGAGGGGAGGCGGGCGCGGTTCGCACCCCGTCGCGCCGTCGTCCGACGGCGGCGCACGCACACGATCGATCCCGCCGGCCACGGGCGGGTGAACGGGCTCGGGCAGCTGGGTGAACTTGTCAGGGAATCACCCGTTCCGGGCGCTCGTGTGGCGGTATGAGCGCCCGGAAGCGAGTGCCGTCAGCGTGCCCGGACGGCGTCCCGGCGGCTGCGGGACCAGGTGGCGATCCCGAGGGCCAGCGCCAGGACCGCTGCGACCGCGGGGACCAGCAGGGCGCGCTGGTAGTCGACCGCCCCCGCGGCCGTGGCGTGGCCGTCCACCAGCACGATCGTGGCGGCCGTGACGCCCAGCGCGGCGCCGAACTGGAACGCCGTGTAGACGACGCCGCCGGCCACGCCGTGCTCCGACTCGGCCAGACCCGCCGTCGCCGCGGCGGTCAGCGGGCCGTACACCAGGGCGAACATGACCGCGACCAGCAGCAGGGACGGCAGCAGGTCGAGATAGCCCCACGTCCCGTCGAGGCGCAGGGCCAGGACGAACGCCGCCGCACCGGCCAGCAGGCCCGCCACCAGCACCGGGACGTTCCCGAACCGCTGGACCAGCCGGTGCGTGAGCAGCGGCGCGATGATCATGTCGGCGCCCATGACGGCGAACACCAGCCCCGTCGCGACGGGCGACCACCCGCGGTACTCCTGCAGGTACAGCGTGATCAGGAACTGGAACGCGAAGAACGCGCCGATCACCAGCAGCCCCGCGAGGCTCGCGCGCAGCAGGAGGCCCTCGCGCAGCACGGCGAGGCGCAGCAGCGGGTCGGCCGCCCGGCGCTCGATCAGCACGAACGCGCCGGCCAGCACCGCCGCTGCCACGAACGACGCGACCCCGGCGACGACGTCGCCGCCCTCACCCAGCGCGACGACGCCGTAGATGAGGGCGACCATCGCGGCCGTGAGCGTGATCGCGCCGCCCACGTCGAACCCGCCGCGCGGCCCCTCGGCGGGCTCGTCCGGCCGGATGAGCAGCCGCCCGGCGACCCAGAGCGCGGCGCCCACGATCACCGGCGCGAAGAACACCCAGCGCCACCCCGCGTCGGTGAGGAACCCGCCCGCCACGACGCCGAGCGTGAACCCGCCCGCGCCGATGGCCCCGTAGATCGCCAGCGCCCGGTCGCGCAGCGGGCCCTCGGGGTAGCTGGTGGTCAGCAGGCTGAAGCCCGCCGGCGTCATGAACCCCGCGGTGGCCCCGGTGACGAACCGGGCGACGACCAGCACCCAGGCGTCGTCGGCCAGGCCGCCCAGCCCGGAGAACACGACGAACACCGCGAGGGCGACCAGGAAGGTGCGGCGCCGGCCCACGAGGTCGGCCGTGCGGCCGCCGAGGATCATGAACCCGCCGTAGGCCAGCACGTAGGCGCTGATCACCCAGTGCGCGTCGGCGGTCGCCAGGCCGATGTCCGCGGCGATGGCCGGCACGGCGACGTTGAGCATCGCGATGTCGATGCCCTCCAGGAAGAGCGCGCCGCAGACGACGGCGAGCACTCCCCAGCCCGTCCGCGTCGCGGTGGTCGGTCGTGCGACCGCACTCGTGTCCGTCACAGAGATCTCCTCGCTCAGGTCCGGCATGGTTACCACTTGTAACCATGACGATCGTTGGGCACGATCGACGGATGGCACAAGAAGGCACTTCGACGTCACCGGGTTCCCTCGAGGTAACCGCCGCGGAGCTGGCGGAGTGCCGGGCGGACCGCGACCCGTTCCAGTGGGACGTGCGTGAGGACTGCCAGGTGCGGCAGATCCTGGACCGCATCGCGGACAAGTGGTCCCTGCTGGTCATCGCGCTGCTGGACGAGAAGAAGCTCCGGTTCGGCGAGCTGGGCCGCGAGATCGACGGCATCAGCAAGCGCATGCTCACCGTCACGTTGCGCAACCTCGAGCGCGACGGCCTGGTGAGCCGCACGGTCTACCCCGAGGTCCCGCCGCGCGTGGAGTACGAGCTCACCGCCCTGGGCCGCACCCTGCTCGCGACGACGCAGGCGCTGGTGTCCTGGACGGAGGAGCACCAGGACCAGATCGCCCAGGCCCGCGAGGCGTTCGAGGCGGCCAACGGCGGCGTCACCGTCTGAAGAGGTCCGGCGGGCCGGTCAGATCCGGTCCCACGGGACCGCGGCCAGGCGGTCGACGACGGCGGTCAGGAGCGGGCCGGCGTCGGGCAGCGGGACGTCGTCGATCGAGGCGACGGCGACCACCCCGATGGAGTTGACGAGGAACGCACCCGCGAAGCCGGCGGCGTCGGCGAGCGGGACGAGCCTGCGGGACGACGGCGTCGTGGCCTCGACCAGGCGCATGGCGGTGCCGTGGAGCCAGGGTGCCTCCGGCCAGACGACGGCGCCGTCCGGCTCCAGGAAGCCGATGTTGGCGATCGACGACTCGGCGACGGCGCCGTCGGGCGTGGTGAGCAGGGCGTCGTCGTACCCGTCGAGGCCGACGCGGCGGGCCCACTCGATCTGGGCGAAGCCGCCCAGGTGCTTGAGGTGGGCGAACGGCCGCAGGTAGGGGACCGACCGCAGTCGCTGCGGCGTGGCGGGCGGATGGTGGGGCTCGGCCACCGTGACCACGACGTGCTCGGCGTGGCGCAGGACGACGCGCACCGAGGCGTCGGGCGTGCCGTCCAGCGCGTGCCGCACCAGGTCGCGGACCCGCTCCGCCTCCAGCGGCCGGCCGAAGAGCTCACGGTGCGCGTCGTCGAGCCGGGTCAGGTGGTGGGTCAGGCCCTGGACCCCGCCGTCGCGCACCTGCATGGCCGTGAAGTGGCCGTAGGTGCTGAACAGGTCGCTGGGCGCCGCGGGGCGGCCGTCGGTCTCGATGCGCACCCTCGGACCCTAGCCCGCCGTCATGCGGTGACGGCGGCGTGGGACGTGGCCCAGGTGAGGGCCTGGTCCGCGATCTCCTCCCAGCCGGGCTGGGAGACGAGCCGGTGCGTGCGGCCGGCGTACTCCTTGTACTCGACCACGGCGGGGCTGTCCGTGGCGGCGTACTTGGCCACGATCGCCTTGCCGATGGCCGGCGGGACCACGTTGTCGATGCCGCCGGTGATCACCAGGAGCGGCGCGCGGTCGGCGCGGGCGTAGTCGACGTGGGTCACGCCGTTCTTCTCGTTCATGGTGGAGGCCACGCCCTCGAAGAGGACCCGGTTGTAGGACGGGACGGCGAGCTGCTCCCAGAGCGCGTCCGACTCGGCGCGGGAGAGGTCGTTGCCGAAGGTGAAGTGGAAGTGCCCCTTCGAGATCGGCTTGACGCCGTTGCGGTTGAACGGGTTGGACAGGATCGGCAGGCCCGTGCGGAACGTCGAGGCCGGCAGTGTGGAGATCCCGGCCGTCTGCCCGGGGGCGACGCCGACGTAGGCGGCGCCGAGTCCGCGGTCGGCCAGCATCTGGGTGATGACGCCGCCGAACGAGTGGCCCATGATGATCGGCTTCACCGGCAGGGCGCGGATGATGCGCTCGTAGTGGTCGGTGATCTCCTTGAGGCCGATGCCGCGCAGGGGCGCGGGGTTGGTGCGGATGTCCTGCACGCTGCGGTCGTCGATGCCGGGCCAGCCCGGGACGATCACCTCGTGGCCCGCGGCGCGGAACCGCTCTGCCCAGGTGTCCCAGCTCGCGGGGGTCATCCAGAGGCCGTGGATCAGGACGATCGGGAGCTTCTCCGGGGTGGTGCCGGCGGCGCTGCTGGTGGTGTCGGGGGTGGCGTTCATGGCGGGCTCCTCAGGTTCGGTGGGCCGGGCTCCCGGTCCGTCGGCAGGAAGAACGATCGTTCTTTCTCTGTTATTCCAGAAAGGTACGCCCGCACCCGGCCGGCGTCAATGCCCAAGGAGAAAGATCGTTCTATGCTGACTGACATGGCACCCAGATCCACTGCCTCCCGCGCCCCGCGCAAGACCGCCGAAGGAGGCTCCGAGGCGCGCGAACGCCTGCTGCGCACCGCGTCCGAGCTGTTCTACGCCGAGGGCATCCACGTGGTCGGCGTCGACCGCATCGTCGCCGCTGCCGGCGTCACGCGGGCCACGTTCTACCGGCACTTCCCGAGCAAGGAGGACCTGGTCGAGGCCTACCTCGGCGTGGAGGACGCGAACCTGCGCGCCGCGCTCGACGGCGCCGCCTCGGCGACCGACGACCCGGTCGAGCTCGTGGGCCTGCTCATCGAGGGCATCGCCGAGGACGTCGCCCGCCACCACACCCGCGGCTGCCCCTTCATCAACGCCGCCGCGGAGTACCCCGATGCCGACAGCGGGGTGCGGCGCGCCGTCGACACGCACCGCGCCTGGTTCCGGGGCGCGCTCGAACAGGTGCTCACCGCCGCCGGCGTCGACGACGCCGTGACGCGCGCCGGGCAGCTCGTGCTGCTGCGCGACGCCGCGCTGGTCGGCGGCTATCTCGACGGCTGGGACAACGTGCGCGTGGCGTTCGTCAGCGCCGCCCGCCAGGCGGCGGGGCTGGACCCGGCGGCGTAGGGCGACGCGCCGGTCCGGCAAGCCACATACCGGACTTCCCTGTGCCGAGCGTTGACCCATATCCTGGCGTCCGTCGTACGACCGTCACGAGGGGGAACGGCCTGATGAACGCACCCGACGCAGGACGGGGGACCGCGCGCGGAGTGCGCGGCGTCCTCGCGGCGTCGGCGGCGACCCTCGTGGCCCTCGCCTCGCACCTCGCCGGCGGCGGGGACGTCCCGGGCTGGCTCGGGATCCTCGTGCCCTGGGTGCTCTCGCTCCCCGTCTGCACGGCCCTGGTCGCCCGGCGGCTCACGCTGCCGCGGCTCTCGGTCTCGGTCGCGGCGAGCCAGCTCCTGTTCCACCTGCTCTTCCAGCTCGGCACCCCGGTCGGCACGCTCCAGGCCGTCGCCGACCCGCACGGGGCCCATGGCGGGCACGGGGACATGGCGCCGCTCGCGACGTCGGGCGCGCCGGTCCAGACGGCGCTGCTGCACGGCGGGCCGTCGATGTGGCTCTGGCACGGGATCGCCGCGGCGGTCACCGTCGTGGTGCTGCACCGCGGGGAGCTGCTGCTGCGGCGCCTGCGCGAGCTGGGCAGCCGGATGGCGGCCTGGCTGCTGCGCGCGTGGGTCGTCCTCGACCGCCCGATCTCCTTCGTGGCGCCCGCCCGCTCCGGCGTGCCCGCCGAGACCTTCCGCCCGCTCCACCCGGGTCCCCAGCTCTCACCCCTCCTGCGGAGGGGACCTCCCGCACCGCACGCGGTCTGAGCCCTGCCCCACGGGCGCACGTGTGCCCGTGGGCTGTTCCGTGCGTGCCGACGTCGATCCATGACGTCCGAGGAGAGGTCTCTTCATGCCCCGAACCCGTCCGCTCGTGGCCGGGCTGGCGGTGGCCGTCGTCGCACTGTGCGCGACCGCGGCCCCGGCGTCCGCCCACGACAAGCTGGTCTCCAGTGATCCGGCGTCCGACCAGGTGCTCCAGGAGGCGCCCGCCGAGGTGTCCCTGACGTTCTCGGCCGACGTCCTGGACATGGGCGCCGCCGTGGTCGTCACCGACGGCGACACCGACTGGGTGTCCGCCGCGCCCGCGATCGACGGGCCCACCGTCACGGCTGTCCTGGATCCCGGGCTGCCGGACGGCGGCTACGAGATCCGCTGGCGGGTCGTGTCCTCCGACGGGCACCCCATCACGGGGATCGTCCCGTTCGCCGTCGGCGACGGCGAGGAGGCGGGGGCGGGACCCGCCGCCGGGGCTGCCGGGGACGACGCCTCGGGTGCCGGTACGCAGGGCAGCACGCAGGACCAGACCGCACGACAGGACGAGGGGCCCTGGCGGGTCGTCCTCGTCGGTGCGGGCGGGGCCGCCGTCGCGGCGGCCCTGTTCGCGCTGGTCCACGTTCTCCGCCGCCGCAGGGATGCGGCCGGCCCCGACGACTCCGGGAACACCCCGGACCCGTCGGGAACGAAGTGAGAGGTACTGCTGTGCACAACCGAACGATGAACAACCGCCCGACCGGCCGCCGGGGCAGGTCCACGACCGCCGGGCTCGGCGTCGTCCTCACCGCGCTGGCCCTGGCGGGCTGCGCCACCGCGGACGCCGCGGACGACGACGGCGGCTCCGCCGCGCGCGCCGCGCAGGGCGTGACCCTGAGCGACGCGTGGGTCAAGGCCGCCGACTCCGGGATGTCCGCCGCGTTCGGCGGGCTGACCAACTCCGGCGCGCAGGACGTCACGGTCGTCTCGGCGACCACCGAGGCCTCCTCGATGCTGGAGCTCCACGAGACGGTGGAGAACGAGACGGGCGAGCTGGTCATGCGGGAGATCGACGGCGGGTTCGTCATCCCCGCCGGGGACACGCTGACGCTCGAGCCGGGCGGCAGCCACATCATGCTCATGGACCTCACCGACCCGCTGGAGGCGGGCGACGAGGTCACGTTCACGCTCACCTTCTCCGACGACTCGACCTACGAGTTCACGGCGCCCGTCAAGGACTACTCCGGGGCGAACGAGAACTACGTGGGCGGGGACACCGGGGCGGACGCGGGCGACATGGACATGGGATCCGGCACGGACACGGACGACGCCGGCCACACGGGTACGGACGGCTGATGACCGCGCCTGACCACGGTGCGCGCGCCGCGCGGTCGGGGTCGACCCGGCGGCAGTTCCTCCTCGGGGGAGCTGTCGCCGGCGTCGGCGCGGCCGCCGCGATCGGCGCCGACACCGCGCTGAACGCCTCGGCGGACCAGCCGCCGTCGGCGCCGCTGAACGGCGACCTGACCGTCCCCTTCCACGGGGCGCACCAGGCGGGGATCGACACCGCCGCCCAGGCGCACGGGCTCTTCGTCGCGCTCGACCTCCACGACGGTACGGACCGGGCGGACCTGACCCGGATGATGCGCATCCTCACCGACGACGCCGCCCGCCTCACCCAGGGTGTCCCGGCGCTCGCGGACTCCGAGCCGGAGCTGGCCGCCGCCCCCGCCCGGCTCACGGTGACGTTCGGCTTCGGGCCGCGGTTCGTCGAGCGGGCGCGGGGCACCGGCCCGGACTGGCTGCGGCCGCTCCCGTCGTTCTCGATCGACCGGCTGGTGCCCGAGCTCGGCGACGGCGACCTGCTGCTCCAGATCGCGGCGGACGACCCGCTGACCGTCGCCCACGCGTCCCGCATGCTGCTCAAGGACACCCGCAGCTTCGCGTCCGTGCGCTGGACCCAGCAGGGGTTCCGGCGCGCGCACGGCACCGTCGCGCCGGGTACGACCATGCGAAACCTCTTCGGCCAGGTCGACGGCACGACCAACCCGGCCCCGGGCACTCCGGACTTCGACCGCGTGGTCTGGGCGGGAGAGGGGTGGCTCGCCGGCGGCACCGGCATGGTGGTGCGCCGCATCCGCATGGACCTCGACACGTGGGACGAGCTCGACCGGGGCGGCCGCGAGCAGTCGGTCGGCAGGTACCTGGCCGTCGGCGCGCCGCTGACCGGCACGGACGAGTTCGACGAACCCGACTTCGCGGCCACCACCGCGATCGGGTTCCCCGTGATCCCGGAGTTCTCGCACCTGCGCCGCGCGCGCAGCGAGAACCCGGACGAGCGCATCTTCCGCAGGGCCTACAACTACGACGACGGCGGTGCGGGGGCGCAGGTCTCCGACGCCGGCCTGATCTTCGTCTCGTTCCAGGCGGACGTCGACCGACAGTTCGTCCCCCTCCAGCGCCGCCTGGACCAGCTCGACCTGCTCAACCAATGGACCGTGCCCATCGGCTCGGCCGTCTTCGCCACCCCACCCGGGTGCGGCGAGGGCGGATTCATCGGCGAATCCCTCCTCACCTGAAAGCAGGCCCCACATGACCGACACGATGACCGGCTCGGCCTCCGACGTCCCCACGGCCGACCCGTCACCACCCCGCCCCGGCCGTACGCCCTGGTTCGGCCCGCTGCTGCGGCGGCTGCACTTCTACGCGGGCCTCCTCGTGGGCCCGTTCATCCTGGTCGCCGCGACCAGCGGCGCCCTCTACGCGCTCGCGCCCGCCCTGGAGCAGGTGGTCTACGACCAGGAGCTGCACGCCCCGGTCGCCGACACGGCCCTGAGCCTGGGCGACCAGGTCGAGGTCGCCCAGGGCCAGGTCGGCGCCGACGCCGTGCTCACCGCCGTCCGCCCCGCACCCGAACCCGGCGACACCACCCGCGTGATGTTCGGCGAGGACGGCCTGGGCCCCAGCGAGTCCCGGGCGATCTTCGTCGACCCCGCGACCGGCGAGGTGCGCGGCGACCTGACCGTCTACGGCTCCAGCGGAGCGCTCCCGCTGCGGACCTGGATCTCCAACCTGCACCGCAGCCTGCACCTCGGCGATCCCGGCCGGCTGTACAGCGAGCTGGCCGCGTCCTGGCTCGGCATCGTCGTGGTGGCGGGGCTGATCCTGTGGATCAACCGGCTGCGCGCGTCCCGGCGGGCCGCCGGCGTCGCCCGGCCGAAGCGCCGGCAGACCGGGTACCGGCGCCTCCTGTCCTGGCACACCGCCGTGGGCGCCGTGGTGGTGCTGGGCGCGCTCTTCCTGTCCGTCACCGGGATCACCTGGTCCCAGTACGGCGGCGCCAACGTCGGCGAGCTGCGCAGCGCCCTCGGCTGGACCACGCCCGCCCTGGACACGCAGCTGACCGGCGGCGCACCCGCCGAGGCGGACGAGCACGCCGGGCACGGCGGCGGCACCCCCGGGGCGGCCGGCGCGGTGGACCCCGCGACGTTCGACGCCGTGCTCGCGGTCGCCCAGGGCATCAACGTCAACACCGACGAGGTGGAGATCAAGCCGCCGGCCGAGGCCGGCACCGCGTGGACCGTGCAGGAGAACAAGAGCGACGTACCCACCGAGGCCGACTCCGTGGCGGTCGACGGGACCACGCTGCAGGTGGTCCACCGGACCGACTTCGTGAGCTTCCCGCTGCCCGCCAAGCTCACCACGTGGGGCATCGACCTGCACATGGGTCTCCTGCTCGGCACGGTCAACCAGGTCCTGCTGTTCGTGCTCGCGCTCGGCATCGGCTCGATGGTGGTGCTCGGCTACCTGATGTGGTGGAGGCGGCGGCCCACGCGCGAGCCGCGCGGGCTGGGCGGCCCGCCCCCGCGGCGCGCGGTGCTCCAGGACACGCCGTGGTGGGGGCTCGCGGCGGTCGCCGCGGTGGCGATCACGGTGGGGACGTTCCTGCCGCTGGTCGGGTACACCCTCGTGGCGTTCGTCCTGGTGGACGTCGTCGTCGGGCTGGTCCAGGCACGGCGTGACCGGACGGAGGTCAGCGCCACGCCCTGACCTCGAACCCGGCGTCGGTGACCGCCGTCTCGACGCGGGTGCGGTCGACGGGCGAGAGGGTCCGGAACGTGACCAGGCCCGACGTCGCGTCGATCCGCACCCGCCAGACGCCGGGCACCGCGGACAGCTCGGTGAAGAGGGCGCGGCGGCAGTGCTCGCAGGTTCCGGTGTTCACGTACAGCTCGGTCGTGCGCACCGGAACCACCCCGCTCCACGTCCGCCCCTGGTCCCCAGAACCGTACAACATCTCTACATCATGTGGTACTGTCGGCGGCGGTTCGGCCGCTTCAACTTCTCGGGACGCGGGGGGCGCCAGTGACGTCGGACCCAGCCGTGCAGTGGGCGGCGACAGTCATCTTCGGCACCCTGAGCGCCTGGTCGCTCTGGCGCCTGACCACGACCCGCCGGCTCCTCGTCGCGGCGAGCCACCTGTTCCACCTGGGCATGAGCCTCGCGATGGTGGTCATGGTCTGGCCGTGTTGGGTCCGCCTGCCGGCACTGCCCCAGGTCGCCTTCTTCGCCGTGGGCGCCGCCTGCTTCGCGGCCGCCGCGGGCTGGTACGGCATCGACGCCCTGAGTCGTCCGGCAGGCAGCCGCGGCCCGACGCCGGACAGGCGGCGGGCGGGCCATCACGAGAGCGCCCGGTGCCAGGCGACGCACGCCGTGATGATGCTCGCGATGGTGTGGGCGCTCGCGGTGATGACCCGGCACGGCGGACCTGCCGTCGGTCATGCGGCCGAGCACGCGGCCGTGCACGGGGCCGTGCCCGCGCCGCTGGACGCCCTGACGGCTGCCGGTGGTGCGGTGCTCGTCGTGCTGCTCGTGGTCGGGGGCGCGCTGTTCCTTGTCGCGGCGGTCCGGCACACACGTTCGGGTGGAGCCGCGCGCGACCGTGCCGGGCTCGACCACGCCGGCCTCGACCTGATGGCGGGCGGCCTGATGAGCTTCGGCACGGCCGCGATGTGCGGACTCATGCTCGCCGGCTGACCGAACCTGCACCCCGGGGGCCGAGTCGGACCTGGAGGTCGGCCCTGACCCCGCGAGCTCGGCTGGGCGAGGTCAGCCCGCGCGGCGGCGTCCGGCAGGCTGCTTGGGGCGCAGCGCCCGCTGCAGCATCTCGGCGTCCCGGGCGGTCAGGTGGTCGGCGAACCGGAGCAGGGCCTCCTCGCGGTCGCCGGTGCCCTCCAGCACCGAGAGCATCGCGGCACCGGCGCGCTCGCCGTCGGACCGGGTGGGCCGGAAGCGGACCTTGCGGGGGGAGGCCGCGATGCGGACCACCTCGCCCTTCTTCTCCAGGCGGTCGAGCACCGTCAGGAGCGTGGTGTAGGCCGGGACGTGCTCGTCCCCGAACCTCTCCTGGATCGCTCGTGCCCCGATCGCGTCCTCGTGGTCCCAGAGGATGCGCATGACCTCCGCCTCGAGCTGTCCGCGTGCGCGAGTCCTGCCTGACATAGTGCCCTCCTGCCAGGACCATACTGCAAAGGTGGCCGCCCACCGGTGAGTGGACAGCCACCTTTGCCGCCGTCCGGAATACCGGACGGAACGCCCTTGCCGTCAGGCCGGCTGGAGCGCCGCCGCGTCGAGCGCGCCGCTGCGGGCCTGCTCCACCAGGTCCGCGAGCTGGTCGTGGCTCATCTGGATGCGCTGGCCGAAGTCGTCGGTGATCACGATCTGCTTCAGGGGCTCGGCGGTCGGGTCGACGAACAGTTCCGGGCAGCCGCAGTCGCACTTGCCGCAGAACGTCGCCACGTGAAGTAGCTGAGAGTTCTCGCTCATCGCTGTCTCCTCTGGATGGAACGGACGGGACTCGGGCGCGTGCTGGATGCCCTCTACGAGGGTCGCCCTATCTCTACAACACGTCAAGATCTGGGTGTGGTAGCCCGCGCCGTGGAGCGCTCCGGGCACCCGGACGCGCGTAGCCTGCTCGTCGCCGCGACCGCGCCGGCCGCCGCCGCCGCTGGAGCGTTCACCGACCCGCAGCACCGCGTACCGACACACCAAGGAGAGTCATGACAAGCAGGTTCACCGAGCTGGTCGTCGATGCCCACGACCCGGAGCGGCTCGCCTCCTTCTGGTGCGAGGTCTTGGGCTTCGCCGTGATCGACCGGTCCGGGGGCAAGGTCGAGATCGGCTCCTGGGAGCCGACGGTCGAGGACGTCCGGGCCCGGCAGATGGCGCCCACGCTGGTGTTCGTCCCGGTGCCCGAGAACAAGATCGTGAAGAACCGGCTGCACCTCGACGTCAGCCCGATCGACGGCAGCACCGAGGACGAGGTGGCCCGGCTGGTCGGGCTGGGTGCCACCACAGAGGACGTCGGTCAGGGCGCCGACGCGACGTGGCAGGTCATGGCGGACCCCGAGGGCAACGAGTTCTGCGTCCTGCGGACGCTGGCGCCGTAGAGACCTGGTGCGCATCGGACATGCCGTGGGTGAACGGCGTCAGAATGGTTCGATGATCTCCACCGAGCTGGCCACGAAGCTGCAGGACGCGGGCCTGATCTGGACGCCGGTCGACGGCGACCAGTTCCGGGTCCAGGCGCCCGACCTCGCGAGCGACGTCTTCACAGTGAGCACGATGACGATCGAGGCGCACGAGTACCCGACGGGCACGATCCTGGGGTTCAACGGCACCACCGAGTGGGCGCTGGACTCGGTCGCGATCGAGGATGCCCTCTGGCTGCCGCGCGAGGACCAGCTCCGCGTGCTGCTGCGCTCGGCCTTCCACACGCTGCGCCGTACCGGCGACGGCTTCGAGGTGGAGGTCCAGCTCCTCGGCGAGACCCGGCTGTTCGCCGACCCGGAGCCGGCGGAGGCCTACGGGCTGGCGCTGCTGGCGCTCATCGAGCTCAGCCGCTGAGCTTGATCCGGCGCTTCCCGGCGCCCATCTGTTCACGATGAACAGCGGTGCGTCCGGATCGCACGCGTCCGGGAGGGACCGTGCGGTCGTGAGAGCCGGGCGTGACGATTGGTGCGCGACGTCGTCGGTGGAGGGGCCGGCTCAGCGGAGCAGCCGACGGCGAGCACGAGGCGCGCCACGGCGAGCGGCCTGGCAAACGGGAACCGGGTCGAGCACCCTAGGTGGTTGATGACGTCAGTGGTCGTCAGGCGGGGTGGGTCCAGGAGAGGTCGGGGTGCCGGTGCCGGGCTGGTATTCGGCCTCGTGTCCGGTTGGGTGGCCGGTGTAGTGGTTGGCGGGCCGGGCGGGGCTGCGGTGGTGGTGGGCTGGGTCGGTAGGCGATCGCGCCGTGGGCGGGAGTGGTCTGGCAGCCGATCTGGTAGCGGCTGCGTGGGGTGTGGCCGGGTGCGGGGCCGGTCA